>CAVYCI010000011.1:0-424609 GCA_963766925.1 uncultured Alphaproteobacteria bacterium
TCCGGAGGGAACGCAGGCTTCTATGACGAAGCCGTCGATCCGCGGCGCCTGCGCCGTCCTGCGGCGCGCTTTCCAGCGGTTCCAGTATCGTGTGCAGCGGCCAAAGAGCATTTGTGGCGCGAAATTGAGGATCAGCGACGAGACCGCACGATCGAACCATTCGCGGCGTGCCCGCCGCACGCTGGCGAAACAATTCCGTCGAGCCTGCACCTTCCAGCTTGGCCCATTTCCGGACGGATCCGGCCAACAGCGACGCTGCCGATCAGAGAGCGTTCGATGCCGTTGGCGAAGCGCGCGGCAATCGCCGTCCCGCCGCAGCATGTAGAAAGCGCATGACGTGTAGCAGGTCGGATATGCGCATTCCGAGCAGTGCTCGCCCCATACTATGAGGCTGCGGGCATCGACCATGCCGGCAAGCTCGCGGAACTTTTGTTGTATGCCGGCCGGGAGGGCGGGTTCACGTCGCGCGGGATGCTGTCGGCAGTTTCGTACATGGATCCCGCAAACGCCTTCGCACAAATTTGCGCCCGCGCGAAATCGCAGTCTCCGCGACAGCGCCGGGTTGCGCCTTTTACATCTATACAGCGACGCCGGACCGCGCGCTTCAGATAGCCGCGTCAACCTTACTGTCGGAAGCCGGGTCAGTCATTAAGGTAAACCGCTTAATCAAAACCGGAGTTTTGCGTTGTTCCGTCGCGCCGGTCGAATAAGAGTTAGCGCGAAGGCTCGAAACCTGGCGGCGTCATTGACGATTTTATCAGACAGGGTACCGGCATCAGACAGCGTACCCGCGCAGTTCGCGCAGCCGCTGCCCGCGCGCGCGCTGTCGCGTTACGCCGCGCTGCGCGGCAAGGCGTCGCGGTTTCTCGCACGCAACGTCGCGCGCGAGAAACTGGCGATGTGCAACACGGTGCCGCTGGTGTCTTTCACGTTCGACGACGCTCCGGAAACCGCGTGCGTCGAAGGTGCGCGCCTGCTCGAACGATACCAGGCGCGCGGCACCTATTACATTTCCGGCGGCGGGTGCGGCGAAATCAGCCCCGGCGGCCGGCTCGCGACCGCCGCGCAAATCAGTTCGCTCGCGGCCAACCGTCACGAAATCGGCTGCCACACTTACCAGCACACCGCGGTTTCTGCGACTGACACGGATGCGCTCGGCGCGGAGCTCGAACGCAACCGCCATTTCCTTCAATCGCTCGGCGGCGGCATCGTCGTGCGCAATTTCGCCTATCCGTACGGCGATCTTTCCTTCGGCGCCAAGCGGTACCTCGAAACGCAGTTCGATTCCTGCCGTTCGCTGCTGCCCGGCCTGAATGCCGGCAGCGCCGATCTCGGCGCATTGAAAGTCTGCGAGCTTCAGAACAGTACGATTGACCGTCGTGGCGTGCGCGATGTCGTCGCCGAAACCGTACGCCGCAACGGCTGGCTCATCTTCGTCAGCCACGACGTAGGCGAACGTCCGAGCCGGTTCGGTATCTCGCCGGACCTCCTGGAATTCGCGCTTGAAAGCGCGCGGGCCGCCGGATGCCGGCTCGTCACGGTGCAGGACGCGCTTCGTCTTTCAAACACTCCGGCGGAGAGCCGCTTCAACTTCCAATAAAGCGGGCGAGCGTCGCCCACATCGGTTTCCTGTTCAGACTGGCGTCGAGCGGAAGCGGCCGCAGAGGCAAACCATCGGCGCGTCTGTTGTATTGCTTCAGCCAGGTGTAGCGGTCGCTCAACCCCCACGTCGCGATCGACACCGGGCGCGCCACCGAAAACACGATGTCGAGATATTCGCCGAGATGGCGCGCGACCGCGAGGTCGCGCACAGTCTCGCTGCCCTGGATCTTCACGTCGCAGACATCAAGCTCGGTGATCATCAGCCGGTAACCGAGCCTGACGACCTCGCGGAGAAAGCCGGTCAGCCCGGAGCGGTCGAATGTCTGATGGGCTTCCAGATGCGATTGCAGCGCGAGGCACTCGATCGGCGTGTTCCGTTCGCGCAGCTTTTGCAGCAGCGCGAGCAATGCCCCGCGGCGCCGCACTGCCCCCGCATTCGCGTATTCGATGCCGTACTCGCTCAACGCCAGCGGCACCGCTGGATCGGCGGCGCGCGCGAGGCGGAACGAGAGATCGATGTAATCGGCGCCGAGGCAGCGGAGCCAGACCGAGTCCCGGTAGTCGCCGTCAAGACGATCGTTCGGCTCGATCGCCTCGTTCACCACGTCCCACGCCCAGACGATGTCGCGGTATCGCGATACTTCGGTGCCGATGTGCCGCTCCAGCGCGACGCGGGCTTCCTGCGCGGTGGCCAGTTGCGCGACCCACTGCGGAATGGCGGTGTACCAGACCAGCGTGTGCCCGTGGACCAGCATCTGATTGCGCTTCGCGAACGCCACGATGCTGTCGCCCTGGCTGAAATCGAATGTCCCGGGCTGCGGTTCGGTCTCGACCCACTTCAGCGAGCCCTCCGGCACGAAGATGTTCGCTTCGGTCGCGAATTTTTCGAGCAGGATGCGGTCCTGCTGTACGTTCGGCGCGGCGCCGGCACATCCGTACCTGATGCCGGACGCAGTCAGATGGCTGCGCAATGGCGGCTGAAGTTCCAGATCGAAATCCGCCGCCGCCGGAATGGATCGCGCAATGCCGGCCGGAACTCCCAGGGCGGCGCCTGCGAGCCCCCGGATGACGGAGCGCCGCGTGGGCGCCGCGTCGGTCATCCCGATCCCGCGCGGACGGCGTCGATGGTGGCATCCCACCACGCGACGGTGTCGATCGCGGGCGTCACGCGGTCCGGCTGCCGCGCAACAGCGAGAATCTGATCGGCGATCTCGGGGAGGCTCGCACCCTGCGGAACAAACGACAGCGCGCCGGCCGCCATCAGGTCGCTGAAGCCCTTATGGTGGACAAACTCGGTGGCGCTGCGCGGCGCGGTGACGAGCACCGGGCGGCGGGAATGAAGGCAGGCGATCACGCTGGAACGGCGCGCGGTCAAACCCTCGGGAAACAGAAACAGAAACGCCCCGATCTCGTCGAACAGCGCGTAAAGCTCGGCTTCGCTCTGCACATAGCCGGTGACCACTACCCGGTCCTCGATTCCGAGCGCGCGGACCTTCGACCAGAATTCCTGCTGGTAGCCGTCGAGCGACTGCGTGAAGTTGCCGACAAAAACCACCAGGGCCCGGACGCCACGGCCGCGCAGATATTCGCACAGATCGAGCAGCGCCGTCGCCGCCTTGCTGCGATAGATCGAGCCGAAGCACCCGATCACGACGTCGCACTCAGCGGCGGCCTCCCGAAGCCGCTCGACGCGCTCCGTCACCAGCCTGTCCGGCGCCGGGCAGATGGTCGGCGGATGGGGCACCAGATGGCACCGTGCTCCGGCGCCAAACAGCCACCGATTGCGGGCGATCTGATCGGCGATGAAGGGCGAAACAACAAAGACGACCTGGCTGAGAAGCACGATCGGCGCCAGCGCCACCCGCCGCATCCAGTGAAGCCCGGACCATTCATGCATGAAGACGCTGACCGGACGCCGGGCAAGCCTCGCCGCCAGCAGAATCAGGATCGGCGTGATCAGCATCCGCTTCCAGGCCACCAGCGGCACGCTGAAGAAGATGCGGTCCGCGCGAACCGTTTCGCGAATGACATGTGGAAGATCGCGCAGCCGTCCCGAGACCGGCAGCAGCGCGTATCCGGCTTCGGGATAGCGCGCGCGCAGCGCGCCGACCAGCGAGCGCGCGAATATTTCGATGGCGCACGATTCTTCGCTCGGCGTCAGCAAAAAGAGGCAGCGAGGCCCGGCATGGGCGACGCCCGCCGCTGCCGCGCTGTCGCGGAAGGTGCGATCGGCAAAGGAGAAATTCATGGCTTGGAAAAAGTCGATGGCTCTGAAAGACTCCTGGCTTTGAAAGATTTCACGGTGGTGAAACTTTCATGGCTGGGGATGACGCTGGATGAGCGTGACGGGATGGCCGAACTGCCGTTGCAGCGCACGGATAAACAGATAGACGAGGCGTGGACGCAGAATGCTGTCGGGATATCGCAGCGCGCCGACGACGAGGCAGGCCAGAAACCCGCCCGTGCGGCCCTGGACATACATATTCCGCACCCCGGTCCAGAACGCATCGATTTGCGCGAGCCGCCGGAGCTGCTTCAGTTCGGCGGCGGTGAAACGCTGGGGCAGCACCGGATTCGAAAATACCGCATCGATCGCCCTGAAATTCGGACGGAGTGCGGAGCATCGCGACCGCAGATTGGTGCTGCTGCCGTGCTGGCGGTACATCAGCACGATGTCATCCGGCATGGCCGCGAAGTCGCCGAGCATCGCGAGACGGCACCAGAACTCCCAGTCCTCGCCCCAGCGCAGCGTCGTGTTGAAACCCTTCAGGCTGCGCGCCGCGGCGGTCCGCGCGCAGATTGCGCCGCAAACGATGAAATTCTTGGTGACGAGATGACGGAGCGTGTCGTCGGCGGGAAACACCCGCAACGGAATATCTTCGCGCCGCGACAGTTCCGCGCCGTCCTCGGCGATCCGGATGTGATGCGCAAAGCACGCGACGCGGTCGGGCCTCGCATCGAGCACGCCGGTCATTTGCGAAAGGGCGGTGGGGAGCAGAAGGTCGTCGGCGTCGAGAAACAGCACGTAGGGCGCGCGGGCTGCCGCCAGCCCGGTGTTCCGGGCGGAACTCACGCCGGCGTTTCTTTGTTCGAGCAGGATCAGACGCCGGTCCGGGAAGCCCCGTACGACATCTCTGGTGCGGTCTGTCGAACCGTCATTCACGACGATCACTTCGATATTCGCGAGCGTTTGCGCGAGTACGCTTTCGAGGGTCTCCGCGATGAACGCCGCGGCGTTGTAGGCCGCGATAACTACGCTGACTTTGGGAAGCATCGGCATTTCCGGTACTATGAAGTCCATTGCACGGCCGAATAGTTCGCGCGCATCAGTTCGTCGCGAACGTAAAGATTCGGATCCAGCACGACGCGGGCCGAGCGGTCATATTTCCAGTGCGTGCTGATTTCCCGGAAATGACGAAATGAGAAGTCGCGGCTGACCGGCAGCGTGTTGATCCAGCCCTTGATCCGGTGCGAGGTCCACTGTGCCCGCTCCGGGCAGCGCCGCGGGACGACGGCCCATTTCGACGGGCAGACATTCTCCCGCGCCGGCAGTACGCCGAGCCGCCGGCCCGGCAGATGCCGGAGATAATGGTCGAAATCCACGACCCGGACCGGCGCATCGTCCCTGGCGACCCGGGTCTGTCCCTCGAAGCCGTGCACCCAGTGGCCCTGAAAGCGCACGACCCCCAGCGGGGAACGTTCGGCGGCTTCGAACACGCTCGAGCCGTCCTTCGACAGCACCAGTTCATCGACGTCGGTGGCCAGCACGCTCCGAGCCTGCTGCAAAAACATCCAGCGCCCGTGCTCCAGCAGTCCATGCTCGCAGAAATCCGAATCCCAGAACCCGGTCGAACCGATGCCCTGCGGCCCGAACGGGAACGGCCAGTTCACGACGCACAGCCGGTCGATGCCGGTCACTTCGCTCAATGCGTCGCAAAGCGCGGGCATTGCGTAGTCGGTCGAGTTGTTGTCGTAGATCAGCACCGCGTCCGCGCCGTGGATGTCCCGATGGTAGCGGATCCAGTCCCTGATCCACTCGAACCGGTTGTTTTTTGACTTGGTGAACAGGACCCGTTTGCCGGCAAAAAACCCGGAGCCGTCGCGGTGCGGCTCAAGCTCGAAGTCTCCCATCACCGAGCCAAGCCGGAGCTTCTGCGTGCCGGCGGGAACCGCTATGCGAAGCTGCGAATGGCGATCGGCATTGCGAATCCGGAACGTGCATTTCTGCCCCGAGGGCAGCGCCGTCACTTCTATCTTCTCGACGAAGACCAGAAGGTTCAGGAACGGCGGCGCCGTGACCAGAACCTGGTCTTCCCCGCAGAAGAAGCTGTCGAACAGCAGCGTGCGATAGTCGAATTCTTCCTCGAAACCGGGCGGGCGAAGCGCGAACGGACGCGTCGGCTCGCGACGGACTTTGCCGTCCGGCAGGACGACCGGCCGTGGATTGAAAATCTGCCGTTGCATCGCATGTGGCATGGATCGTGCCATTATTGCGCACGCGCGGTCGCGGTTGTGAGTCTGAGTCCTTCGGCGATCGTGGTGAGAACGCAGCCGGCGTCCTGCGCCCGGCTGACGGTCCATTCCAGAATTTCCGGCGAGATGCCGTAGCGGCCCGGCGGCTCCGCGACGTCATGGCTGTAGAAAATCAGCCACCCGCGGCTCTGCACCGTGGCGTCGATGAGGCGGCATATCTTTTCCCGGTCGAACGAGAAGCTGTCCAGCGGGCAGGCCTTGAGGGCGCCGAGATCGGCGATTGTGGTGTTCACGCCGGCATGGCCGGACCGGCAGGAGTCGAAGCGGGTCTCGAGGTAGCGTTTGGCGCGGGTCGACAGGTCACCGTACGGATAGGCGAAGTTGCGAACCACGATGTTGCTGCCGATCGTGTCCAGCACGGCGTGGTTCCGGTCGATATCCGAGCCGAGCTGGTCGAGGCTCATGTAGCGCACGCTGTGATGCGAAAAGGTGTGGCAACCGATCTCGTGTCCGCTGCTCCACACTCTGTTGAGGTCGGCGATCGAGGCGCGGGGCGGCGTACCCGGACTGGTTACGCCGCAATCCCGGCCCGCTACGAAGAAGGTGCCGCGGCCGCCGTGCTCCTCGAGAATGCCGGCACCTGCCTCGCACGCCGAAACCGGAACGTCGTCGAAGGTGAACGAAACCATCGGCAGGACGTTCGAGAGCGCCAGCGGCCGGCTGCAAAACCGCCGCGCGGCAAAGCGCGCCGCCTTGCCCGCAAGTCTCGTGGACAGCGAATGAAGATTTGGGTCGTGGGTAAATGTCCCGTGCATGAAACTATCGATATTCCTCGTAAAGAATCCCGAACTCGGCGGCGATCCGTCCGGTGCCACGGGCCGCCAGCGTCAGGCTGCGCATAATTGCGGGCCGGCCGCCGAAAGCGGCGATCGGCAGAAATAAAGTTCCCGAGCCGATCAGGGCGAAGGCCTTGAACCAGCGCTTCACGACGCTGGCGCTGCTCAGCTTGCGTTCGACGCGCGTGGCGCCGGTGCCGCTGCGGAACCGGCGCCGCAACAGATAGCCGACGGTGGTGCGCGACGGTGGCGTCGTTTCCAGCACGCGCGCTTCGTCCGCCCAGGCGAAGGTGCGTCCGTCGCGGCGACACCGGTAGAAGAACTCCTCGTCGCTGCCGCCGGTGAAGGCGTATTCGTGCTGGAACGGCTCGTCGAGATACTGCTCGAGCGTCGAGCGCTTTATCAGCATGTTTCCGGTGCCGTAGATCACGGGCACGCGGCCGGTGGGGTATCGTGTCGGCTGATACAGTCCGCTTTTCGCGAGCCAATGGTCCGGCTTCTCGAACACCGGAAACACCGGGCCGCCGACGATGTCGGTGTCGTAAACCTGGGCCACGCCGACCAGTTCGGTGAGCCAGTCCGGTTCCGGATATTCGTCGTCGTCCAGCACGGCGATGTAGTCCGGCGCCGGCTCGGCGCGGCAAGCCGTCATGAAGGCACGGTTGTACGCGTAAGTATGACCGCGGCGCTGCTCGACCACGCCGGTCAGCGGAAAGCGGTAGCTGCGCGCAATCTCGGTGACGACGGCGTCGCCTGCGCGGGCCTCGCCGTCGTTGTCGACGACGACGATGTCGACGCGGCCGGCATAGGTCAGCTTTTCAAGATGCGCGAGCAGTTTCCGCAGTCCGTCCGGACGGCGGAATGTCGGTATACAGATAAAGACGTGAGGCAGCGGTCTGTTCGTCATGACGCGCTTGTGCTCCGAACTACCCGTTCAACGCTGTTGCGGAAGATCACCCGCGCCGCGAGGCGCGGTCCGCGTGAGCAGAAGAAAAAACGCGTGCGGGTTGGTGGCGATGTAGCGTGCCGCGAGACGCCGCGGCTCCAGCCAGAGCCGGTATGCCCACTCCAGGCCCGCGCCCCGCATCCAGGCCGGCGCGCGTGAATTCTTCCCGGAGAAGTAATCGAACAGACCGCCGGACGTTTTGATCAGGCCGACGCCGCGCAGCCGGTCGCGATGCCGCACGGCGAAACGCTGTTCGTTGGGGGCGCCAAGTCCGAGCCAGAGAATGTCGGGCCGGGCGGCGTTGACGAGATCGATGACCCGGTCTTCATCTCCGGCGCGCCGAAGATATCCAGACGCATGGCCGGCGACGTCGAGGTCCGGATAAAGCGCCCGGATGTTTTGCGTCGCCCGGTCGACCTCCGTCTGCGTGGCGCCGAGAAAGAACACGCGTACGCCGCGCCGTGGCGCGATCCTGCACAGATCCTCGAACAGGTCGGTCGTGCAGACCCGCTCCGGAAGCGGCGTCCTGTGCAGGAGACGCGAAATGAAAACCAGCGGCATGCCGTCGGCGTGAATGAGATCGGTATCCAGAAACAGATCGCGAATTGCGGCGTCGCGCGCGCACATCGAGAGCACCTGGCCGTTCGCGGAACTGAAAATGATCGGGGGGAGTCCCTGACCGCGGCGGCGAAGCGCCACGTCGATCATGAGTTCGGCGGAGCCGGCGCGGCCGATGACGGCGATCGGCAGTCCGCCGATCGTAGCCACGGGAACTCTCCATCGGCGGCCAGTCGTGCCTTCGAAATCGAGTAAACCGCGTTGTACGGTCATGCTTTTTTGCTCCTGCCGCCAACGTTTACGCGGCGTGCAGTGAGCAAAAAAGCGAATTTGACCGTTAAGTTTAAGAACGGCGGGTGCGAACCGGGACGATGTGACGCGCCGCGGAATTAACGCTGTTGCCTCGCGCGCCGCCCGTGGCTGCGCAGGCTGTCAGCGCACCATGCGCGACACCGAAAGAAACCGCATTCCGAACGCCGCCATGAACAGAAACAGGCTGAGCGCGCCCTCCTGGAGCAGCATGTTCTCGAAGCACGATCCGTAGGCGGCAAACAGACAGACCCGCAGGAACAGCATTTTCATGGGCGCCGCGGCCGGATCGGGCGGCGACCGGTAAAAGTCGATCAGCGGAAGCACGACGAGCCATAGCGTAACCAGCGCCGACCCCGGAATGCCGATGGTCAGGGCAAGGTTAAGATACGCGTTGTGGGCGTGGGCGGCATTGTTGGCCCACACCGCGCTTTCGTCCATGCCATAGACGACCTCGGGTGTCCCCCAGAACGCGGCAAAGCCATATCCGGTGAGCGGGCGCTGTGCGAGGTGCTCCATCGCGAATTGCCAGATCTCGGTACGGCCGGTGAACGTCGTGTCCGACAGCACCGTGGCAAGCAGCGCCTGCACCGGCTCGAAATAGACCGAACCGACGGAAAACAGATTCAGGATCAGGACCGGCGCGAGTGCGAGGGTAATCCCGAAGGCCGGCCGGCGAATTCGGGTCAGCAGCACGGAGACGCCGAGCGCCAGCGGCAGGATCGCGAGCGAGGTCTTTGACTGCGTGAAATAAAGGAATATGGCGGCGAGCACGAAGATCAGCGCGCCGAGGCCCGCGCTGCGCACGCGGGCGACGAAAAGCCCGATGAAGACGAACGCGGCCATGGCCTGGCTCGCTTCGTTCTTTTCGCCGAATACGCCACGCCAGTTGCCGGCAAGATCGGTTTGCAGGAAATCGGATTGCTGGTGAATGGCGCGCGTCGGCAGAAAGAATACGCCGAAATAGCAAACCACAAGGACAAAGAGCGCTACTCCGCCGACCACGGCGGCGAATTGCCGAAAGTTCAGCGGCAGCAGCAAAGCCATCGCGGCAATGCCCATGACAACCAGCATGAAAGCGAGCCGCCGCGCGGAGAGCGCGGGCTCCCATGATGTGACTACGGACACCGCGAACCAGATCACAAGCGCAATCAGGACTGGCCGGACCAGAAGCAGCAGCCGCTGCGGCTGATGCGCGAGACACCAGCCCGAAACCGCCAAAAACAGCAACGAGTAGCCAAGCTGGTTGACGATATTGCCGGCCTCGGTGACTTCCGGCGGAACGTCGAGGCGCTCGAACGGGTGAAACGAAATCCACAGCAGCAAAAAGACCGTGACAAGCAGAAGGCTGCGGACGACGGTGTCGGCCTCGCCCGGCGTGCTGCTTCCGGGCGCATTCGCCCGGGCGTATTCAAAACTCGTCACCGCTGCTCTTGCCTGCGTATCCCTGCCCGCGTATCCCTGCCCGCGTATCCCGAATCCGGCGGCCGCCGCTCAGGCGGCCTCGGCGTCGGTCAGCACCATGCCGCAGACCTTGCGGCCGTCCGGACCAAGCCCGGCCACGAACTGCGCGGCGTCGGCGGCGTGGTCGCCGCCAGCCCGCGCGACCAGCACAATCTGGTCAACGAGATCGGCAAAAAAGCGCGTGCTTGGGTCGAGGCCCGACGCAATCGAAGCGACAATGACCAGATCGAAGCGGTCGGTCTGTGCGAACGCGTCCCTGAGATCGGATTCGCTGATCGGCCGGTCGCGGCGGCTGCCGCGCGACACAAAGGGCAGCAGGCTGATATTGCTCTCGCGGTCGCGGACGATGATCTCGGAGAGTTCACGGCGGCCTATGGCGACATCGACAAGTCCGGCCTCGGTCCGGTCGGCGTCGATTGCCGACAGCGTCCGGCGTTCAATATCCGCGTCGATCAGCAGCACCCGCCGCTTCCGCGCGGCCACCGCCGCGAGGGAAAGCGCGACGGCGACGATGTCGTCATCGTCGTCGGCGGCGATCACCAGCATGCTGGTCTGGCCGCGCGCGGGATGGCTGGCGCGGATGGCCTCGTGCACCTTGCCGAGCTCCTGCGAGAACCACGACTTCGGGTCTTCGGCCTCGCTCAATCCGTAGGACACATCGACGCTCGGCAATTCCGCGAGCACAGGAATGCCGGACTTTGCGCCACGCCGGAACCAGCCTGGAAATCCGGAAATCCTGCGCCGGGCCGCGCCGGTCCTTCTGCCGCGGGAGGCCGCGTCTTCGTAGGCGGCGCGCATGAATACCAGGCCGGTGCCGGCAGCGGCGCCGATCAGCATGGCGGCGACGGCGATCAGCGTATTCGGCGGCGGGAAGCTCCGGTTGGGCGGCGGCTCCGCTTTCGAGATCACGCGGATGTTTTTGGTGTCGATGCGTTCCTGCTCGCCGGTCTCCCGCGCGCGCACCAGAAAGGACTCGTACACCGCGCGGCTTGCCGCCACGTCACGGTCGAGTTCGCGCAGCGTCACCATGGCCTCGTTGCTGGTGACCGCGCTGCTCTTGAGCTTTTCGAGACTGGCGGACAGCGTCTGCTCGTTGGCGCGCGCGCTCTCGTAGTCGGCGCGTGCCGAAAGCGCGATGCGGTGGACCTCGTCCTCGATCATGTGGCGCAGCCGCGCAGCCTGCGCCTCGATCTCGATAACCGCGGGATGGCGCTCGCCGAGCGAGGTCATCTGCTCCGCTTCGCGCCGCATGACCTCGGCGTATTGGGTGCGCAGCGCCGTGATGGTCTGTGACTGGACGGCTTCCGGGAATGCGCCGATCTCGTCCCTGGACATTCGCAGGCGCTCGACCTGGTCGAGACGGGCCTTCGCCGACGAAACGCGGGCGCGGGCAACGCCAAGCTGGTTGTTGAGTTCGGTCAGCTGCTGCTCGGTGACGAGCCGTCCGCTGGCGCCGAGCAGGTTGTTTTTCGCCTTGAACGCCTCGACCCGGTCCTCGGCCTGGCGCACGCGATCCTTCAGTTCGTTCAGCCGCGCAGAAAGCGACTGCGAGATCTGACGGGCCGCATCGGCGCGCACGTCGGTTTGTTCCGACAGGTAAGACGCGGCGATGGCGTTGGCGATGCGGGCCGACAGGAGCGGGTCCCGGGTCGTGACGCCGACGTCCACGACATAGGTGCGTTCGGCGCGTTTCACCGTGATCTTGCGCTTCAGCGCGTTGAGTGCGGCGACCTCGGGCTGCTCCGTGCGCGCGTTGCCGAGCCATGACGAGGACTTGCCGGCAAACTCGGGATCGTGGTCCAGCCCCAGCGCTTTGACCACACGTCCGAGCACGTTGTCCGAGGTCAGCACACGCACCTGGCTTTCGACCTGGAGCACCACCGTGTCGTTCGCCTGACTGGCAGGCGGATCGTTACCGACCGCACGCAGATCGGTCGGTTCGATCAAAATCTGGGTCACCGACGTGAAGCGGTGCGGGACGAGAACCACGAACAGCACCGCAACGAGCAGTGCGGCCACTGTGGTCGCCAGAATGATGCCCTTGCCCTGCCAGACGATCGAAACAATTCGTTTCAAATCGAGTCCGGCGAGAGGGGCGGGCCCGGCAGGCATTTCGCCGCCGCCGCCGCCGGCGTAGGCCGGCCTGATCTGGCGCGGTACTTCAAACATCAGAACTTCAACTCTCTGCTACAGATGACATGAACAGATAACCTGCCGCCTGCGACTTACAGTGACACGTCGCCGGCGGCGCCGGAATCGGACATGGCGCCGCTGGCGGCACGACGGGTCCGCGGGAGCAGTCAAAGATCACGCCGTCCCCCATGTCGAGCGGGACGGCATGGTTAATCAATCCATAAAGGATCAGGGTTAATAGCCGGTGTATGCCGCGCGTCTGTCAGCGCGACGCAAGCGCTGCACGGCCGCAGGTCAGCGCCTTAAAAAGCGGAGGATCGCACCGGCGACGACAAGCAGCGCCAGGATCGGTATCCACACCAGAACCGCGCCGATGGTCGCAATCAGCACAACGGCGATCAACAGGCCGATGAGCGCCATCAGGACCGCGATGCCGAACGGTCCGACCCTGCCGACATAGATGCGGTGCGTCCCGCCGTGCATGGCGGAAGCGTAGGGGCGCGCGCGCCCGCGCCAGTCTTCTCCCGGCATTGGGCGGCCGGGCGGGATGATTTCGGGCTCTATGCGCGGCCTTTCGGGCCGGTTTAAATCATGGGTCATGAGATTGCCGCGTCTGCCGGCTGTCGCGTGCAGCCGCCCTGGGCGGATATGTAACCTTTGCAGCGGGGATCACAAGCGAACCCTGCCGCTATGCCTTCGCCAGTCTTTGCGTTCGTACGTGATGATCGTGGAGAAATTTCGCCAATTGTTCGCGCAGGCTTTCATCCCGTTCGGTTTTATGCCCGAGCACGACCGCCCGTTCGAACAGCGACTGTTGAAGCTCCTGCGGCAGATCGCTCCACAGATCGGCCGCGGCGGTGCCGAGAACGAGAAGAAAATGATCCGTGTCCTGGTCCGCCATCATGCGCCGACGCCCTGTCATGGCCAAAACTTGGGTGGCCGGACCCGGTTAGTAGAACGTTCCAGATCGGGACCAGGTTCCGGCTGCCCAATGACGCGCCGAAACGGGCGCAATCATGACGGCGCGAAATCGGCATGTTAGGTTTGGGCATGAGCATGGGCGGTTTCGGTATCGGTCGCAGCATCATTGGCATCGCAGTTGCGGTTTCTCTGGGTGGCGGGGCGCCGGCGCAGGATGTCGCGGCGCCGGGCGATGCCGCGAACGCAATGATCGGCGTCTGGGAATTTTCCAACGCGGATCGCGATAAACTTTGCCGTTTTGTTTTCCGGCCCGATGTCGTGCCCGGCGGGCACAAGCTCGAAATCGACAAAAACTGCGCCAGCCTTTTCCCCGCCACCAAAGATGTTACGGCGTGGACGCTCGACAATTACGGCTCGCTGCATCTTGTCGATGCCGGCGGCAATGTCGCGATCGAACTGGTGCTGGCCGAAGCCGGCATTTATGACGGTTTCGAGCCGACCCAGGGCCGCTATGTGCTTCAGATCGCATCTGCGATGCCGGTTCGTTCGGCCGAGGACATGGCCGGCGAGTGGGGTATTGCACGCGGCAGCGGCAAGCCGATCTGCTTGCTCACGCTGGCGAACACTCCGGCGGGCGCAAATGATCTGCCGCTGAAGCTGAAGCCCGGCTGCGATGCGGCGGTTGTGCGTTTCGGCCCGAGCGCGTGGCGGATGGACCATGGCGAACTCGTGCTGCTGTCGGCGCGCGGTCAGTCCTGGCGCTTCGAGGAGAATGACGCCAATACGTGGCAGCGCGTACCCGACAGTCCGGATCCGTTTTTGCTGGTACGCCAATAGCTGTGGGTGAGGGTGGGGCATGACCAATGCGGCGCCGGCTTTTATGGCCGGGCAAGCCGGCTATCTGCCGGATCTTCTGGGGTTTGAGTGGATCGAGGTGCGATACGGGTTTGCACGCGGCCGCTTTGTGATCGGCAAGCAGCATCTCGCGCCGAACGGTTACCTTCACGCCGCAACGCGTTGTCGCGCTCGCCGACACTGCCTGCGGCTACGGCTGCATGGCGTCGCGTCCGCCGGAGGTTCCCGGATTCACGACGGCCGAACTCAAAACCAATTTCATCGGCACGGCGCTTGAAGGCGCCGTTGTCTGCGAGGCGCGCCTCGTGCACGGCGGGCGGAGCACGCAGGTCTGGGACGCGGAGGTGAAAAGCGAGGCGAGCGGTAAAACCATCGCCCTGTTCCGCTGCACGCAGCTGCTTCTCTCCAAAGCGCGCGGCAGCCAGTAGCGCCACGCAATGACGGCACAATGCACGACGGGGCAGTGGACGGTGACGGAGCCGGCAGCGTGACGGTCAAGCCCGCACCCGTTGAAGGGTTCGCCGTCAATGTGCCCGTGGTCATTGTCGGCGGCGGCGCGGCGGGATTTTGCGCGGCGCTCGCAGCCCACGAGGCAGGCGCCGAGGCTGTCGTGCTGGAACGCGATTCGGTACCGCGCGGCTCGACTGCATTGTCCGCCGGATTGATCCCCGCCGCCGGTACGCGTTTTCAAAAAGCGCGTGGCATAAGCGACGGTCCGGCGCTGTTTGCTTCGGACCTCACGCGTAAGGCTCATGGTGAGGCCGATGCCGGCGTCGTGGAAACGGTCGCGCGCGAAGCGGGGCCGACGGTCGAATGGCTTGCCGACCGATACGGTCTGCCGTTTTCGGTGGTGCACGACTTCGACTATCCCGGACATTCCGCGCGGCGGATGCATGGCCTGCCGACCCGGTCGGGTGTCGAGCTGATCGACCGTCTGCGTCAGGCCGCCGATGACGCGGCGATTCCGGTAATCGTCAATGCCACGGTCAGCGCGCTTTACAGGGATGCGCAGCATACGGTTCGCGGCGTCGAAATCACCCGGCCCGACGGATCGCACGGAGGCCATTGGCTGCGACGCGCTGGTGCTCGCCTGCAACGGATACGGTGGCGCGCCTGATCTGGTGACGCGGCACATTCCTGAAATGCGCGGCGCGCTCTATTTCGGCCATCCCGGCAACCGGGGCGACGCGGTGTCATGGGGCGAAGCGCTCGGCGCGAAACTTCTGCACATGAGCGGCTATCAGGGACACGGCTCGGTCGCCCATCCGCACGGCGTGCTGATCACCTGGGCGGTGATTATGGAGGGCGGCTTTCAGGTCAACGCGGAGGGCGCGCGGTTCTCCGATGAGAGTCAAGGCTACTCGGAGCAGGCGGCCGTCGTGCTCGCGCAGCCGCAGGGCATTGCCTTCTGTATTTTTGACGAACGCATCGCTGCGATCGCGCGGCAGTTCGCCGATTTCCAGCAGGCCGAAACCGCAGGCGCGATCGTCACGGCGTCCGACATGGCGCAGCTTGCGGCGCGTCTGCATGTTCCCGCGCCAGCGCTGGAACGGAGCTTCCTTGAAGTGGAGGCGGCGAAGCGAAACGGCGACGCCGACCGTTTCGGCCGCTCATTTGCCGGTGTCCTGCCGCTGTCGCCGCCATTCAAGGCCGTGAAAGTCACCGGCGCGTTGTTTCACACTCAGGGGGGTCTCGCGGTCGGGCGCGATGCCCGTGTCGTGACGCCCCAAGGCACGCCGCTGCCGAATGTGTTGGCCGCCGGAGGCGCGGCGGCCGGCGTCTCGGGTCCGCGGGCGGGCGGCTATCTGTCCGGGAACGGATTGCTGACTGCGGTCGTTCTCGGCCGGATCGCCGGTCAAAGCGCAGCGCGCATGGTGAAACGAAGCGGCTGAATCCGCGGTAGGGCAATCAATCGTCGGTGTCGGTCCGGTTGGTGAACTGCGCATTGCCGAGCCCGGTGCCGATGGTCAGGACGCCCCACCGTTTGACGTCATCCATAAACGGGCGCTCGCTCAAACCCTGAACCACCGCGTCGTTGTGCATCACGATAACGGTGTCATGCCCGGCGATCTTCGGGATCGCTTCCGCCAGCGCCTGCGGCAGATTGAAATTCTTTCCCTCCCATTTTCCCGGAAGGTTGTGGGCGCCGCGTTCGATCTGGCCGTTTTCGCTGATTACGCCGGGACAGCCGATGGCGATGAAAGGCGCCATGTTGATCTTCGCCTTTTTCGCGCGGTCAATGAGGGTCTCGAGCATGTCGGTGAGGCGGGCGACGGTTTCGGTGCGGCTCAGATGTTTCTCGTCGCCGTGGCGCCAGTGCTCCAGTTTCCAGACCGAAGCCTTTCCGAGTTTCGGATCTTCCTTCAGATCGAGCGTGACCACGCCTGCGCGAATGTTCGTGCCGCCGATGTCGGCTGCGAGAATCGCGTCGTGACCCTTGAACATCCAGTGCGGCGTCAGATGCACGCCGCCAATCAGCCCCGCTTCATCGGGATCATTGCGGATGAGTGTAAGGTCGATGTTGAGCTTGTCGGCCTTGAGCAGCACCGCCGCGCGACCGACGGCAAGTTCGCCGATCCGCCTGCCGCTGAACCCGCCGCCGATCACGATTCGCTCGGTGTCGCGCCAGGCTTTCAGCTTGATCAGACGCTTGATGACGACCGCCAGTTCCTGGGCAAATTCCTCGATGGCGCTCTGCACGACGGCGGCAGCTTCAGGGTCGCCCTCGAGCAGCACCCTGTCGAGTTCCTTCTTTTCGATTTCGTCGGTGTCCCTGTCGCCGAAGGGGTCTTCGCCGCCCTTGCGCACCACCTTGCGCCACTTTTTTAACAGGTCGCGAAAGGCGCCCTTGTTGGCGCGGTCGCCGACAAAACCGTCCTCATCCTTCATCTCGACGGCGTAGGTGTCGACCAAAACAGTGGGCAGCCGGGCGGCACCATGGGTAACGCCCGCGGGCAACGTGGTTTGATCGGACATGAGCGGTTCCGGTTGGACTAAGCCGTCAACGGAACCCGGGCCTCCGGGTTCCATGCCCGGAACAGCGTGCCGCGGAATCAGCGCGCATGGCCGCCTCCGCCGCGCGAAAGGCGTCCGGTCGAGGCCGATCCCGGGCCTTGAATGAACTCAGGACTGCGGGCGGCCGTCGTCGATGACGTGAAGCTTGCGGACGGTTAGTTCGTCCACTTCAAGCGACCCGATGCGCGCCCTGCCGACGGCGATCCGTCCGATGGCGATGCGCCCGATCGCGAGCGCGCCAATAGCCACTGCGCCGACCGCCAGCGCTCCCGCCGCAACCGCCAAAATTCTCGTTGGCGGAATGGCCCTGCCGCGTTCGGTTATGTCGCGCGCCATCGTGCTCTCCTGGGTCAGACGAGCTTCAGACCAGTTTCAGATCAGCTTCAGGCCCTTCAGGCTGGCATGGCCATCCTTGCCGACGATGATGTGATCGTGCACCGAAATCCCGAGCGGGCTCGCCACCGCGATGATCTGCAGCGTCATCTGGATATCGGCGCGCGACGGTGTCGGATCGCCGGACGGATGATTGTGCACCAGAATGATCGCGGTCGCCGACAGTTCAAGCGCGCGCTTGACGACCTCGCGCGGATAAACCGGCGTGTGGTCCACGGTGCCGACCTGCTGCACCTCGTCCTCGATGAGCTGGTTGCGCTTGTCGAGGAACAGCACCCGGAATTCCTCCCGCTCGGCGAACGCCTGCGCGGTGCGGCAATAATCGAGCACCGTCGTCCAGGAAGACAGCACCGGGCGCTTCCTGACTTCGCCCCGCAACAGCCGGCTCGCGGCCGCCTGCACCAGTTTAAGCTCGGTAATGGTTGACTCGCCCAGCCCCTTGACCCCGGCAAGGCGCGTGACCGGCGCCGAAATGACTTCGGAGAACGAGCCGAACGTCGCGATCAGCGTCTTGGCCAGCGGCTTGACGTCCCGGCGCGGCAGCGCACGGAACAGCACTGCCTCCAGCAGTTCATAATCGGACAGCGCATCGGCGCCGGCATCGCGGAAGCGTTGCCGCAGCCGCTCGCGGTGGCCGGAATAGTGCGGTGCGGCTTCGGCGAGACCGTTTGAGCTTTCTCGCATCTTTTCCGGCATGGACGTAAGGCAGCTCCAGGAGCCCGGTTCGGCTGTCGGCGCGTCGCGGTCCGCAAGGATGATCGCTTTGAGTTATTTTGCAATCGGGTTCCGGCGCGCGATCATGGCCAACTCACAACACCGGCGCGAAATCGCATGCGCGGACAGGAAAACGTGATTCTCACCGGCGGCAACAGTACGTCTCTTCCACCTGAGCGAGTGATCTTCCGCAGTTGCGCAACCGAAATGCTGCACGCAGCCTCGGTTCAATCCGCGGGCGGTTTGATTGAAGGACGACGTAACGGCGGATGACCCGACGCAGCTTCCCGAAGCGGCGTCGTGACGCCGCCGGCTCAGACTCGATAGGGCGGCTTCGTAAAGCCCTTCGGCGAGAGTGTGAAAATTTCCACGCCGGTTTGGGTCACGCCGACGGAATGTTCGAACTGCGCCGACAGCGAGCGGTCGCGGGTCACGGCGGTCCAGCCGTCGGACAGCACCTTCACGTGCGGCCGGCCGAGATTGATCATCGGCTCGACGGTAAAGAACATCCCGGGCTTGAGCAGGATGCCTTCGCCGGGCCGGCCGATATGCACGATGTTGGGCTCGTCGTGGAACACGCGGCCTACGCCGTGGCCGCAAAAATCGCGCACCACGCTCATGTGCTGGGCTTCGACAAAGGTTTGAATGGCGTAGCCGATGTCGCCGGTGGTGGCGCCGGGCCGGATCACGGCGATGCCACGCATCATGGCGTCGTAGGTGACTTCAATCAGCCGTTCGGCGCGCCGGGGAATTTCGCCCACCGCATACATGCGGCTCGAATCGCCGTGCCAGCCGTCAAGAATCAGCGTCACGTCGACGTTGACGATGTCGCCCTCGCGCAGCGGCTTCTCCGAAGGGATGCCGTGGCAGACAACATGATTGACCGAGGTGCAAGTCGACTTCCGGTAGCCGCGATACATCAGCGTCGCAGGCGTCGCGCCGTGTTCGATGCCGAACGCGTAGACCAGTCTGTCGATGTGCTCGGTGGTGACGCCTGGCCTGATTTCGTCGGACAGGAGGTCGAGGCACATGGCCGCAAGCCGGCCCGCCTTGCGCATGCCTTCAAAGGCCGCGGCATCGTGAATCTTGATCTGTCCGGTCTTGCGCAGCGGCACTACCGCCGCATCAACGTAGGTCATGGCGTGAGGCTTGGACCGTGGTGGAAAGCGGCTCCCGGCCGCTCACCGCTAATGTAGGCATGGCGGCAATTAACGCAAGCAATCCGCGAACATCCGCGGCGGTCCGCGTGCGGCCCGCCGGGGCGGCAACCGACAGTCACAGTCAGCCCTGGACGATCGGAACCGGCGCCGCGATCTCGATACCGCTGGTGTCGATGCTGCACCGCCACGCCAGCATCTCGACGCCGCTCGCGCGGGCGCGGTCGAACTCCGCGGCGTAGACGGGATCGATGTCGCGGGCGACGGCAAACCGCTCTGCCGACGGAATCTGGATCACGTACAGCATCGCGGCGCGGATGCCGGCTGTCCGCAACGCCGCCAGTTCGCGCAGGTGCTTGGCGCCGCGGTCGGTCACACTGTCCGGGAACTCGGCGAGGCGCGGCTTGCGCATCAGGTGAACGTTCTTGACTTCCAGATAGCACGGCCCGCCGGCCGGACCCTCGAGCAGAAAATCGATCCGCGAGTTCTCGCCATATTTCACCTCGCGGCGTACGGTCGGATAATTCCGCAACTCTGGAATGCGACCGGTTTCGAGCGCCTCCGCGACCAGCTGGTGCGGGTGTCCGGTATTGACGCCGACGAGTTCCGGACCGCTGCCGAGATCGGCTTCGACCAGTTCCCAGCTGAACGGATATTTCCGCAGCTCGTTGCCGGAATCGGAGATCCAGATTCGCGAAAACGGCCGGTCCAGTCCCGTCATGGCGCCGGGATTGGCCACGTGGACGGTGAGGACGTCGCCCGAAGTCGAGCACCACGTCCGCGAGGAATCGTTTGTAGCGTCGCGCCAGCGTCGCCGGGATCAGCGTGGAATCGAATTTCATGCCCGCGCCTGTCGATGTGCGATCAAGCCGCGATGCGGCCGCCGAGCTCGTCATCGATATGAGCCCGGATGATGTCGTCGAACGAGGCGTCGGCCCGGAAGCCGAGCGCGAGCGCGCGGCGCGGTTCGAATTTCCCCGGCCAGCCGCCGACGATGCGCGCAATCATCGGGTCCGGAACGTGGCGGATTCGGGCGGCGACTTTGTCGCCCGCGATCCGGCGCAGCGAGTCGATCTGTTCGGCGACGGTGCAGCATATGCCGGGCATCGTCAGGTTGACGCGCGGCCCGATCTCGTCGCCAGCGAGGCCGGCTGCGTGGATGAGAAAACCCACGGCGGCGCGCGGGCTGGCGTGCCAGTTGCGAACTCCGTCGTCGACCGGCAGCACCGCTTCGACGCCGCTCAACGGTTCGCGAATGATAGAGGAGAAGAAACCCGACGCGGCCTTGTTGGGTCGCCCGGGCCGCACCACGATGTTCGGCAGCCTGATACCGACGCCGTCGAGAAAGCCGCGCCGGGTGTAGTCGGCGAGCATCGCTTCGACCATCGCCTTCTGAGTGCCGTAGGAGGTCAACGGCGTCAGGGCAAATTCGTCGGGGATCGTGTCGGGAAACGGCGCCCCGAACACGGCGATCGACGAGGAAAAGACCAGGCGCGGACGATAACCGTCGCCCGCGCCGCGAACGGCCTCGAACAGCGCGCGTGCGCCGTCGAAATTGACGTGCACGCCCTTTTCGAAATCAAGCTCGGCCTCGCCCGATACGACGGCGGCGAGATGAAAGATCACATCCGGCCGTCCGGCGACCGCAGCGGTCGCGGCATCGGCGATGTCGGCACCTATGGCCTCGACATGGGAGCGGAAGTTTTCCGGACGCGGCGGAACGCTCAGGTCGAGCAGCGTGAGTTTTTCAATCGGACGCCCGTTCAGCGTGCCGTCGGCGACGAGGCGCGCCGTCAGCTTGCGGCCGATCATCCCCGCCGCGCCGGTGATCAGGATGTGCATGGCTTTCCGTAACCATGATCGGCGCGCGGAGCAACGGCGAACTACAGAGCCATGCCGCCATCGACGAGATGCGCCTGTCCGGTGATGTAGCTCGACTCGTCGCTGGCGAGAAACAGCGCGAGCCAGGCGACCTCCTCGGGTGTGCCAAGCCGCCCCATCGGCTGCCGGGCGACGAAATCCTGCCGCACCGCGTCAGGCGGGCGTCCGGTTTCCTCCGACACCGCCGTGATGCGTTCGCCGAGCGAAGGCGATTCGATCGTGCCGGGACACACTGCATTGCAGCGGATGCCCTGCTTGATGAAATCGGCGGCGACAGCCTTGGTCAGCCCGATCACCGCGGCCTTGGTCGCGCCGTAGACGTAGCGGTTCGGCACACCACGGATCGAAGACACCGCCGACGCGATGTTGACGATCGAGCCGGCCTTCTTTTCGAGCATTGGCGGCAGAAACGTCCGCAGCATGTGATGAATGGATTTGACGTTCAGATCGAACGAAAAATCCCAGTCTTTGTCGGCGCACTCGAGCACCGAGCCTTGGTGCACATAGCCTGCGCAATTCACCAGTATGTCGAGCGCGCCGTATTCGCGGCCGATCTCCCTGCCGAAGGCGGAGATGGCTTCGGGCGACAACACGTCGAGCCTGCCGGTTTTGCCGTTGAGGCCCGCAAGTTTGGCGGCATCGAGATCGGTGGCGATCAGCCGCGCGCCTTCGGCGGCGAATTTTTCCGCGATTGCGCGCCCGATGCCCTGGCCTGCAGCGGTGACGAGCGCGACCTTGCCTTGCAGTCTGTTGCTCATGCCGTCCTCATGTGTGTCCGTTCAAATGTCCTCGAAAGTCCGTCGGTCACGACGACAGCTTCCCGCGGTCCCCGGCGAAGAATTTGTTGAGTTCCGGGTTGGTGACGAGCCCGCCGAAACCGTCGAATTTGCCGTCGTTGGCGATTTCGGTGGCGGTCTGGATAAAGGCGTGCATCGCTACACGCGCCAGCGAGCCGCCGACGCTGATCCGCCTCACACCCATCGCCGCAAGGTCACTTACCGTGAAGCCGAACGCGCCGCCGCCAAGAAAGTTCACCGGCTTCGGCGCCACCGCTTTCACCACGGCCTCTATCTGCTCGCGGGTCCGGATTCCCGGTGCATACAGGCAGTCCGCGCCGGCCGCCGCATAGGCCTTGAGCCGGCGAATGGCGTCGTCGAGGTCGGGCACGCCGCGGATGAAATTCTCGGCGCGCGCCGTGAACACGACATCGCCGCCGGCGCGATCGACCGCGGCGCGCGCAGCCTTCACCCGCGCGACCGAGAGATCGAAATCGTACAGCGGCGTATCGGTCTTGGGCGAATCCTCGATCGACAGTCCGGCCACACCCGTCGCGATGCAGCGCGTCACGCTGTCGGCCACCCCGTCCGGATCGTCGGTGAAGCCGTTCTCGTAGTCGGCGTTCAGCGGCACGTCGGTCGCCTCGACCAGTTCGCGGTAATGCGCCAGCACCGTCTCGCGGCTTTGTGCACCGTCCGGATAGCCCAGCGCCCAGGCGTGGCCGGCGCTGGTCGTTGCCAGCGCCTTGAAGCCGAGGCCTTGCAGATAGCGCGCGGTGCCGACATTCCATGGATTCGGAATGACGAAGCAGCCGGACTCGTGAAGCTTGCGGAACGTCTTGCGTTTGTCGGCAATCGACGGACGTGAGCTGGTCATGGCATTCCCCGGCAGGAAGATTTCTCGACGATTGTCAGTGATTGTCACGCGGAATGAATTTCTGCGCCACCCGCTGAAATTTGACCGCCGGTTCCAGCACCATGCCGTTGGCGAGCTGGTCAACCATCCCGCGCTGGATTTCCTGCCACGGCGTCTGGCTTGCCGGATAGCGGTAGCCGCCTTCGGCTTTCAGCGCGGCGCTGCGCCGTGCCAGTTCGTCGGCGGAGACCAGCATGTCCGCGGTGCCTTTGTTGAGATCGATGCGCACCCGGTCGCCGGTCCGCAGCAGCGCCAGCCCGCCGCCGTCGGCGGCTTCCGGCGATGCGTTGAGGATCGACGGCGAGCCGGACGTTCCCGACTGCCGGCCGTCGCCGAGGCATGGCAGCGAAGTCACGCCGGATTTGATCAGCGCCGCCGGCGGCTGCATGTTGACGACCTCCGCGGAGCCCGGGTAGGCGATCGGACCCGCGCCGCGCATGAACAGGACGCTGTGCGCGTCGATGCCGAGCGCGGGATCGTCGATGCGGCGGTGATAATCCTCCGGGCCGTCGAACACCACGGCGCGGCCTTCGAACGCGTCGGGATCTTTCGGATCGGACAAATAGCGCTTCCGGAATTCATCGGAGATCACGCTGGTCTTCATGATCGCGGAATCGAACAGGTTGCCGCGCAGCACCTTGAAGCCGGCGCAATGCAGCAGCGGCTTGTCGTAGCGCCGGATCACCGCTTCACTGGTCGACCTGGTCCGCGCCACATTTTCCGCGACCGTCCTGCCGTTGACGGTGCGAGCGTCGCCGTGGATGCGACCGGCGGCGAGCAGTTCATGCATCACCGCCGGCAGTCCGCCGGCACGGTAATACTCCTCGCCGAGATATTCGCCGGCCGGCTGCATGTTGACGAGCAGCGGCACGTCGTAGCCGATCGTCTCCCACTCGCCGATCGACAGCGAGACCCCGATGTGCCGGGCAATCGCGTTGATGTGAATCGGCGCATTGGTCGAGCCGCCGATCGCCGAGCAGGCGACAATGGCGTTCTCGAATGCCGCGCGGGTGAGAATGTCGGACGGCTTCAAATCCTCGCGCACGATTTCCACGGCACGCAGGCCGGTTTCATACGCGATCTGGCCGCGCTCGCGGTACGGCGCCGGGATAGCGGCGCAACCGGGTAACGACATGCCGAGCGCTTCGGCCAGCGCATTCATGGTCGATGCCGTGCCCATCGTGTTGCAATGGCCGATCGACGGCGCCGAGGAAGCGACCACATCAAGAAATTCGTCGTAGTCGATCTTGCCGGCGGCGATGTCTTCCCGCGCCTGCCATACGACGGTGCCGGAACCCGCAAGCTTGCCTTTGTGCCAGCCGTCGAGCATCGGTCCGCCGGACAGCACGATGGCCGGCGTGTTGACGGTCGCAGCCGCCATCAGGCAGGCCGGCGTCGTCTTGTCGCAACCGGTCATCAGCACGACGCCGTCGAGCGGATAGCCGAACAGCACCTCGACCAGGCTGAGATAGGCGAGGTTGCGGTCGAGGGCGGCGGTCGGACGTTTGCCGGTTTCCTGGATCGGGTGGGTCGGAAATTCCAGCGCGATGCCGCCCGCGTCGCGGATGCCGGCGCGCACGCGCTGCGCCAGCTCGAGGTGGTGACGATTGCAGGGGCTGAGATCGGAACCCGACTGCGCGATTCCGATGATCGGCCGCCCCGAGGTCAGCTCGGCGCGCGTCAGGCCGAAATTGAGATACCGCTCCAGATAGACCGCGGTCATCCCGGGGTTGTCAGGATTGTCGAACCACAATTGCGAGCGCAGCCGCGGCGGCTTCGAACCCTGCGCGTTATCGTTCCTGGTCATTGACGTCTCCGCACGCTTTCACCCGCCACGCATAGATAGGCCCGATTGCTGCCGCACGCGAACCGCCCGCCGGGAAAAAAGCAAACGTCGCGGGGAGTCGCATGTTGCAATGCAGCAGGGAAGGGCCGCGTAAGTTTGCGTTTCCGGCCCAGTTGGGTTGAAGTGACTCATGCTCAAAACAGTTCCCGCCTTCGATCGTCTCGGTGAAGAAAATGCATTCGCGGTGCTGGCGCGCGCCACCGCGCTCGCCGCGCAGGGCCGCGACATCATCAATCTCGGGATCGGCCAGCCCGATTTTCGCACGCCGGATTTCATTGTCGACGCGGCGGCCAAAGCGCTTCGCGACGGCCACCACGGCTACACGCCGGCGGTCGGCATTTTGCCGCTGCGCGAAGCGGTCGCGGCGGATCTGCACAGGCGGTTTGACGTCGAGGTTTCGCCCGGGTCGGTGATGATCTTTCCCGGCGGCAAGCCGACGATGTTCATGTCGATCATGATGTTCGGCGAGCCGGGCGCCGACATTCTGTATCCGGATCCGGGTTTTCCGATCTATCGCTCGATGATCGAATTCACCGGTGCGCGGCCGATTCCGGTGCCGATCCGCGAGGAGAACAACTTCGCCTTCTCCGCCGAGGAGACACTGAGTCTGATCACGCCGCAAACGCGCCTGCTCATTCTCAACTCGCCGGCCAATCCGACCGGCGGCGTCACCCCCAAACACGAAGTCGACCGGCTCATCGCGGGCCTCGAGCGGTTTCCCGACGTCGCCATCATGTCAGATGAAATCTACGACCACATGCTTTACGACGGCGAGACCCATGTCTGTCTGCTGCGCTATCCGTCGATCCGGGACCGTCTGATTCTGCTCAACGGCTGGTCGAAGACCTACGCCATGACCGGCTGGCGGCTCGGCTATGCGGTCTGGCCGGGCAAGCTCTACGACTATGCGCGCAAGCTCGCGGTCAATCTGCATTCGTGCGTCAACGCGGCTGCGCAATATGCAGGGCTTGCGGCCCTGACCGGTCCGCAGGACGAGGTCGTGAAAATGGTCGCCGAGTTCGACAGACGCCGCAAGATCGTGGTCGATGGCCTCAACGCCCTGCCGGGCACGTCGTGCGCCACGCCAAAGGGCGCGTTTTATGCCTTCCCCAACATCAAACGCACGGGCTGGAAGGCGAAGGTGCTGGCGTCCGCGCTGCTGGAAGAGTCGGGTGTGGCCCTGATCGGCGGGCCGGATTTCGGCGTGCTGGGCGAAGGCTACGTGCGCGTGTCTTACGCCAATTCCGCCGAAAACATCCTGCGCGCTCTGGACCGCATCGGCGAATTTCTGACCAGCCGCAAGCCGGAGTGAGCGTTTTCAGCCCCGCTGGGTGAGCCGGAATCCGAGCACGACAATCACCAGGCCGACAAGCTGCGAAACGCTTGGCACTACGCCAAGCACGAGGAACCCGATCCCCAGCACGAACGGTGGAACCAGCGACGGGAACAGGACGGCGCGCGAGGCGCCGAGCAGCACGACTGCCCGCGTGAACAGAAAAGTTCCGGCAGCGCCGGTCAGCGCGCCCTGAATCACGGCCTGCAGCAGGTTTTCGTAGAGCCCTGCCGCCAGCATGTCGTTGAAGGCCAGCGCGAGAATCGGCAGGCCGGCAAGCGAAAGCACGCTGGTGATCGATGCAGCCCGCAATGCCGGCACGCGCCACAGGCGCACCAGCATGCCAAAGACTGCGAAGAAGATTCCCGCGAGCACGAACAGGAAGTCCCCGCCGACGCCGTGCGCACCCATTGTCCGCACCGCTTCGGCGCCGATGACGATCAGGCCGGCAACAATCGCCAGCGCCCCCGTAATCCGCCGGCCGGGCAACGGCTCCTTCAGCACCAGCCGCGCCAGAACGAGGCCGCCGAGCGCTGCGCATGACGGCTGGATGATGCCGCCGTGTCCGAGGGGAACAAACAAATAACCGACGTAAGCCAGCAGCGCGAGCGGCAGTCCGCCGAAGATCGCGAGCGCGAAACCGCGGCCCCAGCCGACGCCGCCGAGGTCGCGAAAACCGTGCGTGACGACGTAAGGCAAAAGCGCCAGACCGGGCCAGACGAAACGGTGCAGCGCGATCACCAGCGGCGAAAGCCCGGCATCGATGCCGTGGCGCGCGGCGACAAAGCCCAGCGCCCAGCAAAACGCTGCGCCCGCGCCGCACAGCATGCCGATAGCCGTCGGGTGTCTGGTCGGCGGCGCGGTTGCAGGTTCCATTCGGGCCCGGAGCGGAGGGAATCGGCGGAAGCGGCGAGTTGATGTTCGCCGCGATCCAGCCAGCATAGTCAGTCAGGACAGCCGCCGACAGTGCGTGAATGTCGGGATCAGGCTTCGTCAAACGCGAAGTGTCCGGCGCGCCGCGTCACGCCGGCCCGAAGTCGTCGGCGTTTTTGAGAAGCTCGATACCGCCCACAGCGGTCACGCGGCCGGATTCGAGCCGCACCACTTTTGTCGCGATGGCGCGAATCTCGGCCGCGTTGTGGCTGACATAGACCATGGGCACGCCGGAATCGTCGCGCAGCCGCACCAGGTAAGGCAGGATCTCGCGCTTGCGCTTCGCATCGAGCGAAGCAAGCGGCTCGTCGAACAGGAGCAGGCGCGGGCGCATCAGCAGCGCGCGGCCGACGGCGACGCGCTGGCGTTCGCCACCCGAGAGGAGGCGCGGACGGCGGTCAAGCAGGTGCCCGATATCCAGCATGGCGACGATGCGCGCGAACTCCGCGTCATCGCGCCTGTGGCCTCTCATCCACCGCCCGTAGTTGAGATTTTGCCGCACGCCGAGATGGGGAAACAGCCGGCCTTCCTGGAACACATAGCCAATGTCGCGCCGGTATGGCGGCACGTTGATCCGCGCGGCGGCGTCGAACATCACGCTGTCGTCCAGCCGGATCGAGCCGCGATCAGGCGTAACCAGACCGGCGATCATGCTGGCCAGCGTGGTTTTTCCCGCGCCCGACGGCCCGTATAATGCAGTCGCGCCGCCCGCCGCCTCGAACTGGGCTGCCAGCGTGAACGCGCCGAGGACTTTCTCAACGTCGACGGCGAGCACGCTCATTCCCCCCGGAAGCGCATGGCGGCGCGGCGTGCCAGCCACTCCGATACAACAAGCGCCGCGAGCGCGATGATAATCGCAATAATCACGAGGCGCCCGGCCGCCGCATCGCCGTTCGGAACCTGCAACAGACTGTAGATCGCGGCCGACAGCGTCTGCGTTTCGCCGGGGATGTTGGAGACGAAGGTGATGGTGGCGCCGAACTCGCCGAGCGCGCGGGCGAAACACAGCACCACGCCGGCGATCACGCCCGGCAAAGCAAGCGGCAGGGTGATCGTGAGAAACACCAGAATCCGGCTGGCGCCGAGCGTGGCTGCGGCGTCCTCGACGCGGCGATCGATCGATTCGAGCGCCAGGCGGATCGGGCGCACCATGAGCGGGAAACCCATGACGCCGCATGACAGGGCCGCGCCGGTCCAGCGGAACGACAGGACGACGCCGAGGTAATCGGCCAGCAACGCGCCGACCGGACCCTTTCGTCCGAACGTCACCAGCAGCAGATAACCGGTGACGACCGGCGGCAGCACGAGCGGCAAAAACACCAGTCCGTCGACCAGCGTTTTGCCCCAGAACTCTTTGCGTGCCAGCAGCCAGCCGATTGCGATGCCGAAAGGCAGCGCACAGGCGGTTGCGACGACCGCGATGCGCACCGACAGCGCAATCGCGGTCCACTCCTCGGGTGAAAGGTCGAACACGGCGGCGACCTAATTGGCCGATGCTGTCAGAACGCTGAAGCCGTAATGCTCGAAAACCGATCTCGCCGCCTGTGTCCGCAGGAACGCCAGGTAGCCTGCCGCGTCCGGTCGGGCGCCGGCCGTCTGCGCGACCGGATAGACGATCGGCGCGTGGGAGTCGTCGGGGAATACGCCGACGATCCTGACGCCCGGCTCAACCATGGCGTCGGTTTCGTAAACGATGCCGAGCGGGGCTTCGCCACGCGCGACCAGAACCAGCGCCGCGCGCACGTTCTCGGCCATCGCGAGCTTGCCCTCGACGGCCGCCCAGGCGCCGAGCTTTTCCAGCGCTGCTTTGGCGTAGAGCCCCGCGGGCACCGCGCGGACGTCGCCGACCGCGATCCGCCCGCTGCCGGCCAATGCGGCGAGATCGAAACCGGGCCCGATCTTTACGCTGTCGATCCGCAAATCTTTGGTCGCAACCAGCACCAGCCTGTTGCCGAGCAAATCAAAGCGCGAATTTTCAGCAATGAGTTTTCTCTTCGCCAGATAGTCCATCCAGTCGACGTCGGCGGAGAGAAACACGTCCGCTGGCGCTCCCTGCTCGACCTGTTTTGCAAGCGCCGAGCTTGCCGCATAGCTGGCCGCCACCTTGACGCCGCCCCCTCTGGTAAAGGCAGCGTTTACATCGTCGAGGGCATTTTTCATTGATGCCGCGGCGAACACCACGATCGGCTTTTCCTGCGCCAGTGCGGGGAGCGCGGCCGCGACCGCAAAGGCAGCGACGATGACCGCGAGGATACGTCCTGTTTGATGCACGATGGTTCTCCGACGGGTCCGGTCTTCGCGCGACCGTCCCGGCGATCACGCGACCATGAAAAGCGATACGACCGCCTTGAGAACCATCGTTCCTGGCTCGCGCGGCCCGCGCACGGCGCGCCGCTCGTCGCGCCCGCGACAATAGGCGCTCGTTCCGGTGCGAACAAGCAGGCGCGCTCACCACACCGGCTGGCGCCGTGCTATTGCTTGAGGGCATTCAGGGAGAGACCCATGGAAGAGTGGTTGATTGGCGTGCTGGGGATGACCGCCACGGCGCTTTCGACCGTTTCGCTGCTGCCGCAGGTGGTACGAACCTGGCGCACCCGTTCGGCCAACGACCTTTCCGCGGTCTGGCTGGTGGTAGCCCTGATTGCGATGCTGGTCTGGATTTCCTACGGCAGCCTCATTCACGCGCCAGCGGTGATCGTGGTCAACGTTCTTTCCCTGTTCCAGTGCTCGTTCCTTCTGTTTATGAAGCTGCAGAGCGGGCGCGCCCAGGTCGCCAAAAGCTCATAGCGGCATCGCGGGCAGGGTAGGCACATGGCCGGGCCGGCAACGATCGACGGAGAATTCGATTACATCATCGTCGGCGCCGGTTCTGCGGGCTGCCTGCTCGCCAACCGGCTGTCGGCCAACTCCGGCAGGCGTGTGCTGCTGCTCGAAGCCGGCGGCCGCGATAACTGGATCTGGTTTCACATTCCGGTCGGCTATCTGTTTGCGATCGGCAATCCGCGCTCGGACTGGTGCTTCAAGACCGAGCCGGAAGCAGGTCTCAACGGCCGCAGTCTCGCCTATCCGCGCGGCAAGGTGATCGGCGGCTCGTCCGCGATCAACGCCATGATCTACATGCGCGGGCAGGCCGCCGATTACGACCATTGGCGTCAGCTTGGATTGAACGGCTGGGGCTGGGACGACGTGCTTCCGTACTTCAAGCGGCACGAAAATCATTTCCTCGGCGAAAGCGATCTGCATGGCGTCGGCGGCGAACTGCGGATCGAAGAGCCGCGCGTGCACTGGGAGCTGCTCGATGCGTTTCGCGGCGCGGCCGAACAGGCCGGGATCAAGTCGGTGCCGGATTTCAATACCGGCGACAATGAAGGCTGCTGCGCCTTTCATGTGAACCAGAAACGCGGCCGCCGCTGGTCGGCGGCCACCGCATTTCTCAAGCCGGTGCTTCGACGGCCCAATCTGCGGGTAGAGACCGGATGCCTGGTCGAGAACGTGATGTTTGAGAACCGCCGCGCCGCCGGCGTGCGTTTCCGGCAGGGCGGACAGGCGCGCGTGGCGCGCTGCCGCGGCGAGGTGATTCTCGCCGCAGGCTCGATCGGCTCCGTTCAACTGATGATGCTGTCCGGTGTCGGGCCCGCGCAGCATCTGTCGGAGCACGGCATTCCGGTCGTGGCCGACCGGCCCGGCGTCGGCGCCAACCTTCAGGATCATTTGCAGCTTCGGCTGATCTACAAAGTTGACGGCATTTCCACCCTCAACGAGCGCTACAATGCGCCGCTTGGCCTCGCAGGGATGCTGGCCGAGTATGTGCTGTTCCGGCGCGGACCGCTGACGATGGCCCCGTCGCAGCTCGGGCTCTTCACCCGCTCCGATCCCGATCAGGCGCGCGCCAATCTTCAGTTTCATGTCCAGCCGCTGTCGCTCGATCGCTTCGGCGAGCCGCTGCACAAATTTCCGGCCTTTACCGCGAGCGTCGCGAACCTGCGGCCGACCAGCCGCGGCAGTGTCAGGCTGCGTTCGTCCAATCCCGCCGACCCGCCGGCGATCAGGCCGAATTATCTCTCCACCGACGAGGACCGCCGCATTGCCGCGCACGCCATCCGCCTGACGCGCCGCATCGTGGCGCAGCCGGCACTGGCGCCGTATCATCCCGCCGAATATCTGCCGGGCGACCGGCTGCGTGACGACGACGAGGCGGGTCTGGCGAAGGCAGCCGGCGACATCGGCACCACCATCTTTCATCCGGTCGGAACCGCGAAGATGGGTCTCTCCAGCGATCCGATGATGGTGGTGGACGGGCAGTTGCGGGTCGCCGGCGTGGAGCGGTTGCGCGTTGTCGATGCATCCGTGATGCCGTCGATTACATCCGGCAACACCAATGCGCCGACCATGATGATTGCGGAGAAAGGCGCCGAGGCGATTCTTGCCGGGGCGCGGGAGGGCGGCGCATGAACGCGGCGTGGCGGGTGCGGGACATTCTCACGGACCCGGCCGGCACCTGGGCGCGGATCGGGGAAGAACCCGGCGATGTGGCGCAGCTTCTGACCGGGTACGTTGCGCCGCTCGCGGCAGTGCCTGCGGTGTTCGGCCTTGTCGGCGCCTGCGTCGTCGGCGCCGTGGTGCCGAACGCCGGTCTGGTGCGGGCCTCGCCGCTGGACGGCATATTCGGCGCGCTGTTCGGTTACGTGCTGGCCTGCGCGGGCGCGCTTTTGCTCGGCGTGCTGATTGCGGTGCTGGCGCCGATGTTCGGTGCCCGCCGCGATTTCGACAGCGCGTTCAAGCTCGCCGTCTATTCATTGACGCCGGTCTGGCTTGCCGGCGTGTTTTTGCTCGCGCCCGGTCTGCGGTTTCTCGGCCTGCTTGGCTGCTATGGCATTTATCTGCTGTGGACGGGCCTATCGCGGCTTGTCCGGATGCCGCCGCGGCGGCGCCCGGGCTACGCGGCGGCCATCGTCGCGTGCGCCGTTGTCCTGATCGTCATCGCAGCCGCAGCGCAGCGCGCGCTGTTCGGCGTTGCCGGACTTTAGTCACGGCGCAGTCAGCACCTGACGGCAGGCGGCGGGCAGGGCGGCCATCGTGAGCTGGGCCTTCGGCTTCGGCGGCTCGGTCGACGGCTGCGGGTGGATCACGTTATCCGTGAACCAGAAGTCGAGATCGTGGCCGCAGCCTTCTCCCGATTCCGGCATCGGCTGCGGCTCGCAGGTCGGGCTGTCCGGCGGACAGAATATGCGGACGTGGAAGTGATAGTCGTGGCCCCACCACGGCCGCACCTTGGTCAGCCAGTTGCGGTCCTTTCCGGCCTCGCGGCACAGCGCTTTCTTGATCGCCGCATTGACGAAGATGCGTTCGACATCGGGATCCTCCGCCGCGGCGCGGATCACTTCGGTGTGTTCGTGCGTCCATACCTGCGGATCGACGTCGAGCCGGTCGGCGCGCACCACTTCCGTGGCCGACATCATTTCGCGCTCCTCCGCCGACAGCTTGCGGTCCGGCATCGGCGTGAGCCAGATGTCGGCATCGAGCCCGATCTGATGGCTGGCGTGGCCGGTGAGCATCGGCCCACCGCGCGGCTGTGACATGTCGCCGACCAGCAGGCCGTTCCAGCCGGCTTTTTTCGCCTTCTCGGCCAGCCGCTCGAGAAAACTGACGAGCTTCGGGTGGCCCCAGTTACGATTGCGCGACAGCCGCATCACCTGCCAGGCCGGCCCGTTGATCGGCAGCGCGAGGCCGCCGGCGAGGCAACCGTGCGAATAGAAGCCGATCGAGCGTGCCGCGAGCGGAGCAGGCTTTGTTTTGCGCGCGAACAGCTCCCTTGCCGGTGTCGCGGGCGAGTCGGGATTGGCAAGCGGCGGCAACGGCTTTGGATCGAGCGTGCCTGGGTCCTGCGCCAGTGCGGGGCCTGCGGCCGCGAGCAGACCGGTCAGGAGCAGACGCTTCCAGATCTGCATCATCCGTTCTCCGCCGGAACTTTCAGACGGCTGGCCACGGCCCGCGCCCGGCGGCGGTACGCTGCCGCGAGTCGTTCCTGCTGTCCAGCCGCAAACAGGTCGCAGCCGTCCCCGGTCAGTTCCAGCAGCCGCCGTTCGGTATCCGCATGAGACTCGATGGTGCCGTCATGCAGGATATGGCCGACGGTCAGCCCGCGCGAAGCGAGGCTGCGCGCCACCAGCAGACAGCGATGGCAATCGAGCGGCTCGCGTTCCGCGCACATCATGCAGACGCGGGCGTTCGCGGCGGCATCGGTCAGGCGATCGAGGCCGCCGCGGAATTCGGCCGCTGCCGCCATCGCTTCGTAGTCGGCGACGCCATCGCGGTAAAGATTCGCATGCCGCGGCCGTCCGCCGAGTGCGTCACCCATCCAGATATAGCCAATGCCGTCGCGCTCGAGCAGCGCGGCCAGATTGTTCTTCGAGAACCACGGAAACCGCCGCGAGCCCGGCACCGAGCGCACATCGGCCAGGGTGTTGATTCCGGAATCGCGCAGCAGCCGCACGAACCGCTCCGCCGGGAGACTGGAGTGTCCGATGCTGAACAGCTCGAATGACGGCTTTTCCGGCATGGCTACGACAGAGTTCCCCGGCTCTACATCGCCTGCGAAGCGACGGACCGGAAGCGCAGGATGGCGAGAACAAAGAACAGGCCGCCGATCCCGGCGACAGCCAGGAATTGCGGCCACACCACATCGATGCCCGCGCCGCGATAGAGGATCGACTGCGCGAAGGACACGAAATGCGTCGAGGGCGACGCCTGCATGACGGTCGCGAGCCACGGCGGCATGCTTTCGAGCGGCGTGTTGCTGCCCGACAGCATGTTCATCGGCAGAAAGACCAGCATGTAGAGCAGCCCGAGCTGCGGCATGGACCGCGCCACGGTGCCGAGAAAGATGCCGATCGCGGTGGCGAAGAACAGATAGATCACCACGCCGACCATGAACAGCGGTATCGAGCCGGCGATCGGAATGCCGAGCATCGTGCGCACGACGAAGTAGAGCGAAAGGCCGACCGCGACCGTGATCACCAGGCCGTTCGCCCAGACCTTGGACATCGCGATCTCGAACGGCGTCAGCGGCATGACCAGGAGATGGTCCATGGTGCCGTGCTCGCGCTCGCGCACGATCGCCGCGCCGGCCAGGATGATCGCCAGCATGGTGACGTTGTTGATGATGCCCATGACGCTGGTGAACCAGGCCGTCGTGATGTTCGGGATTGAAGGCGATCCGCACGTCGAGATTGACCGTCGACAGCGGCACGCCTTCGGCATGCGAGAGGAAGTCGGCGATCTCGGTGGTGATGATCTGCTGCGCATAGCCGGAGCCGAGCCCGGCCTGCACCATCGCGGTGGCATCGACGTCGATCTGGAGCGCCGGGTTGCGTCCGCCGAGCACATCGCGTTCGAAGTTCGGCGGGATGTCGATCACGAAGGTATAGTTCCCGGCGTTCATCAGCGGAACGATGTCGCGCTCGGCGATCAGCTGCGGCGGCTGGAAATAGCGGCGGCAGGAACGCGTGGGCGATGCGGCGCGACAGTTCGGAATGATCCTCGTCGACGATGGCGATCGAGGCGTTGTGCAGCTCCTGCGAATTGCTCTGCGCCTGCGTGATGACGGCGAGCGAGAATGCGTAGACGACCAGCCCCAGCAGCACGAAATCGTGCAGGAAGCTGCGCAGTTCCTTGGTGCCGAGCCAGAAGATGTTGGCGAGCTTGCGCATCGCGCCGGCTTCCTAGCGTTCCTGCTTGCGCAGCAGCAGCAGGCTGATCAGCAGTCAGGACCGGGATGAAGACGGCGAGAGCCGCCAGAGTCGCTGCCGAGGTCGGCAAAGCCCAGGCCCTTGGTGAAGGTGCCGACGCTGATCGGCACGAAATAGGTCATCGGGAACGCGCGGCCCATGATCTGCGCCGCGCCGGCCAGCGAGGAGACCGGCGTCATCATGCCGGAGAACTGCGTCGCCGGCAGAACCGTCAGAATGGCGGTGCCGAACAGCGCGGCGATCTGCGTGCTGGTGAACGCCGAAATCAGCATGCCGTAGGCCGTCGTCGCGGTGACGTAGAGCAGCGCGCCGAGCGAGCAGCGCCGGGAAGCTGCCCTTGAGCGGAACCTGGAAGACGAACAGCGCCATCAGGAACATCAACGCGAAATTGGCCATCGCGACGCCGATATAGGGCAGCTGCTTGCCGAGCAGGAATTCGATGCCGCGTGACCGGCGTGACGTAAAGATTGGTGATCGAGCCCGAGCTCCTTTTCGCGCACGATGGCGAGCGCCATCAGGATCGCCGGGAACAGCGCGAGCAGCAGCGACATGCTCGCCGGCACCATCGCGTAGATGCTGTCGAAATCCTGGTTGTATTTGAACCTGATTTCGATATCGCGCGGGCGGACGGGCGTGCAGGCGCCGTCGTCTTCACGGCCGGATCGGTCAGATACAGCTGATGCATGGCCTGCAGATAGCCGCGGATGGTTTCGGCGCGGAACGGCATGGCGCCGTCGACCCAGGCGCCGACCCAGGCCGGACGTCCGCGCTTGATGTCGCGGCCGAAGCCGGGCGGAATCTCGATCGGCGGCCTTGATGGCTCCCGCTCTGCAGGCGCTTTTCGAGATCGGCATAATCGGCGAGCGGCGGCTTCTCGACGAAATAGCGTCGAGCCCCGCAGCTCCTCGAGATAGGCGCGGCTTTCGTGAGTCTGGTCGTGATCGAGCACCGCGAAGGACAGATTGTTGACGTCGGTCGAAATGCCGAAGCCGAACACCAGCATCAGCAGCGCCGTGCCGAACAGGCGCGAAGGCCGAGCCGGATCGGATCGCGCAGCAGTTCCAGCGTCTCGCGGATCGTATAGGCGAACAGGCGCCGCAGGCTGAACGCGCGCTGCGCGCGGCTGGCGCGGCTGCGCCGGATCGCGGGTTCGCCGGACGGGCACGACATCGCTGGTCGGCCGGCGCGCGCGATCCGGTCGCCTCCTCGAGATAGCTGATGAAGGCGTCCTCCAGCGTCGCGGCGCCGCGGGCCTTGACGAGGCTGGCCGGCGTATCGGTGGCGAGCACGCGTCCGGAATCCATCAGCGAGATGCGGTCGCAGCGCTCCGCCTCGTTCATGAAATGGGTCGAGACGAAAATCGTCACGCCCTGATTGCGCGACAGATCGATCAGCAGTTCCCAGAACCGGTCGCGCGCCAGCGGATCGACGCCCGAAGTCGGCTCGTCGAGGATGAGCATCTCCGGCTCGTGGACGATGGCGACGGCGAGCGAAAGCCGCTGGCGGATGCCCAGCGGCAGATCCGAGGTGCGCTGGTCGAGATAGTCCTCGAGGCCGAATTGCTGCGACCAGCTCGGCGATGCGCGCCTTCGCCTTCGGCGGCCGGCAGATGAAAAAGCCGCGCATGCAGATCGAGGTTCTGCCGCACCGTCAGCTCGGTATAGAGCGAGAACGACTGCGACATGTAGCCGACGCGGTAGCGCGAGCTGATGTCGCCGGCGTCGAGCGGCTTGCCGAACAGCAGCGCCTCGCCTTCGCTCGGCGGCAGCAGGCCGGTCAGCATCTTCATGGTCGTGGTCTTGCCGCAGCCGTTCGAGCCGAGGAAGCCGAAGATCTCGCCGCGCTCGATGGTGAAGCTCACGCGGTCGACGGCGGTGAAATCGCCGAAACGGCAGGTGAGATCGCGCGCCACGATGACCGGCTCGGCGTCGAGAACGCGGCGCGGCGGAATTTCGAGCTCGTGTGCCCGGCGCGCAGCTGCTCCGGCAGCAGCGCGATGAACGCCTCCTCGACGGTCGTTGCGTGCGGTCTGCGCCTTGAGTTCGGCCGGCGAGCCGGTCGCCAGGATTTTTCCGGCGTTCATGGCGACCAGCCAATCGAACCGCTCGGCCTCTTCCATATAGGCGGTCGCGACCACCACGCTCATGCCCGGGCGGCGCGAGCGCATGCGGTCGATCAATTCCCAGAATTGCCGGCGCGACAGCGGATCGACGCCGGTGGTCGGCTCGTCGAGGATCAGAAGATCGGGATCGTGGATCAGCGAGCAGCACAGCCCGAGCTTCTGCCGCATGCCGCCCGACAGCTTCTTCGCCGGGCGATCGGCGAACGGCGCAAGTCCGGTGCTCTGCAGAAGCTCGGCGATCCTCCATTCCCGTTCGGCGCGCGATTGTCCGAACAGGCGGCCGAAGAACTCGATGTTCTCGCGGACGCTGAGGTCCGGATAGAGGTTCTTGCCCAGCCCCTGCGGCATATAGGCGATGCGGGGGCAGACGGCCGCGCGGTGTGCGGCGTCGGCCATGTCGCCGCCGAGGACAAGGACACGGCCGGATTGGATCTGCCGCGCGCCGGCGATGATGCTGAGCAGCGTCGACTTGCCGACGCCGTCGGGCCCGATCAGCCCGACCATGCAGCCGGCCGGCAGTCGATACGTAACGTCGTCGAGTGCGACCGCGCGCCGTAACGCTGCGTGACGTTTTCGAGGCGCGCGACGGGCGCGGGAGGCGCCGTTCATTACGTGGCAGGCCCCTGCAGGGCGGCGGGCCACTTCGCGCCGGGATCGGTGAGCACGTAGGCAACGCCGGGCAGTCCGCTGCGCACGACCTCCGCCCGCGCGCGCAACCGCTCGGGATCGATCCGGACCCGGATCCGGAACATCAGCTTGTCGCGCTCGTCCTTGGTCTCCACGGTTTTCGGCGTGAACTGCGCCTGCGTGGCGATGAACGAAACCTTCGCCGGGATCGCGACTTTGGGATAGGCATCGAGCACGATGCGGGCATCGGCGCCGAATCTCACTTTTCCGGCCTGCCTCGGTCGGCAGATAAATGTCCATGTAGACGTAGGCGGTGTCGAGCATCGCGAAGACCTTGCCGCCGGCGGGAAGCACCTCGCCGATATTGGCGATGCGGTACTGGATGCGGCCGTCGCGCGGCGCGACCAGCGTGTTGTCGGCAATCTCGACCTTATAGAGTTCGACGTCGTGGGTCGCCGCGTCGAGCGCGTGCTGGAATTCGGTTACCCGCGCTCTGCGCCATTGAGCGCGGCGTTGGCGCCGTCGAGCTGCTGTTGCCGCTGGTCCAGCACTTCTTTGGTCTCGAAACCCCTTTTGCACGAGCGCGGTCGCCCGATCGAATTCCTGCTGCGCGAGCAGAACCTGGGTCTTCTGCTGCACGACATTGGCGCTCGCTTCTTCGACGGCCCGCTGGGCCTGAGCGACCTGGGCTTCCGATTTCTTCAGCGAGGCGGCGAGATCCCTGCGTATCCATGCGCGCGACGACCTGGCCGGCTTTGACCATGTCGCCTTCGTCGGCCAGCATTTCGGCAATGCGCCCGGCGTATTTGGTGTCGATGTCGATCTCGTCGGCCTCGAGCCGGCCGTTGCCGAAAGCGATGCCGGGCGGCAATTGGGAATGCAGGCGCTGCCACCAGTAATATGACGCCCCGCCGCCGGCGGCGAGAACGGCGACCGCAAGGATGACACGAAGCCACCAGCGGCGGCCTGGCGCACGTTTCGCCGCAGCTTGCCGAACCGGCAGAGCGCCCGCGGCATGTGCCGGAACAAGATTACGGGCGGGCGATGCAACCGGCTCCCCGCCACCGGTTGCCGGCGGCAGGGTGGCTTGGCCGGTCGTGCTGTTCTCGTTCATTGTTACGTCCGCATTTCTCCGCACCCTCGATGCAGGAGGTATGCGACGGTCACCCGGCTTCATGATCCGATCGAGACTAATCGGACGCCGCGACGACAAAAATTCTGGGATTGCCCCTAAGGGAGATTACGGGTGATGCGGGACAAATCAGCTTTGCCGGCGAGCATACCGCCCAGGCGGATTATCCCGTTGACACAAATCAAGTTGACACAAATCAAAAAAATCAATAACAAATCAAAGCAAGCGGAGGCGGCCCTGACAGCCGATCTGTGAACAGTCACGTATTTTCGGCCTTCCCGCGAGTTGCGGGATCGTCTCGCGTGGGGCACATCATCGTATCCGGCAGGACGACGGAAATCTGATCTCTCCACCGTCCGGGAAACGCGGATCAATCTCGTGGCCGGCGACTGTCATCCGCCGGCAGGAAAGGTTGTTTACTGTCTGCACGTGTTTTTAGTTCACCGGCTTTACAGTTCCGTGCAGCGGCCGCAATAATCGCCGGTACCAAATGGCAGGGTGTGCTCACTGTGCGTCGCGTTGTTGTTGCGTTGTCTGCTGTCGCGCTGTCGTGCGCGCTCCGGCCTGCGACCGCCGAGGCACGGGACGTTCGTGTCCAGGTCGATCGCGGCAGCCAGACCATGGCCGTGAGCGTCGACGGCGAGCCGCTTTACAGGTGGCGGGTTTCGACCGGCCGCTCAGGCTTCGGGACGCCGGCCGGGACGTTTCACCCCGAGCGGATGGCCGTGCGCTGGTTCTCTCACGTCTATTACAACGCGCCAATGCCGCATGCGATTTTCTTTTACGGCGGCTTCGCCATTCACGGCAGCTACGACATCGCGCGGCTCGGCGCGCCGGCGTCGCACGGCTGCGTGCGGCTTGATCCGGCCGACGCCGCCGTGCTCTACGGGCTGGTGCAGCGCGAAGGCATGCACAACACGACGATCGTCGTGCGTTAGCGCGGGCCGGATCGCGGCTGCCTAACCGAACGCCTGCTTCACGATCGCATCGGTGTAGAACGACGCGCCCGGCATCGGCTCGATGATCTTCGCCTTGACCATCAGATCGTATGCCGAAGCCCAGCCGGCGGGATCCGAAGCAAATTTGTCGCGCCAGACCGGACGAAAGGCGTCGATGGTCAATGCCAGAACGCCCTCGCCGCCGTCCGGCTTGCTGCGTTCCACCACCTGATATTTGGTGTCCATCGATTCCATGACGGGCTTGAGGTCTTTCGCCGCGGTCATCACCGCCAGTGCGTCGTAAACGCCGCGCAGGAAATTCGCCAGCTCGCGGGGCCGCTCGGCAATCGATTTCCTCGATGCGATGTAGACCTGTCCGGGCGACGGCGCGACCTTGTCGACGCTCCATGCGACCAGCGGCCTTTTGTCGGCCCTGAGCTGCGCCACGGTGGCGTAGGTGGCGATGTAGGCATCGATGCGGCCCCGGGCGAGAAACTCGAACGGGCCAGGACCTTCGCCGGTCGGTTCACGCCGCACGCTGTCGGCGGCGATGCCTTCCTTCGCCAGCATCATGTTGAGAATGTTCTCGGTGGCGCCGCCGGGCGAAACGATGCCGATGGTCTTGCCCTCGAACTGCGCCGGCGCCGTCAGCGGCTTTTGCTCGGAACTGATGACGTAGAAAATATCGCGCTGAAACACTTCGCCGAACGCGACGATGTTCGGATCCTTCGCCACCGCTTTGATCATGTCGGTGCCGCCGGTGCGCGATACCAGCACGTTGCCGGCGGCGATCTGCTGGACCGCCATCGCCGATCCGCGGCCGCCTTTTATGTCCACGTCGAGATCGTGTCTCGCAAAGAAGCCGCCGGTGTCGGCGTACATCGCCTCGGAAAAACCCATCAGGAAGCCGAACGGTGTCAGATAGACGATCTTTTCCAGCGCGGCGGCGCGGCGCGGCCATAGCGGAATGGAGGCTGCCGTCAATCCGGCGCCCGCGAGGCCCCGAAGGGTCCGGCGCCGGTCAATATGAGAACGTGGAATTCCCTGCAAAATCATGCTCCCTCGAGCCCGGCACCGCCGACAATACATGCGAATTGCATGGTGCGCAGCGTCGCGTAACGCGGAGCGCGCCGGTCACCGCTCTCCGGCGGGCAGAAGCGCGAGAAGTTCGCTTTTGATCGCCTTCCCGGCGCTGTTGCGCGGCATGGTATCGATCACGCTGATGATTTTCGGCCGCTTGTAGGGCGCGAGCCGCTCCGCGCACCATGCGCGTAACGCCGCGGTGTCGATGCTGCTCCGCAACTGCGCGAATGCGGCGATGTCCTCGCCGAACTCCACCGACGGGATGGCGCAGACGGCCGCTTCCGCAACAGCCGGATGGAGCAGCAGCGTCGCCTCGATTTCGGCCGGATAGATGTTGACCCCGCCGCGCAGGATCACGTCCTTGTGCCGGCCGCGCAGGAATATGTAACCGCGCCGGTTCATCACGGCGAGATCGCCGGGATAGAACCAGCCGTCGCGGAAGGCTTCGCGCGAGGCCTCGGCATCGCGGTAATAGCCCTCTGCGACGCCTGGTCCACGATAACGCAGCAGGCCGGTTTCGCCGGGCGGCAGGCGGCGTGTCGTCTTTCGTCCACCACTTCGACTTCCACGGAAAAAATCGGCCGGCCGACCGAGTCCGGATGTCGCGCATGGTCCTCGGGCGACAGCAGCGAATTCCGCCGCCTTCGGTCGAGGCGTAATATTCGAAAAAATTGCCGCACACGCGCTGTTTGATCTCGCGCCGCTCCGGCGGAGTGAGCGGCGCGCCGCTGGAAATCAGCAGATCGAGCTTTTGCAGCGGAGCAAGCTCGGCATCGCTGCACTCCAGAAGCCGCCGCAGTGAGGTCGGCACCAGAAACAGGCTGGTGGCGCGCGACTGGGCGACCGCGGCGATCAGTTCCGCCGGCCGGTAGGGCGGCGGATTCATGATCACGGTGCCGCCGGCAAATAATATGGACATCGCGAAGGTGCGGCCGCCGCCGAAATAGAGCGGCGTCGCCGACACAAACCGGTGACGGCCGTTCAGTCCTAGATTGATCCAGTGCGTCATGAAGCGGCGCAGAAAGTGCCTGTGCGCAATCAGCGGCCCCTTCGGGCGGCCGGTGGTGCCCGACGAAAGCGACAGCAGCAGCGGCGTGTCGCCGCTCGACTCGAAATGCGCCAGGGGCTCGATCGTCTCAACGGACGCAAGCCACGCGGCATCCACGACTTCCACCGCGATATCCGGCGCGAGGCTGTCGTCCGCTTCGCACAAAACCAGACTTGCGCCGAAATGCCGTGCGACACGTTCCTTCTCGACGGCGGTCCAGCGGCAGTCCATCGGCAGGATCACGAAACCCGCGCGGGCGAGGCCGTAGAGGACGCACACATGCAGTCCGGTATCGCGCAGCGCGACCCCGATCACCGCGTGCCCGGGCAGCGGCTTCGCCGAGAAACAGGTCGCGATCTGCCACACCCGGCGGGCGAGGGCGCCGTAGGTCAGAACCTCGCCGCCTTCGACGATGGCTTCATGGTCCGGAATGTTGCGCGCGTGGCTGTCAAGCGCATCGGCAAGGTTAAGCACGGCGGCCTCTCCCGCGTCTTCGATCCGGAAAATAGTCCGCCGCCGCGTCCCGCGAAACGGGGCCGCGGCCTACACGTCCACCTTCAGTGCGGCGATGAACGCTTCCTGGGGGATGTCCACCTTGCCGAACTGGCGCATGCGCTTTTTGCCTTCCTTCTGCTTGTCCAGAAGTTTGCGCTTGCGCGACACGTCGCCGCCGTAGCATTTGGCCGTCACGTCCTTGCGGAAGGCGCGCACGGTTTCACGGGCGATCACCTTGCCGCCGATCGCGGCCTGGATCGGCACCTGGAACATGTGCGGCGGTATCAGCTCTTTGAGCTTCTCCGCCATCGCGCGGCCACGCTGCTCGGCGCGGGTGCGATGCACCAGCATGGCAAGCGCATCGACCGGTTCGGCGTTAACCAGCATCTGCAGCTTCACCAGATCGGCCGCGCGGTAGTCGGTGAGATGGTAGTCGAACGAGGCGTAGCCTTTCGACACCGATTTCAGCCGGTCGTAGAAATCGAACACCACCTCGTTGAGCGGCAGATTGTATTTCGCCATCGCGCGATTGCCGACATAGGTCAGCTCTTTTTGCTCGCCGCGGCGGTCCTGACAGAGCTTGAGCACGGAGCCGAGATATTCGTCGGGCGTCAGAATGGTCGCCTCGATCCACGGCTCCTGCATTTCCTCGATGTGATTCGGGTCCGGCATGTCGACCGGGTTGTGAATCTCGAGCTGCTGGCCGTTACGCAATTTGATCTTGTAAATCACCGACGGCGCGGTCGCGATCAGGTTGAGATTGAATTCGCGTTCCAGCCGCTCCTGGATGATTTCGAGGTGCAGCAGGCCGAGGAAGCCGCACCGGAAGCCGAAGCCGAGCGCGGCGGAGGTTTCCATCTCATAGGAAAAGCTGGCGTCGTTGAGCCGCAATTTGCCCATCGCGGCGCGCAGGTTTTCGAAATCCGCGGCATCGACCGGAAACAGCCCGCAGAACACCACCGGGATCGCCGGGCGGAAACCCGGCAGCGGCTCCGACACCGGCCTGCGGTCGTCGGTGATGGTGTCGCCGACGCGGGTGTCGGCGACTTCCTTGATCGAGCCGGTGAGGAAGCCGATCTCGCCCGGACCCAATTCTCCAAGCTCGACGCGCTTGGGCGTGAACACGCCGACGCGGTCGACGTCGTAGGAGGCGCCGGTCCCCATCATGCGGATGCGCTGGCCCTTTTTCAGCACGCCGTCGACCACGCGAAACAGCACCACCACGCCGAGATACGGGTCATACCAGCTGTCGACCAGCAGCGCCTTGAGCGGCGCCGTCGCGTCGCCCTTCGGCGGCGGCAGCCGGGTCACGATTGCTTCCAGAACCGCGGCGACGTTCAGCCCGGTCTTGGCCGAGATCAGGATGGCGTCCGAGGCGTCGAGGCCGATCACGTCCTCGATCTGCTGCTTGACCTTGTCGGGCTCGGCGGCCGGCAGGTCCACCTTGTTAAGCACCGGGACGATTTCGTGATTGTTGTCGAGCGCCTGGTAGACGTTGGCGAGCGTCTGCGCCTCGACGCCCTGGCTCGCGTCGACCACCAGCAGCGAGCCCTCGCAGGCGGCGAGCGAGCGGTTGACCTCGTAGGCGAAATCGACGTGCCCGGGCGTGTCGATGAGATTGAGCACGTAATCCTTGCCGTCGTGGGCGCGATATTTGAGGCGCACCGTCTGGGCCTTGATGGTAATGCCGCGTTCGCGCTCGATATCCATGGAATCGAGCACCTGCTCGACCATTTCCCGGGCTTCGAGGCCCCCGGTGAGCTGAATCAGCCGGTCGGCGAGCGTCGATTTGCCGTGGTCGATGTGGGCGATGATCGAGAAATTACGGATGTTGGCGATTGAGGCCGCGGTCATGCGGCGCAGATAACACCCGTACCTCACAGCGGCAAGCGGCTGGCCGCTCATCCGCGCCCGTGAAAGGGGAACGGGAGCAGGCGAAACATGACGGGGGCGCGCCGGCGCGCGGCCGCCCTACCGTTGCCGCCAGACCAGCGCGGCGCTGACCACGAAGTTCCAGACCGTTCCGATCATCGCGCCGCCGAGGCCGGCGATCCACCACACACTGTCGTAATCGTAGATCCAGGTGGCAATACCGACATTGGAAATCGCGCCGATGGCGCAGATCACCTGGAAACGGAGCAGTCCGGTCAGGAAACGCCACCCGGTCAGCCGCTGATCACGGTAGGTGAACAGGTTGTTGAGCACGAAATTCCACGCGATCGCGCCGACCGTCGCGATCGCCTGTGCCGTTCCGAACGTCAGGGCGCACGCCAGCAGCACGCTCAGGAATCCAAGATGGATCGCAATGCCGGTCAGACCGACCAGGCAGAACAGCAGGAAGCGCGCCGATACGGCATCGTTGGTGAGTTTGGCCGTCACCAGCGCGGCGAAATCGAGCGCGATCTTGGAATCGAGCTTGCTTTCGCCATGCTGCCGTTCGCGGAAGGTGGACGGAAGCTCGACGGTGCGAAGGCTGCCGCGCCCGGTCGCCATGATGTCGAGCAGTATTTTGAATCCCTGTGACGACAGCGACGGCGCCAGCGTCTCGAACATGTCGCGCCGGATCATGAAATGGCCGCTCATCGGATCGGTCAGATCGATGCCGAGCAGCACCCGCACCAGCGTATTCGACCAGCGGCTGACGAGGGAGCGCTGCTTCGACAGTCCCGCCGAGGAGCCGCCGTCGAGATAACGGCTGGCGACCACCAGATCGGCGCGGCCGCTGCGCAGACAGTCCAGCATGCCGGCCAGCAGACTTTCGTCGTGCTGCAAATCCGCGTCCATCACCGCGACATAGCGGGCCTGGCTTGCCAACATGCCTTCGAGGCACGCACCGGCAAGGCCGCGTCGTCCGATCCGGCGGATGCACCGCACGCGGCTGTCGGTTTCGCCCAGCGCGCGGGCGGCGGCTGCGGTGCCGTCGGGGGAATTGTCGTCGACGAACAGGATTTCCCAATTGTTCGAGGGAAACAGCCGTGAGAGGCGCTCGACCAGGATCGGTACGTTCGCGCGCTCGTTGAAAGTCGGCACCACGATGGTGAGTTCCGGTGCCGGCCGCACGGCCGCGCTATCGTCCGCGGCCACCGCGCCACGCGCTGCGGGCCCAGCGGCCGCCGCAATTTCTTCCGTCACCGGCCCGGGCAATGCCGTGCGCCTCCGATTGGACGGCCTTTATTGCCCTATCCGCGGGCGCGCGCTACTAGCTTTCACAAGTCTCGGAAAAGTCTCCGCAAATCCCTTTTTCATCCGGCGCGGCCAGTGCCGGAAAGAGTTGCCGGGAAAGAGCATGGCTGTGGCCGGAAGCGATCCGAACGACCGGGTGCGCCCAGGTTTTCGGGGCCTTGCCGACCGGGGGTATGCAACCGGCCGGCGTTTTTTGACCGGATATTCCGAAGGCACGACCGTGCTCGCGGTGCTGGCCGCGTACGTCGTGGTGTGGACGCTGTTCGACGTCATCTCGCTTGCTTCGGTCGATGTGCATCCCGACGTCAGCGAGGCCACGCTGTGGGCCCACAAATTCGCGTTTGGCTACAAGCACCCGCCGATGACCGCGTGGCTGCACATCGTGTGGTTCGCGGTGTTTCCGCGCCAGGACTGGGCGGCGGATCTGCTGAATGTGGTCGTCGTCGCGGCCGGGCTTGCGGTCACGTGGCGACTGCTGCGCGATTATCTCGACCGGAACCGGGCGTTCGTCGGGCTGTTCGCGCTGATGCTCATTCCGCTCTACGACATCAAGACCGCGATCCTGAACGCCAACACCGTGATGATTCCGTTCTGGGCGGCAACCCTGCTGTTCTACCTGCGCGCGCGGCGCGGGCTCGGCATAGCCGACGCGTTCCTTGCGGGTGCGTTCGCAAGCCTCACGGTATTCGGCAAATACTGGGCGCTGTTTCTGGTCGCAGGCCTGGCGGTTGCTTCGGTCGCGGGCCCCGGGGCGCGGCGGTTCTGGCGGTCGCCGGCCCCTTATGTCATGGCTGCCGGCGCGCTGATCGTGCTGGCGCCGCACGTCTGGTGGTTCATCAGTGAGCGCGGCGGCACCAGCTATACATTCGCGCGCGATACCATGGTGGCGGGCCAGCCGTTCGGCGCGGCGGCCCTGCGGTCGGTCCGTTATCTGGTCAATGCGGCGGCCTATGCCATCGTGCCGCTGATTTTTCTTGCCGTGCTCCGGCCCGGCCGGAAGGCGCTCGCCGACATGATCTGGCCCGCCGATGACGATCGCCGCCAGGCATTGCTGCTGTTTGCGCTTCCGCTGCTGCTTCCGGCGGTGGTCAATCTGTTCATCCCCTACCGGCTGACCGCGGACTGGACGTATCCGAACTGGGCCTTGTTGCCGGTGGTCCTGTACGCTTCGCGCGATCTTGCAATCGGCGAGCGTCAGGTGGTGCGTGCCGGCCTCTTCGCCCTGACGGTGGCGCTCGCCGCTCTTGTGGCGTCCCCGGTCATCGCCTGCGCGAGATTGAAGCGCGGCGAGGACCAGTATCGCGCGCATTTCCACCAGGTCGCCGAACTCGCTGAACGTCTCAACGGCGGGCCGGTGCGCCTGATGCGGGGTTCTCCCGAACTCGTTTTGGGCCTGCCGTTCTATTTGCCGGTGGCCGAGCTGCTGCGCGTGGATCCTGCGTCCGCCGAAGGCCGCGCTTTGATCGCCGCAGAGGGACTGCTGGTGGTCTGCCGGATCGACGATGTGCCGTGCCGCAATGAAGCGGCGTCGCTTGCGGATGCCGGCGCGCGCCCGGCAGCCGCGACATTCACGCGAACGCTTGCCGGATTTGCCGGACCGCCGCTGACGCTGGAGATCGCGGTGGTGCCGCCGGCGAAGCCGCCGGCGGCACCACGCGATGACGCTCAGTAGCGGTACTGATCGGTCTTGAACGGCCCGTTGACCGGCAGGCCGATATAGGTCGACTGCTTGTCGGACAGCTTCGTCAGCTTCACGCCGATCTTGTCGAGGTGCAGCCGCGCCACCTTCTCGTCGAGCTGCTTCGGCAGCGTGTAGACCTTCTTCTGATACTTGCCCGGATTGGACCACAGCTCGATCTGCGCCAGCGTCTGGTTGGTGAACGACGACGACATCACGAAGCTCGGGTGACCCATGGCGTTGCCGAGATTGACCAGCCGGCCCTCGGACAGAAGGATAATGCGTTTCTTGTCCGGGAATTCGATCTCGTCGACCTGCGGCTTGATGTTCTGCCACTTCAGGTTCTTGAGCGCCGCCACCTGGATCTCGGAATCGAAGTGGCCGATGTTGCAGACGATCGCGCGGTGCTTCATCTGCCGCATGTGGTCGATGGTGATGACATCGACGTTGCCGGTGGCGGTGACAGAAGATGTCGGCGCGCGGCGCCGCTTCTTCCATGGTCACGACCTCGTAGCCTTCCATCGCCGCCTGCAGCGCGCAGATCGGATCGATCTCCGACACCAGCACCCGGCAGCCGGCCTGGCGCAACGATGCCGCCGAACCCTTGCCGACGTCGCCGAAGCCCGCGACCATCGCGACCTTGCCGGCCATCATGACGTCGGTGCCGCGGCGGATGCCGTCGACCAGCAACTCGCGGCAGCCGTACAGGTTGTCGAACTTCGATTTGGTGACGCTGTCATTGACGTTGATCGCCGGCCAGAGAAGCTTGCCTTCCTTCTCCATCAGATAGAGACGGTGCACGCCGGTCGTGGTCTCTTCGGTGACGCCGCGAATTTCTTTGGCGGTCTTGCTGTACCAGCCCGGATTCTTCACCAGCCGCTTCTGGATCGCGGCGAACAGGACTTCCTCTTCCTCGTTGTTCGGATGATGAAGCAGGGTCGGCGCCATCTCCGCCTGCGAGCCGAGATGCATCAGCAGCGTAGCGTCGCCGCCATCGTCGAGCAGCATGTTCGGCGCGCCGCCGTCGCCCCACTCGAAGATGCGGTGGGTGTATTCCCAGTAGTCCTCAAGCGATTCGCCCTTGACCGCGAATACCGGCGTGCCGCTGGCGGCAACCGCGGCGGCGGCGTGGTCCTGCGTCGAATAGATGTTGCACGATGCCCAGCGCACGTCGGCGCCGAGCGCCTTGAGCGTGTCGATCAGCACGGCGGTCTGAATGGTCATGTGCAGGGAACCGGCGATCCGGGCCCCGCGCAGCGGCTGCTCGGGGCCGTATTCCTCGCGGGTCGCCATCAGGCCGGGCATTTCGGTTTCGGCGATGGAGAGTTCCTTTTGGCCCCATTCGGCGAGACCGATGTCCTTGACGACGTAATCGGGGTGCGCAGCTTTTTTGGTCGAGGTGCTCATGACGATCCTTTGACGCTCCTTGGCGGTCCGTTGGAACGCGGCGGTCGGGGCTTTTTGGCGATGGGCGCTGGCCGGTCCCCGAAGGCGCACGTTTGCGCTCCGGCAGGGCCGGTCGGCGCGCGGCACTAAAGACATAAAGATTCCTTTATGTCTACCTCACGGCACGAAAACCCGACAAAGCTTTGCGGCTGCACGATAAAAACTTCCAGCAGGTCGCCACCCCGACGAGGCCGGGTGCTTTGCAGCCCGCCCGCAATGCGGATATTGAGGCTGGTCCTGTGTCATCCGGATGAATATTGAACCCCGTTAATGCCCGCCCTGAGCAGCCACCCGAATAAGCCCGGATTTGCTGGCGGCGCGGCAAACCGGCCATGGCGATGGATGCTGGCGGCCGACTGCGTCGTCGGCATCGCGGTGATGGCTTTCACGGTGTTCCTGGATTCGCCGCGCCACGCGCCGTACATGCATCTGCTGGTGACGTATCACTTCGGGTTCATCCGGCGCGCCTTCGTCGGCGCCGTGGTGTCGCTGTTCACCGACGCGGTTCCGCTCTGGTACGTCTATGCGATCGGCTGCTCGGCCTGGGTCGTCACCGGCCTGCTGTACGTTTTGGCATTCCGGAAAGTATTCGGCTTCGAAGCGAAGAACTTTCCGCTGTTTGTTTTCATGTTCGGCTCGCCGTTTTTCCTCCGCAACTTCGCGGTTTCAATCGGGCATTTCGATATTTACGGCTGCCTCTGGGCTTTCGTCGCGCTGCTCATGCCGGCGGGCGTGATTTATCCGGCAATCATCGCCGCCGGATGCGTCTGCCTGATCCTGATTCACCATCTGCATTTTTTGCTGTATCTGCCGACCATCGGCTTCATCGTGTTCGTCCGCTACGGCGTGGCCGGCGGCTTCACGGCCGGCAGGCTCGTCTACGGCTTCGTGCTTGCCGCCGTGCTGGTGGCGGTGTTCGTCGCGACCGCACTCTTCGGGCAGGTGCCGGTGCCGCCCGAGGTGTTCATCGAATACGCCAGATCCCGCGCGACCAATCCGGAGGAAGCGTATCCGGTGTGGATGTGGTACTCGACCCTCGGCCAGGAGATTCAGTCGACCTGGGACCACTTCGGCATGAACGTCATCCGCATGCCGGTCTATGCGGTGTTGATCGGCCTGCACTATCCGGTGGCGCGCTATTTCGCATCCCTGATCGCCGCGCTGCCGACACGCATGCTCCGGCGTGCCACGATCGGAGCGCTCTGCGCGGTCACGTTCGGCTACGTCGTGATCTTCATCGTCGTCTACGATTATTCACGCTGGGTCTCGAGCTGGGCCGTCTGCATCTTCCTGATCCTTCACGCGACCCGGCTGCTGCCCTCGACGTTCGCGCATGACACCGCCCCGATCAATCCCAGGGATAAACTGAATCTGGTGCTGGGCTGGATCGTCACGGCGATACCGAGAGTTGGCGTGACCATTCCGTTCTGAGCGGGAAGGGAAAAATTTGCGGGCGGCGCGAACCAATTCCGGGCCGCCGCGTAGACCCGGACGCGGGGGTCCCCGGAGGCTCGAAGTGCCCGCCACGGCAGAACCTGTCAAATCCCTGCGCGGCCTCGCTGCTGCCGAGCAGGCCTGTACCCGATGCCCGCTCTATCGCGACGCCACCCAAGCGGTGCCTGGCGAAGGCCCGGACCACGCCGCCTTTATGCTTGTCGGAGAGCAGCCGGGCGACAGGGAAGATTTAGCCGGCAAACCGTTTGTCGGGCCCGCCGGCCGCGTTCTGGACGAGGCGCTGCGCGACGCCGGCATCGCGCGCGAGCAAACCTTCGTCACCAACGCGGTCAAGCATTTCAAGCACGAGATGCGCGGCAAGCGCCGCCTGCACAAGCGTCCCAACAATTACGAGATCGAACGCTGCCGGGTCTGGCTCGACGCCGAACGAACGCTGGTCAGGCCGTCGATCATCGTTGCACTGGGCGTGAGCGCGGCGCGCAGCCTCACCGGGAGCACGGTGACTATCGGCAAGGTGCGCGGCCAGCCGATCGCTCTCGCGGACGGCACGCAATTAATCGTCACCGTCCATCCGTCTGCGCTGCTGCGCATCAAGGACGATGACGAACGCCGCGCGGCGTACAGGAGCTTCGTTGCGGATCTGAAAGCGGCGGCGAAGCAGCGGCCGGCAGGCGCCGGCTGAGAACTACGTCGCGCGTTTACGGATCAATCTTCTTCGCCGAACCGCGTTTCAACCAGCGACGCCAATGCCTCGATGACTTCGGCGGCCTGGGGTCCGGTCGCCTCGATGCTGATGCAGGTGCCGGGCGAGGCGGCCAGCATCATCAGGCCCATGATCGAGGTGCCGCCGACGCTCTCGCTGCCGCGCGAAACTCTGACATCGGCGTCGAATTTTTCCACCGTCTGAACGAATTTCGCGGAAGCGCGGGCGTGCAGTCCCTTGCGGTTGCAGATCGTGAGCTTGCGGGCCACGGCACCTTCGCTGAGCGGTTCTGCCGCCGCGGCGTCTCCGGTGCCTGGCGCCGTCGTGCTCATTTGCCGCTGAGCACCCGGCTGGCGATGGTCACGTACTTTCGCCCGGCGTCCTGAGCGGCGGCGACCGCCTCGGCCAGCGGATATTCGTCGCGGACCTTGGCGAGCTTGACGAGCATCGGCAGGTTGATCCCGGCCAGCACTTCGACCTTCGGCCGGCTCATGACCGAGATGGCGAGGTTCGACGGCGTGCCCCCGAACATGTCGGTGAGTATGGCGACGCCATCGCCGCTATCGACGCGTTTGACCGCCTCGATGATGTCCTTGCGGCGCTCTTCGACGTCGTCGTCGGGACCTATGGTTACCGCTTCGATCTGGCCTTGCGGTCCAACCACGTGCTCCAACGCCGCACGGAACTCGACAGCCAGCCGTCCGTGCGTCACCAGCACAACACCGATCATAAAACACCCCGCGGGCGCGTCCCGGTTGCACCGCACGAAAGGGTGCTCATGTTGACCATCCGAAGCCCAAGCGCAAGATGCATTTTCGCTTGATTCCGACGCCTGTTGCATTGCGGTAGATCGTTGATTTGTGGTTTCCGCCAGGGCATGATCAGAGCGGCGCGCCCTGCCAAACTGCGCGCACCGGCAATCTACGGCCGTTAGGGTTACCAATTTCCAACCAAACGCCGGCGCGGCAGTCCTGCTGCCACAACGCCGGAACCGGCTGCAGGCGACCGTGGGCGCCCGCTAAATCCAGTTATCTTCCAATGATTTGATGAGGGCGAGCAGCGCGGGCAAGGCCTCGGCGCACTGTGCGACCGCAAGCCGCGGCAAGGAAATACCCTCGATCCGGGTCTGCCGCTGAGACACGTCCGGCAGCCGCGCGGCGTCTTCGACGGCGAGGTCCGTCACCATTCCGACCACCGCCACCGGTTCATGCGCGAGCCGCAACAGCCCCGCCCCGCGCACCTCGATTATTCCGGCCAGACCAGGCGCCGGGCGCACCAGCAGCCGGCCGCCGGCGGTCTCCAGGTGGACGCGATCGTCGCCGACCAGCCGGGCGAAATCGAGCGAACCCCGCCGGGCGGCGTCTAGAAGATCAAGAACAAGCCGCGATTTTCCGGAGCCTGAAGGTCCGCGGATCAGCACCGCGCGCGTGCCGACAAGGACGGCGGAGGCGTGGACCGTCGGTGTCATCACATCGCCGGCAGGCGCACAACAAAGCGGGCGCCGGCGAAGGTCGGCTCTCCGTCGGCGTCAGGCGGCCCGGGCCGGTTCTCGACCGTGATGGTGCCGCCGTGCGCATCGACAATCTGTTTGGAGATCGACAGGCCGAGACCGGAATTTTGCCCGAAGCCCTGGTGCGGACGATCGGTGTAAAACCGCTCGAAGATCTTTTCGAACGCGTCGGGCCGCACGCCCGGCCCGTCGTCATCAACGGAAATCTCGATGCTGTTTTTGACCCGCCGGCAGGCGACGCGCACCGTTCCGCCGGGCGGCGAGAACGAGCGCGCGTTCTCGATCAGATTGTCGACCACCTGGCCGAGACGGGAATTGCGGCCGGGCACCTGATAGGGCGCGTCCGCCGCCGCCTTCGAACTTCAGCGTAACCTTCACGCCGTCGTCGCGCTTCACCTCATTGGCGCCCGCGACCAGCGTGTTGAGGAGCCTCGTCAGATCGACCGGGGCTGCTTCCTGGCGCTGAAGTTCGGCATCGAGGCGGCTTGCGTCGGAAATATCCGAGATCAGGCGGTCCAGGCGTTTGACATCGTGCTGGATGATGCTCAGCAGGCGCGCCCGGCTGTCCTCGGTTCGTGCGACCGGCAGCGTTTCCACCGCCGAACGCAGCGAGGTCAGCGGATTTTTCAGTTCGTGCGCAACGTCGGCCGCGAAGCTTTCGATCGCCTCGATGCGGCTGTAGAGCGCGTTGGTCATGTCGCGCAGCGTTCCGGAAAGATGCCCGATCTCGTCGCGCCGTTTGGTGAAATCGGGAATTTCCACGCGCGTGCGAATGCGCCGGCGCACGCTTTCCGCCGCGTCCGCCAGCCGGCGCACCGGCTCGGCGATCGTGCCGGCCAGCAGGATCGAGAGCACGACCATGACGCCTGCGGCGACCAGAAAGACTTTAAGAATGGCGAGCCGCTCGGCTTCCACCATTTCGTCGATGTCCGCCCCCTGGGTCGAAAGCATCAGGGCGCCGCGCACCGCGCGGAAACGCTGCACCGGCACCGCCACCGACACGATCACGTCGCCGCGGTCATTGACGCGGACTTCGCTGGCGTTCTGGCCGTTCAGCGCCTGCGCCACCTCGGGATAGCCGCGGCCGTTGCCGGCGCCGAGTTCGCGATAAAGCGGCAGGTCGCCGCGTCCCAGCCATCGGCGAACGGCCGTGTAGCCACGCTCGAACAGGCCCGGTTTCTCGGCATTCGGCGCCGGAAGGTCGAAGCGCAGCACGTCGCCGCGACCGAACAGGTTCCGGCTGTCGACCAGCAGCACGCCGTCCCGGTCGTAGATACGCGCCCGCGTTTTGGTCGGCGAAACCAGTCGCCGCAACACCGGTGCCACGCGCTCCGGATTGATCGGGAAGTCGATTCCGCTGAGAGCGTCTTCGGACGGGCCGTAGCTTTCGCCCGGGTGCAGCTCGAGCAGCTTGTCGGGATCGATCGTGATCGATGAATCGGTTTCGACGGTGGCCGACGCCGCGATCGCGCCGGCGATGATCTGTCCCTGGACCAGCAGACTCTGGACGCGCGCGTCGATCAGGCCGGCGCGGAACTGCGAAAGGAACGTGATGCCGATCGACAGCGCCAGCAGTCCGGCGACGTTAAGGAACACGATGCGGCGGGTGAGGCTGGAGAAGCCCTGAGTGACGAAAAACTGCCAGAAGCGCCGCAGTCCCGCGCCGACGATGCCGAGCCGCCCGCGCCCGGCGCTGTCAGCGGGCGGGGCCTCGTTCCGGGCTTCGCCCGAAGCCGAGGGGGACGCCCCGTCGTCATCGATGTCTGCGGTTCGATCGAGCACGTCGTCTGCCGGGGTTTCTGTCAGCCCCCACCCATGTGGCAAGGGGCGGACACCATTATTACCGCACCGGAGCCGTCCCGGTCAGGGGACACGGATCACATCTGCAAATCCGCCGCTCGAACCTGCCACGACCGCGCAGGTTCCTGACGATTCCCCAGCAGGCTCGTTGATGAGCACCGGCAGGTCTCTGCCGGAACCGCAAAAGCCCGGCGCTTATTCCTTGAAACGATAGCCCACGCCATACAGCGTCTCGATCATGTCGAATTCGGAATCGCTTGCCTTGAACTTCTTGCGCAGCCGCTTGATGTGGCTGTCGATGGTGCGGTCGTCGACATAGACCTGATCGTCGTAGGCGGCATCCATCAGGGCATTGCGGCTTTTGACCACGCCGGGCCGGCTCGCGAGCGCGTGCAGGATGAGAAATTCGGTGACCGTCAGCGTCACCGGCTCGTTCTTCCAGGTGCAGGTATGCCGTTCCGGATCCATGCGCAGCAGGCCGCGTTCCAGAACCTTGCTGTCGGCTTCCTTCGGCGCGGCGCCGTCCTTCGGCGAAACCCGGCGCAGCACGGCCTTGACGCGCTCGACCAGCAGCCGCTGCGAAAACGGTTTACGGATGAAATCGTCGGCGCCCATCTTGAGGCCGAACAATTCGTCTATTTCCTCGTCCTTGGAGGTGAGGAAAATCACCGGCAGATCGGACTTCTGCCGCAGCCGCCGCAGCGTCTCCATGCCGTCCATGCGCGGCATCTTGATATCGAGAATGGCGAGATCGGGGAGTGCCGTCTTGAAACCGTCGAGCGCCGAGGCGCCGTCGGTATAGGTGGTGATGCGGTAACCCTCGGCCTCGAGTGCAATCGACACCGAAGTCAGGATATTGCGATCGTCATCGACGAGAGCAATGGTGGGCATGGCGGCCTTCTAGCATGAGTCGGCCGCAAGCATGAGAAGCCCCGGCCCCGTAGCCTTTGAAAACCTATGTGGGGGCGGAAGTGTGACGAGACAAGGCGAAATCGCGGCAATTACTGCGCTTTTCGCTCCGGAGAGTAGTATGAACGATGCCCTCGGAGCAGCTCCGCTGCCCGGAGCGATGCCGGATCGGCTGCCCGAGAACGCCCCCGCACCCGACTTCGATCCCCGTGCAGCAGCAAAAGCCCTGTTGCGGACGATACGGGCGGGAACGCTTGCGACCATTGACCGCAATACCGGCCACCCGTTCGCTTCACTGGTTAACGTCGCAACCGACGCCGACGGCTCGCCGCTGATCCTGATCTCGCGGCTCGCGACCCACACCGCCAATCTGGAAAAGGACCGCCGCGCGTCGGTGCTGCTGGCTTCGATCGGACGCGGCGATCCGCTCGCCCATCCGCGGCTGACGGTGCTCGGCGCTTTCGCCCCGCTTGGGCGCGATGATCCGGCGGAGGCCCGCGCGCGCCGGCGCTTCCTGATGCGTCACCCGAAATCCGCGCTGTATGCCGGCTTTGCCGATTTTTCGTTCTGGCGGCTTGAAGTCGCGTCCGCACATCTGAACGCGGGGTTCGCGCGGGCGGCCGATCTTGCCGCAGCCGACATTATTGCCGACACGTCGGGCGCCGAAGCGCTGATCGATGCTGAAGCGCGTGCGGTCGAGCATATGAACGACGACCACGCCGATGCCGTCTCGCTCTACGCAAGCGCGCTGCTTGGCGCCGAACCGGGAGGAGCCTGGCGGGTGACCGGGCTCGATCCGGAAGGGCTCGATCTTGCGCTCGGCGACACCACCCTGCGTTTACCCTTTCCCGAGCGCGTGATCGATACTGGACGGCTGCGGGCCGTGCTGGTGGAATTGGCTGTCAGGGCCCGTGCCGGATAGGCGGCAACGACGGGCTCCAGGATTGTGGGCCGTGGATTTTTCGGTTCCTGGACTCTTGCGGGTTTTTGGGCAGTGTCACACTGGTGCGCTGCAAAGGAACGCGCCGGATGTTATCCTGGTTAGGGTTGAAGCGGGAACCCGGCTTGGCAGTGGCGAGGATGCCCGATATAGGGTCACGCGCCCCCCGCTCGGGGCGCAGCAAGGGCCGGCGAACAAGTCGGGCGAGTGGCGGAGGCGAGGGTGAAGGAAACGGGTCTGCGAAATAGCGCCCATGGCGCTGACGAATTCGGTCTGAAAGACCTTGCCGCCGTTTACTGGAATCTGCCGGATGCTGCGCTGGTTGAGCACGCGATCGCCGCCGGCGAAGGCAATCTGGTGCAGGGCGGCGCGTTCTGCGCTGAGACCGGCGTTCACACCGGCCGCAGCCCTAAAGACAAATTCGTGGTCGCTGACGCCCAGACCGAGAAATCGGTCTGGTGGGAGAAAAACGGCCGCCTGACGTCAGAGCAGTTTCAGTTGCTGTTTGACGATTTTATCGCCCACGCCCGCGGCAAGACGCTGTTTGCCCAGGATCTCTATGGGGGCGCCGATCCGCGCTACCGGATCAGGACCAGAGTTTATAACGAGCTCGCCTGGCATTCGATGTTCATCCGGGCGCTGCTGATAAGACCGGATCACTCCGAGCTTTCGCATTACGTACCGGACTTCACCATCCTGTCGCTGCCGTCGTTCAAGGCCGATCCCAAGCGGCATGGCGTTCGTACCGAAACCGTGATCGCGCTCGACTTCACGCGGCGCATCATTCTGATCGGCGGCACGTCCTATGCCGGCGAGATGAAGAAGTCGGTCTTCACCACGCTCAACTATTATCTTCCCGCCGAGAGCGTGATGCCGATGCACTGCTCGGCGAATGTCGGGCCAGGCGGCGACGTCGCGCTGTTCTTCGGCCTCTCGGGCACCGGCAAGACAACGCTGTCGGCCGATCCCAAACGTACCCTGATCGGCGACGACGAGCATGGCTGGGGCCCGCAGGGCGTCTTCAACTTCGAAGGCGGCTGCTACGCAAAGTGCATCAAGCTTTCCGCCGAGGCGGAGCCGGAGATTTACGCGACCACCAAACGGTTCGGCACCGTGCTGGAAAACGTGGTGTTCGATCCGGAAACCCGCGTGTGCGATTTCGACGACGAGTCGAAGACCGAAAATACCCGCGCAGCCTATCCGCTGGAATTCATTCCGAATGCGTCGCGCACCGGCCGTGCCGGCATGCCGACCAACATCGTGCTTCTGACCGCCGATGCCTTCGGCGTCATGCCGCCGATCGCCAAACTGACGCCGGCGCAGGCGATGTACCACTTCCTCTCCGGCTATACCGCCAAGGTCGCCGGCACCGAGAAGGGCCTGGTCGGCGTGCAGCCGGAATTCTCCACCTGCTTCGGCGCACCGTTCCTGCCCCGGCATCCGTCGGTCTACGGCAACCTGCTGCGCGAACTGATCAGCGCGCATGGCGTCGACTGCTGGCTGGTGAATACCGGCTGGACCGGCGGCATCTACGGTGTCGGCCGCCGCATGCCGATCAAGGTGACGCGCACGCTTCTTACCGCAGCCCTCGACGGCTCGCTCAAGAACGCGAGATTCCGCACCGATCCGTATTTCGGCTTCGCGGTGCCGACGCAGCTCAACGGCGTCGAGCCGCATCTGCTCTATCCGCAGAAAACCTGGCAGAACAAGCTCGAATTCGATCAGACCGCGCGCAAGCTGGTGGACATGTTCCAGAAGAACTTCGTCCAGTTCGAAGACCACGTCGAAGCCGACGTTCGCGCCGCCGCTCCCGAAGTGCGCATCGCCGCGGAGTGATCGCGTTCGTTTCGGTTGTGGCGGGAAGGAGCGGCGGGTCTTTATTTCTTTATCTTTCTTTTCCGGTTTACGGCCAGGAGTGCCATCCGGTCCAGGGGGTTTCCGGTACCGGCGTCAGCGGCGGCCGGTCTGTGGCCCATGCGAGGATGTTGTCGACCAGCAGCCGGTCCATCTTTGTGCGCGTATGGACCGACGCCGAGCCGAGATGCGGAAGCAGCACCGCATTGTCCATTGTCAGCAATTCCGGCGGCACCTGCGGCTCGTTGACGAACACGTCGAGCCCCGCGCCCAGAATTTTCCGCTCGCGCAACGCTTCGATGAGCGCCGTCTCGTCGATCACCGAGCCACGGGCGACGTTGACAAGGATGCCGTCGGGACCGAGCGCTTCAAGAATGCCGGCATCGATCATATTGCGGGTCGCATCACCGCCCGGCACGATCACGATCAGCGTGTCCACAGCGCGCGCCATCTCGATCAGCTTCGGATAGTGGCGATAACCCACGTCCGCGCGCGGGTTGCGGGTGTGATAGACCACCGGCACGCCGAACGCATCGAGCCGCTTGGCGATGGCGAGGCCGATGCGGCCCATGCCGACCAGCCCCACGGTGCGGTTGCGCAGCGTCGCGCGGCTTAGCGGATAGTTCGCCTCGAGCCAGTGTCCGGCGCGGAGGTAACGCTCGGCCTGCGGCAACTCGCGCACGGTGCAGAGCAGCAGTCCGATCGCTGTATCGGCGACCTCTTCGGTCAGCACGTCCGGGGTATGCGTGACCACGATGCCGCGCGCCGCGGCGGCGCGGGCGTCGATGTGATCGTAGCCGACGCCGAAACTCGCGACGATTTCAAGCTTCGGAAGCCGCGCGAACAGCGCGTCGTTGACCGGCTGGATCGGGGCGCTCACGGCGAGCGCACGCACGCCTGCGACTGAAGGGAAAAAAGTGTCGCGGTCGTCGGTGTCCGCAAGCGGAAGAACGGTGAAGCCCGCGAACCCTTCGGCGAGCACCGGCCGCAGCGGCCCGATCAAAAGGATTTCGGATTTGCCGGCCGGCACGCAAGCCTCCCGGTTCGCCGGCGCTAGACCAGCATGGTCACTGGCGTCTCGATCAGCGCCTTGATCGCCGCCAGCAGTTCGGCGCCGAGCGCGCCGTCCACCACGCGATGGTCGCACGACAGCGTCGCCGTCATGAAGCCCGCGAACGCGACGCCGCCGTCGGGCTTTTCAACTGCCTGGCGGCGCGCGGCGCCGACCGCGAGAATGGTGGACTGCGGCGGGTTGATGATCGCCGAGAACTCGCGGACGCCGTACATGCCGAGATTGGAAATCGCCGACGAGCCGCCCTGATAGTCCGAGGGTTTGAGTTTCCGGTCGCGCGCACGCGCCGCGAGGTCCTTCATCTCCGCGGAAATCGCGGTGAGCGATTTCGTCTCGGCGTTGCGGATGATCGGCGCGATCAGGCCGCCCTCGAGCGCCACGGCGACGCCGATATCGGAATGACGCAGCCGCAGGATGCGGTCGCCGGCCCAGGCCGCATTGGCCGCAGGTACGCGCTGCAACGCCAGCGCCAGCGCGCGGATGATGAAATCGTTGAGCGAGAGCTTGAACGCCGGATTGCCGTCGCGGTCTTTCGGCGCGCTGAGATTGGCCTCCTCCCGCACCGCGACGAGCCGGTCGATGGCGAAATCGGCGGTGAGATAGAAATGCGGAATGGTCTGCTTGGCCTGCGCCAGCCGCGCGGCGATGGTTTTGCGCATGCCGTCGAGCGGGATTTCCTCGTAGCCCGCGGGGTCGTAAAGCGCTTTTACCTGGTCGGCGCCAGGAGCCTCGGCGAACGGGCCGGATGTCCCGCGTGCTGCGGCTTGCGGCGCACTTTCCACGTCGCGCGCGACGATGCGGCCGTGCGGGCCGGAGCCGCGCAGATGAGACAGGTCGATGCCGGCTTCGGTCGCCAGCCGCCGCGCCAGCGGCGTAACGCTGATGCCGCCGGTAAGCTTCGCCGGGCCGAAATTACGATCGGGGGTACGGACCTCGAAGAACGGATCGAGCTTGACCGGCTGCTGCGGATTTGGAGCGGGCGCGCGCTCGGTGGCCGCCATGGCGGCCGGGGCAGGCGCCTTCGGCGCAGGCGTCCTGGGCGCAGGCGCTGCCGCCGCTGCCGGTTTCGCCGTTTCGGCGGGCGCGCCTGCGGCACCAGCCTCGCCGCCGATCACGGCGACGATCGCGCCCACCGGAACGATCTCGCCTTCGGCGACGCGGATTTCACTCAGCACGCCGGCTTCCGTCGCCGGCACCTCCACCGACACCTTGTCGGTTTCAATCTCGAACAGATTGTCGCCCGGCTTCACCACGTCGCCGGCCGATTTGAACCATTTGGTGATTTTCCCCTCGGCGACGGTTTCGCCGAGCTGCGGCATGATAATATTCATCGAATGTCCGACCTTGATCCGTCACCCGCGGGCGGGATGAGGTGACGCGATTACCACGTCACCGAAATGTACTGGGTGTCCAAAAACTCCATCAGCCCCTCGTGCCCGCCTTCGCGGCCGAGGCCGGACTGCTTCATGCCGCCGAACGGCGCGGCGGGATCGGAGACGATGCCGCGATTGAGCCCGATCATGCCGAAATCGAGCTTCTCCGACACGCGCAGGCCCTTGCTCAGGTCTTTGGTGTAGAGGTACGCGACGAGGCCGTATTCGGTATGGTTGGCGCGCGTGATGACCTCGTCCTCGGACTTGAAGGTCTGCAGTGACGCGACCGGGCCGAAAATCTCGTCGTTGAGCATCAGGGCGTCGTCGGGGACGTTCGACAGCACCGTTGCCGGATAGAAAAATCCGGGTCCTTCCGGCGTCTTGCCGCCGGTCAGCACTTTGGCGCCCTTCTTCACGGCGTCGTCGACCAGTTCGATCACCTTGTCGCGGCCTTCCTTGTTGACCAGCGGTCCGAGCGCCACGCCGTCGTCCAGCCCGTTGCCCATTTTCAGGCCGGACATTTTGGCGGTGAGCTTTTTGGCGAACTCGTCGTGTACTTTCTCATGGACGTAGAAGCGGTTCGCGGCGGTGCAGGCCTCGCCCATGTTGCGCATCTTGGCGATCATGGCGCCGTCGATCGCCGCGTCGACGTCGGCGTCGTCGAACACGATGAAGGGGGCGTTGCCACCCAGCTCCATCGCCGGGCGGATCACGTTGTCGGCAGCTTCATGCAGCAGCTTGCGCCCGACTTCGGTCGAGCCGGTGAACGACACCACGCGAACGCGCGGATCGTGCAGCATCGCGCCGACCACCTTGCCGGAGGAGCGCGAGGGAATGACATTGACCACGCCGGCCGGCACGCCGGCTTCTTCGAGGATCGGCATCAGCGCCAGCATGGTCAGCGGCGTGTCGGACGCGGGCTTGAGCACAACAGAGCAGCCCGCGGCGAGCGCCGGGCCGATCTTGCGGGTCGCCATCGCCGCCGGGAAATTCCACGGCGTGACCAGCACGGCGACGCCGGCAGGCTTGTGATGCACCAGGATACGCGCGCCGGTCGCCGGCGCGACCGAATTCTGGCCGATATTGCGCACCGCCTCTTCGGCGAACCAGCGGAAAAATTCCGCGGAATAGGCGACCTCGCCGCGCGAATCCGACAGCGCCTTGCCGTTCTCGATGGTGATGAGCTTCGCCAGCCGCTCGGCGTCGCGCATGATCAGTTCGAACGCCTTGCGCAGGATTTCGCCGCGCTCGCGGGGCTTCTTCGCGGCCCAGGCCGGAAACGCCGCGCTGGCGGCGTCGAGCGCCGCTTTGGCGTCCTCGACCGTGGCGCTCGCCACCGATGCGACCTTGTTCTCGGTCGCCGGATCGATCACGTCGAACCGGACGCCGTCGGAGGATTTGCGCCATTTGCCGCCGATCCACAGATCGGTCGGAACGTTGGCGAGCAGATTGTCGTACATCGCGCTCATGCTCTGGCACTCATTGTTGGCGCTAAACGTCTGTCCGAAGGCGCCGACGGTTTCGCCGGCCCCGCGCACCGCGACGGTTATTTGTGGCCGTTTTTCAGCTCGACCAGAATGTTCTGATAGGTCCCGCCACTGAGGTTGCGCAGTTCGTGCTTCTCGCCGGCGTTCCGCCAGATCACGCCGCCGACCTTGTCGTCGGCGATGATGGAGTGGCCGTCGACATTCTCAAGCTCGATCTTGCCGCCGGTGACGTTGATGATGACGTAATCCAGCTTGTGGTGATGCCACGCCTTCTTGCCGCCGGCCGGCACCTGCATGTCCCATACCCGCACCTGGTCGTTTTCAAACACGACCTGGGTGCCGATCGGTCCGCTCGGGTTTTCGCGAGTCGGTTCGTCGGCCATCGCTTCCTCCTGTTCAGCTGTTAAGGCTGCGCCGCACCCGCTCGGCAATGCGATCGACGCTGGGCAGCGCGAGGTCTTCAAGAATGTCTGCGGCGGGCAGCGGAATGTGCGGGGTGGTGATGCGGACCGGCGGGCCGTCGAGATCGTAGAACGCCTCGTCGGCGACGATCGACACCAGCTCGGCGCCCCAGCCGCACAGCCGCGGATTTTCCTCCACGGTGAACAGCCGGTGCGTGCGCCCGACCGAGCCGAGAATGGTCTGCGTGTCGAGCGGCACCAGCGAGCGTACGTCCACCACTTCGCAGTCGATGCCGTGCTCGCTTTTCAGCTTCTCGGCCGCCGCGATCGCGCGCGGCACCATCAGCGCCAGCGCGAGAATGGTGGCGTCCTTGCCGGGCCGCACGATCTTGGCGGTGCCGAGCGTGTCGACGATCTCGCCGTCCGGCACTTCGCCTTTGGTGGCGTAAAGCGATTTATGCTCGAGAAAAATCACCGGGTCCGGATCGCGCACCGAAGCGGCGAGCAGGCCGATCACGTCGAGCGGGGTTGAGGGCGCCACGACCTTGAGGCCGGGTATCATCATGCACCAGTTCTCGACGCTCTGCGAATGCTGTGCGCCGAAGCGCGCGCCGCCACCGTTGCCGGTGCGAACGACGAGCGGCACCTTGACCTGCCCGTTCGTCATGTAGCGGCTCTTCGGAAATTCGTTGGCGATGTAGTCGAAGCAGACCGCGATGAAGTCCGAGAACATGATCTCGGCGATCGGCTTGAGGCCGGTCATCGCAGCGCCCATCGCGGCGCCGAGAATCGCCTGCTCCGAAATCGGCGTGTCGCGCACGCGCGCGGGACCGAACTGTTCGAACAGCCCGACCGTGGCCTTGAACACGCCGCCGGCCTTGGCGATGTCCTCGCCGAGGAACACCACGTCCGGGTCGCGCGTCATTTCCTGCGCGATGCCGCGGATCACCGCGTCGCGATAGCTCAGTTCCGCCATGCGAAGCCTCCGTCGGCATAGACGTCGGTGGTCAGAATATCGAGCGAGGGCGGGGGCGCCGCCTTGCAGGCCTCGGTTGCTTCGTCGACCACGCGTTTGACGTCCTCGTCGATTTGTTTGACGAGGTTGTCGGCAATGCCGAACTGCTTGAGCCGCTCGCGATAGATCTTGATCGGATCGCGCTCTTTCCACCGTTCCAGTTCGCCTTCGGGCCGGTATTTGGCCGGATCGGCGCGGGAATGCCCGCTGTAGCGGTAAGTCATGCACTCGATCAGCGACGGGCCCTGGCCCGAGCGCGCCTTGTCGTAAGCCGCCATCGCGCTGCGATAGACCGCGTCGGCGTCGTTGCCGTCGACGATAATGCGCGGCAGCCCGTAGGCCGACGCGCGGTCGGCGGCCGGATGCTCGACGGCGGTGACATCGGCGATCGGCGTGTATTCCATGTAGAGGTTGTTCTCGCACACGAACACCACCGGCAGCTTCCACACCGCGGCAAAGTTCAGCGCTTCGTGGAACGCGCCGATATTGGTGGTGCCGTCGCCGAAGAAGCAGACCGAGACGTCCTTGGCGCCCTTGTATTGTGCGCGCCATGCCGCCCCGCATGCGATCGGCAGATGCGCGCCGATGATCGCATAGGAGCCCATCACGCCGTGGTCGACCGAGGTCAGATGCATCGAACCGCCCTTGCCGCGCATCAGGCCGATATCGCGCTGCATCAGTTCGCCCAGAACCTTTTCGACCGGTACGCCGCGCGCCAGCGTGTGCGCGTGGCCGCGATAAGTGCAGAACGAAAGATCGCCGGGACGCATCGCTGTGGCGAAACCGGCAGCGACCGCCTCCTGGCCGAGCGAAAGGTGGCTCGTGCCTTTCACGAGGTTCTGGAGGAACAGATCGTACGCGCGCTGCTCGGCCTCGCGGATGACGACCTGCGTGCGGTAAAGGCTGAGTCGGGTTTCCTCACCGATATCGTCGTTGAGGGCTGCTTTCGCAGCCGGCGCGCGGTCCTCGATGGTGGCCATGAAATATCCTTCAGGATGCCCGATACAGCTCGCCGGGCGGCCGCAACTTAGCGCCACTTGCGAAGCCGAGGCAACGGTTTCGGATACCCTGCGAGGCATGGCAGTTACGCCTTCATTCGCGCTGCCGGTTTCGTTGTTGCTTTCGGCGGGGCTTAAGTTGGCTCCGGCGCGGCGGGCAGCAACCCGGAAAGTGGGCGCCGACGGAGATTGCGATGGCTGAAAACCGGGTCCCCGGCGTCTCTCACGACCGCATTCACCGCTTCTTCGGCGGTCCGCCGCTGGGCGTGATTGTCCGGCTGATTCTGGTGTCGATCGTGGTGGGCGTGATCCTCGCCGCGATTGGGCTCGATCCCTGGAATATCGTCGCGTCGGCGCGCCGGATCATCGCCGGAATCTGGACGATGGGCTTCGATCTCGTACGCTGGTTGTGGCGCTACTTCCTGCTCGGCGCCGTCATCGTGGTGCCGGTCTGGCTGCTGATGCGGCTCGCCGGCGGAAGACGCCGCCGCCCCTGGCCTTAAGCACGGCCAGTCTCCGCGGCCCAACCGCCGCGCGGGATTACGTTATCCCTGTTTGATCCCTGTTTGCAGGAATCCACGTTTGCAGAATCTCGGCTTGGAGGAATCCCTGTTTACAGGATCCTTGTTTAAAGGCCGTCAGTCGTCGGCGGCGCGTGGGCCCGACGGCTGGGCATCGCCCTCGCCCGGCGGTGCGTGATCGCGCGGGCCGCGATGCCGGCGTCGCCTGCGGTGCAGCGGGAACCGGTCCGCCGACCCGTCGAAGCCGTTCGATCCATTCTGCCCGTTCGGCGTGTTCTGACCGTTAGGTCCGTTCGGGCTCTGCGCCTGTTGCGGCTGTGCCTGGCCCCCGCCGCCGGTGATGAACGAAGGCAGTCGCTCGACGTCCTCGTCGTTCACCGGAATATGCTGCTGGCGCGGCTGAACGTGCTGCTGCTGCGGCTGGTGGTGTTGCTGCTCGCGCGGATAAAACGGCTGCTGCTCGCGCGGCGCAAACGGCTCGCCGCTGACGGGAGGCTGGTCGCCGCCGTCGTCGTCGTAGCCGTCGTCGGCCATGTTGCCGCGCTGGTCGCCGCCCTGAAAATACGGCTGGGTCTGGCGGAACTGCTCCTGCGCCGCCGCGATCAGACGGAAGTAATGCTCCGCGTGCTGATAGTAGTTCTCGGCCGCGACCGGATCGCCGGAGCTCTGCGCATCGCGCGCCAGCTGAACATACTTTTCAGCGATGTGAGACGCGGTGCCGCGAATTTTGATGTCCGGCCCGTTGGACTCATACGAACGCGACAATGGATTTTGGTGGTGCCCACCCTTGCGGTTTCTGCCGCGCATGCGCTTGTTCTGCCCGTTTCTCATGATTTGCTGTTCCGCCAACCCCTTAATTGAAACGGCACGAATGCCGCCCTTTCAACCCGCCTGATGCCACATTAACCCTCATGCATGACGCGCAACGGTTCGTGCGCGTCGGTTGCCCGCGCCGGCATTGCCGATCGCCTTTCGGCAAATCGCAGCAGCCGGGCGATGGCGGCGGCCGCCGTCATCGACCTTTGCCGCGCGGCGCCTGTCGACCTCGAAAAACCACAGTAATACAGCCCTCACCGCAGGTTTCGCTGCGGTAATGCGAACCCTTCGTGATGCGCGTCATTCTTGCAAATACGCGCCAACCCGATGAACTTCTCGGTCTGAATCTTGCGATCTCGTCTGCCGTCTGATCCGGGGTTCGCTGTTCCGGTTTTCGCTTCACTCGGCTTTCGCTGCCGTGCCTCCTGGAGGGCCGCTCCGGGGCATTTCAGGCGGCGCGCACAATATCTCGGGCCGATTCCGTTGATGCAAGCTAGTAGGTTCCGGCCGATAATCCAAGTGCTTTCTTGCTGCTTTTTTGTCTCGGGTCAATGCAGCTTAATCATGACCTGATTGGCATTCTTGCAGAGAGCGCACGCGGCACACGGTTAAGATCGGCACGTGGCGGAGAGGGCAGAAGCCCGCCCGCGGCGAAGAGAGCGGCGACCGGCCCGGCCTGACCGGCCCCGAGTTCCACAACCACGATCCCGCGGGGCGCGAGCAGGGCCGGCGCCGCCCGTGCGATCGCGCGGTACAAATCGAGGCCGTCGGGTCCGCCATCGAGGGCATCCCGTGGATCGAATTCGCGGACCTCGGGATCGAGCGCTGCAATATCCGCGGAAGCTACATAAGGCGGATTGGAAACGATCAGATCGAACGGCCCGCCGAGCGCCGCCGCCATGTCGCAGGCAGCGAAAGCGGCGCGGTACAGTTTGAGTTGCCGGGCGTTGTCCCTCGCGACCGTCAGCGCGCCGGCACTGATATCGGTGCCGACGCCGAAAGCTCCTGGCAACTCGGTGAGCAAAGCGAGCAGGAGTGCGCCCGATCCGGTCCCGAGATCGGCGAGACGCAGCGCGCGTGCTCGCGGGCCGCTTTCGTCGAGCGCGGCGAGAGCGGCTTCGACAACCGTTTCCGTCTCCGGCCGCGGCACCAGCGTGGTGCTGTCGATCGCGAGATCGAGACTCCAGAATTCCTTGTGACCGACAATGCGCGCGACCGGCTCACGCGCGAGGCGTCGCCGCGCTACCGCCGCGATCGCTTCCTGCTGGCGCGCGTCGAGCGGGCGCGAACCTGCCGCGGCGAGGCCCGCCTGATCGAGCGACAGCGCGTGTCCGATCAGGATGCGGGCATCGAGTTCGGGCGACTCGATGCCGTTCCGCCGAAAATCATCGGCCAGCGTCCGGCGGGCGGCAGCAATGGTCGCCGTCGCCGCGCCATCGTCACGCCGCGGCCGCGCGGCCCCGGCATCAAACGTCATCACGCGTTCTCGGCGGCAAGCTGCGCCGCCTGGTGCTCGGCGACCAGCGCGTCGATCACTTCGCCGAGCGCCTCGCCTTCCATAATCTGCGGCAGCTTGTAGAGCGTGAGATTGATGCGATGGTCGGACAGGCGGCCTTGCGGAAAATTGTAGGTGCGGATGCGCTCCGAGCGGTCGCCGGTGCCGACCTGGCCGCGCCGCTCGGCAGCGCGCGCCGCGTCGAGTTTCTGACGCTCGAAATCGTACAGCCGCGTCCGCAGCACGTTCATGGCCTTCGCGCGGTTGCGGTGCTGCGAGCGGTCCTCCTGCATCATCACCACGATGCCGGTCGGAAGGTGCGTGATCCGCACCGCCGATTCGGTCTTGTTGACATGCTGGCCGCCGGCGCCGCTCGAGCGCAGCGTATCGATCTTGAGGTCGGTGTCGTTGATCGGCACATCGACGTCCTCCGCCTCCGGCAGCACCGCGACCGTCGCGGTCGAGGTGTGAATGCGCCCCGATGCCTCGGTATTGGGGACCCGCTGCACGCGGTGCACGCCGGATTCGAATTTGAGTTTGGCGAACGCGCCGCGGCCGCGGATCTCGGCGACGATTTCCTTGAAGCCGCCCATCGAGCCTTCGCTCATGGTCATCACTTCGACCTTCCAGCCCTGTCTGGCGGCGTAGCGCTCGTACATGCGGAACAGGTCGCCGGCGAACAGGGCTGCTTCGTCGCCGCCGGTGCCGGCGCGGATTTCCAGAATGACGTTGCGCTCGTCCATCGCATCCTTGGGAAGGAGCGCAAGGCGCAGCAGCTCTTCGAGCGCGGCGCGGCGCGCTTCGAGCTGCGGCCGTTCCGCGGCGGCAATGGAGCGCATCTCCGCGTCGGTCGCGGGATCGTCGATCAGGCTCGAGACCCCGTCGAGCTCCCGCTGCGCCGCGCGATAGGACTGCACTGCATTCACCACCGGGACGAGTTCGGCGAGTTCACGCGAGAGTTTGACGTAGGTCTCGGCAGGGAGCGAGCTTGCCAGCTCGCGCTCCAAAGCGGCGTGACGTCCGACCAGCGCGTCGAGTTTTTGATCCGGCAACATCGGGAGCTTAAACCGGCAGGCCGCTTTCGGCGGCGAATTTCTGGAGCTGTTCCCGGATCGAGATGGAGCCGTCGGGTTTGTCGATCAGCGGATTGATAAACGACGCGGCCTTGCGGCAGTCGAGATCAAGCAGCATCGCCTTGACCGGACCCATCGCCGACGGCGTCAGCGACAGCGAGCGGTAGCCGATCGCCGACAGCGCCAGCGCGCCGATCGGCTGCGACGCGAGTTCGCCGCACAGCGTCACCGGCTTGCCGTGATCGCGGCATTTGTCGGCGATGTCCTTGAGCGCGCGCAACACCGGCGCCGACAGCGGATCGAAGCGGTTCGAGACCCGCGGATTGCCGCGGTCAACAGCGTAGAGAAACTGCACGAGGTCGTTGGAGCCGACCGACAGGAAATCGACGCGCGCCAGCAGTTCGTCGAGCTGATAGAGCAGCGACGGCACTTCGACCATGCTGCCGACCTCGACCTGGTCCGGCAGCTTGTGGCCATGCCTCCGCAGATGCGTGAGTTCGTGTTCGACGAGCTCTCTCGCCTGATCGAATTCGGAAACCACAGAAATCATCGGAAACATCACCTTGAGCACCCGTCCGCCGGCCGCGCGCAGCAGCGCGCGTATTTGCGTGCGCAGCAAAGCGGGGCGGTCAAGCCCGAGGCGGATCGCGCGCCAGCCGAGCGCCGGGTTCTCCTCCTCGATGCTGCGCATGTACGGCAGCACCTTGTCGCCGCCGATATCCAGCGTGCGGAACGTCACCGGGCGGTCGCCGGCGCTGTCGAGCACATTGCGGTAGAGCGCGTACTGCTCGCTCGACCGCGGGAAATTCGGCGCCACCATGAACTGCAGTTCGGTGCGGAACAGGCCGATGCCGGCCGCGCCGGTATCGGCGATGTGCGGAAGATCGACGCTCAGGCCGGCATTGATCATCAGCGTCAGCGATTCGCCGTCCCGGGTCACGCACGGCAGGTCGCGCAGCGCCTGATACTGCTGCTGGCGCCGGGCGCGCAGCCGCACGCGCTCGGCATAGGCGGCCTCCATGTCCGGCAGCGGACGCAGATGCAGGTCGCCGACGGTGCCGTCGACGACGATGGCGTCGCCCGTATCGGCAAGGCCGGTCGCGTTGTCGACGTCGCCGACCGCGGCAATGCCGAGGGCGCGCGCCACGATCGCCACGTGCGAGTGCGGCCCGCCTTCCTCCAGCACCAGCCCGCGAAGTTTCTTGCGGTCGTAATCGAGCAGCGCCGCAGGCCCCATCGAGCGGGCGACCAGAATGGCATTGTCCGGCAGATTTTCGCGCGACGGCGCGTGATCGCGGCCGGTGAGCTGCCGCATCAGCCGGTTGGCGAGATCGTCGAGATCGTGCAGCCGTTCGCGCAGGTACGGGTCGGTCTGCCGCAGCATGCGCGCGCGGATGTCCGACTGGACGCGCTCGACCGCGGCCTCGGCGGTGAGCCCGGTCATCACCGCTTCTTCCAGCTTGTGCACCCAGCCGCGGTCGTGAGCAAACATGCGATAGGCTTCGAGCACGTCGCGGTGCTCGCCGCTTTCGACCACGTCGCCATGCTCGAGCATTTCGTCGAGGTGGGTGCGCAGCTTCTCGATCGCGCTTTGCAGATGCTTCAGTTCATTCGGGATGTCGTCGGCGATGTAGTTGGTGACCACAACGCGCGGCTCATGCAGCACCACGTGGCCGAGCGCGATGCCTTCCGAGAGCGCCTTGCCGATCAGATGCACCGAACGCCGCGCCGCGGGCTCCGCACCGGGCAGCGCCAGCGCCGAGAGTTCGCCGGACGCGATCATCTCCGCCAGCACCATGGCGGTGGTCTGGAGCGCTTCGACTTCTTCCTCGGAATAGGTGCGGCGCGCGCGGTTCTGGACCACCAGCACGCCAAGCGTATTGCCGGCGCGCAGCACCGGCACGCCGAGGAACGAGTGATAGATTTCTTCGCCGGTTTCCGGACGATAGGAGTAGGCCGGATGCGCCTGGGCGTTCGACAGGTTTATCGCGCTTGCCTGACTCGCGACGAGGCCGACGAGGCCTTCGTCGGACCGCAGCACGGTGCTGTGCACCGCGTCGCGGTTAAGGCCTTCGGTGGCATAGAGCTCGAGCGTGGTGTCGACGCGCAGCACATAGACGGAGCAGACCTCCGCAACCATGTTGGCGGCGATCAGCACCACAATCTTGTCGAGGCGTTCCTGCGCGCTGACCGGCTCCGCCATGACTTCGCGGAGACGGCGCAACAAAACGCGCGGACCGCCGAGCGCGCCACGCATGGCGTGAGATCCCTCGGGCTTCCTGACCGGACCGGAAGCTTAGCCCGCCTCGCTCCGGTCGTGTTCGAAGAGGAATTCGCCTGAGGCCGAGCCTGGCGATCACCCTAAGCCTATATCGAATGCCGCATGCAAACCGCAAGCCAAAGACTGCGATATGACGGCGGCAAAAATTGTGCGGCGCAGCGTGATCGCCGCAAAACCACGATGATTCGTGGTGTCTTTTCTTGCGGCCAGCGCAGTCTGGAATCGTTATCGGATCGCGGTCAATTCGCGTCCCCGATTCGGGCCCGCTCCGGCAGCGCCGCGACTTATGGCGCGGGGCGGTCGAGGCCGTAGAGCGAATGCAGCGTGCGCACCGCAAGTTCGGTGAAAGCGGCATCGATCAGCAGCGAAAATTTGATTTCCGACGTGGTGATGGCGCGGATGTTGACCGCCCGTTCGGCCAGTGCCCGGAACGCCTGAGCGGCGACGCCGGCGTGGCTGCGCATGCCGATGCCGATCACTGAAATCTTGGCCACGTCGGTGGCGCTGTCGAGCCGCTGGTAGCCGATGGCGGGCTTCGCCTTCACGATCACGTCGAGCGCGCGCTGATAATCGGATGCGGGCACCGTGAACGTCAGATCGGTGGTCTTGCCGTCCGGGGAAACGTTCTGGACGATCATGTCGACATTGATGCTGGATTCAGCGAGCGGAATGAAGATCGCCGCCGCCACGCCGGGCTTGTCCTGGACCGCGCGGATCGAGATTTGCGCCTCGTCCCGGGAGAACGCGATCCCGGTGACCACCTGCTGTTCCATGATTTCTTCCTCGTCGCAGATCAGAGTCCCGGGCGGCGTGCCATGCGGGTCGATATCCTCGGGCCGGTCGAAACTCGAGCGCACGAAAATGCGCACATTATGCACCATGCCAAGCTCGACCGAGCGCACCTGCATCACCTTGGCGCCGAGCGAGGCCAGTTCCAGCATTTCCTCGAACGCGATCTTGTCGAGCCGCTGCGCGCGCGGCACTACCCGCGGGTCCGTCGTGTAGACGCCGTCCACGTCGGTATAGATATCGCAGCGGTCGGCATGGATCGCCGCCGCAATGGCGACCGCAGACGTATCGGAGCCGCCGCGCCCAAGCGTGGTGATGCGCTTTGTATCCTCATGCATGCCCTGAAAGCCGGCGATGACGGCGACCTCCTTGCGCTCCTTGAAGCGGCGCACCAGTACGTCACCGTCGATGCCGACAATGCGCGCGGAGGTGTGCACGTTCGATGTCAGGACCGGGAGCTGCCAGCCGAGCCAGGAGCGGGCGTTGATGTCCATGTCCTGAAGCGTGATGGCGAGCAGTCCGGCCGTCACCTGTTCGCCGGTCGCGACCACGGTGTCGTATTCCCGCGCCTCGAACATCTGCCGCTTTTCGCGGGCCGCCGCCTCGCACCACGCCACCAGCTGATTGGTGACGCCCGACATCGCCGACACCACGACGGCGACCTCGTGGCCGGCGTCAACCTCGCGCTTGACGTGGCGCGCGACGTTGCGGATGCGATCGATATCGGCGACGGAGGTACCGCCGAATTTCATCACCAGCCGGGCCATGGTCGTTGTCGCGCTCTTTCGTGAAAAATAGCGCCGGCGCGGTTGGTGTCGCGGTCCGGCGCGAAAAGACGCGCATAGATACAGACGCGGTGAGGCGCCTGCAACTGTGGCAACGACTCCCCCGCAGGGTTAATGCCGGGGAGGCGATTTCAGGTGGAATCCGTCAGCCGCGGAGTTGGTCGCGGCGGTCCCGGGCTGTGACGCGCACCGGCGATGCAGTCTCCTGCCATCCCGACGCCACTCCCATCAGACTGGACCAGAAGGCAATCCACATCATGATTGGCATGACAACGTCTCCGGTCCGCGCTCCGATTGAGCTGACCAAACAACGTTCGCCGGAGCCTATGGTTCCTTCCTTTTACGTCACAGCGCGGGCTTCGGCATCGCGACCGTGCGCCTTTGCTCAAGTCTCGCCGCCGTTTGCGGATCGTGCGTCGGCAGGTAGACGGTCGGGTGTGCCGCGCAGAGCGCGCGCATGCCGGCAAGCGTTACCGTGGCCGCGGTTTCGTCTTTGCTGATGCCGTCGACGCGCCGCGAGCATCGTTGATTTCGAGATAGGATGCGTCGCCGGCAAGCATGATCTGACTGTTCGCCGTCACGAGACATCACCGAGAGATGGCCCGGCGTATGACCCGGCGTCGGCACCGCGACGACGTCGCCTGCTTCGTCAGCCGCGACGCTGCGCCCGAACGGCCCGTAGCGGGTCGTTGCCAGATCAGCGGCTCGGGATCGAAACCATTCGGCCATCGGTTGGGCAGATAGCCCAGCAATGCGCCGCTGATGCCGGCTGCCCGCGCGATTTCGTCGCCGCTCGGCGAGAATCCGGCTGTGAGGAAAGTGTGCAAGGCCGCCGTCGTGGTCGATGTGCAGGTGCGTCAGCACCACGGTCTTAACGTCGCGGACCCCGATGCCAGGGCTGCGCAGTTGCGGGCCCAGCTCCTGCTCGGGCTCGATGTCGAAGCGGACGCAAAGCCGAAAATAAGGATGCCAACACGGCAGCGATTTCAGATGCGGCGTCCGAGCCAGTGTCGACGACGATCACGCCTTCGGGGTGCTCGATCGCCCAGGCAAAAGTCGGCGACCAGTCCGCCCAATCGGGTGACAGGATCGGTTGCATCAACCGCCGCAGTCCATGGCCCCGACCCTCGATTTGGGCCTGCTTGATTTGGACCCGGCCCGTCTGGATTGCATGAACGCGCATGATCCTCTCTCCGCACTGAGCGAATGAGTGAATGGAAGGCTCAGCGCCGGCCGAGATGGGTGTCGCCGAAACCGGTCGGATATTTGAGGCCGTAACCAAGCGCGCGGTCGAGACCGATATGGGCGATCCAGATCAGGCCGCCCGCCATCGCGGCCGACCCGGACCGCCGCAAATCCGGCAAGCACGGGGCAAGGGCGAAGGCATAAGTGTGCGCCAGATTGTAGTTGAGGCGCCCCCCCGTCGGTCCGGCGAGATAGGCGAGCATCGAGAGATCGGGCACGAGGAACAAAAGCGCGAACGGCCGGCCATGAAAGCCCGCCGTGTGCGTAGAGCGCAAGCGCCGCGGCAAATGTTGCGAGGCCTTCGAGTCCGCAGCATCGGCGTGCACGCGCGCCTGTGACAAATCCGGCCGCGGCGCCGGAAGCGGCCGGCCCGGGCTCGTGACGCGCGAGCGACGAAACGAATGCCGTCTTGGCAAAGCCTGCCGCCATGGGAGCCTCCGTTCGGCAAGGCGCCGCGTCAATGCGGCGACGGCTGCTCCGGATAGCCGGTCGCCAGATAAACGGAATTGCATATTTATGTGCATCAACTATACATTTTCGTATGGACAGACGCGACGCCGCACTGGGACGAATTGCGCACCTTTCATCGAGGTCGCGCGCGACGGCAGCCTGTCGGGCGCGGCGCGGCGGCTCGGTCTCACGCAGCCGACGGTCGGCCGGCACATCGACGCGCTGGAGGCAGCGCTCGGCCTGACGCTGTTCACGCGCTCGCCGCGCGGGCTTGACGCCGAACGCCGGCGGCGCTGGCGCTGGCGCCGCATGTCGAAGCGATGGCCGCCGCCGCCGGCGGCGCTGGCGCGCGCCGCCTCCGGCGAAGCGTCGGCCGATCGCGGCGTGGTGCGGGTCACCGCGAGCGAAGTCATCGGCTGCGAGGTGCTGCCGCCGATCCTCGCCGCGTTCCGCGCTTTGCATCCGGGCATCGCGATCGAACTGGCGCTGACCAATCGCAACGAGGATCTGGCGCGCCGCGACGCCGATATCGCGGTGCGAATGGTGCGGCCCGACCCAGAGCGGGCTGGTCGCCCGGCGCATCGGCGTCGTCGCGCATCGGGCTCTACGCGCATCGCGACTATCTCGCGCGGTTCGGCGAGCCGCGCTCGCTCGCCGATCTTGCCAAGCCACTCCATGATCGGTTTCGACCGCGACAACCGCTCGTTCCGCGCGGCGGGCGAGGTCGGACGGGGGTTCAGCGCGCGAGGATTTCGGGTTTCGCTGCGACAGCGATCTCGCCCAGCTCGCCGCGTTGCGCGCGGGCGTCGGCGTCGGCGGCTGCCAGGAAAACATCGCGCGCCGTACGCCCGGGCTTGTCGCGGTGTTGCCGAATGCGCTGCAATATGCGCTGGAGATCTGGCTCGTCATGCACGAGGATTTGAAGGCGACGCAGCGCGTGCGCCTGTTGTTCGATCACCTCGCCGTCGGATTGACGGACTATGTGAGGGGGCGCCCGCTCACGCAGCGGCGGGCACGCAAACCATCGTAACGGCGCAACACATTTGTACGGGGAGGTTCAACATGGCGACCAGCGACGACCGGATCCTGACCACGCATGTCGGCAGCCTGGTGAGGCCTCCCGAGCTGACGCGATACATCGAAGCGATCGACCGCGGCGAGGCGGTCGATCAGACCGCATTCGACCGCTGCCTCGCCGACAGCGTGCGCGATGTTGTCAGGCGCCAGGCGCAGGCCGGCATCGACATTGTCAGCGACGGCGAATTCGGCAAATTCCGGAGCTGGTCGTTCTATGTGCTGGATCGCCTCGCCGGGATCGAAGAGCGTGAGGTGGAGACGGCGCGCGGGGCCGGCCGCGACCAGCAGATGTTTCCGGAATTTTATGCCGAATATTTTCCGACCCAAAAGCTGCCGAAGCGCGGCACCGTGGTCTGCGTCGGGCCGCTTGCATACAAGGGCCAGGCCGCGGTTGCGAAGGATATCGCGATCTTCAAGGCAGGCCTGAAGGGTACAGCGGTGGCGGACGCGTTTCTGCCGGTGGTCGCTCCGGCGAGCGCAGTGCCGCGCCACAAGAACGAATACTACAAAAGCGACGAGGAGTTTCTGTTCAAGCTCGCCGAAGCCCTGCGCGAGGAATACCGCGCGATCGTCGATGCCGGACTGATGGTGCAGATCGACGATGCGTTCCTGCCCTACATGTACGACGTGGCCTTCGCCGCCGGCGACATCGAGGCTTACCGTAAATGGGCGGCAGTGCGGATCGACGCGCTCAATCACGCTATCGAAGGTTTGCCGGAAGACCGCATCCGCTATCACATCTGCTGGGGCAGCTTTAACACGCCGCACGTCACCGACGTGGCGCTCAAGGATATCGTCGATCTCGTGCTGCGGGTGAAAGCGGGAGCCTACTGCATCGAGATGGCGAAATCCGCGTCACGAGCATGAGTGGCGGGTGTGGGAAAACGTGAAGCTGCCGGCAGGCCGCAAGCTCGTTCCCGGCGTCATCAGCCACACCACCAACGTGGTCGAGCATCCCGAACTGGTCGCCGAACGGCTGATCCGGCTCGCGGAACTTGTCGGGCGCGAGAACGTGCAGGGCGGCACGGATTGCGGCTTTGCGCAGTCGCCGCACGTACGCCGCGTGCATCCCTCGATCATGTGGGCGAAGCTGGAAGCGCTCGCCGAGGGCGCGCGCCTTGCTTCGCGGCAACTATGGGGCCGTATGGCCGCGTGACGGCGGAGAAATGCCGGCGCGCGAAACCTCAGTACGGCAATCCGACATAGTTTTCGGCAAACACCGTCGCGGCAGCCTTCGAGCGGAACAGATAGTCCAGTTCGGCGAGCTGGAGTTTTTGATCGAACGGATTTTCTGAAATCCGGTGCAGCAGCGTGGTCATCCACCACGAGAAACGCTCCGCCTTCCACACCCGCGCCAGCGCGCGGGCGGAATAATGGTCGAGGCCAGCGTCCGACTTCTCCGCGTAATGTTCGACCAAAGCCTGCGAGAGATAGCGCACGTCGCTCGCGGCGAGATTCAGTCCCTTGGCCCCGGTCGGCGGCACGATGTGGGCGGCGTCGCCGGCGAGGAACATCCGGCCGAAACGCATCGGTTCGGCGACGAAGCTGCGCAGCGGCGCGATGCTCTTTTCGATCGACGGGCCGGTGACGAGCCGTTCGCGTGCTTCCTCATCGAGCCGCGGCCTGAGTTCGTGCCAGAACCGCGCGTCCGGCCAGGCCTCGACGTCCTCCGCGAGGCTGCATTGCAGATAGTAGCGGCTGCGGGTTGGCGACCGCATCGAGCACAGCGCGAAGCCGAGCGGATGGTGCACGTAGATCAGTTCGTCGGAGACCGGGGGCGTGTCGGTGAGCACGCCGAGCCAGCCCAGCGGATAGACCCGTTCGTGCGCGGTAACGGCGTCCGGCGGCAGGCTCCTGCGGCTTACGCCGTGAAAGCCGTCGCAGCCGGCGATGAAATCGCAGTCGATTCGTGCGCGATGCGCCGCCCAGCGCGATACGTGACGCGCGGCCGGTCGCTGAAAAAATCGAGCGGCGTGACCTCGTCCGCCCCGTACACCGTCGGCGCCCCGCACGCGGCGCGCCCGTCCATCAGATCTTTGGTGATCTCCGTCTGACCATAGACCATGACCGATTTGCCGGTCATCTCCTTGAATGAAATGCGGTGACGAACGCCGTCTACGCAAATCTGCACGCCGTCATGCACGAGGCCGTCCGCGTGCATGCGCGCGCCGGCGCCGGCCTCGTCGAGCAGGTCCATGGTGACCTTCTCGATCACGCCGGCGCGGACGCGGCCAAGCACGTATTCGCCGCTGTGGCGTTCGAGAATGATGTTGTCGATGCCGTTTCTGTGGAGAAGCTGGCCGAGCAGCAGTCCGGCGGGACCGGCACCGATGATGACAACCTGTGTGCGCATGACGTCCTGTTATCATCCGCAGCCCGATTGGGAAGAACAACCGCGATACGCATCCACCGCCACGTAAAAACTCCGCCGGTTTCGTTATGTGGCGCAGGCATAATTCCCGGTTTTGTTCCGGCGCTGCCACGGGACGCAGTCCAGGCCAGGGGCCGGTGCTCGCCGGCCAACAGGGACGCGGCAGGTCGCCGCGGCGAAAAGGCGGCCGCACAGGCTGCAATTTCATTCAAATCGCAAATGATTTTTTATCGGGTTTCAAGAGTCTCGGGGTTTTATCGCGCCATGAGTGCGGGGCGGGAAACAGACGGCGAAGCGCGCGCGGCGACTGTTGCGGCTGATGGCAGCGGCGGCGCGCGCGAGCGCGGCATGACGCGCCGTCGGCGAAACGAGCGGCTTCTCAAGGCGGCACGCATGGCCGTGGTGCTGGCTCCGTTCCCGCTGCTGGTGACGACGGCTCTGCTGGCAGGTGGCCACACCGTCGTCGATCAGGCGCAACCCACCGCCGCCGACGGACGCGAGGCGAAACAGGTGGGCGACGTCGTCTATACGATGCCCGACGGGACATTTTGCCGTCACCTCGCCTTCGACAACACCAGCGGCGAACTGACCGAGGGGCCGATCGAAACGTGCGCGCACAAGCCGGTTCGGGCCCGGCCGCGGCCGACCGCCTTTTCCTGGGCGCCCTGACGGCGCCGTCGCCGGGCTGTCACGCGGTGTATGAGTTCCACGCTGTTCCTTGCCCGCGCCGGCTTCCGCAAACCGGTTTCCTCTTTTCCGGTTGATGCTTTAGGCTGCACCGCGACGGGGGCAATTCGCCCGGAAGAAGGGAACAATGCGTATGTTGCGGTCCATCTATTTTGTCTGCTGGCTGGCGGTGTCTGGCGCTGCGGTGGTGGCCGGCCAAGGCAGCGCCAATGCGCAGGGCACTCCGGAGGAGCGCCAGGCCTGTGCGCCGGACGCCATGCGACTGTGTTCGGACTTCATCCCGGACGTCCCGAAGATAACGAAGTGCATGATCCACAAGCACGCGCAGCTCAGCGTGGAATGCCGCAGGGCCATGAGCCGCAGCCATAAAGCCGCCCCGCAGCATAAGAACTACCCGCAGCATAAGAAGAAGCCGGTGGAAATGTGCTGGGGCATGCCCTGCAACCGCTGATCTTTTAGGGGCCGGTCCAGGCGATACCGATCCCCGCCTCATTTACCCGGCAAAGTCCGCGCCGGCGGGCATCGCTGCCTTGAGCGTTCTCGCCGGAAAATGCGATGGTAAGTGCGGCGCCTGCCGGTGGGGCGCTGTCGGTGTGGAGTGCGTGAACGCGCGTTATGCGAAGTGCGGGGGCGAATTCGGCGGATAGGGCAGCGCGGGGGCGGCCGGTCCTTCAGTGGGCGGCGGTTGGCGCGTGCATCGTGGCGGTGTTGCTTGGGGCGCTTGTCCTCTCCAGGGCGCAGCCGAAAACCGGGCCGATCAACGTGGATGACGCGGCCGTGCTCGCGGCCGATTCCGCGCTTGGCGAAGCGATGCGAAGCGGGGACCGGCGCGCGGCACGGCGGCTTTTGTCGCTCCAGTTCACTTTCGTCGATGCCGACGGCAAAATCCGGGTGCGAAAAGAATTTCTGGCCGATCTAAAAGGCCTCGCGGTTGCGCCGCCCGGCGCCGCGAAGGTACGCAATTACGGCCTGCTGGCCGTCGTGACCGGGCAACGCAAATCCGCGCATGACGCCGACGTGCTGTTTCTCGATGTCTGGACCAGACAAAAGGGGGTGTGGCGGGCGTGGCTGGTTCAGGAGGTCATGCTCGCGGCGGACGGAGCTTCCCCCGCTCCGGCGGCCACGGCGCCCGTGGCCGTCCCCTCCGGCGATTCGCCGCCGCCCGAATGCAGGAATCCGTGCGACAGCATCCCGTATCGCGTGCGCTCCGTGCCCGAGCAGGAAATCATCGCGACGTTTCAGAGCATCGAAAAGGCCGTGACCGCTCACGATGCCGCAGGCTGGAGCAGCCATGTCGGCGACGAGTTCGTGCGCTACCGCACCGGCGAGGCGCCGGTCCCGAAATCAGAACGCATCGCGCTCATCGAACGTCAGAAAGAAGCCGGCGCCGCAGTCACCGTTGGCGAAGTGCAAACCATGCGGCTTGCGGTCTACGGCGATGCCGCCGCGATGCTGGCGACGCAGGCCGTGCCGGACAATTCCCGTCCGCCCTACCGCGCGACGCGCATCTGGGCGCGGCGGAACGGTCAGTGGCAGATGGTTTTGAGCGCCCAGACCGACGTGAAGTGAGCGCTGGTTCTCCCGTCGCGGGGGCAGAGCGAAGCCGCCCGTCCGTCATTGCGGGCGGAACAAAGCAATCCGGTCAGAAGGTTTCGACATTCGCCGTTCCCGGTTTGACGCAATCACCGGACGGGGGGACCCGGCGCTTATACGCCCTGCGATCGTCCGCGTGTCAGCTACTGGCTCGCCCAGAGAATCCGCGCCATCCACACGACGTCGGCCGCCGCCAGCGTGCGGTCCGCGTGCTCGGTATTCAGAGACCGCAGTTCGATCGATTGCTCGGTCTGGCGCTTGAGCTCCTTCGCCATGACTTCGCCGTCCCGCGTTCTGACAACGACACGATCGCCGCGGCGGATCGGAGCGGCGGGCGAAATCAGGATCACATCGCCGTCGCGGTAGGCCGGCTCCATCGAGCGCCCGGACACTTCCAGCGCGAACGCATGCTGGTCGCTGACCGTGGGGAAAGCGATCTTGTCCCAGCCTTCACCGACCGGAAACCCGCCATCGTCGAAATAGCCGCCGCTGCCGGCTTCCGCGAAGCCCAGCAGCGGTACCGCGCGCGTCGCCGGGCTGGTCTGGACATTGACCAGTTCGACGAACACGTCGAGCGGCGTGCCGGTGGCCGCGAGCGCCTTGGCGATTGATTCGGTCGAGGGCCAGCGGGCGCGGCCTTCCGCGGTTACGCGCTTCGACTTGTTGAAGGTGGTCGGATCGAGGCCTGCGCGGCGCGCCAGGCCCGAGGCCGAAAGGCCGGCCCGCGACGCGAGGCGATCGATGGCTGACCAGACTTGCGCGTGAGTGAGCATTCCGACCCCGCAAGTTCCACGCCGATGGTAGGGAAGTATTCCTGCCCGCTCAAGCCCGCCGCGCGCGGCCGCCGACGCGGAAAGCGGCGCGCTCCAGATCGCAAAAACATCGCCGCCTTGAACATCCGATTTGCCGCCGATAGGGTCGCGCCCAACGAAAGCGCATGATCGTTTCAGGAAGCCGGTCGCGCCCGGTCCGGATCGTGCTCAAGGCGTACGGTGGAAACGATCTACAAGATCTGCGAGCGGAGCGCGTGGCGCGAGGCCGAAACCGAAGGGCGGTTTTCCGGCAGCCCGGTCGATCTGCGCGACGGCTTTATTCACTTCTCCGCCGCTGACCAGGTGGCCGAAACCGCGGCGAAGCATTTCGCGGGCGCGACCGGTCTGGTTCTGGTCGCGGTCGATGCAGGTGCGCTTGGCGACCGGCTCAAGTGGGAGGTGTCGCGCGGCGGCGCGCTGTTCCCGCATCTCTACGGTCCACTGCCGCTGTCGGCGGTGCGCTGGATCCGCCCGTTGCCCGAAGAGACCGGTGGCAGGCGGAAAATTCCGGAGCTTGATTCGTGATCGGCGCGTTCGAGCGATTGCTGCGGCCGTTTCTTCACTCGCTCGATCCGGAAGATGCCCACGCGCTCACCGTCCGGCTGCTGAAACTCGCACCGCGCGTGCGGCCGCCCGCCGACGACAAACGGCTCGCGGTACGCGCATTCGGACTGAACTTCCCCAACCCGGTCGGAATGGCGGCGGGCTTCGACAAGAATGCCGAAGTGCCGGACGCGCTGCTGGGTTCGGGTTTTGGGTTCGTCGAGGTCGGCACCATCACGCCGGAACCGCAGCCGGGCAATCCGCGACCCCGGCTGTTTCGTCTCGACGCCGACGGCGGCGTGATCAACCGGCTCGGCTTCAATTCGCAGGGCGCGGACGCGGCGCTCAGGCGGCTCGCGGCGCGCGCGGGCGCCGGCGGCATTGTCGGCATCAATGTCGGCGCCAACAGAAATACGCCCGACCGCGTCGCCGACTATGTGCGGATGATGGAGCGTTTCGCGCCGGTCGCGAGCTACATCACCATCAACGTTTCATCGCCCAATACGCCGGGGCTGCGCGACCTCCAGCAGGCGGCGGTGCTCGACGATCTGCTGGCGCGGGTGATCGACGCGCGCGAGCGAGTCACGCGCAATGCCGGCCCGACGCCGGTGCTGCTGAAGATCGCGCCCGACCTGACGCTTGCCGACCTCGACGACATTGTCGGCATCGCGCGCTCGCGACGGGTCGATGGCCTGATCGTCGGCAACACCACAATTTCCCGGCCGGCGGGCGTGCGCGACCCGAAATCGGGCGAAGCCGGCGGGCTGTCGGGCCGCCCGCTGTTCCCGCTGGGAACGCGGATGCTCGCGGAAACCTATGTGCGGGCCGAAGGCGTGTTTCCGCTGATCGGCGCCGGCGGTACAGACACCGGAGCTGCCGCGGTTGCCAAATTCCGCGCCGGCGCGAGCCTCGTTCAGCTTTATTCCGCGCTGGTATTCCGCGGCCTCGGCCTCGTCGGCGAGATCAAGAGCGCGCTGCTTACGGCACTCGAGCGCGACCGGCTTGCCGGTCTCGCCGACCTGATCGGCACCGATGCCGCCGCGGTTACGGCCGAGCCTTGGCCGCACTGACGGTCGAAGACGGAACAGCTATTCGCGGTCGAGCGGCGCGATCGCAACGGCACCCGGCGATGGCGCGAGCACCGGTTGCAGCCGGGGCATCAACCGGCGCCGTTCGCGCCGGGTCGGGATGGCGCGATAGACCTGTTTGGTGGCCTCGACGATATGGACCCCGGCGAATGGCGCCGAGATCGTCGCTCCGGCGCGCTCCCAGGCGACCGCCGAGCGCAGAAACCAGCCGCGCGAAACCGGCGGCACGTAAAGCGCTTCACCCCAGCCAGTCGGCGTGAACCAGGTTTCGCGCAGCAGATGCGTGATCTGCGAGCGCGAATACGGCCAGCCGTGGCCGAACGGCGTCGTGTCCATGCGGGCCCACAGTCCGCGGCGGTTCGGCACCACCGCGAGAAGCCGCCCGCCGCCCGCGAGCACGCGCCAGACTTCCCGCAGCAGCCCGCCCGGGTCGGTCGAATTTTCCAGCGCATGAACCAGCAGCACGCGGTCGACCGAAGCGTCGCTCAGCGGCAGGTCGTCTTCTTCCACCAGCGCCGCCAAAGCGGGCTTCGACGACGGCCAGCGCACCACGCCCTGCGGCCCCGGCATGAAGGCAAGGCATCGCTCGGCCTCCTCGCGGAACAGACCGAGATAGGGGGTCGCGTAGCCGATGCCCACGACGCGCTGCAAACGGGTATCCGGCCACCGCGCGCGAATGCCCCGGCCGATGAAGCGGCGCGCTACCGTGCCGAGCTGCTGGGCATAGAAGTTTCGAAGATCGACCACGTCCATGACGGCAAACTAGCATGGTTTGATAACATTCCGGGGCATGTGCGGCGCAGGGTCTCGAAACCACCGCCGCAATCTTGCGGCCAGGGGTAAGGAATGCCTAACTGGTCTGGCGATGAATGCGGTTGCGGGACGATTTGAGAACCCGCGCCTCGAATAATGGAAAAAACCATGCCGGCGCAGACGTTTCTGTTTCCCTGCCTCAACGACAATTTCGGTGTTCTGATCCACGATCCGCAGAGCGGCTCGACCGCCTCGATCGATGCGCCGGAGGCGGCCGCAGTCGAGGCGGCGCTTGCCAAAACCGGCTGGCGCCTGACCGACATTCTGGTCACCCATCATCACGCCGATCACACCGACGGCATCGCCGCATTGAAGCAGAAGCACAAATGCCGCGTGGTCGCGCCGCGCGCCGAAGCGGCGCGCATCGCGCAGGTCGACGAAACCGTGGGCGAGGGTGATACCGTGCGCGTCGGCGGACTGACGGGCAACGTTATCGACACGCCCGGCCACACGTCGGGCCACATCTCCTATTTCTTTCCGGCCGACAAAATCGCCTTCGTCGGCGACACGCTGTTCTCGATCGGCTGCGGCCGCGTGATCGAAGGCACTCCGGAAATGATGTGGCAGTCGCTGCTCAAACTCCGCGCTTTGCCGGACGACACGCAGTTTTATTGCGGCCACGAATATACCGAGGCCAACGTCCGTTTCGCCAAAACCATCGAACCGGACAATGAGCGCCTCGCAGCGCGCGCCGGCGAAGTGTCGAAGCTCCGCGCCGCCGGAAAGCCGACGATTCCGGCGACGATTGGCGCCGAGAAGGCCGAGAATCCGTTCCTGCGCGCGGACCGGCCCGAGGTTGCGAAAGCGGTCGGGCTTGCCGGGAGCCCGGCCTGGAAAGTGTTCGCGGAAATCCGCGAACGCAAGAATCGCTTTTGAAAAACCGGCCTTCGGCACCAGCCTTGGCAACGCCTCTCACCGCCGCCGAGATCATCCGGCTTCTCGACCTCAAGCCGCACCCGGAGGGTGGGCATTTCCGCGAGACGTTCCGCGACCCGCGACAGGTGGATGGCGGCCGCGCGGCGTCCACCGCGATTTATTTCCTGCTGGCGCGCGGTGAGCGCTCGCACTGGCATCGGGTCGACGCGGCCGAGGCGTGGCACTGGCATGCCGGTGCGCCGCTTGCGCTCGACATTGCGGACGAAGCAAAGCGCGAACGCGTGATACTCGGCTCCGACCTTGCCGCCGGCGCGCGTCCGCAGGCAGTCGTGCCGGCTCATGCCTGGCAGGCGGCGGAAAGTCTTGGCGACTGGACGCTGGTCGGATGCACGGTGGCGCCGGGCTTCGAGTTTGCGAAATTCGAGCTGGCGCCGCAGGGCTTCGAGCCTGCGGCCTGACGCCGCCGTTCAGGGCGCAAAACTCGACCGGATGCGAACGCCCCAGTGGCCGTCTTCTCTGGTCACCACGTAGAGCGATTCGAAGCTGCTCAGCGCGGTGTTGTCAGCGCGCCACCGGATGAAGCGGGTCTGGATGTGGACCTTGTCGGGGCCGGCCGCCACGACGTCGCGTTTGCCCCACGAGGAATGATGCCAGTCCTGCAACGAGGGCGCTTCGCGGAGCATTTTCGCGAATGCTTCCTCGCCGGTCTCGCCTTTGCCCGTCGTCGTCAGCACGTTGGCGTTGTTGAGGCGGACGTGCGGGAAATTCATCGTGTCTTCGAGCGCCTGGAGATCCCGCGCGTTCCACGCTGCCATGAAATCGTCGAGGCACTTCATCGCCGCGGTGACCGCTGCGGTTTCGGCTTCGGAAGGCCCAGGCTGTTCGACCACGGCGCGGCCGGTGCGCCGTTACGTAATGTATTGCCCGCCGTTCGCCGTCAGTGTCGCGCCGGTAATCAGGCCGGCGTCGTCGGCGGCGAGGAACACCACGCAGCGCGCGATCTCTTCGGGTTCGCCGAGGCGGCCGATCGGAATGGTCGGCAGGATGCTCTTTTCCAGCACGTCCTTCGGTACCGCCTGGACCATCTCGGTGTTGATATAGCCCGGCGCGATGGCGTTGACGGTGATGCCGGCGCGGGCGCCTTCCTGCGCCAGCGCCTTGGTGAATCCGATCTCGCCGGCCTTGGCGGCGGAATAGTTGGTCTGTCCGAACTGGCCTTTCTGGCCATTGATCGATGAAATGTTGACGATGCGGCCGAATTTGCGCGCGCGCATGCCTTCGATCACCTGCCGGCACATGTTGAACAGCGAGCCGAGATTGGTGTTGATGACTTCCGTCCACTGCTCCGGCTTCATGCGGTGAAGCTGGGAGTCGCGGGTGATGCCGGCGTTGTTGACCAGCACGTCAACCGGTCCAAGCTCGGCCTCGACCTTTTTGACGCCGGCGGCGCAGGCCTCGAACGAGGAGACATCCCATTTGTAAACCGGGATGCCGGTTTCGGCTTTGAACTTCTGCGCCGCCTCGTCGTTGCCGCCATAATTCGCAGCGACCGCGTAGCCGGCCGCCTTGAGCGCTTTTGCGATCGCCGCACCGATACCGCGTGTGCCGCCTGTCACAAGTGCGACGCGTGGCATTGTTTCCTCCCGTTGTTCGTTTTAGCGATCCCCGCGCGCGGGGAACGGCCGGACCGCGAAGCAGTCCGGGCGGATCGCGTTACTGCCGTTACAGGCAGGTCCGACTGCGCCCCACCCGAACTCTCTCCCGTAAGCGGAAGAGAAAACCAGATTACCGTTCCACGCACATGGCGATGCCCATGCCGCCGCCGATGCACAGGGTGGCGAGCCCCTTTTTGGCATTCCGCTTCTGCATTTCGTGCAGCAGCGTCACCAGCACGCGCGCGCCGGAAGCGCCGATCGGATGGCCGATGGCGATGGCGCCGCCGTTGACGTTGACCTTGCCCGTGTCCCAGCCGAGGTCTTTATTGACGGCGCAGGCCTGCGCCGCGAACGCCTCGTTGGCCTCGATCAGATCCAGATCGTTGATGCTCCAGCCGGCCTTTTTGAGCGCGGAACGCGAGGCCGGGATGGGGCCGGTGCCCATGATTTTCGGATCAACGCCGGCCTGTGCCCATGACACGATGCGCGCCATCGGGGTTTTGCCGAGTTTGGCCGCTTCGCTCGCCGTCATCAGCACCATCGCGGCCGCGCCGTCATTGATGCCGGACGCGGTCGCCGCCGTAACCGTGCCTTCCTTGTCGAAGGCCGGCCGCAGCTTGCTGATGCCTTCCAGCGTGGTGCCGTGCTTCGGATATTCGTCGGTATCGACCACGATATCGCCCTTGCGGCTCTTGAGCGTCACCGGGACGATCTCGTCCTTGAACTTGCCGGCCTTCTGCGCCGCTTCGGCCTTGGCCTGCGAGGCGACCGCGAACTCGTCCTGCTGCTGGCGGGTGATCTGCCACTGCCGCGCGACGTTCTCGGCGGTATTGCCCATGTGATAGCCGTTGAAGGCATCCCAGAGGCCGTCCTTGATCATGGTGTCGACCATCTCGAAGTTGCCCATCTTCACGCCGCTGCGCAGATAGGCGCAGTGCGGGGCCATGCTCATGGATTCCTGGCCGCCGACCACCGCGATCTCGGAATCGCCGTTGACGATGGCCTGATAGCCGAGCGCGACCGCGCGCAGGCCCGAGCCGCAAAGCTGGTTGACCGCCCAGGCCGGTACTTCGACCGGGACACCGGCATGGATCGATGCCTGGCGGGCCGGGTTCTGGCCCTCACCGGCCTGCAGAATCTGCCCCATGATCACTTCGGAAACACGGCCCGGCTCGACGCCGGCCCGATGGATCGCTTCCTTGATCGCGACCTTGCCGAGGTCGTGGGCGGGGGTCGTTCCGAATGCGCCGTTGAATGCGCCGACCGGCGTGCGTACCGCGCCGACAATGACGATGTCGTCTTTCATGGCAGGTCCTTTCGGTTGATGGAGCCTAGCGCGGAATTCCCGCGGCGATATTGACCTATGTCATAAGGAAGCGACAGCCACTCGACAAGACGATAGCATGGCGCAATGCAGCCATGCGGATTGCCCGTCAGGGGGCTTCCCGGAAGGCGCCGCCACAAAACGGTAGCCGCGCTCGGGAAACCGCCTATTTTGATGCGGCAACGGAACGGTGCGAGCTTCCATGTCCGACACCAGTGCCAAGACCAGGGCCAACGAGCCGGTCACGATCAAAAAATACGCCAACCGGCGGCTCTACAATACCGGCACCAGCACGTACGTCACGCTTGAAGACCTCGCCGGCATGGTCAAGAGCGGCGACGATTTCGTGGTTTATGACGCCAAGACCGGTGAAGACATTACCCGCTCGGTCCTTACCCAGATCATTTTCGAGCAGGAAAACAAAGAGGGCCAGAATCTGCTGCCGATCGCGTTTCTGCGGCAGCTGATCCGGTTCTACGGCGACAGCATGCAGATGCTGGTGCCGCGCTATCTTGAAGTCTCGATCGAAGTCGCTGACGCGCGAGCAGGAAAAATTCCGGCACCAGATGGCGCAGGCGTTCGGGGTCGGCGGCTTCTCGCTCGAAGATCAGGTGCGGCGGAACATGGAAATGTTCGAACGCGCCTTTACGATGTTTGCGCCGTTTGCGCGGCGCGAAAGCGGCGAAGAGACCGAGGCGGAAGCTGCGGCCGCTGCCACCGCAGCCGTGCCGGGCAAAACCGGCGACATCGACGATCTCAAACGCCAGCTCGACGAAATGAAGAGGAAGGTGGACCGCCTGTCGGAGCGGAATACCGGCAGCAGCGATCCCTCCAAATAGCGTCGTCGATCCGCCCGCGAATTAAATCCGGCCGCTAATCAGATCTGCCCGTCAGTTGGTCAGACGGTTCTGGCGTGCGCCGGGCGCCACGGCCGCTCGATGCCGGCAAGCCCGATCAGCGCGCCCTGCAGGTGATCGCTGCCCCACGCTTCCAGTATCTTCGCCGTGCGTTCGTCCTGCACCCACTCGGCGACCGTCACCAGATTGAGCCGTTTGCCAAGATCGATCAGCGTGCGCACGAAGGCGCGATCGTCTTCGGAACGCAGCATGTTCTGAACGAACGCGCCGTCGATTTTGACGATATCCACGCCCAGCCTGCGCAGGTTGCGGAACGACGTGTAGCCCGCGCCGAAATCGTCGATCGCGATCCGGCAGCCGAGATCCTTGACGCGCGCCACGAAGCCACGGGTTTCGTCGATGTCGTGGATCGCCGAGCTTTCGGTGATTTCGATGATCAGACGCTCGCCGGCTCCCGGGTGCGAGCGCAGCAGCGAGCCTAGATCCGAGCCACCAGTCGGGGTCGGTGGTGGATGTCGGCGAGACGTTGACGCTGGCCTGCAGCGACGGCGCCGCGACCAGCTCCTCGACCACGAGTTCGAGCACGCGGTGGTCGAGCAGGCGCACCAGTCCGAGCCGCTCGGCAACCGGCACGATGTCGCCTGCGCCCAGCAGGCGGCCGTCGCTGCGACGAACCCGCAGCAGGCACTCGTAAAACGCTGTCTCCCGCGTGTGGGCCGACAGCGACGGGCTCGAACGCAAGGAACACGCGCCGGTCGTTGAGCGCTGCGACGATCTCGTCGGTCGCGCGGACATTCTCGCGCCGAAGCGCGTCGCGCTCGAGATTGGGCCGGTAGGCGAGGAACGAGCCGCGCCGCTTGAGCTTCGCGGCGTCGAGCGCTTCCTGCGAACGCGCCAGCACTTCGCTTACGCTGCGCGCATGGCGCGGTGCGGTTACGCCGCCGATGGTAATCGTCACGGCCACCGGACCCGCGGAGGTCGGCGACCATCTCCTCGCGCACGCCCGACAGCAGCCGCTCGGCGGCGATCGCCATATCGTCGATGGTGCATTCGCGAAGCACGATGCCGAACCGGTTGCCGGAATAGCGGCCGAGCGAATCCTTGCCGCGCATCAGGCCGCGAATGCGTTTGCCGACCGCATGGATCACCTGATCGGCGACGTCGAAGCCGTACGAACTCGTTGATGCGCGCCAGACTGTCGATCGCGACCAGCAGGAAGCCGCAGGAGCTGCGGAAGCGTATCGCGTCGTCGAGGGTTTTTTCCAGAAGCGCCATCAGATGATGACGGTTGAATTCCCCGGTCAGTTCGTCGTGACGGGCGAGGTGGAGCAGCCGCTGCTCGCGTTCGTGACGCTCGTTGATGATCCGCACGGTGCCGTGTGCGCGCGCGGGTTTGCCGTCGTGCCCGGCGAACCACCGCCCGGTGTCCTCCACCCACAGCGTGGTGCCGGCGCCGCCGGGGGGACGAATGCAGTACTCCAGGCGATAGGGCACGCCGCGTCCGTCGTCGCGCTGGTCGGCCCGCGTCACGGCGTCGAACCGCGCCTGCACGGTGCCGGCATCGAGCAGTTGCGCGAACCCGCGGCCAGTCGAAATTTTTTCGAAATCGGGGAGTTGCAGGACTTCGCCTGCGTTTGCGCTCCACGTCAGAGCGTCGCTGCCGAGATCCCACGCGTAAAGCGCTTCGCCTGCGGATGCGAGAATCGCGGACGGATCGAGGTCTGTCTCCGGATTGCCACTTCCGCTCACGGTCGCCTCACGAATATGGCTGCCGTCGGCAGAGGGCGCGAAAGCAGAGGATCGGGTTTCCGCACAACCTACAGTATGGAACTTAAAAGATTCGCAAAAAGCCCTGCCGGGGTGAACCAGGAGCGTGGCACGGCGGTTGCGATACTGACCGCGAACGGTTTGGGCGTCCCCAAGAATAACAGGGGCGTCCCATTTTAGTACAGGAAGCGCCGCGCAGTGGGTACAGCTCTGATCCCGGTTATTGCAACGGAACACGAACCCGAGTTGGTCACTGGCCGGGCCCGGGCCGATTTTTTGGCCCAGCTCATTGCGACCTTCCAGCAGGCGCCACAAACCCGCACGCGCCGCCGCGCCGAGCCGGACTGCGCGGCCGCTGCCTACGGTGCAGCAGGCCAGCGGCCTGGTCCGACACGCCATAAGCTGACACGTTCGCTCTGATGGGCGGCGGGTGCCGCGTCCCGGCGTTGCCTTACGCCGGCCCTTCGGCGTCGACTTCGACCCGACGCTGGGAACTGCGGATGCTGACGATGAAGCCAGCCAGCACGTCGACCAGTGCGATCATGGTCAGCAGGAAGAACGTCGAGGTCCCGGCCTGCCTCACCAGCAGGAATTCCACCAGCATGACGATGAACAGCGCCATCGCCAGTACGTGATCGACGATGGCCCGATAGCCGTTTCTTGTCGACTTGATGATTTCGACGGCAAGCAGCAGAAGCGTGAAGGCGAGGAGCATATCCTCCCAGTTCACTACCCAGTCCTGCCCCGACATCATGCGAATCGTCTGAGCCGGCGTGGTCCATTCCACACCGGGCGTCAGAAAGGCGATGATGTTGTAGATGGCGAACGGAATAAGCAGCAGAGGAAAGCCGATCAGGAACATGGCCTTCCTCCCAAAGCGTTACGCCTCGGCCTTCTTCTTCAGCACCTGGCGGCCGCGATACATGCCGGTCTTAAGGTCGATGTGGTGCGGCCGGCGCAGCTCGCCGGAATCCTTGTCTTCCATGTAGGTTGGGCGCTTGAGCGCGTCAGCGGAACGGCGCATGCCGCGTCGCGACGGCGACGTTTTTCGCTTCGGTACGGCCATGGGTCGTGTCTCCTGTTCAGGGGCGCCGTGCGGGGATTGGGCGCGCTTATAGAAGAATGGCGCGCCGGACGCTAGGGGGCGCGTAACCGGATGCAGGCGTCGAGCGCCGGGTGGGCGGCGGCGCGGGACTTGTAAAGACCGGCGAGCCGGCGCACCGTTGCGCCGGGGGTCTTTGCGCTGCGGCGCACCGGATTCGGCAGGATGGCCGCAAGCTGTGCGGCCTCGCGCGGCGTCAGATCGCGGGCCGGTTTGCCGTAAGCCCAGCGGCTGGCGGCCTCGGCCCCGAATTCGCCGTTCGGGCCCCATTCGACGATATTGAGGTAAATTTCCATCACCCGGCGCTTGGGCAGCACCAGGTTGATCCAGACCGCCAGCGGAAATTCCAGCGCCTTGCGGATGAAGCTGCGCCCCGACCAGAGGAAAAGGTTCTTCGCGGTCTGCTGGGTGATGGTCGAGCCGCCGCGCGCGCCGCCAATGTTATCATCGGATTCCTCGAGCGCCTCGCGGATCGCGCCAAGATCGACGCCGCGGTTGCGACAGAAACTGCCGTCCTCGGCGACGATCACGCTGAGCGGGAGCGCCGGCGCAATCCGGTCGAGCGGAACCGCCGTCCGCACGACCCGCCCGCCGCTGGCCCAGCGCCACAGCATCGGCGTCGAGACCGGCTGCACGAAACGATAAAACGGGACGATCAGGTAAGGCAGCGCCAGCACCACGATGACGGCGGCCACGGCGATCACAAGCCAGCGCCGCACGGTGGTCCGCACCGGAGAGCGCATGCGCCGGGCTCAGTTGCGCGCGTAGCCGATCAGCGGCTTCTTCCTGCGTCCAAGCAGGATGAGGATCATTGCCAGCACCGCGAGCACGATCCAGCTCGGCAGGTCGAAAAACTTCAGGACGTAGGGGTCCCACAGCCACAGCGCCTTGAGCTTTATCCAGCTTTGCGCCTGGTTAAGGCTGTTTTGATCGACCAGCGCCCACACATCATCCACTTTGATATACATCAGGCGCTGATTGGCGATTGACTTGGTCCCGTCATATACGAAGAAGAAAAAAGCGGTCGCCAGCAGGCACAGTCCGAAGAATCGCAGCAGAAATCTGAGCATGGCGGTGCCGCTGGCTCCTGATGAAACGGGCGTGGCTCCCGCATTACTCTGCCGCGAAGGCTTATTCAATGCGACGGCTGGCCCATCCGCACCAGCGTTCTTTTTGCGGTCACATTGCAGTCGTTCACGTGACCGCGGCCGGGCCTCCCTTGAGCAGGGGCTGGCGCTTCCGCTAACGTCCCGCACGGCTCCCTGTCCGCCGCCAGGCGCACCAGCAAGGAATTGAAATGGCTTCGCAATCCGGAACGAAAGCCGGCGGCCGCTCCCCGCGTCCGACGTTCACCGACCAGGAAGCGCTGCTGTTTCACAGCCAGGGCCGTCCCGGCAAGCTCGAAGTCATCGCCACCAAGCCGATGGCGACACAGCGCGATCTCTCGCTTGCCTATTCGCCCGGCGTCGCGGTTCCGGTTCTTGCTATCGCCGAAGACGAGAGCCGCGCCTACGATTACACCACCAAGGGCAATTTCGTCGCCGTCATCACCAACGGCACGGCGATTCTCGGCCTCGGCAATCGTGGCGCGCTCGCGGCCAAGCCGGTGATGGAAGGCAAGGCGGTGCTGTTCAAGCGCTTCGCCGACGTCGACTCGATCGATCTGGAGGTCTCGACCGAGGATCCGGACGAGTTCATCAACTGTATCAAACTGCTCGGCAAAAGCTGGGGCGGCATCAACCTCGAGGATATCAAGGCGCCGGAATGTTTCATCATCGAGCAAAGACTGCGCGAACTGCTCGACATTCCGGTGTTCCACGATGACCAGCACGGCACCGCCATCATCGCCGCGGCCGGCCTGATCAACGCGCTGGAGCTGACCGGCCGCGACATCGCGACCGCGAAGCTGGTGTGCAACGGCGCCGGCGCCGCCGGCATCGCCAGCCTCGAACTGCTGCGCGCGATCGGCTTCCGCCCGGAAAATCTGATCCTGTGCGACACCAAAGGCGTGATCTACGAAGGCCGCACCGATGGCATGAACCAGTGGAAATCGGGCTTCGCGGTCAGGACCGAAGCACGCACGCTTGCCGACGCTCTGGTCGGGGCCGATATTTTCTTTGGCCTGTCCGCAAAGGGCGCGGTGACGCAGGACATGGTGAAGTCGATGGCGGACAAGCCGATCATCTTCGCCATGGCGAATCCGGATCCCGAGATCACGGTGGAGGACGTCGCGGCGGTGCGTTCCGACGCCATCATGGCGACCGGACGCTCCGACTACCCGAACCAGATCAACAACGTGCTCGGCTTTCCTTACATCTTCCGCGGCGCGCTCGACGTGCGGGCGCGCGCCATCAACATGGAGATGAAAATCGCGGCGGCGCATGCGCTCGCCCAGCTGGCGCGCGAGGACGTGCCGGACCAGGTCGCGGCGGCTTACGGGGCGCGGCCGAAATACGGGCCCGATTACATCATTCCGGTGCCGTTCGATCCGCGGCTGATCTCGGAGATTTCGCCGGCCGTCGCGCAGGCGGCGATGGACACCAAAGTCGCCCGGCGTCCGATCGTCGACATGGATGCCTACCGTGCTCAGCTGCGCAGCCGGCTCGACCCGATCGCGGGCGTGCTCCAGCGCGTGTTCGAAAACCTGCGCCGGCAGCCGCGCCGCGTCGTGTTCGCCGAGGGCGAAGAGGAGCAGGTAATCCGGGCCGCCGCGTCGTTCGTGCAGCAGGGCCTCGGCACCGCGCTGCTGGTCGGCCGCGAAGATCGCGTGCGCGAAACCGCAAATGCGACCGGCGTCGAACTCGGCGGCGGCATCGAGATCATCAACGCGCGGCTGTCGTCGCGCAACGCCACTTATGCTGCGTATCTGTACGAACGGCTTCAGCGCCACGGCTTTCTGCAGCGCGACTGCCAGCGCCTGATCAATCAGGACCGCAACCATTTCGCCTCCTGCATGGTGGCGCTCGGCGATGCGGATGCGATGATCACCGGCGTCACCCGCAATTTCTCGGTAGCTCTGGAGGACGTGCGCCGCTGCATCGATCCGAAACCCGGCCACCGCGTGATCGGCGTGTCGCTGGTGCTGGCGCGCGGCCGTACCGTGCTGGTCGCCGATACTGCGGTCACCGAAATGCCGGACGCGGCGGATATTGCCGCGATCGCGGTCGAGGCGGCGCGGGTGGCGCGTGCGCTCGGCTACGAGCCGCGGCTCGCGCTGCTGGCCTTCTCCACCTTCGGCCATCCGCCCGGCGAGCGCTCGCAGCGGGTGCAGGAAGCGGTGCGGCTGCTCGACCGGCAGCGCGTCGATTTCGAGTATGACGGCGAGATGGCGGCCGACGTGGCGCTGAACATGGAGCTGCGCGAGGCCTATCCGTTCTGCCGGCTGTCCGGACCTGCCAACGTGCTGATCATGCCGGCGTTCCACTCCGCATCGATCTCGACCAAATTGTTGATGGAACTCGGCGGCGCTACCGTGATCGGACCGCTGCTGGTCGGCCTCGACCGTTCGGTGCAGATCGCGCAGCTCGGGGCCGACGACGCCCAGCTCGTCAACATGGCGGCGCTCGCCGCCTACAACGTCAGCGGTTGACCGCGCGGCTTTAACCGGTTGCGGTGAAACCGCGGGGGGCGATTCACCGCGCCGAAACCTCTCCAGGTTACACCTTGCCGTCACCCTGAGGCGCCCGGCGCAGCGCCGGGCCTCGACGGGCGATGGTTCGCGCCCCGGTCGTATCCTTCGGGGCGTTTGCGCGCGCACCCCAGGATGACGGATTCCAGACAGTGACCCCTTCCGTGCCGCTGGCGCTCGATATCCGGAGCCTCGTTAAAAATTTCGACCGGCCCGCCGTCGACGGCCTCGACCTCGCGGTGCGTACCGGCGAATTCTACGCTCTGCTCGGTCCGAACGGCGCCGGCAAGACGACAACGCTGCGCATGATCGCGGGGCTGTTGCGCCCGGACGCCGGATCGATCCATGTCCTCGGCATCGATGCGCTGGCCGATCCTGTTGCGGCGAAGCGGCTGATGGCGTGGATCTCCGACGAGCCGATGATCTACGACAAGCTGACGCCGGAGGAATATCTGGAATTTGTCGCCGGGCTGTGGAGCGTGGACCCCAAACTTGCGCAGGAGCGCTCGCGCGAACTGCTGTCATGGCTCGGGCTCACACCACACGCCAATGAACGGTGCGAGACTTTCTCCAAAGGCATGCGGCAGAAGGTGGCGCTCGCCGGTGCGCTGGTGCACGAGCCGCGGCTGATCATCCTCGACGAACCGCTCACCGGCCTCGACGCCGGCTCAGCGCGTCAGGTCAAGAGCGTGCTGCGCGAACGCGTAACGGCGGGCGGCACCATCATCATGACCACGCACATTCTGGAAGTCGCCGAGCGCATGGCCGACCGCATCGGCGTGATCGCGCACGGCCGGCTTATTGCCGAAGGCACGCTCGACGAACTGCGCAGGCAGGCCGGCCGCGACGGCAGCACCCGCGGCGCGGAGAGCCTCGAGGACGCCTTCCTGGCGCTTGTCGCCGAGCCCGCGGAAGCGGCGTGAAGGCCGCGCCATGATGGAGGCCGGCACCGCGATCTGGTTCGCGCGTCACGAATCGCGCCTCGCCTGGCGCGACTGGCTGTCGATGATGACCGCCGGCCGGCGCGAGCGCGTGCGCACCGTCACGCTGGGCATCATCGCGTTCCTCGTGTTCATGCACGCGGTCGCCTGGTACGTCGTCGGCAGTTTCGCTGCGGCGGTGCCCGACCGGCGGCTGCTGCTCTCCATCAGTACGACGCTGCTGCTGTCGTGGCTGCTGATGGTTTCGCAGGCGATGGAATTGATGACGCGGGCCTTCTACGCGCGCGCCGATCTCGATCTCATTCTCGCGTCGCCGGTTGCGGCGCATAAAGTCTTTGCGCTGCGCATTTCGACCATCGCGCTCTCCGTCATGATGATGGCGGTGCCGCTCGCCGGGCCGTTCATCGACATGCTGGTGGTGCGCGGCGGCTGGCGCTGGCTCGGCGCTTACGGCGTGATCGTCGCGATGGGCGCGGCGGCGGCGGCGCTCGCGGTGGCGGTAACCGTGTTGCTGTTCCGCGCCATCGGCCCGAAGCGTACGCGGCTGGTGGCGCAGGTGCTGGCGGCGGTGATCGGCGCCGCGTTTGTCATCGGCCTTCAGGTCGCGGCGATCCTGTCGTACGGCACGATGGGACGCGCCGACGTGCTGGGCTCCGATGCGATGCTCAAGGCCTCGCCCGATATCGGCAGCGTCATGTGGTGGCCGGCGCGGGCCGTGCTTGGCGACGGCATGGCGCTCGTGGGCGTGCTCGCCGTCAGCTTCGCGTCGCTTGCTGTCGTTGTCGCGCTGGTCGCGCCGCGCTTTGCCGATTATGCGATTGCCGCCGCGAGCGCCGAAGTGTCGCCATCGGGCCGCGTGCGGCAGCGCGCCCCGTTTCGCGCGACCACGCCGCGCCAGGCGCTGCGCCGCAAGGAATGGATGCTGCTGCGCCGCGATCCGTGGCTGGTGTCGCAGACGCTGATGCAGATGCTTTATCTGGTCCCGCCGGCGCTGCTGCTGTGGCGAAGCTTCGCCACCGGCGGCGGCGCCTTCAATCTGCTGGTGCCGGTGCTGGTGATGGCGGCCGGACAGCTTTCCGGCGGTCTCGCATGGCTCACGATTTCCGGCGAGGATGCGCCCGACCTCGTCGCCACCGCGCCGATACCGGCGCGTTTCATCCTGCGCGCCAAGATCGAAGCAGTCCTCGGCGTGATCGCCGTGGTGTTCACGCCGCTGGTGGCGCTGCTCGCGATCGGTTCGCCGGCTCACGCCCTGGTGACCGCCGCAGGGGTGGTCATCGCGGCGTCGGCCTCGACCGCCATCCAGCTCTGGTTCCGCACCCAGGCCAGGCGCAGTCAGTTCCGCCGCCGCCAGGTCTCGTCGCGGGTCGCCACCTTTGCGGAGGCGTTTTCCTCGATCGCCTGGGCCGCCACCGCCGCAGTCGCCGTGATGAGCCTCTGGCTCGCCATCGCGCCCGCTTTGATCGCGCTCGCTGTGCTCGGCGGCGCCCGCTATTTGAGCCCGCGCCAGCGGGGATGACCGCAGCGACGGACTCAGGCCGCGGCGGCAGCCACCAGTAAAACAGCAATCTCCCCCGCCTGCTCCAGCGCGCCCAGTACGTCCCCGGTCTGACCGCCGATCTGCGTCTCGCACAGCCGCGCCATCAGCGCGGCCAGCACCACGAGCACGATCCCCGACACCAGTGCCGCCCAAAACCCGAGACAGACAAACAGAACAACAACGCCGATCGCCGCCGCAGCCACCGCCTGCTCGCGCGACGGCCGCCCGGCGCCATGCGACAGGCCTTCGGCACGCGCCGGCGGCACCAGATACATCAGCGCCGGCAGGGTCGCGCGCCCTGCCGTGTGCGTTGCGATCAGCGCCCACGCGACCAGCGAAGGTTCGCCGAGGCTCGCCAGCGCGCCGGCGCGGATCAGGATCGAGATCGCAAGCCCGCAGACGCCGTACGTGCCGATGCGGCTGTCGCGCATGATGTCGAGTTTCTGCTCGCGGGTCCGGCCGCCGCCAAAGCCGTCGAGCGTGTCGGCGAGTCCGTCCTCGTGCAGCGCGCCGGTGAGCGCGAGACCCGCTGCGATCGCGAGCGCCGCGGCCGGCCAGGCCGGCACGCCGAAGCGGTGCGCCAGCGCGTAGACCACGGCCGCGATCAGCCCAACGATCAGGCCGGCGATCGGCAGCGTCCACACCGCGGACGCGATCGTGGCGCCGCCTCTCGGCGCGACCGCCGCCGCCGGCAGCCGCGTCGAAAACAAAACGCCGGTTCTGATCTCGTCGGCGCGCTCGCCGAGCCAGCGCGTCCACTCGTCCCTGTTTCCTGGAAGGATCGTCACGCGCTCGTCCTCCGCCGCAACGTTCGTGCTGTCATGTTACCAACGTTCAAGGTGTGGTAAAGCCGATATGCAACCCAAACAGGAGGAAGCCATGAAAGCGAATTACAGGCTGGCATTCACGCTCCTTGCAGGTATCGCACTCGGAGGCGCGGTCATCGAGGGGCTTCATGCGCAAATGAAGCCGCCGACTTACGTCGTCGTCGCCATCCGCAAAATAACCGACGCGGAGGGCTACAAGGAAGTTATGGCCAAAGCCCCCGCTTCGGCGCAGGCGGCGGGCGGCACGTTCGTCATCCGCACTGACAAAATCACCAGCCTCGACGGCACGCCGCCGGCGCGGTTTGTTCTGCTCAAGTTCGATACGCCCGAAAAGGCCATGGCCTGGCACAATTCGGCGGCCCAGAAAGAAGTCGACGCGCTGCGCGCCAAAACGACCAACTCGCTGGCGTTCATCGTGGAGGGTGCGGAGAAGTAGTTCTCGCACCTCCGCACTGCATCGTGCCCGGCCTTGTGCCGGGCACCCACGCCTTTAGAGTGGCGCGCCGCCGGGGCGCACGATCACAGTCAACAACGAGGACCAATGACGAACTTCGCCACCTTTGCCGATCTGCGCGCCGTCTGTCTCGACCTGCCAGGCGGTCATCCTGCGGCGAGCGCCGCGGTGGCGGCGCGCGAAGGTACGCTGACCAAGCCGCCGCGGCAGCCTTGGCCGGCTGGAGGAACTGGTCGCCTGGCTCGCGCACTGGCAGGGCCACGCGCCGCCGCGGCTCGACCGCGTGGACGTGCTCGTGTTCGCCGGCAACCACGGCGTCACGAGGCAGGGCGTGTCGGCCTATCCGGCCGAGGTGACGGTGCAGATGGTGGCGAATTTCGCGGCCGGCGGCGCCGCCATCAACCAGCTCGCGCGCACCGCGGGCGCCACGCTGCGCGTCATTCCGCTGTCGCTCGAACGGCCCACCGCAGATTTCACGGACGCGCCGGCGATGAGCGAGGCCGAATTTCTCGCCGCGGTGGCGACCGGCTACGAGGCCGTGTCGCCGCAGAGCGATCTGGTCTGCCTCGGCGAAATGGGCATCGGCAACACGACCGCGGCGGCGGCGATCGCGGCGGCTTTGTTCGGCGGCGGCGGCGCGCGCTGGGCCGGCCGCGGCACCGGCGTCGACGACGACGGTCTCGCGCGCAAGCGCGACGTCATCGACCGCGCGCTCGCGCGCCATGCCGGGCTGCTTCACGATCCGCTCCGCGTCGCCGCGGCGCTGGGCGGCCGCGAACTCGCCGCCATTCTCGGCGCGGCGCTCGCGGCGCGGCGCTACGGCATCCCGGTGCTGCTCGACGGCTTCGTCTGCACCGCCGCCGTGGCGCCGCTGCTCCGGCTGCGCACCGACACGCTGGCCCATGCACTCGCCGGCCACGTCTCCGCCGAAGCCGGCCACCGCATGCTGCTCGACGAACTGCACCTGAAGCCGCTGCTCGATCTCGGCATGCGGCTGGGCGAAGCGTCCGGCGCCGCGACAGCGCTGCTGCTGCTGCGCGCCGCGCTCGCCTGCCACACCGGCATGGCGACGTTCGCGGAGGCGGGCGTTTCGGACCGGCCGGCGGACGAGAGCGCGGAGCCGAAGGTGGCGGGGTAGCGTTCGGCGTCGCGCCGTGATCCTGACGGAACCGGCGATGGCCCCGGCTCACCCGATGAACCCGCGCAGCTTCTGACTGACCGCCCGCGCTGTCGCCTTGTCGAGCCGCCCGATGCGGCGGTCGATGCGGCCGGGTTCGATGCACGCAATCTTTGCCGGCCGGACGACGGACGGGGCAGGCAGTCCTGTGCGTGCAAGATTGGTGACGGGAATGTCGCTCGACCACGGCTCATTGTCCGCACTGGTGATCATGGCGAGCCAGACGAGGCCGTGGATCGCGAGCTTGCGACTGGAAATTACCAGCGCCGGCCGGCGCTTCTCCGCGAGGCGGTCGGCATAGGGAAATGGCACCACCACGACATCGAAGGGTGCGAAGCGTTCGTTGTGGTTCGTCATGGCCGGCGTGGAATGACGAGTTCATCAGAACCACACGCCGTTGCGCCGCGTCATGGCCGCGCTTGTCCCGTCATCCACGTCCTGCCCTGCCGTATGCGCCAGGGGACATGCAGGTCCGGCACCACGCCGGGCAAAACGAGAACGCCTCAAAGGCCTTCATAAGCCTTCTCGTCGGCCTCATTTGACCATTCGGAGAAGGTCGCGAACGGATCGTCTGCTTCGCCCGCCGGTGCCTTGTCGATCAGCACGCCGCTCTCTGTCATGCGGTAGCGGAGCGTGTCCCCGGGCTTTAGCCGCAGACGCTCGCGCACCTGCCGCGGAATGACGGTCTGGCTTTTGACCGACACCTTGGAAAAAGTGGACGGCAGGCGTGTTTGATTGCCCATGCTCTGAGTATGGCTTACCGCCTTACGTCTTACAAGGCGGATGCCGTGGGGCATCACCCTGGGTCCTTCCGGCGCCGCGTCATCGACTTCGCATCCGCCCCGCGCAGCAGGGGAGGGGGACCATGCGAAGCATGGTGGAGGGGGTGTGCTGAACTGGGGCTGACGTCGCCGCCGTCGCCCCTCCCACCGCGCTGCGCGCGGTCCCCTTTCCCCGCTTCGCGGGACAGGATGGAGGCTTTACATGAACGCCTGGATGCCGGTCTGCGCGCGGCCCAATATCAGGGCGTGGATGTCGTGGGTGCCTTCGTAGGTGTTGACGGTCTCGAGGTTGCACAGCACGCGCATGACGTGGAATTCGTCGGCAATGCCGTTGCCGCCGTGCATGTCGCGGGCGAGGCGCGCGATATCGAGCGCCTTGCCGCAATTATTGCGCTTGAGCAGCGAAATCGAAGGCGGCGATGCCTTGCCCTGGTCGATCATCCGCGACAGCCGCAGCGCCGCCGTGCAGGCCGAGCGTGATTTCGGTCTGCATGTCGGCGAGTTTCTTCTGGACGAGCTGGTTGGCGGCGAGCGGCCTTCCGAACTGCCTGCGCGCCAGCACGTAGTCGCGGGCGCGGTGCCAGCAGAATTCCGCGGCGCCGATCGCGCCCCAGGCAATGCCGGTGCGCGCCATGTTGAGACAGCCGAACGGGCCGGCCAGTCCGCTGACATTCGGCAGCAGGTTCTCTTCCGGCACCACCGCGCCTTCGAGCACGATCTCGCCGGTGATCGAGGCGCGCAGCGACAGCTTGCCTTCGATCTTCGGGGTGGAAAATCCCTTCGTGCCGCGCTCGACGATGAAGCCGCGGATCTTGCCGTCGAGCTTCGCCCAGACCACGGCGATGTCGGCGACCGGCGCGTTGGTGATCCACATCTTGGTGCCGGTCAGGCGATAGCCGCCGGACACTTTTTCGGCGCGCGTCATCATCGAGCCGGGATCGGAGCCGTGGTCCGGCTCGGTCAGGCCGAAGCAGCCGACGAACTCGCCGCTCGCGAGCTTCGGCAGATATTTGCGGCGCTGCGCTTCGCTGCCATAGGCGTTGATCGGGTGCATCACGAGGGAGGACTGCACCGACATCGCCGAGCGATAGCCGGAATCGACGCGCTCGACCTCGCGCGCGATCAGTCCGTAGGAGACGTAGCCGAGGCCCGCGCCGCCGTATTCCTCGGGGATGGTCGAGCCGAGCAGGCCGAGCGCGCCCATCTCGCGGATGATCGCCGGATCGTAAGTTTCGTCGCGATAGGCCTTGAGCACGCGCGGGAACAGCTTGTCCTGCGCATAGTCGCGGGCGGTGTCGCGCACCATGCGCTCTTCTTCGGTCAGCTCGCTCTCGAGATCGAGCGGGTCTTCCCACTTGAAGGCAGCGTCCTTGATCTGGACTGCCTTGCCTTCGCGCTTTTCCGCAGGCTGCGCCATGCAATGCTCCTGAATTGTCCCGTATTGTACCGTCATCCCGAGGCAGCCGCCCGGCGGCCCTCGAAGGATGCGGCCAGGGCGCCAAAGCCGTCGCTCTTCGAAGCTTACCGGGCCCGCGCCTCAGGGTAACGGACGATTGGCCGGGACATTAGGAGGTACGGCCGGATGCGGCAAGCGCCCGCGGCGGCCGTTGCCGCCCGGGCGGGCTTCCGCTATCTAGGCGGCAACGCCGCGAACTTGCAAAGCCGCGAACTTGCGCCCGTAGCTCAGCTGGATAGAGCGCTGCCCTCCGAAGGCAGAGGTCAGGGGTTCGAATCCCTTCGGGCGCGCCAGTGCTTCGCTTGTCCCGCCCGGAGACATGGGTAGCAGAATGTACCCGGGACGTAGGTGGCAGCTTTGGGCCTAAGGGCGTCCGTTCCGAACACGCACTTCCACCATCGCCCGGCTCGATCTCACACGCTCTCCGGCGACCGGGATGCCCGAATGTAAACAGCACTTCGCAACCTCCCGGACTTCGATGCCGGTCGCGTGCATTGTCGATTGATGTGCAACAGACCTGTCCAAACTCAGTGACTTATTGCGCGACGGGCAAAATCCTAAGCTCGCCCGATCGGGTCGCGCGGACCTCAACAGGGAGGACAGGGTGAAGAGTTCACTGGACGTCATCAGGACCGACGTGGTCGGCAGCCTGTTGCGGCCTGCGTCATGGCGGGAAGCGCGACAACGGTATGACGAGAAAGCGCTTGGCGCAGACGGGCTGCTGGAGGTCGAGCGTGCATGCGTCCGCGAGCTTGTCGCTCTGCAGGAAGCGATCGGGCTCGATGTTGTTACCGACGGCGAAATCGGCCGCCTCAACTTTCAGGACAGTTTCGGACTTGCAGTCAGCGGCTTCGACGGCGCCCCCGAGACTTTGAGCGCCCATGTAAGCCGGACCGAGGGTGGCGCGCCGCTGCGGCGCTGGGAAATTCCCGATCTCGCCCAGGCCGGCACGGCGGTATCGCACCGAAGACCGGCCAAAGCGCGGCTGAACCTCGTGAACAACGTTGCGCTCGCCGAGTACAAACGCGCCAGCGCCGTCGCCCGCAAACCGGTGAAGGTGAGCCTCATCGGGCCTGACCGGATCATTCAGCGTTTCGATCACCAGGCATCGAAGGCGGTTTATCCCGATACGGACGCGTTCGCCGCCGATGTCGTCGATATTGAACGGCGTATGGTTCAGGAACTGGTCGAGGCCGGCTGCCGTTACGTCCATATCGATGCGCCCGGATTTACCGCTTATGCCGACGAACCTTCGCTTGCCGCCATGCGGGCGCGCGGAGAAGACACCGCCGCCAATCTGTCCCGGGCCATCCTTGCGGAGGCCGACGTCGTGCGCGGGTTCGAAGGGGTGACGTTTGGCATTCATCTCTGCCGCGGCAACCAGCGCAGCATGTGGCACCGTGAAGGCACTTATGACGCCATCGCGGAGCGGCTGTTCAACGAACTGCCTCACGACCGGTTTCTGCTCGAATACGATTTGCCCCGCGCCGGCGGTTTCGAGCCGCTGCGCCATGTGCCCAAAGGCAAGATTGTCGTTCTCGGATTGATCAGCACCAAAGTGCCGGAGCTCGAGTCCGTCGACGATCTGAAACGGCGGATTGACGAAGCGGCAAAGTACGTTCCCCTCGAACAGCTTGCGCTCAGTCCGCAATGCGGCTTTGCCTCGGACGTCGTCGGCAATCTGGTCACCGAAGACGACCAGAAGCGCAAACTCGAACGCGTCGTCGAAACCGCGCGCCAGGTCTGGGGCTGACGGATACCGGTCAGGCGCGGCTTCGGGCCGCGGTCCGGTTTTTCTTTCCGGCGTCCTTTTTGGGAAGGCGCCGGAGCGCGCGACTGTCACGCCGCACCTGACCCCGCGCGTGCGCAGCGGGGGAACCGGCATCGCCGCCGATCCGTAACGGCTCCGTCGCATCCGCGGCGGCGGCGTGCTCCGCTTCTCCGCCGGTCCGGTTTTCGCCCCGGCGCTTGAACCATTGCGCGAGGAACGAAACGACAAGCCGAATCTTCTGCGGAATCTGCGGCGATCGCGCATAGAGCGCCGTCACCGGGCGATTGATCTCGCATTGGGGAAGCACCCTGACGAGAGTACCGGCCGCGAGATCCGGCCCCACGCAGTATTCCGGGAGCAGCGCGACCCCGAGTCCGGCCAGCGCAGCCTTGCGCAGCACCATGGCGCTGTTGGAATGGAACGCTCCGTCCAGCCTGATCACGCCGCCGTTCTGTCCGCCGAACCGCCACACACGATCGTGCTCGTCGGAGCTGAGATGCGCGAGGCAGGAATAGCGCGCGAGATCCGCCACCTTCTGCGGCGCGCCCACGCGGTCCACAAAGCCGGGGCTCGCACACAGCACCGATTTCAGCGTCGCAATGCGGCGGGACAGCATCGTCAAATCGCGGATGTCCGCAATACGGATTGCAATGTCGAAACCGTCCTCGACGAAATCTCCCGGGCGGAAGGTAAAATCGTTGAGCATCAGCGAAACGCGGATCTGCGGATGGGCTCTGGAAAATGCAATCATCGCATCGGAGAGCCAGATCACCCCAAATGATTTCGGTGCCAGAATGCTGACGGCTCCGAATGCCGTGGTGCCCGCCCCCGCGATCTCGCGCTCGGCGGTTTCCATGTCGTCGAGCACCCGCTTGCAGCGTGCAAGATAGGACCTGCCTTCCGCGGTAAGGCCTACGCTTCGGGTCGAGCGGTTGAACAGCCGCACTCCCAGACGCGTTTCCAGATCCATGATCCGCCGCGAGATCAGCGCGCGCGACAGCCCGAGCTGCATCGCTGCCCTGGTGAAGCTTCCGGCCTCGGCGACCCGGACGAAACTCTCGATTACCTGAAAACGGTCCATGGCAACTGTCCAGCGTGGTGCAACACACCTGTAAGGAAATAGGTACTTATTGGCCCGCCTTGTCAAACGGTATTGTCGCCTGGCGACATGAGCCCGGCCAGGGTAACGACTGTCGCGTGGAGGAAATCGTTGCCGGGCGGGCTGTGCGCAGACACGTCACCTTGCGCAGCTATCCGGACCGGCGCCGGCGGGGCGCCATGAAATCCGTTGACGGAAACTTGAACTAAAAATCGGGCGCGCCGGACCAGATAACTCCCGGTGCATTTCACGACCACGAAGGGGAGAGAACTCATGTCGAAAAGAACAAGACTGTCCGAAAGCCTGCTTTTAAGCGCCGTTCTGATGGCGCTTACGGCGGGCGTCGCAACGGCGAAGGACAAAGTAACGATATCGCTCATTCAGCTCCTGACGGCGCAGGAGTGGGCCTCCGAATTCGCGAATGGCGCCCGTGCTGCCGTTGCCGACCTTGGTGCCGACAAGGTGCAGCTGCAGAATCCAGGGCCCCGCGGGCTGGGATTTGCAGAAGGAAGCCCAGACCGCCCTGAGCGAAGTCGAACGCGGCACCGACGCGATCATTCTGACGAATGGCGGCGGCATGATCGAGCCGGCCCATCTCATCGAGCAGAAAGGCGTTCCGGTTACGTGGATTCTGGTCGCGCCGCCGGATGAAGTGTCCGGCGCATTTTTCGTCGGGTCGGACAATTACGCCGTCGGTTCTGCCGGCGCGGATCTGATCATCCCGGTTCTTGAAAAGAAGTACGGCAAACCGGCTTCCGAAATCTCCGGCGTTGTCGTTCAGGGAATTTGCGTCCCGGGCGCGACGAACCTGAGCCGGCGTCTCGCCGGCATCGAGGACGCCGTGAAGCGGCGGATGCCCAAAGCGACTGTGCTGCCGCCCTTCGATTCGAAACTCGAATATGCACAAAGCTACGCCGCGTGGGACCAGGCCATCAAAAAATATCCGAAGGCGCTGTTCTACACGGACCCGTGCCAGGACCCCAACGAGAGCATTCAGAAGATACGCGCCGACGACAAGCTGGACGTTCCGCAGGTCTATTACGACAATCCCGAGGTTGCGCGTCTTGCGGTAAAAACCGGCGAGATCACCGGCATCGTCTCGTCAAACCGGTTCACCGAAGGCTACGTGGCCGTTTACGTCACAGCGCAGCGTCTTCTGAAAAACGAGAAAATGCCGGTGGGATGGCTCAAGGTTCCCCATAAGGTGATTACGACGGCCAACGCCGACGACTTCATCGCCGCCTGGGCGAACTCCGGAGCAGGGCTGCGTAAATTCTACGACAAAGAAATCACGGCGACGCGCGACCTGCCGCTGTCCCAGTTGCCGCCGACCAGCGAATACAATCGTTCTTCCAAATAAGGCGCTGCGGGCGCCGTGACTGCGCGGCGCCCGTTTCTTTTAAGTTACTCATGATGAAACAGCCGGCCACACGCGATTTTCACGACGTGATGCGTGAGGTGAATGAACTTCTTCACTGTGAGCTCGGTCCGCGTCTCATCCGGTACGGCGTTTCGTCCGCACAGTGGTGGGCACTGCGCGTGCTCTGGATCGAGGACGGCCTCACGCCGCCCGAGATAGCGCGGCGGGCGGGCATCGCTTCCCGGCAGATCGGCGCCGCCCTTAAACGGCTGATTGACCGGGGAATGGCCGTCCGCGGCGAACAGCGTGCGGATCGGCCGGAGGGCGCGGTTTTTCTCACCGAGTACGGGCGGCGAATGGAGGCGGTGTGTCTCGGCGAGGCAAACGCGGTCAATGCGCTGTCGCTCACAGGCATTTCCGCGGCCGATCTCGATACGTGCCTGCGGCTGCTCCATCGGGTCAAGGGTAACCTGGAACCGCGCGTCACCGGGGTGACGGCGACGGGCAAAAACAGTTCGCGGCCGACCGCGCGGCGGAAATCGACGGGCAAGCGAAGGCCGCGCGATTTTCGTTACCGGACCGCCGTCGTTTGATCGACCGGAATATGGAGGAAGGGTTCGTATGAACGTCGTGACCACGAGTGAGGTCGAGCTGCCCGTCCCGTCGAGCGACGGCAGCATCTGGGGCAGTGATGTGCTCGCCGAAATGCTGCGCCATCTCGGCGTCAGGTACGTAACTCTAAATCCAGGTTCGAGTTTCCGCGGCCTGCACGACAGCCTCGTGAACCGGCTCGGCAACAAAAATCCCCAGATGTTGCTTTGCCTTCATGAGGAGCACGCGGCGTCGATCGCGCACGGCTATGCAAAGGTCTCCGGCGAGCCGCTGGCGGTGATCATGCACAGCAATGTCGGGCTGATGCACGGCTCGATGGCGGTGTTCAACGCCTGGTGCGACCGGGTGCCGATGCTGGTCTACGGAGCCACCGGTCCGGTCGATGCGGCGTTGCGCAGGCCGTGGATCGACTGGCTGCACACCTCCCGCGACCAGGGCGCGCTCGTGCGCAATTTTACCAAGTGGGACGATCAGCCGGCTTCGGTCGAGGCGTCAATCGAGTCGATGCTGCGGGCCAGCATCATTTCCCGCACTGCGCCCACCGGTCCGACCTACGTGAACTTCGACGTTTCGGTGCAGGAAAAGCGCCTGCAAACCATGCCGGTACTGCCAGATATGGCGCGCTTCCAGCCGCCGCTGCCGGTTGCTCCGTCCGAGGCGGGCGTCCGGCGCGCGGCGAAGCTGCTGCGTGAAGCCAGATCGCCGGTGATCCTGGCCGGCCGCGTTTCGCGCAAGCCTGGAGACTGGGCGCGGCGGGTGGCGCTCGCCGAGGCTCTGAATGCCGAAGTTCTGACCGACATCAAAATCGCCGCCTCGTTTCCCACAAATCACCCGCTGCATCGCAGCAAGCCTGCGTTCTTCCTGGATGACGCGGCCTGCGACGTGCTGCACAAGGCCGACGTCATCCTGAGTCTCGACTGGCTCGATCTTGCGGGAACCCTCAAGCAGGCGAAGACGGTCGGCGCGCAGATCATCCACGTCTCGCAGGACTATCAGTTGCACAACGGCTGGGGGATGGAACACCAGGCGCTTCAGCCGTCGGAAATCCACCTCGCATGCGAACCCGACGTCGCGACGCACGTCATCGCGGATGAACTTGGCGTCGGAGCGGGAACTGAACCGGAAGCGCTTCCGGTGCTTCCGGCATTCAAGCCGGTGCCCGCGAACACCCCTCTCGACATCATGGTGCTGGCAAGCGCGGTCGGGCAGGGACTGGAGGACGTCTGCGCTTCGATCGTGAAGCTTCCCCTGGGCTGGGCCGGGGAGTCGTGGCATTTTCGGCATCCACTCGACTTTCTTGGTTCCGACGGCGGAGCGGGGATTGGCGCCGGCCCCGGCCTGCTGATCGGCGCCGCGCTTGCCCTTCAGGGAACCGGGCGTCTGCCGGTAGCGGTTCTGGGTGACGGCGATTTTCTGATGTCCGCGTCGGCCTTATGGACGGCGGCGCACTATCGCATTCCGCTGGTCGCCATCGTCTCCAACAACCGCTCTTTCTACAACGACGAGGTTCATCAGGAGCGCGTGGCGGCCACCCGTCAAAGACCGGTCGAGAACAAATGGATCGGACAGCGCATCAGCGATCCCGACGTCGATATCGCCGCGATAGCCCGCGCGCAGGGAGCGGAAGGAATCGGCCCGGTGGCGACGGCGGGCGAACTGGCCGCCGCGATCAAAAACGCGGTTGCACTGGCCAACGCCGGAAAGAGCGTCGTGATCGATGCGAGAGTAAAGACGGGCTACAATCCGAACATGGTCGCGGGCCTTACAAGAAGCGAATAGCCGATGAGCCCGACCGTCTACATCGCACGCGATCCCAATATCGAAAATCTGCTCGACGCGGCATCCGCAAAGCTCAACGCGCTGGGATGGGCCACCGCGCGAGGGCCGCACGTCGTGCCCGGTACGCCGGTGCAACTGACGCCTGAACAGCGGCGGGAGCTTCTCAGCGACGCCGACATCATCGTGGTGAGTTCAAGGAGCCGCCTCACCGCCGAAGATCTCGACCAGTCGCCGCGTCTGAAGGGCGTCGTGTTTCCGACCATCGGCGTGGATGCCGTCAATCTCGATGAGTGCGCCAGCCGCGGGCTCATTGTCGGCTACGGCGCCACGCCGGAAAATTTTCTGGCGATGTCCGAAGCGACCGTCATGCTGATCCTCGTGCTCCTTTATAACCTGCACGAATCCGAGCGGCTGCTGCGGGAGAACCTGCCGCGGCCCGCCGTCATGCATGCGCGCATGCTGCGCGGGCGCACGATCGGCCTCGTGGGCGTGGGGCGCATTGGCGGAGGCGTCGCGGAACGGCTGGCACCGTTTGGTGCCGAAATCATTGCCTACGATCCTTATCTCCGCGCCGACAATACACCGCGAAACATTCGTCCGGTCGGTCTCGAAGAACTTCTGCGACGGTCGGATGTCGTCAGTCTGCACGTCCCCCTGAACGCCGCGACGCGGGGCATCATCGGGGAAAAAGAACTTCTGTTGATGAAGCCGGACACCATTCTCGTCAATACCGCGCGGGGCGGGTTGATTGATGAAGCGGCGCTCGTTCGCGTTCTGAAGACCGGACGGCTTTCCGGCGTCGGACTGGACGTCTTTGAATCCGAACCGCTCGCGCCGGCGCATCCGCTGCGTCAGTTCGACAGAGTGATCCTGACGCCCCACGTTTTAGGCCACACCGTCGATCTCTACGAGGTATTGCCCGACCTGCTGGTCGAGAACGTCCAGCGCGTCGCGCGGGGTGAGGCGCCGCTTTATGTAAAAAATCCGGAGATCGCGGAAAGCTGGCAGGCGCGCATCAAGCGGCTTTCCGGCGTGGCCGGTTAGCAGCGCGCCGACAGACGCGCCCGTACTGCAAGGTTCACGGGACGATTCCGGCCATACCCGGTGCGATCGTCCGTTCCATTCTCAGACTTCGATGATCTCCCGCGGCGTGTGATGCAGCCGCTCCAGCTCCCCGCTGTCGTGCAGCAGAAAATTGTCGCACACTGTTACAAACACCTTCGGATTGGCGAGACCGGGGCTGGGGTGGATGCCGATATTCATGTTTCCGGAGAGCTTCATCGTCTCGTCGTTGCGTATCAGCGGCCGTTCGACGACGTCATAACCCTGGCCGTGGCAATGCAGACGCTTCTCCTCCGGAAGCCCGCGCCCGCGCATGTAGGTGTTGTATTCCGCGAAAATCTCTGCGGACGAGGCGCCCGGCTTCAACAGCTTCATCGTATAGTCCTGCGCTTCGACCATTTGGCCGAACAGGTCCACGATCTCCTGGGGCGGACGGCCCAGCGAGAACATGCGGCCGTGATGGACAAAAAGTCCGCCCGGGCCGGTGTTTTCCGCCTGAAACATGAAAACGTCGCCCTCGCGGATCATGCGGTTCTGTTCCGACCGCCGAAGCAGCGACGAGGGTTCGCCGGGCCCTGCTGACGAGCCGAGAAAATAGCCGGTTTCGCTGCCGAGAAGCTGGCCCTGATATTGCGCGAAGGCCATCACTTCGTAGTCGCGCAGGCCGGGGCGGAGGAAGCCCCGGACCTTTTGCATGATCTCGTCCTGCATCGCGCCGGTCTTGCGGATGTACGCGATTTCCTCAGCGCTTTTCACCGCCTTGAGCGGATCAATCAGGTCGGTGGCGTCGGAGACATCGAGACCGCCGAGTTCCCGGATGAGGTTTGACCAGAAGCCCGCCAGCATGTTGTTCGGGGCAACAATGCCGATTTTGCGGAATCCGCTTTTCTTTATCTCGCGCGCGACCAGCTCCGCTTCATAGGGTACGCTGTAATTAATCGCCGGAAACGCCGGCGCGCCGAAGCGCTGGCCGACGCCAGGCGTCGCCGCGCTTGCCGGATCGAGCGTTGCGGATTCGCCGAACGCGCCGTGGCCGACGACCGTCATCGGCGCGTCCTTCGGAAAAATGACGGTGGCCGGATAAGAACTCGCGACCGACACGCCGGTCAGCCAGCGGAAATATCCGCCGGTGCCGTTGAAGTTGTTCATGCCCTGCACGATGAGGGCGTCGAGCCCGGCTGCCGGCATCAACTCGCGAACGGCGCGCCATCGGCGCGCAAGCTCGGTCGATGATGCGGGATTGCAGCGCCTTTCCTCTGGTCTGGTCATGCCATTCCACCTTTCAGCAGTCGCGGTTTCGCCATAGCCGCCGATGCGCCCTGAAACCGGCGGCCGATGTCCGCAATGCCGGACACCGGCACTCTGTCCGCCGGTTTGTCCCGCCGCGTCCGGCGCTGTCCGGACCGATTCAGGCGTGGACAGAAGCGAAGTCGCTGGCGGGACGGCGTGAGCGGGAGATTTCAGAACAGCGGGATCGAGCCGCCGTTGACCCAATAATCCGAGCCGGTCACGAAGCTGGAACGGTCCGACGCCAGAAACAGCACCACTTCGGCGATCTCCTCGGGCTTGCCGATCCGTTGCAGGGCAAACTTCTTGTGAACCGTGGCAAAGTGTTCGGCGGCCTTGTCCCGTTCGATGTTCCACATCGTCGCGAGCTGGTCGAGGAAGCCGCCGGGTTTCTCCCACATGCCCGTGAGCGTCGCACCGGGCGACACGCAGTTCGCGCGCACGCCCTTCGGACCAAACTCGATGGAGAGCGATTTCATGAAACTCAGCACCGCGGATTTCGACATGCAGTAGTCGTAAAACAGCGGCTCCGGCATCCGCCCGAAATCCGAGGCGATGGCGATAACCGATCCTTTGCCTTTGTCGGCCATGTGCGGCACCGCTGCGCGGCAGGCGCGCACAACGCCAAGCACGTTGACGTCGAACGTCTCGCAGAACTCGGAATCGACGGTGGACGCAAGCCCGTCGCGCGTCGGTGCAATTCCGGCGCAGCAAACAAGGACGTCAATGCCGTTGAATTTTTCGAGTGCCGTTTTCGCCAGAAGCTCGGCGCCGCCTTTTCTCAGGTCCGACTGCACCGCTATTCCCTTGCTCCCGCCGAGCAGGGGGGAGAGGGCGGATACATCGAGGTCGCCGCCGATGACGATTGCGCCTTCTTCAATGAATTTTTTCGTGGTTGCGAGGCCGATACCGGAACCGGCACCGGTCACGATGATTTTCTTTCCCGCCAGACCGTAGGTCATAGTAACGCTCCGTTTCGCTATTCATTCACCAACGCAGAGTGCCGCGCCCCGGCCCGTTCAGATGCCGAGAGCAAAAAGGTGGTCGAGCGACCAGGGGCCGCCGCCATAAAGCACAAAGAGCAGACTGCAGAAGCCCCACAGGGTATAGTGCTCGACGCCGTTTTGATTGGAGAAAAAGCCGTCCTTGGTATGGTGGGCGGCGGAAAGAAACAGAAGAACGGCGCAGGTCAGCGCCACCGGCCGCGTCAGCAGACCGAGCGCCAGCATTGTTCCGCCGACGATATTGTTTATGGTTGAAAGCCAGGTCCAAAAAAGTCCGGGCCGCCAGCCGAATTTATTCATATAAGCCGCGGTTCCGGCGATCGTCTGGACCGGCATGCCGGTATTGGGGAAAAAGCCGAAGCTCGATCGCAACGCATACACGACCAGCACCCCGCCGACCCATACCCGCAGCAGCAGCGCCCAGAGGGGAAACAGCGCGACGAACGACGTATCCAGCGACGAAGCTATCGATCTGGCCAATTCCGCCATCGGACAAGACTCAATTTGTTTGCAGTCGAAGGGCGCGCGTCATTCGCGCGTTGCGTCGGGCTGTTCCAGTATCCACCGCGCGATTTCGTCCTTGCGCATGAAGACGACGCCGGGATGCTTGAGGGCATATTCAATGAACCCGCCGACAGCGCGCGCTATGGCGGGCTGGCCGCCGATGCGGTCATGCGTACTGACCGACATCATGCGGCGACGGACGGCCGATTCGGCGTATAGCGCGTCAAATTCGTCCTTGAGCACAGACGCGAAGTCGGCCGGCGAAAAGGACGGCGCCTGCAGCCGTTCGATATCGTTGTTGCGCCTGGTATAGGGCACGACAACAAACGGCTTTCCGGCCACGGTGATGATGAACGGCTCGTCGCGGCTGATATCGTCAATGTAGTAGAGGAACCCAAGCGACTGGAGGATTTCCAGCGTGTTCGGGCCGTTTCTCAGGGCGAATGCGTTGAATCCTGTGGGCCGGGTTCCGGTGGCCTTCTCGATCGCCGCAATGTTGGCAGTGTAGGATGCACGCTCTTCGTCGGGCGCCATCCGCCAATGCGGCTGCCACAGATGCCCGTGAGCCGCCGCCTCGTGACCGCGCTCCACGATTTCGCGGGCGAGCTGCGGATTTTTCTCGACCGCGCGCCCGACCATGTGAGAGGTCACTTTGATTCCGAAACGGTCCCAGAGATCGAGAAGGCGCGGGATGCCTTCCTTCACGCCGTACTCGAACCACTTCGCGACCGCGGGGTTCGGCACGTCCGGGTCCATTTCCACCCACGGACTGTACGGGTTCTTTTCCGGCTGCGCGCCGGCTTCGAACTGCATTGACATCGAGATGACGAGGCGAGCGCCGTTCGGCCAATTCGGCATGTCTGTTTCCTGCCCTGCCAGATTCCTGCTTTGCCAGATGCGACCGGCTATTGCTTATAATGTTAACGATATTGGCTTGCGCGGAAGCTGTCAATCAGCCGCCGCATTTTTTGATGCGACGCGTCCGATAAATCCCGTGTCGTGCGCACACGCTTCGGGTGCAGTCTCGTGCCGGTTCGACCCGCACAAATCGCGCGATCCGCCTCACAGGAACATCTATAAGACAATTTTGGGGAGGTTTCTTTGCGCAATCACCAGACGCGGATTCAAGTCAAAAGCCGGTGACGCCATGTTTCGGCGCCGGTCGTGAATACTCCGGATCTCACAAAAAGACCTAAGCTGATTCACGCTTGACAAGGCGGGAGGGGCCTTTCATGATCGTTACAAATATAATCATTCCACGGAGGAAGCGTTGGGCGACGATCAACCCATTGTCCGCAGCACGGCGCCGGTTTGCGCGGCGGGCCGGACGTGGGACTGGAGATACGGATTTCTCCGGTCGCCCGTCACGTCCGCTTCGGCGATTCTCCAACGGACCAGACTCCAGCGAACCCGACATCATCAAAACCGTCGTAGCGGACCATGGGCGGCCACGAACTGACCTTATGGCCGGCGTGCGTTCGCACGCACGCGCTTGCCGAGCAGATCGCGGCCACAGCGATGGCGGGCTATTCGTCGCTTGCCATCAATCCCGCGACCTATCACGCGGCGATTTCCTCGGGGCTTTCGCCACGCGATATCCGCAGGATCGCCGACGGGCATCACGTCCGGTTCAAATGGGTGGATGCCGTCAGCGGCTGGCTTCCGATCCGCTATCCCGCGGAGGCGCCCGAATTAAAGGGCTTCCTCGATTACGATCTGGATCTGGCGTTTGAAATCGCCGAGGAGCTCGGCGCCGAAGCGATACTGGCCATTGGATGTTTCCAGGAGGGCGAGCTTCCATTGGCGCAGCAGGCCGGCTGCTTTGACGCGCTGTGCAGGCGCGCAGAGTCGCGAAAGCTTCGGGTGGGTCTCGAATTCATACCGACATGGGGCATCCGCGATCTTGAATCGGCGTGGCGGATCGCAAGCGCCGTGGACGCTCCGAACGGCGGTTACGTGATTGATACGTGGCACTTCTTCAGAAGCAGTTCGGATCCGGAGCTTCTGAAGCGAATACCCGATAACAAAATCTTCGCGGTGCAGATCGCCGATGCTCCCCTGGATTATTCCGGGCGAACTTTGCTCGATGACTGCCTCAACTTTCGCCGGTTGCCGGGCAAAGGGGAACTGCCGCTGCTGCCGCTGCTCGATTTGATCGGGAAGAAAGGCGTTATGGATTTCGGGCCGGAAGTGTTTTCGGCCGAACTCGACCGGCTGCCGGCCCGGCAGGCAGCCACGCTCTGCGCCGACACGACGCGGGCGCTTCTGAAAGCGGGACGATCCAGCGCTGCGGACGTCCGGCAAGCCGGCTGACGATTTTTTTCGTGCGAATGCGGAGGCAAAAGTGAATCTGGGTCTGGAAGGCAAGGTGGTCGTGCTGACCGGCGGCGGCCGTCGCAATGGCATCGGCTGGGCCACAATTTCGGAACTGAAAGAGGCGGGCGCGAAAGTCCTGATGGGCGATATCGCTGTTGACCCGGCTTATGGCGAGCTGACTGCCGACGGGGCGGTGAGGACGCAGGAGATCGACCTCTCGCAGGCGGGAAATCCTGACAAACTGATTGCGGCCGCCGTCGATCATTTCGGCCGTCTCGACGTTCTCATCAACAACCTTGGCGCCACGGTTTTCCGGTCGGGGTTTCTCGGCACCTCCGACGACGAGTGGGAATTCACATTCAAGACCAACTTTATGTCGAACGTACGCGCGTCCCGCGCCGCCATGCCCCACCTGATCAAATCGAAGGGGGCCATCATCAATCTGGCGTCGACGCTGGGAAATTCTCCGGTTCCGTCCCTCGTGGACTACAGCGCGTTCAAGGCCGCGACGCTGAACCTCACCAAAGCCCTCTCCGAGGAATTCAACCCGCAGGGCGTCAGGGTGATGGCGATCTCTCCCGGCGCCGTGCTGACGCCGCACTGGACGCGCCCGGGCGGCGCTCTGGAAATGATGGCGAAGGGACACGGCGTCGACATCAACACGATGCGGGACGATTTGATTCCGAAGATGTTCGGCATGACGACTGGCCGGATGGTGGCCCCCCAGGAAATTGCCGCCGCGGTGGTCTTCGCCGCGTCGGGGAAAGCAGGATCGTTGACAGGTACCCAGATCCTTGTCGACGGCGGCTCGATGAAAGCCATCTGAGAACGCGGGCGGTTTCGAACAATGACTGATCCAGGCACCGAAATTGCCAACGGCCGGCCCAGCGCAGCGCTCTGGCGGCGGCTGATTGATTTCGATGAAGCAGGGCTGCTTCTTGCGTTCATCGTCATGGTTCTGGTGATCGGGATTCCCTATCCGGAGTTCTTTCACCTGGGCTCGATCGAGACGGTGCTGCGGCAGACGACGTTCGTGGCGATCATTGCCTTCGGCATGGTGTTTCTCGTCACCATGGTCGAAATCGATCTTTCCGTCGGAGGAATCTACGCCGTCGCCATCATGTCGTCGGCGCTTCTGATCAAGGCCGGAATTGACCCGTGGATCGCCGCCGTCGTCGCGCTGGCGGCCGGGGTCGCGATGGGGGCGCTGAACGGCATTCTTTGCAATCTGCTGGGAGTGCCGCTGATCATCGTTTCGCTGGGAATGCTGTCGGTCTATTTCGGCATCAATCTCATCATATCCCACGGCATCGCCGTCTATGGCATGCCGCGCGACCACTCGTTTTTCAGGCTCGTCGGAGGTGACGTGGCGGGCCTGCCGACGCCGGTCTGGATCACGATACTGGCGGGCATCATTCTGCATTTCGTTCTCCAGCACACCCGCTACGGTGCGATTGTCCGGGGCATTGGCTCCAACATCATCGCCGCGGAATTCCTTGGCGTGCGGGTCACCCGGATAAGGGTGGTCACGACGATGCTCGTCGGGTTTCTGGCGGCGCTTTCAGGCGTGATGACACTGGCGTTTTTCAAGACCGCCGAGCCCACGATCGGAACAGGCATCGAACTGCGGGTGGTTGCCGCAGTCGTGATCGGCGGAACCTCGCTCGCGGGCGGCTCCGGCACGATCATCGGAGCGGCGCTCGGCACCCTGCTCATCACCCTGATCGACAGCGGCCTGGTGTTTTACGGCGTCGATTTAAACTATTCGCTGTTCGTGACCGGGATCGTGATCGTGGGCGCGATTGCACTGGACCGCATCTCCAAACGCCGGAAATCCGGCTGACGTCCGATTTAAAAACGTGCAACAGCAAAAGGTGGAAAAGACCGTGACAACAACAACTGCCTCACGAAAGAGCTCTCTGTTATCGGCGGCCGCCCTGATCGGTGCGGCTGCGTTTGCGTTCGCTCCAGGTGCGGCGCAGGCGAAAGACAAAATAACGATCTCGCTGATCCAGGTGCTGACCGTGGAGGAGTGGCCGCAGGAGATGGCGGCGGGCGCCCGTGCCGCGGCAGCCGATATCGGCAGCGACAAGCTCGAGCTGCGCCTGCTGGGGACCGCCGGTCCCGATGTCCAGAAGGAAGGCCAGATCGCCATGAGCGAGGCCGAGCGCGGCCCCGACGCGATCATCCTCTCGAATGCGCTGGGCGGGATGAACGAACCGGCGCACGTTCTCGCCGAAAAGGGCATCCCGACCACGTGGCTGGTGATGGCCCCTCCGGACGAAGTGCAGAACGCGTTTTACGTCGGAGCCGACCCTTACGCGGTAGGCAAGGCAGGCGCGGATCTCATCATCCCTCTGCTGGAGAAAAAGCAGGGGAAGCCTGCGGCTGAAATCTCCGGTGAGGTTGTTCAGGGGCTTTGCGTTCCGGGCATTCCGGTTCTGACCCAGCGCCTCGCGGCGATCGGCGACGCGATCAGCAAGCGCATGCCCAAAGCGACGATGCTTCCAGCGTTCGATTCGAAAATCGACCTGGCGCAAAGCTATGCCGTCTGGAATCAGGCGATCAACCGGCATCCGCACGCGCTTTTTTACACCGATCCGTGCGAGGACGGTAACAAGAACATTCAGAAAATACGCCTTGAGGACAAAATCGACGTCCCGCAGGTCTATTACGATAATCCGGAAAGCGCGCGCGTTGCGGTCAAGAACGGCGAGGTGACCGGAATTGTCTCCTCGAACCGCTTTACCGAGGCTTACGTTGCGGTCTACGCCACCGCCAAAGCGCTTCTCAACCATCAGAAACTCCCGGCCGGATGGCTCAAGGTTCCGCATAAGGTGATCACGTCTGCCAACGTCGATTCCTACATTGCGGCCTGGGAACACTCCGGCGCCGGTCTGCGCAAATTCTACGACGGCGAAATCGTCGCCACGCGCGATCTACCGCTGACAAACCTGCCGCCGACCAGCGACTACAATCATCCACCCAAGTAAGCGGAGGCGGGGCGACATTCCGATGTGCCGCCCCGCTTTCCATTCATCTGCTCACCCGTGTTGGAATGCATGAAAAGCGTCATCTATTCAGCGCAGGGCATTCGCAAATCGTTCGGCTCCACCGTCGCCCTCGATGACGTCAGCTTCGATGTCCGGGAAGGCGCGATCGTCGGACTCGTGGGCACGAATGGCGCGGGCAAGTCCACGCTCATGCGTGTTATCGCCGGTGCGGTCGCTCCGGACGCGGGCCGGCTGTCTGTCGACGGCCGGGAGGTTTCGTTCAAATCGACAGTGGACGCGCTGAACGAAGGCGTGGCGATCGTTTCGCAGGAGCTCAGTCTGTTTCCGACCCTGACGATCGAAGAGAACCTTCGGTTTGTTCAGGGCCGGCAGAGATGGCCGTCCCAATCCGCATTCCGCAAACACGCGCGGGAGACGCTTCTGCAACTGGGCTCGGCTTTCCGGCTGACGGACCGCGTGGCGCGGCTCGGCCTCGCCGACCGGCAGCTCGTCGAGATCGCGCGTGCGCTGCTGCAGCGGCCCCGCATACTGATCCTGGACGAGCCCACGTCGGCGCTCCATGCTGCCGAAGTACACAGGCTTCATGTGCAGCTTCGCCGGCTCCGCGATTCAGGCGTGGGGATCGTGTACGTCTCGCATTTCCTCGAGGATCTTCTGGACGTCTGCGACGAAATCACCGTTTTGCGGAACGGCCGGAACGTCGAATGTCCCGACCTGACGCAGGCCGACCGGCTGTCCCGCCTGGTGGCGGCGATGCTGGGCGATGCCCCGGTTTCCAGTTCCGCCAGAAACGACGACGAAGTCGCTGCCATCGGCGGTCAGTCGGCTCCCGCGCCTTTGACAATTTCCGGCCTGAAGGGCCCAAAGCGTCTCGAAATCAGCGAGCTTTCGGCAAAGCCAGGCGAGATACTGGGCCTTGCGGGCCTCGTCGGCTCGGGCGTCGAGGAGCTTTTCGCGGTGCTGTTCGGCCTGGAGCCCGGCAGGGCCGGCACGGTAACGCTGCCGTCCGGCCACGCACTTCCGGAAACGCCGGCGGACGCGGTTCGCGCCGGCATCGCGTATGTCCCGCCGGATCGCAAAACGATGGGCCTCATGCTGCGGCAGACCATCGGGGAAAATGTCATCAGCGTGAGGACGCTTGCGCAGGGCAGGGACGGGTTTTTCCCGGATCGTTCCACGCTCGCACGCGTGGCATTACAACGATGCGCGGAGCTTGGCGTCCGGATGTCGTCCGTCAAACAAATCGTCGGCGGGCTTTCCGGCGGCAATCAGCAAAAAGTCGTGTTCGCCAAATGGCTCGAGGCCAATCCTTCGTTGTTGTTGCTTGACGATTCGACCCGAGGCATCGATATTGGGGCACGCCAGGAAATTCACAACATCATACGGCGCCTGAACCGGCTGGGGCTGGTGATTCTGTTTTACTCCAGCGACCCTGCGGAAATTATACAAGTCGCCGATCGAATTGCCGTTTTCGTCGATGGGGCGATCATCCGCGAACTGTCGGGAGATCAGATGACCGAACACAACGTTATCACGCTCATGAACTCGAGCGTCGACAGCGCGCCGGTTTTGCCGGCTGCCTAGTCCGGGCAGAAAAGTCGGACGGAAACGCGCATCGGAAGCAACAATGCCGGGCAGACCTGGTCTGACGGTCCGCTTCGAACGAGCTTCACGCACCTGAAAGAACTTCACGCCGTAAACACGCTCGTACAAGAATGGGCAAAAAAAGCGAGGCCGCCCCGTGCGGTTTTCCCAGGCAGCACATGGTTAAACACCCGCCCGAACGCAGCTTCGGCCACATGGTGCGCGAAGTAAACGGACTGATCCAGAGGATGCTGCGCAAGCGTCTCAAGCGGTTCGGCGTTTCCTCTTCGCAATGGTATATCCTGCGGGTGCTCTGGCTTCAGGACGGGCTTACGCTGACCGAAATCGCCCAGCGCGCCGGCGTCGCGCCGCCTCAGATCGTCGGCGGCCTTCGGGGGCTGATCAAGGAAGGAATAATCATCCGCGACAAGCATCCGTCCGATCAAAGAAAGAACGTAATTTTTTTGACAAAGCGCGGACGTCAGCTTGAAAATCCCTGTCTCGACGAAGCGATCGTGGCCAACGAACTGGCGCTCGCCGGCGTCTCGGCCGACGAAGTTCAGACTTTCATGCGGCTGCTCCACCGCGTGAAATCCAATCTGAATTCGAAGACCGGCGACGCGGCCGCAAAACGCAGTCGAAAACAGCCCGCACCGCGCTAGGTCTGGCACTCATTGCATCGCCACCGCGACCCCTCCCGCACGGCGGGGAGAGGTGAATCAAAACATCCCGTACCAGCCACGCCGCAGCGGATCGTCGTACCGGCGCCTGTACCGGGCCGCCACGAAGCAAGACGTGGATGGCCGGGTCAAGCCCGGCCATGACGAACGGGACCTTGCGCGGAGGCTGGCTACTCCTTCTCCCCGCGTGCGGGGAGAAGGCCGGGATGAGGGGGCCTGGACGTTCGCTCAGAATCGCGGCAGCGCCCGCTCACCCGCCCGCTGCCGCGACATCTCCCCTTGCCGGGTCAGGCCCGGCAACGACGATGTGGAAGTCATGAGCGGGAGCAATCAGCCCGCATGCCCTCACACGTGCCGGAGGCCGTGCATACGGCGCGGCGATACCGATGCAGCGCGGCGGGGCCGCGCTGCATCGGGAAACGCCGGAGATCAGATCCGGGCGATCAGCGGCCGTAGGTCCAGTTCAGCTCTGCCTTGGCCTTGGAATGAAAGTGCAGTTCGAAGCCGACGACCGCCGCCGACACCATGTCGTCCTTGGCGAATTGCAGTTTGTCCTCATCCACCGCGTACACCGTCAATTTGTAGTGGTGCGGCTTGTCGCCCTTGGGCGGGCACATTCCGCCATAGCCGTCGGCGCCGTAATCGGTGCGGCTCTGGATCGCGCCCTCGGGCATCAGCTTCGCTTTCACGTCGCCGGAGTTCTTCGGGAGCGAGGTCGTCGATACCGGAATGTTGAACACGACCCAGTGCCAGAAGCCGCTGCCCGTGGGCGCATCCGGATCGTAGAGGTTGATCGCGAAGCTCTTGGTGCCTTCCGGTGCGCCGGTCCATTTCAACGACGGGGACATGTTGCCGCCGTCGCAGCCAAACACATTCGCTTCCATCGCCTTGGTGCCGACCGCGCCGTCTTTAATGTCGTCGCTTGTCACGCTCATCTGCGCAAAAGCCGCCGTCGCGGCGAGCGTGCTCAATCCGGCAGCAATAATCCCTAATGCCAGTTTATGCATCGTTTTATGCATCGTTGCCTCCCGTTGTCAGAAGTGCGCAGGCTAGCATGGGGATGCGCCTTTGTCCCGGCCGGCTGAAGCGGCGTCCAACTTGAACGATAAGGGGGAACGCAGTGGGCAGCCGCGATCCGCCGCCGGCGCACTTCCGTGGGCTCACTTCAGTGGGCGCACTTGAGAACCCGCGCTTGCGTGTCGCGCGCCGGTCCGAAATGATGCGACAAAACAGGGGAGGATTCCATGAGCGGCGATTATGCGTTTCGATCTTGATTCATTTCATGCACTACATGCATCTTCCGGAAAATCAGAAAGACTTCGCGTCGTTGTGGGTCGACTTCCCGAATAAATATTTCGATCCGGAGCGGGGCGCGGCGCTGTACGAGCGCTACATCTCGGAACTGGTGCTGGCGGACAAACTCGGTTTCGACGGCGCTGATCGTGAACGAGCATCACAACACCGCCTACAGTCTGATGCCGGCGCCGAACCTGATCGCCGCGACGCTCATCCCGCAGACCAGCAACGCGAAAATCTGCGTGTGGGGTACGCCGCCCAATCTCGAATATCCGAACCGGCTGGCGGAGGAATACGCCATGCTCGACGTGATGTCCGGCGGGCGGCTGGAAGTGGCGTTTCCGCTCGGCACCGGCATGGAATACTGGTCGAACCCGATCAACCCGGCGACGGCGCGCGAACGCTACCGGGAATCGATCGACATCATCCTGCAGGCGTGGACGCAGGACGGGCCGACCCGATATTACGGCGATTTCTACACCTATCGTTATCTCAATCCGTGGCCGCGGCCCGTCCAGAAGCCGCATCCGCCCTGCTACATCGTCGGTACCGGCAGCCCGGAAACGGTCGAGCTCGCGGCGAGCCTCGGCTTCGGCTATGCGTCGGTGTTCGTCACCAAGGATCGCGCCCGCGAACTCAACGAGCAGCTCCGCCGCAGCGCGGCCAAACACGGCCATCAGATCCGGCCGGAGCAGCTGCCGCTCCAGGTGATCACCTACGTTGCCGAGACCAAGGAGAAAGCGGAGGAAGAGGCCGTCGATCACATCCGGTATTTCTTCGAGGATGCCCTGCGCACCACGCCGACTTTCCTCGCGCCGCCCGGCTATCTCTCGGTCGATCAACTCAAGAAACGCGCGGCGCTGGCCGACAAGCTGCACGGCAAGTTCAACTTCCAGAACATCAACGAAGCCTTCTTCGTCGCGGTCGGAACCGCGGATCAGGTGGTCGATCGCAGCTCGAAGAGTGGGGTGAGAAGATGGGCACCAACCACTTCGTCATCATGGGCGCCATCGGCAACATGCCGAATTGGAAGGTGGTCAAGAACATGAATCTGATCGCGCAGGACGTGATTCCGCGGATGCGCGGGCGCGCCGGCGTCCGTCAACACCGCGCCGCCGCCGAATAGCAGCAACGAGCGATCAATAACGAACAGCATCGAGGGAGAATTTGCATGGCCCGCCCGGATCCTTTGGCCGGATTTGAACGCGAAACTCACACCATCAATGGCGTAAAGACCGTCGTGCTCACCGCCGGCCGCGGCGAGCCGCTGGTGTTCTGGCACGGCGCCGGAGTCTGGCACGGCTTCAATTTCGCCCGTCCGTGGGCGGACAAATTCCGCGTCATCATTCCGTTTCATCCGGGCTTCGGCGAATCCGGCGACGATCCGGCGCTGAGCGACATGCACGACTACGTCATGCACTATCTCGAACTGTTCGACGCACTCGGCATCGACAAATTCCGCCTGGTCGGCTTCTCGCTCGGCGGATGGCTGGCGGCGAAATTCGCCAGCGAGCACGGCCACCGCATCACGCGGCTGGTGCTGGTCGGGCCGGCCGGCCTGCACGGCAAGGGCCGTCCGACCGGCGATCTTCTAAGTCTGCCGCCCGAACAGATTCCAATCGATGCTCGCGAAAAATTTCGACGTCATCAAGCCGTATCTGCCGGATGGCCCCGATCCTGACTTCATGGGCGCGCGCTATCGCGAGGGCGGTACGCTGGCCCGCCTGCTGTGGGAGCATCCCTGGGATCCGAAATTCCCGCGCTGGCTGCACCGGCTGACCATGCCGACGCTTCTGGTGTGGGGCGAAGATGACCAGCTCATCCCGGTCGCGCTTGCCGAGTTCTGGCGGCGCTTCATTCCGAAAGCGGACATTCAGATCTTCAAGGACGCGGGTCATCTGGTGCTCGACGAGAAACGCGAGGCGGTCGATGCGGTGCAGCGCTTCCTGTCGTGAGCCTGACCTGAAACCGGCGGCACCGCAGCGCCGGCGTGCGAAGGGTCCGGACGGGTGGGCCGCGTTTCGGCTCCCGACGGGTTGTGACCGGGGGACACGGAGGATTGATCGCATCGCCAGGTTGCGTAATTGTCGCTACCGCGTGTGGCTGTTAGCTTTAACAAATGGCGTTGAGGACGCCGACGTTTAACCGGGGGGTTATGTCATGGAAAACGCGAAAACTTATCTGGCGCCGCTGGGGCGCCTGCTGATGTCCAGCCTCTTTCTCTGGGCGGGCATCAACAAACTGATGAGTCCGGGCGGCACCGCGCAATATTTCGCCGCGGTGAATGTGCCGGTTCCGGACGTGGCGGTGTGGGTGGTCATCATCATCGAAATCGTCGGCGGCCTCGCCATCCTGCTGGGCTACAAGATCCGGTGGGCCGCGGCCGTGCTGGCGATATTTTGCCTGGTCACCGGGATTTTCGTGCACCTGGCGGCCGCCATGAGCGCCCAGGATGCGATGGCGAAGCTGGGCCAAATGACGAATTTCTACAAAAATCTCGTCATGGCGGGCGGCTTCCTCTACGTCTGGGCCTTTGGCGCAGGCGCGCTGAGCATCGAGAAGGACTAGATCGTCAGACCGCGCGATTATTAGTCAAAGACGGGACGGTATCCTTCCGTCCCGTTAACCTCCTGCGCGCACCCGCGTTCGATGATCCGTAAGACCTGACCGCTAAAACGAACGGTGCGGGCGCAGTTATTGGCTCCCGCTATCGTGCAGGCAGTCATGGTGACGGAGCGTCGGGCCCGTAAGCGAACGCGCGTTTTGCGGTGCGCCAAGATCATTGTGCCGCGCCGCTCGCCGGTCATTCATTGCACGGTGCAGAACATCACCGACGTGGGCGCCTGCCTGAAGACCGCGAGCACCTTCGGCGTGCCGGAAACCTTCGACCTGACGTTCGAGCACGGTCGCACGCGCCGATGGTGCCGTGTGGTCTGGCGCACCGACGACAGGCTCGGCGTCAGCTTCGAGGCAGCGGTGCAGGCCGAAACGGCATGAGGCGGAAGCTAGAATTCCGCCACCGCGCGGATCAGCCGCTCGATGTCCTCCGGCCGTGACAGGCGGTGATCGCCGTCCTTGACCAGCGTGAGAACGACGTCGTCGCTGGCGAGCCGCGAACCAGTTCGACGCGCATGCTGCCACGGCACATCGGGGTCCTCGACGCCTTGCAGGATACGCACTGGACAGCCGGTTTCGATCATGCCGCCGAGAACGAGGTGATTGCGTCCTTCCTCGATCAATTGCCGGGTGACGAGATAAGGCTCCGGTCGAATATTCCGACGGGCGCTCCCACACGCCGTTTTCTTCAAGCTCGCGCTTGATCTGCCGGCGTGAAACCGCTTCCACATCAGTTCCTCGGTGAAATCGACCGCCGGCGCGATCAGAACGAGGCCGGCAACCGACGCTGGCCCTGGTTTGTTGCCGCTGCCGCAGGGCGCGGACCAGCAAGAGCGCGAGCCAGCCGCCCATCGACGAGCCGACCAGGATCTGCGGCCGCGGCAGCAGGCATCGAACACGCGCGAGGCTGTCCTCGAGCCAGCGGCCGATCGTGCCGTCGGTAAAGTTGCCCCCGGATTCGCCGTGGCCGGAATAGTCGAAACGGACGAAGGCGCGGCCGGCCTGCGCGGCCCAGCGCGCCAGCGCCTCCGCCTTGGTGCCTTTCATGTCGGATTTGTAGCCGGACAGCCAGAACACGCCGGGCGCGGCGCCGGTCTGAAGGCGCACCGCGATCGAACGGCGTTCGTCACCGCTTCCAATTTCAAGGAATTTCAGATTGTTATCGCTCATGCACGTCGTTCCCGGCGGGGCGGCGCCAACCCGGCGCGAGGCGGTTGCCGCCACTGCCGTCGCGGTAAAGGGCGGCCGGCACACACGCAAGCAAATTAGCGGGCGCGGATTGTCGTTGACTTGGCGACCGAAAGTCACGATCTTCAGCGTTCGCTGTAACAACTCCAAGGAGAAAGCACCATTCGTCGCCCGATCAGAACTGCGCAACCCGCCCCCAAGGAAGGGCCGCGCATCAACGAGGAGATCCGCGTCCGCGAGGTCCAGCTCATCGACAAGGACGGCGCCAACAAAGGCGTCACGGAGATCAACGCCGCCATCGCCATGGCGCAGGAGGCCGGCCTCGATCTGGTCGAGATCGCGCCCAATTCGTCTCCGCCCGTCTGCAAAATCCTCGACTACGGCAAGTACAAATACCAGGCGCAGAAGAAGGCCGCCGAGGCGCGCAAGAAGCAGAAGGTCGTCGAGATCAAGGAGATCAAGCTGCGGCCGATGATCGACGATCACGACTACGACGTGAAGATGCGGTCGATGCAGCGGTTCTTCGAGGAAGGCGACAAGGTCAAGGTCACGCTGCGCTTCCGCGGCCGCGAAATGGCGCACCAGGAGCTCGGCTACAAGCTGCTCGACCGGGTCAAGGGCGACACCGCCAAGATTCGCCAAGATCGAGCAGGAGCCGCGCTTCGAAGGCCGCCAGGTGGTCATGGTGCTGGCGCCGCGCTGAAGCCGGCGCTGTCCGACGACCGGAATTCGGAACTGCCGGGAGCGGTCGGGCCGGGCCAAGCCTCGGCCGCCCACGGCATTTGCCATTCCGGCCGCCTCTGCCATAACCGCGCCCTTCCCGTCGCCCGGCTGATCAGGGCTGCCGTGGCGGCGGTGACGTGCTCCAAGCACACAACGCTCGTTTACGAGCATTTTCGGTCTGCAGGCGCTATGCGCCTGCGGCCAAGGAGAGCCAAATGCCCAAGATCAAGACCAAGTCGGGCGCTAAAAAGCGCTTCAAGGTGACTGGCACGGGCAAGGTCCTCTACGCCCAGTCCGGCAAGCGCCACGGCATGATCAAGCGTACCAAAAAGCAGATCCGCCAGTTGCGCGGCACCAACGTGCTGTTCAAAACCGACGGCGACAACATCAAGAAGTACTTTTTGCCGAACGGTTGACGTCCCGGCCGCTCGCGGCCGCCGTCCATTCAAGCAATCTGCGATTTAACAGGAGATCAGCCATGGCACGCGTCAAACGCGGCGTCACCGGACATGCCAAGCACAAGAAAGTCCTCAAGGCCGCCAAGGGCTATTTCGGCCGGCGCAAGAACACGATCCGCGTCGCGAAGCAGGCGGTGGAGAAGGCCAACCAGTATGCCTACCGTGACCGCAAGCGTCGCAAGCGTACGTTCCGCGCGCTGTGGGTCCAGCGCCTCAACGCCGCGGTGCGTCCGTTCGGCCTCAATTACAGCCGCTTTATCGACGGGCTGAGCAGGGCCGGCATCGTGGTCGACCGCAAGGTGCTGTCGGATCTCGCGATCCGCGAACCTGCGGCATTCGAGGCGATCGTCGGCCAGGCCAAGTCCGCACTCGTGGCGTAAGATATGATCGAGCGCGCCTACGTTCAGCGCATGGCGCGTTACAACCGCTGGCAGAACGAAAATCTGTTCGGCGTCGCGGACCGGCTGTCCGAAGAAGAACGGCGGCGCGAACGCGGCGCCTTTTTCGGCTCGATCCACAAGACGCTCAGCCATATTCTGTGGGGCGACCAGATGTGGATGAGCCGGCTCGCCGGCACGAGGAAGCCGGACGTCGGTATCCCCGGGTCCGTCGATCTGTTCCCCGTCTGGGAAGGCCTCAAGGCCGGGCGGGCAAGTTTCGACCGCACGATGCTCGACTGGGCCGATGGCGTCGAACCGTCATGGCTCGATGCCGAACAGTCGTATTATTCGCTCGCGGCCGGGCGCGACATCGTCCAGCCGCGCTGGGTGCTTGTGACCCATATGTTCAATCATCAGACCCATCATCGCGGCCAGGTCCATTGCATGCTGACGCAGGCCGGCGGCAGGCCGCACGATACCGACCTGCCGGCGATGCCCGCATGAGCGCGGCGAAAGTCGACTGACATGACCGATACCGCGCAACTCGAACAGCAAATTCTTGCCGAAGTCGCCGCCGCGGGCGACGAAGCGGCGCTCGAAGCGGTGCGCGTGGCATCGCTCGGCAAGAGCGGCTCGCTCACCGCGCTGCTCAAAACGCTCGGCACGCTGCCGCCAGAAGAGCGCAAACTTCAGGGGCCGATGCTCAACGGCCTCAAGGATCGCGTCAACGCCGCGCTCGCCGCGCGACGCGACGCGTTCAGGACCGAGGCGCTGGAGACACGGCTTCGCACCGAGAGCGTCGACGTCACGCTCCCCGCACGCGAGACGCCGGCCGAAATCGGGCGCGTCCATCCGATCACGCAGGTGATCGACGAACTGACCGCCATCTTCGCCGACATGGGATTCGCCGTCGCCGAAGGCCCCGACATCGAGACCGACGACTACAATTTCACCCGGCTCAATTTTCCGAAGGACCATCCCGCGCGCGACATGCAGGATACGTTCTTCTTCAATCCGAAACCGGACGGCACCCGGCTTCTGCTCCGCACCCACACGTCGCCGGTGCAGGTGCGGACCATGCTGTCCCAAAAACCGCCGATCCGGGTGATCATTCCCGGCCGTACCTATCGCAGCGACAGCGACCAGACGCACACGCCGATGTTTCACCAGGTCGAAGGGCTGGTGATCGATCGCGGGTCGCATCTTGGGCATCTCAAATGGATCCTCGAGGAATTCTGCAAGGCGTTCTTCGAAGTCGATCGCGTCAAGATGCGCTTCCGTCCGTCGTTCTTCCCGTTCACCGAGCCGTCGCTTGAAGTCGACATCCAGTGCCGGCGCGACAAGGGCGAAGTCCGGTTCGGCGAAGGCGACGACTGGATGGAAATTCTGGGCTGCGGCATGGTCCATCCGAATGTGATGAGAAACTGCGGGCTCGATCCCGACGAATTCCAGGGTTTCGCCTGGGGCATGGGGATCGACCGCATCGCCATGCTCAAATACGGCATGCCCGACCTGCGCGCCTTCTTCGAAGCGGACGTGCGCTGGCTCTCGCATTACGGTTTTCGCCCGCTCGATTTGCCGACACTTGCCGCAGGACTGAGTTCGTAACGGGGATTGCGGCCGGCCGGTCGCCCGGCCTGCGAACTACCGGACTGTGAATTTGAGACCATGCAAATGCCGCTCGTTCAAACGTTCGACCGTCTCCTGTTCGGGGCACTGACCCGCGGCTGGCCGCGTGAACGTGTCGACAATTATGTCGAGATGCTGCGGGTCGACAATCGCGAAAGCGCGGTGCCCGGCGTCGTCGGACGCACGTTTCAGACCATCGATGCGAAAGCCTCCGGCGTGCTCACGCACACCTCGATGATGGTCGCGGCGCTCGGCGTGTCCAGCCGGATCGTGGCCGACAACCGCTTCGAGCAATGGATCATCATGGCGGAAATCACCTGTTATCTGGTGGTTGCTGTCGGCTGCCTGCGCTGCATGGAAGTGTTCAACGAGCACGACGACATGCATCTCGTGCCGGATGCGTCGGCAGCGGCGGTGCGCCGCGAGGTTATTCTGCGGCGGCAGCTTTTCATGATGTGCAATCGCGCGGCGATCTTTCTGACGGCGCTCATGCTCGTCACCCTGATTGCGCTGTTCGCGTATGTGCCGGCACCGGCCTGAGCGGCATTCCAGGGCAGCAACCAGATGATGAAGTTCACCCTAAGCTGGCTCCGCGAGCATCTCGATACCGATCATTCGCTCGGCGAGATAGCGGACCGGCTCACCATGATCGGGCTCGAGGTCGAGCGCATCGAGGACCGCTCGAAGGTGCTCGCGCCGTTCGTCATCGCGCGGGTCACCGAGGCGAAGCAGCACCCCAACGCCGACCGGCTGCGCGTCTGCATGGTGGATACCGGAACGGGCGCGCCGGTTCAGGTGGTCTGCGGCGCGCCGAACGCGCGCGCGGGCATGAAGGGCGTCTTCGTACCGCCGGGCGCGTTCATTCCCGGCAAGAACGTTACGCTCCAGACAGGCACGATCCGCGGCGTCGAAAGCCGCGGCATGCTGGTGTCGGAATTCGAGCTGAACATCTCCGACAATCATGAGGGCATCATCGACCTGCCTGACGATGCGCCGATTGGTGAAAGCTACGCGCGCTGGGCCGGACTCGACGACCCGATGCTCGAAATCAACCTGACGCCGAACCGGTCCGACTGCACCAGCGTGCACGGCATCGCGCGCGATCTGGCCGCCGCCGATATGGGCAGGTTCAAAAATCCGGCCATCAAGCCGGTCAAGGGCGAGTTTCCGTGTCCGGTGAATGTCGCGCTGGATTTCGGCGCGAGGCCATCGCTGTGTCCGGCCTTCGGGCTCCGGCTGGTGCGCGGCGTGAAGAACGGGCCGTCACCGGAGTGGCTGCAGAAGCGGCTTGCCGCGATCGGGCTGCGGCCGATCAACACGCTGGTCGATATCACCAACTTCATGACCTACGACCGCGGGCGGCCGCTGCATGTGTTCGATGCCGCGACCGTGAGCGGCAGTCTGGTGGTGCGCCGCGCGCGCGCCGGCGAAACGCTGCTCGCGCTCGACGGCAAGACCTACAGTCTCGACGACACGATGTGCGTGATCGCCGACGGGGAAGGCGTGGAGTTGCTCGCCGGCATCATGGGCGGTGAGAAAACCGGCTGCTCGGAAACCACGACCGACGTGCTGATCGAGTCGGCGTTGTGGGATCCGATCAATATTGCGCAGACCGGCCGCAGGCTGGGCATCAATTCCGATGCACGCTACCGTTTCGAGCGCGGCGTCGATCCGGCCTTCATGCTGCCGGGCCTCGACATGGCAACGCGCATGGTGATCGAACTCTGCGGCGGTTCGCCATCGGAGGTCGTCGTCGCCGGGAACATCGAGGTGCCCGAACGGGTCATCGATTTTCCGCTGTCCGAAGTCAAACGGCTCGCGGGGATTACGGTGCCGCTTGCCGAGATGCGCGGCGTGCTCGAGCGGCTCGGGTTTTTCGTCGCCGGCCAGGGCGAGCGCATCAAGGTCGCGGTGCCGTCGTGGCGTCCCGACGTGCAGAACAAGGCCGATGTGGTCGAGGAAATCGTGCGCATCGCAGGCATCGAGCGCATAACGCCGACGCCGTTCGATCGCGGCGAGGCGCCGCGCAAGCCGGTGCTGACTCCGATTCAGGTACGGACCCGTAAAGCCAGGCGCGCGCTCGCCGCGCGCAATCTGGTCGAGGCCGTCACCTGGTCCTTCATCTCCAGAAAGCAGGCCGAACTTTTCGGCGGCGGCAAGCCGGAGCTTGCTTTGGCGAATCCGATCGCGGCCGATCTTTCCGACATGCGGCCGAGCCTCATTCCGGGACTGGTCGCGGCGGTGCAGAGAAACGCCGATCGCGGCTTTCCCGACGGCGCGCTGTTCGAAGTCGGACAGATATTCCGCGGCGACGCCCCGGACGATCAGTTTACGGCGGCCGCAGGCATCCGGCGTGCGCTCGGCAAGCCGACCGGCATCGGCAGGCAGTGGTCGAAGTGCGATGGTGAAGTCGATGCGTTTGACGTCAAGGCCGACGCGCTCACCGCGCTGACGGCGGCCGGAGCGCCGCCGCAGGCGCTTCAGGTCGTACCCGGCGGTCCGGCCTGGTTTCATCCCGGGCGTTCCGGAACGATCCAGATCGGCCCGCAAAACGTGCTCGGGCATTTCGGCGAACTGCATCCGGGCGCGCTCGATGCGCTTGACGCCCGCGGTCCGCTGGTCGCTTTCGAGGTCATTCTGGAACGCATTCCCGAGCCGAAGGCAAAGCCGACGCGCGCAAAGCCGATGCTGGAACTGTCGCCGTTCCAGCCGGTCGAACGCGACTTCGCCTTCGTTGTCGCGCGCACCGTCAGGGCGGCCGACATCGTGCGCGCCGCGCAGTCGGTGGAGCGTAAACTGATCACCGGCGTAACCGTGTTCGACGTTTACGAAGGCCCCAATATCGAGGCCGGCAAAAAGTCGATCGCGATCGCGGTCACCATCCAGCCGCGCGAAAAGACCATGACCGAGGCCGAGATCGATGCGCTGGCGGCGAAGATCGTCGCCGAGGTCGGCAAGCGCGCCGGCGGCGTGCTGCGCGCGTAAGCCTCAACGCCGGACTTCGCGCACTAATGCGGGACCTGATAGTTCCGCCGCTGCGCAGCGCCCCTCGACGAGCGCTGCGGCGCGGGCTCGGGTTCCGGTTCCTTGAGCGGGCCGAGCCGGTGCAGGACTGCATCGGCCGCTCGCTCGCCGGATTCCCATGCGCCGCCCACCGTGCCCCATAACGTTTCGTGCGCGGCTTCGCCGGCGAACCAGACCGCATTCTGCACCGGCTCCATCAGCGTGCGACGCGCACCCTGCCAGCCGGGTGCAGCGGCCGAGAATGCGCCGCCGATCAGCGGATTGTGGTTCCAGCGCGTGGCGTGCGAGCGTTTGATGGTCCTTTTCACGTCCGCGCCGTAAAGGCCCGCGAGCCAGTCGGCGGCGAAATCGACCATCGCGGCTTCGCCGTGGGTGGCGAGTTCGCGGCCGAAGCTTCCGGCGAGTTCGATCAGGCAAAGCGACGTACCCGACACGTTGGCGAGGATCGCGGCAGTGTGCGAATTGGCGGCCTTCTCGAACGCGAGATCGTCGCTCTCGAGCCCCAGCGGATTGCCGGCGAGTTCGAGCGCGACGTGATCGTAGCTGCCGAGTGAAAGTTTGTTGAACGCCTCGATCTGGCGGGGCGCGAGGTCGGGCGTGAATTTGATCGCGCCGGAGGCGATCACGCCGGTCGAGACGGTAACGATGACGGCACGTGTCGCGATGCTGCCTTTCGGCGTTTCCACGGTGACGGTGCGTCTGGTGTCGATTGCGGTCGCCGGCGTCGAGAGTTTCACCGGTATGCCGTCGGCGAGCGTCGCGACCAGCGCGCCATACCCCTGCCGGCAGAACGCGTCCACGCCGCGCTCGGCGGATTTGACGAAATCGGCCGCCGACACCTGAGTCAATTCCTTGCCGCAGCCGAACGGGCCGAGCACGAATTCGACCGACGGCCGCCACTCGCCGAGATCGTTGGGCAGCACCTGAGCGCAGGCGACATCACCTTTGCGGGCAGCATCGGCGATGGCGCGATTGGCGCGCACCTGCAGGGCGAGAAAATCTTCCAGCTCGCCTTCGCGCGCGTATCGCCGTCCGATACGGACCTTCTGGCTCGGCGGCGCAGGATAGACCTCGACACCCCGGCGCAGCGCGAGCTTCGTGACCGGATTGATGTCGGGCGTATGGATCCAGTGCGCGCCCTGATCGTAGGGCACGCCGAATGTGCGGGTTTCGGTGATGCAGCGGCCGCCAATATGATCGGCCGCTTCGAGCAGCACGAACCTGCGGCCGGCGGCGGCGAGGCGCCGCGCCGCGGCAATGCCGGCAGCGCCGGCGCCGACGATCACGACGTCGGGGCCTGCAGGCGCCGGGCCGGGCGCCGCCACGGCGGGCGCGGCCGCGAGCGCGGCCGAACCGGCGAGGAATGAGCGACGGTTCATGCGCGACATGGTTTCCAGATACTTGACGCCATTCGTCCCGCGCAAACACTGCCCGATCAGGCCGTGCGGCGCAAACTGTCGCCCGAGCATCGCGCGGGGTCACGCGACGCGTGAACCAAATAGCAACGGCATTCGATTAAATTGCGACGAAGACGCGACCAAATCGCGCGGTTGATCGGGGGGAAGCCCATGAGCAGGATGCTCGATGCACTCGGGCAGGTCATCGCCCGCTATCTCGACCACCCGGTGCGCGGCTATGAGCCGTTCACGCCGAGCGATCCGGATGCGCTTCGTCAGTCGCTCGAGCCCGGCGACGTGCTGCTGGTCGAAGGCAACAGCCGCATTTCCGGCGTCATCAAGTACCTGACGCAGTCCACCTGGTCGCATTCGGCGCTGTACGTCGGTCCGATCGCCGGGCGCGCCACCGACGACGGCGAACCGCACGTGCTGATCGAAGCGAATGTCGGCGAAGGCGTGGTGTCGGCGCCGCTTTCCAAATATCTCCAGTTCCACACCAGAATCTGCCGACCGGTCGGCCTGACCGGGCCCGACTGTCTGGCGGTTTGCGCGCACGCGGTTGAGCGCATAGGTCTCGCGTACGATCTGAAAAACATCATCGATCTGATGCGGTATCTGTTCCCGCTGCCGGTGCCGCAGCGCTGGCGGCGGCGCCTCATGGCGCTCGGCTCGGGCGATCCGTCGCGGCTGATCTGTTCGGCGCTGATCGCGGAAGCATTCCGCACCGTGCAGTATCCGATCCTGCCAAAAATCAGACTGACCAGAAGCCGGCAGGCGATCGAGCAGATACTGGAGATCCGGCATTCGTCGCTGTACTGTCCGCGCGATTTTGACATATCGCCCTACTTTAACGTCGTGAAGCCCACCATCGCCGGAGGCTTCAACTACAAGGCGCTGCGCTGGGTCGAGCCGTCGCTTCAGACCTCCGACGCCGCTTCGCGCAAACGCCGCGCGTTCCCGCGGCCCGCCGATGCGGGGCAGGTTCCGCTCGCGCCGGAACCGCCGCCGGATCGCGACGCGGAAGCGGTCACAATCTGACCGCCACTTGTGCCGGCGTCGCGCCGTCTCTACCTCTGCATCTCGGTGCGGAGGAAGTGATGTTCGACGCTGCGCTCAAAGCCCTCGGCCAGATGTTCTCGCCCCCGTTGCGCGCGATCCTGTGGAAATCGGTGGGTCTTGCGCTCGTGGTCATCGTTATAGCGGCGATCCTGCTCAACCGGCTGATCCTGTGGCTCGTCGGTGCGGCTGGCGTATTTCTGGAATCGGGCCTCGGCGCCTCCGCGCACACGCCGGTCAACATTCTGGCCTGGATGCTCTCGATCGCGGCGGGTCTCGGCATCGTCGCCGGCAGCGTGCTGCTGATGCCGGCGGTGACGTCGTTCGTCGCCAGCTTCTTTGCCGACCGGATCGCCGAAGAGGTCGAGCGGGTTCATTACCCGGGCGATCCGCCCGGAGTGGCTTTGCCGCCGGGGCAGGCGATTCTGGAAGGCAGCAAGACCGGGCTGCTCGCCGTCGCGGTCTATATTTGCGCGACGCCGTTTCTGCTGTTCGCGGGAGCGGGCGTGGTGCTGTTTTTCCTCGCAACCGCGTGGCTGCTCGGGCGGGAATATTTCGAACTCGCCGCGATGCGCTTTCTGACGCCGGCCGAGGCGAGGGCGCTGCGCAAACGCAACGCCGCCACGGTCTACGTCGGGGGACTGCTGATCGCGGCCTTCGTCTCGATACCGGTGCTCAATTTGGCGACGCCGCTGTTCGCGATGGCGCTGATGGTCCACGTGCACAAGCAGCTGGCCGAACGGCAGTCGCTGGTGACGACCGCCGGCTGATGACGGGAATCGGCTACTGCGCGATCGAACCCGGCGCCGGAGGCTCCAGAGCGGAAAATTTATTGATCCGCGCAGCCTCTTTCAGCTCCTGACCGCGGAACGCATCAGCCGCCAGCGATTTCTGGTCCGGCCGATAGTCGGTCGAAGACAGGCCGCCGGCGATGCTGCCGCCCTGCTCGATTTGCAGCAGGCCATAGCTGATGTTGCCGTCGACACGGCCGGTCGCACGCAAAATCAAAAGACATTTGACGTCGAGTTTTTCAAAAACCTTGCCGGAGATCTCGGCGTTCCCGGACACCGTAATGCGGCCCTTGATCGCGCCCGTCTCTCCAACAATCAGATTGCCGGCGCTTACGTCGCCTTCGACCACGCCGCAGACAACCAGCGTATCGGGTACCGAGACATCCCCCTTAACCGTGACGCCCTCACCGATATACATCCGGTTTGTGTCCGGTAGCGCGAGCTCCGCTGACGACATCTGGCTCCCCTCTCCACAACCGATACAGGCTGACTTGCTGATCGAGTTGTACGTCCGGGCAACGCCTTTGTCATCGGCGGTTTGATCCAGTACCGGATTTTTCGCGTCCTGTGCACAGGTTGATGCGGGCTTAAATTCCCAAACTCCCGTTGTCGTCCTGCCGCTCGTCGAGGCCCGCGCTCAGCGCCAGACTTCGTCGGCCAGTTCGACCACCATCCGCAGCTTCGACCATTGTTCTTCTTCGGCGAGCGCGTTGCCTTCCTCGGTCGAGGCGAAGCCGCATTGCGGCGACAGCGCGAGCTGGTCGAGCGGGGCATATTTGGTTGCCTCCTCGATGCGCCGCTTGATGTCGTCCTTCTTTTCCAGCGTGCCGCTCTTGGTGGTGACGAGGCCGAGCACGACGATCTTGTTGCCCTTAGGCAGAAACCGCAGCGGCTCGAAGCCGCCAGCGCGCTCGGAATCGTATTCGAGGAAATAACCGTCGTAGTTGAACTCGCCGAGCATGATTTCGGCGATCGGCTCGTAGCCGCCCTCGGAAATCCAGGTCGAGCGGAAATTGCCGCGGCAGACATGGGTCGTGACGGCCATGTCGGCCGGCTTGCCTTCGAGCGCCTGGTTGATGACGCGGGCGTAGTCTTTCGCCAGCCGGTCGGCATTGAGGCCGCGCTCGCGCGCCTTTTTCAGTTCGACCTGCGAGCACAGATAGGCCCAGGCGGTGTCGTCGAACTGCAGATAGCGGCAGCCGGCGTCGTAGAAGCCGCGGATCGCCTGACGGTAGGTTTTGGCGAGATCGTCGAAAATCGCGCCGCGGTCGGCATAGAACTGGGTGATCGACCGCGTTCGGCTCCAGCCGGAAATGCAGCATGGCCGGGCTCGGGATGCACATCTTCGGCGTAACCCGCGTATGCGCCTTGAGAAATTTGAAATGCTCCAGCATCGGATGGCCCGAAAAGCCGAGCTTGCCCTTGATGCGGATGCTGCGGGGTTTGGTCTGCACGCCGTGGAACTGGATGCCGTGGTCGAGCTCGTAGATCTCGACGCCGTCGAGCATGCCGTAAGAAATCGAAATGCCACCACGAGCGGCGGAATTCGCCGTCGGTCGTGACCTTGAGCCCGACGTCTTCCTGCTTTTTGATGACTTTTTCGATCTCGCGGTCCTCGACCTCGCTGAAGCTGCGCCGCGTTGATCTCGCCCTTTTCCCGTTTCGCCCGCGCCTCTTTCAAGGCGGCGGTGCGCAGCAGGCTGCCGACCACGTCGGCGCGGAACGGTGGCTTGTTCGTGGTCATTTCGAGAATCTCCCTAGCATCTTCGACCCGTAACAAGCGGCCATCGCGCATTCGTCAACCATAAAACGCAGTGCCCCGGGGCGATGGGCGCGATCCCAAGCCGCCGGAATCCGAATCCGGTCTGCCGGCCGGGTGTGGCCAAACAGCGCGCGTGACCGCGGGCCGCTTCGTACTCGCGCGGCAGCGCCACATCTGCTAGTTGGGAACGAGTCGCCGGGGCCGGGTTCGCGATCCTCGACGTCGTGATCCTGTGCCGCGTGATGCTGGACCCCGCTTTGACGTTACTGCTTTGACGTTACCTGGACCTCACGACGTCCCTGACGCGTTTTGCCCACTTCGGGACCGATAAAGGCACCCGGAACGTCCTGTCCCCACCCGCGATTTGCGGAACGAGACGAAACTCTGATGCGCGAACAGCCGGTCCGGAGCGCGGAATGTTGAAGGGATTGCGCGCCACCGCGCACGTCTTCAACCAGAAGATCGGATTGAGCCGGCTGGGCCTGGCGCTGAGGTTTCGCGCTCATGGTGATCGCCGCCTTGGTGCTTTATCGCATCCTGCGCGAGATGGATCTCGAAGAGCTCGATCGACGCAATCGAAGCGACCGACTGGCGCACGCTCGATCACGGCCGGTCTGTTTGTCGCCGCCGCTTACCTGACGTTGAGCTTCTACGACCTGTTCGCGCTTCGCACGATCGGCCGCTCCGAGGTGCCGTATCGCGTCGCGGTGCTGGGCAGTTTCACAAGCTATGCAGTTGGGCACAATGTCGGCGCCAGCGTTTTTTCCGGCGGCGCGGTGCGCTATCGGATTTATTCCGCCTGGGGCCTGACGCGTCGTCGAGGTCACCAAGATCTGTTTCGTCGCCGGGCTGACATTCTGGCTGGGCAACGCCGCCGTGCTCGGCCTCGGCATTCTCAATGCCCCGCAGCAGGCGAGCGACATCGACCGGCTGCCGATTGGACTCAACCGCGTTCTCGCGTCGTGATCCTCGCGGTGCTCGCCGGCTTACATCGCCTGGGTGTGGGTGAAGCCGCGGGTGATCGGCCGCGACGGCTGGCGGGTGGCGCTGCCGGGCGGGCCGCTGACGCTGGTGCAGGTCCTGATCGGCATTCTGGATCTCGCGTTCTGCGCGGCCGCCATGTACATGGCTGGTGCCGGACGAGCCCCATCTCGGCTTCATCCCGGTCGCGGTCATTTTCGTCACCGCGACGCTTCTGGGTTTTGCCAGTCACGCACCGGGCGGTCTCGGCGTGTTCGATGCGACCATGATGGTCGCGCTCTGGCAGTTCGACAAAGAAGATTTGCTCGCCGGTCTGCTGCTGTTCCGGTTGCTCTATTACATCGTTCCCTTCGTTCTCTCCCTAACGATCCTCGGAATGCGCGAAGTATTTCTCGGACGGACCGGGCGGCGCCTCGCAAAGCCCGTGACCGTACCGATGCCGAATGTCGGCGGACTGGTGCGGGAAAAATCGGACGCGACTTGATACAAACGCGACCCGGAAACGGGACCCGGCGGCCGCGCGAAGGATCCGATGACCCTCAACGACGATCGCGCAGCGCTGAAAAGGAACGGATGGCGGCGCCTGCGGTGGGTGACCGTCACCGCGGCGATCGTGTTCGCGGCGCTGGTGATGCTCGACGCGCTGGCGATCAGCTATGCGCTGGCCGCGTTCGGAATCCTGACGGCGACTGCGTTTCTCGCCATGCGCAGCGGCGAGGAAACCGGTCCTCTGGCGCGGCCCGTTGCCGTATCCGAACGCGCCGGCGATCTGCTCGAAGCCGTCGTGACCGGCCTGCCGGATCCGGTGATCGCGCTCGACCGCAATGGCCGGGTGCTCACGCTCAACGACCCCGCGCGCTCGCTGGCGCCGGCGCTGCGGCAGGGTGAGCTGGTGTCGCTTGCGTTGCGGATGCCGGAATTGATCGAGGCGATCGGGCGGGCCTACGCGACCGGAGAAGAGCAGCGCGTGCAATATTCCGAGCGCGTGCCGGTCGACCGCTGGTTCGAAACCATTGTCATGCCGGTCCGCCGGCAGCCCAATCCCCGCCGGCCCGAACTGGTGCTGATGACGTTCCACGATCTCACGCCGCTGCGGCGGGTCGAGGAAATGCGCGCCGACTTCGTCGCCAACGCCAGCCATGAGCTCCGCACGCCGCTCGCGGCGCTGTCCGGCTTCATCGAGACGCTGCAGGGGCCGGCGCGGGAGGACGTCAAGGCGCGCGAGCGCTTTCTGCCGATCATGCAGGACCAGGCGCGGCGAATGGCGCGGCTGATCGACGATCTGCTGTCGCTGTCGCGGATCGAGCTGAATGCGCACCGTCGCCCCGATACGCCGGTCGATCTGGTTCCGATCGTCCGGCAGGTGGTGGACAGTCTGCAAACGCTGGCGCGCGACCGCGGCGTCGCGGTTCACATCGAGGCGCCGGGTCCGCTCCACGTGCCGGGTGACCGCGACGAACTGGTCCGGGTGTTCGAGAACCTCGTGGAGAACGCTCTTAAATACGGGGCTGCCGGCAAGCGGGTCGAAATCGCGCTGCGGGAGGCGAGAGCGGCGGACGATCAGCCCGAAGCGCTGGTCTCTGTCCGCGACTACGGGCCCGGCATCGCGCCAGAGCATCTGCCCAGACTGACCGAACGCTTCTACCGCGTCGATGTCAGGGAAAGCCGTGCCCAGGGCGGCACCGGACTGGGTCTCGCTCTCGTCAAACACATTCTTAACCGTCACCGCGGCCGCCTGTCGATCGACAGCAGGCTTGGCGGAGGCGCGAGTTTCAGCGTTCATCTGCCGCTGGCCGGTGTTCCGGTTGAAGATAAAATCTCCTGATAATTCAGTGACTTTCACTGTCATCTAATTGTCATGCGGGGCTCATAGAACCTTGACGTGGTCCACATACCCTTTGCGTGGCGATGGGCCGGCACGGATCGAGTGATCCTTACCCGAAGCGCACTGCCCGATTGTCGAACAGAGCAAAACGTCCCGAACGGGACCTGAAGTCGGCGTGGTCGAGACTGCCCGCGCCGCCCAAGAATCGCTGACAGGAGAACATCAGTGAACCAACTGAGAACCCTCGCCGTCGCAGGCTTCCTTGCCGCGACCATGCTGCCTGCCGCCGCGGTAGAAATATCCGGCGCCGGCGCGACTTTCCCCTATCCCGTCTACGCCAAATGGGCCGACGTCTACCGCAAGGAGACCGGGGTAGGACTGAACTATCAGTCGATCGGATCCGGTGGCGGCATCAAGCAGATCGAAGCCAAAACCGTTACTTTCGGCGCGACCGACGCGCCGCTGAAAGGCGCTGAACTCGAGAAATTCGGCCTGGTGCAGTTCCCGATGGTAATGGGCGGCATCGTGCCTGTGGTGAACATCGAAGGATTAAAGCCGGGCGAACTGGTGCTCGATGGTCCGGTGCTCGCCAGAATCTTCAGTGGGGCCATCAAAAGCTGGGATGATCCGGCGATCAAGAAGCTCAATCCGAACCTGAAGATCGGCAATCAGCCGATCGCGGTCGTCCACCGTTCGGACGGCTCGGGCACCACGTTCAACTTCACGTACTATCTGGCCGAGGCCAGCGCCGACTGGAAATCGAATGTCGGAGCCGCGACTTCGGTGGAGTGGCCGGTGGGTATCGGCGCCAAAGGTAACGAGGGCGTCTCCAACAACGTGAGCCAGACCAAGGGCTCGGTCGGTTACGTCGAATATGCGTACGCCCTGCAAAACAAGCTGAACTTCACCAAAATGGTGAATAAGGACGGCAAAACCGTCGCGCCGACCAGCGAGGCGTTCCAGGCCGCCGCAGCCAACGCTGACTGGAATTCCGTCCCCGGCTATGGCGTGATCCTCGCCAACCAGAGCGGCGCCGCTTCGTGGCCGATGACGGCTGCGACGTTCATTCTGATCCCGAAGCAGCCGACCGACCCGGTCGCGACCGCCGAGGCGCTGAAGTTTTTCGCCTGGGCTTATGCCAAGGGCGCGAAAATGGCCGAGGAACTTGATTACGTGCCGATGCCCGAGAAGGTCATCGCTGAAGTCCAGAAGGTCTGGGCGAGCGAAATCAAGGATTCCAGCGGCAAGCCGCTGCATACCGCCGGCGCGATGGCACACTAGTTTCGCGCAATCCGGCAGGGCGCCGCCGTATCGCCGCGCCCTGCCTGTTATCCACCGGTCGCCCGCACGGACTTGTGCGGGGGCCGGCAGATCGTTTGAGTGGGGCGCTTCCCGACCGGTTTAAGGAACGCCTCTTTGGTTTCCGCCCGGAGGCAGTTCTTGGTCGACATGGCGCTGGAAGAAGGAGCGGTCGTGTACGTTGCCGGGGCCACGCGGTCCAGAGTGCTTGATCGCCTTCGCCTCGGCGATACGGTTTTCCGCCATCTCACGCGCAGCGCGGCGATTGCCGTGCTTTTGCTGCTCAGCGGCGTGATCATCGCGCTGATCGACGGGTCGCTGCCGGTTCTCAAAACGTTCGGGCTCAACTTCCTGACCACCGAACGGTGGAATCCGGTCACCGAGAATTTCGGCGCGCTCGCGCCGATCTACGGAACGCTCGTCACCTCGCTGATCGCCATGGTGATCGCCGTTCCGGTCGGGCTGATGATCGCCTTCTTCCTGACCGAGCTGTGCCCGCAATGGCTGCGGCGGCCGATCGGCATCGCGATCGAGCTCCTCGCCGGCATCCCGAGCATCATCTACGGGATCTGGGGCCTTTTCATCTTCGCGCCGTTTCTTCAGGAGACGCTGCAGCCGTTCCTGATCAATACGCTCGGCAACGTTCCAGGCATCGCACCGCTGTTCGCCGGCCCGCCCTACGGCATCGGCGTCCTGACCGCGGGCCTGATCCTCGCCATCATGGTGCTGCCTTTCGTAACCTCGATCTCGCGCGACGTGTTTGCGGCAGTCCCGGTAGTTCTCAAGGAAGCGGCCTACGGACTTGGCTGCACCACCTGGGAGGTCGCGCGCCATGTCGTGCTTCCCTACGCGCGGGTCGGCGTCATCGGCGGCGTGATGCTCGGTCTCGGGCGCGCGCTCGGCGAGACCATGGCGGTGACCTTCGTCATCGGCAATGCACACCGCATCTCGGCGTCGCTGCTGGCGCCCGGAACGACGATTTCCGCATCCATCGCCAACGAATTTACCGAAGCGGTGGGCGATCTCTACACGTCCGCGCTGATCGCGCTCGGACTGATCCTGTTCGTCATTACCTTCATCGTGCTCGCTGCCGCCCGTTACATGCTGATGCGCATCGAGCGCCGGATCGGATGAGTTCATGAGCGCCCGCTACGCCGCCCGCCGCCGCACCAATGCCATCACGCTCGTGCTGTCGGTCGCCGCCACCGTCTTTGGCCTTGGCTGGCTGGTGCTGGTCCTCGGCGCACTGCTGTGGAACGGCTTCAGCGGGCTGTCGCCCTCGGTATTTACCCAGATGACCCCGCCGCCGGGCGCGAGCGGCGGCCTGCTCAACCCGATCATCGGCAGTCTGCTTCTGACCCTGATCGCGGTCGCGATCGGGACTCCGATCGGCATCCTGGCCGGCACCTACCTGGCGGAGTACGGCCGCTATCACCGCCTGAGCACCGTCGTGCGGTTCATCAACGACATCCTGCTGAGCGCGCCTTCGATCGTGATCGGCCTGTTCATCTACGAAGTCATGGTGTCGCCGATGGGCCATTTCTCCGGCCTCGCCGGCGGCGTTGCGCTCGCCGTCATCGTCATACCGGTCGTGGTGCGGACCACCGAAGACATGCTGACGCTGGTCCCCAACGCGCTGCGCGAGGCAGCGACGTCGATCGGCCTGCCGCGCTCGATGTCGATCACGCGGATCTGTTACCGGGCGGCGCGCGCCGGAATGGTGACGGGCGTGCTGCTGGCGGTCGCGCGGATCAGCGGCGAAACCGCGCCGCTGCTGTTCACCGCGCTGAACAACCAGTTCTGGAGCACGAACCTTAACGCGCCGATGGCGAGCCTGCCGGTCGTCATCTTCCAGTTTGCCCTCAGTCCCTACAAGGACTGGCAGTCGCTCGCCTGGACAGGCGCGCTTATCATTACTCTGGCGGTACTGGCCTTGAGCATCAGCGCCCGTGCCCTGGTTCCATCGGGAAAACAGTCATGAGCGTTGTATCGGTTGCCGTTCCTTCCGTGATCCACGCTCCGAGCGAGCAAACCGGCCGCATCGAAAAAGTGACGCTCCGCGACCTCAACTTCTTTTACGGCGAATCCCGCGCGCTGAAATCGATCTCGCTGCCGCTCTACGAGAACACCGTCACCGCCTTCATCGGCCCGTCGGGCTGCGGCAAATCGACGTTGCTGCGCGTGCTGAACCGGATGTACGACCTGTATCCGAACCAGCGCGCCACCGGCGACGTGATCTTCGACGGCCAGAACATTCTCGCGCCCCGGCAGGACCTCAATCTGCTGCGCGCGCGGATCGGCATGGTGTTCCAGAAGCCGACCCCGTTTCCGATGTCGATCTACGAGAACATCGCGTTCGGGATCCGGCTTTACGAGCGTCTGCCGAAGTCCGAGCTTGACGGGCGGGTGGAAACCTCGCTGCGGCGGGCGGCGCTCTGGGAAGAGGTCAAGGACAAGCTCAACGCCAACGGGCAGAGCCTTTCCGGCGGCCAGCAGCAGCGGCTTTGCATCGCGCGCACGGTCGCGGTGCGTCCCGAAGTCATCCTGTTCGACGAGCCGTGCTCGGCGCTCGATCCGATTTCGACCGCCAAGATCGAGGAACTGATCGACGAATTGACGGACGATTACACCATCGTGATCGTCACCCATAACATGCAGCAGGCGGCGCGGGTGTCCGAGTTCACCGCTTTCATGTATCTGGGCGAACTGATCGAATTCGGCTCGACCAGCAAAATGTTCACGGCGCCGCAGGATCAGCGGACGCAGGACTACATCACCGGCCGCTTCGGGTAATCGCCATGACAGACATCAATACAAGGGTCGATCACACCGCCAAGGCGTTCGACACCGATCTTCAGGAGATCACCCGCAAAGTCGCCGAGATGGGCGGGCTTGCGGAACGGCAGATTTCCGACTCGATGCAGGCGCTGATGGAGCGCGACATCGATCTTGCGGAACATGTGATTTCGACCGATCCGTCAATCGATGCGCTGCAGCACGACATCGAGGAAAAGGCGGTCCTGACCATCGCCCGCCGGCAGCCGATGGCGGTCGATCTGCGCGAGATCGTCGGCGCCATGCGCGTGTGCAACGATCTGGAACGGATCGGCGATCACGCCAAGCACCTCGCCAAGCGGGTGGTCGCGCTCGATCTCGATCTGCATCCCCAGCGGCTGATCCGCGGCGTCGAGCACATGGCCTCGCTGGTGCTGGCGCTGCTCAAGCAGGTGCTCGATGCCTATGCCAGCCGCGACGTGACGACGGCGCTTGCGGTCTGGCACGGCGACGAGGAAGTCGACGCCCTGTGTACCGCGCTGTTCCGCGAACTCCTCACCTACATGATGGAAGACCCGCGCAACATCACGTTCTGCATGCATCTTATGTTTTGTGCGAAGGACATCGAGCGTATCGGCGATCACGCCACCAACATCGCCGAGACTGTCTATTACATCATCGAGGGACGTCCGATCGCAGACCCGCGTCCGAAGGGCGATCCCACCAGCTTTGGCGCAGCGCTGCTGCAAAAGTGAGAGGCCGCAGATGGGAGCCAACATTCTGATTGTCGAGGATGAGGAGCCGCTGACCACGCTGCTGCGCTACAACCTCGAAGCCGAAGGCTACGAGGTTGACGCGGTGGCGCGCGGTGACGACGCCGACACGCGCCTGCGGGAAACCGCGCCCGACCTGATCGTGCTGGACTGGATGCTGCCCGGCCTCTCCGGCATCGAACTGTGCCGGCGGCTGCGGGCGCGACCGCAGACCCAGTCGCTGCCGATCATCATGCTGACCGCGCGCGGCGAGGAAAGCGAACGGGTGCGCGGGCTCGCGACCGGCGCCGACGACTACATCGTCAAGCCGTTCTCGGTGCCGGAACTGCTCGCCCGCATTCGCGCGCTGCTGCGCCGGGCCAGTCCCGAACGCGTCGCGACCGTGCTGATGATCGGCGATCTGGAACTGGATCGCGAGAAGAAGCGGGTGTCGCGTTCGAGCCGTCCGGTCGATCTCGGACCGACGGAATTCCGCCTGCTGGAGTTTTTGATGGAGCGCCCCGGCCGGGTGTTTTCCCGCGAGCAGCTGCTCGACGGCGTGTGGGGCAGCGACGTCTATATCGACGAGCGTACCGTCGACGTTCATGTCGGCCGGCTGCGCAAGGCGCTCAATCGCGGCCACGGCGCCGATCCGATCCGTACCGTGCGCGGCGCGGGCTATTCGCTCGACGATCGCTTCGGCAAGGCGAGCTGAACGGCGCGGCCCATTCCGGGGCGCCGCCAGTGGCGGGCCCGGAATTGGTAATCGTCGCAGTCTGCGGCGCGTAACCCGCTACCCGTAACCATCAGACAGCCGCGCGCTCCGCTGCGCTGCGATCGCTCAGCGGACCGGGCGCCGGTCGCGGCGGCGATCGCTGGCCGGCTGATAGGCGACCCGCGAGTGGAAGGCGCAGTACGGCAGGCCGGAAATGGTATTACCGCCGCAGAAGAAGAATTCGGTGCTGCCAGGATCGCCGATCGGCCATCGGCACGTCTGTTCGTTCAGCTCCAGAATGGTGCGGCGCTGGCCGATCGGGATGATGTTCTCGATCAGCGCCGGGGCCGCTTCCACTTCCACTTCGTAGGCGTGAGCGAGCGCGGTGTTGCCGCGGACCGCCGCGCGTCCGACGCGCATCATGTGGGTACCGCCGGCGCGTGCCTTGCGCTGGCGCGGGGCGGCGCTCGATGCGCTCTTGGCGCGGCCGGACAGGCCTAGCCGGTGCACCTTGCCAATGACTGCATTGCGGGTGATGCCGCCGAGCTCCGCCGCAATCTGGCTCGCCGACAGTCCGTCGGACCAAAGCTTCTTCAGCAGTTCCACACGCTCGTCAGTCCATGACATGATATTCTGCCCTCCTTAATGCGGGCGCGGCCTTGGCAGAATCCGCCGAGAGGCCAGGCAGCGCTCGCCGCCCAACACGCGATACCTGACCAACGCTTTCGAAGAACCGCCCGCGGCACGCACGATATGTCGTGCCTGACAAGCAAAAGGCTACAATATGGCGGGAGTCAGGCGCAAGAGTCCGCGCAACATACGTCCACACATTCCTGCCCGGTGTGGACGATATGGGGACAACCCGCGCCTGGCGCTTAATTTTACCATGTTGACCGCCTGGGCCGGAACAAATAAAATCCTCCGCTGTCGTGCCGCCCGGAGAGGCGGCACATTTCGTTTAAGCAACGCAGCTTTTGATGCTGCGCAGCGCCTGCGGGCCAGCCGTGACTTCGCATTTGTTACCGACCTACGCGCGCGTTCACCTCGCCTTCGAGCGGGGGGAGGGCGTTTGGCTGACCGCGACCAACGGCGACCGCTATCTGGATTTCACGTCCGGCGTTGCCGTGAACGCGCTCGGCCATGCGCACCCGCGGCTGGTTGCCGCGCTCACCGAACAGGCCGCAAAGCTCTGGCACGTCTCCAATCTTTACGAGATTCCGGAGGCCGAGCGGGTCGCGGCGCGGCTGTGCGAGGCGAGCTTCGCCGACGTGGTGTTCTTCTGCAATTCCGGCGCCGAGGCGATGGAATGCTCGATCAAGACCGCGCGCAAATATCACTCCGCGAACGGTGCGCCTGAACGCTACCGCATCATTACCTTCGAGGGCGCGTTTCACGGCCGGACGCTGGCGACGCTCGCTGCGGGCGGTCAGAAGAAATACCTCGACGGCTTCGGCCCGGTATTCGACGGCTTCGACCAGGTACCGTTTGGCGATCTCGAAGCGACCAAACGCGCGATCGGTCCCCAGACCGCCGCGATCCTGATCGAGCCGATCATGGGCGAGGGCGGCGTGCGCGTCGTCGAGCCGTCGTTCCTGCGTGCGCTGCGCGAGCTGTGCGATCAGCACGGCCTGCTGCTCATATTCGACGAAGTGCAGACCGGCATGGGCCGCACTGGCGCCCTGTTTGCCTATCAGCGCGTGGGCGTCGCTCCCGATATCATGGCGCTTGCCAAGGCGCTCGGCGGCGGCTTTCCGGTCGGCGCGTGCCTCGCGACCGCCGAGGCGGCAAAGGGCATGACGGCCGGCACCCACGGCTCGACCTTCGGCGGCAATCCGCTGGCGATGAGCGCTGCGAACGCCGTGCTCGACGTCATGCTGGAGCCGGGCTTCCTCGACCGCGTGAAGCAGATCGGGCTCCTGTTCAAACAGCGCCTCGCCGAGGTGAAAGACCGCTATCCGACAGTGATCGGCGAAGTGCGCGGGGAAGGCCTTCTGGTCGGCCTGCGCGCGGTGGTGCCGGCGGGCGAACTTGTCGACGCGCTGCGCGCCGAGAAGATGATCGCGGTTGCCGCCGGTGACAATGTCGTGAGGCTGCTGCCGCCGCTCATCATCGAAGAACCGGAAATCGCCGAGGGCATCGCCCGGCTCGACCGGGCCTGCGCGCGGATCGTTCGAGCGCATCGGGAGCAGCCCGCGCCGGAGGCCGGGCGATGAACGCGGTTCGCCATTTCCTTGATCTGATCGACGTGCCGGCCGGCCAACTGCGCACGATGGTCGACGTCGCGCGCGCCATGAAAGCGAAGCGTGTGCGCGACGAGCGCCCGCTCACGGGCAAGACGCTGGCAATGATCTTCGAGCGGCCTTCCACCCGGACGCGCGTCTCGTTCGAGGTCGCGATGAAGCAGCTTGGCGGCGACACCGTCATGCTGACCGCGGAAGAAATGCAGCTTGGCCGCGGCGAAACGCTCGGCGACACCGCGCGGGTGCTGTCGCGCTACGTCGATGCCATCATGATCCGCACGCTCAACGCAGCGGACGTGGAGGAGCTTGCGCGCGACGCCACCGTTCCGGTGATCAACGGGCTGACGCGGCGCTCGCATCCCTGCCAGGTGCTGGCCGACGTGATGACGTTCGAAGAGCATCGCGGTCCGATCCGCGGCCGCACCGTGGCCTGGACCGGCGATGCCAACAATGTGCTGACTTCGTGGATGCAGGCGGCCGAGCGGTTCGCATTCCGCCTGCGCGTCGCCACGCCCCCGGAACTGGCGCCGAAGAAGCCGTTGATCGACTGGATCAAGTCATCCGGGGCCGCGGTCACCATCGGGGCCGATCCGGAAGACGCGGTCAAGGGCGCCGACTGTGTCGTCACCGATACATGGATTTCGATGGGCGACCGCAACGGCGCGCGCCGGCATAATCTGCTCAAGCGCTATCAGGTCAATGCGCGGCTGATGGCGCGGGCAAGGCCGGATGCGATCTTCATGCACTGCCTGCCGGCGCATCGCGGCGAAGAGGTCACCGACGAAGTGCTGGACGGCCCGCAGTCGGTGGTGTTCGACGAGGCCGAGAACCGGCTGCATGCGCAAAAAAGCATTCTGACCTGGTGCCTTGCGAACGGCCGCTGACCGCGCCCCTCCGCCGCCCGGGCCGACGGGCCTCACAATTTGCCGATTGCGGCCTATATTGCGGGCATGAATCCCAATCTGGACATCCCGGTTCGGGCGCCGTCGCAAACCGGCCTCGACGACACGATCCTGCCGTTTGAAGTCGAAACGCTGGATTTGCGCGGCCGCATCGTGCGGCTCGGCCCGGCCGTCGACAGCATCCTCGGCAATCACGATTATCCGCTCCCGGTGGCCAAGCTGCTCGGGGAAGCGATCGTGCTTACCGTGATGCTGGGCTCAGCGCTCAAGTTCGAGGGCCGCTTCATCCTGCAAACGCAGAGCGACGGCCCGGTGCGGATGCTGGTGGTGGATTTCACGTCCCCCGACAGGGTGCGAGGGTGCGCGCGGTTCGATGCCGACCGCGTCGCAGCGGCGATCGCCGCGGGGCAGGCCGCGCCCGGCCAGTTGCTCGGCCACGGCCATCTCGCCATGACCATCGACCAGGGTCCCGACATGAACCGTTATCAGGGTTTGGTGGCGCTCGACGGCAACGATCTCGAACACGCCGCGCACGAGTATTTCCTGCGCTCGGAGCAGATTCCGACCCGCGTGCGGCTCGCGGTGGCGGAAGAATTTCGCGGCGGCGAGAACGGCGCCAAACGTCATTGGCGCGCCGGCGGCATCCTGCTCCAGTTCCTGCCGAAGTCCGCCGAACGCGCGCGCCAGGCGGATCTCGATCCGGGCGATGCGCCGGCGGGCACAGAGCAGCACGTTGTGCAGGAAGATGACGCCTGGGTGGAGGGCCGTTCGCTGGTCGCGACCGTTGACGATCTCGAACTGATCGACCCGGATCTGTCGAGCGAGCGCCTCGCCTATCGTCTGTTCCACGAACAGGGCGTGCGCGTGTTCCGCTCGGCGCCGGTACGGGCGCAATGTTCGTGCTCGCGACACAATGTCGAGAACATGCTGCGGAGCTTTCCGCAGGAAGACCGCGACGATATGGTCGAGGACGGCAGGATCACCGTGACCTGCGAGTTTTGCAGTTCGGTTTACAGGTTCCAGCCTGACGAAATCGTGCCGCCGCCCCCGGATATGCCGGACGACATCGGGTCATCGGCCCAGGCCTGACCGGACACGCTGCCCGGTCCGACGCATCGTCCGGTCAAACACCGGCCGGCGAAGAGAACAGGGAGATCAGCATGTCAGCCTTCGCGCTTCGTCTCGCCGCAGCAGCCGCGCTCCTCGCCGGAACCGCCACGGGGCTGTCGCCCGCGGGCGCGCAGCTTCTCGTCCATAAGGACCTCACCGCTTCCATCGCCATGACTATCGCGCAAACCGCGATTGAGGCGTGCAAGGCCAACGGCTACGCCGTCTCGGTGAGCGTGGTCGGCCGCAACGGCGAAATTATTCTGCAGGTCCGGGGCGACAACACGTCGCCGCATACGCTGGAGAACAGCTTCCGCAAGGCGTACACCGCGCGCACGCTGCGCAGTCCCTCGGGCGCTCTGGCCGAGCGGGTGAAAGCCGATCCGACCACGCCGTTCATCCACCTGAGCAACATCATCGCGTTCCAGGGCGCGCTGCCCATCAAGACCGGCGATGAAGTAATCGGCGCGGCGGGGGCATCCGGCGCGCCGGGCGGCGAGAAAGACGAAGCCTGCATTAAGGCCGGGCTCGACAGGGTCGCGGATCAGTTGAACTAGCCTTCACAGAAAGCTCTGCGGATCGACGTCGATTTCGAGCTTGATGCCGCCCTTCGGTTTCGGGCCGAAGGCCAGCCATTCGCGCACAAAGCCGGAAAGGTCGAACGCGCGGGGCGCCTTGACGAGAAGGCGCAGCCGGTGGCGGCCGCGGACCAGAGACAGCGGCGCGTCGGCGGGGCCGAGCACGCGCAGATCGTCATGCTGCGGCGCCGCGCGCGCCAGTGCCCGCGCGTAGCTTTGCGTCTCGTGCCGGTCGGCGCCGGAAACGACGATGCTCGCGAGCCGGCCGAATGGCGGGTAGTGCAGGCTCTCGCGCGCTTCGATCTCGGCGTCGTAGAAGGCCTTGCGGTCCTGTGCGATCAGCGCCCGCATCACCGGATGTTCGGGCTGGTGGGTCTGGAGATAGCCGCGGCCTATGCCTGCGTCGCGTCCGGCGCGGCCGACCACCTGATGCAGGAGCTGGAAAGTCCGCTCGGCGGCACGCGGGTCGCCGTTGTTGAGACCGAGATCGGCGTCGACGATGCCGACCAGATTGAGTTTGGGAAAATGATGACCCTTCGCGACGAGCTGTGTGCCGACCACGATATCGAAGCGGCCCGCGGCGACGTCGTCCAGTTCGGCGCGCAGGCGGTCGACTGTCGCGACCAGATCGCTGGAAAGCACGAGCACGCGCGCATCGGGAAACAGCATGCGCACTTCTTCTTCAAGGCGTTCGACGCCCGGCCCGACAGCGACGAACGAATTCGCCGCCTGGCATTGCGGACATTCCGCCGGATGCGGCGTGGCATAACCGCAATGGTGGCACACGAGCTGTTTGCGGAAACGATGATCCACCAGCCACGCGTCGCAGTTCGGGCAGGAGAAGCGGTAGCCGCATGCCCGGCACAGCGTCAGCGGCGCGTAGCCGCGGCGATTGAGAAAGAACAGCGCCTGCTCGCCGCGCCCGATCGCGGTCTGGACGGCGCCGGCGAGCGTCGGCGCGACGAAGCGGCCGGGCGGCGGCCGTTCGTGGCGCAGATCGATCGCCTCGACTGAGGGCATCTGCTGGCCGCCGAACCGTTCCGGCAGCGCGAGGCGCCGGTAGCGGCCGCGGCGGGCGTTGACTTCGGTCTCGAGCGACGGGGTCGCCGACGACAGGATCACCGGGATGCGCGCGATGTGGCCGCGCACCACCGCCATATCGCGCGCGTGGTAGCGCACGCCGTCTTCCTGTTTGTAGGCCTGGTCGTGCTCCTCATCGACGACGATGAGGCCGAGATCGGCGTAGGGCAGAAACAGCGCCGAGCGCGCGCCGACGACGACGGAGACCTCGCCGTCGGCCACGGCGCGCCAGGTGCGGGCGCGCCGGCGTGGCGACAGTTCCGAATGCCACTCCGCGGGCCGCACGCCGAAACGCGCCGCGAAGCTGTCGAGAAACTGTGCGGTGAGCGCGATTTCCGGCATCAGGATCAGGCTTTGCCGGCCGCGCCGGATCGTCTCCGCGACGCCTTCGAAATAGACCCCGGTTTTGCCGGACCCGGTGACGCCGTCGAGCAGCGTCGCCGAATAGCCGTCGGCGTCCATTGTTGCCCTGAGCGCCGCTCCGGCTGCGCTTTGATCGGCGGTAAAATCCGGCGGGGCGAAATCGGGATCGGGGCGCTCCGCGACCGGCTCGGGGGGCAGCACGACGGTTTCGAGCGCGCCTTCGTCGATCAGTCCCTCGACCACGCCGATGCTGACGCCGGCCTGCTTCGCGGCATCGCTTTTGCCGTGGACCATGCCGTCCGCAAGCAGCGACAGCACGCGCTCGCGCGGTTTGGTCATCCGCCGCGGCGCCGGGCCGGCGAGCCGCACGCCGACCCGCTCGCGTTCCGCGCCGAGGTGTTCGCCCATGCGCAGGCACATGCGCAGCACCATGCCGCGGGAGGACACGGTGTAGTTCGCGACCCAGTCGACGAAGCTGCGCAGTTCAGGCTTGAGCGGTGGCAGTTCGAGTTTTTCGCCAACGTCCTTGAGCCGGTTGTCGAGCCGCGGGTTGGGCTCGGGATTGTCCGCCCAGACCACGGCGGTCGCCTCGCGCGCGCCGAGCGGCACGCTGACGAAATCGCCAGCCGCGAGCTCGAGCCCGTCGGGGACGCGGTAGGAATACGGCTGATCCACCGCGACCGGGACCAGCACATCGACCACACGTTTCGCCATCGCAGCAGGTTGTTCCGGTGGGTTTAGGAAGGGGAAAGACCCTGGCCGATAATGTAAGGCTTATGACCGCGAATAGCCGCCCCTCCGACGATCGCACCGCGTTGCGGCGCAAGCCGGCATCGGACGGCGCGCGGGGCGTCGCCGCCGAAGTTGAAAACTGGCTGCGCCATCTCGGCGCCGAACGCCGCTTTTCGCCGAGGACGGTAGAAGCATACCAGCGCGACGTGGAGCAATTTCTTGCGTTCCTCGCCGGCCATCTCGGCGGCGCCGTTACGTTGAAATCGCTCGCCGCGCTGACGCCTGCCGATGTGCGGGCGTTCCTCGCAGCGCGCCGCGCCGGGGGGATCGGCAGCCGCTCGCTGATGCGCTCGCTTGCCGGTGTGCGGGGCTTTGCCCGCTACCTTGAACGCAACGGCAAGGGCCAGGTCGGCGCACTTGCAGCGGTGCGCACGCCGAAGATCGCCAAAACCCTGCCCCGGCCGCTTTCTGCCGCGGCGGCGAGGCGTGTGGCCGATCCCGGTGTTATGGCCGGCGACGGCCACGAACCCTGGATACATGCCCGCGATGCCGCCGTGCTGGCCCTGCTCTACGGCAGTGGCCTTCGCATTTCCGAAGCTCTTGGATTGACGCGTGACGATTTCAACTCCGGCGCGGGCGATGCCGTCACGGTGACCGGCAAGGGCCGCAAACAGCGGATGGTGCCGGTGCTTCCCCAGGTGACGAAGCTTGTCGCCGACTACCTCGCTTTATGCCCGTTCGAGCGCCGCGGCGACGGCCCGCTGTTTGTCGGTGCCAAAGGCGGGCCGTTGTCGGCCCGGGTCGTCCAGCTTGCGATGGCGCGCGTTCGCGGCGCGCTCGGCCTTCCCGAGACCGCGACGCCGCACGCGCTCCGGCATTCTTTCGCCACGCATCTTCTTGCCCGCGGCGGCGATCTGAGGGCGATCCAGGAACTCCTCGGCCATGCGTCGCTGGCGACCACGCAAATCTATACCGAAGTCGACGCCGACCGGCTGATCGAGGCTTATCGCAGCGCCCATCCGCGCGCGTGAGGCGAATTCGTGCTAGGCCGGCGCAGGGCGGGGGTTTGCGGAGCGCAATCCTCCACGGGGACCACGAGGGGACATCATGCCGGAAGCAACCGAACAAATGGAACACGCGATGCATGCCGAACATGCATCGCACACCAACCGGAAGATCGGCCTCGTGATCGCGGTGCTGGCGCTGTTTCTTTCTTTCTCGGAGACGCTCGGCAAGAGCGCGCAGACCGAGGCGATCAGCGCCAACGTCGAGTCGTCCAATCTCTGGGCGTTCTTTCAGGCCAAGACCGTCCGGCTGACGACGGTGCGAACCGCCGCCGAGGAACTCAAACTGACGGCCGAGCTTGCGGGCGATCCCGCAGCGAAGGCGGCGATGGAAAAGCAGGTCGACGCCTGGCAGAAGACGGCCGCCCGGTACGATTCGGAACCGGAAACGCGCGAAGGCCGCAAGGAACTCGCCGCGCGTGCGAAAGAGCTGGAGGAAAGCCGCGATCTTTCGATGGCGAAATACCATCATTACGAAATCGCTTCCGCGGCGTTTCAGATCGGCATCGTGCTGGCGTCGGCGGCGGTCATCACCGAGGTGATCGGGCTTGCCTGGTTCGCGGGCCTGCTCGGCATTGCCGGTCTCGGCGTGATGGCGCTCGGCCTGTTTGCGCCGCATACGCTGCACCACATGCTGTAGAGGAGGCCCGGAGATGATTTCCCGCGGCAAGGCGCAGAAGCAGGCATCCCGCACTGCGCGGCTGTCGGCGGCGCTTCGCGAGAATCTCAAGCGCCGCAAGGCCCAGGCGCGCGGCCGGTCGGCGGACCGGCCGGCCGACGCGGAGCTGCGCGGCGGCGGAAAAGGCAGCAACCCCCGCTCCTGACTTTCGCCGTAATCCGGGCCGCGATTAGCGGCTCAAATCCGGGGGAACCGGGCCGGGGTTGTTTCATGGATCGAATTCGCATCGTCGGGGGACGGCCGCTCAACGGCATCATTCCGATCTCGGGAGCGAAGAACGCCACGCTCCCGCTGATGATCGCAAGTCTGCTGACCGACCAGACGCTCGTCCTCGACAACGTGCCGCGGCTGGCCGACGTCGGACTGCTGCAGCGTATCCTCGGTAATCACGGCGTCGACGTCATGGTCGGCGGCAAGCGCCTCGGCGAAACCGCGGACGACGGCCAGACCCTGCACATTTCTGCTGCGCGCATTGTCGACACGACCGCGCCCTACGATCTCGTGTCGAAGATGCGGGCGAGCTTTTGGGTGATCGCCCCGCTGGTCGCGCGCATGGGACACGCGCGCGTTTCGATGCCGGGCGGCTGCGCCATCGGTACGCGGCCGGTCGATCTGCTGATCATGGCGATCGAGCGGCTCGGCGCCGAGATCGAGATCGACGGCGGCTACGTCGTTGCGCGCGCGCCGAACGGACTCAAGGGCGGCGAGATCGTGTTTCCGAAAGTGACGGTCGGCGGCACGCACACCGCGATCATGGCGGCGTCGCTCGCCAGCGGCACCACGGTGATCGAGAACGCCGCACGCGAACCGGAGATCGCCGACGTCGCCGATTGCCTCAACAAGATGGGCGCGCAGATCACCGGCGCCGGCACGTCGCGGATCGTTATCGAGGGCGTCGCCAAACTCGGCGGCGCGCGCCACGCGGTGTTGCCCGACCGCATCGAGACCGGCACCTACGCGATGGCGGTCGCCATGACCGGCGGCGACATTCTGCTGCAGAACGCGCGGCCCGAGACCCTGCAGGCCGCGCTCGACGTGCTGGGTCAGACCGGCGTGACGGTCACGCCCACCAATGAGGGCATCCGCGTCTCGCGCGACGGGCAGGCCTCCGGCCGGTCGAAGTGACCACGGCGCCGTTCCCGGCGTTTCCGACCGACCTTCAGGCCCAGCTCATGGCGCTGATGACGAGGGCGCAGGGCACCTCGCACATCGTCGAGACCGTGTTCGAGAACCGCTTCATGCACGTGCAGGAACTGGCGCGGCTCGGCGCGCGGATTCATCTCGAAGGCGAGAAGGCCACCATCGAAGGCGTCCGGCGCCTCAAGGGCGCGCCGGTGATGGCGACGGATTTGCGTGCTTCGGTTTCGCTGGTGATCGCGGGACTGGCCGCCGAAGGCGAGACCATCGTCAACCGCATCTACCATCTCGACCGCGGGTTCGAGCGGCTGGAAGACAAGCTCGGACGCTGCGGCGCCGCCATCGAACGGCTGGCGGGATAGACGACCGGAGGCCCGCGAAAGCGGGCCGGCCCCGCCGGCCCGGGAGCGCGGGTTCTGACGGGGCCGTCCAGCCGGTCGTTACAGACAGTACACGTCGACGGGCCGATCATACCGCGCCGGACGTTGCCGAGCTGCTAACGGCCCGGTCGGTAGAAATACGCCGTTGTGCACCCTATCTCTCACGCAGACCCTTGCTCGAAGGCATTGCCGGAGTTCCGCATGACTGCTGCCCATACTTCACTGGTTGACCGCGCCGGGCTCGACCGTGCGCGCCTCTCGAGGATCATCTCCGGCGGCCTCGACGGGGCCGACGACGGCGAACTGTTCCTCGAATACCGCCAGGCCGAGATGCTGGTGTTCGACAACGGCCGGCTCAAGCAGGCCACCTACGACACGTCACAGGGTTTCGGCCTGCGGGCGGTGAAGGACGAAGCGGTCGGTTACGCCCACGCCTCGGATGTTTCGGAAGCAGCGATTGCGCGCGCGGCCGATGCCGTGCGGGCGGTCAAAGGCGGTTACACCGGCCATTACGCCGGCCCTCCGCCGCGCACCAACGTGAAGCTTTACAGCGAAGACAGTCCGCTCGGCAGCCCGGCCTTCGAGGCGAAGGCGCGGCTCCTCGAAACCATCGACGCTTACGCGCGAGCGAAAGATCCGCGCGTGCGCCAGGTCACGGTCAGTCTCGGCGCCACCTGGCAGGCCGTGGAAGTTGTCCGCGGCGATGGCGAAACGTATCGCGACGTGCGCCCGATGGTTCGCGTCAACGTTTCGGTCGTGGTCGGCGACGGCGAGCGTCAGGAAACCGGCAGCGCCGGCTATGGCGGCCGGGAAGGATACGAGCGCTTTCTCGTCACCGACACCTGGCAGCACGCGGTCGACAGCGCGATCCGCCAGGCGCTGGTCAATCTCGATGCAGTGCCGGCTCCGGCGGGCGAGATGGACGTCGTGCTTGGACCGGGCTGGCCTGGCGTGATGCTGCACGAGGCGGTCGGCCACGGTCTCGAGGGTGATTTCAACCGCAAGAAAACGTCGGCATTCGCCGGTCTGATGGGCCAGCGCGTCGCCGCCAAAGGCGTCACCGTGGTCGATGACGGCACCATCGCACTGCGCCGCGGCTCGCTGTCGATCGACGACGAGGGCACGCCGAGCAATCGTACCGTGCTGATCGAGGACGGCATTCTGGTCGGCTACATGCAGGACCGCCAGAACGCACGCCTGATGGGCATGAAGCCGACCGGCAACGGGCGGCGCGAAAGTTTCGCCCACGTGCCGATGCCGCGCATGACCAACACCTACATGCTCGCCGGCACGCACAATCCGGCCGAGATCATCGCGTCGGTGAAAAAAGGCATCTACGCGGTTCATTTCGGCGGCGGTCAGGTCGACATCACATCGGGCAAATACGTGTTCGAATGCACCGAGGCGTACATGATCGAGAACGGCCGGCAGGGCGCGCCGATCAAGGGCGCGATGCTGATCGGCAACGGGCCGACCGACCTCCACCGCATCACCATGGTCGGCAACGATCTGGCACTTGACGACGGCATCGGCACCTGCGGCAAGAACGGGCAGGGCGTTCCGGTCGGCGTCGGTCAGCCGACACTACGCATGGACCGCATCACTGTCGGCGGCACGGGCTGAACGCTAGCGCACGACGCCGGAAATGCAGCACGGCCTCGGGTGCGGCGGCTTGATTGAGTCCTTGAGATAGCAGCGTCCCGCGGCGACGCCGTAACCGGGCCGCCGCCAGGTCCAGGCGCGGCAGCGCGTGTCGGCCTTGCAGGCAGCAGCGCATGCCTTGCCGTGCTGGTCGGAGGCTTCGTCAAACCAGCGGTAATCGCCGCCGACGCGATCGATCGAATATTCCTGCTCGCCAAGCTGCGGCTCGATAACGCCGGCGCCGCGTACCCCGGACACGCAGCAACCCGACGCGACCCGCGGGCGCACTTCGTGCTTGAGCCAGCACATCGCCGGCCCGCCTGACGCCGGCGGATAGGAGAAGCTCCAGGACCGGCAGGTTTTCTCGCGCTCGCAGCGGCTGGCACAGACGGCGGGATCGCCGTTGGGAACCGGCGCGCCCGCATAATCACCACCGGGCCGGTCGTAGCCTGACTGCGCGGCAGCAGGTCCAAGGCAGGTCGCGGCGGCGACGATGGCAAACGTCAGAACCGCAACGGCCCGGATAAGCGCGCGCATGCGCCGCCTCGCGTACCTTACGACGTTGCCCCCTGCACAGAAGAATGCCCTTCGGGCGTAATTGCCACAAGAATTTTGCCGGTACGGGTCGCGGGCGGCGGCGCTGGTTAAGGATTTGCGTTCGCGGGAAGTCCCGGTCAGGCGCGGAAGTGCTTGGAGAGTTTCAGTCCCTGCGCCTGGTAGTTGGAGCCGATGCCGCTGCCGTACAGCCGGTCGGGGGTCGCCAGCATTTTCTCGTAGACCAGGCGGCCTACGATCTGGCCGTGTTCGAGGATGAACGGCACCTCGCGCGAACGCACTTCCAGCACGGCGCGGGCGCCCAGTCCGCCCGATCCGGCATAGCCGAAACCCGGATCGAAGAAGCCTGCATAGTGCACGCGGAATTCGCCGACCAGCGGATCGAACGGCACCATTTCGGCGGCGAAATCCGGCGGCACCTGCACGGCCTCGGTCGAAGCGAGGATGTAGAACTCGTCGGGATCGAGGATCAGGCTGCGGTCGGCGCGCGCCGCGATCGGCTCCCAGAAGTCGGCGACGGCATACGCATCGCGGCGTTCGACCTCGATCACGGCGGTGTGGCGCTTGGCGCGGTAGCCAACGATCGTCTCACCGCTGCGCCCGCCCGTTCCTGACAGATCGACGCTGACCGCGACGCCCTCTCCCATCACCGCCTCGGCGCGATCGACCAGCCGCTCGCGCGCGTGCAGCGCGCGCAGCGCCTCGCCGTCGAGCGCGGCATCGCCGTGCCGGAAACGGATTTGCGAAAGCCGTGAACCTTCGCGCACCAGCACCGGAAATGTTTTCGGACTGATCTCGGCATAGAGCGGTCCGCGATAGCCGGGCTCGACGCGATCGAAGCCGCGCGTCTCGTCCGCGATCACGCGCGTGAACACGTCGAGGCGGCCGGTAGAGCTTTTCGGATTGGTCGATGCCGCGATCTCGGCCGGCAGCGCGAGGTGCTCGAGGATCGGTACGATGTAGACGCAGCCGGTTTCCAGTACGGCGCCGCCGGTCAGCGAGAACTCGTGAAGTTTCAGTTCGGCGATGCGGCGTGCGACGGCGGTGCCGGGCCCCGGAAGGAAACTCGCCCGCACCCGGTAGGCGATTGCACCCAGCCGCAGGTCGAGACTGGCCGGCTGAATTTGATCGCCGGCGAATGGGCGGGGAGACTGAATACCGCCCGCCTCCGCCAGCGCCGCGATCATGCGGTCGGGGAGGATTCCTTTGTCGGAGGCGGCGAAAGACAGCGGCACGCGATCACCATTTCGGCCTACCGCAGCAGTGGCGGAAACCTGCGTGGCGCGATCTAACCCGATGCCCGGCTTGACGGAAAGGGATGGTCGGCGTATGAGCCAATTTATCCCGTGGTCATTTGAGCCGGCCGGCTTGCAGCCACGTAAAATAAATCGCTAAAAGGCCGGGGACGCTTGAGCCCGGCCCGAGGATTATTCCTCCCGGCCGGGTTTTTGTTTTGGCCATAGGGAGGGCCTGATGTCCGCGTCCGCACCTGATCGTTATCGCCCCGAAACCCGTCTCGTTCATTCCGGCACGCTGCGCTCGCAGTTCGGCGAGACGTCCGAAGCGCTGTTTTTGACGCAAGGCTACGTCTACGACAGTGCCGCGCAGGCCGAGCGCCGCTTCAAGAACGAAGAGCCGGGCTTCCAGTATTCGCGGTTCTCCAATCCCACAGTGGCGATGTTCGAGGAGCGGATGGCGGCCTTCGAGGGCGCGGAGACCGCGCGGGCGACCGCGACCGGAATGGCTGCGGTGACGCTGGCGCTGATAGGCCAGCTCAAGGCCGGCGATCATGTCGTCGCCGCGAAAGCGCTGTTCGGTTCATGCCGCTACATCGTCGAGGACTATCTGCCGCGGTTCGGCGTGTCGTCCACGCTGGTCGACGGCACCGACCTCGACCAGTGGCGCGACGCGGTGCAGCCCAATACCCGAACATTCTTCATCGAGACCCCGACCAATCCGACGCTCGAGATCATCGACATCGCCGAGGTTGCAAAGATCGCGCACGAGGCGGGCGCCACGCTGGTCGTCGACAACGTGTTTGCTACGCCGCTGTTCCAGAGCCCGCTCGCGCTGGGCGCCGACTGCGTGGTCTATTCCGCGACCAAACACATCGACGGCCAGGGCCGCTGTCTCGGTGGAATCATTCTGGCGTCGAATGACTTCATCCAGAAGCACATTCACGTTCTGCTGCGGCAGACCGGCCCGTCGCTGTCGCCGTTCAACGCCTGGGTCATGCTCAAGGGGCTGGAAACGCTGCCGGTGCGGGTGCGGCGGCAGACCGACACGGCGGCCACCCTTGCCGTCGCGCTGGCCGAGCATCAGAAGATCGAGCGGCTGATTTATCCCGGCCGGCCCGACCATCCCCAGGCCAGGGTGGCGCAGAAACAGATGCGCGGCGGCTCGACCCTGATCGCCTTCGACGTCAAGGGCGGCAAGAAGGGCGCGTTCCGGTTCCAGGATGCGCTCAGGCTCGTTCGCATCAGCAACAATCTCGGCGACGCTAAAAGCCTCATTACCCATCCCGCCACGACCACGCACCAGAGACTGACGCCGGCGCAGCGCGCGGAGCTCGGCATCGGCGACGGGCTGGTGCGGCTCTCAGTCGGTCTCGAACATCCCGACGATCTCGTAGAGGATGTGCTCACCGCCCTCGAAGTGGTGTAAACTTCCCGGTGTGGCACCCGTAACCGATCGCCTCGTCACCCGCGGCGTATCCGTGCGCGTCAGGCGCGCCGGAACCGGAGCCCCGCTGCTTTTTCTCCATGGCGGCGGAGGCTGGCCGCCGTGGTTGCCGTTTTTCGAACGGCTGTCGCAGCACTACGCGCTCACGGTGCCCGAGCATCCCGGCTACGGCAGCTCGGACGATCCGTCCTGGCTGCGCAGCGTGCCGGACCTCGCGATGTATTATCTCGACGTCCTCGATCACGCGGGTTCGTCGCCGGTCCACCTTGTCGGCCACTCGCTCGGCGGCTGGGCCGCCGCCGAACTTGCGGTGCGCAACTGCGCGCGCATCGCGAGCCTCACCCTGATTGCGCCCGCCGGCATTCGCGTCAAAGGCATTCCGGCCGGCGACGCCTTCATCTGGTCGCGCGAAGAAGCGGCGTACAATCTTGTGCACGATCCTGCACTTGCCGAAGAACTGTTGAAGATTTCGCCGCAGGGCGAAGAAGAGCTCGACATCGAGCTGCAGAACAGGCTCGCCAGCGTAAAGTTCGGCTGGGAGCCGCGCCTGTTCAATCCCGATCTGGAAAAGTGGCTGCATCGCATCACCGTGCCGACGCATGTCGTCTGGGGCGCGGAGGACAGGCTTCTCCCCACCGCCTGGGCGCGATTGTGGGCCGAGCGCGTGCCCGGCGCGGCGGTGTCGATGATCGAGGCCTGCGGCCATATTCCGCACCTGGAGAAAGCCGATCCCGTCGCCGACACGGTCATCGCCTTTCTCGATCGGGTGCGCGCATGAAATTCGTCTGCTTTCACCTCATGCCCTATCGGCCGCTCGATTTCGAAGCCGCGGGCAGGCACCGTTCGGCGTGGGTGGTCCTGCCCAACAGCCTCTACGATCCCCAGAAGGGTGCGGCCGAATACGATTCCTATCTCGACCAGCTCGCCTATGCCGAGCAGCTCGGCTTTGACGCGATCAGCGTCAACGAACATCACGAGACGGCCTACGGCCTGATGCCGGCGCCGAACCTGATCGCGAGTGCTCTCATCCAGCGCACCAAAAAAGTGAAAATCGCCATCCTCGGCCGCGCGCTGCCGCTGGTCAGCAATCCGGTCAACATCGCCGAGGAATTCGCGATGCTCGACGTGCTGTCGAAGGGCCGCATCATCACCGGCTTCGTTCGCGGCATCGGGTCCGAATATCACGCGACCGGCGTCAACCCGGCGTTTTCCCACGAGCGGTTTCACGAGGCGCATGATCTGATCATCAAGGCGTGGACCACGCCCGGCCCGTTCGAGTTCGAGGGCGACCATTATCGTCTCCGCTACGTCAATCCGTGGCCGCGCCCGTATCAGACGCCGCATCCGCCGGTCTGGATACCCTCGATGGGTTCGCGCGAGACGGTGGTCTGGGCCTCGGCGCCGGAGCGCAAATATCCGTTCCTCGTCACGTTCAGTCCTGAAAAGGCGGTGGTGCGCTATCACACCATGTATCGCGAAGCGGCGCAGGCTCACGGCTATGCCGCCGCCGGCAGCCAGCTCGGCTGGGCGGTACCGATCTACGTGGCGGAGACCGACGAGCGCGCCCGGGAGGAAGCCAAAGCCGGCATCGAGTCGCTGTTCAACAACTACCTGCGCATGCCGTGGGAGATGCTGCTGCCGCCGGGCTACACGTCGAACGAGTCGCTGAAAGTGACGTTGAAGCTTCGCACCTCGCTCGGCGCGCCGCGCAGACAGACGATCGACGATCTTGTCGCGAGCTCGACCGCGATCATCGGCAGTCCGAAAACGGTGCGCGAGAAGATCGAGCGCGTCCGCGATCAAACCGGCTTCGACATTCTGGTGACGCTGCTGCAGTTCGGCGTCATGTCCGACGTGCTGGCGCTCCGCAACATGGAAATGTTTGCCAGCGAAGTGATGCCAAAGCTGCGCTGAAACCGGCTGTCGCGGAACCCGGTTGTGCGGAAACCGGCGGCGCTGAAACTGTCTGCGCGGAACTGAAAGGGCGTCAGTGCGTCGCCGCCGACGCAGGCTGGCGGCTCGCCGCGTCGGCGATCGCGCGCGCGAGCAGCTTGGCAACGCAGCCGTAGCTCCAGTCGTTCATGTGCAGCGAATCCGGCGAGAGAAACGCCTCGTAAGGAATATGCTGAACTTCGTGCCAGTCGCGCATCACCGCGAAACGGTTGAACAGATCGACGGAGGTTTCCTTGGCCGTCAGCGCTATCTGATCCTGCATTCCCTGGGTTTCGGCCTTGGCCAGCACCTTCGGGGTGAATTGCAGATCCATCAGCACGACGTCGGCCCCCGCGGCCTTGAGCCGCGCGATGCCTTCATGCAGCAGCACCGAATGCTCCTGCAGCGGCGCGTCGTGCAGCACGGAATTGGTGCCGACCTGCCACAAAACGAGATCGGGATGCTCGGCGATGACGCCCGTGTCGAACCGCGCCATCATCTGCGCGGTCTCTTCGCCGTTGACGCCGCGGTTGAGGACGGTGATGTCTTCGGCGGGAAACCGCTCTTTAAGTTCGATCGCGAGCCGGCTCGGATAGCTGGCCGCGCGCGAACTCGCGCCCGCGCCGGACGTGGACGAGGAACCGATGGCGACGATCGTCAACGGCTCGCCGGCCGCGAGGCGTCGCGCGGTGTGGCGAAGCGGATAGGTGAAGCGGGCAAACTCGGCCGGCGCGGTACATACAAAGGCGGGTCCTGCGGTTGTGGCGCTCACAGCCGGACTGCCGGCAGCGGGCGCGGTGGCCGCGGCCGGCTGTGTCGCGGCCGGCGGTGTCGCAGCCGCAGCAGGCGCCGCCGATGCCGCGCTGGCCACCGGGGCGGACGCCAGTCCGGATATGGTAAACGCCAACACCGCCGCTGCGGCGAACGCTGCGCTCCGGGACGTGATTTTTTGGTCAGACCGCATCAGCGCGATATTTGCCCGTTTGCGGCCTCCAGATGGCCCGCATTGATGATCTGCGCGGCCAGTGCCCGGCCAATACACGCATGTACACGCCGCGCCATAGCATAACCGGTGGTCGTGGCATAGAGGTCGAAAACGCCCGAATCGCTCCAGTACCGCATGATGGCGAGGCGGTCGAACAGCACGACGTTTCGTTGCTCGGCGACCCAGCGCATCACGTCGGCATAGGCGGTTACGCCCAGCATGGACTCGGTGCGCGGGCTGTATTGCATGTTCATCAGCACGGCGTCGGCGCCCGCATGGGTTATCGCTTCGATGCCCTCGCCGAGGCTGGCGCGGAACTCGTCCGGCTCGACGCCGCGCATCGCGTCGACCGTTCCAGCCTGCCAGATCACCAGCGCCGGATGATCCTCGCCCAGGAATTTGGGCAGGTTCACGACCATCTCTGCGGTGGTTTGCCGCGACTGGACGTGGGCGGTGACCTTGATCTCGTTGCCCGGCAAACGCTCCCGCAGCGCATCTTCCAGTTGCGCCGGCCAGGCAAACCGCGCGCCGTCCGGGCCTGACAGGGCGGATGAGCCCGAGCCGACCACGGTGATGTCCAGCCGATGGCGGTCCTTGAGTTCGGCGGCGGCTTGCGTGAGGCCGGTCTCGGCGGGGAGGAACAACTCCGGAACGTCGCAGCCGGGCGCAGACTCCGCCGCGGCGGCGCCATTCGCCAGCGCAAGGGCCGCCAGAAACATGATGACGATGGTCATGCCTCGCCCCCCGCGAGGTCCGCGTCGGTAGCCTTGACGCGAGACTGGACGCTTCGTCCTTCGACGGACTTGTACCACGATAACAGATACGCCGAAGCAGTCATGATGAGAATGCCTGACAGGCTGACGGCCGTCTGCAACAACGGTCCGCCTGAGGATTCGGCGATGATGAACTGCGCCGCGAAGGCGAGAAACACGCCGATGCAGAAAATCTCGAGCGAATGCTGGCCGCAGCGGATGGCAGGCTGCAGCACAAGCGAATTGAGGCCCGACCAGTCCCGCGGAATGAAGCGTATCGTCACGGTCGCCAGCGCCAGAAAGTGCGCGAACCGCAGGACGTCCAGATTGGTCTTGTCGATCGGATACATCCAGTCCGCGAGCCAGGCCGGTACAAAGCGCTCGAGCAACTCGAAATGCCAGGTCAGCGTGATGAAGAAAGCGAACACGAGATAGGCCAGCGCAATCACGAGCGCCGCGCGCGAACGCACCATGAAGGAAAGCCGCTGCGCGCCGCCCAGCGCGCACCACGCGCCGAACACGAACAGCAACTGCCAGGCGAACGGATTGAAGAACCAGACGCCGTTCGGATAGGCCGGCAGATTCCAGTCGAGCTTCCAGATCGCCGCATAGAGCGCCGCCGACCCCGCAAGCGCCAGATTAGGCCGCCGCAGGAGCAGATAGAGTATCGGCGGGAACAGCAGCAGGAGGACGATGTAGAGCGGCAGCACGTCCATGTTGACGGGTTTGAATTTCAGCAGCAAAGCCTGAAAGATCGTAATGTCCGGCTGTTTGAGAAAGTCGAGAATTTTCATCTCTTCCGCGTAGAGTGGATTGTCGAAAGTTGCTGCGACATAGGCGATCTCGGCCATGAAGATCGTGAACAGAAAGATGTGGGCCACGTAAATCTGCCAGGCGCGCCGGAAGATGCGCGCGCTCGACAGCATGAAGCCGCGCTCCCGCATCGAGCGGCCGTACACGAACGCCGCCGTGTAACCGGAGATGAAAATGAAGATTTCGGTGGCGTCGCTGAAGCCGTAATTGCGGATCGTGATCCAGTTGACGATGTTTTCCGGGATGTGATCGAGAAAGATCAGCCACAGCGCCACGCCGCGGAACAGATCGAGCCGCAGATCGCGTTCGTTCGTGACCGTCCGGGGTGGAGAAGCCATCGCCATGGGGACCCGCGACCAATGCCGGCCGGGAGGGGGCGGCGCAACCCGATCCATCATGCCGGCCGTTAATCTAGTGTTCTGCTGCGGGCGTTCCAAGTGCGGGCGTTTCAAGAGCAGGCGTTTCAAGCCCGGAGGCGCGCACCGGCGGTTCGGACCCGCAGCCCGCTTGAGAAAAGCCGCCCGCACGTTTATTGCAACATTGGGCTCGGCGCCAATCACCAACGCGGAGATGCGGGCAGGGTTGCGGAACCGGCGTCAGGATCGGCTACCGGATACGTAAGGACTTTGCGCCATGTACCGTGCCATTACCGGCAACATCGAGGTCGTGGTCACCCCGCGCTTCGTTCCCGACCGGTCGTCGCCGGAAAACAACTATTTCTTCTGGGCCTACACCATCGCGATCACCAATCACGGCACCGATACGGTCCAGCTCAAGACCCGGCACTGGCGCATCACCGACGCCACGGGGCGGCGCCAGGAAGTGCGCGGCGCGGGCGTGGTCGGCGAGGAGCCGGTGCTCAAGGCGGGCGAATCGTTCGAGTACACCAGCGGTGTACCGCTGCAGACGCCGTCAGGCTTCATGACCGGCACCTACGGCATGGTCACGGCCGACGGCGAGCATTTCGATATCGAGATACCCGCTTTCTCGCTGGATTCCGGCGACAGCAAGCGGACCCTGAACTGAGAACGTCCGACTACTTTTCAGCTTTTGCGGGCTTCCGTCGCGGGCGGGGAGCAAATTTCCTGCGCTGCGCGATTTCGAGCGCGCGGGCGGCCCACGACGCGAGCTCGTCGGGGTCGTCGTAAAGCCGCTCCGGCAGCCGCCAGTAGGACAGCGAGGCGCGTCCGACGCGGCCTTTGCTTTTGGCGCGGGTATAGACGAACGGCCGGCTGCCTTCGCGTTCGAAATCCGGAATGGTGGCTTCGTCCACCTTGAGAAAGACCACGCCGTCGAACACCAGGGCGAACATCAGTCCCCCGGACCAGACACCGGCGCCGCCGAACATGCGCCTGACCGTCACCGGACCGAACGGCGCGAACAGTTCGCGGATGAATTCCGGATCCACGATCGTCACCTCCCAAAATGAGCCTGGCCGGAATCGGGCATCGGGCCTACCCTGTCAGGCGCATCACCGAGCGGGCCGGCCGGCGGCGAAGGACCGTCTCCCGGCCTGACCGGTCCCGCCAACTGGAGTCCATCGTGACCAAAATCTATCTGGCCGGCCCCCTGTTTACGATCGCCGAGCAGGATTTCAATGCCGGACTGGCGCGGTTTCTCGAAGCTGAAGGCTTCGACGTATGGCTGCCGCAGGAGCACGAGCCGCGCAGCAAATCCGCCCGCGCAATCTTTCGCATGGACGTGAAAGCGATCGACCAGGCTGACATGGTGGTGGCCTGCATGGACGGTCCCGATCCCGACAGCGGCACTGCCTGGGAATGCGGCTACGCCTATGCCAGGGGCAAGCCGATCGTCTGCTTTCGGACGGATTTCCGCATCTCCGGCGATACGCCGGGCGCGCCGTACAATCTGATGCTCAGCGAAAGTGCGACGACGCGCTGCGAAATTCCGTTCAGAGCGGAAAAGGCGGAGTTTCACAGGCGGCTTCTTGACCGCATCCGCACAGCTTTGCGGACGCGCCGCAAAAAAGCTGCGCCGCGACGGCGGCCAAAAGGATAGTCCGTCCGCTTCATTGCTCCCGCCCTCGAATGGTGAAAGTATCCGTCGCCGGGCGGTGACCGGGAAAACCCGGGGCCGCTTCGAGCGAACGTTCACTTCGGGAGGAAGACATGAGGAAGCCTGTTACAGGCGTTGCATTTTCGTGTGTGCTGGGTCTCGCTGCGCTGGGCGCCGTTGCGACGGCGGGCCAGGCGGAAGAGAAGGAAATCCATCGCGTCGTCACCGCGATCAATTCCAGCAACAAATCGGTGGCGCTGTTCAACGCCATGATTCCGCTCAAGGTCGGCGGGGCGGGCGAAGGCGTCGCGACGGTGTGGGTGACGCAGAAGGCTCCGGCCGATTTCTCCTTCAGCGCGGACCGGTCCGGCGACCGCAAGGGCTTTTCGCCGGTGCGCAACGGCACACAGATGCTGGTCGTCGATTTCCCGCCGGTGGGCGCGGACGTAGACAAGCTGCCAATGGATTTGATGATGAAAGTTGTGGGTCCGGACGTTCCCGCCCGGGGCGTGCCGCCGTCCAACCCGCTGATGCACCGCACCCGAACCGTCGATTATGCGATCATCATGGCGGGCGAAATCGACATGATGCTGGATACCGGCACGGTGCATCTCAAGGCCGGCGACGTCGTGGTCCAGCAGGCCACCAATCACGCCTGGCTCAACCACGGCAAGGAACCCTGCCGCATCGCCTTTATAATGATGGATTCGCAGGAACCCTGACCGATACTGACGGCAGGCCGCGGCCCGGATGTGCGGACATGCCTATCCGGGTTGCGGCGTCAGTGCCTGCGAAAGCTCAGGCCATCTTGATCGGGATTGCGCCCAGGAAGTCGCGCTTGCCGATTTCAACGCCGCAATGCCGGAGAATGGAATAAGCGGCAGTCAGGTGGAAATAGAAGTTCGGCAGCACGAAGTGATTGAGGTAGTCGGCGCCCTTCATGCGGCCCGTTACGCCGCCGCCCAGCGGGAAGGCGATCTCGCGGTCGGCGGATGCGTCGATCTGTTTGGTGTCAATCGTCTTCAGATAAGCAACGGTTTTGGCGAGCCGGGTCTTGAGCTGATCGATCGTGGTCTCGTTGTCCTCATAGCTGACGGGCTCGGCACCCGCGAGACGGGCCGCGCCGCGGCGCGCCTGGTCGGTCACGGCCTGCACCTGGCGGGCGAGATCGAACATGTCCGGCGCAAGGCGCGAGCGCAGCAGCACCGCGGGGTCGATCTTCTTCGCCGCGGCGAACGCGGCCGCCTTGTCGAGAACGGCGGACAATGCGTTGAGACCGATTTCGAATACGGGAATGGAAGCCTGCGACACGGTTGAAGGCACGGAATGCTCCTTTGCGAGGGGTAATGAGAGCAACGCGCCGGACTACCGGCCCGCCTGTCTTTGCTGGTAGCGCAGGGGCACCTCGTCCGCATCGACGATCATCTTGCCGATCGGCCAGAGCGCGAGCCCCGCGAGTTTCAGATGCGCCCAGGCAAACGGAATGCCGATAATGGTGACGGCAAGGCCGATTGCGAAAATGAGATGGCCGAGCGCCAGCCACCAGCCCGCGAGGATGAACCACACAATGTTCCCGAGCAGGCCGAGCGGCCCGGTGCCGATGTCGTCGGTGCCGAGATGGTCGGCGCGCGATACCGCCCGGCGGCCGAACGGCAGCAGCGAATAGGAAGCGATGTTGAACGCCGCGCGGGCCCAGGGCAGGCCGATGACGGTGATGGCCATGATGGCGGCGGCGAACAGCCATCCGACCCCCATCCAGAGGCCGCCGAACAACAACCATAACACATTGAGCAGGACAGACAGGGCTGACATGGGTGCTCACGGACGTTCGGGGTCGGCTGCGCGTCGCGCAGCGTCGCCCACATCAGCTAGGCATGCCGGTGCCGTTCCGCCAGCCTGCTGCCCACGCCCGCGGCTTCAGCGCACCTCGAACACCAGCTTGCCGCGGAAATGCCGCCCTTCGCTGACGCGATGGGCTTCGGCGACCTGTTCCAGCCGGTAAAGTCTGACTTCGGGCGGGCGGACCGCGCCCGCCGCCACCAGCCGGGCGACCTCTTCCAGCGGCGCGCGTGCCCGGGTCACCACCGGCCGGAGCGAGGTCACGTCGTCGCGGTCGGGTTTCGGCGCCTTCCAGCCGGACGCGATAAAGGCCGCGCGGCCGCCAGGCCTGAGCACCGCTGAACGATTTCATCGCCACGTCGCCGCCGACCGTGTCGAACACCGCGTCGCAATCCGTTGACCACCTGGGTGAAATCCTGCGCGTTATAATCGATCACCTGGTCGGCGCCGAGCCCGCGTACATAGTCGAGGTTGGCGGCGCTGGTCGTTGTGATCACAAGGCGCCGAGATGCTTGGCGAGCTGGATGGCGAAACTCGCGACGCCGCCGGCGCCGCCCTGAATCAGTATCGTCTCGCCGCGCTGAAGCTTCAGCGTATCCTCGAGCGAGCGGATCGCGGTGAGGCCGGTCAAGCGCCAGCGCCGCAGCGTTGACATGCGAAAGGCTGTCCGGTTTCTTCGCGACGATCGCGGCCTTGATCGCGAGCTTTTCGGCGTAGGCGCCTTCCTGTCCGGTATCGAGCACGCCGAACACCGGGTCGCCGATTTTCAGGTCGCCGACGTCTGTTCCGGCTGCGCTGACGAGGCCGGAGAAATCGCGGCCGAGCCGCAGAGGAAACGTCGCCTGCGAATATTCGCCGGCGCGGACCTTCCAGTCGGCGGCATTGACGCTCGCCGCCACGATATCGACCACGACCTCGTCGGGCGCCGGCGTCGGGTCAGGCATGTCGCCGTATTGCAGGACTTCGGGCCCGCCGAACCGATCGATAAATACCGCCCTCATGATGTCCGTCGTCGTCCCGTGGCCGCTGCCCGAAAGGATCGGATCCGATGCCGGCCGGACCCGCCGCAACGCAGATAGCGCAACCGCGCGCCCGATTGAAGTACGGCACGCACTGCCCGAAGTCCATTCGAGGTCGGTATGCCGGGGTGCCACGTATGCCGGGCGGAGCGCCCGGTCAGGTCTTCGATTTCGTTCCATTCGATCCGGGTTACAATCGCGCCGATGGCAGCCGGGAGATCGGGATGGCACACGGACTTTATGTCGACGGCGTATGGCGCAGCGAATGGTACGACACCGCCGGAACGGGCGGCCGCTTCGTGCCCGCCGCGCCGGTGTTCCGCAACTGGATCACGCCGGACGGCAGCGCGGGGCCGTCCGGAACAGGCGGCTTTCCCGCCGAACGCGGGCGCTATCACCTCTACGTTTCGCTCGCCTGTCCCTACGCGCACCGTACCGTGATCTTTCGCAGGCTCAAGCAGCTCGAAGACGTGATTTCGATGTCGGTGCTCGATCCGGTCATGGGCGATCAGGGCTGGCAGTTCGGCGACGGTCCCGGCACGACGCCCGATTCCGTCAACGGCGCGCGCCGCCTCGGCGAGATCTATCTGCTCGCCGACCCGCGCTACACCGGGCGCGTGTCAGTCCCGGTGCTCTGGGACAGGGAACGGCGGACCATCGTCAACAACGAGTTGCCCGAAATCATCCGCATGCTCAATGCGGCGTTCGCGGCGCTGACGGACGACCGCGCCGATTACTATCCCGCGGAACTGCGCGAACAGATCGACGCCATCAATACCCGCGTCTATGGCGACGTGAATATCGGCGTCTATCGGGCCGGTTTCGCCACGGCGCAGCCGGCATACGAAGAAGGCTGTCGCAGCGTGTTCGCGGCCCTCGACTGGCTCGAGAACATTCTGTCACGCCAGCGTTATCTGGCCGGCGCGAAGCTGACGGAGGCTGACTGGCGCCTGTTCACGACGCTGGTGCGCTTCGATGCGGTCTATTACGGACACTTCAAATGCAATCTGCGCCGGATCGCCGACTATCCCGCTTTGTCGAATTATCTGCGCGACCTCTATCAGGTGCCGGGCATCGCCGGCACGGTGAACATCGATCACATCAAGCGGCACTATTACATGAGCATGACGGCGATCAATCCGACCCGGATCGTGCCGCTCGGTCCGGACCTGGATTTTTCCGTGCCGCACGATCGCGAAAAGTTCGCGCCGGCGGCGCGATAGGCGCAGTCCGCCGTCGCGACGCAATTTTGACCGGACGGCAGGAAAGAATCTCCGGAGCGTCGCCACCGCCGGGTTTTGACGCACCGGCGGCGGCTTTCGCTCCTGCTTCCGTCCGGCTCAGATGCCGACGATCGCCTGCCCGCAATTCGGGCTGATGTTCTGGCCCGTCACCGCATCGGCCTCGCGGCTGGCGAGCCAGGCCACCGCGTAGGAAATCTCCTCCGGCAACACCTGGCGCTTGAGCGCCATGCCCTCGATGATTTCCTTGAAGATCTCGGGCGACACATCGCGACGTGTCATCGGCGTGTCGGCAAATCCGGGCGAGACGGTGTTGACGGTGATGCCGTAGGGCGCGAACTCGCGTGCCCACGAGCGGGCAAGCGCGGTGAGCGCACCCTTCGCTCCGGCATAGTGGCTCATCGCAGGCGAGCCAGTCATGGCGAACGTCGAGCCGGTGTTGATGATGCGGCCGAACTTGCGCTTTTTCATTCCCGGCACTGCGGCCCGCACCGCAAAGAATGCGCCTTTGACGTGCGTGTCGAACAGATCGTCGAAGAAGGCCTCGTCGATCTCTTCTATTGGCGCCATCATCCCGGTGATGCCGGCATTGTTGACGACGACGTCGAGTTTGCCGAATTCGTTCTCAGCGGCTGCGACCGCGCCGGCGATTTCGGTGGCGACGCGGTTGTCGGCCTTGAGGCACAGCGCCGAGATGCCGTCGCCCTTCAGTGCGGTTTTGGCATTTGCAAGATTTTCGTCCTTGAAATCGGTGATGGCGATCCGCGCGCCACGGCTGCCAAGCACCCGTGCATGCGAGAGACCAAACCCGGTGGACCCTCCCGTGATGAATACGGCATAACCGTCGAGACTGTTCGACATGCGTCCTTCCCCTGCGTGCTGCTTTCGGTGCAATGACTAGCCGCACCGCGCCGCGCCGCCAAGCGCCAGCTTCGAATCCTGTCCTGAATCCCGGGCAGGCTTCCGGATCAAACCGCAGGGAAGGTGAAACGGCGCAGCCCCACGTTGCCGCGCATCGCGGCCGCGCGGATCAGGCAGCGCGTTCCGTGATCAGCAGCATGTCGTCGGAAGGATCGACGATACCGCCCAGTTCGGCGCCGCATTGCTGGCATTCGAAGCTGTAGCTTTCGAAGCCGCAGGCGTCGAAGCGGGGCGTGCCGATCCTGTGGAAGAAGACGCGGGCACTGCACTTCGGGCACGCAACGATTTGCGTGTCCGGTTTCGACCGTAGTCGCTCAAGTCGCTCAGCTCTCATGGGGTGCCCGGCAATCGCGTTGAAGACCGCGGTTGAGATCAAACATTCCAGAGATCAGGCTTATACGCGACACACGGAAACAGTCCGCGAAGGCGGTCTGCGCAGTTTTAGGTCCGTGGTGGAGATTCCGCTAACCAGTTTCGCGGGCCCGGCCGCCGAAGTCAACCGCCAGAGGCCGCGGCCCGGCGGTCAAATCATTCCAGCAGGGACCCGCGGCTTTTCAGGCAGCGCCGCGCTCAAGAAAAGGGCCCTGGGTGGCCTTGGCTTCAGCCGGCACTCTGGCGGTGCCCGGCGGCTGTTCAATATTGGACGTTTGAACCCGGCGATCGAAAAGCTGCCGCCGCTCCAGCGCGCTCGACTGGAAAAACGGATAGCGACGGTACCATTCTTCGCGGACGCTCGGAAAATCTACGGTCATCAGACTGATCGGCTTTGCCAGTTGCGGATAAGGCCGCGGCTCGCAGACGACCCGAAGTCCGAACGACCGCGCGTACCACGCCTGATGTTCCGCCCTCACTGCGGCGAGGACGTGGTCGGCGCCGAAATGCTGGGCCGCCAGAACGCACATGCGAACCGTGACAAAGGGCAGGCCGCGGTGGATTCGCGAAAGATTTTCCTCGGTCACAAAGCGGGTCGTATCGAGCAGGACTTTGCCGGAGTCGAGCTCTGGCTGCAAAAAGTCGGGAAATACTTTCAGCGACGGAAAGTCCGGATTCTGGTTTTTGGAGGCGATGTGAAGCCGGATCGAGGTCGCCAGCTTGCCCTGGAGATACAATCCAAAGATAAATCCGTTGTCGGTCGAGTCGTACGGATCGGAGAACATCTTCTCCGCGTTCGTCTCAATTCCCCCTTCGCGTCGGTACGCTTCATAGCGAAGGCGGAAGATCGCCTCTCTTTCCTCTTTGCTGTCAGCGCGTCGATAGTCGATGCTGGCCGCGAGTTTATTAAGACGATCGGTGAACGTTCCTTCGTGGCCGGATTGATCCGGGAAACGCAAGCGCCTGACTTCCGCGACCATTCTCTTGCCCCACCATTAAAGCTGGAGTTGGCGGCACCCAATCTTTAGAGGTTAACAGATTGTTAACGCGCCTACAATTTTCAGTGTGTATTAGGGTTAATCACCCGCGGTATTGATGCAAGACAAAAATGGCATTCTTCGCGCATGGAAGAGATGCGTTTCGACGCGGGAACCTTGCGGGGTGAATAAAATAGTTATGCGGCGTTGCTTCGGAACGCCTCGGGCCAGGCGGCAGCCTGCGTCGGCGCGACGTACGACGCGAACAAAAGCCTGCGCACATCCGCCGCCGGCATCGGCCGGCACAGCAAATAACCCTGCACTTCGTCGACGCTGTCCTCGGCCGCGAGCAGCTCGAGCTGTTCGGGGGTTTCGACTCCTTCAACCACGACGCGGAGGCCCAGCTGCGCGCTGAGCCGGGTTATACCGTGCAGCAGGGTCACCCGGCGCTGGTCGTCGCCCAGGTCGCGCAAAAATGACTGGTCGATTTTCACTTTGTGCAGCGGGAAACTGTGCAGGTAGCTGAGGCTCGAATAGGCCGTACCGAAATCGTCGAGCGACACCTTGACGCCCAGTTCGGCAAGCTGCCGGAGATCGGAGCGGGTGCGCCGGGTGTCCTGGAGGAGCGTGGTCTCGGTGATTTCGATCTCGAGCCGCTGCGCCGCAAGAACTCGTCGCGGCGAGCGTCTCCCGGACAAGTGAAGGAACATTGGAACGGTCGAACTGGATCGACGACATGTTGACCGCCACGGCGGTTTCGCCGGGCCATCGGCGGCATTCCAGACAGGCCTTGTACAGGACTTGATTCCCAAGCTCGACGATCAGGCCCATTTCCTCGGCGACCGGGATGAACTCCGCCGGTGAAACCATACCGCGTTCGCGGTGCGGCCAGCGCAGCAGCGCCTCGCACGCCTCGATCCGCTTGGTCTTGAGATTGAAAATCGGCTGGTAATAAAGCTCGAACGCCTCGCTCTCCAGCGCGTTGCGCAAATCCAGTTCCAGATTCCTGCGGGCCTGGGCCTTGGCTTCCATTTTTGCTTCGAACCAGCGCCACGTCCCGCGCCCTTCCGCCTTCGCGCGGTAGAGCGCCATGTCGGCGTTGCGCAGGAACTGGTCCGGATCGATCGGCTTTTCGGCGACCGCGATCCCGACGCTGGCGGTGACGACAACCTTGTGACCGTCGAGATCGTACGTGCCGCCAAGCGCCTCGAGCACCCGCGAAGCGAGCACCTCGCCCTCGTCGAGCGAGCGGAGCGGCGCCTGCAGGATGACAAACTCGTCGCCTCCGAAGCGGGATATGACGTCGGCGTCATGAATTTTGGTCCGCAGCCGTTCCGCGACCGCCTGCAGCAGCATGTCGCCCCTGGTATGTCCCAGCGTGTCGTTGACCTGCTTGAACTGGTCGAGATCGATGAAATGAATTGCGCACATATTGTCGGGCCGCCATTCGGCCAGCGCCCGCTCCATGCGGTCGCGCAGCACGTTGCGGTTGGGCAGCCCGGTCAACGGATCGAACCGCGCCAGATGGTTGATCTTGGCCTCGGCGATCCGCCGCTCGGTGATGTCTTCCACCAGCGCGACCATGCCGCCGTTTTCCATCGGCTGAACGGTGAATTCGAGCGTCCGGCCGTTGACCAGATCGATGGCGAAGGCGGAGTCGTCGCTGCCGGAAAGCTGCGCGTTCAGGCGGTCGATCAGGCTGTGCGCGTTGAGATCGGACAGCAGTCCCGCCTTCCCCACGCTTTCGACCAGTTCGCGGACCGTCATGCCCTTGAGTTCGAGATCGCCCGGCAGTCCGGCCTGTTCCTTGAGCTTCTGGTTCGAGACCACGATGCGGCGGTGGGTGTCGAACATGCACAGGCCGTGCGGCATGTTGTTGAGCGCGGTGTCGAACCGCTTGGCGAGCAGCGACATGTCGCGCGATGTGACCACCGCGTCCATCAGCTGGTGGCGCAGTCTTTCGGCGATCAGCTTGATGCCGAGAAAGGTCGGGACCAGAAGCAGGGCAAAAATCCAGTGATACCAGGTCCCGTAAATCAGCAGGGCCGCGGTCATCGGCAGCCACGTGCAGATGATCTGGATGATCACAAACCGCGCGTTGGCGAAGTTGCGCCCGAAAATGCCGCACGCATAGGCGAGCGTCATCGTGAAACTGACGAGGTGGGCGAACGGATCGCTGGTCTGCGAGAATGCGACGAAACACCAGATGCTCAGCAGCGCGACCGACGCCGACGCTCCTATGCTGTAGCGGTTCTCCCACCGGCGCGCCGCCGCTACTGTTCTGATGCCGGGTTTCGCGCGAAGATAGGCGCGAAGCACTACCTCGCGGGCGCAGGCGACGAGAAAGATCGCGATCGCGCAATAGAGGATCAGGATCTCGCCGGTCTTCCAGTATGTGACGACAACCGAGCCGAGAACAAAGATGGTTCCGAGAAAAAGCGCCCGGCCTTCCTTGAACAGCGAATCGACCAGCGGCAGGTAGATGTCTGCGGGCAGCGCGTGGTGCGCGGGCTGGCGGTCAGGCTGCGCGGTCATCATCTGCGGCACGCTTTTACGATCCCGAGGGCTAAAATCGTGCAGACACTATGGCTTAAAAGGTATCTCTACCGGGTAAACATGAGTGCCTATTATCGCGTGGTTTCAGCGTTAATGAATTGCGGCGACGGCTGCCGTTAGCAGAATGTTACCCATGCGGATCGCCCCGGCGACCGGCGGTAAAACCGCCGGTCGTCATGTTGCGCCAAACAGGTTGCAGTGATTTTCACCGGATGGTCTTGAAGTCGCCGTGGCGGCCGAGACCGCCCGCGAAACGGGCTGCACCGGCCACGCCGTCGGCGACCAGCGCTTCCCGTCCGTTGTACCACTCCTGAATCAACGCATCGCGGACGGCGAGGCCATGACTCTTGATGGCGGAGCGGCGGTCGGCGCGCACGCAAACCTGCGGAAACCGGGCGATATCCTGCGCCAGCTGCTCGGCTTTGGCCCGCGCGCCGCCTTTGGGCACCAGATATTCGCACAGCCCGATGTCGAGACACTCTTCCGCCGGAACCTTGCGGCCGGTGAGAATGATTTCCAGCGCCCGGCCCTGGCCCACGATGCGCGGCAGACGCACGGTGCCGCCGTCGATCAGCGGCACGCCCCAGCGCCGGCAATAAACGCCGAAATACGATTCGTTTGCCATGACACGAAAATCACACCAGAGGCCCAGTTCCATGCCGCCGGCGACCGCGGGGCCCTCGATCGCAGCGATCACCGGCTTGTCGAGTTCGAGCCGGGAAGGACCAAGCGGTCCGCGCGGAATTTCGGCGCCGTTGCCGCGCGGCCCCGCGGTCGGGATATCGAGTTCGCCGAGCGGGTGCGCGGCATTGAGCGAACTGACATATTTCAGATCCCAGCCCGCGCAAAACGCACCGCCCGCCCCGTAGAACACCGCGACCGACGCGCTGTCGTCGGCGTCGAATTCCAGAAAGGCGGCCGTCAACGCGTCGGCGCTCGCCGGGTCCATCGCATTGCGGGCTTCGGGCCGGTCGTGAATGACGGTCCACACCGCGCCGCTTTTCTCAATTCTCACAGTCATCGTGCTTCCTCTCTCGGTTGATTTCGATCGCAGGCTCCGGCGCTGTTGTCAGCGCCCGGTAAAAACCGGCACCCGCCGCTCCGCCATGGCCTTCACGCCCTCGCTGAAATCGCCGGTCCTGCGCAGCCGGGTCTGTTCGGCGAGTTCGCGTTCGGTGGCTTCGCGCACCCGGTCGGCAAGATTGCGGCGCAGCGTGGCGCGCGTTGCGGTCACGCCGAGCGGCGAATTCACCGCAATTTCGGCGGCAAGCGAAAGCGAGGCGCTGCGGACCTGATCGTGCGGCACCAGCAGGTCGGCAAGCCCGATCGCGTGCGCCTCGTCGCCCGGCACGCGGCGGCTGGTGTAGAACATCAGCGCCGCCTTGCTGACACCGATCGCTGCCGGCAGCGTCACGGTCAGGCCGAAGCCCGGATGAAAACCGAGCCGTGTGAAATTGGCGCAGAACCGCGCCTCGCGGCAGGTGACCCGAAAGTCGGCCACCATCGCCAGTCCCAGCCCGCCGCCGACCGCCGCGCCATGAACGGCGGCCACGATCGGCTTTTTGGTACGGAACAGCCGATTGCCTTCTAGATACAGGTTCGCCACGCCCGGCGGCGGGGCGTCCGGCCGCGCGCCGTCGCGATTGAGCGTGCCGCCGTCGCCGAAATCCGCGCCGGCGCAAAACACCTTGCCCTGCGCGGCAAGAACCACGGCGCGGCATTCGTCGTCGGCATCCAGCGCCTCGAACGCGGCGGCGATTTCCCCGATCAGCGCAACGTCGAAAAAGTTGTTCGGCGGACGCCTGATTTCGACCAGCGCCACATGACCGGCCTTCTCGACGCCGATATCGGTGAACGGTCCTGGGGGTTTCATGACGCGCCTTCCTCCCGGTTGCTAATGGGCCGCACCCTGGCGACCGGTGAGTTGTTCACCGGGCCTGACGATCGTTCGCGCGCGATCGAAAATGCAAACGTGGCGGGGATGTTGCCGAAGCCTTCCGTGTTTGGTCCGGTCACCGCCATGTGAAAATCCGGCGAAGCGCCGATCACCGCCACCGATTGAGGCTGCACCAGCTTTCCGATGTCCGGCACGTTCGCCTGCCTTTACCGCAGGCCGAGGCCGCGCGCTATGATGCCGCGCAGGATTTCGGTGGTGCCGCCCTGGATGGTCAGCTTGGGTGCGACCATGGTGGCGAAAGCAAGCTGGTCTTCCAGAGTAGCGTGGTTGATCGTTTCGGTTTCAAGAAATGCGGTCAGTTCGCGCACGCGCCCCGGCAGTTTCTGTTCCCATAACGTGCCGAGATCCTTGACGATCGAGCCTTCCACCACCGGCTCTCTTCCCGCCTGCAGCATGCCCGCGACCGAAACCGACATGCGCCGCAGGGTATGCAACTGCGCGACCAGGCGGCCGAGCCCTTCCGCGGCGCGCAAATCCGGCTCCGGCCCCAGCACGCGGATAAGTTCCGGCAGCACGTAAAAGGTTTCGAGAAAACGCTCCGGCCCGCTGCGCTCGTAGGCGAGTTCGCTGGTCGCCTGCTTCCAGGCGCCGTCGATCTCTCCCATGACGCAGTCGTCGGGTACGAAAGCGTCGGTGAACACCACCTCGTTGAACCCGCGCTGACCGGTCATCTGATAAATCGGGTTCACGGCAATTCCGGGCGCCTTCATGTCGACCAGAAACTGCGTCAGGCCGTGACGGCGGTTTTCTTTGGCCGGCGGCGAAGTGCGAAACAGCGCCAGCATGTAGTCCGCGACCTGGGCGCTGGTGGTCCAGATCTTGGTACCATTGATGCGCCAGCCGCCGTCGACTCTGGTCGCTTTTGTTTTGGCGGCGAACAGATCGGAGCCCGATCCCGGCTCGCTCATGCCGATGGCGAAACACACCTCGCCGCGGCAGATGCGCGGCAGCACGTCGTTCTTGATGTGCTCCGGAGCGTATTTAAGCAGGATCGGACCGCTCTGCCGGTCGGCGACGAAATGCAGCTGCGAGGGTGCGTTGGCGACACGGAATTCTTCGGTGACGACGTAACGTTCAAGCTGGCTGCGTTCGTGGCCACCGTATCGCTTTGGCCAGGTCATGCCGATCCAGCCTTTCGCGCCGACGCGCCGGCTGAAGCCGCGATTGTAAGAGTCGCCGTGGTTCGGCTGATGCGGATCGAAAGTGCCGGCGGCAATCTCGTCGGCCAGGAAGGCGCGGACTTCGGTGCGCAGCGTCGCGCATTCCGGCGGCAGCCGGATCGGATCGAACTGCAATGCTGCCGTCATCGCGACGCCACCATCGGCCAGAATCCGTCGGCGCCGCGAAGCGCAACGAGCCTGCCCAGCTCGGCGGCCCACCAGCTCTCGTTGCCGAAGTCGTCGCGCCAGGACAGCATTCGCAGCGTGAAGCGATGCAGCACATGTTCGCGGGTAAAGCCGATCGCGCCGAAAACCTGATGCGCGATTGCGGCGGCCTCGGTAGCGGCTTCGGCGGTACGGATACGCGCCGACGCGGCCTCGAGAAAAACGTCGTCGTCAAAATTGCCGGCCTGCGCGATCGCGTCGGCGGCGGAGCCCGCGACCGCGAGAGAAGCGGCCACTTCACCGGCGAGTCTCGCGAGGTTCTGCTGCACTGCCTGGAATTTTCCGATCGGGCGCTCGAAGGCGACGCGCTCGCCCGCGTACGCGACGCAAAGCGACAGGATCGCTTCGAGCGCGCCGGCGGTCTGGACGCTGCGAATGGCCGCCCCCATCAGCAGCAGCGCCAGCGGCTCAAAGCCGTCCGGCGCCGGCGCGCTGCGAAGCGGCTTCGCGCGGTCGAACGTGATGGTGCCGGTTGAATCGCCGGCCATATTTGCACCTGCGCCGACCCGGCATTCGTTGATCGGGACCAGCGCGATAACCGGCTTGCCGCCGTCATGCGCCGCGACGGCAACATGCAGCGCCTCGTGCGCGAACGGCACGGCTGTCGCGCGGCCGTTCAGGCGTCCGTCCGCATCGACGGCAATTCGCTCGCGCGGCCGGACGGGCGCGACGGTCATGGCGTTCGCCGGAGCGCTCGAGGCTGCCGCGCGCCAGCAGCCAGCCGGCAGCGAGCGTTTCCGCAAGCGGCACCGACAGCGCGAAGCGTCCGGCAACGCCGATGATGGCAAAGCCGTCGGCGAGGCTCGCGCCCGAGCCGCCGAGCCCTTCGGGGACCCAGGCGAGCGGCAGGCCGGCGTCGTCGAGCGCGCGCCAGAGCGTCTCTTTCCATGCGCCGTCGGCCGCCCTGTTGACGGTTTGCGGATCGGCGAAATCGGCCAGGATCCGTGACGCCGCTTCGGCTACGATGTGGTCCCGTCCGTCCGGCACGATCGTTGTACGATTTCTCTGCCCGCGCGATAATCGCCTATGGTGAGCGGAAGGCGAACGCTTGGCAAGCTGGTCCGGCGGCGCGCTCCGGCACCAACTGGACATGAGCTGAAAAATGCCGGACGCTCGCGGTTGCGAACCGGAGAGCGGAATTGGTGAAGCGAAACGCCACCGTGGCTGTCATCGGCGCCGGCGATTTCATCGGCGCCGCCATCGTGAAAAAATTCGCCGCTGAAGGATTTGCAGTCTTCGCCGGCCGGCGCAACGCGGACAAACTTGCGCCGCTGGTGGCCGATGTCGAAAAGGCCGGCGGCGAAATCGTTGCCCGCGGCCTCGATGCCCGCAAGGAGGAGGAGGTCACCGCCTTTCTGCGTGCGGCCGATGCCCATGCTCCGCTCGAAGTCTGCGTTTTCAACATCGGTGCCAACGTCAACTTCCCGTTACTCGACACGACCGAGCGGGTCTTTCGCAAAGTGTGGGAACTGGCGTGCTACGCGGGCTTCCTGAGCGGACGGGAAGCCGCGCGTCTGATGCTGCCGCGCGGTAAAGGCTGCATCTTCTTCACCGGCGCGACCGCCAGCGTGCGCGGCGGAATCGGTTATGCCGCGTTCGCCGGCGCCAAGTCCGGGTTGCGCGCCGTCGCGCAAAGCATGGCGAGGGAGCTCGGCCCGAAAAACATCCACGTCGCGCATCTGATCATCGACGCCGGCGTCGATACCGCCTTTGTGCGCGAGCGCATCAAACAGCGCGCGGGCGCGCAGGCGTTGGACAGTCTCGAACCCGATCAGCTCATGAATCCGGCATCGGTCGCCGACACCTACTGGCAGCTTTACCGGCAGCCCCGCGACGCATGGACGTTCGAACTGGACGTCCGGCCCTATAAGGAGATCTGGTAATGGCCGCGGTGGAATTTCACTTCGACTTCGGCAGCCCGAATGCGTATCTGGCCCATCTGATCATTCCGCAGATCGAACAGCGCACGGGCGCAACGTTCGAGTACGTGCCGATACTGCTCGGCGGCGTGTTCAAATTGACCAACAACAGTTCGCCGGCGCAGAAAATGGCGGGCATCAAGAACCGTCTGGAATACGAACAGCTGGAACTGCGGCGATTTATCGAGCGTCACGGCATCACCCGGTTCACGTGGAATCCGTTCTTTCCGGTCAATACGCTGCTTTTGATGCGCGGCGCCGTCGCGGCCCGGGAAGGCGGCGAATTCAGGCACTATGTCGACGAAGTGTTCCGCCACATGTGGGCGGAGCCGAAAGACATGGACGATCCCGCCGTGGTCGGCGCGGCGCTCACCGGGTCCGGCTTCGATGCCGCCGCATTGCTTGCGCGCACGCAGGACGCCGCGGTGAAGGATCGGCTGTTGAAGAATACCGAGGATTCGGTTGCGCGCGGCACGTTCGGCTGCCCGACGTTTTTTGTCGGCAGGGAAATCTTTTTCGGCAAGGACCGGCTGCGCGACGTCGAGGAGGAAATCGTCCGCGCCGGCTGAAACTCAGCCGGCATCGTCCGCGGCGACTGCATGAAAGAAAGTGCCGGTGACGCGACCGCGGCGGCCGCCGGCCTGCTCCGGCGCGCGGCCTTCGCCATCGGCAATGTCCGCGAACGGCGCGTCGACGCCGGCGTGCGTCAGAGACGCGTAATGAAACTCGTGGCCGCGAACGAGCGTGCCGCGCCGGCCAAGCGGTCCGTCGGCGAGAAGCCGCGCGATGCGGTAGCCGAGATGAAGCTTTCGTCTGGCAAAGCTCGTTGCATGCCCGAGCAGACCGGTCATCGCGTGGCGCTTCCCGGCAGCGTCCTCGAGGCTCTCGCCGAGCACCATGTAGCCGCCGCATTCGCCGTGGACCTGACGTGTTTCGGCGAACCGCCGCAGTCCCGATGCAAATGTCAGCGCGGCCGCGAGTACGTCCGCGTGCAGTTCCGGATAGCCGCCGGGCAGCCAGCAGCAATCGGCGTGTTCCGGCGGCGGCTCGTCGGCGAGCGGCGAGAACGGCAGGATTTCGGCGCCCGCTCTGCGCCAGGCATCGACGACGTGCGGATAAATGAAACTGAAGGCGCGATCGCGGGCGAGCGCGATGCGCTGGCCCGGCGGTGGCAGCGCGGGGGCACCCGCGCCGGCCTGCGTCTTCAAGTTCGCGGCGCACGCCGCAATGGCGTCGAGATCGAGGTTGCGTTCCGCCATGCCGGCAAGGCGCTCAATCAGCGCGGCGAGATCCGGATGCTCGCCGGCCTGAACGAGGCCGAGATGCCGCTCGGGCAGCGCCAGCGCGGCTTCGCGCGGGACCGCTCCCAATACCGGAATCCCCAGCGCGGCGATCGCGTCGGACACGAGCGCGCGATGCCGTTCGCTTGCGACGCGGTTGAGGATTACGCCCGCGATCCGCACCGACGGATCGTGCGTGGCAAATCCCCGGACCAAAGCGGCGGCTGACTGCGCCTGCCGCCCGACATCGAGCACCAGCAGCACCGGCAGGCCGAACCGCGCCGCGAGATCGGCCGTGGCGCCGCGCCGGCCTGGCGGGCCGGCGGCGTCGGGCGCGCCGTCGAACAGACCCATGACGCCTTCGATGACGACGATGTCCGCGCCATCGCGCCTGTACGCCGGCGAGCGTATCGAGCAGCGCCTGCCGGCATCGCCCAGCTATCGAGGTTGAAGCTCGGCCGTGCCGGTCGCCGCGGCATGGAAGGCCGGGTCGATATAGTCCGGGTCCGGATTTCGCCGCCCGCACCGCGACGCCGCGGCGGCGAGCGCCGCCAGAATCGCCAGCGTCAGCGTGGTCTTGCCCGCTGCCCGAACGCGGCGCGCCGATGATGAGCCCGCGCGCGGTCATGTCACGATGCTCCATGGCGGTGACGATCGGCGGTGCCCGGGACTAAACCAAAACCATGGAGCACCGAACCCCCGCTGCGCCGCGGCTGGACGACCGGCGCCTGCGCGACCGCCGCCGCCAAGGCGGCCTATCGCCGCGCTGCTGACCGGCGAGTTTCCCGATCCGGTCGAAATGACGCTGCCGGGCGGCGAACAGCCGCCTTCGCGCTGGCGGATGATGCGGACTGGACGGAGCCGCCGCGACCGCCGGCGTGGTCAAGGATGCCGGCGACGATCCCGATGTCACGCATGGCGCGCTGATCTGCGCGACGGTGCGCATCGGCCCGCCCGGCGCGGGCGTCACGTTCCGCGCCGGCGCCGGCGTCGGCACCGTCACGCGGCCGGGCCTGCCGATTCCGCCCGGCGAGCCCGCCATCAATCCCGTGCCGCGCCAGATGATCCGCGACGCCATCGCCGAAGTCGCCGGCGGCGGCCGGCCGCGCCGGCGACGTCGTCGTGGAAATCTCCATTCCCGGCGGCGAGGCACTGGCCGCGAAGACGCTGAACGGGCGGCTCGGCATCGTCGGCGGCCTGTCGATCCTCGGCACCACGGGCATCGTCGTGCCCTATTCCTGCTCGGCCTGGATCCACTCCATCCATCGCGGCATCGATGTCGCGCGCGCCGCCGGCCTCACGCATGTCGCCGGCGCGACCGGCAGCACTTCCGAGAACGCGGTCCGCGCTTTGCACGGCCTGCCGGAGGTCGCGCTGATCGACATGGGCGATTTCGTCGGCGGCATGCTGAAATATCTGCGCAGCCATCCGGTGCCGCGCGTCACCATCGCCGGCGGTGTCGCGAAAATGACCAAGCTGGCGCAGGGCCGGCTCGATCTGCATTCCAAGCGCGGCGAGGTCGATCTTGCGCTGCTCGCCGACTTTGCGCGCGCCGCAGGCGGGTCCGCGGACATCTGGTCGCGCGGATCGGCGTCGCCAACACGGCCGCGGAAGCTTTCGAGCTGCGCGCGACGCGCAGGCACGTCGCGCTGGGCGATGCGATCGCCGCGCGAGCCTGGCAGCGGACCGCGGCCGCGGTCGTCGAAGGCCGTGACATCGCGCTCGAAATCGTGCTGTTCGACCGCGACGGCGCGCTGGCCGGGCGCGCGCCGTTCCGGAACTGCATGAAGTTCAGGTCCGGACTCATGCCGCCCGGAACCGGCGGCGATAGTCGGCGTCATAAAGCGCGCTCTCGCGAAAATCGTCGCGCCGCGAGCGCGCGGCCGACCAGAATCAAGCGCCGTGCGCTCGATCCGCGCCGCCGCGACCGTTGCGGCAATATCGGCGAGCGTGCCGCGCAGGACGCGTTCGTCCGGCCAGCTGGCCCGCACGACCACCGCGGCCGGGACAATCCGCGCCATAGAACGGCGTCAGTTCCTGCACGATGGCATCCAGCCGTGGATCGCCAGATGGATGGCAAGCGTCGCGCCGGTCGCGGCGAAGGCCGCGAGCGTTTCGCGCGGGGCATGCGCGAGGCGCGGCCGGAGATGCGCGTAAGCACGACGCTTTGCGCCGACTTCCGGGACGGTCAGTTCGCACTCCAGAGCCGCGGCTGCGGCGGCGAACGCCGGCACGCCGGGCGTCAGCGTATAGGCGATGCCGCGCCGTGCAGCCGGCGTAACTGCTCGGCGAGCGCCTAGTAGATCGACAGATCGCCGGAATGCAGCCGGGCCACATCGTGACCGGCGGCCTCGGCGGCCACGAATTCCGCCTCGATCTGGTCGAGCGACAGCGGCGCCGTGTCGACGATGCGGGCGCCCGGCGGGCAATACGCCAGCAGCTCAGGCGGCACGATCGATCCCGCGTAGAGGCAGACCGGGCATCGCGCGATCAGGTCGCGCCCGCGCAGCGTGATCAGGTCCGGCGCGCCCGGCCCGGCGCCAATGAAATGAACCGTCATGACTCCGGCTCCGATGCGGCGAGCGCGCAGGTCGCGGCGCCGACGACGAGGCGGCGGGCGATCAGGCGCGCGGACGGCCCGGCGGCGGCGAGCGCCGCTGCTTCAGCCACCGACGGCACACCCGTCAGCGCCTGCACCCGTTCGGACCGCGTCTCGGTGCGGTGTCCTGCGGCGAGCAAATCGGAATCTGCGACCAGCACCACGGCGATGCCGAGCTTTGCGGCGGTGGCGCGAATGCCGGCCTCCGCGCCTTTTGCCGTGATCGTGGCGATGGCGTCGAGCGCATCGGTGTCAACGCCCGCCCCGGCGAGCGCCGCGCGAACCGCGGCTTCGATGTCGGGGGCTGGCGCGCCCCGTCTGCATCCGACGCCTGCGACGATCATGATTTGGTCCAGGCCCATTGCGTCACCGGCATTGCCGGATGCCAGCCGGTCCTGTCCCCGATCGGGCCGGCACGCGCGACGGCGATGCGGGTGAGTTCGCCGCCCAGCGCGGCGCGGTGTCCGATCAGCAGCGCCTCTGTGGCAAGCGTCACGGCGTTGACCACCAGGCGGCCGCCGGGCCGGAGCACAGCGATCGCGGTATCGAGTACGCCCGGTTCGCCCGCGCCGCCGCCGACGAAAATTGCGTCGGGCGGCGCGAGGCCGGCGAGCGCCGCGGGCGCCGGGCCCTCGACGATTTCAAGCTGCGGTACGCCGAGCGCAACGGCATTCCGCGCGAATCCGCGCGGCGCGGTCCGCGCGCTGCTCGACCGCGATGGCGCGCATCAGCGGCGGATCGGCCAGCATCCATTCGATCGAGACCGAGCCTGCGCCGGCGCCAATGTCCCACAGCAGTTCGCCACGGCGCGGCGCCAGCGACGACAGCGTGATCGCGCGGATTTCCCGTTTGGTGATCTGGCCGTCGTGCTCGAACAGACTGTCGGCGAGGCCGGCAGCGCGCGCGATGATGCGCGCTCCCGGCGCCGCGGCGACTTCAATCGCCATGGTGTTGAGCGAATCGACCGTGCCGAAATCGAACGCTGCCGCCCGCGTGCCGCGAATCCGCTCACGCGGGCCGCCGAGCGCTTCCAGCACGACGAGCGGCGACTCTCCGAAGCCCAGGTCCGTCAGCAGCCGCGCCAGTGTCGCGGGCCCGTCGCCGTCGGACGTCAACGCGAGAATGCGGGCGCCGGGCTGCAGATGCGGGCGTATCAGATCGGGCGCGCGGCCATGCACCGACAGCAGCGTCGTATGTGGCAGCGACCAGCCGAGCCGCGCCGCGGCCAGACTGAAAGCCGATGGCGCGGGCAGCGCGATCATCTCGCGCGGATCGATCCGTGACGCCAGCAGCGGGCCGACGCCGTAGTGAAACGGATCGCCCGACGCCAGCACGCAGATTTGACGCCCGCGATGCGCCAGCACCTCGTCGGCGGCGCCATCGAACGGGCTTGGCCACGGCCGCGCCGCACCGCGTATCAGCGGCGCCGCGAGACCGAGATGACGCCGGCCGCCGTACACGATTTCCGCCGCGCCGATCAGTCCGCGCGCGGCGGCGCTGAGGCCGTCGATGCCGTCTTCGCCGATGCCGATGATGGACAGCCAGCGCGGCGATGCGGCAGTGTCGCGCCCGACCGGCTCAGGGAGCGGCATGAAGCGCGTCCTCATTCTTGGCGGCACCACCGAAGCGCGATTGCTGGCCGGGCGGCTGGCGGATCGTTCCGGCCTCGCTGTCACGCTGTCGCTCGCCGGCCGCACCGCTTCGCCTCTGCCACAGCCGGTGCCGGTCAGGAGCGGCGGCTTTGGCGGTGCCGCGGGCCTCGCGAACTATCTGACCGACGAACGCGTGGATGCGCTGATCGACGCCACGCATCCATACGCGCGCATCATGTCCGGCAATGCCGTCGAAGCGGCGCGCCAGGCGGGCCTGCCATTGCTGCGGCTGCGCCGGCCGCCGTGGAGCGCCGTCGCCGGCGACCGGTGGATCGACGCGGCCGACGTGCGCGAAGCCGTGGCGAAGCTCGGCGAAAGTCCGCGCCGCGTGTTCGTCGCGCTCGGCCGCAACGAACTTGCGCCGTTCAACGCAGCGCCGCAGCATTTTTATCTGGTCCGCAGCGTCGATCCGGTCGACCCGCCGCTTCCCCTGCCGCAGGTCTGTTACGTGACCGGGCGCGGGCCGTTCAGCGAAGCCGGCGACCGCGCCCTGCTGCTCGCGCAGCACATCGACACGATGATCGCTAAAAACAGCGGCGGCAACGCGACCTACGGCAAGATCGCCGCGGCGCGCGCGCTTGGCATTGATGTGATCCTGCTGCGGCGGCCGCCAGAGCCGGATGGCGCGCAGCGGTCGATACCATCGAGGACGCGCTCGCCTGGCTCGATCATGCGCTGACTCCGGCGGCGGCGCGCGGCGTATAGACCAGCGGCGTTCGTCCGGACCGTTCGATCAGCCGCGTTTCGCGCGAGCCGACGATAACGAGCGTCGCCATGTCGGCGGGGCTGTCCGAGGCGCGATCGAGCGTGACGACATCGATCTTTTCATCGGCCCGTCCCACGGCGCGGCCGATCACGACCGGCGTTGTTTCCGGCAGATGCCGGCGCAGCCGTTCGATGGCGGCGGCGAGTTGCCACGGCCGCGCGCGCGACACCGGATTGTAGAGCGCGATCACGAACCCCGCGCCCGCGGCCGCATCGAGCCGTCGCTCGACCAGATCCCACGGCTTGAGATTGTCAGACAGCGACAGCGCGCAAAAATCGTGACCGAGTGGCGCACCGATCCGCGCCGCGACCGCGAGCATCGCCGTGATGCCGGGCACGATCGTGACATCGAGCGCGCGCCAGCTTTCCGGTCCCCGTTCGATTTCCTCACAGACGGCGGACGCCATCGCGAAGACGCCCGGATCGCCGCCTGACACGATCGCGACCCGGCTGCCGCCCGCGGCGTGACGCAGCGCGGCGGCGGCACGCCCGCGCTCCTCGCGATTGTCGGAAGCGTGCCGGGTTTGGCCTTCGCGCGCCGGGACGCGATCGAGGTAGGGGCCGTAACCGTACAGCGCGTGTGCGGCCGCCAGCGCGGCGCCGGCCTCAGGCGTGAGGTAACGCGCATCGCCGGGGCCGAGGCCGATGACCGCAAGCTGCCCGCTCATGGTCGTTCCTTCCAGCCCGGCACCAGCACCACCGCGAAATAGGGAGCGTCGTCGTCCGGCTTGGCAGCGAGCGGAATGATCTTCGCGCCCGCCATCGTGCCGCGTTCGACATAGATGGCGCGCGGCAGCCGGCCGCTCGACGCAAGCGCGCGGCGCAGCTTCGGCAAATGACGTCCGACTTTCATCACCACCGCCGCGTCGGCATCTGAAAGGCGGCGCGCAAGCTCCGCCTCCGGCAGCGTCGCCGGGAGCACGGTGAACACATCGTCGCCCTGCGCGATCGGCGTCGCGGCTGCCGACCAGCAACCGGCCATGCCGCTGACGCCGGGGACGATCTCGGTCGCGAACCGCGCCGCAAGCCGCGCATGCAGATGCATGTAGGATCCGTAGAACATCGGATCGCCTTCGCAGATCACGGCGACCACGCGGCCGGCTTCGAGGTGGGCGGCGAGCCCGCCTGCGGCGTCGTCGTAAAATCTTCCGATCGCGTCGCGGTAGCCGTCGCTGCATTTCGGCTGCTCGGTCGTGACCGGATAAAGCAGCGGCAGTTCGATCACATCGTTGCGCAGATGCGCTGCCGCAATCGTGCGCGAATGGCTTGGATTTCCGGCTTTGGCAAAATGCGCGACGACATCGGCCTCGCCGAGCGCGCGCACGGCCTTAAGCGTCATCAGCTCGGGATCGCCGGGACCGACGCCTATTCCCAAAAGTTTTCCCGTCCCCCGTTGCGCGCTCACAGCCCGGCCCTCGCCAGCGCGTTGACGGCGGCGGCCGTCATGGCGCTGCCGCCCATCCGTCCGCGCACGGTGACAAACGGCACGCCGCGCGAATCGGCCGCGAGCGCTTCCTTCGACTCCGCCGCGCCGACGAAACCGACCGGAATGCCGACGATCGCGGCGGGTTTCGGCGCGCCGGCGTCGATCAGTTCGAGCAGCCGGAACAGCGCGGTCGGCGCGTTGCCGATGGCGACCACCGCGCCGCCGATGCGTTCGCCCCACAATTCCAGCGCCGCGGCGGAACGGGTGGTGTCGAGTTTTTTGGCAAGGTCCGCCACGCGCGGATCGCGCAGCGTGCATGTCACCTCGTTGCCCTCCGGCAGTCGCGCGCGCGTAATGCCGCGCGCCACCATTTCGGAATCGCACAGGATCGGCGCGCCGCGGGCGAGCGCACCGCGCGCCGCCGCTACAAGGCCGGGGCCGAATACGATGGCGGACGCTATCCCGACGAAGCCGCACGCATGGATCATTCGCACGGCGATGTCGGCTTCCTCCGCCGAAAAGCGCGACAGGTCCGCCTCGGCGCGTATGATCGCGAACGAACGCTCATAAATCGCGGTGCCGTCACGCAGATAGGGGGCGCGCTCAGACATGACGGCCCTCGTACATCGCGATCGCGTCCAGGATTTCGGCGGACGCCACGCTCGCGACGGGCGCGTCGTGCACGGAGCCGTTCGCGACGAGCGCGCATCCGTCGGGCCGGCCGACGACTGTCAGCGCTGCTTTGCCGGCGTGGGCACAGCCCTTGGCGCAGCCCGAAATGTGAACAATGCGCGTATCGTCCTGGCCGGCGGCGAGCAGTTCCGCAACGCGCGGCGCAAGCGCCCGCGCGGCGATATGCGCGGATGAACAGACCGGCGAGCCGGCACAGGCGATCACGCGGCGGCGCGGATCGCCTGTGCTTACGATGAAGTCCAGCCGTTCCGCGGAGGCCGCGAAAGCGGCGGCACTGTCCTGCGTCAGGCCGACGGTCATCAGCACGCGGCCTGCGCCAGCGCGTATCCCTGCGGCCCGCGAGGCGTCCGCGGCTTCCGCCAGACCTTCGAGTGTCGCCGCATCGGCATGACCGAACGCAAGACCCACGCCGCAGGCCAGCGTCCCGTCCCGCAGCCGGTGCAAACCGATCGCGTCCGCTTTGCGCTCATGAAAGCGGGAATTCGGTCCGCTTTCTGAAACGACACGAATGTCTCCGAGCGCCGCCCGGAACGGTTCGAGACCGCGGGCTTTGAGGACGTCGCGGGCACGAACATCGCGTCCGCTCGCCGCAAGGACCTCAAGCAGCCGCAGCGTTGCCTCGACAGAATCCGTTGGCGCGATCGAGCCGACCAGCGCAGCGTTCGCGGCATCGCCGCCGACAGTGAGCCGAAGCGCAATTTTTCCGGAAATCGTCGCAGCATGAAGGCGAATGTCCGCAGGGACATCATCGATTTCGTGTGCGCCGCCGCCGTCGACCGCAACGGAAATTTTCGGCGCGAGTCGCGCGGTGAGCGATGCTCGCGACACCGCCTGTCGCAGTTCCGCGGCAAGCACTTCGGCGTCGAGAATTTCGTCTGCGGCGAGTCCGGCCAGCGAATGGGTGACAACCGCGATGCCATCCGCCGCCGCAATGCCAAGCGCTGCTACGGCGTCGGCGAGGTCGGGCGCTGACGCCGTAGTCAATCCGCGAAGCTGAATACTGCCACGTCCCGTTACCTCGATGACGCCATTGCCGTACCTGCGCGCCGCCTCACACAGAAGCATGAAGGCGGCAGGTGAAATGGTGCCGGCCGGCATCAGCCGGACCAGCAGCCCGTCGCCGGTCTGCATCGGCGTGGTAAAGCCGGGACACGCGCCGCGGCGCAACGGGCGATCGACGGCGAGCGCGGTCATTCAGCCGCCTCCGCGCGCAGCGCCGCGAGGCCCGCGTCGATATCGTTGCGATGCGGATGCCAGAGGCCGGCGCGACGCATGGCTTCGAAACGACCGGCAATCGCCGCGGCGGCCTGCGGATTTTCGCGGAGCAAAAATGCGCTGACGACCGGGTCGGCAACGTAGGCGTCGTGCAGGAGATCGAAAAGTCCGCTCGCGACGGCATCGGTCGTTTCCGCGAATGCGGCGAGGCGGTCGACGGTTTCCGCAAATTCGGCGGCGCCGCGCGGGCCGTGCCGCATCATTCCGGCGATGAAGCGCGGATTGACGGCGCGGGCGCGTACGATGCGCTCGAGCGCCGCCGAAAGCGTGCGCGCGCGTGGACGTTGCGGGTCGGTGGTGTCGAGCATGACGAGATCCGCCGCGCGGCCTAGCATCTTCGCCGCCGCGGCAAAGCCGCCGACGAATGCGGCGTCCTCGGCGCCTTCCAGCAGATCGCGCGCCGGATCGTCGCCGGTATGGACCAGAAGATCGGCCTCGGCGACGCGCCGGGTGAAAGCGCCGGGAGCGCGGCCGCCGTCGCCTTCGGCGCCGCCGTAACTGTGTGAAGCCGCGGCGAGATAGGCCGCTCCAATGGTTTCCCTGCCGGCTGCGCGACCAAGCAAATCCTCGATCCCGGAGCCGTATGTGCCGGGCGCGCCACCGAAGATGCGATCGAGGCGCGTTGAGCCGTCACCGCGCCGCGCCGCGGCCAGCGGATTTTCATCATCGGTCTCCTCGCGCGCCGCGACCGCCTGCACGGCGGCGTCAAGCAGAGCGATCTGGGCGGGGAAAAGGTCGCGGAACAGGCCTGAAATGCGCCAGGTGACATCGACCCGCGCGCGCCCGATCGCCGCGTTTGGAAGCACCTCGACGCCGGTCACGCGCCCGCTGGCATGATCCCAGATCGGCCGGCAGCCCAAAAGCGCGAGGCCCTGCGCGATTTCCTCGCCGCCGGTGCGGAGCGTGGCGCTGCCCCACAGATCGATCACTACGCTGCGCGGCGGCTCGCCGTGGGTTTGCAGATGCGCGCGCAATACTTCGTCAGCGGCGAGCCGCCCGAGATCCATCGCGGTTGGCGTCGGCAGCGCGCGGGGATCGGCGGTGAAGAGGTTGCGCCCGGTCGGCAGCACGTCGCGCCGGCCACGCGTCGGTGAACCGGCGGGACCGGGGGCGACGCGGCGGCCGTCGAGCGCCGCGAGCATGGCGTCGTGCTCGGTTTCGGCGCTCGCCTGACGAAGCGGATCGTCGCCATCGGCCGCGCGGCCGTAGATGTGCAGGCCGTCCTTCACGGCAAGGTCTTTCAGATCGCAGAGCCAGGCGTCGATGCGCCGCAGCGCATCGTCCGGCGCGGCAGCCGGTTCGACGCCCGCCGCGCGCGCGAGCCCGGTGCGCTGCGCGGTGTCCACGATCAGCCGGCCCAGCCGTTCGCGCCGCCTCGGATCGAGACCATCGGCCTGCGCGTATTCATCGACCAGCCGTTCAAGCTCGCGCGCATCGCCGGAAAGCCCGGCGGCAGCGAGCCGCGGCGGCAGGTGCCCGATTGTCACGGCTGCGATGCGCCGCTTCGCCTGCGCCGCTTCGCCCGGATTGCTTACGATGAACGGATAGATCACCGGCAGCGATCCGGTGACGATTTCCGGAAAGCATTCCGCGGTCAGCGCGACGGCCTTTCCCGGCAGCCATTCGAGCGTGCCGTGTGCGCCCATGTGCACGAGCGCGTCGACACAGGCGACGTGCCGGAGCCAGAGCCCGAATGCGACCAGCGCATGCCGTGGTGGCAACGCCGGATCGTGATAGTCGGCGCGGCGTTCGCCTGCGCGGCCGCGGTCGGGCGGCAGCGCAATCCAGAGCTTGCCGAACGCCCGCGCGCGAAAATGAAACGCGCCGTCCCGCACATCGGGATCGTCCGCCGGTTCACCCCAGGCTTCAAGCAAACGCGCGCGCGCCGCGGCGGGCAGTCCCGCCAGCAAATTTTCGTAGCGCGCCACGGCGAGTGTCGCGTCACGCGCGCCGCCGGCAAGAACGTCGAGCAGTTCGCGCGGCGTGTTCGGCACGGCCTGCGTGCTGTATCCCGCGGCGCCGAGATCGCGGGTCAGCGCGAGCACGCTTGCCGGAACGTCGAGCCCCACCGCGTAGCCGGTACGGCCGGGCGCGCCCGGATAATCCGGCATCAGCACGGCGATCCGCCGCTCGCCGCGCGGCAACGCCTGAAGGCGCGCCAGCGCGACGATGCGCCCGGCCGCCATCGCGATCCGGTCTGCTTCGGGCCGGCTCGCGCGTGCGGTGAAGGCAAGTCCTTCCTGTGCCGGCAGCGTGTCCTTGAACGCTACGGCGCCGGCGAGCACGCGCCCGTCAAGTTCGGGAAGCACAATGTGCATGGCGAGATCGGCGGCGCCGAGGCCGCGTGCGCTCCCGCTCCATGCGGCGCGCCGGGTCGTGGCGCTGACGACCTGCAGAACCGGGACGTCGGCCGCGTCGAGCACGGTCGGCTCGTCGCCATTGCCGGCGGCGAAGGCGGTGGTGGTGACGATGACAGCCGGATCGAGCCGCGCGAACGCGTCCTTGAGGAAGGCTGCGGCTTCCGGATCCTTGAGGCTGGTCACGACGAGCGGAGCCGGCGCCAAGCCGCGCTCCGCCAGCGCCGCGCATAATGCGTCGATCGGCGCGGTATCCGCTGCGAGCAGCAGGGCGCGGTAGAACAGGATCGGCACCACCGGCCTCGCGGGCCGGTCGAGCGCCAGCGACGCAACCAGACGGTCGAGGCCGACGGCGCCTTCACCAGGCAGATAACCGGCGAGCCGCGGCACCGGGGCAGGCGCGTTTGCCTCGAGTGCAATGCCGGCATGGCCCGCCAGCCGCCGCAGCAGCGCGCGAAGATTCTCGCGGCCGCCTTCGCGGAAATAGCCCAGCAGCTCGGCAAGGTCCTGCGGCGGCAGCGGTCGAGGCGGCGGCGAGCCGTCCGTCGTCGCGGTCTTCGCCGGGAAGCACCGCCAGCGCGATGCCGCGTTCGCGCGCCAGCACCGACAGCCGCTCAATGCCGTACTTCCACCAGTCGAGGCCGCCGAGCAGGCGGATCACGATCACTTTGGAATGTGCGGCGACGCGATCGATCCAGAGATCGACCGACATCGGATGGCGCAGATCGCGCAGATGCGCGAGGCGGACACGGGGCAGCGCCGCGCGCTCCGCCTCCCACGCGGCGGCAACAGCGGCGAGGTCGCTGTCGGCGAATGACAGCAGCACAATGTCGCCCGGTGTCTGTCCGAGATCGACCGCTTCGACAGTTTCGTCGAGGCTGGCCGAACTCGTCGTGAGCAGATGCATCGCTCAGCCCGGTTCCTGGCCCGCAAGCGCGCGCGTTACCGCCCCGCGGTCGAGGCCTTTCAGTCCGATCACAACGAGACGGCCCTCGCGGGCCTCGTCGGTCGCCCAGGCCCGCTCGTATTGATGCGTAACCCGCGCGCCGACCGCCTGCACGAGAAGCCGCAGCGGCTTGCCGGCCACCGCGGCAAAACCCTTGACGCGCAGCACGTCGAATTTTTCCGCGAGTGCTGCGACACGCGCGGTCAGCGTTGCGGGATCCGCGCTCTCGCCGACGGATACGACGAACGAGTCGAAGTCCTCGTGGTCATGCTCTTCCTCGTCATCGTGCAGCGTGCGACGGTTGTCGATATCGTCCTCGGTGCCGACGCCGAGCCCGAGCAGCAGCGCCTGATCGACCCTGCCGTCCGCGGCGGTGATGACCTTGACGCTGCGCGGAAGCACTCCGGCGATCGCGGCGCGGGCCTTCTCGATTCCGGCCGCGTCGATCAGGTCCCGCTTGTTGAGAACGATGAGATCGGCGCAGGCGATCTGGTCCTCGAATACTTCCTCGACCGGATCGTCGTGCGCGAGCGCGGGGTCCGTGCTTCGCTGCTGCGCGAGCGCGTTGAGGTCGTTCGCGACGCGGCCATCGGCGAGCGCCGCGCCATCGACCACGACGACGACGCCGTCGACCGTCACGCGGCTTCTGATCGCCGGCCAGTGAAACGCCTGCACCAGCGGCTTGGGCAGCGCCAGTCCCGAGGTCTCGATGACAATGTGCTCGACGCCGCCCCGCGCCAGAATGGCATCGAGCGCAGGAACGAACTCGTCCGCGACCGTGCAGCACAGGCAGCCGTTGGCAAGCTCGACGATATTCTCCTCGGGGCAGGCGGCGTTGCCGCACGCCTTGAGAATCTCGCCGTCGATGCCGACATCGCCGAACTCGTTGACGATCACCGCGAGGCGGCGGCCCTGCGCGTTCTCGATCACATGGCGGATGAGCGTGGTTTTGCCGGCGCCCAGAAAGCCGGTGACGATGGTGCAGGGAATCCGCGCGAGCGAAGTGTTCACAGGTCGATCTCCTGAAAGCCGATCGGGGGGACGCGCGCGATAAGGCCGCGCTTGAGCGGAGCAGGGCGTCCGCGCCACGGCAGAATGCCGTCGGGCGCGCCGGCGAGCAGACGTGCGCCTTCGACCAGCGCGCCGGCCGACGCCATATCCAGTCCGCCGAATACGTAGGTCCATGAGCCGTTGCAGCGCATCGCCGCGCTCGGTCCGCGGCTGCAGTTGGCGAGGCAGCGCATCGGACGGACCTCGACCTCGGTGCCCGCAGCGGCCGCCGCCGTCGCTGCAGCGAGGATCGCGCCGGGGCGTACGCTGCTGTCGGGCTCGCCTTGCGGCCGGCAACTGACGCACACATAAATGACCGGCGCGGTCGGCGGCGGCTTTGTTGCCGTCGATGTTTCGTCTGGCATGGTCATAACGCCATCCGAAGCGCGCCGAACGCGGCTCTGTGGAAAGCAGGCATGAACAATCCTCGCGTGACCAAACCGCCGGCGCGAGCGAGGACCAAAAGACATGCCGTCTTTCGGATCATCCACCGATGCACCCCGCCCGGTGTTTGTCGCGTCGACCGCTACGACGGCAGGTCTCCTGGCTCGCGGATCGGCGCCTTGCCCTGCCTTCCCGGCGGCAAGCTGGCCGCCAGTGGCTTATCCGGGCAAGACTTCCCGCTTACAGTTGCGGGGGCAGCTGCGGATTTGGAACCAGCGTTCCGCACCGCATTCCCTCTTGGCTCTCTGACGAGAGACCGTCGATGCCACTTAGCGGTCGCCGCCGCGCCTTTGTCAATGTGGTCCCGTTCCGTCATTCTGCACCGTCCCGAAACCGCCCGCGAACAATGGCGACCGGCCGTGCAATGAATACCGCTCTGCATCCACGATGGCTGCCATGAGCGCCCCGCTGACGCTGGTGCTGGGAGGCGCGCGCTCGGGCAAGAGCCGCTTTGCCGAAAGCCTGGTCGCGGCGCTCGCGCCGCCATGGGCCTATGTCGCGACGGCGGAAGCGGGCGACGACGAGATGGCAGCGCGAATCGGGGCGCATCGTGCGCGCCGCGGAGCGTCATGGCGCACCATCGAAGCGCCGCGCGATCTCGCCGCGGCCCTGGCTTTATGCGAAGGAATGCCGGTGCTGGTGGATTGTTTGACGCTCTGGCTTTCGAACCTGATGCTGGCGGATGCGGATACCGAACGGGAAATCGCCACGCTGGCGAATGCGTTGAGCCTGACGGGATCGCCCGTGGTGCTGGTCGCAAACGAAGTCGGCTCGGGAATTGTGCCGGACAACGCGCTGGGCCGGCGATTCCGCGATTGGCAGGGCATCCTCAATCAGCGGATGGCCGCGCAGGCGGACCGTGTGGTGCTGATGGTCGCGGGCCTGCCGCTCGCGGTGAAGGGCACGCTGGAGAGGACGCCGTGACGGAAAGCATCGATCCGGCCGAAGCCGAGCGCCATCGCGCGAAGATGGCGAAGCGCAAAGCGGTGCAGGACGCCGAAGTCGCCGGCAAGACGGTCGAGAAAGGCCTGCTGATCGTCCACACCGGCACCGGCAAGGGAAAATCCACCGCGGCGTTCGGCCTTGCGCTGCGGATGCTGGGGCGCGGCCATCGCGTCGGCGTGGTGCAGTTCATCAAAGGCGCGTGGCATACCGCCGAGCGCGACGCGCTCGCGCTGTTCGGCGATCAGGTTTCCTGGCACACGATGGGCGAGGGTTTCACCTGGGAGACGCAGGACCGCGCGCGCGATGTTGCCGCGGCCGAACGCGCATGGGCGAAGGCGATCGAGCTGATGGCCGATCCGGGCTTCGGGCTGGTCATTCTCGACGAACTCAACATCGCGCTGCGGTACGATTATCTCGATCTCGACGCCGTCGTCGCATCGCTCGCCGGCCGCCGGCCCGGCCTGCACGTCGTCGTGACCGGCCGCAACGCCAAGCCTGAACTTCTCGCCGCAGCCGATCTCGTCACCGAGATGACTTTGGTCAAGCACCACTTCGCCGCCGGCGTGAAGGCGCAGCCGGGGATCGAGTTTTAGAACCATGCCGGCGCGCGCGCTGATGATTTAGGGCACCGGCTCGGACGTGGGCAAATCCCTGATCGTCGCGGGACTCGCGCGGGCGTTCGTCAATCGCGGGCTCGCGGTGCGCCCGTTCAAGCCGCAGAACATGTCGAACAACGCCGCGGTCACGGTGGATGGCGGCGAGATCGGCCGTGCGCAGGCGCTCCAGGCGCGCGCCGCGGGTGTGCCGCCGAGCGTGCACATGAACCCCGTGCTGCTGAAGCCGCAGGGCGACAGCGGCGCGCAGATCGTGGTGCAGGGGCGCGTGTTCGGCAACGCCAAAGCTGCGGCCTATCAGAACATCAAGCGCGATCTGCTGCCGTTCGTGCTCGACAGTTTCGACCGGCTGCGCGCGGAAGCCGACCTGGTTCTGGTCGAAGGCGCAGGCAGCGCATCGGAAGTCAATCTGCGCGCCAACGACATCGCCAATATGGGATTTGCGCGGGCCGCAGGCGTGCCGGTGATCCTTGCGGGCGATATCGACCGCGGCGGCGTGATTGCGAGCCTCGTTGGAACGAAGGCGGTGCTGGCCCGGGAGGATGCGGCGCTGGTCTGCGGATTCATCGTCAACAAATTTCGCGGCGATCCGGCTTTGTTTGCTTTGGGCATGGAGCGCATCGCGCGGGACACCGGCTGGGAAGCGCTGGGGCTCGTGCCGTATTTTCCGGACGCGCGTCTGCTTCCGGCGGAGGACGCGCTCGCGCTGGAGCACAACAATTCAAAGCCGGACGGATCGGGCAGGCGGGTGCGCATAGCGGTGCCGATCCTGCCGCACATCGCCAATTTCGACGATCTCGATCCGCTGGAGGCCGAGCCCGGCGTCGAGCTGATCCGCGTGCGTCCGGGCGCGGCGCTTCCCGGCGATGCCGATCTCGTCGTGCTGCCGGGCTCGAAATCAACCATCGCCGATCTGACCGCGTTGCGCGCGGCCGGCTTCGACATCGACATCGCCGCCCATCGCCGGCGCGGCGGCACGGTTCTCGGCCTGTGCGGCGGATTTCAAATGCTCGGACGGAGCGTTGCAGATCCCGACGGCATCGAGGGTCCGGCGTCGGCGGTCGAAGGGCTCGGACTGCTCGATGTCGCGACCACGCTGTCGGCAACGAAGCGCCTCGAAGCGGTGCGGGGAACGACTGGCGACGGTGCGCCGTTCAGCGGCTACGAGATGCATATGGGCGTCTCCGGGGGGCCTGATTGCGCGCGGCCGTTCGCGCGGCTCGATGACGGCTCGGAAGAAGGCGCGGTCTCTCCCGATGGCCGTGTCGCCGGCACCTACGTCCACGGCCTGTTCGCGGACGACCGGCAGCGCGCGGCGTGGCTGGCGCGGTTCGCCGGCAAGGCGGAGATTTCGTACGATCGCTCCATCGAGCACACGCTTGACGCGCTCGCCACGCATCTCGCCGCGCATCTCGATCTCGACCGCCTGCTCACACTGGCGCGATGAGAAGCAGCGTCCCGGCCGCGACGAGCGCGATCAGGATGGCGTCGGCTGCGCGAAACAGCGCCAGCGCGCGGCGAATGTCGGCGGCACTGGCGTCGCGGCGGCCGTCGCCCATCAGGGCGTCTTCGACCGGCGCGCCGTCGTAGCGCCGCGGACCGGCGAGCGTCAGGCCGAGCGCGCCCGCCATCGCCGCTTCCGGCCAGCCGGCATTGGGCGAGCGGTGGCGCGCGGCGTCGCGGCAGCACGGCGCGCCACGCCGCGGCGCGAGCGCGCGTCGCCTGCTGATCGCCGCGGCGGCGATCAGCAGCAGCGCCGCGAGCGCGCGACGCCGGCAAGGTTGACGAGATCGTCGAGCCGCGCCGCCGCCCAGCCGAAGTCGCGTAGCGCGGCGGTGCGATGGCCGATCATGCTGTCGGCGGTGTTGATGGCCTTGTAGAGGCGGCGCCGGGCAGCCCGCCGACGGCCATCCAGAACACCGGCGCGACGACGCCGTCGGAAAAATTCTCGGCGAGGCTTTCGATGGCGGCGCGGGCGACGCCGGCGACATCGAGCGCGGCCGTGTCGCGTCCGACGATCCGCGCCACCGCGATGCGGCCGGCCGCAACGTCGTCGCGCTCGAGCGCTGCCGCAACCTCGGCCACGTGCCGGTTCAGACTTCGCTGCGCGATCAGCGTGCTGGCCAGCGCGCCCGCGGCCAGCATCCCGAACGGGATTCGCGGCAGCGCGTGCTCCACCCCGAGAGCAACCGCGCCGACGACGATCAGAAGGGCGAGGATCGCGGCAATTCCGGCCGCGCGCCGCTGCGCTGCTCCGTCCCGTCCCGATTGAGCGTATGATCGAGCCACGTGATTATCCGGCCCATCCATGTCACCGGATGGCCGATCGCGCGGAGCAGGGGCTCCGGGTAGCCGAAGCAGAGTTCGACCAGCATGGCGATCAGGGCAAGCGCTAGCGACATGAGTTTCACCGGCGGTGCGGACGGGCCGCTGCTTCATGGCGGCGACCTCGACGCCGCCCGGCGTCTGTTTCCGGCAGCGCCCGAACCCTTCATCGACCTGTCGACCGGGATCAATCCCCTTCCGTATCCCTTAACGCGATTTTCCGCCGGCGTGTTCGCCCGACTGCCCGATGCCGCGGCCGGCGACGCTATCGCCGCCGTAGCGGCGAGGGCCTACGGCGCTCCCTCCGCGGCTCATGTCGTGCCCGCGCCGGGCACCCAGGTTCTGCTGCCGATGGTGGCGGGTCTGGTGCGCACCGGCCGCGCCGCCGTTTTGATGCCGACTTATCCCGAGCTTCCCCGCGCGGCGGCGCTGGCGGGACACGCCGTGACGAGCCGTGCACTCGATCGAAGAGTGCGGCGACGCCGCGCTGGTGATCGTCGCCAACCCGAACAATCCCGACGGCAGGGTCATTCCCCGAAGCGTTCTGGTCGGGCTCGCCCGCGACCTGCGCCGCCGGGGCGGGCTTCTGGTGGTCGATGAAGCCTTTATGGATGCAGCGATGGACGCAGGGCCGCAGACCGGCAGCCTTGCTGCCGACGTAGTGGGCGGCAATGTCGTGGTGCTTCGCTCGTTCGGAAAGTTCTTTGGTCTCGCAGGAGTGCGGCTCGGCTTTGCGATTGCCGCGCCGCCGCTGGCTCAACGGCTTCGCGTGCTGCTCGGGCCCTGGGCGGTGTCCGGCCCGGCACTCGCCGTCGGTACGAAGGCGCTGGCGGACAGCGCCTGGATCGGGCGTACGCGCGCGCGGCTCGAAAAGGCGGCGGGGAAGCTCGATGCAGTTCTGACTGCCGGCGGACTTGAGATTATCGGGGGAACAAGCCTTTTTCGGCTGGCGCGGAGCCCCGTCGCGGCGGCGCTGTTCCGGCATCTCGGAGAGGCCGGTATCTGGGTGCGGGCATTCCCGGACCGGCCGGACTGGCTGCGTTTCGGCCTTCCGGCAAAGGCCGGCGACGGGGAACGGCTGGAAAGTGCTTTGGCGTCGTTCTAGGGCTACGCGACCAACCGGAGCCAGCGCTGTGCCAAAATCGGCCAGCCCGGCTGGCATCAGGCTTGCTCACGCTCAACCGACGCCCGGCTTTGTCACAAGCGGCATCCGCTACGCACCTGACAGGCGTCGAAAAGAGCGCGGCCCGATTTGGACGGTCGGGACACGCTCGCAGGGGAGAGTGTCGTGTCAGCCAATCGTCGTGTCGAAATGTCCCGGACATCGTGGCCGCTCGCTCACGTCGGCGCCGCGATGGTTCTTTCGGTCATCGCCGTGACGCCGGCAGCCGCCGGCGGGATCGGCACCACCACCTGTTTCGGTGGCCCGAGAAGCTACAGCTGCGTCTCGCAATGGGGCACGCCGGGCGACCCGAATGTCAGAACCATCCCGGACTCGCTGAGCGAAACGGAACAGGCCTATGCCATGGCGCGCGATCACAAATGGCTTGCGCGCTGCAAGCCGGTGGTGGAGCGCGACAGTTACGGAGTTGCGCACTACCGTTACGCCGCGCCGGGTTGCGAGTACGGCGTCGGCGCCGATTGATCAGCGGACTTTGACGCCGGGACCTTCCAGACTCAGCGAAGTTTCACGTCAGCGGACCTGTTCGTCCGCTTTGGCGCTGCTTTGCCGATGCTTCTGCGCCGGACCGGGCACAAGCGCCGGCATGTATTTGCTCAGGATCACCGGATCGACCGACTTGGCCGCGCTTTCCGGCAACCGGTACCAGGTTTCGTCGCGACCGAGCAGTTCGATTCCGAGATAGCCGCGCACGGTCAGGGACTGACCGTCGGGGCTCACCGTCATCACCGCGTGATAGATATTGCCGTCGCGCGGATCGAGGATGTTGCCGTTTTCGTACCTCATTCCGTTGCGCTGCATGTTCCGGATAATGGGCAGGCCGAGCAGCGGCATATTCTTGCGGTCGTCCTGGCAATGCGTGCAGATCGCGGGGCCCGGTCCGTCGCTGGGCCGCGGAAACAGTTTGGCGGCGACGCCTTCGTAGACGCCGGCGTTTTCGTAGAACAGAAACCAGATGACGGACTTGCCGGTCTCGGGATCGACCTTGTGCCACAGCCCGGCTACCGACGGCTCGGCAGCGGCGAGAGGCTGTACCGCAGCAAAGAGCGCGATCAGTCCGGCAATCGCCAATCGTGTCAATCGCACTGACATGAATCCTCCTTCGTCCCCGCGCCGGTATGTTCGAATCAGCACACCGGCATTGATGACGGAGAAGACTTCAATCCACAATGCGGTGATTTAACGACGCGAGAGTTCCGGCGAGGGCTCCGGGAACCCGCCCCCGGATTATAGCCGCGCCCGCCCGGCGCGCGCTGTTCGGCACAACCGGAGATCGGTACGGAACCAAACCGGAAACGGCATTTCTACATTATTATTTCATTTTCGGGCTTGCCACGGCCCTCCGGCCTTTCAATGATCGGTCCGGGGGGCTCCGGGCTGGTCCGGGGATTCGGGATCGGGGTTTATGGCGCGCACGCTCGTCCAGTCACGCTCCAGTCTGGCTGTCGACAATCTGCGCGCGGTCGTGGTTCTGATCGTGACGGCGTTCCATTCGGTTGTCGCTTACGTAAGCTGGATGCCGGCGCGAACCGTTGGATTTGACCAGCCGCCATTCAGCTGGCGCGCCTTTCCGGTGCTCGACAGCCAGCGCTGGCTCGGTTTCGACATCGTCTGCGCCTGGCAGGACGTCTACCTGATGGCGATGATGTTTCTGCTGTCCGGCCTGTTCGTGTGGCCGGGCCTGTCGCGCAAGCAGAACTGGGGTTTCACCCGCGACCGGCTGCTGAGACTGGGCGTTCCCTTTCTCTTCGGAATCTTTGTCCTCGTCCCGATCTCCGAATATCCGGCGTATCTCACCAGCACCATCAATCCGGGCCTCGCCGATTACTGGCGGGAATACACCTCGCTGCCGTTCTGGCCGAACGGCCAGGTCTGGTTTCTGTGGCAGCTTCTGGCGGCGAGCCTGATCGTGGTCGTTCTGAATGTGATTGCGCCGAACGCGATCAAAACGCTGGGCCGCTGGCTGGCGGCGCTCGGACAGCGTCCGCTCGTCTTTCTGACCGTACTGGTTGGCGCGTCCGCGATTGTCTATGTGCCGGTGGCGCTGGCGTTCACGCCCTGGGCGTGGACCGATTCAGGGCCGTTGTCGTTCCAGTATTCGCGGCCGCTGCTCTATCTGGTCTATTTCTTCGCCGGCATCGGCATCGGCGCGACCGGCATCGAGAACGGCCTGCTGGCCGGCGACGGCCTGCTGGCGCGGCGCTGGTGGCTCTGGCTGGTGCTTGGCGTGCTGACGCTTTTCCTCTGGATGGGAGTCACGTACCTGACACTCGGCGGCAACGCGCCGATCCCGATTCAGATCGTGTCCGATCTGACGTTCGTCGTGGCGTGCGCCGCGAGCTGCGCAGGACTGATCGCCGCGAGCCTGCGCTTCAGCGTGAAGCGCTCCCCGCTGCTCGCGCGCGTCTCGAACAACGCGTACAGCCTCTATCTGCTGCACTATTCGTTCGCGGTCTGGATGCAGTATGCGCTGCTCGACGTGGCGCTGCCGCCCGTGATCAAAGGGCTTATCGTCTTCACCGTGACGATGACCGCAAGCTGGCTCATCATCCTCGCGGTGCAGCGGCTTCCGCTGGCCGCAGAGTTGATAGGGGCGGCGCGGCCCCGGATCGCGCAAACCCGTTCGCAGTTGCCTACGGCCGCAAGCTATTGAAGCGGCACGCGCCCTTATCGCAGCGCTGAGCGGGCCGCTTCCGCAATCGCGGTAAGGCCCGTCTGCACGTCACCCGCAATGTGAGCATGCAGCCCCCGGCGTCCGCGTTCGGCCAGCACCCGAAAGTCGCCGCGCGCCTGTGCCAGTTCGATCACCCCGAAGCTCGCCTTGCGGTTCGGGATCGCAAGGTCGGGGCCGGGCCCGGCGGTGATTTCGAGAAACACCCCGGAATTCGGCCCGCCCTTATAGGCCTGCCCGGTGGAGTGCAGAAAGCGGGGCCCGAACTGGAGGCAGGTCGCGACGCGTTTGCGGTCGCGCACCGCTACCCGCAGATCGTGCAGCGGCCGCATGCGCTCAGGCTCGCCGTCCAGATAGGCCAGCATGGCAAAATAGTCGCCTTCCCCGATCCGGCCGAGATGCGCCTTGAGCCAGCTTTCGAGCGTGGCATCAGCGCCCGCCCGCCGCAGCGCCGCTGCATTGGCGTCGTCGGTGTAGAGCGCGACGCGGTCGTCCTCAAACACCGGCTGCTGCGGGGGAAGCGCGCCGGTTTTTTCGAACGCCGTGGTGATCTCGCGCGCCGTGATCTTGCTCGCCTCGACGTCCGGCTGGTCGAACGGATTGATGCCGAGCACGGCGCCAGCGACCGCGGTCGCGATTTCGAAGCGGAAAAACTCCTGCGCCACGCCTGCCGGTGATTCGAGTTCGATGCGCACCACGGGCTGGCCTGCGTATTCGAGGGCATCCGCCGCGCGCTCGTGCGCGGCATCGGGGTGCGCCGCATCGCGGAGGAATACGAACACCCGGTCCGCCCCGTAGACCGCAGGCGCGCCGGGCGGCTCGCCGGCGACCGGAATGATGCCCATGCCGTTCTTGCCGGTGGATTCCGCGATCAGTTGCTCGGCCCAGGCACCGAAGGCCTCGATCGAAGGCGAAGCGATGATGGTGAGCTTGTCGCGGCCGCTGCGCGCCAGCACGCCGATCGCGAGGCCAAGCGCGACCCCTGGATTGTCGGACGGCGGCACGTCCGGGCCGCAGGCCTGGGCCATGACGCCCGCCGAGCGGAGAAAGGCGCCGACGTCATGGCCGGTCGCCGCCAGCGGCACCAGGCCGAATTTGGACAGCACGGAATAACGGCCGCCGATGCCGGGAACGCCAGCGAACACGTGGCGATACCCGCGCTCGGCCGCGATGCTCTGCAGCCGGCTGCCGGGATCGGTGATGGCGACGAACTGCCGGGCCGCCGCCGCTCCGCGGGCCTGGGTGGCGCCCGCGAAAAAATATTCCATCAGCACGTCGGTTTCGAGCGTGGTGCCGGATTTGCTCGAGACGATGAACAAAGTGCGCGCGATATCGATGCTGCGCCCGAAACGCCGCACCCGACGCGGATCGGTGGAATCGAGGACGTGCAGTTTCGGAAATCCCGGCGCTGCGCGAAGGCTTCTGGCGAGAACCTCGGGCCCCAGGCTCGATCCGCCCATGCCGAGCAGCAGGACATCGGTGAACTCCGCGGCACGAACGTCGCGGGCAAACTCCTCCAGCGCTCCGGCTTCGCGCAACTCCTGGCCGGCGATATCGAGCCAGCCGAGCCAGGAGCTTTCGTCGCGGCCGGTCCAGAGCGCTGCGTCGGCGCGCCACAGCCGCCGGGTATTGGCGCCCGCGTGCCATGCCTCGCCGGCGACCGCGACTTCGCCGCCGATCCGGTCGGGCAGGATGATGGTCTGTTTGTTCAGTGTTTCGCCCAATGCGCGCCCCGACGTGAAGCTGCGGTAAAGTTATGCGGCCTCCGGTTCGGCGCCGCAACCGGTCTCGAACCCGCACGCAGCGCGGATGGTTCCGCGCGGCAAACGCGATTTCGCCCGGCCCTGACCCATACGCCGCGCGTACCGGGAAGTGCGTCCGTCCGCGGAAGTTTTTACGCGCAATAATGTTTGAATGACGCCACGCCGGTGTTATGTGGTCGCGCGAAACTCGCGGCCGATGTTGCGTTCAGGGCCGCGATTTTTATGAAGATCCTGTGACAGCAGCGAAACGGACTGGACCGCACCGTCATGCGACTGAACGTACCGATTTCAGTTGGGGGCTGGGCGCGCTTTTTCAGCCGCTGGGACGTGATCGCGGTCATGCTGATCTTCGGCCTGCTGATCTTCCTCGGCGAGGCGAGCCGGCACCTGTTTCAGCCGTTGACCGAACTCCAGCTCACGCCGGTCTCGCTCGATCCGGCCAACCTGCCGGAATACGCCGCGCGCACCACGCTTCGCATGCTGATAGCGATGATGCTGTCGCTGCTGTTCACGTTCACCTATGCGACGTTCGCAGCCAAGAACAAGCAGGCCGAACGGCTGCTCGTTCCGCTGCTCGATATCCTGCAGTCGGTGCCGATCCTCGGCTTCATCTCGATCACGATCGTGTTCTTCATGGCGCTGGCGCCGGGACGCGTGCTCGGTGCGGAATTCGCCGCCATCTTCGCGATTTTCACCAGCCAGGCCTGGAATATGGCGTTCAGCTTCTACCAGTCGCTGCGCACGGTGCCGTCGGAGCTGGTCGAAGCCTCCCGCAACTTTCGACTCAGTCCATGGATGAGCTTCTGGCGGGTCGACGTCCCGTACGCGATGCCGCAGCTTATCTGGAACATGATGATGTCGATGTCCGGAAGCTGGTTCTTCGTGGTCGCTTCCGAGGCAATCAGCGTCGGTAACACGACGATCACGCTGCCCGGGGTCGGCTCCTATATCGCGCTCGCGATCGAGCATCAGGATCTGGCCGCGGTCGGCTACGCCATCCTCACCATGCTGATCGTCATTTTGATCTACGACCAGCTGGTGTTTCGCCCGCTGGTCGCCTGGGCGGACCGCTTCCGGTTCGAGCAGGAAGCCGGTGTATTGCCGCCGCATTCATGGGTGCTGGACGTTCTGCGCCGTTCAGGCCTGGTCGACCGGCTGATCCGCCCGTTCGCGAGGCTGTGGCGGCGGCTGCTGCTGGCGCGCTGGTCGAAGCCCGCCGAGCCAAAGCCGCCCGCAGTGCGGCGGCATGGCTGGGTAACGTTTCAATGGGCGGCCATCGTGGTTGCAATCGCCCTGCTCGCGCTGTGGCAGATCGTGAGCTTTGTCATCGAGGACATCACGCTGGCCGATGCCGGCACGGTGCTGGTGCTCGGGTTGGCCACCCTGTGCCGGATCGTGGTGCTGATCGCAGCGGCGAGCGTGATCTGGGTGCCGATCGGGGTTTGGGTCGGCACGCGGCCAAGGGCCGCCAACATGGTGCAGCCGGTGGCCCAGTTCCTCGCCGCGTTTCCGGCGAACCTGCTGTTTCCAATTGCGGTCTCCGGCATCGTCGCGTTCAGGCTCGATCCGAATATCTGGCTGAGCCCGCTGATGATCCTCGGAACGCAATGGTACATTCTGTTCAACGTGGTTGCCGGCGCTGCGGCGATCCCGGCCGAACTGCGCGCCGCAGGCGTCAACTTTCGGGTCCGCGGCTGGCTGTGGTGGCGGCGGATCGCGCTTCCCGCAGTGATGCCGTATTACATTACCGGCGCGATCACCGCGTCGGGCGGATCGTGGAATGCGAGCATTGTCGCCGAGGTTGCGTCGTGGGGTAACGAACACCTCGAAGCCGAAGGGCTGGGCGCCTACATTGCCCGGCAGACCGAGGCCGGCGATTTCCATCACATCGTGCTCGGCATCGCGATGATGAGCATTTTCGTCGTTCTGATCAATCGGCTGTTCTGGCGTCCGCTTTATCTGTACGCGGAACGCAAGTTCCGCCTCGGTTGAGATTTCGCCGGTACTGTTTCCAGTTGAGGTGTCCATGAGCGCCGCCCTTCTCGACATCCATTCGCTTCGTCAGACCTTTCCGCGCGCTGATGGCGGCGAGCTTCTGGTGCTCGACGGCATCGATTTGAAACTGGAGCAGGGCCAGATCGTCGGGTTGCTGGGCCGCACCGGGTCGGGAAAGTCGACTCTGCTTCGCTCGATCGCGGGTTTGATCCCGCCGTCGTCCGGCACGGTCACGTATCTCGGCCAGCCGGTGATCGCGCCGGCGCCAGGCATCGCCATGGTGTTCCAGTCATTCGCGCTGTTTCCGTGGCTGACGGTTCTGGAAAACGTGCAGCTCGGTCTCGAAGCGCTCGGCCTGCCGGAGCCGGAAATTCGCAGCCGCGCGCTGGCGGCGATCGATCTGATCGGCCTCGACGGTTACGAATTGGCCTATCCGCGCGAACTGTCCGGCGGCATGCGCCAGCGCGTCGGCTTCGCCCGCGCGCTCGTGGTCCATCCGAACATTCTGCTGATGGACGAGCCGTTTTCCGCGCTCGACGTGCTGACCGCGGAAACACTGCGCACCGACTTTCTGGAGCTGTGGGGCGAAGGCAAGCTGCCGATCAAAGGCGTCGTTCTGGTGACCCACAATATCGAGGAGGCGGTCCTGATGTGCGACCGCATCCTGCTGTTCTCGACCAATCCGGGGCGGATCATCCGCGAGATATCCGTCGATCTGAAGCAGCCGCGCAACCGGCTCGACCCGCAGATTTCACGATCTGGTCGAGAAAATCTACGAGGCGATGACGGCGCGGACGCCGGCGCCGTGCCGAATCGGCCGCGAACGGCCGTGGCGGCGACTCTCGACACGATCCTGCCGCGCGTGTCCGCCAATCTGCTGTCCGGCCTGCTCGAAACGCTCGCCGCCGAACCTTACAACGGCAAGGCCGACCTGCCGGTGATCGCCGCGGAACGAGCATCTCGAAATCGACAAGCTGTTTCCGGTCGCGGACGCGCTGCAGATGATGCATCTCGTGGAGATCGAAGGCGGCGACATCAAGCTGACCGATCTCGCCAGGCAGTTCGTCGACGCCGATAACGACAATCGCAAGCGGATCTTCCAGCGCCAGCTTCTCGCCTGTGTGCCGATCGCCGCGCATATCCGCCGCGTTCTGCAGGAGCGCGCGCAATCACACCGCGCCGAAAAGCCGCTTCCTCGACGAACTGGAAGACCATATGGGCACCGACGATGCCGAGGAGACGCTGCGCTCGGTGACCGCATGGGCGCGCTACGCCGAAGCGTTCGCCTACGACGACGACACGCAGACCTTCAGCCTGGAAAACCCGACCTGAACGGACGCGGCGGCCGGCCCGGCTACGCCGCGCGGCGCCGCGCTCTCGCCGCGATCGACAGCAGCACGCGCCCGGCAACGGCTTCGGCGAGACGGACATCTTTCGCGACACCAGCACGGCGTCCGCGAGTTCGCCCATCACCGCTTCAAGCCGCGCCGCGCTCCACTGCCGCAGCGCTGTCTCGACCCGAAGCTTGCGCTTGAAATGCAGTGGCGGGAGCAGGCGGTCCATCGAACAGCGCGCCGTCATCGATTGCCGTGCGCCACTTGTGCAGCTGGGCGACGCTGGCGCTGGGCGGCAAACAAAATCGAGCCAGCGGACGTGCCGGCCTCGCGCAGGCCTTGGCCAGCAGCGTCTCGAGTTCCGCCGGTCGGCCGGCAAACGCCGCGTCGACAAGTTCGTCGAGCGCCGAGGCCGGAAGCGTCGGAAACCATCGCAGTCACATCGTCGACGCCCATCTTGCCGCGGCCGTGCGCATAGAGCGCGAGCTTGCGCAATTTCGTTGCGGGAGCCGGCGCGGTCGCCGCCAAGCAGCGGGACAAGCAAGTCGCGCGGCGTCTGGTGTAAGCGACAAGCCCGGCGGCGCGCATTTCGGCGTCGATCAGCGCTCCAGATCGCGCTCGTTGTCCGCATAGCAGGGCAGCGCCGCGGCATTCTTGGCGCGCTCGCACACCGCGCGCAGCGGCGACGTGCGGCGAAGGTCGCCGGCCTCGATCACGACGCGGCATTCGCTTGTCGGCAGCGCCGAGCAGCGCTTCGACCGCCGGCGCGAAGTTGCGGCTGCCGGCTTTAACCCAGACCGCGCGCCGGCCGCCGAACAGCGGAATGGTCTGCGCCTCCTCGACAAGCGCGGCCGGATCGGCGGCGACTTCGTCGCCGTCGAGCCGCACCAGCGAAAACGGATCGTCGGGGTCGTCGACCGACGCCTTGACGAGCGTCTGACGCGCTCGCTGACAAGGCCGGCGTCCTGGCCGAAGACCAGAACGACCGGCCGCGCCGGATCGGGACGCGCCACGAAACCTGTCGATCGTCCTGACCTTTGAGCGCGACCATTAGGCGCGTGCGAACTCCGGAGAAACGTTAGCGATCAGAACAGAGTGCGGTCAGATAGTCAGACCCGCTGTGCGCGGCGGCAAGATGCGGACGAACCGGCCCGGCTGCGATCATCCGTCTAGGTGCCGGCGACGAAATAAGACGCCAGCCGGTTCTGATGGTCTCGGCGACAAGCGATCGCGCGGTCTTCGGCGTCGCGCTGCGCGCGCTGTCCGGCGAAGCGCTGCTGGGAGCCCGGAATGTCATAGTCGACATGCGAGAAGCTTGTCCGGACCACGACCTTGCCGGTCGCGATCTCGATCAGCTGATAAGCTGGCGATGACCGCATCGATCTGCGTATTCGGCCGGCCGGTGGTCGGGTCGAGCACCGCGGTAAATTGCGAGGTTCCGACATTGACCGAGAGCCGGTAGGTCGGCGCGCATCGCGGCTGCGCCGCCGTGCAAATCGAATTGCAGCGCGTTGAACATGCCGACCGCGACGCGTTCGGCAGGCGTGCCCTTGGGTGGCGGCGATCGGCGGGATCTCGATGGCGAGCAAATTTGTCGTAGACGCTATCGACGTTAACGCGCGGGCGGCGTGCCGTAGAGCGGTTGCCAGCAGCCGGCGGTCAGGCCCGCCTGGCACGCAGGCGACGACGAGGCGCCGCGGTTTGCGCCAGCGATTGAGGAGATCACGCCACCACATTGACGATCCGTTGCGGCACGATGATCACCTTCTTCGGCACCTTGCCGTCCAGCGCCTTTTTTACCGCATCCAGCGCCAGCACGGCAGCCTCGATATCGGCCTTCGCGGCGCTCCGCGGCACGGTCACGTCGGCGCGCTTTTTGCCGTTGATCTGGACCGGAAGCGTGATCGTATGCTCGACCAGCAAGTCGGGCTCGGCCTGCGGCCAGGCGCTTCCGCGACCAGGGAATCGTGGCCCAGCGCGGCCCAGCATTCCTCGGCCAGATGCGGCATCATCGGATTGAAGAGTTGCACGAAAATATTAACCGCTTCCCGCATGGCCCAGCAAAGATCGGCGCGCGGCTGGTTGGCCGCCCGGATCGTCCCCACCCGATATCGCCAATCGCCGTACCGAGCATATTGGCGAACTCGTAAATGTGCGCCACGCAAACATTGAAGTGCAGCTTTTCAATGTCATCTGTAATTGGCGCAGCGTCTGATGGGTGGCCTTGCGCAGAGCGGCGGCGGCCGGACCAAAGCTTTGGGGCCGTTCGGCCGGCGCGGCGCTGGCTGACTTCGGCCGCCTCGCCGACAAGCCGCCACAGCCGCTGCACAAACCGCCGGCGCCCTGCACGCCGCTGTTCGGTCCAGTTCGACGTCGCGCTCCGGGGGCGAATCCGACAGCATGAACCAGCGCGCCACGTCGGCGCCGTAGCTGCCGATAATGTCGTCGGGATCGACGGTGTTGCGCCGCGATTTCGACATTTTCTCGATCGGGCCGATCTCGACCGGTTCGCCGGTTCTGGTCAGGGTGGCGCGCCGAACGTCGCCCTGGGTTTCGATCGTCACTTCGGCGGGCGAGGCCCATTCTCCGTCCGAGCGCCGGTAGGTCTCGTGCACCACCATGCCCTGGGTGAACAGGCCGGCGAACGGCTCGTCGAGCCCGACATGGCCGGTCCTGCGCATCGCCCGGGTAAAAAAGCGACTGTAGAGCAGATGCAAAATCGCGTGTTCGATGCCGCCAATATATTGATCGACCGGCATCCACGCGTCGGCGACCTCGCGGTCGGTCGGCGCGGTCGTTATCCAGGGATCGGTGAAGCGGATAAAATACCAGGACGAATCGACGAAGGTGTCCATGGTGTCGGTTTCGCGCGTGGCCTGGCGCGCCGCATTGCGGACACCTGACGTGTTTCCATGTCGGGTGGCGGTCGAGCGGATTGCCCGGCCGGTCGAACGTCACATCCTCGGGCAGCGTGATCGGCAGATCCGTTTCGGCAGCCGGCACCACGCCGCAGGATTCGCAATGGATCACCGGAATCGGGCAGCCCCAATAACGCTGCCGCGAAATTCCCCAGTCGCGCAGCCGGAAATTCACCTGGCGTTGCGCCACCGGCCGGCCGCCGGCCCGTTCTTTTTCCAGCCGCCGCGCGACTTCCTGCTTTGCCTCGGCAATCGTCATGCCGTCGAGAAAGCGCGAATTGATCATGCGGCCTTCGCCGTCATAGGCGGTATCGGTAATGACGAAGGTTGCCGGGTCGACGCCCGGCGGGCACACCACCGGCGTATTGTCGAGGCCGTATTTGTTGACGAAGTCGAGGTCGCGTTGATCGTGCGCCGGGCAGCCAAAAATGGCGCCGGTGCCGTATTCCATCAAGATGAAATTGGCGACATAGACCGGCAGCGTCCAGGACGGATCGAACGGATGCATCGCCTTGATGCCGGTGTCGAACCCCACCTTCTCCGCGGTATCGATCGCGGCCTGCGCCGTTCCGCGATGGCGGCACTCTTCGATGAAAGCGGTCGAGCGCCGGATTGTTCTTCGCCGCCGTTGCAGCGAGCGGATGGTCCGGCGCCAGCGCCAGAAATTTGGCGCCGAACAGAGTGTCGGGCCGCGTCGTGAACACTTCCAGTTCGCTCGCGTGGCCGGGCGCCGTGGCCGGGTCGAGGGCGAAACGGACCAGAAGCCCCTCGGAGCGGCCGATCCAGTTCTTCTGCATCAGCCGCACTTTTTCCGGCCAGCGGTCGAGCCGATCGAGGGCGTCCAGCAGATCCTGCGAGTAATCGGTGATCTTGAAAAACCACTGCGTCAGCTCGCGCTGCTCGATTACCGCGCCGGAGCGCCAGCCGCGGCCGTCGATCACCTGCTCGTTCGCGAGCACAGTCCGATCGACCGGGTCCCAGTTCACCTTCGACTTGCGCCGCTCGACCAGGCCCGCGCGCCAGGAAGTCGAGGAACATCTTCTGCTGGTGTTTGTAATAGGCCGGATCGCAGGTCGCGATTTCGCGGCTCCAGTCAAGCGACAGCCCCATCGATTTGAGCTGCGCCTTCATCGCCGCGATGTTGTCGTAGGTCCACGCTTTGGGATGGATTTTGCGTTCGGCGGCGGCGTTCTCCGCCGGCAGGCCGAACGCATCCCAGCCCATTGGGTGCAGCACGGCAAAGCCCGTCGCCCGCTTCACCCGCGCCACCACGTCGCCCATGGTGTAGTTGCGCACGTGCCCCATATGGATGCGCCCGGAAGGGTAGGGAAACATTTCCAGCACGTAGTATTTCGGCCGCGGGTCGTCGTTGCGCGTCGCAAAGATGCCGCGCTCGTCCCAGAGTTTCTGCCAGCGGGCCTCCGCCTCGACGGCGTTGTAGCGCTCAATAGCCATGCGAAATCGCGATCATTTCCAGCTTCTTCCAAGGCCGGCGACGTGACACGAAAGGGCGCGGGCGGTCAACGGCGGGTTTGGCCGGCGGCACCGCGGCGCCGCCATTCCGGGACCCGGCGGAGCCCGGCCGCCGCGTGGCGCTCCGGAACGAGCGCCTTCGACCCTTGTGCCCGCTCCGGGGACCGATCATATCAGCGCCGGCATACGACCCTTTGAGACAAAACACGCAGGCGGCATGACTGGCGAGCGCAGGACAATCACGTTGCTTGATGACGCCACCCGTCCGAAGGCTCCGAAAATCGAAGGTGTTACCCCGCTGCAGCGGCGGCTCGGCCAGAGGCTGGCGATGATCCATGAATACCATCTCGACCAGGTGGATGAGGTGCGGTCGGTGATGGAAGAGGTCGAGGCCGGCGCCGAAAGTGCGCAGACGCTGCTCGATGCGGTCTCGTCGATGGAGATGACCGACAACTTCAGGCTGTTCGGCAATCTCTGCGGCCGCGAGTGCCGGATGCTGACGCTGCATCACACGATCGAGGATCACACCATGTTTCCCGCGCTGTATCAGGCCGGCGCCGGATTGCGGCGCGTGATCGACCGCCTTCGTCAGGAACATTCGATCATTCATCAGCTTCTGGAAAGTCTGGAGCACGCGGCGCAAAGCGCAGTCGCCCAGCCGGACGGCGAAACGTTCGCGGAGCTGAAGAAGGCGTTCGTCGCGCTGGAGCGCGTGGTACGGTCGCACTTCGGGTACGAGCAGGAAGAACTGGAAGAAGCCCTCGGCTACTACGCCATCCCTTTGTAGGCGCCCCTTTGCAGGCGACGCCGCGCAGGCAGACATATGCCGGACGCATCCGATTCGCGCCTCTACCACGCTCACGTGCCGCGCAACCGGGGGCCGATCCTCGCTGTGCTCGGGCGCGTGCTGCCGCCTGCGGGGCTCGTGGTCGAGATCGCGAGCGGCAGCGGCGAGCACGCGGTGTTCTTTGCCGGCGGCCTTCCCGCCCTTTCGTGGCAGCCGACCGATATGGCGGCTTCGGCGCTCGCCAGCATTGCCGCGCATCGCGCGGCGGGTGCCGCGCCCAACCTGCTCGCGCCGGTGCGGCTCGACGTGACATCGCAGACGTGGCCGGTCGCGCGCGCCGACGCCGTCGTCTGCAACAACATGATCCATATCGCCCCCTGGGAGGCGGCCGAGGGTTTGATCCGCGGAGCCGGCCGTGTCGTGCGTACCGGCGGCATTCTTTTTCTCTACGGCCCCTTTCGGATCGATGGCCGCCACACCGCGCCAGGCAATGAGGAGTTCGACACCTGGCTGCGCGCGCAGAATCCGGCGTGGGGTATCCGCGACCTCGGCAAGGTGACGGAACTGGCCGCGCGTCACGGCTTTGTGCCGGTCGAGACGGTGCAAATGCCGGCCAACAATCTCAGCGTGGTTTTCCGCCGCGGATGACGCGGCAGGCATCGGGGCATTGGCTCAGGCGATCAGGCCGCCTGAGGCTGCCAGCAGGCCGAGGTGATGGTCGGCGTCGCCGAACAGCGTGTCGATGATGGTGACCCGCTTGAAGTAGTGCCCGACGCTGGCCTCCATCGTCATGCCAATACCGCCGTGAATCTGGATCGCCGACTGGCCGACGCTGCGGCCGGAGCGGCCGGTCTGCACCTTCGCTGCCGAAATCGCCGAGCGGCGTTCGCGCGGATCGTCTTCGGCCACCATCATGGTCGCCAGCATCGCCATGCTGCGCGCCTGCTCGACCGCGATCAGCATTTCGGCCGCGCTGTGCTGCAGGGCCTGGAAGCTGCCGATGGCGACGCCGAACTGTCTGCGCGTCTTCATGTATTCGACGGTGGTTTCCTGCATCGCCGTCATGGCGCCGACGGCTTCGGAGCACAGCGCGGCCATCGCCGCATCGGCAACGCGTTCGATCAGCGGGAACGCCGCGCCGGGTTCGCCGATTGCGGTGGCGGCATCGGCGCGCACACCGGTCAGCGTAACCTCTGCCGCGCGCAGTCCGTCCACCGTGCCGTAGCCTCGCACCGCAACGCCGTTCGCGCGGGCGTCGACCAGAAAAAGTCCGATGCCGTCGCGGTCGCGCTGGCCGCCGGAAAGGCGGGCCGAAACGATGAATTTGTCCGCGCTGTCGCCGTGCAGAACCAGGCTCTTGGCGCCGTCGAGCACATAACCGCCACCATCGCGCCGCGCGGAGCTTGCGACGTCCGCGAGATTATAGCGCGCCTGACGTTCCGCGTGCGCGAACGCGAGCACCAGATCGCCGCTGGCGATGCGCGGGATCAGCTCTGCCCGAAGCGCTCCGCTGCCGCCGAGGTTGATAAGCCCGCCGCCAAGCACGACGGTCGCGAGCCACGGCTCGAGCGCCAGCACGCGGCCGATCTGCTCCATGACGATCATGGTCTCGACCGGCCCGCCGGCCGAGCCGCCATGCTCTTCGGCGAAGGGCAGGCCAAGAAGCCCGAGTTCGGCGTACTGCTTCCACATCGCGCGGCTCCAGCCGCCGGGCTCCTGCGCGTAACGCCTGCGCGCTTCGAACGCATAGTGATCGGCAAACAGACGCTCGACGCTGTGTTGCAGAAGCTGCTGTTCTTCGGTCAGCGCGAAGTCCATTTCAGCTCCTCCACGTCAGCTCTTCCACGTCAACTCTTGCACGTGCCTGTTATTCGCCCGCTGCCGAATGGCACGGACCGCGTCACAATCCCGGTTCACAATCCCAGTATCGCCTTCGCGATGATGTTTTTCTGAATTTCGTTCGAGCCGCCGTAGATCGATGTCTTGCGGTAGTTGAAATACTGCGGCGCCAGCGGGCCGGCCCAGTCCGGGCCGACCGGCGGTTCGTTCCAGCGGTCGCTTTCATCGTGCGGGGTCTGATCGGGCAGGGCGTAAGGTCCGACGACCTCGAGCAGCAGTTCGGTGATCGTCTGCTGAATCTCCGATCCCCTGATCTTGAGAATCGACGAAGCCGGATCGGGTTTGTTGCTGCGGGTGCGTTCGGCGGCGGCCGCCGCCACCACACGCAGTTGCGTCATCTCCAGCGCTTTGAGTGCGACTTCGACCTCCGCGATTTTGGCGCGGAAGCGTTCGTCGGCGATCAGGGGCCTGCCGCCAGACTGCTCGATCGCGGCAAGCTCTTTCAGCCGGCGAATGCGCGCCTTGGAAATGCCGATGCGCGCGATGCCGGTGCGCTCGTTGCCGAGCAGGAATTTGGCGTAGTCCCAGCCGCGGTTTTCCTGGCCGACCAGATTTTCCGCCGGTACTTTCACGTCGTCGAAGAAGACCTCGTTGACTTCGTGCCCGCCGTCGATGGTCTGGATGGGGCGCACGGTGATGCCCGGCGACTTCATGTCGATCAGCAGGAACGAAATCCCTTCCTGCTTCTTCGCCGCCGGATCGGTGCGCACCAGACAGAAAATCCAGTCGGCATACTGCGCGAGCGTGGTCCAGGTTTTCTGGCCGTTGACCACGTAGTGCCCGCCCTCGCGTTTTGCCGAGGTTTTCAGCGACGCAAGGTCGGAGCCCGAGCCTGGTTCGGAGAAGCCCTGGCACCACCAGTCATCGAGATTGGCGATGCGCGGCAAAAACCGCTTCTTCTGTTCTTCGTTGCCGAAGGCGATCAGAACCGGGCCGAGCATGTTGACGCCGAACGGCAGAGGCTCGGGGGCCGGCGCCTGCTGCATCTCGTCGCGAAACAGATAAATCTCGACCGGTCCCCAGCCGGTGCCGCCCCATTCGGCCGGCCAGTGCGGCACCGCCCAGCCTTTGGCGTTGAGGATGCGCTGCCAGGTGACGAGATCGTCTTTGTCGAGCCGGCGGCCTTCGATCATCTTCGTGCGGATCGCGGCCGGCAGCTTTTGCTTCATGAAGCCGCGCACTTCGTCGCGGAACGCGATTTCTTCCGGCGTGAATCGAAGGTCCATGATGCGCTCCTCGATGCAGGCTTCGCGCGGCTTCCCGGCTGCCGGGGTATGAGCAACAGCCGGTTGATCTCGAACAGGCCCGCCGCACCCATGCCGCCGCCGATGCACATGGTGATGACGGCGAAACTGCCAAATCCGGCCTTTTCTTTCATTATTTGCCGGACGAAAGACTGTCGGGTCAAGCCCGCCGCCATCGTTTCGCGCGGTACCGCAGGGGCCAATTTTTTGTTCGTCGGGCTGTTCGAGGAGGATTGGGTGATCAACGAAAGGCCGGGTTGGGCCGCGGCATCAAGCGCGGCTGCCGGGATGCAGGACCGTGCCGGGCATGCAGCATCAGCGTGCCGAAGCCTCGATGCTGATCGAGACCGCCGTCCTGCGCTTCCGCCGCTGGTGCGACCATATTTCGGACGCCGCGCGCTGGTGGGCAATTTGGACGCCCTGTCGCCGTCCGTATCAGCGGGGAAGCGGGGCTGGTAGCAGGGGGCCGACATTAGCATTCTCATGGCATCGCCGGCGGCAAAACCCGTTTCGCGTTGCCGGTCTGTTCAGGCTCCATTCATTCCCTGAGTGTTTTATGACGCGCGCCGGCAGCCGCAAAAGGCCGGCAATATTGGCCAGGAAGGAACAGAGGATGATTCGCACACTTATGTTGAGCGCTGCATTGGTTGCAGGTCTGGCGACTGCCGCAAGCGCCGGGGTTACCCCGTCGCAGCTTGGCGTCGCCAACGATTCGATCGTTAAAGTTGCCGAAGGCTGCGGCCGCGGCTGGTGGCGCAGCCTGGATGGCCGTTGTCATCCGATGGCGCGCGGTGCGGTGTGCCCGAGGGGATATCATCTCGGCCCGGACCGCGCCCGGTGCTGGCCAAACTAAGCCTCAGGCTTTCCAGCGCGATTGCGCCGATCGGCGGCCGGACCCGGGGTTCGGCCGCCGAATTGTTTGATGCGGAACGCGGGCGGCAACGCGGCGCGCACATTCTTCGCATTTCCTTTTGATGGGTGCGCGTTGCGCTGCGCGCAAACCGGGAGGGCGACGATGACCGGCACAGCGTTCCCGGACGAGGGTCGAGCGCCTGCCCGACAGCACGGAGACCGTCGATCTCGTCCGGTTCGCCCCGATCTGCTGGAAGTCTTTTACGCGCGCGAGCGGATGTGGCTCGAAACGGGACAGTAACACCGATGATCCCGGGCGGTAACACGCGTTAGCCTGGGCAAGAAATGAAGTGCTGCCATGCACAGGCACGCGCGCCGGTGCCGCATCCAGACGGCGTGGCAAGATCGCCGTCCGATTTGCGCATCAAATAGAAAATCGTTCTGATTCCTGCGCCGATTTGACGGCGGTGCATCTTTCAGGCGCTCCCGCGGACATTCGCGTCGCACGGCCGTAATGTGAAACCCATAGCACCTTGCCCGGTCGCGACACTTGTACGCTCTTGTGCGCCGCACCATCTCCCTGTAACCGCCGGGCCGGTTTACCCACAGTTGGAGAAATATCCATGTCGCTACTGTTTTCGCAGATCAAATTTGGTCCGCTCACATTGAAAAATCGTCTGGTCATGTCGCCTCTGACCCGCAATCGGGCCACCGGCAATGTTCCGAACGACCTGATGGTCGAGTATTACGCGCAGCGCGCATCGTCCGCCGGCCTGGTCATCACCGAGGGCACGTCACCATCGCCAAACGGTCTTGGTTATCCCCGAATTCCCGGTGCATTTTCGAAGGAACAGACCGCAGGCTGGAAACGCGTGACCGACGCGGTTCACGCGAAGGGCTCGAAGATTTTCCTGCAGTTGATGCACACCGGGCGGATCGGAAATTCGCTGAATCTGCCGGCCGGCGCGCGTGTCGTCGGGCCGTCGGCGGTCGCCGCCGCGGGTGAAATCTACACCGACTCCAAGGGTCCCCAGCCGCATCCCGCGCCGGAGGCGATGAGCGACGCTGACATCAAGAACACTATCGCGGAATACGTACAGGCGTCGAAGAATGCCGTGGCCGCCGGTTTCGACGGCGTCGAGTTGCACGGTGCCAACGGATATCTGATCGAGCAGTTCCTCCGCCCGAATTCCAACCAGCGAAGCGACAGCTACGGCGGGTCGATCGAGAACCGCGCACGCTTCGGGCTTGAAGTCGCGAAAGCCGTGATCGCGGCGATCGGTAAGGACAAAGTCGGCATCCGTCTGTCACCTTACGGCGCGTTCAACGACATGGCGCTCTATCCGGAGATGGAATCGGACTATGCCTATCTGGCGCGCCAGCTCAGTGCGCTGGGATTGCTCTACGTCCATCTCGTCGATCATTCGTCGATGGGCGCACCGCCGGTACCGCAGTCGATCAAAGACACCTTCCGCAAGGAGTTCAAAGGCGCGCTGATCCTTTCCGGCGGTTACGATGCCGCGCGCGCGGAAAGCGATCTCGCTGCCGGCAAGGCCGATTTGATCGCGGTGGGGCGTCCGTTGCTGGCAAATCCCGATCTCGCGGATCGCTGGAAGGCCGGCGCCCCCCTCAATGCACCCGATCCCGAGACGTTCTACACGCCCGGGGCGAAGGGCTACACCGACTATCCGGCGCTGGCGAAGGTTTCGCAGCCTGCCTGATTGTTCGCCGGGCGGGTCATTCGGCTGACCCGCCCGGCGCATTTTCCTGAGCTTCACCACACATCAGCGTCCGCCAGACGTCGGCCTGCGCCTTATTCGGCCCGAAAAAAAGGGGCATAAGCGGGAAGGGTCGCGCCGGGTTCACGCTGATGGAGGTGGAAATGGGTACGTCGAGCCGCTGTGCGGCGTTTGCTGTCCGGTTTGCATTCCTTCGGCGCCTGTCCGGCGGCGTGACCTTCGCGGCTGCCATTTTCGTCGCGACGATGCAGGCGCAGGCGCAGCAGCCCCAGTCGCGGCCGGATGCGCGCGTGGTCGTTACCGGCGAGGGCAACATCAGCGTGCCGCCCGATTACGCGCGGATCAGGGCTGGCGTAACAACGCGTGCAAAAACCGCCAAAGAAGCCACCGAGGCCAATACCAGACTGATGACCGCCGTGATCGCTGCGCTCACCGACGCCGGCATCGAGCAAAAAGATATCCAGACGTCGCAGTTTTCGGTGCTTCCGGTTTATGCCTCACCGCAGCCCGGCGCCGAGCAGAAGCTGACCGGTTTTGCCGTTTCCAACCAGGTCGCCGTGACCGTGCGCCAGACCGCAAAAGTCGGCGACATTCTCGATCGGCTGATCTCAACCGGCGCGACCGACATCGGCAACGTGGAATTTTTGCACGCCGACATGTCGAAGATACTCGACGCGGCACGCGAGGCGGCGATCGCCGACGCGCGGCGCAAGGCCGAGGTTTATGCGCATGCCGGCCGGGCTCGAACGCTCGGCCGCGTCGTGTGGATCACGGAGGATTCCGGCTATGCCCCGCCCGTCGAGATGAAACTGATGCGGGCGGCGAGCCTGCTGCCTCGCCGGTGCCGGTCTCGGCCGGCGAGGACACGCTGCAGGTCCGCATCACGGTCGGCTTCGACGCGGGCCGTGAGGCGGGGCCGGCTGCGCGCGGTCACGCGCTCACAGCTTTCCCTTAGTCGACGATGCAAATGTCCTTGTCGTCGTGGTAGGCCGGATGCGTCCAGCCGTTCTCGTCGTAATCGGCCATGCATTGGTCGACCAGCGCTTCCATCTCTTTCAGTGTCGCCGTTGCCCTGCGCCTGCTGGAGCTGGAAAATCGCGGATCAGTTCGTGGCTGCCGGAATAGTTCATTTCGTAAAGCTCGTGGCGGGCGCCGAATTCGGTGCCGATGGCGTCCCACAGCAGCTTCATGATCTTGATGCGCTCCTTGTAGTCGATGCCGTTCGAGCCGCGCACATAGCGCGCCAGATATTTGTCGATGTCCGGGTTCTTGAAGTCGCGCGCGTGCGAAGGAAGGTAGATCAGGCCCGACGCGATCACCTTCTCGACGATGTTGCGCACCGCCGGATAGGCCTCGGTCATGAACAGCCGGTAGGTCGCCGAGCCCCGAGCATTGGGCAGCACCGCGCCGTTGACCCAGGGCGTCGGGGTTGCAGGCCATCGCGTCGGTGAGCGACCAGAACAGATTGCGCCAGCCGATCACTTCGCCGATCTGGGCCTGCACGCCGCGAAAACCCTCGACGCCGGTGGCGCGCGCGGCCTTGTAAAGCAGGCCGGCGATGAAATCGAGTTTCACCGCGAGGCGGGTGCAGCCCTGGAACGTGAAGCCGTTGAAGAACCCGGACTGCGGATAGAAACCGCTTCAGCCGGTCGACGTCGCGATGGATGATCACGTTCTCCCAGGGGATGAACGCGTTGTCGAACACGAAGATCGCGTCGTTCTCGTCGTACCGCGACGTCAGCGGATAATCCCACGGCGAGCCCGTGGCGGCCGCGGCCATTTCGTAGGACGGCCGGCAGATCAGCTTGATGCCCGGCGTGTTCATCGGCGCGATGAACATCACCACCATGCTCGGGTCGGTGATCTCCGGCGCTCATGTTCTGGCCGAGGAAATTGTAATGCGTCAGCGCCGAATTGGTCGCCACCACCTTGGCGCCCGACACATAGATGCCGGCGTCGGTCTCTTTCTGGATGGTGATGAAGACGTCCTTGACCTGCTCCGCCGGCTTGTCGCGGTCGATCGGCGGATTGACCAGCGCGTGATTGAGAAACAGCACGGCTTCCTGCCCGCGTTTATGCCAGGCGCGCGCGTTGTCGGCGAACTTGCCGTAGAATTCCGCATTGGCGCCGAGCGTGTTGAGGAACGCCGCCTTATAATCCGGGCTGCGGCCGAGCCAGCCGTAGGTAATACGCGCCCAGGCGGCGATGGCATCGCGCTGCGCGATGACTTCTTCGCGGGATTTCGCCGCCTTGAAGAATTTGTGGGTATAGCCGCCCGAGCCGGTATCGGTCGGCGAAGTGAGCGCGTCTTTGGTTTCGCTGTCATGCAGCGCGTCGTAAAGCAGCGCGACCGAAGCCGCGCTGTTGCGCAGTGCCGGGTGCGTGGTGACGTCCTTGACCCGCTCGCCGTAAATGTAGACTTCGCGGCCGTCGCGCAGCGATTCCAGAAACTCGGCGCCGGTGAACGGGCGCTTCTTGCCCTGGATAACGTCTTCGGGATGCTGCGGCATTCACTGCTCCATGCACTGCAATTGTAATCCTGCACGGGCGCCGTGCTTCGGAGGTGCGGCGGGCATCTCCGCCAGTCGCCTTCGAAGCCCGCGCTGCCCGCGCCACTGGGTAATGGAAGAAGGTTGACCGCGCCAGATCGTTTATCCGGCTACCGCCAAAGCTCCCTGCTGGCGAGTTTGGCGCCTTCGCTGAGGGTCGCAAGCTTGCCCCATGCAATCTGGGGATGAACCCGCCCGCCCAGCCCGCAATCGGTGCCGGCGATTACGTTTTCGCGGCCGACCGCCTGCGCGAAACGGATAATCCGGTCCGCGACCAGTTCCGGGTGTTCGATCACGTTGGAGGCGTGACCGACCACACCGGGGATCAACAGCTTGCCGTCGGGAAGTCTGGTCGTGGTCCAGACTTTCCATTCATGCTCGTGGCGGCCGTTGGCGGCCTCCACCGAATACGCCTGCGCCTTCACCTTGATCAGGAGATCGACCACGTCCTTGAGCGGAACGTCGCCGCTGTGCGGCCCGTGCCAGCTCCCCCAGCAGATGTGAAAGCGGACGCGGTCCTCGGGAATTCCCTCCAGCGCGTGATTGACCGCCTCGACCTGAAACGCGGCCCATTTGCGGTAGCCTGCGACATTGCCGTCGAGCGAGAACCACCAGTCCCAGATGTCGACCAGAGCGGGGTCGTCGATTTGCAGAATGAATCCCGCATCGACGATCGCCCTGTATTCCTCGCGGATCGCCTCGGCGAGCGCCCAAGTGTAGTCCTCCTGGCTTTTGTAATATTCGTTCGGCAGGATTTGCATGGTCGCGGGTGACACCGCGGTCATGAACGCCTCTTCGGTGTTCGCGCCCTTGAGCGCGGCGCGAAGGTTCGCGATGTCCTGCGCCACGATGGCGTGGCCGGTGTATTTAATCGGTCCCGTGCAGGTCAGTCCGAACATCCGCGAACTGCTGCTGCCGGCAGCGCCGGCGCTGCCCATGCCGCCGTCCTCGGCATAGAACGCGGCGTACTCCCTGCGCTCCCTGCTGCCATGCGTCCACGCTCCGCGGCCTTTCTTTGCCTGCTCCTCGCGCAGTTCGAAACCGGCCAGCCGGTCGTAGACATAGGACCACCACGACCCGAAGTCGGTCGCGCGCCGCATCGCCTTGCCGAATTCGCCGTCATTGACGATGTCGACCCCCAGTCGTGCCTGCTCGCGGACCACGTCCGCGATCGCCGATTTCAGACGGGGCAGCAGGACGCCATCGGGGGCGTTGTCGCGGTAAAGCTCGACCAGATCATTCGGTCGCGGCAGGCTGCCGGCGTGCGTGGTCAGAATCCGGCCTTCGCTTCGCTTCATGTCATCCTCCCCTTTTGCGATACGTGCCCGGCGCATCGCTTTTTTAAGAAAACAGCGGGCGAAGTTTACGCAAGCCGTTCGCGCCAGACCGCCCACAGCGCCAGCGCTCCGACGATAATGACAGCGAGTGGCACGCCGGCAAGGCCCGCGCGCGCGAATGCCACGGCGCCGCAGATCGCGCCGAGCAGAAATCCGACGGTGATGACGAGAACGACAAAGAGCCGCCCGCGGGCCGCCGCGAATTCGGCCGCGCTCTCCGCGTTTCCCGGATTTCGCGTTCGTCGCCGCCACGCCAGCAGCAGGGCAGTGGTCTCGATGCCGATCTGGGTCATGTTGCCGGTCATGACGTTGGTCTGGGGAATGCCGCGCATCGTAAGCCGCACGATCACGCTCTGCGCGCCCATTGCCATCGCCCCGAACGTCCCGGCGAAAATGCCGTGCCAGTCCTCCACGCGTGTGACCTGCGGGCCGAACAGCATGAGGATCGTAAACACCGCGAGAATCACCGTCTCGAACGCCAGCAGCCACGGCAACGCCGCCCGGCCGTGATGTCGGAGCCAGCCGGTCAGTCCCGCTGTCAACGCCGCGGCGAGGATGAAGGCAATGACGGCCAGCACCTTGCCGGTGATGCCGGTGTCGTGGGTGACGAGTTCCGCCGCCGCCGTGACGAAACTTCCGGTCACCTGGGCGACGAACAGTCCGAACAGTGCGAGAAACGTGTAGATGTCTACATAGCCGGCTGCGAAGCTCAACAGCCCCGGCACCGCGTGCGGCATCGAAACCTCGCGGACCGGAACTTCGCGCACGGACGCGGCTTCCGTCATGATAACCTCGCCGTCTCGGACGACCTGTCCGGAAAGTCCGGGATTCAACGTCCGCGCCGCCCGCCGTCGCGGACTTTCGTACCCAACTCTATTGGGGAGCAGCCCCGATGCAAATCAGCCACTTCCATTATCTGCCGCTCGCACCCGGCTTCTTCTCGATCCTGATCGTCGCGTTTCTTGTTGTGCTCGTCGTCATGGTGGTGCTGCGGGTGCTGCGCCGGGCCTATCTCAGTCTCGGCGTCAGTTCGTCCACCGCCGCGCTGCTGCTGCTCGGGTCGCTGATCGGAAGTTATTTCAACATCCCGGTCGCCGTGCTGCCGGCGGAGCCTGTTGCGTCGGATCAGGTGATCGACTTTTTCGGCATGGAGTATGTCGTGCCGCAGATCGAGAACTGGGGCGGCACCGTGATCGCCGTCAATGTCGGCGGCGCGGTGATCCCGGCGCTGATGTCGCTTTACCTGCTGGTCACCCGCCGGCTGTGGTTCAGCGGCGCGATTGCGACCGCGATCGTCGCGCTGGTGCTGCACTGGCTCGCCACTCCGGTTCACGGCCTTGGCATCGCGGTGCCGGTGTTCTGGCCGGCGATCGTTACCGCCATTGTCGCTTTTGTTCTGTCGCGCGAGAACGCCGCGCCGCTCGCCTACATCGCCGGCAGCATGGGAACACTGATCGGCGCCGATCTGAGCAACCTGGACAAGATCCGCGGGCTGGGCGCTCCGGTCGCGTCGATCGGGGGTGCCGGCACGTTCGACGGCATTTTTCTTACCGGCATTCTCGCCGTTCTGCTGGCGAGCATCTATCAGCCGCGACGCCCGGCGGTGCCGACATATTGACCGCTGGCGGCAAGGCCCGCGACGTTGCAGCATTGGCACGTGCCTGTTAGGCATCGGCTGTCAGGCATCGTTGGGCCGCGGGGTCCGGCATCGCCGCATTGTCGGGGGACTTCCATGCTTTGGCCCGTGCTGCTCATACCGGTCCTGCTGGTTGCCGCGCTGTCCGGCGGCGCCGCGCGCGCCGGCCAGGAAAGCAGGGACATGAAGCTCGAGGATGTCGGCTTCGTCATGCGTCCGGCGAATACGCCGGCGCAGATCGCGCGGTTGCGCGTGTTGCCGGCGCGGACGTTTGTCGCGCGAACCAAAAACGGGAAGCGCTATTACCTCTATGCCGATCCCGACTATTGCAAGTGCGTGTTTCTCGGCGACGAGCTCGCGATGACAAACTACCGCGCCCTGTTGTCGCCGCCGCAGGCGCCGCCGATGCCGACCGGGCCGGATGGCGGACCGGTCGCAGGTTCGCTGGTCCAGGAGATGGACCCCGGGATCGATCTTTCGATCGGCAACGGTGACATCTTTGATTATTCTTATTGAGGGGACCGTTCCCTGATGGCCGACAATCGTGCCGGTGTGGTGGACGCCGCAAAATCTGGCAGCGCGGTTGAGTACTACCACGCGCATGTCTATTACGATCCGGAACAAACCCGCGCCGCGGCCGAACGTTTGCGGCAGCGCATCGCCGGGGAGTTTCCCCGCGCCACGCTTGGGCGCTGGCACGACGAGCTCGTTGGGCCGCACACCGGATCGATGTATCAGATCGCGTTTCCGGCGGATCTGCTCGGATCGTTCCTGCCGTGGCTGATGCTCAATCGCGACGGCCTTGCCGTTCTGCTTCATCCGGAGACCGGCGACGAGTACCTCGACCACACTGCGCATGCCTGCTGGCTGGGCGCAATGCTGCCGCTGCGGGTCGAGGTGCTAAAAAAAGCCGCGCGCTGACTGCTGCATGAGTTGTTGTGGAACGGCACGCCGCCGGGGTAGTTTGTTTCGGGGCGTGAGTGAAGTTGCTTTGGGTAACAGGAGAGATGTCCATGCAAAAGACCTTGTTTGCGTTGAGCCTCGCGGCCGGTATCGGTCTTGTCTGCTGTCAGACTGCCGGCGCAGCGCCGGCGAGCGGCACGGCGGTGAAGCAGGCCGCATCGGCTGTTTCCGACGTTACGCAGGCGCAGTACGCCGAACGCCGCACCCGCCGCGGTGTCGTGAAATGCTTCCGCGACTTCGTCGTCGGCCCGTACCGCTGCCACTTCTATCCGTCGCCGTTCTGATATTCCGCGGCGGCACAGCATCATGTTCGCCCCGGATTTTGTCCGGGGCGGACTGGAACTTCCGAAAGCCGTTTTTGAAGTTGACCGGAAAGCCGAGCCGGAAAGCCGGCTAGGGCTTGTCCACCACGTCGGTGTCCGGCCGGTCGGTGCCGCGGGCGGTCTCGGTGTGCCACTTGCCGTTCGCGTCTTCGTATTCGATCGCCTCGGTCCGGCCGGGCGTGCGCTGCTCGACCGCCGCGCGCCGCGCTGCCGCGAGCGCCGCCGCATGGGTCGGAAAGCTCTCTGAAAACACGCCGTCGACCGTGTAAGCCCAGCCGTCGTCGTGAAGCACAATTTTGTATGTTACGTGGGTCATCTTTTTCACCGCCGCGAACAGCATACACAATCCGCCGCGCCTGCGCGAGGTTCCTGAAGGCGTTTCGCGGGCGTGAATCGGGACCGGTTCGGGTTCAGGCGGTGGGCGTCAGGCGGTCGCCTTGACCGCGTCGTCGTCGTCGTGGACGGCCGTGAGCAGTTCCACGGCGCGTGCGCTGTCGATCTGTTTGAGATCCACATGCTCGCTGAGCCGGACGAAACCCTTGAGGATTTGGGCGCCGCCCACGAAATCCATGAAGCCCATCGCCCAGTCGCCGAACACCCGCTGCTCCGGCCCCGGTCCGCGATGCAGGACGGCGACGCCGGTGTGGCGCGGATCTGCCTCGATTCTTGCGAACACTTCGTTGACGGCGCGACTCTCTCCTTCGAGAGCCTGGAGGAACATGCCGTCGTGAAACACCAGCATGCCGGTGACGCCGACTTCGCTGTTGCGCAGGCGCGAGCGGAGCAGCAGTTTTTTCAGCTCGGCAGCCGGGAAATCCTGCGTCGCTTCGCTTGCGTACACGATCTGATACATCACCGCCTCTACCGGACTCTTTCAGGACTGCGCCAGCGTGAAGGCTGCCGCGTTAAGGAAAAGTCAAATCCGGACGTCAACTTGCAACCATATCCGCTGCGATCCGCACGGAGTTTCGGCCGAAAGCGGAAATCCGGCGGCTACGCCCGCTCGATCCGGGCGGCGTAACAGCCAGGCGCCGCGAAGTGGACATGCAGATAGATGGCGCGCGGATCGGCGAACAGCCGCCCGATCGCATCTTCCAGCTTCGTGCCGTCAACAAGTTCCACGCCGAGCATCATGCCGGCCGCATCGAAGGCGCGCACCGCGAGCGTTCGTTTGCGCAACTGCTCCGGCACCGTGTCGACCGCATCGAATGTCTCGTCGCCCTTGCGGACGAAAATGGCGAACCGCATGCGGTACGGAGAGTCGACCGGATGGTGTTCGTAATTCACCAGGATGAGTTCGTCGCCGGGGCTGGAATCGGTCAGGCTGACGCGGCACGGGAAGCCTGGCTCGCGCGGTTCGGCGATCCGCCGCACGGCGCCGTGTTCCGCAAGCTCGGCATCCGACAGCGCGAACAGCGGGGCGAATTCTTCAGCGGGCAGACCGCGGATTCGAAAGTGCATGATGTCCTCCATGTTTGACAGGCGGCAACTGTTTTGACCCGCGATACATGCGCGTGTCCGCGAGTCGCTCCCACCCGATTTCTGTTTGCCCGGAGGAAATTCAGGCGGTGCGCCGGCGGGGGCCGCCGCATGGCCTTTCTTTCGCGCGGCCCGGTTTGCTATAAATCCCGCATGGCAAGACGCCCGCCCGATCCGCGCTCCGCCGCCGAAAAAGCCTTCAAGGCGGCGACCGCCCCGAAAGTGGAAGGCCCGCCCAAACCGCCGCCGGGGTTGCCGGGCGTGAAGGAAATGGTGTCGCTGCGGATCGACCGCGACGTGCTCGACTATTTTCAGGAAGACGGGCCGGGCTGGCAGGACCGCATCAACGTGGCGCTGCGCAAGGCGGCCGGCAAGTAATCTTCGCAGTTCATCGCGCGCGGAAGCAGAACGGCCGCCGATATTCGCCCGCGCGTCGCTTGCATTGGCGCGCCCGTCTGTTCACGCTACGCTCGCCGCAGGAGGAACATCGATGCCGAATGTCACGCCGAACTATCAGTGGGACCACATCCACCTGCGCAGCCCCGATCCGGAAGCAACCGCGGCGTGGTTCGAACGCATCCTCGACGCCGAAGTGATCCGTTCCGCGCCGCAGGGCCAGCCCCGGGTCGATTTGAAGCTCGGCGGGGCCGATATTTTCATCATGCCGATCGGCCCGAACGACAGGGTCAATGCGGCGCCAGTCACTCCGTATCAGGGGCTTGATCATTTCGGCCTGCACGTCACCGATCTCGATACGGTCGTGGCGGCGCTCAAGGCGAGGGGCGCCGAGTTCACCATGGAGCCGCGCACGGTGCGTCCCGGGCTGCGGGTTTCCTTTATCCGCGGGCCGCAGGGCATCTCCATCGAACTGCTGGAGCGCAACGATAAATACGCCTGAGAGGCCCTGACGCGGCACCACGAGTTTGCGGCGCATCATTTTGGAGCCGTGAATGCCCGGCGCAGGGTCGGGTACCTAGAGCATCGACCTTATTTGCGGTTTGTTTAGCTTGACCGGGCAAGACAGGCCGGGACGATCAAACTTTCGCCCGATACTGGTCGTTTCTGGCGGGGCCGGGCGAAGCCATTTGCCGAAGCAATTCGACAGCGATCGACGACGAAGCAGCTCTGGGGAACATCCGTGTCGGCCGTGAGTACCTTCTTCTCCCGCTTTACCGTCAAATTCATCGAGGTGGTGGGCGCAGGCGTTGCCACGGCGCTGACCGGCTATCTGCTGGCCCATTTCGGGGGCTACTTCAACGCGCAGTCCAGCGTCCCCGTCCCTCCGCCCGTCGTTCAGGCCGCGCCGGGCAGCGGTGTGCCGGGTTCCGGCGCTCCGAATGCGACCGTGGTGTCGAAGAGCCAGCGCGCCCAGCCGGCGGCGGCTTCCGCCGACGCCAAAGAGCCCCGCCGCCCGCAGCCCGCCGAGGTCGCGATACCGGCGTCTCTTCAGTCCGAGCGGGCAACGGTCGGCAGCGTTCCGTCGTCGTCCACGCACAGGCGCGTGCCGCCTGAGCCGGCTGCCGCCGAAACCAGGGCGCGCGAAGCGGAGTCGGTGGAGGCGCGGATCCGCGCTGCGCTTGCCAATGTCGACGCCAGTCACCAGCCGGCGTCCGAAATGCCGGCGCGTCCGACCGATGCGGTGACGGCCGCACCCAAAGTTTCGAATTCCGGCCACGACCGTACCCGCCGCGGCGACCGCGCCCGCCGCTGCGGGGCCGGCCACCGCCGCCCTGCCGCCGGTTGCCGAAGTTCATCCCGCGGGTACCGAACCCGCAGTCGAGCGCGCGCCAGCGCCGCGCAGCCCCGATGCCGGTGCCGCGTCCGCCCAACCGCCGGCGACGCCACAGGCCACGTCGGAACCGCTGCCTGCGGTCGAAGTAAAGTCTCTGCCGGTGGCCTCCGTCGATCAGTCCCCCGTAGCGCCCGCTTTGACCGCCCGCGAGGCTGCCAAAGAGGAGGAGCCGGGCATTTTCTCCGCGATCAAGAAAATTCCCGACTTTTTGCGCGGCGAAACGCCCGCTCCGGCCTCCGCGGACAAAGCGCCGCGTCCGCCGCTTCCGGTCGGCGAGTAGGCATTCCCGCTTTTATTGCGGGCTGCGCGCCCGATCGTCCAGCCGCCCTGCTGTCGCCGGTCTGGTGCCCTCAGGCATCCAGGGCCGCTGCCCGGCGCAGGGCGCTGGAGGTCGCCGATTCCGCGACAAAAACGGCTTTTGCCCGATTTACCTCGCTAATTGGGCCCGCTGGCTGTATTTAACGTGGAGACGCATGGCTCACCGAGAAGGACGGCACATGACGGAAAAATCAAAGAAGCATGAGGCGAACGCCCAGTTCGCCAAATTGCAGCGTGCCCAGGATGCGAAACAGGCCATGACCGACTACGAATCCACGGCCGCCGCGCTGCGCGCCAAGACCGAACGCCTCAAGGCGCTCCGCTTGCAGCGCGACGCCGCTGCACCCAAAATCGAGCCCGCCGCAGCGAAGCGAAAGACCAAAAAGAAGGGCAACGGCGCGAGTTTGTCGGACTGGCTTGACGGACAGGCCAAAGAGGGCCGGAACGGCTGAGCCGGCCGTCGGGCCGTTGCGGTACTAAAGCCGGGCATTTTTTGCTTCGGGCCTCCGCGCTTCGTTACGCGTCGCGCCCGCGAATGATCCGCTATTTCGCCGGAATGACATCCGCCGCGCCTTCCGCGCCCATATAGACCGCGAGAATGCGCACCGGGTCCTTGCCGGTATCGACGCCGAAGTGCGGCGACGTCCATCGCCTCCATGAAGGCGTCGCCTTTGCGGTAGGTGCGCTTCCCCCGGTCGCCGTAGTCGACGGTAAGTTCGCCGTCGAGGATGTAACCGAACAGCGGCACGCCGTGCCGGTGCAGGATCGTCTTCGCACCCGGTCCGAGTGTGATGATCGCCGCGGTGACGTGCGCCGGGCCGCCGGTCGGATAGTGCAGCGTTTCGCCGGCGATGGTCGTGCCGGTCGAAAGCAGTGGCACCGACGGATAGCCGCCGTCTTCCGCGTGCGAATGGTTCGCGGCAGCAAAAATTGTGACGGCCAGAATGACGATCAGCCAGCAATAACGGAAGCGCATGCGGTTCCTCCAGTGCCTGCCAGGCTGCCGAAACCCGACGGAAACGCGGCCCGTCTTCCGCAGCTAAGCCATCACCGCGGCATGGATGGCAGTGCAGTGGCGCACCAGGCCCGGTCGTGACACCACGAACTGCTTGAGCGGCGTGTCGATGTCGAAGAAAAAAATATTGGCGATGAAGCCGTAGATGCCGGCGTCGATGCTGGTCGGTTTCGCGCCGTGCACGTAAGCCGTCGCCGGCACGAGGTTGGCCAGCACCGCGAGATCGGCGAGCCCGCGCGCATAGGCGGCGTCCGGCGCGTAGCGGCCGATGCCCTGGAAATGGTAGCGCTGAAAGTTGAACTCGCGCGCCTTGAGCAAACCTTCCTCCGTCAGGCTGCGGATGCTCGCTGCATCAGCGCATCGCGGAACGCCGGAAACTAGCGATCGTCCTTCCAGCGCGAATAGGACATGACCCAGTAGAGATCGTCGAGCATGCGGGTGACAAGCAGGCTCATGTCGCGCTGCGGCGCGGTCAGCTCCGCGTCGATGGCCAGACGGTATTTCGCGATCAGATGCGCGATGATGGTTTCGCTGTCGCCGATCGTCTCGCCGTCGTCGACGATGTAGGGAAGCTGCCCGCGCGGCGCGGCCGAGGCGTCGAAAATGTGCTCGTGGACGAACGGGATCCCGGTCAGCCGGAGGAACGCAAACACCTTGAGGCCGTAGCCGTTGTTGTCGGCCACCCCGAACAGGGTCGGGTAGGAATAGAGCGTGATCATCATTCAAAAGTAGCGCGGCTGGCGCCCAAACAAAATCCGCGATTTGGGGCGGGAGAACTGGACTGCTTCGCTGTCGCTCGCATCGACCGATAATGACCCCACATCGTCATGGCCGGGCTTGACCCGGCCATCCACGTCTTGCTTTTCGCGCATGGCGTGGCGGTTGCCGGGATGCAGGCGTTTGCTTCACCTCTCCCCGCCGCGCGGGGAGAGGTCGCGAGCGCAGCGAGCGGGTGAGGGGGCGCTTCCGCTATTCTGAGCCTGGCGGTCAGGCCCCCTCATCCCGGCCTTCTCCCCGCGTGCGGGGAGAAGGAGCAGCGAGCCTCCGCGCGAGTTTCTGTTCGTCATGGCCGGGGTTGACCCGGCCATCCATGCTCCGGGAGCAGCAGGCGCCAACCGTGCACTTTGCTGCTGCGCACGGGCAAATCCGGAAAGCCGGCGAGTCCTATTTCTTCATCAGCGCGTCGCGCTGCTTGACCAGCCGTTCAAGTTCCTCGTTCTGCTTCGCGATGCGGTCCGCGTTGCGGTCCTCGTCCTCGGCGCCGGAGAACGCGGCCGCCTGTTCGATCAGCTGCCGGATGTTGTCGCGGGCGATGGCGATGCGGTCTTCGAGCTGCTTGATGGTATCGGAACTGCCGGTGCTCATGATCTCTTCCTGAATGTCGTGTGACGCACTGCGGCAGCCAGGTGCTGCCTTTTCGCGCCGACTTCTAGCATGTTACCGGCGCTGCAGGCATACCGGGTTGCGGCATGTCAAAGGGGCGGGTTATGGGCGCCGGTCGCAGTCCGCTCCGGGCCGTGGTTTCGATCGCCAAATTCGCCAGACTGCATGATGATCGCCGTGCGCGCGGCGCGGGTCAGTCACGGTGCTTCCTGCCCCGCGCGCTAGATGCTGGCGCCGCGATTGTAGCCATCTACGAGCTGATTGTAGTCGCGCAGCAGCCGCGGCGGGGAGCCTTCGACCATCCAGCCGCTGCCGGCGTTGCCGAGCATCATCCTGTCGCCGGAGCTGTACGGCACGTTGTCGCGGACGCGGCGCATCAACTGCTTCGCAGTGACCAGGAACGACTTGGCGCTGCCGAGGAATATCGAGCCGATCTTGCGCGCCGCCGTCGGCGCCCGAAACCTGTTCGGCCGCCTTGACGGTGTCTTCGTACTCGTTCAGCGCCTGCGCGATTGCGGCGAGGTCGGGTTTGTCGGTGTCCTGCGCGCGCAGCACGCGCTTGGCCTGGATCATCAGCGCCTCGACGTAGTAGTGCGCCTTGCGGCCTTCTTCGCGCTCGATCGCGGCGAGTTTCTCCAGAGCGCGTCTGTCGTTGATGGCTTCGACGTTGCTGCGCAGGTTCTGGTCGGCGGCCGCGAATGCGTCCCACGCGGCGACCAGACGCGGATGCAGGGCTTTGCCCTTGGCCATCCGGTCGTCCTTGTAGTTTTCCTGCGGTGTAATAGTCGTCGGCCTCCTTGAGCAGCGGCTCGAGCTTGCCGACGGCGTCCGCGTAGGCCGTGGCGGCGGCTTCAAGCGCGGCATCGTGCGGTTCGAGCGCATTGGCTTTGACGACGTTTTTCCGGCAATCCGATGTGTCGTAGATGGTGTAGGTGCCGTAGATGATCCGCTCCCTGCCGGTCGGGCCGCTCTTCGCCGCCCAGCTGAAATAACGCGCGCGCGAATCGTAGGCGCGCGCCGAGAGCCGGTTGATGCAGCCGACATAGGCGTTGAGTTTTTCCGGCGTCTCCGCGGCCGTCGCGTCCGCGACCGTCGGCGCGAGCGCCGCGAGGCCGAAAGCCAGCACGATTATGTGGAACGGTTTCATGGTCGCACCCCCCGGCCGCAGGGCAGATTAGCAAAGGCGTAATCCGTCACCCCGCGATGGTACAAAGGGTATTGCGCCACGAACAATATTGCTATCCTGGCGGCATGCTGGACTGTCGCGTCCGGTCTTAAGAGTGAGTGAGTTGGGGGCTGGCCGCGTGATGACTGTGACTGACGACCGCGTGATCATTGCCGGCGGCGGCATCGGCGGGCTCGCCGCCGCGCTCACGCTGCATCAGATCGGCGTGCCTTGCATCGTCTTCGAGGCGCGTGCGCGAGATGCGCCCGCTCGGCGTCGGCATCAACCTGCAGCCCAATGCCGTGCGCGAGCTCTACGACCTCGGCATCACCGAGGCCGACCTCGACCGCGTCGGCCTGCCCGCCAGGGAATGGGCGCTGGTCGGGCTGAACGGCAACGACATCTATTCCGAGCCGCGCGGGAAACTCGCCGGCTACAACTGGCCGCAATACGCGGTGCATCGCGGCCAGTTCCACATGCTGCTGCACGACAAGGTCGTGGAGCGGATCGGGCCGCAGGCGGTCAAGCTCGGCAGCCGGGTCGCCGGCTACCGCAAGCATCGACGACGGCACCGTCAGCGCGCTGGTCGAGCACGCCGACGGCACGACCTCGGAGCCGCGCGGCGCGCTGCTGATCGGCGCCGACGGCATCCACTCCGCGGTGCGCGCGCAGATGCATCCCGGCCAGCCGCCGATCCATTGGGGCGGCGCGGTGATGTGGCGCGGCACCACCTGGGGCAAGCCGATCCGCACCGGCTCGTCCTTCGTCGGGCTCGGCACGCACCGCCACCGGATGGTGTTCTATCCGATCTCGCATCCCGACCCGGCGACCGGCCTCGCGATGATCAACTGGATCGCCGAGGTCACCATGGACAACAGCGAGGGCTGGAAGCAGAGCGGCTGGTTCCGGCAGGTGCCGATTCGCGGATTTCGTCCATCACTTCGACGACTGGATCTGGGACTGGCTCGACGTGCCCGGCTTTGCTCCGCGGCGCCGACAGCGCGTTCGAAAATCCGATGATCGATCGCGATCCGGTGCCGACCTGGCGCGACGGCCCGGTGGCGCTCATCGGCGACGCCGCGCATCCGATGTATCCGACCGGCTCCAACGGCGGCAGCCAGGCGATCGTCGATACCCGCATCCTCGGCGCCTGCATGGTCGAGCACGGCGTCACGCCGGCGGCGCTCGAAGCCTACGATGCGAAGCTGTGCGGTCCGATCTCCCAGCTCGTCCTGCGCAACCGCGGCGCCGGACCGTTCGGGCTTCTCAACATGGTCGATGAACGGTGCGGCGGCACGTTCGACAACATCGACGATGTGATTCTCCGGCGCAGGAGCGCACCGCGTTCATGGCGGGCTACAAGGCCGCCGCGGGCTTTGCCATCGAGACGCTCAACAAGGCGCCGCCGACGCTTCGCCCCCGGCGCGCAGCGTGCGCACGGCGGTTACGGTGTGAGGCGACGCGGGTATCGCGCCGACGCTGCCGGTTCACCCGGATTGCTTCACGCGGTCTCTGCCAGTCGGGCAGAGGCGTTATCGTTTGCTCCGGTCATTGCTCTCTTCGTCCCCACCGGGTGAGGGGGCGTTGCCGCGAAGTCTGAGCGCCCGTGCAGGCCCCCTCATCCCGACCTTCTCCCCGCACGCGGGGAGAAGGAGCGAGGCGTCTTGATGCAAACCGATCCGGCCATCCCTGCGACATCGCCCGGTCAGCAAGGACCGGCGGATCAAGCAGCGGTGGGGACGAATGTAGGGAGCGTCATTGCAATCGACAGTGAAGCAATCCAGTCTTCTGCCGTTGGTTCTGGATTGCTTCGTCGCCTGCGGCTCCTCGCGATGATTACGTACGGGACCGCTTTGCCTGCCATTGTTTGTAAGCGTCGCGCATGCATGCCCCGCAGGGACGAAAGCCGGCGGCCTCGGCGCTCTCCGCGTTAGCGAAGAACACGCGGTGTTGCTGGTAAGTTCGGCCGCGCCTGATGGCGCGGAGCGCGGCGGGGCAATCAAGGCGGCCGTAAATCTTCGCGCGCCTGTTCCCGCCCAACAGCCCCTTTGCCGGGCTCTGGTAAGGTCGACCATCCGCACCCAGCAACCGATAGGTCTTTGCCGTCACGCGGGCTCCCTCCGGTCAGTCGATCAGGCTTAGGGTAAGTCATAATCGACGCGGGTTTCGCTGCGCTCGGCCCAAGCGGGACATTTGACGGTCGCCGGGACGTTTTGGTGGGCACGGCGCTCCGCGCCTTTGCCCACCCTACGACGCCAAACAGTTACAGCGCCTTGTTGCTCTCTTTCACCTTGTCCGCCTCGACATAAACCTGCGCGCCCATGTCGATGAACTTCTTCGACATAGAGGCCATGCCTTCTTCGGCCGTCAACGCTTCCGCGCCTGCGACCGCGCGCTTCGCCGGATCGTTCAGCGTCGCGGCGTAATCCCGCACGTCCTGCGTGATCTTCATCGAGCAGAATTTCGGGCCGCACATGGAGCAGAAGTGCGCCACCTTGTGCGCTTCCTTGGGCAGAGTCTCGTCGTGGTATTGCCGCGCGGTATCCGGGTCGAGCGAGAGATTGAACTGGTCCAGCCAGCGGAATTCGAACCGCGCGCGCGACAGCGCGTCGTCGCGCAGTTGCGCCGCCGGGTGGCCCTTGGCGAGGTCGGCTGCGTGGGCTGCGATCTTGTAGGCGATCACGCCGTCTTTCACGTCGTTCCGGTCGGGCAGGCCGAGATGCTCCTTCGGCGTGACGTAGCAGAGCATCGCGGTGCCGAACCAGCCGATCATCGCCGCCCCGATGGCGGACGTGATGTGGTCGTAGGCCGGCGCGATGTCGGTCACGAGCGGGCCCAGGGTGTAGAACGGCGCCTCGCCGCATTCCTTGAGCTGCTTGTCGACGTTGATCTTGATCTTGTGCAGCGGCACGTGGCCGGGGCCTTCGATCATCACCTGGCAGCCTTTGGCCCACGCCACTTTGGTGAGTTCGCCCAGCGTTTCCAGCTCGGCGAACTGCGCGCGGTCGTTGGCGTCGCGGATCGAGCCGGGACGCAGACCATCTCCCAATGAAAACGACACGTCGTATTTGCGCATCAGGTCGCAAATCTCGTCGAACCGCTCGTAGAGGAAGCTCTCCTTGTGATGCGCGAGGCACCACTTCGCCATGATCGAGCCGCCGCGCGAGACGATGCCGGTGACGCGGTTGGCGGTGAGGTGGATGTAGCCGAGCCGCACGCCGGCATGGATGGTGAAATAATCCACGCCCTGCTCGCACTGCTCGATCAGCGTGTCCTTGTAGCACTCCCAGTCGAGCTTGACCGGATCGCCGTTCGACCTTCTCCAGCGCCTGGTAGATCGGCACGGTGCCGATCGGCACCGGCGCGTTGCGCAGGATCCATTCGCGGGTGTTGTGGATGTTGCGCCCGGTGGAGAGGTCCATCACGGTATCGGCGCCCCAGCGGATCGCCCACACCATCTTCTCGATTTCTTCCTCCACAGAGGACGTCACCGCGGAGTTGCCGATATTGGCGTTGATCTTGGTGAGGAAGTTGCGGCCGATGATCATCGGCTCGAGCTCGGCGTGATTGATGTTCGACGGGATGATGGCGCGGCCGCGCGCCACTTCGTCGCGCACGAATTCCGGCGTGACGAACAGCGGCACCGACGCGCCGAAGCTCTCGCCGTCGTCGTGCGCCTCCTGCGCGACCTCGAGCATTTTTTTGCGGCCGAGATTTTCGCGCTCGGCGATGTAGATCATTTCTTTGGTGACGATGCCCGCGCGCGCCCATTCGAGCTGCGTGGCCGGCTTGCCGTCCAGCGCCCGCATCGGGCGCGGCGTGTTCGGGAAATTGCGCGCCAGGTGTTTGCCGGTGACATTGCCGTTGTCGACCGGCTTGATCGGGCGGCCTTCATACTCCTCGATGCCGCCGCGCTCCTTCACCCATTCGACGCGCGCGCGCGGCAGGCCGCGCTCCACGTCGATGACCGCGTCGGGATCGGTGTAAGGGCCGGACGGGTCGTAAACCGGCAGCGGCGGCTCGCCGGAACTCGCATCCAGCGCAATCTCGCGCAGCGGCACTTTCAGCTCGGGCGCGGCATCGGGCCGCGCGTAGATTTTGCGCGAGCCGGCGATCGGGCCGGTCGTCACCTTCGGCGTGGCGAGGTCGGATTCGGCGAGATGCTTGTTCATCGGGAACTCCTGTATTTCGATTCCGGTATTTGTTCTTGTCGTTGTTCTTGGATTTGTTCTTGTCGTTTTTCCTGCGCGATCCGGTTCGGCACTCAGCCGCACCGGGACGTTACGGTTTCGCCAGCCCGCTCCTGCGATAGCCCTGGAAGCTGAGAAAACCGCCGATCACGAGCACCACGACGCCGGCAATCGCGACCGACGAGGCGGAATAGATCGTGACCGCGACCACCGCGGTCAGCGTCGGCAGCACGATGCGGATGATGCCGGCGATCACCAGGATCCAGCCGAGCAGGGTGATGATGATGCGCCAGTCAGCGGTCCAGGCGTGCCAGCCGTTGAGCATGGCAACGCCGGCGGTGAACGCCATCAGCCCGGACAGATAGATCAGCACCGGCACCAGCGCTGCCTGGCCGATCATGTCGGCATAGACCGTCTGGTTCAGCAGGCAGCCGATCCCCAGCACCACGAACAGCGGGCCGACCAGGCGGGCGATGAAGACTGCGGGTTGCATACGGGTTCCTCCGGCAGCTCAGCATAACGCCCGCCGCGACAAAGATGTCGCACGGGAGTGGTGGCGGTCGGTGCTGGCGGTGGAAAACATTCCTGTCCCTTCGCCGGCATGACCCGGATCAGGTTCAAAGGGTTTTTCGCGGTTGCCACCCTTTCTGCTGTCCCCGACCGGGAAGGCAAAGCAGGGCGGCGCGGTTTCTCAGCTCCCTCCTGGGAGCTCCCCTCGGAACAGACTCAATGTAGGCCGATGGTGAGGCGTGTCAACGCGCCCCGGGGGCCGAAAGCGCTATCGCGAGGCCTTGTGCCGGGCGAGCGCGTCGCTCCAGACCTTGCCGCGGTCGTCGTCGAACACCAGCGCCGGGTCCTCCGGCACGCTCACCCAGGCGCCGTGCCTGATTTCGTCCTCGAGTTGCAACGGCGCCCAGCCGGCATAGCCAAAGGCGATCAGGCTCTGGTGCGGGCCTTTGCCGAGGCCGATGTCGCGCAGAATGTCGGCCGCGGTGCTCAGCGACACGCGGCCGTCGATATCCATCGTGTCGGCAAGGCGATAGTCGGCGCTGTGAACCACCAGCGCCACGGCGGGGTCGATCGGGCCGCCGGAGAACACCCGCACGCTGTCCTTGATGCCGCTCGAGTCGGCGCCGAAGGCGGTAAGCATCCGGGCGATCGGACGCTTGTCGGCCGGGTGATTGATCACGATGCCGAATGCGCCCTCGCGGTTATGCTGCACCACCAGGATCACGGCGTGATTGAATGCCGGCTGGCGCAGTTGCGGCGCGGCGATCAAAAGCTGGCCGGTGAGCCAGACGCGGTCGGGAATGCTGGTGTCGAGCGGCAACGCGGCGTGCAGCAGCGTCGCCGGCAAACACAGCGACGCTGTCGCTAATACCCAACGTGTCCACTGCCACGCCACGGCCGGCTCGCGCCTTTGCCCGGGATCGCCCCACCCCATGATCCAACGAACAGGCGGCGGGTTCAATAGGCGTCTTTTCCGTCACCCCGAGGTGGAGTGAAGAAGACCAGGACCGGCGAGGGTCAAACGAACTGCACCGCGATGCCGCCCAGCGGGCCGAAATCGGCGTGCAGCGTGTCGCCCTTGCGGGCGAACACCACGCGCGTGAACGAGCCGGCGAGCACAAGGTGGCCCGGCTCGAGCGCGACGCCGTGCTGGCCGAGCTTGTTGGCGAGCCAGGCGACGCCAAGCGCCGGATGGCCGAGCACGCCGGCGGCGACGCCGGTCTCCTCGATCTCGGAGTTGCGGTACATGATGCCGCCAACCCAGCGCAGATCGACGTCGAGCGGCCCCACCGGACGTCCGCCGATGACGATGCCGGCGGCGGCGCCGTTGTCGGACACGGTGTCGAAAATTTTGCGCGGGTCCTGCAGCCGCGCGTCGACGATCTCGATCGCCGGCACGACGTATTCCGTCGCGCGCAGCACCTCGGGCAGGCCGATCCCGGGACCGCGCAGCGGCTTGCCGAGAATGAAGGCGAGTTCGATCTCGACCCGCGGCAGACAATAATTCTCGTGCGCGACGCGGGCGCCGTCGGCGACCATCATGCTGTCGAGCAGATGGCCATAATCCGGCTCGTCGATCTGCGAGGAGCGCTGCATCGCCTTCGACGTCAGCCCGACCTTGTGGCCGATCAGTTTGGCGCCCGCCGCGATCTTGCGCGTGGCGACCTCGGTGGAGATCGCATATGCGTCATCCATCGTGATATCGGGCCAGGTTTTGGAGAGCTGGACCGCCTGCTTTCGTTCCTTCTCGGCGGTCATCAGAATATCGGCGGCCTTGCCGCGCTCGGCTTTCGACATCATGGCCGCAGAACTCCTCCCTTGATCGACATTACTTACCCGATCGACATTATTGCGTGATCGGCCCTACTGACAGACGGCGCGGGTGATCCACGACTCAATCCGGCAGATGCTCCTTGTCGGGACCTGTCCCGACCGCAAGGCCTGCGTGGTATCACATTTCTCCGCGGTGCGGACATCAAGCGGCTGGCCGCCCTTGAAACCCCTGGCGCGGCACGCGAGGCCGGCCGCTGCGGCGCAGTCCGGAGCCCCGTTCGGCGCGCGCTCGCAGTCCTCGTGCATGTCCACGACGCGGGTGTTCGGCAGGCGGAGCAGCGTGTCGGCTGCGTCTTTGGTCACGTCGGCCGCGCCCTTCATCGCGTCCTGCGCGGTCGCCGCGGCGCCTTTGGCGGCTTCGCTGGATTTCCTGTGCAGGTCATCGACCGTGCTGCCGGTTCCCCGGATCGTGTGATCGACGAAACTGACCGAATCGTCCCACCAGACTTTGAGTTGATGCAGGAAGCCGGGGCGGCTCGCAGGCGGCGGTTGGGCGTCGTCTGCCGTCGCCATGCCGGCTGTCGCCAGCGCCGCGAACAGCGCGAGGGCCGCCGCGCGGGAATGCCTGGGTTTGGGGGGCCTCGTCATCATCGGCAGACGCTCGGAAGCGGCAGCGTTTTCAGAATACGCGGATGACAATGATAAAGCCAACGATGACGCCCGCGGCCGCCAGCGCCGCCCACATGCCGAGCCGCTTTTCGATCATGCCGCGCGCGCGGGCGCCATAGCGGTTGAGCAGAAACGCCTCGACGAAGAACCGCGCGCCGCGCGTGATCAGCGAGAGAACAACGAACCACCAGATGTTGAAGCCGGCAAAGCCCGAGGTGATGGTCACGAGCTTGTAGGGGATCGGGGTGAAGCCTTTGAGCAGAATGATCAGCGCGCCGTACTGCGCATAGCCGGCGCGGAACGTCTCGACTTTGTCGCCGTAGCCGTAAAGGTGAATGAGCCACAGCCCGACCGTGTCGTACAGGGCGGCACCAATGAAATAGCCGAGCAGCCCGCCCGCCACCGAGGTCAGCGTGCAGATCGTCGCGAAGAACCACGCCCGGTCCGGCCGCGCCAGCGACATCGGTATCAGCATGATGTCGGGCGGCACCGGAAAGAACGAACTCTCGGCGAACGAGACCGCGCCCAAAATCCACGCCGCATAAGGTTTGCCGGCGGCGTTGACGCACCAGTTGTAAAGGCTGCGGAGCATGCGGGGTTGCTTAACGGCAAGCGCCGGGAATGTCTATCAGCGCCGGTCGGCGAAAATCAGCGGCGCTTGCGCAGCCGGCGGCCTTCGAGGATCACGATCTGGCGGCGCGAATTGTCGTCGGGCGCCTTCTTCGGCACCTTCTCGGCAATGCCGAGCAGACGTTCCCGGCGATCCATTTCCTTCCAGACGTCTTCCGGCCGGATGCCTGACGAAACCCACAGCACGACCAGGTTATAGATCAGGTCGGCGCTCTCCCTGACGACCGCGTCGCGGTCTCCGTGCATGGCGTCGATCACGACTTCGATCGCCTCTTCGGCGAGCTTCTTCGCCATCTTGCTGCGGCCCGAACGCAGCAGCCGCGCCGTCCGCGACGTGGACGGATCGTCCTGCCGGCATGACAGCGCCGCCTGGTAAAGCCTGGTGATCGAATCAGCCATCGCCTTCGAGAATAGCCGGATAAAGTCGCAATTGTGTTAAAGTTCTAAAATTGCGGTTTATTTGGAGTTCTGGTCCGGCTTTGACCGGTTTTTACATCCTGCGCGGGCAGGCCGGCATTGCCGCCTGCGGCCGCGGTGTTAACCGTCACCACCTGTCCGCCGGTGAAGCGGCCGAGATAATTCGGCCGGCCGGCCCTGGACCCGGTGCCGGACAGGCCGCCGCCGCCGAACGGCCGGTTGCCGACAACCATGCCGATCATATTGCGACTGGCGCAAACGTTGCCGCCGACCGGTTCGCGCTTTGGCGCGATCAGGCCTGCCCCTCATACGCCCTTTGCAGCGTCGCGAGGTCGAACTTCTTCATTTTCATAAACGCCGCGGTGACGCGTTCGGAGGCGGCGCCGTCGGCGCCCGACATCAGCTTAGGCAGCGCGGACGGCACGATCTGCCATGACACGCCATATTTGTCCTTAAGCCACCCGCAGGCGCTTTCCTGCCCGTCGCGCGACAGTTCGTTCCAGAAATGATCGATCTCCTCCTGGGTATCGCAGGACACCTGAAACGAGACCGCTTCGTTGAATTTGAACAGCGGACCGCCATTGAGCGCGGTGAATTTCTGACCCTCGATCTCGAATTGCACCGTCATCACCGAGCCTGGCTGCCTGCCGTGAATTTCATGACCGGCTTTGCCATAGCGGCTGACGTGTGTGATGCGGGAGTTTTTGAATACGGACGTATAAAATTTGGCCGCGTCTTCAGCCTGGGTGTCGAACCACAGAAAGGGTGAAATCTTCTGTTGGATGGAGGGCATGGTCTTCTCCGGGCTTCAGCAAAGCGTGGTCATCGAAGGACGTCCGGCCACGTCACGCCGCGCACCGCGCGATGATGGCGCGGAGTTTGTCCGGCCGGTTGCCGTGGCCCGGAACGGTCGGCAATGGTGACGAAGCGCTAGGCCTTCGCGAGATGGGAGGCGAGGCGGTCGAAGGTGCCGTTCCAGGTCGCCTTCATCCCGACATGGGACGCGTCGAAGGTTTTGCGCTCGACCTCGTTGGGATTGTGCGGCGTCCAGCGGACGGTGAGTTTGGTCTTGCCTTCCGGCTCTTCTTCCAGGGTGATGCTGGTCAGGGTGTGAAGCGGCCAGGTCGGTACGATAGGGTGCCGGGTTATGCCGCCGGCTTCGTTCGAGAACGAGTTGATGAAAACCAGCCGCTCCGGAGGAGCGATTTCCTGATATTCGAACTTGGCCCACATCTTGTACCCCTCGGCGGATTTTATCCCGCCGTGAAAGGTGCCGCCCTCGCGGAAATCCAGTTTTGCAGCGATGATGGTGAACCCGGCCGGGCCCCACCAGTGTTTCATCGCTTCCACGTCGGTCAGCGTGTGCCAGACCCGTTCGCGCGGTGCCTCGAAAACCCGCGCAATGACGAACTCCGCGCCCTTCGATTCCAGACCCATTCCCACTGCCCCCGGCCACCATGGACGGGTCTCAGTTTGCCACAAGGACCATCCAGCCGACACCGAATTTATCAGTCACCATGCCGAAGCACGGCGAAAAAAATGTCTTGCCGGGCACCATTTGCACCTGCCCACCCTCCGCCAGACCGTCGCACAGCGTACGGACCTCGGCTTCGGTATTCGCCGAAATGGACAGCATGATGCCCTTGAAGTCCGGCTTGCCGGTGAGGCGGCCGTCGGAAGCCATCACCATGCTGTCGCCGATCTGAAGCTGCGCATGCATCACCTTCTCTGCGTTGGCCGGCGTGCACATGGTCCGGTCGGGTGAATCCTTCCAGCGCATCATCATGTTCACTTTGGCGCCCACGGCCTTCTGGTAGAACGCGAGCGCTTCGTCACAGCGGCCATCGAAGTTCAGATACGGCGCAACGTGCATCGATCAATCTCCACGGCAGTGTTTTCGGGGTTTGCACTTGACATAAACGTTGATATCAACGTATTTGACGCAATGTCAAACAATTTTGCGGTGCCCGATTTTCCGTTTTCACTGACGCACGAAATTCGCGACCGCTGCCTTTGCCTCCATGTCCAGCGCGCGGCGCGGGCGCTTGCGCGCCGTTTCGATGAGGCGCTGCGCCCGGTCGGGCTGACACAGGGCCAGTTTTCGCTTCTCGTGTCGCTCAACCGTCCCTCGCCGCCGGCCATGGGCGATGTCGCGAAGCTGCTCGTGCTCGACCGCACCACCCTCACCGCCAATCTCAAGCCGCTGGAGCGGCGCGGGCTCGTCAAAATCAAAGTCGATCCCCAGGACCGGCGAAGCCGCAGACTTGTCCTCACCGACGCAGGCCGCGCCGTGCTGGCCGCCGCGGCACCGATCTGGAAGCGTACTCACGCGCGCACCGAGCGGGCGCTCAAAAGCACCAGTCCCGGCGAAATGCGTGCCGCGCTCGGGGAACTGGGCTGACATCGCCGGCGTCCTCGCGTAGATCGGCATCAAGCGGCAACCCTTCGGATCGCGCCACCGATGTCCTTTCTGCGCACCTATCTGCGCGTCCTTGGTCTGCTGAAAGCCGATGCCGCGCTTGCGTGGACTCTGGCGCTCGCCAACGTCGCGCTCGCGGTCGCGCAGTTTGCCGAGCCGGTGCTGTTCGGCCGCATCGTCGATGCGCTGTCCGGGCCGCTGCCCGCGGCGTTCTGGCCGGCGGCGCGGACGCTCGCGGCGCTGATCGGCGCGTGGGTCGGCCTCGGGCTGTTCATCATCGTTGCAGCCGCTTTGGTGGCATGGTTCGCCGACCGGCTGGCGCACCGGCGCCGCAATCTCGTTCTGGCCGATTTTTACGAGCACGTATTGCAGTTGCCGCTCGCCTATCACGCCGGCGCCCATTCGGGCCGGCAACTCAAGACCATGCTCGCCGGCACCGATACGCTGTGGTGGCTGTGGGTCAGCTTCTTCCGCGAGCATTTTTCCGCGTTCATGTTCATCTTCGTGCTGCTGCCGGTGACGCTGGTCCTGAACTGGCGGCTGGCCCTGCCGCTGCTGGTGCTGTGCGCTGCCTTCACCGCGCTCACCGTCTGGGTGATGCGCCGCGCCGAGGCGATGCAGCGCGCGGTCGAGCGGCATTATTCCGATCTCGCGGAAACCGCAGCAGACACGCTCGGCAACATCGCCGTGGTGCAGAGCTTCGCCCGGGTCGAGCTTGAAGTGTCGGCGCTCAGGGGGATGGTGAATTCGCTGTTGCGCGCGCAGATGCCAGTGCTGTCGTGGTGGGCGGTCGCCGCCGTGCTCACGCGCGCCGCAACCACGCTCACACTGCTCGCCATTCTGCTGACAGGCACCTGGCTCAAGCTGGTTGGACTTGCGTCCGTCGGCCAGATCGTCAGCTTCATGGCGATCGCCTCGCTTCTGATCTCACGGCTCGAGCAGGTGGTCGGTTTCGCCAACCGCCTGTTTATGGATGCGCCAAAGCTCGCCGAGTTCTTTGGGGTGCTCGATACTGTTCCGGCGGTGCGGGACCGCCCCGGTGCGATCGATCCCGGCCGGGCGAAGGGCGCGGTGGCGTTCGAAGGGGTCTCGTTCTCCTACGACGGTACCCGCCCCGCCGTGACGGACCTGAGCTTCGCAGCGGCGCCGGGCGACCGGATCGCGCTGGTCGGGCCGACCGGCAGCGGCAAATCGACGGCGCTGGCGCTGCTGTACCGCACGTTCGATCCGCAGACCGGCGTCATCAGCCTGGACGGCGCCGACATCCGCTCACTCACTTTGACCGGGCTTCGCCGCAATATTGGCGTCGTGTTTCAGGAAACGCTGCTGTTCAACCGCTCGATCGCCGAGAACCTGCGCATCGGCAAACCCGATGCGTCCGAGGCCGACATGCGCGAAGCTGCCGCGCGGGCGCAGGCGCTCGATTTCATCGACCGCAATCCCGAGGCCTTCGAAGCGCGGATCGGCGAGCGCGGACGGCTGCTGTCCGGCGGCGAGCGCCAGCGCCTCGCCATCGCGCGAGCCCTGTTGAAGGATCCGCCGATCCTCATTCTCGACGAAGCGACCAGCGCGCTCGATCCGGTGACCGAGACGCGCGTCACCCGGGCACTGGATGAAGTCATGAAGGGCCGGACCACGTTCGTGATCGCGCACCGCCTCGCTACCATCCGCGGCGCGACGCGCATCCTCGTATTCAACGCCGGCCGCGTCGTCGAATCGGGAACGTATGACGAACTGGTGACGCGCGGCGGATTCTTTGCCGAGCTGGTGCGCGCGCAATTCGCGCCCGGCGTGGACTGACCCGGATCCGCTTTGCCGCCTCCGGGCTCCGCTTTCAGCGCAGACGTTCGAGAATGCTGACGTAATTGGCGACCGCGGCGCCGCCCATGTTGAAGATGCCGCCGAGCCGGGCGTCCTTGATCTGCATGTCGCCCGCGGTGCCGGTGAGCTGCATCGAGGTCGAGAGCGTGCATCGACACGCCGGTCGCGCCGATCGGGTGGCCCTTTGATTTGAGGCCGCCGGAGGGATTGATCGGCAGCCTGCCGTCCTTGCCGACCATGCCTTCGGCGATGGCGCGCGCGCCCTGGCCTTCCGGCACCAGCCCCATCGCTTCGTATTCGATGAGTTCGGCGATGGTGAAACAGTCGTGCACCTCCGCAAACGACAGATCGTCCAGCCCGACGCCGGCTGCCACCAGCGCGCGCTGCCAGGCCACGGCGCAGCCTTCGAACTTGAGAATGTCGCGGCGCGACATCGGCAGAAAGTCCTGCACGTGCTCGGCGGCGCGGAACACGATCGCCTTCTTCATTTTCAGCGCCGTATCCACGTCAGTCAGCACCAGCGCCGCCGCACCGTCGGATACCAGCGAGCAGTCGGTGCGCTTGAGCGGTCCTGCGACGCGCGGATTCTTCTCGCTTTCGGTGCGGCAGAACTCATAGCCGAAATCCTTGCGCATCTGCGCATACGGGTTGGCGACGCCATTTTTGTGGTTCTTGGCGGCGATCAGCGCGAGCGCGTCCGACTGGTCGCCCCAGCGCTGGAAATACGCGTCGGCGATTTTGCCGAACACGCCGGCGAAGCCGCCCTCGATGCCGGACTCCTCGCGTACGTACGATGCCTTGAGCAGGTTGCGGCCGATCTCGGCCGCAGGCGTCGTCGTCATCTGCTCGACGCCGACCACCAAAACGATGCGCGCCGATTTTGCCGCGATCGCCTTCAATCCCTGGTGCACGGCGGCCGAACCGGTCGCGCAGGCATTCTCCACCCGCGTCGCGCGCTTGAAGCGCAGATCGGGCGACGCCTGCAATACCAGCGACGCGGTAAAATCCTGCGCCGAAAAGCCGGCGTTGAAGTGGCCGAGCACGATTTCGTCCACATCGCGCGGCTCGACGCCGGCGTCCGCCAGCGCTTCGCCCGCCACCTTGACGATCAGGCTTTCGACGGTCTCGCCGCCGAGCTTGCCGAACGGCGTATGTGCCCAACCCACGATGCAGGCGGTCATGCTGGCTCCCTTTTCAGTCCTGGTCGGCCTGTTGCAAACTTTGGGCGCTTTTATGTCTGGCTCTGTCGAAACGTATGACGAAATCACGCAGCAGCCACATGATAGCGCTATTCGCCTTTGCGTTCGAGGTGCCCTTGAGGTTAGATAGTTGGCGACCGGCGCTTCGGAAAGCTTTGGTCGAGAATTTGCGGCTCCCGGCCTGTGCCCTGGGGCTCGCGCCCCGAGGCTTTCCTGAGGGCCCGGCACAAAACGGATCGCGACGCGTGCAATCTTCGCAGACTATCCGGGCCCTGACGTTTGCCATCGCTCTCGGGCCGCTCTGCGCCGTGGCATTGCCGGCGGCGACAGCGCATGCTGGCGCCAGCATCCTGGTCGAGGTCGAAACCGGCAAGGTCCTGCGCGCCGAGAATGCGAGCTATCCCTGGTATCCGGCTTCGGTGACGAAGCTGATGACGCTCTACGTCACGCTGCACGCGATCAAGGATCATCGCATCACGCTCGATTCGCTGTTCACCGTGTCACGCAATGCGATGGCGCAGTCGCCGACCAAGATGGGCATTCCCGCCGGTACCCAGGTCACCGTGGACAACGCCATCAAGATGCTGATGGTGCATTCGGCGAACGACATGGCGGTGGTGCTGGCCGAAGGCGTCTCGGGCTCGGTGGAAAATTTCTCCGACGAAATGACGCGCACGGCGCATTCGCTCGGCATGACCGAATCGAATTTCGTCAATCCCAACGGCCTGCCGGCTGACGGCCAGATCACCTCGGCACGCGATCTCGCGATTCTCGCGCGTGCCCTGATCCGCGAATTTCCCGAATACGATCCCTACTGGCACATCGCGGCCATCAAATTCGGCCGTCGCGTGATGCGCAATACCAATTCGTTGATCGGGCGCTATCCCGGCATCGACGGCATGAAGACCGGGTTCATCTGTGCATCCGGATTCAACGTGGTCGCGTCGGCGACGCGCAACGGCCACCGGCTCATCGCCGTGGTGCTCGGCGCCCCTTCCTCGTCTGCGCGCGCGGTGAAGGCGGCGGAGCTTCTGGAAAGCGGCTTTGCACAAAATCCGCTGTCGTGGCTTACGCCCGCGCTCGGGACCGTGGATTCGCTTGCGACGATGGATGCCGCGCCGCCCAATTTGCACGAAGAGATCTGCGGCTCGCACAAAAAGAAGCCGGCGGCAGAGGAAGAGGATGAAACCGGCAGCGAAGGCGTCGGCGCCGAAGCCGGAACGCCGTTCTCGGCCCTGCTGTCGAGCCTCCGCGCGCCGACCCCGAAGGGCGCGGCTCTCCTGTCCGATCAGGGCGCGGTGACGCCGGTCGTGGTCTATACCGGCCCGACGCGCACGCCGGAGCAGATCGCCGCGCTCCAGGCCGTCGAGGCGGCGGCGCCGCACCGGAAGAAAGGCGCCGCGAAGACCGCGACGACGAAAGCCACGGACGAGAAAGTCGCTCCGGATGGCAAACCGCCGGCCGAGAAAGCATTGAAGAACAAGGCCGCCGCCGGCGCCTGGACACCTGCCTCGGGGTCGTCGCTAAAGCAGAACCCGCCCCCCGGTCTGGAAGTTAAGCCCGCGGCCGACAAGCCGAAGAAGCAGGAAAAGACCAAGCCGCCGGTTAAGCCCGATCCGGCGCAATAGCGGTCGCGCCGGCGGGCTTCCTGTTTCGGGAAGCGAAGCGGCGCCGCGCTGCTGCTAGTTCGCCATCCGCAGCGGCGCGTCGGTCACTTCCTGCAATGCCTCGAAGGTCAGGCCGGGCGCCATTTCGCGCACCAGAAATGCGTCGCCGGCAACGTCGAGCACCGCAAGATTGGTGTAAACGCGCTTTGCCGCGCCGATTGCGGTGAGCGGATAGGTGCAGCGGCGCATCAGCTTGCTCTCGCCGTTCTTCGACGTGTGCTCCATCAACAGCCAGACCGCTTTCGCACCGACCGCCAGATCCATCGCGCCGCCGACCGAGGGCATGTCGGTGTCCGACTTCGACCAGTTGGCAAAATCGCCGTTCGCGGCGACCTGAAAGGCGCCGAGCACGCAGAGGTCGAGGTGACCGCCGCGGATGATGGCAAAACTGTCGGCGTGATGCATGTAGGCCCCACCGGGCACCAGCGTGACGTATTTCTTGCTGGCGTTGATCAGCCAGCGGTTGATCCGGTCGGGCTCCGGCGTCGGTCCCATGCCGAGGACGCCGTTTTCCGATTGCAGGATCACCTCGCGGTCCGGCGGAACGTAGTTCGCCAGCAGCACCGGAATGCCGATCCCGAGATTGACGTAAAACCCTTCGGGGATGTCGCGGGCGGCGCGCGCCGCGATCTCGTCCCGGGTCCACGGCCTGCAGCCGGCCAGCGCGCTTGCAGGGCGTTCATGGTGGGCCTCCTCACGTCACCGTCGGTTCGCCGTAAGGTACGTGCACGACACGGCTGACGAAAATTCCCGGCGTTACGATCGCCTCGGGGTCGAGCGCGCCCAGATCAACAATGTGCTGGGCCTGCGCTACCGTCAACTTCGCCGCGGTCGCCATTACCGGATTGAAGTTCCGCGCCGACGATTTGTAGGTCAGATTGCCCCAGCGGTCGGCCTGCCATGCTTCGATCAGCGCGACGTCGCCGAAGAACGCTTCCTCCAGGACATATTTCCGGCCGCGGAACTCCCGCACTTCCTTGCCCTCGGCGAGCCTCGTGCCGACCGAGGTCGGCGTGTAGAAGGCCGGGATGCCGGCGCCGGCGGCGCGCATGCGCTCGGCCATCGTGCCCTGCGGCATTACTTCAAGCTCGATTTTTCCGGCCCGGTAAAGCTCCTCGAACACCACCGGATCGGTGGTGCGGGGATAGGAGCAGACGATCTTGCGTACCCGTCCGACCTCCATCAGTCTGGCGAGCCCGGTGTGACCGACGCCCGCATTGTTGGCGACCACGGTCAGGCCGCTCGCGCCCTGTTCGATCAGGCCCTCGATCAGCGCGTTTGGCTGGCCGATGCTGCCGAAGCCGCCGATCAGCACGACCGAACCGTCGCGGATGCCGGCCAGCGCCTCGGCCATGCCCTGCACGATTTTGTTGATCATCGGTCGTGTCTCACCGCGCCGGCATGACGGGTCAGGCCGGCCTGAACATCGGCGCCGGCGCGCCGTCGGTTTCCTGGAAGACGACCGTGACCGGTTGCCCGATGTGCACCGTGTCGAAATCGCAGTCGACGATGTTGGTCAGCATCGTCGGCCCTTCGGCGAGCGTCACATGCGCGATCACGTAGGGCTCCTTGACGCGGCGCATCACGCTGAAGGTGTAGATCGTGCCTTTGCCGGAGCCCTCGCGCCATTCCACCTTGTCGCTCGAGCAGAACGGGCAGATGGCGCGCGGGTACCAGTGCGCCTTGCCGCAGGCGGTACAGAACGGAACAAGGAACCGGTTTTCGCGCGCCGCGTCGAAGAACGCCTGCGGATTCGGCGGTCACCACCGGGGCGGCTGCCTTGCGTCTCATCGTCTTACTCCCGTTCCATGATAAGCGTCGCGCTGCCGTGCCGGGTGGCGAGCTGAAAGCCGGTGCCCTGCGCCAGCGCGAGATCGCAGTTCTTCACCTGCACCGCCGGGTGCGCTTCGCCGCGAAGCTGCCGCACCGCCTCGATCACTTTGGTCATGCTGCCGCGATTGGCAGGATGGTTGTTGCAAAGCCCGCCGCCATCGGTGTTGAACGGCAGCTTCCCGACGCCGGAAATCAGGTTGCCGTCGGCGACGAATTTGCCGCCGGCGCCCTTGGCGCAGAAGCCGAGGTCTTCGAGCTGGATGACCACCGTGATGGTGAAGCTGTCGTAGATCGAGGCGTATTTGATGTCGGCGGGGGTAACGCCGGCTTCGGCAAACGCGATCGGTCCGGACCGCGCGGCGCCGGAAGTGGTGAGATCGAACGTTCCGCCGGTAAGATGCTTCACGGCCTCGCCCGCGCCGATGATTTTCACCAGCGGACGCTTCAGCGCCTTCGCAATCTCCGGCCGCACGATCACGAGCGCGCCGCCGCCGTCGCTGATGACGCAGCAATCGAGGCGGTGCAGCGGGTCGGCGATCATCGGCGAGTTCACCACGTCTTCGACCGTGACCAGTTCGGGCAGCATCGCGCGCGGATTGTGCTGCGCATGATGCGATGCGGCGACCTTGACCCAGGCAAGCTGCTCGCTGGTGGTGCCGAATTCGTACATGTGGCGCATCGCGCACATGGCGTAGCCGTTGGCCGTGGTGATGGCGTAGGGAATCTCCCATCCGGCTTCCGGCTGGTCCGCGGGGCGTGCGCGCGGCGCGGTGCCGGTCGCCATGCCCTCGCTGCGCGGCCTTCCGGCTAGCGTTATCAGCGCCACGTCGCATTTGCCGGCGGCAATCGCTTCGGCGGCATGCGAGGCGAGCGTCACGTAGGACGTGCCGCCAAGCTCGGTGGACTCGGCGTGGCGGAGATTGAGGTTCATGTATTCCGCCATCGAGGCCGGCCCCGGCCCGGGCGCGTCGCCGGAACAGAAGAAGCCGTCGACATCGGCCCGCGTGAGGCCGGCATCCGCCAGCGCGCCGAGCGCGACTTCGGCATGAAGCTGCGCCACGGTCTTGTCCGGCGCGTATCGCGTCGGATGCTCGAAAGCCCCGGCGATAAAGGCTTTGCCCTTTATGCTCATCCCTCGCTTCCCCCCTTTATGGCTGCACCATATCGGCGTCGGCGAAAGCCTCCAAGCGCGCGGGTTGCATACCCGGCCGCCGATTTGGCTCTTGCGCCAGAACCGGCTTAAGGTTCACCCATGAGACGCGCCTACACCGTCAAGGCTGCCGGTCAGTGGAATCATGCGGATGCCGCCGATTCGATCGTGCTCGACGCGCACGAGCGCCATCGCCGCCGTGCCGTGCTGGAAGGTGAGGGCGGCACCACCTTTCTGCTCGATCTGCCGCAGGCTGTGGCGCTGCATGACGGCGACGGCCTGGTGCTGGACGGTGGCGCGATCGTCCGCGTCGTCGGGCGGCCCGAGCCGCTGATCGAGATCGCCGCCGCCGATGCGCACGGGCTTGCGCGGCTCGCCTGGCACATCGGCAACCGGCACATCGACGTACAGATCGTCGGCGACCGGCTGCGCATCCGGCGCGATCACGTGATCGAAGACATGCTGCGGGGCCTCGGCGCGCAGCTCAACCCGGTCGAGGCGGCCGTTCGATCCCGAGCGGGGCGCCTACGATCACGGCCAAAGTCACGCACATGACCACGCCCATGGAGGTTCGCACGCCCACGGGCACGCGCACTCTCACGGGCACGCCCACCATCACGGCCACGATCATGACTAGGGCGCTGCTGCGCGCACAGCCGCGCAAGCGCGGGCCCGGCCAGGGTGCGGGGAAGCCGGTTTCCCGCGTCCCCGCGGTCGGGCCGGCCAAGTCCGCCGCGGCCGATCATGCCGCGCTGTACCGGCTGATGGCGTGGCTGTCTCCGGCCTATCCGGTCGGCGCGTTTTCCTATTCGGGCGGCATCGAATGGGCGGTCGAAGCCGGGGACATTGTCGATGCCGCGACGCTCCGGCAATGGCTCGCGGTACTGATCGCCGACGGTTCGGGCTTTTGCGATGCCGTGTTCTTCGTGCAGGCGCATCGGGCGATCACGGGCGACGACGATGCGGCCGCTGCGGGCCGTAGCGGAGCTTGCGGCGGCCTTCGTGCCGTCGAAGGAGCGCTTTCTGGAAACCACCGCGCAGGGCCGCGCCTTTCTCGACATAACCGGCGCGGCGTGGCCATGCGCCGGGCTTTCGCGGTTTTCGCAGGCCTGGACCGGCCCGGTCGCGCTGCCGGTCGCGGTCGGGGCCGCCTGTGCCGGTCACGGCATCGCCTGCGAAGCGGCCCTGCACGCGTTCCTGCACGCGCTTGCCGCGAACTGGATTTCCGCCGGCGTGCGGCTCATTCCGCTCGGGCAGACCGACGGCCAGCGCGTGCTCGCGGGCCTCGAATTCGACGATTGCCGCCGCTGCCGCACGCGCGCTGAATACGCCGCTCGACGACATCGGCACCTGTGCGTTTCGTGCCGATCTCGCCAGCATGCGGCATGAAACGCAGTACACTCGTCTGTTTCGTTCCTGATTAAACCGGAGGGGATTAGCGTGGTTCTACTGGTCGATGCCGACATCAAGACGCGCGGCGTACGGGAATGGAAAGGCATCCACGTCTTCCATTTCTTTCTGTCGGTGTGTTCGCAGAAGCTGCGGATTTTTCTCAATCTCAAGGGCGTTCCGTGGCGCTCGCACCCCGTGGATCTGTTTCGGAACGAAAACCTGAGCGAGTGGTTTCTCGGCATCAATCCGCGCGGACTGGTGCCGGTTCTGGTACACGATGGCGCAGTGCACATCGAAAGCAACGACATCATCGCCTATCTCGAAAAGACCTTTCCGCAGCCGCGCCTGATCCCGGCCGGCCATGAGAACGAGGTCGCGAGCCTCCTGCACTACGAGGACGATCTGCATGCGGACATCCGCACACTGAGTTTCCGTTTCGTGTTCGCGCCTCCGAAGCCGCCGAAATCGGCTGACGATTTAAAGAAATATGTGGCGGGCTCCGGCACCGTGCAGGGCAAAAAGGACGTCCAGATCGAAAAGCAGATCGATTTCTGGAAGCGGTTCGCGGACAAGGGCGTGAGCGACGAAGACGCGCGGGCTTCGGCTGCGCGCCTGCGCGGCCTGTTCGACGACCTCGAACAAAAGCTCGCCGGACATCCTTACGTGCTTGGCGACGAATTGAGCGTGCTTGACATCGCGTGGTTCATTTATGTGTACCGGCTGACCCTCGCCGCGTATCCGTTCGCGCGGCTGCATCCGCGCGTGTCCGCATGGTTCACGAAGCTGATGGCGCGGCCGGAATTTGCCAGGGAAGTCGCGCTGCCGCCGGACATCAGCGCCCGGTTCGAGGCGACGCGGAACGCGCAGGCTTCTGCCGGCAAGTCGCTGGAAATGGTGGCGGGGCTTTGACGGAGCGGGTGATGGCGAGCAAACACGGCCCGTTGCGCGTCGGCGTCGGCGGTCCGGTCGGGTCCGGGAAGACCGCGCTGATGGATCTTCTGTGCAAGCGGCTGCGCGACCGGTACGAGATCGCGGCGATTACCAACGACATCTACACCAAATGGGATGCCGAATATCTGGTGCGCTCCGGCGCGCTGGTTCCCGACCGCATCGCCGGTGTCGAGACCGGCGGCTGCCCGCACACGGCGATCCGCGAGGATGCGTCCGCCAACCTCGCGGCCATCGCCGACATGCGGCAGAAGTTTCCCGCGCTCGATCTGGTGCTGATCGAATCCGGCGGCGACAATCTCGCCGCGACCTTCTCGCCGGAGCTCGCCGATCTCACCATCTACGTCATCGACGTGGCCGCCGGCGAAAAAATTCCTTCAAAGGGCGGGCCGGGCATCACGCGCTCCGATCTTCTGGTGATCAACAAAATCGATCTCGCGCCCCATGTCGGCGCCTCGCTCGACGTGATGGAACGTGAATCGAAGCGCATGCGCGGCGCGCGTCCGTTCGTCTTCACCAACCTGCGCGCCGGCAAGGGCGTTGATGAAATCGCGAGGTTCATCGAAGAGAAGGGCGGGCTGGGGATGGCGTGATGCCGTATCCCCATGCTGAAAATGCAGGAAGGACGATGAACGGGACTACGCCCGTCCGGTATGCTTCTTCGCCGCTTCGAAGTGGCCGAAGCTCTGCACCGGGGCGCACATCAGGAAGCGGTAGCCTTCCTTGACGACGCGTTCGGCGTTGCCCTGTTCGACGTGCGGATGGCCGACCACGACGTTGTGCTTCCGGCAGGTGTCGACGACCCGCTTCATCCATTCCAGCACGACCTTGTGCTCGTATTGGCGCGGGTAGCCGAGTTCCTGCGAAAGGTCGCCTTCGCCGATCAGAATGCAGCCGATGCCCGGTACGTTCTTCAGCATGTCGTCGAGGTTTTCCACGCCGCGCGTGTCCTCGATCTGGAGGATGCAGAAAATCTCGCCCTGCGGATTGAGCGGCCAGACGTCGGCCTTCTGATAATATTCCTGCTGGGTGAGCCCCCAGTAGCGGGCCGCAGTGGTCGGGCCGTCGCCGCGGATGCCGGCCGGTTCATAAAGCGGGGCGTTCTTCAGCCGCGGATAGCGGCAGGCGCCGACCGCGTTGGCCGCTTCCTCCACCGTTGAAATGTGCGGGAACACCACGCCGTAGCAGCCCATGTCGAGCGCCTGCTTGGCATGCCACTGCGCCATCTCCACGCCGTTGACGGGGACACGGGCGAGCGGTGTCACGCCCGGCACGACAGAGCCCGCTTTGGCGATCTGCGCACGGTTGAGCATGTATTGCAGGCAGTCGCGCAGCAGCCGGCCGTCCCACGGCTGATGCTCCATCTCGAACACGACACCGTCGAATTTCGACGTGCTCATGGCCACCGCGCTGCTGATCTCGGCGGGCGAAAAGCACGTCAACGCATGCTGGCCTGCTTCAAGCGCGCGGATAATGCCGTTCAAACGTGGCAGTTCAGCCATTCCCAGTCTCCCGATCCTGCTGCGGCATGTTACCAGAGTGCCGTCCCCCTTTGACAATCGCCCCGCGCCTCGTAGCATCGGCCATTCCGCAGCCTCAAGCGAAAGTTGTCATGATCATCGACTGTCACGGCCATTACACCACCGAACCCAAGGACCTCCATCGCTTCCGCAAGGAGCAGACCGCGGCGGCCGGCGCCGGGGACAAGGCGGCGATGCCTTCGCGCGCGACGCTGCGGATGCCCGACGATGAAATCCGCGAGAGCATCGAGCAGAACCAGCTCAGGCTTCAGCGCGAGCGCGGCACCGATCTGACGATTTTCTCCCCGCGCGCCTCCGGCATGGGGCATCACGTCGGCGACGAAAGCGTCAGCCTCGAATGGTCGCAGATCTGCAACGATCTGATCCACCGGGTCTGCACGCTGTATCCGCAAAATTTTGTCGGCGTCTGCCAGTTGCCGCAATCGCAGGGCGTTCCGCCGAAGCATTCGATCGGCGAACTCGAGCGCTGCGTCAGGGAGCTGGGCTTCATCGGCTGCAATCTCAATCCGGATCCGTCCGGCGGCTATTTCAATTCGCCGCCGCTGACCGACAAATGGTGGTATCCGTTCTACGAAAAGATGGTCGAACTCGACGTGCCGGCGATGATCCATGTATCGGGCTGCTGCAATCCGGCCATGCACACTACCGGATCGTATTATCTCAACGCCGACACGATGGCGTTCATGCAGCTCATCCTGTCGGATCTGTTCAAGGATTTTCCCACCCTCAAGCTGATCATTCCGCACGGCGGCGGCGCGGTGCCGTTCCATTGGGGCCGCTTTCGCGGCCTCGCGCTGAACAACGGGCGTCCCGAGCTGGACGAAATCATCAGGAACAACATTTTCTTCGATACCTGCGTCTATCACCAGCCGGGCATCAATCTGCTCACCGAAGTCGTGCCGGTCGACAACATTCTGTTCGCGTCGGAGATGGTCGGCGCGGTCAAGGGTATCGATCCGAGGACCGGGTTCAATTTCGACGACACCAGGCGCTACGTCGATGCGGCGCCGAAGCTCACCGATGCCGACCGGCACAAGATTTACGAAGGCAATGCCCGCCGGCTGTTCACCCGCCTGAAGACCGGATCGGCGGCATAATCCCCGGGGCATCAGCGCATTGGCAAAGCGTCGAAAACGACGGGAAGAAAAATCCCAGCTCGTCAGGTTCGGTCACCGCGAGATCGAGACCGTCGGTCTGAGCCAGGGTTTCTGGTCTGACCTCTATCACCGCTCGATGTCGGTCTACTGGCCGGTGTTTTTCGGCAGCGCCGCCGCGATTTTCGTCGTCCTCAACATCCTGTTCGCTGTTCTCTATTCCCTCGGCACCGCGCCGATCGCCAATATCGGCGGGGAGGGGCCGCTCGATCTGTTCTACTTCTCGATCGAAACGCTGGCGACGGTCGGCTACGGCGACATGCATCCGCAGACCAATTACGGTCATCTGGTCGCCACGGTCGAAATATTCACCGGCATGTGCTTCCTCGCGGTGCTGACCGGCCTGGTGTTCGCCCGGTTCTCGCGCCCGCGCGCCCGCTTTGTGTTCGCCAACAATCCCGTGATCTCGTCGCACGAGGGCCATTCCACCCTGATGATCCGCCTCGCCAATGCGCGTCACAACGCCATCTCCCGCGCCAGCGCCAGGCTCTGGCTCATTCGCGCCGAACGCACCAAAGAAGGCGATCAACTGCGCCGGTTCTACGATCTCAAGCTCGACCGCGCCGAGCATCCGATGTTCGTGCTGAGCTGGATGCTGTTCCACGTCATCGACAGGGACAGCCCGCTGCACGGCGCCACGGAAGCCGGGCTTGCCGACGGCGATGCCATGCTCGTGGTCAATGTCGGCGGTCTCGACGACAGCTCATCGCAGCAACTCTATGCCCGCCGCGTCTATTCATGGCGCGACATCCGCTGGGGGCATCGCTATCGGGACATCGCCAGCGTTTCGCCGCAGGGCCGTTTTCAGCTCGACTACACCCGGTTTCACGACGTCGTCCCGGAGTGAAGAGCCGCGCGCGGCTTGCCGTGCTGCGGTACCCGTGAGATAGCCGTTGAGTCGAAAACGACGCCGACAGGGGGGATAAGGAATGCGCTTCGATAAAGCGGGACCGTGGCAGAGCGCCGCCCTTTTCGCGGTTCTGGCCGCCGTGCTGGCTGCGGCGTCGGCGCGGGCCGACGACAAAGTCTATGTGATGAAGATCTCGACCTCGACGATCAACGACACGCCGCATCTGGTTTCGAAGAATCTCGGCGCCGCGATCGAGCGGGATTCCGGCGGCCGCATCAGGGCCGAAATCTATCCCGCGAGCCAGCTCGGACCGATCCCGCGGACCATCGAAGGCACCCAGTTCGGCTCCATCCAGGCCGTGGTGCTGCCGCCCGAATTCTTTGTCGGGGTCGATCAGCGTTTCGAAGTGCTGGCGGCGCCGGCCCTGATCGGCTCCATGCAGCAGGGACAGCGGGTCGCAGCCGATCCGGCGGTGCGCAAACTGATCCTCGGGCTCGGCGCCCAGAAGGGCCTGCACGGCGCGGGACTGTATATCGCCCAGCAGCAGAACGTGGTGTCGAGAACGCCGATCCGTCATCTTGCCGATTTCCGCGGCAAGAAGATCCGTATCCTTGCATCGGATTTCCAGTCGGAGGCGCTCAGGCGGCTTGGCGCGACGCCGGTGGCGATGACGCTCGGCGACGTGCTGCCGGCGCTCCAGCAGGGGGCCATCGACGGATCCATCGTCGGCCCCACGGTGATGGTCAACATGCACCTCGGCGATGCCGCCAAATACGCGACCATGATCAATCAGCCGGCGGTGTTCATCGTGATCGAGATCAGCCGCTCGTGGTACGACTCGCTGCCGAAGGATCTGCAGGAGATCGTCGATCGTGACGCCGCGGCGGAATCCGTCGCGATCAATCCGGTGGCGGAAGAGGCCAACGCCGCCGCCGAAAAGACATGGGCCGATCACGGCGGCGAACTCGTGCGGCTGCCGGCGGAGGAAGAAGCCGAAATGCTGAAGATTTTTGCGGGCGTCGGCGAGGACATGTCGAAGAACAAGCCCCCGGTCAACGAAGCCTACAGGATCGTGCAGGACGCGGCGAAGCGGGCACAATAGCCGAACCGCGCCATCCAGCGGGAGGGCCGGCGATGGCTGATATTGTGCTGACGGGCGTGCGGGCGCTGCTGGCGTTCACCCGCGCGATGGCGGCTATTTTTCTGCTCGGCAGCGTGGTCATCAATTTCGCCAACGTCGTCGGCCGCTATTTCTTCAGCGTCTCGATCCCATGGGCGGAGGAGATCATGCTCTTCCTCATGGTCGGCTGCGTTTTCACCGGATGCTGCGCGGTCGCGTGGGAAGGCCGGCAGATCCGCATGGATGTTGTGGTCAATGCACTGCCGGACAAAGCGCGCGACTTTCTCGCGCTGCTGTCGGAACTGGTAATGATCGGCGCCTCGATCGCGGTCGCGGTGTTCGCCTGGCCGGTGATCCGGCAGCTTGCCGAATTCGACGAGCGCAGCCAGGCGGCGGACTTTCCGCTGTTCATTCCGCAGGGCCTCGTTCCGCTGGGATATATCCTGATGGCGCTGCTGGTCGGCCTCCGGCTGCTGCTCGGACGGCGCACGGCCGCGGGGCGGCCGGAAGCCCCGCAGTCCTGAGCGCCGCGATGACGGCTTATCTGGTCTATTTCGGCCTGCCGGTTCTGCTGCTGATCCTCGGCTTTCCGATCTTTCTCATCCTGCTGGTGACCTCGATCGTCGCGGTCCTGTCCGTCGCCGATCTTCCGACCGAAGTAATTCAGACCAGCATTTTCGGCAGTCTCGACAATTTTCCGCTGCTGGCGGTTCCGTTCTTCGTGCTCGCCGGCGAGATCATGGCGCACGGCGGCATTGCGCGGCGGATCATCGCCATGATGATGGCGATCGTCGGCAATGTACGCGGCTCGCTCGGGGTCACGACCGTCGCCGCCTCCGAACTGTTCGGGGCGATGTCGCACACCGCGGTCGGCACCGTGGTGGCGATGGGCCGGATGCTTTATCCATCGCTCAGGGAGGGTGGCTACGACGAGCGCTTCGCCGTCGGCCTGATCGCGTCCTCCGGCGCGATCGCGGTGGTGATCCCGCCGTCGATCGCGATGATCCTCTATTCAATTTCCGCCGGGCAGTCGGCGGTCATGCTGTTCACCGCCGGCATCCTGCCGAGCGTTCTGATCGGCGTGATCGACGCGCTGTTCGTCATGGGCTACGCCGCGGTGAAGCGGATTCCGCGCGGCCCGCCCCGGGACTGGGGTCTCATTCTGAAAACCAGCGAGGACGCGGCGTGGGCACTCGGAACGCTCGTGCTGATCTTCGGCGGCATCTATGGCGGCGTGTTTACGCCGACCGAAGCCGCCGGCGTCGCGGTGGTGTATTCGCTGTTCGTAACGATGTTCATCTATCGCGAGGTCGATCTGCCGGAACTGGCACGCATCCTGATGAGCGCCGCCTTTCTGATCGCGCAGATTTTGCTGATCGTGACCTCGGCGGGCGTCTATTCATGGCTACTGACCACCAGCGGCATTCCGCAGCAGATCGTTTCCTCCATCAACGCGCTCGGGCTGCCGCGGTGGGAACTGCTGCTGATGCTCAACGCCATCCTGCTGCTCGCCGGCAGTTTCCTCGAGCCGCCGGCCGCCATCCTGATCCTGACGCCGCTGCTGCTGCCGGTCGTGCGGGAGGCCGGCGTCAATCCGGTGCATTTCGGCATTATCGTCGCGGTCAATCTGAGCCTCGGCATGTACACGCCGCCGTTCGGGCTCAATCTGTTTTCCTCGCAGACGGTGTTCGAGACGCCGCTCGGCCGTATTTATCTCGGCGTGCTGCCGTTCCTCGGGGTCAATTTCGCGGCTCTGATGCTCATTACCTACGTGCCCGCGATCTCGATGGTGCTGGTCGGGGGGTACTAGCCGGTCGTACCAGCTTTCTGCATTCCGCGAGTAAGCGGACCCCCCACGCTGGCTCTCCCGCTTTCAGGGGGAGAGAATCGCAAGCCGCAGGCGCAGAAACTTTTGTCACGCCATGAACCGCAACGACGAAGTAAGCGAATGCCGCGATGTGGCACGGACTCCACGGGATCGGGCTCCGGCGTTCGGTATCATTCGTGTGCCTTCTTGCTCCGGTTGCGGGGGCATCCAAATATCCGTCATGCAGAACAGCGCCGCCTGAACAGCCATAACAGGCGTACCGCGCGGCAGCCCCGAGCGAGGTCAGCATGTCCATCCGGCCCGTCAAACGCATCGTCTCGTCCAAACCCACGATCGAGGGCGCCGGCGTGCATCTGCGCCGCGCCTTCGGCTTCGGCGACACCACCGAATTCGATCCGTTCCTGCTGCTCGATGATTTCCGCAACGACCGGCCGGACGAGTATCGCGCCGGCTTCCCCTGGCATCCGCATCGCGGCATCGAGACCATCACGTACGTGCTGGCCGGCAACGTCGAACACGGCGACAGCCTCGGCAACCGCGGCAATCTCGGCGCGGGCGACGTGCAATGGATGACGGCGGGGCGCGGCATCCTTCATCAGGAAATGCCGCAGGGCGATGCGCAGGGCCGCATGCACGGCTTCCAGCTCTGGGCCAACCTGCCGTCGTCGCTGAAGATGACGGCGCCGCGCTATCAGGACATCAAGGCCGCCGAGATTCCGGAAATGGTCGATGACGACGGCACCCGCGTGCGGCTGGTCTGCGGCGATTTCCGGGGCCGGCGCGGCCCGGTCGAAGGCGTCGCCGCCGATCCGCGCTATCTCGACGTCTCGGTGCCGCCGGGCAGGCGCAAGACGCTGGCGGTCGAGCTCGAGCGGCACGCGTTCGCCTACGTGTTCGCCGGATCCGGAAACTTCCGCGCCGCGTCGCAGCCGTTCGGCGTGCTGACCGAAAAGACCGACGAAGCCGACAACGAGATTCTCGTGCGGGAGCAGACCGGCAACCGTTCGCTGGTTCTGTTCGACAGTGGCGACGAGGTCACGGTGCAGGCCGGCGACGAGGGCATCCGCTTTCTGCTGGTGTCCGGCAAGCCGCTTCAGGAGCCGGTCGCCTGGTACGGCCCGATCGTGATGAACACGCAGGCCGAATTGCAGCAGGCCGTGGCCGAGCTGCGCAGCGGAACCTTCATCAAGTAGCGTCGGCCCGGTAACGGGCGGCGCGCGCCGTCAGCGCTTCGACATCGCTTTCAGATGCTGCATCACTTTGGTGCGGAGCGCAGCCTGCTGCTCCGCGCTCCATTTGCGGAAGCCTTCGCCGGATTTGAAGCCGAGCTTGCCGTCCGCGACGAGCTTTTTCAGATACGGCGACGCCGCCGGGCGGCTGTCGATCGCCGGCAGGACGGTGTTGTGGATGGCGAGCGTCAGGTCGGTTCCGACGAGATCGGCATTCTCCAGCGGGCCGAGGACGGCGAGCCGGCGTCCGAACGACGACTTGATCACCGAGTCCACAGTTTCAGCGTCGCAGATGCCGTTTTCGACCAGCGAAATCGCCTCACGCCAGAGCGCGTGCTGCAGCCGGTTGCCGATGAAACCCGGCACGTCCTTTTTCACATGCGCCGGCGCTTTGCCGGCGTCCTGATGAAGCTTCATCGTCCAGGCGACGGTCTGCGGCGATGTCCATTGCGTCTCGATCACTTCCACCAGGGGCACCAGGAATGGCGGATTCCACCAGTGCGTCCCGAGCGCGCGCTCGCGCCGCGTCAGCCCCTGCATGATCGAGGTGATCGGAATCACCGAAGTGTTGCTGGCAAGAATGGTTTCGGGCCGAACGAGGCGCTCCACGTCCGCGAACAGCTTCTGCTTAAGCGCCAGATCCTCGGACACCGCCTCGACCACGTAATCGGCACCGGCCACCGCTTCTGCGAGAACAGCGCGCGGAGTGACCCGCTCCGCGGCGCTTTCGTCCTCGCCGAGATCCCGCAGGTTGGCAGCGATGCGCGCCGTTACGGTGTCGAGGTTCGATCCGATCGCGTCGGTGATGGTGACGGTGTGACGGGCGAGCGCGAACACCTGGGCAATGCCATGCCCCATCAATCCCGCGCCGATAACCGCGATGCGGGCGTTTGCCGGATCGACCGTCATGCGTCAGCCCGCCGTATAGCCGCCGTCGGCGTAGAGGATGTGGCCCGTATAGAAATCCGACGCCTTCGAGGCGAGGAACAGCAACGGCCCGGCGAGATCGGAGGGCTCGCCAAGACGGCCCTTTGGCACGCGGCTGAGGAAGCCCTTTCGCACCGTGGTCGCGCGTTCGTCATCGCCGAACATCCATTGCGTGAGCGGCGAGCGGAAGACGGTCGGGCCGAGCGCGTTGACGGTGATGCCGGCATCGCCCCATTCGCAGCCGAGCGCTTTGGTGATGCCGTCGATCGCCGATTTCGACGCACAGTAGGCGGTATAGCCCGCCGGGTGACCGAGCAGGCCGCGCGCCGACGACATCAGAATGACTTTGCCGCCGTTGCCCTGTTTGATCATCTGACGGCCCGCGGCGCGTGCCATCAGCCAGGATTGCGTGACGTTGGCGTCGATGATTTCCAGAAAGTCCTTCGCCGGCTGATCGACGATCTTCGACACTTTATTGAGGCCGCCTGCGACCACCAGAATGTCGATCCGTCCGAACCGGTCGACCGCCGCCTTGACGATGGTCTCGCAGTTCGCTTCCGAGTCCGGACGTTTCGCCAGGGTCTCGACCTTGCCGCCGAGTTCTTCGCACGCGGCGGCGACCTTTTTCAGTTCGCCGGCATTGCCGGCGGCGAGCACGACGTTGGCTCCGGCGCCGGCCAGCACCTTCGCCGCCAGCGCGCCGAACGCGCCCGACGCGCCGGTCACGACCGCGGTCTGGCCGCGGATGTCGAACAGCGAGAGCGGGTTTTTCAGGAAGTCTTCGGACATGATCAACTCCTCCCGTCATGCCCGGCCTCGTGCCCGGCATCCACGCCTTGCTTCGTTCTCAGGACGTGGATGGCCGGGACAAGCCCGGCCACGACGCGTTGTGCGTTATTTTGCCGGGGGCGCTGCGATGGCAACCAGGATCGAACACAGCTCGTTGCCGCGATTGATGATTTCGCGGTTCTCGTTGGGGCCGATGAAACACGAATCGTGCTGCCTGAGCACGGTTTCCTTGCCGTCGACGATGACCGTCAGCTCGCCGGTCAGCACGAAATAGACTTTTTCCGGCGGCGAAGCGTCCGGGCCGGCGCCGCCACCCGGCAGGAAGTGCGAGACGCCGACGATCAGGCCTTTGGTGCCGCCCGCCTCCGCGCCGAACAGGCGCAGCGGCGCGCAGCCGCGATGGTTGGGCGCGTCGTATTGTCTGGCTTCGGAGAAGCGTTTGACCTGCATCAGAACTTCTCCCCCTTCTCGATCCGGTAAGCGCCCTTCGGATCGACGATGGCGACCAGCCGTATGATGCAGCCGTCGCCGCGATCCCAGTTCCACGGGAAGAACGCGAAGGTGCAGCGCCGGCCGGTAACCTTGTCGATGTCGCCGCCGACATTCTCGATGCCGAGGATGCCGTTCTTGAACAGAATGCGGTGCACCGGCTCCCAGTCCGGGAAATCGTCCTTCCAGTCGCGGCCGCCCGACCATTTCCGGTATTCATCGGCGAGGTGCGGATGCAGCGGCCCGTTGCGCTGCGGACCGATCGCGGTCGCCAGCGGATGATCGTTGGCCTGGGTGTCGTGGCCGACAACTTTTACTTTTTTCTCGACGAACCATTCGCCGGCCGACGCCACGAAGCCGGGCGAGTAACAAAAATAGTCCTCGCTGTCCTCGTACTTCTTGTGCCAGCCGGTATTGACGATCACGACGTCGCGCGGGCGGACGATTTTGCCGGCGGCCGCTTCCAGATCGTCATAGGTGATCTGCTCCCACTTCTTCTTCGGCAGCGAGATCACGATTCCCGAGCCGAAGAAGTGCGGCAGCGGCACCTCGTCGATGAACGGCGTGCCCTGCACCACGTGGGCGGGCGCATCGATATGCGTGGTGTTGTGCATGCTGGTCGTGATGCGCTGCGACAGCACGCCCGACTTCGCCATGTAATGAATGCGCTCGATCTTGACGTCTTCGAAATACGGCCAGTTCGGCGACTGATAGCCGAAGCGATGGGACAGATTGTAGAACGACAGCCCCATCGAATTGTTCTCGTTCTCCTCGAACGAGACACCGCGAATCTTCTTGACCACTCGGTCCTCCCTCGCACGCGCACTTAAGGTGCCGCGTTATAGCATCGAGCCATATACCATTGCACCGGATATCGGTTATAGACCGGCTGTCGAGCGCGGGGCCAAGAACTCGCGCGCATGGGGAATGATGGGAAACGCATGGTCCGCAAGATCGCGCTTGAAGAGCACTTTCTGAGCCCGGGTTTCGAGGATTACTGGCGCCAGACCGTCGGTACGGTCGATCCGAACGTGGCGAAGGCGATCCTTGGCCGGTTGACCGAATTCGGCGAGACGCGGCTAGCGGCGATGGACAGCGCGGGCATCGCGCGCGCGGTGCTCTCGATCGCCGGGCCGGGCGTTCAGGCCGAGCGCGATCCGGTGACCGCGCAACGCGTGGCCCGCGAGTCCAACGATTTTCTCGCGCGCGAAGTCGAAAAGCGTCCCGACCGTTATTCCGGCTTCGCTCATCTCGCCATGCAGGACGCGCGCGGGGCCGCCGACGAACTCGAACGCTGCATGCGCGATCTCAAATTCGCCGGCGCCATGATCAACGGCCATACCAACGGTCAGTATCTCGATCACCCGTCGCTGTATCCATTCTGGGAGCGCGCCGAGGCGTTGCAGGCGCCGGTCTACATTCATCCGACCGATCCGGTGACGCCCGCGCCGGTGCTTGACGGGCAGGACGGCCTGCGTCGCGCCACGTGGGAATGGGGTTTCGAAACCGGCTCGCACGCGCTGCGGCTGGTGTTCTCGGGCCTGTTCGACCGCTTCCCGCGCGCCCGTGTGGTGCTCGGCCATCTGGGCGAGACGCTGCCGTACCTGCTGTGGCGCTTCGACAGCCGCGCCAAACTCTACGGCGTCAAATTGAAGAAGCGGCCGTCCGATTACATCCGCGAGAATATCGCGGTGACCCTGTCGGGCATGTGCTCGGCGGAGCCGCTGGCATGCAGTCTCGCGGCGCTCGGCAGCGACCGGGTGATGTTCGCCGCCGACTATCCGTTCGAAGTGGCGTCGGAGGCGGGCGAATTTCTGGATCACACGCCGCTGCCGGAACAGACGCGGGCGGACATCGCTTACGGCAACGCGGTGAAATATTTCGGACTGCCGAAGCCATGATAACAGACGGCTCGTTCGCGCGCAGGCCCGGCGGGCCTCCTGCAACCAGGCTGCGGCGCGAATGAGCGGATGACGAAAGGCTGCCCCCGCGCATGACCACGAAAGTTCTCGTTCTCGATCCGCACGCCGAGATTTATCGCGACCGGTTGCAGGCCGAATTTCCTGCGGCGGAATATGTCATCGCCCATACGCGCGCCGATCTGCCGAAGGTGCTGTCGGATATCGACGTGCTGATTTCGTTCGCGGTCGAGCTGAAGGACGACTTCTACCAGGCGGCGACCGGCCTCAAGTGGATCCAGTGCCTGGCGACTGGCGTCGATCAGGTGCTGCGCTGCCCGTCGCTGCGGCCGGAAACCGTGCTCACCAGCGGGCGCGGCGTGCACGGCGCGCCGATGCGCGAGACCGTGCTCTATCTGATGATGGGCGTGAGCCGCGGGGTCGTGCGGCTGGTCGAGGACCAGAAGGCGCATGTCTGGGACCGGCGCTTCTACAGTCTGCTGAACGGCAAAACCGCGCTGGTGGTCGGCGTCGGCGTCGTCGGCATCGCGGTCGGCCAGCTTCTGAAGGCGTTCGGCATGCGCGTCGTCGGCGTGACACGCACCCCGCGTCCGGTCGAAGGTTTCGACGACATGGTGCCGACCGGCCGCCTGCACGAGGCGGTGCGCGACGCCGACTTTTTGATCAACGTCCTCCCCGCGACGGCCGACAATGCGCTGCTGTTCGACCGCGCGCTGTTTGCCGCCATGAAGGCCAGCGCCTTCTACATCAGCGCCGGCCGCGGGCAGACGGTCGATGAAGCGGCGTTGCTCGCAGCGTTACGCGAAGGCTGGATCGCGGGTGCCGGCCTCGACGTATTCCAGACCGAGCCGCTGCCCGCCGACAGCCCGTTCTGGGACCTGCCGAACGTTTTCATCACGCCCCATCTCGGCGGCTACACGATCGAATACGAGAATTTGATCATGCCGATGATCGTCGAGAACATGCGGCTCTATCTCGCCGGCCAGACCGGCAGGATGCAGAACATCGTCGGACACTAAGCGTCAGCCCACGGCAGAATATCCCGCTCGCGGCTCCCGCCACGCGCTGCGTTATTCCGGCGGCGTGCCGTTGGCGGCCAGAACTTCGCCGGCGAGATAGAGCGAGCCGGTGATGAGGATGCGCGGTGCCGGATGGAATTCGAGCCTGCCGGCTGCGGCAAGCGCGCTTTCGATACTGTCGGCGGCCAGTGCGGGAATGCCGACGGCCCCGGCAATGTCCGCGATCGCGGCAGCGGCCATCGCTTTGTCCTGATGGATCGGGACGGCGATGACGCGCCGCGCCAGACCGGAAAAGTTGCGCAGAAAACCTTCGCTGTCTTTGGTCGACAGCATGCCGACGATCATCACCAGCGGGCGCGATACCCGCTCTTCAAGATCGGCAAGGGCCGCCGCAATGGCCCGCCCGCCATCGGCGTTGTGACCGCCGTCTAGCCAAAGCTCGCTCTCCGGCGCAAGCATCGCGGCGAGCCTGCCGTGCGACAGCCGCTGCATGCGCGCGGGCCAGTCCACGCGGATCATGCCTGCCTCGAACGCCGGGCCGGGAAGCTTCAGGCCGGCGACGCGCAACGTTGCGATCGCTGTGCCGGCATTCTCGAACTGATGGCGTCCGTAAAGTTTCGGGGGCGGCAGATCGAGCAGCCCGCCGTCATCCTGATACACCAGCCGTCCGTTCTCTTCGGTCGCGATCCAGGCCTCGCCTGCGATCGACAGCGGCGCCTTGACCCTCGCGGCCTGACGCTCGATGACCGCAAGCGCGTCGCGCGCCTGGCCCGCGATCACCGCCGGTACGCCAGGTTTGAGAATGCCTGCTTTCTCGGCGGCGATTGCCGCGAGCGTATCGCCCAGAAAATCGCGATGGTCGAGCGAGACGCGCGTGATCACGCTCGCGAGCGGCCGCCCGATCACGTTGGTGGCGTCCAGCCGGCCGCCGAGCCCGACTTCGAGCAGCAGAAAATCGGCCGGATGCCGGTTGAACAGCAGAAAAGCCGCCGCGGTCTCCATCTCGAACACGGTAATCGGCGCGCCGCCGTTTTTCGCCTCGCACTCGGCCAGCACGGCGGCGAGTTCGTCGTCGCCGACGAATTTGCCGCCGCCTTCGCACGCGATGCGAAAGCGCTCGTTGATGCGGACCAGGTTGGGCGAGGTGTAGACGTGAACGCGCCTGCCGGCTGCTTCGAGGATCGCGCGCATGAATGCGACCGTCGAGCCCTTGCCGTTGGTACCCGCCACATGGATGGTAGGCGGCAGACTGCGTTCGGGATGGCCGAGCGCGGCAAGGATGCGCTCCATGCGGTCGAGTTTGAGATCGATCCGTTTCGGATGCAGGGCCAGCAGGCGCGCGTGAATGGCGTCGACAGGATTGGCGTCGCCGGCCGGCGTGATCACGCCGGTGCCGGCAGGCTGAACCGCGGGGCGGCCGGACCGGCGGGAGCCTTGGTCAGAACCCGGCAAAGACGCGCGATGGTGGCTTTCAGATTGTGCCGGTGCACGACCATGTCGACCATGCCGTGGTCGCGCAGATACTCGGACTTCTGAAAGCCGTCGGGCAACTTCTCGCGGATCGTCTGCTCGATCACGCGCGGTCCGGCGAAACCGATCAGCGCGCCCGGCTCGGCGATGTGCACGTCGCCCAGCATGGCATAGGACGCGGTAACGCCGCCGGTGGTCGGATTGGTCAGCACCACGATGTATGGCTTGCGCGTTTCCTGAAGGCGCTGCACGGCGATGGTTGTGCGGGGCATCTGCATCAGCGACAGAATGCCCTCCTGCATGCGCGCGCCGCCCGAAGCCGCGAACAGGATGAACGGGCAGCCTTTTTGAACCGCGGTGTCGAGGCCCTTGATGATGGCCTCGCCGGCCGCCATGCCGAGCGATCCGCCCATGAAATCGAAATCCTGCACGGCGATTACGGTGGCGAGACCGTCGAGCTTGCCGTAGCCGAGTTTCACCGCATCGGTGTATCCGGTTTTGCTGCGCGCATCCTTCAGGCGGTCAACATAGCGGCGCTCGTCGCGAAAGCGCAGCGGGTCGATCGTCACTTCCGGCAGCGCGATGTCAAACCAGGTCTCGTTGTCGAACATCGACTTGAGCCGCGCGCCCGCGCTCATGCGCATGTGATAGTTGGAGCCGGGGATGACGAACTGGTTCGCCTCGACGTCCTTGTAGAAAACGAGCTGGCCGGTGTCCGGACATTTGATCCAGAGATTCTCCGGCACCTCGCGGCGGAGCATGCCGCGGATTTTCGGACGGACGACGTTTGAGATCCAGTTCATCGTATTTCTTTAATGTCCCGTTGGCCGCGATGGGTAACCGTGTCTGCGCTTCGCCGTTCGGCGGTTCCTATATCGTACTTTGTCGCCACCGGGCTATCGCCGGCCGCACAATCACAACGTGCGACGATGGCATGCATCGCAAAGCCTGCTACTCTGACGTCTGCTACTCTTACGGGCAGGCTATCGCAATGATGTAGGGCGCCGGTGCGGCGAACCCAAGCGACAGGTTGAAAAATGCGTTGGGGATATTTGTTGCTGGTCGGGGCCGTCATGGCTGGGCTCGCTGGCTGTGGCCAGGGGCCGAAAGGCGATCCGGGCGCGCCGGGAGCGGCGGGTCCGCCCGGCGATCCCGGCCCGGCCGGTGCGACCGGTCCGGTTGGTCCGCCCGGCCCGCCCGGCCCGCAGGGAGAGCAGGGGCCGCCCGGGCCGAACGTGCGTGTCGTGCGGATGGACTGCCTCAGCGGCAACTGCACGGCGTCGTGCAACGGCAACGAAGTCCTCGTCAGTGCCTATTGCGGGCCGGCGCGGAATGCGGCGAGTTTCATCGGCGAACGTCAGGTTTCATGCGGCATCGAACCGACGGCGGCCTATTCGCCGCTGGTCGCGGTCTGCGTCGCCGTCCAGCCATAACGGACCGCGCGGTCAGCGCGCCACCAGCGCGACGCCGGCGGCGACGAAGACCGCGGCGATTCCCTTCTGCATCAGGTCGCGAAACGACAGTGTCTCGCGGGCGACCCGCGGAAAGAACACGCTGAGTACGATGCCGATGGCAAACACGAACAGTGTCGTGGTTGCACCGATCGCCTGCACCAGGCTCAAGGGCGCCAGCATCAGCGCATAGCGGTTCCCCAGCGAGCCGCCGAGATTGATCAGCTCGTTGGATCCGTTGATGCTCACGAGCGCGGCCGCGCTGTTGCGTATCAGGGCGAAAAGCTGGCGGCGATACGGCCCGATCAGCAGCAGCGCGGCGCCGACGATTGCCTCGCCGACGAACATCCAGAATGTAGTGATCCAGAATTCGACCTCGATCGCGAAAATTTTGAAGATCAGCCCGGACAGGGCCGCGGCAAAGCCGCAGCACAGCATGAGGAGCGCCAGCCGCAGCTTGAATCCGCGCGCTTTTCCGCCGAACCGTACCGACACGGCGAGCGTGCCGAGCACGATCAATGCTCCACCCGCGAATTGCCGGGATGTCAGCGTCTCGCCCAGAACGAAGTACGCCAGCACATAGCCGAACAGCGGCACCGCCTGGAAAAACGGCGCCACCACCGAGGCTTCCTCGGATTGCAGCGCGCGGAGGTAAAACAGCATCGCGCCCAGATAGAGCACTCCGGACAGCATCATCAGCACGATGTTGAAGATGCCGGCATCGAACAGCCCGGGCACCCAGGCGGCGATGAACGGCAGCGCCAGCACGCCGGCGCAGCAGGTGAAGATCAGCAGCACCGCAACGTCGTTGTCCTTGAAATACCGCTCGACCAGATATTTGTCGAAGTGCGTCGAAATCGCCCACAGCACCGGGCCCATGAACGCAAAAAACAGCCAGGACATTTCAGAGGTGACTTCGCTGATGCTGGTCGGCCGGTAATGGCGCTCTTCTAAACCAGGAAAGCGGCGGGCGCTGCCTTTTCCGGCGGCGTCGGCGGGATTTCGGCAGCTGATGTCACCCGGCCCGGCCCCGGTGCGGCCAAAGTTGCAACTCAATTCCGCCGCTCCGTCCCCTGGAGTCGCCGCAACCGTGCGGCATACTGGCCGTTAACGATGTTGGTAATACGCGGGTAACCGGCGGGCCCCAGTATCGTATGGGTTCGGTTGCGGTTGGCCCCCGCGGGAAATCCGGAAACGGCGATGAAGCGGTTCGCGGCTTTATGTTTTGCGTTGGGCGCGCTCGTTACCGCGCAAGGCGCAGCTGCGGCCGACCTGTCGCTCGCGCCGCTCTACAAGTCTGCGCCGGCCGCGGCCACACCCGCCTACGACTGGTCCGGCTTCTATCTGGGCGTCAATGGCGGCGGCGGTTGGGGTAATTCCGCATGGAGCGCACCCGCCAGCGCATTCAGCGTGCGGGGCGGTCAGGCCGGCGGTACCGCCGGATACAACATGCAGTTTGGCAGGGCGGTCGTCGGACTCGAGGGCGATTTCGACTGGTCCGGCCTCAACGGCAGCAGCGCCGCCGCGGGGTGTCCGGTCGGGTGCAGCACCAGCGAGACCTGGCTGTCGACGGTACGCGGACGCTTCGGCTACTCGTTCGACCGCGTCATGCCGTACGTCACCGGCGGTCTCGCCGTTGGCGACATCCGCGCCGCTACCGCCGGTTTTGGCGGCAGCAGCGTCAATCCCGGCTGGACGCTCGGGGCCGGCGTGGAAGTGGCTCTCCCCGGCAACTGGACCGCCAAGGCGGAATACCTTCGCGTCGATCTCGGCAGTTTCAACTGCACCGGGTGCACCATCGCGGCGCCCGATAATGTTGCATTGCAGGAAAACGTCTTTCGCGCCGGCGTGAACTACCGCTTCGGCTGGGGCAAATAGCTCCTCTTTCCAGCGTTCTAACGGACATTTCCCCGTTCCGGAAAGCGGCCGCGCCGGTGTGCGGCCGCCCGCCGGCGCGGTTGCTCGCGGTGCGTGTGTCTGCGCCGACAGCTCCAATTTTAAACAAAACAGAAAGGAGACTGCAGTAAGGGCTTGGTAGAAACACGTAGGCCCGCAGGCGCAAGCGTTGAGGAGTTCTGGTGCCAATCGTTACCGCACCGCATTTCCTGCTCGATCTGCAAACGCTGTTTGCCGCGACCGTCTTTTTGTCCGCGACCGGCGGCCTGCTGCTGATCTTCGCCTGGATTCAGAACCGGCGCACGCCGGCGCTGGCGTTCTGGGGCAGCGGCTATCTGCTGGGTACCGCCGCCGCGACGCTGCTCGGCGGCGCTTCGATCCTGCCGGCGGCGTGGTCGGCCGGCGTCGCCAACGCCCTGCTGTGCGGTGCTTACGGCTTGATGTGGGGCGGCGCCCGCTCGTTCGAGGGCCGGTCGTTCCATCCGTTTCTGATCGCGGCCGGCGCCATGGTCTGGCTCGCCGCTTTCCAGTTCGACACATTTGCGCAATCCATGGTCGCGCGGATCGACGTGGTTTCCGTCATCACCGCGTTCTATGCGCTCATGAGCGTTCGCGAGCTCTGGTATGCGCGCGACCGCGAGCTGCTCTCGCGGTGGCCTACGATCGTGCTGGTGACCTGCCATGCCGGATTTATTCTGATGCGGATTCCCTTTGCCGATACGCTGGCGCTATCGGCCGCAACCGGACGCTCGCAGGGCATGATTGTCACAGTGATCGCTTTTCAGGCGATGTTCACCACCTTCTGCCTGCCGTTCCTGCGTGTGGCGATGACCAAAGAGCGCGCCGAACTGGAGCAAAGAAACGCCGCGTTGACCGATTCGCTCACCGGCGTCGCCAATCGCCGTGCCTTCTTCGAACGCGGCACGGCGCTTCTCGAAGGGGCGCTGGCCGATCGCAGCTCCATCGCGCTTCTGCTGTTCGATCTCGACCGCTTCAAGGAGGTCAACGACACCTCCGGCCACCAGGCCGGCGATCGCGTGCTGCAGGTGTTCTGCGAACTGGTCGCGGGCGCGATCCGGCCTGGTGACCTGTTCGGCCGGCTCGGCGGCGAGGAATTCGCCTGCCTGCTGGCGGATGCGTCGATGGCTCACGCGGTACGCACCGCAGAATTTATGCGGCGCGCGTTTGCCGCGACCGAACTGCCGGGCCTCACCGTCAGTCCCACGGTCAGCATCGGCGTAGCGATGGCGGGCAAATCCGGGCGCAGCCTGTCGGCCCTGCTGGCGTCTGCGGACCGCGCGCTTTACCGCGCCAAAACCGAAGGCCGCAATCGTGTCGCGCCGGTACCGCTGATGCTGGTCGAACCGGCGGTCGAGACCACCCGTCGGGACAGAACGGTCGCGTTCGCCGTGCCCGGGATATCGTCGTAGGCGCGACGCCATCGCGCGCCATCGCGCTATTGTCAAAATCGAAAAATCCGGCCTGATACGCGGCAGGCGGGCGCGTGCGGACCTGATCCCGGCTGCGCCGGAGAGAGACGATGACCGAAGTCGCGAGCGGGGCGGTTTCGCCCCAGGCGACACCAGCCATTGACGCCGTCCGCGCTTTGCTGCGCGCGGGCAGGAATGACGAGGCGATCGTCGCGCTGTGCGCAGAGCTGGTCGTGCGGCCCGACGATCTGCCGGTCAGGGAACTGCTGTTCGACGCGTTCTTCCAGAAGCGTGACTGGAAGCCCGCCTTTGCCCTGATCCAGGACCTGGCGCGCCGCCTGCCGGACAATGCGCGCCTGCAAAAATCGCTGATCACAACGCTCTCGAACATGCAGCGCTATGCCGAGACGATCCCGGAGGCGACGCGATACATGGAGCGGCACGGCGAGGACATTACCATTCTCGACGTCCTCAAGATCGCGCACTTTTTCACCGGCAGCGTGAACACCGCGATCCGCTATGGCCAGCGCGGCCTCGAACTCCGCGACGCGGAGGCGTGCCGGGGACCGGCGGCGGTCATGACCGAGCCGGGCGGGCCGCCGTCCGGGACGAACGTGATATCGTTTTCTCTGTGGGGGAACGCGGCGTTCTACTGCTACGGCGCCATGATCAACCTGGTTCTGAGCCGCACGGTGTATCCTGGCTGGAGCTGCCGCTTCTACGTCGACAACACAGTGCCGCGCGCCTGTGTCGCTTTCCTCGCGGACAACGGCGGCGACGTGCGCAACATCGAGGACGAATATCCCGGCGTCGGACTGTTCCAGCGCTTCCTCGTGATGAACGACCGCAGTGTCGGGCGCTTTCTGGTCCGCGACTGCGACGCCCGGCTCTCGGTCCCGGAAGCCGACCTCGTGCGGCAATGGATCGATTCCGGTTTTCCGTTCCACGCCGTGCGCGACCACGTGCTGCACAACGAGCTGATGATCGGCTGCCTGTGGGGCGGACGCACCGACTGCGGCATCGACATCGTCGAACTGATGCGGCGCTACTTCGCCGGCGTGCCGACCGCGCGATACGGACATGACCAGTTCATGCTCGGCCGCCAGTTATGGCCTGTGATCCGCAACCGCTGCCTCGTGCACGACAAGTATTACCGGCTGCCCGGCGTGCACATGGTCGCGCTGACCGATCTGCAAAGCCGGTTCGGCGCCGGTCACCAGAACATCAAAAGCGTGCTCGCCGAAGTCGAGCAGCTCGGCATCCCGCGCGTGCTCTGACGCGGCTCCGCGGCGTCAGTGCAGATGCACGACGTTTTGCAGGTGCGCCTGGAGGTGACCGGCGTTCACGCCGGGGATGGTGACGCTGTCGCCGTGGCCGAGTTCGATCACGGCATCGCCGTGCGGGTCGGTGGTGACCAGCGACGCGAGCTGCTGAAGGTTCTGAATGCCGGCGAAGTGATCGAGATCGATGGAGTCGGCCTTCGGGTTGAAGTTGAGAATGGTTTCGGCGCCCGATCCGGGGTGGAACACGAAGCTGTCGTTGCCGGCGCCCGCGACCAGAACCGTTCCGGCGGCCGACGAAGACGCGGTCGTGACGGGCGGGTCCACGACCTGGGTGCCGCCGTTGCTGTCCTGGGTGAATACGAACGTGTCGTCGGCGCCGATGCCGCCGACGACCTTGATGTTCACCGTGTTGCCGAGTCCGTCGCCGATGGTCAGCACATCCGTGGTGGCGTTGTAGCTGTCGTAAGCCGCATTGAATGCGATGTTCGGCAGATCGATGATGTCCGTGGGCGTCAGCCCGGCGCCGGAGACGGCGTAGGTCGCGCCGCCGCTGCTGTCGATGATCAGCGTGCCGGCGGCGGTTTCGAAAGTCACGGCATTGGTCGAGGTGCCGTCCAGTTCCAGCGTGGCGCAGTTGGCGATTTCGAGCGTGCCGGTGCCGCTGACATCGCCGCAGATCTTCAGTGCGCCCTCAGCCGCCTCGATGGTTCCGTTGTTGTCGATGGCCGGAATCGCCAGCGTCCCGCATCCGCTCAGCGTCGCTCCGGTGTCGCCGATTGTCAGCGAATTGGCGGCGGTAAACCCGGAAATCGCAATGGTGTAGGTGCCGGCGAGATCGATCACCGCGTCCGTCGTATCCGGCGCGCCGAAAGTCCAGTTCGCCGAGTCGCTCCAGTTGTTGTCGCCGCAATAGTTGGTCCACTCGTTGCCGAACACGACGAGGGTGCCGGTCCCGCCGTCCTGTATGACCGAGAACTGCTCGGTCGGGGATGCGTCGAGGTTGACGAGGGTGGTGTTCTCGCCGGCCTGAACCGTCAGCACGCCGTCGGCCCAGCCGACGGTCGTGCAGCCGGGTACATAATGCAGCGAGGCAAGATCGAGCGCGTCGCCGGCACCGAAGCCGCTGATAGTGCCGCCGTAGCTTTGGGCCAGTTCCAGCGTACCGGCACCAAACCCCGTAAAAGTCACGTTCTGGCCGAACGCACCCTGGAAATCGGCGAGGCCGCCGTTGGTGACTTCCACCGAACCGGTGCCCAGACGGTCGATGTGGCCTCCACAACGAGCGTGCCGCCGTTGACTTCCAGTGAGCCGTTGTTGATGACGTCGAGACCGGTGAACGTCGTCACGGGGGACGGCCCGCTGCTGCCGGGCACGACTTCAACCGTGTTCAGCGCGTTGATCGTCAGCGTGCCGCCGTCGATACCGGTGATCGTTGTGCCGTCGGACAGTGTCAATACGGCGTCCGTCGTAGAGGCGCCCACAACGATGCTGCCGCGATCGGTGACGAGGACGCCGTCAAGCGTCGGATCGCTGTTCTGGCCGTCGGCTTCGATATGAAGCCTATTGTCGGCAAAGATCGTCAGCGTGCCGGTGCCGCCGCCGATGATTGTGCTGCCGTCGTCGAGCGTCAGCGTCGCGCCGGAATTCGTGAGGCCAATGTCGATGGCGCCGTTGTCGGTGACAGTAACGCCGTCGAGCGTCGCACCGCCGCCACCGGCCAATTCGATATCGAGCCTGCCGTGGGAATCGATCGCCAGCACGCCGATGCCCCCGCCGGTGATCGTGGCGCCGTCTTCCAGCGTCAGCATCGCACCCGACGTCACACCGACGTCGATTTCTCCGCTGTTCCGCAATGCGACGTTATCGAGGGTGACATTGCTGTCGATGTGGGGATTGCCGCCGGATGCGATCACGGCCTGCTCGCCCGATCCAGGCACGGCGCCGGCGCTCCAGTTGGGATTCTCCGACCACTGCGCCCCTGGCGATCCCTGCCATGTGTTGATGGGCGGGGGCGGCGGCGCTACCACCGTTCCGGCAACCGCCGTTGTCTGTTCGGCGACGCCGTCGATGGTGTAGCTCGCCACGACTTCAACCGTCCGGCCTTCTTCGCCGCCGGTCGGCGTGAAGGTATCGCTGCTGCCGGACTGCACGATATGGCCGCTGACCACCCACTCGTACGTGACGTTGTCGAGCGTCTGCCCATCGACATTTGGAACAAGACTGGCCGTGAGGGCGGAGCCCTCGACCGCATGGCCGGAGCCGTCGAGACCGCTGACCGACTCCTGCACCGGACTCCAGATCAGTTCCGTGCGGGCATGCGGGCCGGAGCCGAAACTTGCCAGTGCGAAATCGTACTGGTTGTAAGTGCCGCTGAAGTAGAGAACTTCGCTCTGCAAGCCGTTGTTGAGCGTGAGCGTGCCGGTGGCGCTGTCCCAGATGTCCGTCTCGCCCGGCAAATACGCGAAGTCGGCAAGATCGATGACGGTGCCAGATCCGAAGCCGCTTATCGTTCCGCCGTAATGCAGCGAGTTGTCGAGCTGGAGCGTGCCGCCTCCCGTGAACGCGGCGTTCAGATAAAGCGTGCTGTCGGGCGAACCGGCGAATTCGGCAACGCCGCCGCCGGTGATGGTGACCGACTGATTGGTGCCGCTGATATCGGCGCTGCCGGCGATCATGACGGTGCCGCCGTTCGCTTCGATCGTGCCGGTATTGTCGACGCCGCTTTCGATTCTCAGCGTGCCGCCGCCGGTCGCCTCCAGCTTGCCGGCATTGGTGATGACGTTGTCGCCGGTGTCGAGTACGAGCGCTTCGGTGCCGGTGGCGTTGATGGTACCGGCCGACTGTACTTCGAGCGTCAAGTGCGCGTCGCCGATCGTGCCGGCACCGGAAATGGTGTTGTCGCCGAGGATCAGCGTCGCGTCCGAGCCGTCGCTGACGATCTCGTTTGTGGTGCTGCCTGAAAGCGTGATGGAGCCGGCATAAGTGACCGGCTGATCGCCTGGAACGACCACGGCGTCGAATGTGACCGTGCCCCCGATCACCATTTTTGCGCCAGTGAGTTCGATCGAATTGCCGTTGAAAACCGTTTCGTTGTCGAAGCTCAACGTTCCGCCGCTGTCGGCCGTGATGCTGCCGCCGTTGAGCAGTGTTCCGTCGGAGAAGTTGATGCTCGAACCCGCGCCGGAGGCTTCGATCAGGCCGGCGGTTTGATCAGGGCCCGCCGGTTCGTTCAGGGCATCCCCGGTGAACGACACCGTGCCGCCGGTTGTCGCTTCGATGGTGCCGAAATTTCCGCCGCCGCCGACATAGTCCGGATTGATGGCGGTATTGATGTCGATGGTGCCGCCGTTGACGGCTTCGATCGTGCCGTAACTCGTGTCGCCCTGAAGGCCGTTGATGGTCAATATGCTGCCGGTGCCCTCGGCCCTGATGACGCCACCGGCCTCGGTGGTGGCGGTGCCGGCGGTATAGACGCCGTCGTTGTCCGTGAGCACGTGGTTGAGGGTGACGGTTGCGCCGTCGAGCGCTTCGATCGTGCCCGAATTCGTGCTTCCGGGGGCGTTCTCGTCGATGGTGAGCGAACTGCCCGCGCCGGTCGCTTTGATAACGGCGCCCGTCTCGACCGTTGTGGTGTTCACGTCCATCGTGGCGATATCGCCGTTTCGCACGAGGATTGTGCCGAAATCGTCAACGTCGCCGCCGGTGATGGTTGCCGCAGACAGTACTGTCGTGCCTTCGATCGTCAGTGTGCCGGAATTGGCGAAGGTGCCCGAGGCGGCCACGCCGTCGAACGTTACGCCCGAAAGCGTCAGCGTGCCGATGGCGTCGACCGTACCGCCGCCGCTGACCGTGAGATCGGTCAGCGTGGCGCCCCCTGTGCCGACCGTGATCCGGTCCGAACTGGTGCCGAACACCAGCGTGCCGCCGGTAATCGAACTTGCCTGATCGAGCGTCAGCGTGACGCCGGATATCGATATCGCCTGATCGGACGCCAGCACGGCGCCGCCGATAGTTTTTCCTTCGCCGATATCGATCGCGCCGCCGCCGCTGACCGCAACGCCATCGAGCGTGGCGCCGGATGTCCCGATGAACACGACATCGGTGTCGTTACCGAACACCAGCGTGCCGCCCTCGACCGACGCGCCGTGGTCAAGCGTCAGTGTTGTTGTCGTTATGGTGGAACCGATGCCGACGTCGATCGCGCCGCCGCCGCTCACCGCCACGCCGTGGAGTTTTGCGCCCGCCTGGCCGACAAGAAGGATATCGGAATCGTCGCCGAACAGCAGCCCGCCGCCCGCAATCGAAGTGCCCTGATCGAGTGTCAGCGTCACGCCGGTGACGGCGGAGCCGACGCCGACCCTGACGCTGCCGCCGCCGGAGACCGCGACACCGTCAAGGGCCGCGCCGGAAGCGCCGATCACCACGCTGTCAGATTTGTCGCCAAATACCAGCGTGCCGTCGGCAATCGAGGAGCCTTGATCCAGCGTCAGCCTGACGCCGGTGATGATGGAGCCGTTTCCAACGTCAATGGCGCCGCCGCCGCTGACCGCAACGCCGTCCAGCGCCGCGCCCGAAGCGCCGATCGCAAGCGTGTCGGAACTGTCGCCGAACACCAGTGTGCCGCCGGCAACCGAGGCGCCCTGGTCCAGCGTCAGCGTTACCCCGGTGACGGCCGTGCCGCTGCCGACATCGATGGCGCCGCCGCCGCTGACAGCAACGTCGTCCAGACTTGCGCCCGAAGCGCCGACCAGCAGCGTGTCCGAGCTGTCGCCGAACAGCAGCCGGCCGCCCCCGATGGCGCTCGCCTGATCGAGCGTCAGCGTTACGCCGGTAATGGTGCTGCCGCTGCCGATATCGACGGTGCCGCCGTTGTTCAGGCTGGCATCGCTCAGCGTTGTTGCGCCGGAGACGTGCAGGGTGGAGGAATTGGCAAAGCTGCCGGAAAGGGTCAGGTCGTCGATCGTCACCCTGTCGAGCGTAAGGGTGGCATTGGCGGTAATCGTGCCGCCGCCATCGACCGTCGCATTCTCGATTGTGCCCGCGCCGCTGACGACGATGGAGCCGGCGTCGGCCACGGTGCCGCCATCGATGGTCGTACCTGACAGTGTCAGCACGCCCGGCCTGTCGATCGTCAACGTTGCGCCGCTGTTGGTCAGCACATCGCCGTAGAGCGACGCCGTGCCGGCGATCTCGATATCGCCACGGTTGGTGATGGCGCCGCCCGCGAGGGTGGCGCCGCCTTCGAGCGTAAGCGTGTCGCCGCTTTCGATCCTGATAAGGCTGTCGGCGCCGAGTTCGGTAATGGTGGTGCCCGACACCGTTACATCATCGAGTGTGAGGGTCGCGCCGCTTTCGACGGTGACATGGCCGCTGCCGTTGAGCGTGGCGCCGTTGACGGCGACAGAGCCGGTCACATCGATCAGGCCGCTGTCGGCGATCGTGCCGCCGGAAAAGGTCACGCCGCTGACCGCCAGCGTGCCGGTTACCGCTACGGTACCGGCGTTGTTCACCGTGCCGCCGGCCAGCGATCCGGCTCCGGCAAATGTCACGCTGTTGCCGGTGTCAATGACGATCGTGCCTTTGTTGGTGGTGGCCGCGTTCGTCACCGTGACATCGTCCAGCGTCAGCGTAACGTTCCGGTCGATGACCACGCTGCCGCCGCTCAACGTAGCGGAGCCGTTCACGCCGTCACCCGCGCCTTTTTCCCCAAACTCGATCGTGCCGCTGTTGTTCAACGTGCCGCCGGTGACGGTGGCTCCGCTGACGAGCAGCGTTCCCAGCGAGGCGATGACGATCGATCCGGCGGAATTGGAGAGATTGCTGTCGATCTCGAGTGTGGCGCGGCTGCCGGCTTTCAAGGTGCCGGCATTGACGATGGCATTGCGTCCGGTGTTGAGGTCGAGCGTCTGGCCGCGGTCGTCGGCGTTGATGGTCGCGCCCGCTTCGTTGACCAGCGTGAAATGCCTGTTGCCCCCGCCGATGCCGCCGGCGCCGGCAATCGTGCCGGTGTTGTCGAGTTTGGCACTGCCGGCCGACCGCGCGACAATGGCGGCCCCACTGTCGAGAACAAAAGTCCCGTCGCCTTCGAACGTCACTGTCCCGGCAAGCTTGATGGTGTCCTGCAGATGCAGCGGGCTGCGGGCCGTGGTCTCGAGGATGCTGCCGCCGCCGATGGTCAGGCCGGAAATGAAACCGGCGCCTGATGTGGTTTCGATGACGCCGCCTTTTTGACTTGCGAGCAGGCCGCCGACCACGGTGGTGCCTTCAAGCGCGATCACCGAACCCTCGCCGACCGCCTCGATAGTGCCGGCGTTGGTGAGCGTTTCGTCGCCGAATACAACGGTTCCGTTGTGCGCGGCGATGATGAGGGCGCCGGATTCATTGAGAACCGAGGGGCCGCTGATGGACGTCTCCGCGCCCGCCCCGCTGGCCGTCACGACGCCGAAATTGTCGATGCCGCCGGTCAGCACCGCGGCGCTGGCGGCATTGGCTTTGATCAGGCCGAAATTGCTGACCGCATCGAACGCCTCAAGCGTGCCGCCGCCGGCGGCCAGCATGGTGCCGGAATTGCCGATCTGGTTGCCGGTATTGATGATCAGTACGCCGCTGTCGCCTGTGCCGCGCGGCTCTGCCTCGATCGTTCCGGCCGAACCGTTCGTCAGCGTAAGTTCGCCGTCCCCGGACCCGATCGTACCGCTGCCGACGATGATGTTGTTGACGTTGACGAGCGTCGCGTGCGTGCCGGCGACGCCGACGATCATGTTCTGCGCGGTCGGGCCGAGCAGATTGATCGTTCCGCCATTGAGCAGATCGACCGTTCCCTGAATCGCGAGCGTCGGATCGGCGCCCGACGAATTGAGCTGAAGGGTGCCGGAATTGGCGATCTGCTGCGTGAGTGTCAGCGATCCGCCATCCACGATATTGAGGACGGCGCCGGTGCCGAGAACCAGCGAAGAAGCGGTTTCGGACCCGTTCACGGTGACCTTGAGCGGCTTGGTGATCTGGACGGTGTCGCCTGCGCTTGGAACGCCGTTGACGTTCCAGTTGCCGGCGTCGTTCCATGTGCCGCTGCTCGACGCGACCCACGTCACGACGCTCGACGATTCGGCCGACGCCGTGGTGACGAAGCCGGTCACCACCGCTCCGTTCGAATTGTTGTCGGGCGCGTTGATCGTGAACGGCGTGCTGTTGTTTTGCTGGATGTTCTGCTGGGGATTGTTGTAGCCGCCAGGCGGCGACGAACTGCCGTTGCCGCCGGGCGTGGTCTGCTGCGGCGTCGGGTTCTGCTGACTGTTGATCGAGTTGAGAATCTGGACCAGCGGCGGAATCAGCACCTGCTCGAGAGCGAAATTCGACTGCGTCATCGCCTGTTTGGTGATGCTCGGCGGCGCATTCGGTCCGTTCCACGACAGCGTGGTCCACTCGCCCGCACGGTCGACGGCGACCTCGTTGCCGAACTGGTCGATCAGGACATAGGTGCCCACCCGGGAGGTGCCGGGATCGGCCACCACGGCAAACGACATCGTCACGTTGCCGAGATTGGCGGTGACCTGCTGGACCGCGTAGCCGGTGGTGCCGCGAATGCCCATGGTCGCCACGGGCGTGTTGATCTTCATGTCGCCGGTATGGGCGACCTTGCCGGCGACAAACGCGAACCCGCCCTGTACAAGGCTGAACAGCGCATCGTTCGAGGTGCCGTTCGCGTCGTAAACGTAATCGTTGAGCGCCATCCGCGTGTTGGCGACAAGGTTCAGCGCGGTGCCGTCCGGGAAGCCGATGCCGCACGACGAATCGGCGCCGGTCTGCACCACGTCGCTCTTGTAGACGGGGTCGCCGACATGAAGCGCGACGGCTGTGCCGTTGCGCATCACGGTGACGTTGCCGACGACCTTCTCGACCCGGCCGATGGTGTCGGGCGGTGTGGTCGGCTGGGTCTGCGCATATTGTCCGGGCGCAACCGAACCGGCGAGCAGTTCGACGAGCTCGGCGGACAGGCTCGACCCGTTGGGCGCGACCAGCGCGGGCCGCTTCTCGTCGGCGAAATAGCCGGGGATGACGTGACGGTCGCCGTCCGATCCGGTGATGACGAGGTCGGGACCGGAATGATGGTACTGACCGGTAAACAGCAGCGCCGCGTCCGGGACGTCGATATGGTCTGCGTGAGCAGGATCGACGCGGATCACGGTTGAAGTTGCAAGGGTACCGTGGTCGCCCTCGGTCGTGGACGCGTAGGCCATCACAATGCTCCCCGCCACGCCTGTCACCGGCGCGGTCGATCAGCCCACCCCCTCACTCGGGATTGCGCGCCGTCACCCGATGCGGGGTCCCCATGCCGGCGAGCAGCCTGCAGAATGCACCATCCGGCGGGTCGCGACAAGATCATCCTGAATCAAAGGTGAATGTGACCGCAGAGACCGGCTGCCCCCCCCCCCGGCAACCCAAGCGGGCCGGCACGGGCGACCGCCCGGCGCAGGCGAAAGGACAGCCTCCGCAATGCAGCAAAAACGCTGGTCCCGCTGCGACTTGATTGGCTAGGGTGCGCGCGAAACCGGGGTTGCGGATGATCATGAACGGCGGCACGAGCGCGCTACTGACAGACCTGTACCAGATCAACATGATGCAGGCGTATCTCGACCATGGCGAGACCAAAACCGCGGTGTTCGAGTTCTTTGTCCGCAATCTGCCGCCGCGGCGCCGTTTCCTGGTCGCCGCCGGGCTCGAACAGGCGCTCGATTTTCTCGGGAATCTCCGGTTTTCCGCTGCCGAGATCGAGTGGCTCCGAAGCACCGGCCGGTTTCGCGACAACCTGCTCGACTGTCTCGCCGCCTTTCGCTTCACCGGCGACGTCCACGCGATGCGCGAGGGCACGGTATTCTTCGCCAACGAGCCAATTCTGCGAATCACCGCACCGATGCCGCAGGCTCAGTTCGTCGAATCGCGGCTGATCAACATTCTGCATTTTCAGATCCTGATCGCCGCCAAGGCCGCGCGCATGATGCTTGCCGCGCCGGGGAAAGTCATTGTCGATTTCGGCATGCGCCGTGCCCATGGCGCCGAGGCTGCCCTTATGGCGGCACGCGCCAGCTACCTCGAAGGGTTTGCCGGCACCGCGACAGTGCTGGCCGGCGAACAGTTCGGCATTCCGGTTTACGGCACGATGGCGCATTCGTTCATCGAAGCGTTTGACGACGAGATGGCGGCATTCGCGGCGTTCGCGCAGTCGCGGCCGGAAAATCTTGTCATGCTGCTCGACACCTACGACACCGAAGCAGCGGCGCGAAAAGTGGTGACGCTGGCGCCACGGCTGGCCGCCGCCGGAATCACGATCCGGGGCGTGCGGCTGGATTCCGGCGATCTCGCCGCGCTGTCGCGCAGCGTGCGCGCGATTCTTGACGCCGGCGGCCTCGGCGCGGTGACGATTTTTGTCAGCGGCGGCCTCGACGAAGATTCGCTCGCGGCTCTGGTCAAGAGCGGCGCCCCGATCGACGGGATCGGCGTCGGCACCAGTCTCACCACCTCCGCGGACGTGCCCACGCTCGATTGCGTTTACAAATTGCAGGAATATGCCGGGTTGCCGCGACGCAAACGCGCGGTGAACAAAGCCACATGGCCCGGGCGCAAGCAGGTGTGGCGGCGCTACGATGCCGACGGCCGCATCGCCGGCGACCTGCTTTCGCTCGAGGGCGAAACCAGACCCGGCGAGCCGCTCATTCATCTGGTGATGCAGAACGGGCGCCGGTTACGGCCGCCCGCGCCGCTCGAAGACATCCGTCGCCACGCCGCGCGCGAACTCGAACGCCTGCCGGAGGCGCTGCGGTCGCTCGATCCCGGTCCCGCATACCAGGTCGAGATCGGCGAGGATCTCGTCGAACTGGCTGCTGCGTTCGATCGTCGCATGGCGCTCGAGCGGTAACGCGACCCGTCTGCCGGCACCCATCTGATTGACGTCCTCAACGCCTGCACGGTCGAAGTGTTCGAGGAAAATCATTGCAATTGATGTACTTAGGGCAATGCAGCGTATTAATGTGTGCAACGCACAAAATCATTGACTCCGGGTCGAAGACCTCGGACATTTAAAACTGTAAACTACTGGTGATCCCATGCGTCATCAAACCGTCGCACCGCCTTCGAGCCTGCCGTCGCTGATGATGCCGTGTCCGGTATGTTCAGGGCGGATGGTCTATCACGCCCGCCGCCCCGTGACCTCGGAAGTCGAAGACACGGTCTATGCCTGCCGGCGCTGTGGAGCCGAGTTGATCCGCACGTCGGCGCGTCAGGCGCCTCCCGCCGCGCGCATCAAAAGCGCCGAAGCGGCGTAAATTCGTTGCCGCCACCCGCTGACGGCGATTCGTTTGTCTGAATTCCCCCCGCCTGCAAGCGGCGGCACCGCATCTAACAACCCGGCAAATCTGAATTTCAGGCCGAAACCCGTGGCCTTCATCCGCGGGGCGCAATGGCGGCGCATCGCAAAGCGAAAATCGTCCGCCGGAAATCGTCAGCCGAGATTTAATTCCTTGAAAAAGTCACTGCCCTTGTCGTCGATCACGACGAAGGCCGGGAAGTCGACCACTTCGATCCGCCAGATCGCCTCCATGCCAAGCTCGGGATATTCCAGACACTCGACCTTTTTGATGCAATGCTCGGCGAGGTTGGCCGCGGCGCCGCCGATCGAGGCGAGATAAAAACCGCCGTACTTTTTGCAGGCTTCGCGCACCAGAGCGGCGCGGTTGCCTTTCGCCAGCATCACCATCGAGCCGCCCGCAGCCTGAAAATCGGCGACGAACAAATCCATCCGGCCGGCGGTGGTCGGGCCGAACGCGCCGGAGGCATAGCCGTCCGGCGTCTTTGCCGGTCCGGCGTAGTACACCGGATGGTTCTTGAAATATTCCGGCAGCGGTTCGCCGCGCTCCAGCCGTTCGCGGAGTTTGGCGTGCGCCGCATCGCGTGCCACGATCATCGGGCCCGACAGCGAAAGGCGCGTCCGCACCGGATGGCGCGACAGTTCCGCGAGGATGTCTTTCATCGGCCTGTTGAGGTCGATCTGCACCACGTCGCCGCCGAGTTTCGCGGTGTCGATCTCGGGCAGATACTTTGCCGGATTGTGCTCGAGTTCCTCCAGAAAAACGCCGTCGCGCGTGATCTTGCCCATCGCCTGACGGTCGGCCGAGCACGACACGCCGAGGCCGATCGGCAGCGACGCGCCGTGACGCGGCAGCCGGATCACGCGCACGTCGTGACAGAAATATTTGCCGCCGAACTGCGCCCCCACGCCGAGCGACTGGGTCATTTTCTGGATCTCGCGCTCCATCTCGCGGTCGCGGAAGGCATGGCCGTCCTCCGAGCCGTGCTCGGGCAGCGTGTCGTAGTATTTGCAGGAGGCGAGCTTCACGGTTTTCATCGTCATTTCGGCCGAGGTTCCGCCGATGACGATGGCGAGGTGGTAGGGTGGGCACGCGGCGGTGCCGAGCGTCAGTACCTTCTCTTTCAGGAACGGCAGCAGCCGCTCGCGCGACAGAATCGACGGCGTCGCCTGGAACAGAAACGACTTGTTGGCCGAACCGCCGCCCTTGGCGATAAACAGAAACTTGTAGGCGGCGTCGGCATCGCCGGCGCCCTCGGCGTAAATTTCCACCTGTGCCGGCATATTCGAGCGGGTGTTCTTTTCCTCGAACATCGAGATCGGCGCGAGCTGCGAATAGCGCAGGTTCCGCCGCAGATACGCGTCGCGCGCGCCCTCGGCGAGGGCTGCCTCGTCATCGCCCGCGGTCCAGATCAGCCGGCCTTTCTTGCCCATGATGATCGCGGTGCCGGTGTCCTGGCACATCGGCAGCACGCCGCCCGCCGCGATGTTGGCGTTCTTGAGAAAGTCGTAGGCAACGAACCTGTCGTTGTCGGACGCTTCCGGGTCTTCCACGATCGCCTTGAGGCTCGCGAGATGCGCGGGGCGCAGCAGATGGTTGATGTCGGTGAAAGCCGCTTCCGCCAGCGCGCGCAGCGCTTCGCGTGGCACCACCAGAACCTCTTCGCCGAGCACGCGCTCGACGCGCACGCCCTCGGTGGCGATCCTGCGGTAGGGCGTCTGGTCCTTACCGAGCGGAAACAGCGGCGTGTGTCGGTAGGGAGGTGTCGGATGGGCGGTGAGGGGTGCGTTCATCGATGACTCCAGGACGGTCGGGAAAGGTTCTAATTGCATTTTCGGCCGGGGTCATCCTCGTCGGATTGGCCGGTCTTGTCCCGCATGATGGCGAGCGCCGAATGAGCGGGTTGCGCGTGCGTCCTGCCCCGCTTCGCATGATCGTTCCGGTGGCAGCCTGGTCCGGCTGCAACGCGTCAAATGGTCTGCAATCGGCGGCGCTCCGCTTAACGCGGGGTCGATAGGCTGCGTGGTTCCAAAAAACCGCGCAAACAAGGCTCTTCCCATGAATTTCGGAAAACGGTTCTCGATTCCCGGCGACCGTCCCGTTCCGGTCGTCCAGCATACGTGCGAACGTTGTTGCGGCACGGGCCGAATTCGGGAGCGCGGCGACCGCATCCTCTGTAAGGCCTGCGGCGGCACGGGAAGAATAACGGAGAGCGCGAAACGCACGGGCTGACCGGTCCGTCGCAACTCCTCCGGCTGCAAGCGCGATGGCCGACTACCTGGTAGGGGGCGCGGGGTGTACACACAATTCTCCGTCACCAACAGGCTGCCGGGTCAAGCCCGGCGATGACGAAAACCAAAATCGTCTTCGCGGCGGATCGCTCCTTCTCCCCCACGCGGGGAGAAGGTCGGGATGAGGGGGCGCAGACGGGCGCGTGGATTGCGTCGCCCGGAATTGCGGCAAGGCCCCTCACCCTCACCCCCGCTTCGCGCGACCTCCCCGCCGCACGGCGGGGGAGAGGTGAAAAGCAAATTCTCGCGACGCGAACCCATCGGAGCTTTGCAACGAAACGGGACGAATCTGTTGCCCCGGGCAAAAGGGAGGCGGAGCACCGAAAGGCGCACCAACCGTTGGCGGGGCCGGGCACTTTCAGCGCACCAGCGCCAACGCCGACCGATGCAGTTCCGAATTCGCATCGCCGAGCCGGGCGAGGACGGAGAAGTGATCCTCTCCCGGCGCGTCGATTGTTTGAACGCCGGCATCGGCAGCGCGAAGCAGTGCAGCATAACCGTCCATCATCGCATGGAGCAGTCCCAATTCCTGCCAGCCGGTGATCAGAAGGCCCGGCGGCATGCCCGGGCGGATCAGGTTCACCGGATTCCATTTCCTGTAATCGTCGGCGGCGAATTGCGTCTGCTGCTGAAAGCCGGTGTCGGCAAACGGCTCGATGTCGTAAAAGCCGCTGACGCCGATCCAGGCGTGCACGAGATCGGCGGGAAGCCGGGGATCGAGCGCGTTCCATTCGGTCGAGGCCATCGCCGCCGCCAACTGGCCGGCCGCCGAGTGTCCCGCCACGGATAATCTGCCGGCCGCGGCGCGGGTGGCCGGGTTCAAATGCAGGAACGCGATGGCGCGACGACAATCGTCGACGATATCGCCAAGCCCGGCTGCCGGAGCGAGGCGATAGTTCGGACAGGCGACGTGGACTCCCGCCGCGGTAAAGGCCGGGACCAGAAAGTGCATCATCCATCTGTCGAACAGGAACCAGAGGCCGCCATGAATGGCGACCAGCAAGGGCGCATCGGTCGGTGCGCCGGGAGCGGGAAAGAAATCGATCCGGTTCCGGGCGTGCGGGCCGTAGGCAAGTTCGAGGCGCGGGCGGTCGGTAATCTCCGCGCTTCGCTCGCGGAAGAACGCTTCCCAGCGTTCGACAACCGCCGCATCGATATTGTTGGCGTATCCGGTCTCGAATTCGGCTGGCGTTCTGTAATCGGCGTATGTCAGCATGCGACTTCGGGGCTTCGGTGTTGCGGCGGCGGCCTGTCCGTCCGGCCTATATCATCAGTTTCGCGGCGCTCGCGACACGCCATTCCCAAAACCTTACAGTGATCTGCATTGTGTGTTAGGGGATGCGCGGACGCTTGAGGACGCTCGACCGGCGGGTTTTTGGTCCGCCGGGCGGATTTCTGCGTGGGGGGGAATTTATGGCCAGTCGTCAATGGTACACCGCGATCGGCGGTCAGCAGGCGGGTCCGTATCCGGACGAGCGGCTGAGCGAAATGATCGCGGCCGGCGTGGTGCGGGCCGACACCCTGGTCTGGTGCGCCGGGATGGCGAACTGGACCACGGCCGGCGAAATCCCTGGCCTGATGCCGCGCTCGCAGCGACCGCCTCCGATCCAGCCGCAACCGCCCAGGTCGCCGGCGCCGCCATCAGCAGCGCCGTCGCGGCAGCAGGCCCGCGGCGCGGCGCCCCGGCAGGATTCCGGCGAAACATTTTCCAGCGTCGGTGAGGCGTTCTCCGGCCGGACGCCGGCCGACGCCCAGCCGCTGCGGACGACCGTTACGGTATGGCCGCTGCTGGGACGCACCCTGCTTGTTGCCCTGGCGCAGATCACCATCATCCCGACGCCCTGGGTGATGCCGGCGTTCTACAAGTGGTTCGCCGAGCACATCGAGCTTCCCGGCCAGCAGCGCGTCGGATTCACCGGCCAGCCGCTGGACATCTGGTACATTTTCGTCCTGTACGCGCTGGTCGCCGTTTATGGCGGATCAGTGTTTGAATATGTCTTCCTTTATCTCCCGCTTCCTCTGTTCTTCTGGGACATCAGTTCCATCCTTTGGCCGTTGATCAGGCTGGGCGTCATCATCCTCCTGCTGTTGCTGATCCTGAAATGGATCCTGTTCAATCTGGTGTGGGAGGGCCAAACCTCGCGGCTCACCTTTACCGGCAACTACTGGGCCGTGCTGGGCTGGTCGATCGTCACGGCGATTTCCGTCATCACCATCGTCGGCTGGGCCTGGGTGCAGGCGGCGTGGATGCGGTGGATGTGCCGGCATTTCGAGGGCGGCAACAGGCAGCTGGTCTTCACCGCCGGCGGCTGGGACATTTTGTGGCGAACGTGGGTGTTCGCCCTGTCGTGTATCGTGATCATTCCGATCCCGTGGACGTTGCACTGGATCACGCACTGGTACATTTCCCAATTTGCGCTGACGAACGAACGGGCCGCCGCCTAGCCGGCGAAATGGCCGGAACGTAGCGAAACCCGCGATCGCGCCGGTCGTTTGGGCCGGCGCGCCCCATCGGCCAAATTCAGGCGTTCAGCCGAAACAGCTTTTCGGCGTTGCCGTGGGCGATAAGCTCGCGGTCGGCCGCGGTGACCGGAAGCTGTTCGAGGAACGCCCGCGCGGGCGCCATCGCCTGGTACGGGTGATCGACGGAGAACATGATCCTGTCGACGCCCCCGAGTTCCAGCATCAGGCTCAGAAAAGTCGCCGGATAGTTGAAGCCGCTGAACGTGTAGTGGATGTTCTCGCGCAGATAGGCGGTCACCGGGCGCTGCAGTTTGGTGACCGCCGGCGACATGATGTCGACCCGGCGAAACATGCCGGGCAGGCCTTCGCCCATGTGGCCGATCACGATCTGCAATTTCGGAAAGCGGTCGAATACGCCGCCGAGGATCATGCGAAGCACGTGAACCGCGGTTTCGATATGCCAGCCCCAGCCGGGGCCGGAGAAAATGCCGGTCACGAGCGGTGAAAAGCCGCCGAACGACGCGTCGATCACCGCGCGGGGCGGCGGCGTCGGATGCAGATAGATCGGCGCGCCAAGCTGCTCCGCGCATTCCAGGATCGGCCAGTAGAATTTGTCGTCCAGATAGCGGCCGCGATTGTGGCCGTTGATCACCGCGCCGTTGAAGCGGTCGCGCCGGATGCGAAGTTCCAGTTCCGCGACCGCCTTTTCGGGCGCCGACGTCGGCAACGCGGCAAAGCCGCCGATCCGTGTCGGGTTCTTTTTGATCGCGTCGGCGAGGTAGTCGTTGGTATCGCGCGCCATCGCGATCGCCACGTCCGTTTCCGACTGCTCCACGCCGGGCGCGGTCAGCGACACGATCTGCATGTCGATACCGGCCGCGTCCATTTCCGCAATGCGCTTCGTGCCGACATCGTAAAGCGCTTCAAGCAGGCGGGCGGCGCGCTCGGCGCCCAGCCGCTTCGCCTGTTCTTCCTGCTCGCGGCCCGGGCCTTCAAAAAAGGCCGGCGTGCCGAAATGCTCTTCAAGCGTAATCGTGCGCATCGTGGTTTCCTTCCTTCGGTTCGGGCAATGGTGTCAGGCGGGGAGCCGCAGCCGGAAGCCGATACGCGGTCAGGCGCCGACGCCTTTGTTCTTGAGCGCCGTTCCGATCTCGCCGAGCACGGCGGGATCGTCCACCGTTGCCGGCATGGTCCAGCTCTCGCCGTCGGCGATTTTCTTCATGGTGCCGCGCAGGATTTTACCTGACCGTGTCTTGGGCAGCCGGCCGACCGCGATGGCGATCTTGAACGCGGCGACAGGGCCGATCCTGTCGCGTACCAGCGCGACGCATTCCTTCTCGATCTCGGAAGGCGGCCGGTTCACTCCCGATTTGAGCACGATGAACCCGCACGGCACCTCGCCCTTGAGGTCGTCCCTGATGCCGAGCACGGCGCATTCGGCGACGTCGGGATGCGAGGCGAGCACCTCCTCCATGCCGCCGGTCGAAAGCCGGTGGCCGGCGACATTGATGATGTCGTCGGTGCGGCCCATGACGAAGATGTAGCCGTCCTCGTCCTTGAAACCCGCGTCGGCGGTCTTGTAGTAGCCGGGAAATTCCTCGAGATAGCTTTCGCGCATGCGCGCATCGGCCTGCCACAGGGTCGGCAGGCACGAAGGGGGCAGCGGCAGTTTGACCACGATCGAGCCCATCTTGCCGGGCGCGAGTTCCTTGCAGGATTCATCGACCACGCGCACGTCATAGCCCGGCATCGCCACGGTCGGTGAGCCGTGCTTGACCGGCAGCTGGCCGAGACCGACGGGATTGCCCGCGATCGCCCAGCCGGTTTCTGTCTGCCACCAGTGGTCGATCACCGGCACCTTGAGCATCGCTTCAGCCCATTCGATCGTCGCCGGGTCGGCGCGCTCGCCGGCGAGGAACAGCGTTCGGAATTTCGCCAGTTTGTGCTGCTGCAGAAGCTGGCCGTCGGGGTCTTCTTTCTTGATGGCGCGGAACGCGGTCGGCGCGGTGAACATGGCGACGCAGTCGTGCTCTTCGATCACCCGCCAGAACGCCCCGGCGTCGGGCGTGCCGACCGGCTTGCCCTCGTAAAGCACCGTGGTGCAGCCTTGCAGCAGCGGCGCGTAGACGATGTAGCTGTGGCCGACCACCCAGCCGATGTCGGAGGCGGCCCACCAGGATTTACCGGGCGAAACGCCGTAGAGATTTTTCATCGACCATTGCAGCGCAACCATGTGGCCGCCGTTGTCGCGCACCACGCCCTTGGGCCGTCCGGTGGTTCCCGACGTGTAGAGTATGTAGAGCGGATCGGTCGCGGCGACCGGGACACAATCGTAGACCGAGCGCGCATGAACCAGCGCGTGGTCGCGGGTCGCGGCCCAGTCGTGATCGCGGCCGGCGACCAGCGACGCTTCGGCCTGCGGGCGTTGCAGGATCAGGCACGCGTCCGGCTTGTGCTGCGACAGCGTGATCGCCTCGTCGAGCAACGGTTTGTAATGAACGATCCGGCCCGGCTCGAGCCCGCAGCTTGCGGAGAGGATCACCTTCGGCGTGGCGTCATCGATCCGCGTGGCAAGTTCGCGCGCGGCGAAACCGCCGAACACCACCGAATGAATCGCGCCGATGCGGGCGCAGGCGAGCATCGCAATCACCGCCTCGGGCACCATCGGCATGTAGAGAATGACGCGGTCACCCTGTGCGACGCCGAGGTCGCGCAGCATAGCGGCCAGCACCTGCGTCTCGGTCATCAGCCGGTGATAGGTGATGGAGCGCTTGGTGCCCGCGAGCGGCGAATCGTAGATGATGGCCGTCTGGTCGCCGCGGCCGGCGTCGACGTGGCGGTCAACTGCGTTGAAGCAGGTGTTGCAGACACCGCCCGGAAACCAGCGTCCGTAGATGCCGGCATTCGGATCGAACGCTGCTTTGGGCTTTTCGAACCAGTCGATGGCCTCCGCCGCTTCGGCCCAAAAGCCTTCGGGATCGCGCTGCCAGCGCGCGTACACATCGAAGTAGCGGCTCGAACGGACGTCCATGCTGTGTGCTCCGGCGGGTAGCGGGCGGCGACCGGCAGCCATACTACCATTCGTCTTTCGCCTTCCATACTGGCTGCGCCTCACCTGCGGCACCGCCATGCGTCAGGGCACTGGCGTCACGGCTGCGGCTTTGATGTATGTGATGGACGCGCGCCCATCACAGCGACCCTCCCGTGATCCACGATCCTTTGTTCTATCTTCTCGCCATTCCTGCCGTGACCCTGATCGGCCTTGCCAAAGGCGGCTTCGCGGGTCTCGGCATGATCTCGACGCCGCTTCTCGCGCTGGTCGTGCCGCCGCTCGAGGGGGCGGCGATCCTGCTGCCGATCCTGATCTGCCAGGATGCGATTTCGGTCTGGGTCTACCATCGCGCGTGGAGCGCGTGGAATTTGAAAGTGCTGCTGCCTGGCGCCGTCCTTGGCGTCGGGGCGGGCTGGCTGTTCGCGAGCTATCTCTCCAATGCTGCGATCGAGCTCACCGTCGGTTCGATCGCGTTGCTGTTCGTGCTGCAGACCTGGCTTGGGGGCAAGATGCGGGCCTGGCTCGGGCGCCCACCGGCGGTAGCGGGCCAGCGGCCGCATCCGGCCATGGGCATCGTCTGGGGCGCGCTTTCCGGCTTCACCTCGACGCTGGTGCAGGTCGGCTCGCCGCCGTTCCAGATCCACATGCTGCCGCAGCGTCTCGACAAGCTCACGCTGGTCGGCACCACCGTGATTTTCTTTGCCATCCTCAACGTCATGAAGATCGTGCCGTATTTTGCGCTCGGCCAGTTCTCGCCCCGCAATCTGGCGACGTCGGTGGTGCTGCTGCCGCTCGCTGTCGCCACCAATTTTCTCGGAATCTGGCTGGTCCGGAAGACTCCGACCCACCAGTTCTACAGAATAGCCTATGTACTGATGCTGCTTATCGCGCTGGCGCTGCTGTGGCAGGGGTCGCGCGGGTTTTTCGCCTGACCGGCGGACGTGCGGCGGGAGGGCGAATGTACGCTGGCGAAAGGGCAAGTTACCGCTTCATTCACCGTTCGGCGTTCTGTTCGCCGTCCGCCGTTTTCGCTAAACTCTGAAATCTCCCGGGAGGCGACGAGAATATGACGACGCCGTACGATCTCGATCTTGAGCGCAACGCGGCCAATTTCCAGCCGCTGACGCCGCTTTCGTTTCTTTCGCGCGCAGCCGTGGTCTATCCGGACCACACCGCCATCATCCACGGCCCGCGATCCTGGACCTACCGGCAGCTTTACGCGCGCGCCCGGCAATTCGCGTCCGCGCTGGTGCGGCGCGGCATCGGGCGCGGCGATACCGTATCGGTCATGCTCGCCAACACGCCGGCAATGATCGAGGCGCATTACGGAGTGCCGATGGCGGGCGCCGTGCTCAACACCATCAATACGCGGCTCGATGCCGCCATCGTCGCGTTCGGGCTCGATCATGCCGCGACCAAGGTCATGATCGTGGACCGCGAATTCTCCAAAACGGTCAAGGACGCGCTGGGCAAGACCGGCGTAAAGCCGCTGGTGATCGATTACGCCGATCCGGAATTCACCGGCTCTGGCGAACGTATCGGCAGCCTGGAATACGAGGAATTTCTGCGCGAGGGCGATCCTGATTTTGCCTGGCAGATGCCGGGTGACGAGTGGGACGCCATCGCGCTCAACTACACGTCAGGCACCACCGGCGATCCGAAGGGCGTGGTCTATCACCATCGCGGCGCCTATCTGCTGGCGTTCGGCAACGTGATCACCTGCGGCATGGGCAAGCATCCGGTCTATCTCTGGACGCTGCCGATGTTTCACTGCAACGGCTGGTGCTTTCCGTGGACGCTGTCGATTGTCGCCGGCACGCATGTCTGCCTGCGCGCGGTTCGCGCCGCGCCGATCTTCGAGGCCATCGCCGCCCACAAGGTGACCCATCTGTGCGGCGCTCCGATCGTGATGTCGACCCTTCTCAATGCCACCCCGCAGGAGAAGAAGCCGCTGCCGCATGTGGTGCAGTTCGCCACAGCGGCCGCACCGCCGCCGGAAGCCGTGCTGGCGGCGATGAAGGCGGCCGGCTTCAACGTCACTCATCTCTACGGGCTGACGGAAACCTACGGACCCGCCACCATCAACGACTGGCACGGCGAATGGGACGCGCTGTCGTCCGACCGGCAGGCGGAAAAGAAAGCGCGTCAGGGCGTCCGCTATCCGGTGCTCGAAGAACTCGACGTGCGCGATCCGGACACGATGCGAAGCGTGCCGCATGACGGCGAGACGCTGGGCGAAGTGATGTTCCGCGGCAATGTGGTGATGAAGGGCTATCTGAAAAACAAAGCCTCGACCGAGGCGGCCTTCGCCGGCGGCTGGTTTCATTCCGGCGATCTCGGCGTGGTGCATCCCGACGGCTACATCCAGCTCAAGGATCGTTCCAAGGACATCATCATTTCCGGCGGCGAGAACATTTCGTCGATCGAGGTCGAGGACGCGCTGTACAAACATCCGGCGGTCTCGGCCGTCGCGGTGGTCGCCAAGCCCGACGAAAAATGGGGCGAGACGCCGTGCGCGTTCGTGGAGCTGAAACCCGGAGCGACCGCTACGGCCGAGGAGCTGATGGCCTGGTGCCGCTCTCACCTCGCGTCCTACAAATGCCCGCGTTACGTCGTGTTCAGCGAGATACCGAAAACCAGCACCGGCAAAATCCAGAAGTTCAAGCTGCGGAGCGCGGCCAAAGGCGCGTGACGAAACGGCTGCGACCGAAGCATCTGCAACCAGGGGCGCCTGAGCGCCCCCGGGATGCAACATGTTTTTGAAACAAAGGTGGGGAATCCGCCGCCGGAGAATGACAGCGATCCGGGATGAATTCCGACCCGCCGGCTAATGAACGCTGGCGTGATGCTGAAGACGCATCATCTCGTCTTTCACCAGCAGCTTGCGGCGTTTGAGTTCTGCGATTTTCAGATCGTCGGTGGAAGGATGCAGTTGTGCTTCGTGAAGTTCGTGCTCGAGCGCCTGATGCCGTCTTTCGAGTTCCGCGATATGCGATTCAATCGCCATGTGGCTGCCTCCTTGCGCCTGATGCCCCTCACCCGATTAAGCGGGACGCTACACAAGTATGACCCCGTCAACGTTACTCCTTTTCCCGCGCGACGAAAATCCCCGGCCAGCCCTCATTGTGCACGGCCGGGGGACAAGGCTTGTCCCCGATTAATCAAAACGCGATAAGCGTAGTAACTTCCCGGCTTTGGGCCATTTCCACGGGGCGCCGCGGTACAACTTGGGCGCGATTAAACGCGATGACTTAAGAGGAAGAACGCGAACTGCGAGCCCAACTTGCCCGTCTGCAGCAGGAGCATCGCGATCTCGACGCCGCGATCGAGGCGCTGGCGGGGACGCCGGGCGCCGACATCATCCAGGTTCAGCGCCTGAAGAAGCGTAAATTATACCTTCGCGACCGCATCACCTTCATCGAAGACCAGCTCACGCCGGACATCATTGCGTAGCGCGCCGCTGCGCGGGGTCGCTGGCGGTCGGGCGGTGCGAAGATACAGCGCCGCGGCGACGGGGACGGCGCTTTCGCCGCTCCGCCTTGCGCGCGTACATCGCGGCGTCCGCGCAGGCGAGGATCTCGGCGGGCGTGTCGGCCGGACCGAGTACCGCCACGCCGGCGGAAGCGTCCACCGAAAGCGTACCGGTGTCCCATGCGACTTTTGCAGCGCCGATGGCGGCTTCGAGCACGAGCGCCTTGGCAGCCGCGTCGTTGGCATCGATGTTCCACAGCAGAACGACGAATTCGTCGCCGCCGATCCGCGCCACCACGTCGGACGCGCGCACGGCCCGCAGCAGCGATTTCGACGCGGCCTTGAGGACGGCGTCGCCAGCCGCGTGCCCGTAGCGGTCGTTGACCGTCTTGAATTCGTCGAGGTCGATAAACAGCAGCGCGGCGCTGGCGCCATAGCGTTTGACGTAGGCGAGCGAGCGCGTGAGCTCGCGCTCGAAGCCGCGGCGGTTGAGGGTGCCGGTCAGCGGATCGACGTCGATCAGCGCCTCAAGCTCGCGGATGCGAAGCCGCGAGGTTTCAAGCTCGGTCTTAAGGCGCTCCAGTTCGGCCGTGAGGCGATCGCCGGAAGCGGGCGGGCCGCGCTTCGCTGATTGCGGCGCATCGGCGGCATCGCGGCCCGCCACTTTGGCGCGCCGGCGGGGGGATGGCGTCCGCCCCGGAGCGTTGCCGGCCGGTGGATTTGCCGATCGGTGTTTCACAGGCCCCCCGAATCGGTGGGACTTTACCGCAGCCGGCAGGGTCGCGTCAGCGGGGAGGTTCCGTCAACGGTCAGGTTCTGCGCAGTGCGGGCAAGATCTTCGCTGCCAGAGCCTGGTCGACCTGGAGAAAGGCCTCCGGTTCGGTCGAAGCGTCGCTGAACACCGCCGCGGTCAACGGACCGCCGTACACCGCGCCGGTGTCGAGGTTGACCCGGTTCGGCCGCAACTCCGGGAGGCCGTCCGCCGCAGGGGTGTGGCCGTGAACGATCAGACGGCCATGATCGCGGCGGTCCCCGAGAAACCGTTTGCGGATCCAGATCAGGTCCTGCTCGCGCTGCTCCGCAAGCGGCCTTGCGGGATCGATCCCCGCGTGAACAAAAAAGCGGCGGCCGTCGTCGCAGCTCAGCGGCCGGGCGCGCAGCCAGGCGACGTGCGCCGGCGGCAGATCGCCGGCGCTTTCGACGCCGTAGCTTCGCAGCGTCTCCGCGCCGCCTTCGCCGAGCCAGTCGTCCTCCGCGAGCGTGCCGTCGAGCGCGCCAAGCGCCATCCATTCGTGGTTGCCCTTGAGTGCAACGACGTCGCCCCGGCTTTCCAGATCCATCAAAAACCGGATCACGCCGGCGCTGTCGGGCCCGCGGTCGATGTAATCGCCGAGCGTTACGAATTTGACCGGCTGATTGCCGGCATGATGGCGGCATCGGGCGACCAGTTCGCGCAACTGATCGAGCTGGCCGTGGATATCGCCGATGGCGAAGGTGACGGACATGATGGGGTCGGTGTCGGGCGCGACGCGTTACTTGGCAGGCCGGCGTATCCGGTCAGGCGGGGCCGGCTCCGTCCAAATGATGGCCTTATTCAGGCAGTGTTGTTCAGTCATCGTTCAACCCGGATGTGGGAACCTCCGTGCCAAGGGGCAGTTTGATCGTCAGTAACAATACCATTCGAGGTGATGTCATGAGGAAGTTTCTGACTGCTGCGGTTGTCGTCACCCTGGTCGGGCTGTCGGCTCTCGCGACCGCCGGGCCCGCGGACGCGTGGGGCCGCTGGGGCTGGGGCTGGCGCGGACGCTACTGGGGTCCGGGTCCGGTTGTTGCAGGCGCGGTCGTCGGCGGCGCCGTTGTCGGCGCGGCTGTCGCTGCTCCCTATTATAACCGGGGGTACTATCCGTACGGCTATTACGGCGGCTGCCGCAATGTGTGGAACGGCTACGCCTGGGTTCGTGCCTGCTACTAACCGCGGGCGCGGTCTTCGCAACGCGTTTCCCCGTCCCGCGGACGGGGCTGCTTAAAGTTACGTGACCAAATCTCGCGGTAACTCAAGCTCCGCAGAGCGGTGGCACCGTGTAAAGGCAGCGGGATCGCGGCCGGTACACCAAACTTCCGCCAAAGAGAGCATCCTCAATGGTGCGGGGCGGCGAGGAATTCGGGGGTTTCCGGGGAACTTCCGCTTCATTTCATATTCGATCGGCACCCGTCCGGTCTGACGAGGAGAACTTATGCATAAATCCCTGATCGCGCTCGTCGGCGCCGCGAGCATCGGCGTGGCGGCGCTGGCCGCTCCGGCGCCGGCGAACGCCTGGTGTGTCGGTTGCGCCGTGGGCGCGGGCATCATCGGCGGCGTCGCCGCCGGTGCCATTGTCGGCAGCGCCATCGCGAACAGCCCGCCTCCCGGCTACTACTATCCGCCCCCGCCGCCGGGCTACTACCCGCCGCCGCCCGGCTACTATCCGCCGCCGGCCGCGTATGGTCCGCCTCCCGGACCCGCCCCGGCCTACGCGCAGGTCGCGCCAGGCTGTCATTGGGCCAAGCGTCAGGTGTGGGTCGAAGGTGTCGGCTACCGCTGGCGCACGGTCCAGGTCTGTCCCTGATCGCGGCTTCGGCTGAATGACGCGCTGAATCTTCCCGGCCGGCCCGTCAGAGCCGGCCGGTGGCATTTTGGCCGCCCGGCTTGCCCGCGTCGCGTGGACCGCGTTCGTACCTGCGCCACGTTCCGATGCGACAAGACGAATTGACCCGACTGGCCGTAAGAGGGAACGATGGATTCGCCGTCAGCTTCCAGCGACGCCGGGGCTGCACCGCCGCGCGGCTGGTTCGCCGTGCGCGAAGCCATCGAGGCCGTGCGCAGGTATGCCGGGATCGCGGTGCTGGTGGCGCGCGTGGTCGCGGTTCACGTTTGGGAAAACAGACCGTCGTGGACCATGACGGCGCTGACGTGGATCGGGATCGCGCTGTTCTGCCTCTATGTCGGCGTTGCGGCGATTCTCTATTTCGCGCAGCGCTCGATGATGTACTTCCCGGAAACGATCCATACGACGCCGGCGCAGGCCGGCCTGCCGGAGGCCGAGGAAGTCACGCTGACCACAGCCGACGGCGAGAAGATCGTGGCGTGGCACGTGCCGCCGCGGGACGACAAGCCGGTCATTTTGTATTTCCACGGCAACGGCGGCGCACTGCGCTATCGCGTCGAGCGCTTTCGCAAGTTCGTCTCCGACGGCGTCGGCCTCGTCGGGGTCGAATATCGCGGCTATGCCGGGTCCAGCGGCCAACCGACCGAGGCCGGCCTGATCGCCGATGCCGAGGCCGGCTACGCCTTTGCCGCCGCCCGCTATCCGGCGCGCCAGATCGCGCTCTGGGGCGAGTCGCTCGGCAGCGGCGTTGCGACCGCGCTTGCAGCGGAAAAGCCGGTCGGCGCGTCTGATCCTCGAAGCGCCGTTCACCTCTGCCGCCGCGGTCGCCGCCCGACAGTACTGGTACATGCCGGTGCGGCTGTTGATGAAGGACCAATTCCGTTCCGACGAACGCATCGGCAAAGTCACCGCGCCGGTGCTGATCCTGCACGGCGCGCACGACCACATCGTGCCGTTCGCGATGGGCGAGCAGATGTTCGAACTGGCCAAATCGCGCAAGGCACATCGTGCGCTTTCTCGACGGCGATCACGAGGATCTCGACGCACACGGCGCGCTGCACGCGGTCGGCCGCTTCCTCGCCGGCGATTTGGACTGAGCGCGATCGATTTCCGCACAAGCCTGATCACGGCAGGGAAGCGTTCCGGGCTCGCTCCGCGGCTGCCGGTTCGCTCAGAACGTCTGATACGTCTGCCCGATCTTGCCGCCGACGCGGGCGAAGCCGGCTTTGGCCGGCTCGTATTTGTCGTTGATGTTGAGCGCCTTGGCGTAGGAGCCCGCGGCCTTGTCCTTTTGGCCGAGCCGTTCATAGGCGAGCCCGCGGCTGGTCCAGGCCTGCACGTTGGTCGCGTCCAGCTGCACCGCCTCGTCGAGATCGCCGGCTGCCGCCTTGTTGTCGCCGAGCGCGAGATAGCTGAGCGCCGCGCGGCGAATGTGGCGGGGCCTTGTGGCCGGCAAGCCCGATCGCCGTGGTGAAGATCGTCGATGGCGAGCTGGTGCTGACGCTGGCTCTGATAGAGCAGGCCGCGATTGTAATAGGCCTCCGCGTTGTCGGGCTTGAGCGCGATCGCCTTGTTGAAATCGGCCAGCGCCTGGCGTGGTGTGGCCCTGCTGCGCGATAGACGATGCCGCGGCCGAGATAGGCCGGCGCGTAGTTGGCATCGATCGACAGCGCCTTGTTGTAGTCGGCAAGCGCCAGATCGAGCCTTGCCGGTCTTGCGATAGAGCAGGGCGCGGTTGGCGTAGGCCTGCGCGTAATTGGGATCGAGGCTGATCGCCTTGTTGAAATCGGCCAGCGCCTGCTCGTTGCGGCCGGCTTCGGCCAAACACCGAGCCGCGCATGTTGTAGGCCTGCGGATCGTCGGGATGTTTTTCGATGACCTCGCTCAGCGAGGTCAGATTGGACTGCGACGGCGTATAGGCGGCTTCGTCCTTGTCCGGCGACGAAGACCGCCGCTGATCGACGCGCAGCCGGCGAGCGAAAGCGAACCGGCCAGGGCCAGCACGATGGTCAGCCGCGCCGGAAGCGCCGGAGCGCCGCGGCGGGCCTGCTGTTTGTTTGTTGCTTCGCTCATCCGACGATCGCGGCCCTGCGGCGGCCGCTTCCGCGGCAACGGTAAATCACCAGGCTCAAGCGCGATAGTCCCGACCCAGCGTCAAAATAAAGACGCGGGCGAAACGGCCCGCGCCATCGCGCAAATCTGTCTGTAACGGGCGGATTCGTCAGCCGAAGCGCGGCTGGCGCGGCGGTCCGGAACGGCCGGCAGCACCGGGAGCGGCGCCGATGACGGGCTTCGGCTTCATCGGCAACAGGCCCTCGCGCTGCAATCGCTTGCGCGCAAGCTTGCGGGCGCGGCGGACCGCTTCCGCCTTCTCCCTGGCCTTTCTTTCCGATGGTTTTTCGTAGTGGCCGCGAAGCTTCATCTCGCGGAAAATGCCCTCGCGCTGCATCTTTTTCTTCAGCGCCTTGAGGGCCTGGTCGACATTATTGTCGCGAACAAGAACCTGCACGCATGCTCCTTCGTAGTGCGCTCGCTGCTGTGCGCCAGTGACTGGATTTTGGGAAGCCTGGATTTTGGGAAGCACCGACAATAACGCCAGCGCTACTTGACGTTGAAATAGCAGAATTGGGCCACAAAGTCCACTGGCGGCGGCAACCGGGTGCGGTTTCCGCCAGCCGGAGCTGCTACCCCTTATCGGGAAATACCCGGGTGACGTGGCCCATTTTGCGGCCCGGGCGGATCGCTGATTTGCCGTAGAGATGGACGGCTGCGCCGGGAACCGTCAGCCAGGACCGAAAATCATCGACCTCGCTGCCGATCAGGTTGCACATTTCCACCCGCCCGTGGCGGACCGGCTTCGCCAGCGGCCAGCCGGCGACCGCGCGGACATGCTGCTCGAACTGCGACACCGACGCGCCGTCGAGCGTCCAGTGGCCGGAATTGTGCACCCGCGGCGCGATCTCGTTGACCAGCAGGCCGCCGTCCCGGAGCACGAACAACTCCACCGCCAGCACGCCGACATAAGCGAACTTCTGCGCGATGGTTCCGGCGATGCGCAGCGCCTCCGCCGCGGTGTCGTCCGGCAACGCCGCCGGTACGCGCGAAATCTTCAAAATATGATTGCGGTGCTCGTTCTCCGTCACGTCGAAACATTCGACCGTGCCGTCGTGGGCGCGTGCGGCGATGACGGATGCTTCGAGCGCGAACGGAACAAACGCTTCGAGGATGCAGGGCTGGGCGCCGACTTCGCGCCACGCATGTTCGGGATCGTCGCCTGCGCGGATCGTGACCTGGCCCTTGCCGTCGTACCCGAACCGCCGCGTCTTGAGCACGGCGGGCCGCCCCATCCGGTCGAGCGCGGCCGTCAATTCGCCCGGCGACGAGACGCCGGCGCAGGCTGCGGTGCCGATGCCGAGACCGGCGATGAAATTCTTCTCGGCCAGCCGGTCCTGGGTCGTCGCCAGCACATTCGGATCGGGCAGCACCGGCACCCGAGCGGACAAGAAACGCGGCTGCTTCCGCCGGCACGTTCTCAAACTCGTAGGTCACGACGTCCACGTCGGCGGCAAAACGGTCGAGCGCCTCGGTGTCGGTATAATCGGCGCGGGTCGAGCGCTGGACGACGTCGAACGCAGGCGAATCGGGGTTGGGCGCGAAGACGTGACACTGGAATCCGAGCCGTGCCGCCGCGAGCGCCAGCATGCGGCCAAGCTGGCCGCCGCCCAAAATACCGATCGTCGATCCGGGATCGAGGACCCGCGCCGTGGCGCTCACGCCCCGGCATCCTTCGGCTTTTCGGCGACGCTTTCGGTCTGACGCTGCCGCCATGCGGCGAGCCGTTTGGCGAGATCCGCGTCGTTCAATGCCAGCACCGCCGCCGCAAGCAGGGCGGCGTTGACGGCGCCAGCCTGTCCGATCGCGAGCGTTCCGACCGGCACGCCCGGCGGCATCTGCACGATGGAGTAAAGGGAATCGAGGCCCGACAGCGCCTTCGATTCGACCGGCACGCCAAACACCGGCAGGATCGTCATCGAAGCCGTCATGCCGGGCAGATGCGCGGCACCGCCGGCGCCCGCGATGATCACCTTGAAGCCGGCATTCTTCGCATTTTTCGCAAATGCGTAGAGACGTTCGGGTGTGCGGTGGGCGGAGACGATGCGCGCGTCGAAGCCGACGCCGAGCGCGTCGAGCGTGTCGGCTGCATGTTTCATGGTCTGCCAGTCGGACTGGCTGCCCATGATGATGGCTACGGATTTTGCTTCCGGCGACGCCACGACAATCCCCTGCGCGAAGGAAGCGGCGCATTATAGGCGCGGGCCGCGGGGTGGCAAGGCGCTGATTTCGGGACCAAAAATCAGAGTTAAGCGCAGAAAATCAAACTGCAAGCCGCGCGGCGGCAACGCGTGCACGATCGATGCCGCGCCGCCGGTACGCGAAAGCATCTGGCGCGCCGAGGCGCAAAGCCGTTCCGGATCGCGTTCGCCGCGGGCGGCGAGCGCTATGATCCGGCGGGCGATCACTTCGCGCATGATGCCTGCCTCCGCGCCTTCGGCGATGCCCGACGCGGCCTTCTCGTAAGCCGCGACCAGCGCCGCGGTGGTATCGGAATCGAAAACCTTCTCGGGACGAAAGAACGGCAGGACCTGACCCATCGTCACTTGACCCTTTGTCATACCTGCGCTCGCCCAAACCCGTGAGCGCGCCCGCGGCACAAACTCAGCCTGCGGGACAAACCGTTCGGCCGGCGCCCTGGTTCCATCGACGCCGGCGACGGGGCCGCAACGAAACCCGGGCCCGCGCGTTAGCGCCGGGAACCATCATCACAGAGGATTGAATCAATGGACGAGAATCGCATCGCAGGTACGGCGAAAAACATCGGCGGCAAGGTGCAGGAGGGCTTTGGACGCGTCACCGGCGACGCCGAGACGCAGGCCAAGGGCATTGCCAATCAGATCGGCGGCTCGGCGCAGGATCTCTACGGCCAGGCGCGTGACAACGCGAGCGAAGTGGCCGGCGCGGTTCGGGACGGCGCTTCAAATCTGGAATCGAATATCCGCAACTTTATCGAGAACCAGCCTTACACCGCGGTCGGAATTGCCGTTGGCCTCGGCTGGCTGCTCGGGAGAACTCACCGGCCGATGTAGCAGTTTCCGCGCATCGGTCCGGAAGACGCCGGGATTATCCGAACAAATGGCGGCCGGCAGCATGCTGCTACCGGCCGTCGCTTGCCGGATGCGTCCCACCATGCCGGAACATACGCGTTCGCCCTTTCGTGATTTCCAGTGCGTTTTACAGGCGGTAATGTTGGCTCGCAGCCCCGATCCGCATTGGCGCATCCGGTGTGGGCGCATTGCCGGATCTTTGGCAGCGTTTGAGCGGCGGGTGGAGTGTGCGTTGTGAGCGAAACTGAAACTGACAGGACACGCGCGCCGCCGGTCGAAGCCACCAATGAAGAATTGCGCGCGGCCAACCGCGACCTTCAGGCGCTCAACCAGGATCTCGAGGCCGTCAACCGGCGGCTTGAGGAAGAACTGAGGCGTCACGCGCAGCTGGTCGAGCTTTCCTGCGCCCCGATGCTGGTGTCGGATTTCAGCGGACTTATCGTCGCTTGGCATGGCGGCAGCGAGGAATTATACGGCTATGGCCGTGGCGAAGCGGTTGGGCGGAACAAACACGATCTGCTTGCGACGCGCGTGACCGGTTCTTCTCTTGAAGAAATTCACGCAGCACTTCTGAGCGACGGCCGGTGGAGCGGCGAGGTTCGGCAGAAGACCAAAGACGGGCGCGAACTCACGGTCGAAAGCCGGATGCGGCTTGGGACGTTCGACGACCGAAGCCTGGTGCTCGAGAGCGCACGCGACATCACCGCGCAGCAGGCCGCGGACGGGCACGTACAGGTCCTGCTCGGCGAAGTGACCCACCGCGTGCGCAACACCATTGCGGTCATTCAGGCGATCTCGCGCCACACCGGACGCAACAGCCGGTCAATGGAAGATTTCACCGAACGTTTCGAGGGCCGGCTGTCCGCGCTTGCGAGCGCCCACACCCTGCTGGTCGGCTCCGACTGGAAAGGCGCGGACCTCGGCGAACTGGCGCGCGCGCTGCTCGCGCCGTACGTCTCCGGCAATGCGGGCAGGCTTTGCCTCGAAGGCGAAACCGTCACGCTGCCGGCTGATCTCGCGACACCGTTCAGTCTGGCGCTGCATGAACTCGCGACCAATGCCGCAAGGGGCGGGGCGCTGTCGGTGCCGTCGGGCAGAGTGAGGCTGCGCTGGACGGTGAGTGCGCCGGATCCGGAGCGCAGACTCGAAGTCGTGTGGCAGGAAGCGGACGGTCCCGCTCCCGCTCCCGATTCAGATCAGACGGGAAGTCCGGCGACCGCGCTGATCGACAGCGTCATTCCCGGCGCGCACGTTGAACGGCGATATTCGCGCGAAGGATTTGTCTGCACGATCGAATTGCCGCTGCTCAAGGCGCGGCAACCGCAGGCGGGCGGTTAGTTTCCCGGCCGGCTCAGGCCGCCGGCTCAATCTTCCGGCAGGCTTCCCACAATCGCGCGGCGGTGACCGGCATGTCGAGATGCGCGCCCGCGCCGCCCGGCAGTGCATCGGCGACCGCGTTCATCACCGCGGCGAGCGAGGCGGTCGTGCCGGCTTCGCCGACGCCCTTGACGCCGAGCGGGTTGGTCGTCGCCGGAACATTGATGGTATCGTCGCGCATCGACAGCGGCATGTCGGAAGCGCGCGGCATGGCGTAGTCCTGGAACGAGCCGGTGACGAGCTGGCCGCTGCCTTCGTCGTAGACGATCTGTTCCATCAGCACCTGACCCAGCCCCTGCGCCAGCGCGCCGTGCAACTGGCCTTCGACGATCATGGCGTTGAGCACGTTGCCGCAATCGTCAACGGCGGTATAGGCGACGATGTCCAAGTGTCCGGTATCCGGATCGATCTCGACCTCGGCAATATGCACGCCGTTCGGAAAGCTGAGCGGCGTTTCCGTGGTGACTTTGGTGTCGAGATCCTCCGCGATCGCACCGCGCGCTTTCAGATCGACCGCGCGGGCCGCCACATCGAACAGCGAGACGCGCCGGTCGGTGCCGACGACGCTGAACTGGCCCGCTTCGTAACTGATGTCGCCAGCCGACGCTTCGAGCATCATGCCGGCGACGTGCCTGCCCTTCTCCAGCATCACGTCGATGGCCTTGAGGATCGAGGCACCCGCGGTCATCGCCGAACGCGAGCCGACCGAAGCGTAACCCGCAATCTCGAGCGCGGAATCGCCGTGCCGGTGCGTCACCTTCTCTTTCGGGATGCCGAGCCGCCCCGCGGCGAGCTGCGGAAACACCGAGGCGTGGCCCTGTCCGGTCGACTGCACATTCAGATTGACGATGAGCGTGCCGTCGCCGGGAAACGTCAGCAGCGCGCCTTCGAGCGGCGAACCGCCGGCATGCTCCACCATGCAGGAGAGGCCAATGCCCCGGTATTTGCCGCGCTTTCGCGCCTCGCGTCGGCGGGCCTTAAAGCCGTCGTATCCGGCAAGCTCCAGCGCCCGGTCGAGGATCGGCGCGAAATCGCCGCTGTCATAGGTGGTGCCGATCGGGGTCCGGTAGGGCATCGCTGACGCCGGGATGAGATTGCGCCGGCGCAGCTTCGCCGGATCGATGCCGGTGATGCGGGAGGCTTCCTCGACCACGCGTTCGAGCGCGTAGTTCGCTTCCGGCCGGCCGGCGCCGCGATAGGGCGCGGTCGCAATCGTGTTGGTGAATGCGCAGCGCGCGCTCACGTCGATATGTTTGATGTCGTACATGCCCGGCAGGCAGCGGGTGAAAGTGAGTGTCGGAATGCTGGCGCCGACCGCGCCGACATAGGCGCCGAGATTGCCGGTGTTGCGGATGCGCAGCGCGAGAAAGCGGCCCTTTTCGTCGAGCGCGAGCTCCGCTTCCGTATGAATGTCGCGCGCCTGGTTGTCGCTCAGGAATGCCTCCGAGCGTCCCGACATCCAGTGGATCGGGCGTCCGAGCTTTTTCGCGCCGACCAGTTGGGCGATGTATTCCGGATACGGCCCGGTCTTGAGACCGAACGCGCCGCCGACATCCTCCGTCAGCACCCGCAGACGCTCCTTCGGTATCTGCATGATCGTCGCGACCGGATCGCGCATCGCGGTCGTGCCCTGCGAGCAGACGCGAAGGGTGTAACTGTCGGTGGCCGCATCGTAGCTCGCGGTGGCGCCGCGCGGCTCCATCGCCGCGACCGTCATGCGCTGGTTCATGACCGTGACGCGCGCCACAAATTTCGCGCCGGCGAAAATCGCTTCGACCTCGCGCGCATTGGCGTCCGGATCGGCGGCCGGCCCCGGCCAGTCCAGCGCGAGATTGCCCGGAGCCTCCGGCCAGATTTGCGGCGCGCCCGGTTCGAGCGCCGCGCGCGCGTCGATAACCGGCGTGTCCGGCTCGTACTCGACGGCAACAAGTTCGGCTGCGTCCTGCGCCGCGGCCTGGCTCGCGGCGACCACCATCGCCACCGGCTCGCCGATATGCATGACCCGTTCGGTCGCGAGCGACGGGCGATGCGGCAGCACCAGTGCCTTGCCGCCGCGTCCGGCGAGCGGCGGATGGCGGCCGAGGTTCCCCACGCCTTCCATATCCGCGGCCGTGAGCACGCCGTAAACGAAAGGCGCGGCGCGTGCAGCCGCCGTATCGATGCTCACAATGCGTGCAAAAGCGTGCGGCGAACGCACGAAGCAGGCCCAGGCCTGATCGGGCAGCGGCGCATCGGCAGCGTAGCGGCCGTGCCCGCGGACTAGCGTATCGTCCTCTACGCGAGGCCCATGCGCCGCGCGACCGTATATTTTCGCATCCATGCCCTGTTCCGGATTGCTTTGTCAGGAGGGTAGCGGGCCCCTTATAACCGAACCGCCGAGAACGTCCGAGGGTCAGGAACAGCCCGCCGGCAACGCTTTATTTATGGCGTGAATGCCCTCCTGGAAACCCCGCATGCTTCGTCCCGGCACGTTCGCGCTCACTGTGCTTTTGGCCTCGCTCACCGCGCTCGGCCCGCTTTCGATCGATATGTATCTGCCATCGCTGCCGGATATCGGGCGGGTGCTCGATGCGCCCCAGTCCCATGTCCAGCTGACGGTGTCGAACTACCTGATCGGCTTCGCCGTGGGCCAGATATTTTACGGGCCGTTTTCCGACCGTTACGGCCGCCGTCCTGTCCTGCTGGTGGCGCTGACGCTTTATGTTGCCGGCACCGCCATCTGCGCCGTTACCCGGTCGATCGATCCGCTGCTGGCGGCGCGCTTCTTTCAGGGCATCGGGGGCGCAGGCTCGATCGTGCTGGCGCGGGCGATCGTGCGCGATCTGTATTCGGGAGTACGGGCGGCGCGCGAACTGTCGCTGATGGGGTCGATCAGCGCGTTCTCGCCGATTGTGGCGCCGATGATCGGGGGCGTGCTCCAGACTGCGTTCGGCTGGCGGGCAAGCTTCATTGTTATGGGGCTTGCCGCGGCGGTCGCGTTTGCGATGGCGAGCCGCCTGCTGCCGGAGACGCTGCGGAACCGTGTCACCGAGCGGTTCTCGGTCGCATTCCTGATCCGGAGTTACGGCGGGTTGCTGAGGCATCGCCCGCTCCTCGCCTATCTCGGGATCATCACCGCGGGCTATGGCGGACTGTTTGCGTGGATTTCGGGCGCCGCCGTTGTTTTGCAGGACATTTACGGCATGTCGGCTGTGACGTTCGGCTTCACCTTCGCGCTCGGCGCGGCGGGTTACATGGCCGGTGCGGCGACTGCGGCACGGCTGGTGGTGCGGCTTGGCCTCGACCGGACCATGGGAATCGGCGTGGCGCTGATCGCACTCGGCGGACTCGGCTTCGCCGCCGCCGTCGCTGCCCAAATTCCAGGCGTTTGGCTGGTGGTGATGATGGCGCTTTATTTGGCAGGGCTCGGACTTGCCATGCCGCAGGCCATGGCCGCCGCGCTGACACCATTCCCCGATCGCGCCGGCACCGCGGCCTCGCTGCTCGGCCTGTTTCAGCAAACCGGCGCGGCGGTGGTCGCAGCCGTGGTCGGCCATTATCTCGGTGCCTCCGCGTGGCCGGTGGCCAGCGTCGTCGCCGTAATGGGATGCATCGCGGCCGTGATCTGGACAGCGACACGACGCCTGCGTGCGGCCTGAGCGCACGAGGCCCGCGAACTGGAAGTCGGTCGTTGCCTGCCGCGCCGCGTTTGTTAGGATAAACGCACGGCAGCTTTACGAATTTGCGACCGAGCGCTGCCTATACTCATCGCAGCCGGGACCCGGGCCGCTGGGCCTTGAGGTTGAAAAGAAGCCAATGAATTCAGGCGATTCGCTGAGCCGCCGAGCCTTTCTCGCCGGAGCAAGCGCTGTGGGCGGCGGACTCGCGCTTGGTTTTGCGCCGCCGGCGGCGGTGCCGGCGTGCGCCGCCGCGTCCGCTGCAGCCACCGCTGTCGAGGTTACGCCGTGGCTCGTGGTGCATCCGGATGATTCGATCCTGATCCGGGTCGCTCATGCCGAGATGGGGCAGGGCGCGCAGACCGGGCTCGCCATGCTGGTCGCTGAAGAGCTTGAATGCGACTGGTCCAAAGTCCGCACGGAGTTCGCCCGACCCGACGAGAATCTGCGGCGCAACCAGGTCTGGGGCGACATGTCCACCGGCGCGAGCCGTTCGATCGCGACCTCCCATCTTTATTTGCGCCAGGCGGGCGCCACCGCGCGCGAGATGCTGATCGCCGCCGCCGCGGCGCGATGGCAGGTGCCGGCTTCGCAATGCTTTGCGAACGCGAGCACGATCACCCACCAGCCGACCGGCAGAACGGTCACATTCGGCGCGGTCGCGGAAGATGCGGCGAAGCTCCCGGTTCCCGCCGAAGTCGACTTGAAGCCTCCATCCGCGTGGAAACTCGTCGGCACGCCGCGACGGCGTCTCGATGTGGCGGAAAAGGTAACGGGGCAGCCGGTCTACGCCATCGACGTGCGGTTGCCGAACATGCTGTACGCCGCGATCCGGCATTCTCCAGTGTTCGGCGGCACGCCGAAATCCATCGACGAGAAAGCGATTGCGGGGATGAAGGGTGTGCGCCGGGTCGTTCGTATGCCCGACGCCGTTGCCGTCATTGCCAACTCCTGGTGGCGCGCTAAAACCGCACTCGATGCCCTGCCGATCGTCTGGGACGATCGCGGCAACGCCGGCGTGTCGAGCGGCGCGATCGCCGAGACGGTGCGCGCGGCGCTGACTGTGGAGAAGGGGCAGGTCGGCCGCGCCGATGGCGATGCCGCTGACGGCCTTGCCCGCGCCAGCCGGTGCATCGCGGCGGAATATACCGTTCCGTATCTCGCCCACGCGACCATGGAGCCGCAAACCTGCACCGCTCACGTGCGGCCGGACGGGATCGAAATCTGGAGTTCCTCGCAGGACGTCACCACCGCGCTTGCCACCGCGGCGATTGCGGGCGGCGTCTCCAACGACAGGGTCGTGGTCCACGGCACTCTGCTTGGCGGCGGCTTCGGCCGGCGCGGCGCGATCCAGGAGTTCATCCGCCAGGCAGTGCTGATCGCGCGCGAAGTCGAGCACCCGGTCAAGCTGGTATGGTCGCGCGAAGAAGACATCCGCCACGACTTCTACCGCCCGTTCGGCATGGCGCGCATGGTGGCCGGGCTCGATGCCGAGGGCATGCCGACGGCCTGGACCATTCGCCTCGCCGGGCCGGCGTTCGTCACCGGAATCCTTTCGGAGTTCGGCACCGGTTTCGTCGACCGCACCTTTCTCAGCGGGCTCACCGACGAGATGGCCTATGACGTTCCCAATTATCTCGTCGACTATGTGGTGCGGCAGACGCCGGTGCCGCTCGGGGTGTGGCGCGCGATCAATTACACCCAGAATGCTTTTTACAAAGAGTCTTTCATCGACGAGATGGCTCACGCTGCCGGTACCGATCCGTACCTGTATCGGCGGAAGCTGTTGCGCAACAGCCCGAAGAATCTCGCGGTGCTCGACGCCGCGGCAAAGAAAGCCGACTGGTTCGGACCGACCGCCAGGGGCGTGTATCGCGGTATCGCCGTCAACGAAGCCTGCGGCAGCTATTGCGCCCAGGTGGTGGAGGCTTCGGTCGAAAACGGCAGCGTCCGCGTGCATCGGGTCGTGTCGGCGCTCGATCCCGGGCACGTCGTCAATCCGATGTCGGTCGAAATGCAGACCCAGGGCGCCGTCATCTATGCCCTGACAGCGGCGCTCGTGGGCGAGATCACCATCAAAGACGGCGCGGTCGAGCAGGGAAATTTCGACGACTATGAAATGCTGCGTCTCGCCGATGCGCCGATGGTCGAGACCGTGATCGTGCCGAGCGGCGACTTTTGGGGCGGCGTCGGCGAACCGCCGGTGCCGCCGCTGGCGCCGGCATTATGCAATGCCATTTTTGCCGCGACCGGACGCCGCATCCGTTCACTGCCGTTGAAGAATCAGGATTTGAGCAAAGCCATTTGACCGCCGCGCGTCCGGCCAGCGGGACTGGACACCTCCGTCTGATATCGCGACCGGCGGCACGTCCCGCAAAGACCGGCTGATATGCCCCGGTCTAGGATTTCGTCTCTGCGACTATTTCCAGCGGCACCACGTCCACCGCGCCGCCGCCGGCCTGTTTGGTCTTCTCGGCGTAGCGCGAGAAGAATTCGCTTTGCTGAAGCGCTTTGACCGCCGCGTCGTCCACGGCGGTCGCGAGGTGATAATAGTCGTCGCCGTCGCGCGCCTTCATGCAGCGATAGGCGACTTTGCCCTGCAACGCCGGATCGCGGTCGATTGCGGCAATGAAGTCCGCGACGTCACGATGCCAAGCTTCCGGTGAACCGTTCCTCAGACGATATTTGATGAGAAAGTGTTTCATGCGATATCCCTCGTCGCTGTTCAGGCACTGAACGTGCGCATCGGTCGCGGACCCGCACCGGCAGTAAGGACGAGAACCGGCGGTGACGCAAGGACGCGAAAAACGGCGCGAAACCGTGGACGCCCGGCCCGCAATGCGCCAACGCAGGCACGTTCTGCGCGCGCGGGACAGGCGACGCATGTCTGTGCGATAGTTTCGGCCAATGTTCCTGGACTCATTGCTGCGCGGCAGCCTGTTCCGCCATCCGCCGTTCCTGCTGTTCTTCGCGGCGCGCGGGTTCTCCAAATTCTGTTTCCAGATCGGCGGCGTCGCGGTCGGCTGGCAGGTCTATGAGCTGACGGGCAGCGCGCTCGATCTCGGCCTCGTCGGGCTTGCGCAATTCATTCCGATGGCGCTGCTGGTGTTCGTCGCCGGCCACGCCGCCGACAGGTTCGACCGGCGGCGCGTCACGCAGGCGTCGCAGATCGCGTCGGCCACAACGGCTCTGTTCCTGGCGTGGGGTAGTTTTGCCGGCTGGCTGACGGTGACGGAGATTTTCGCCGCGGTCGCAGTGCTGGGAGCGGCTACGGCGTTCGAAAGCCCGGCGACGGCGGCGATGCTGCCCGGCGTGGCGCCCGAGGGGATGCTTCAGCGCGCGACCGCGATGTCCAGCGCGGCATTCCAGATCGCCACCATCACCGGGCCCGCGCTTGGCGGTCTTGCGTATGCGCTGGGTGCCGGCGTGCCCTACGCGATCATGGTGGCGCTCTGGCTGGTGGCGGCGGCGCTCACCGGCGCGATAACGCTGAAGCGCGAGGGGGTCGCGAAGGAGCCGCCGACGCTTGCGCGGCTGTTCGCGGGCGTGGGTTTCGTGCGACGGCATCCGGCGATCCTGGGAACGATTTCGCTGGATTTGTTCGCGGTCCTGCTCGGCGGCGTCACGGCGCTGCTGCCGATCTACGCGCGCGACATTCTTCACACCGGGCCGTGGGGGCTCGGCGTACTGCGCGCGGGACCCGCGGTCGGCGCGCTGCTGATGGCGATGCTGCTCGCGCGCCTCACCATCAGGCGCCGTGTCGGCATGCGCATGTTTCAGGCCGTGATCGCCTTCGGGATCGCGACGGTGATTTTCGCGCTGTCGCAATGGCTCTGGCTGTCGATTCTGGCGCTGGTCGCGCTCGGTGCGGCCGACATGGTCAGCGTCGTCATCCGCGTTTCGCTGGTCCAGCTTGCCACGCCGGACGAGATGCGCGGCCGGGTCGGCGCGGTAAATTATCTGTTCATCAACGCGTCGTCGCAGCTCGGCGAATTCGAGAGCGGCGTCGCCGCGGCACTGCTCGGCGCGGTGCCCGCGGCAGCGCTCGGCGGCATCGGCACGATCGCGGTGGCGCTGCTGTGGATGAAACTGTTTCCGACGCTGCGCGACGTCGAACGGCTGGAATAGCAGCCGCGGCAACGATCAACGAAAAAGTCGCGTCAGCGCCGCCCGAACAGTTTGTCGAGCAGCCATGAGTCGAGCCCCTGTTCGGCGGGCGCCGGCCGTGCGCCGGAGTTCATCGGGGCTTGCGGCACCGGAGCCTGCGGCGGCGCGATGCCGAGCCAGCCGCCGCCAACGCCGGGCAGCGCCGTTGGTGCAATGCCCTGATGGGCGGTTTTCATGAACCGGCTCCAGATTTCGACCGGCAGTCCGCCGCCGGTGGCCTTGCGGGTCGGCGTGTTGTCGTCGTTGCCGAGCCACACGCCGGTCACGAGGTGCGTGGTGTAGCCGACGAACCATGCGTCGCGGAAATCCTGGCTGGTGCCGGTTTTGCCGGCGGCCTGCCAGCCCGGCAGATCGGCCTTGCGCGCGGTGCCGGACGTCAGCGTCTCGTGCATCATCGCGTTCATCATCGCGACGTAGCGGGGATCGACGATGCGGCCGAGCATCTGCGTCGAGCGGGTGTAAAGCGTTTTGCCGTCCGCGCCGCGCACGCGCTCGATCACGTGCGGCGACACCGCGAGCCCGCCGGCTGCGAACGTCGCGTAAGCGCTCACCAGTTCGATCACCGAGACTTCCGAGGTTCCCAGCGCGATCGAGGCGTTCGGCTCGAGCAAAGAGTTGATGCCGAGCCGGTAGGCGGTGCGCGTCACCGCGGCCGGGCCGAACTCCAGCGTCAGGCGCACCGACACCGTGTTAAGCGAATTGGCCAGCGCCTGCGTCAGCGTCACCGGGCCCGCGTATTCGTGTTCGTAGTTTTCCGGTTTCCAGCCCTTCACCGCGATCGGCGCATCCTCGCGCACGGTGTCGGGCGTCAGTCCGTGCTCGAGCGCGGTGAGATAGACGAACGGCTTGAACGCCGAGCCCGGCTGGCGCTTTGCGGCGATGGCGCGATTGAACTGGCTGTCGGCATAGCTCCTGCCGCCGACCAGAGCGCGCACGATGCCGTCCGGCGTCATCGCGACCAGCGCGCCTTCACCGACGCCGAGCTTGTCGCCCTTCTGCGCGAGCAGATCGGCCAGCGCGTGATCGGCCGCGCTTTGCAGCGCCGGGATCGATCGAGGTTTCGACCACGATGTCCTGATCGAAGTGGCCGACCAGATCGTCGACCGCGTCCATCACCCAGTCGGCCACGTAATTGGCAGAGTCCGCGCCGGAAGGTTTTATCGCGCGCGCCGGGTTGGCGAGCGCGTGCCTCACCGCATCTTCGCCCGCGAGTTTCTGCTCCGCCATGTCGGCGAGCACGACCCGCGCGCGCCGCTCGGCGCCGTCCGGATTATGGCTCGGCGCGAGCCGCGACGGCGATTGCACAAGGCCCGCGAGCATCGCCGCTTCGGCGAGCGTCGATTGGCGCGCCGACTTGCCGAAATAGCGCTGCGCGGCCGCCTTCGACGCCATAGGCGCCGGAGCCGAAATAAACGCGGTTCAGATAAAGCTCGAGGATCTGGGCCTTGGTGAATTTGTGTTCGAGCCACAGCGCGAGCACCACTTCCTGGAGCTTGCGCGACACCGTGCGTTCCTGGGTGAGGAACAGATTTTTGGCGAGCTGCTGGGTGATGGTCGAGCCGCCCTGCGAGGCGCCGCGGCGGACCACGTCGGCATGCAGCGCGCGCATGATGCCGAACGGATCGACGCCGTGATGCGAGTAGAAGCGGCGATCCTCGATGGCGATGAAGGCTTTCGGCACATAGTCCGGCAGTTCGCGCAACGGCACCGCGGCGCCGCCCATGTCGCCGCGGGTCGCAAGCGTCGCGCCGTTGGCGCCGACGATCAGCACCGAGGGCGGCCGCTTGGGAATTTCCAGCGACTGGATCGGCGGCAGATGGATGCCGATCCAGATCAGCACGCCGATGGCGGCGATGACGGCCCACAGCCCCAGCACCGCGGCCCAGTAGATCAGGCGGCCGAGCCGCGAGCGGCCCTTCCCGCCGCCGCCCCGGCCGCTTTTGCGTTTCGGCGGCGACGGAGCGGATTCGCGCGCGAGCGGCGGGCATTTTCCGTCTGTGCCGGAGGCGGGCCGCCGGTGCGGTCCTGCGGGCGCAGGCGGAGATCAAGGCGCCGCCGGATCCGGCGCACGCTTGCCGCCCGCCGCTCGCCGCGCCATGTCCCGTCCCCAGCGCATGGTGACCGGACGGTAAACAGCGCGGTTTAAGGGGCGGTTACTGCCTTCCGGCCGGCCTGCCGGAACGCCGGCGGATGGCGGCACCGGGCCCGCTTCTAGTCAGCCGCGTTTTCGCGGGCGGACTGGGTGAACAGCGCGATCAGCGGGCGCTTGATCGCGGCCTGCCGGGCGGGCGTCGTGATCTTGGCGCCGAGCAGGTCGGTGACATAGAACACGTCGACCACGCGCTCGCCGAACGTCGCGACATGCGCCGACGCGATGTTGAGATTGAGCTTCGACAGCGTCGTGGTCAGCTCGTAGAGCAGGCCCGGCCGGTCGAGGCCGGTCACTTCGACCACGGTGTAGCGTTGCGACCATTGATTGTTGATGGTCACTTCCGGCTCGATGGCGAAAGCCTTCAGCCGGCCTTTCGGCGGCGCGCGCTTCGGCAGCACGTCGGGCAGCTTGATCTGGCCGCGCACCGCTTTCTCGATCGCGTCGCCGATGCGCGCGGCGCGCCGCGCCTCGTCCTCGTCGCGCTCGAATTCGCGCGACACCGCGATGGTGTCGAGCGCGAGCCCGTCGGTGGTGGTGTAGATCTGCGCGTCGACGATGTTGGCGCCGGCGAGCGCGCAGGCGCCGGCGATGATCGACAGCAGCCACGGATGGTCGGGCGCGAACACCGTGAGTTCGGTGACGCCGCGCGCCGACGTCGAAGCCGACGCTGGTGGCGAGCCGCTTGCCGGCGGCTTCGGTCTCGCGCACGAAGCGCGCGTGCGTGAGCTTGTGCGGCAGATCGACCTTGAGCCAATAGGCCGGATAGTGGCGCGCGACGTAGGCGTCGACCGCCTCGGCCGGCCAATCGTCGATCTCGGCGCGGAATTCGGCCTTGGCTGCTGCGACGCGCTCGGCGCGATTGACCTCGGAGAAGCCGCCGGTGAGCACCGGCTCGGTCTCGTAATAGAGCGTGCGGATGAGCTGCGCCTTCCAGCCGTTCCAGACGCCGGGACCGACCGCGCGGATGTCGGCGGTGGTCAGGATGGTGAGCAGCTTCATCCGCTCCAGCGACTGCACCACGGCGGCGAAATTCTCGATGGTCTTGCGGTCGGAGAGATCGCGCGACTGCGCGACCGTCGACATCACGAGATGCACTTCGACCAGCCAGGCGACGAGCTCGGTCTCGGCGGCATTGAAGCCGAGCCGCGGACACAGCCGGCGGGCGATGCGCGCGCCGGCGATCGAATGATCCTCGATGCGGCCCTTGGCGATGTCGTGCAGGAACAGCGCGACATAGAGCACGCTTGCGATGCTCCGGCTGGATGGTGCGCATCAGCTCGCTGGCCAGCGCCACTTCGCGGCTGTCGCCGTGCTCGATCTCGTTGAGGATGCCGATGCAGCGCAGCAGATGCTCGTCCACCGTATAGTGGTGGTACATGTTGAACTGCATCATCGCCACGATGCGGCCGAAGGCGCGGACGAATTCGCCGAGCACGCCGGCTTCGTTCATGCGCCGCAGCACGGTCTCGGCTTCGTTTTTCGAGGTCAGGATTTCCAGGAACAGCCGGTTGGCTTCCTGGTCGTCGCGCACGTTCGACGTCGATCAGCTTGAGCGAGCGGGTGGCGGTGCGCATCGCTTCCGGATGGATCGCGAGATTGTGCTTCTGCGCCAGATAGAACAGCCGGATCAGATTGACCGGATCGCGCTTGAAAACATTCGGCGCGCGCCAGATTGATGCGGTTGTTCTCGATGACGAAGTCGTCGGTCTCGCTCGAGCGTGCGCCGGCTGCGCGCGCGGCCGCAGCCGCGCGATCACGCGGCTCAACACCGGCGCCGGCTTGGCCTGACGCTCTTCGAGATCGGCGCACAGGATGGCGGTGAGATCGCCGACATGCTTGGCGGTCAGGAAGTAGTGCTTCATGAAGCGCTCGACGTCCTGCAGGCCGGGATGCTCGGTGTAGCCGAGCCGCACCGCGATCTCGCGCTGGATGTCGAACGACAGCCGCTCCTCGGCGCGGCCCGCAGAGGAAATGCATGTTGCAGCGGACCGACCAGAGAAAGTCTTCGCAGCGGCGGAACATGTTGTATTCGTCGCGGTCGAAAACGCCGCGCTCGATCAGTTCCTCCGGCTCGCGCACGCGATAGACGTATTTGGCGATCCAGAACAGCGTGTGCAGGTCGCGCAGGCCGCCCTTGCCGTCCTTGACGTTGGGCTCGACCAGATAGCGCGACTGGCCGGCGCGGCGGTGGCGCTCCTCGCGCTCGGCGAGCTTGGCGGCGACGAATTCCGCCGCGGTGCCCTGCACGACTTCCTTGTCGAACCGCGCGGTGAGCTCGTTGAATAGAGCGTGGCGTCGCCGAACAGATAGCGCGATTCCAGCAGCGCGGTGCGGATGGTCATGTCGGCCTTGGCCTGCCGGATGCATTCGTTGACCGAGCGCGTGGCGTGGCCGACCTTCTGCCCCATGTCCCACAGGCAATAGAGCAGCGCCTCGGCGACCGATTCGCCCCAGGCGGTCTGCTTGTAGGGCAGCAGGAACAGCAGATCGATGTCGGAGCCCGGCGCCAGCAGGCCGCGGCCATAGCCGCCGGTCGCGATCACCGCCATGCGTTCGGCCTGCGAGTGGATCTGCGGCGGATAGAGCGCGCTTGGTCGGCGAATTCGAACAGGATGCGGATGATCTCGTCCTGCGTCGCGGCACAGCCGCTCGGCGCAGCGCCGGCCGTGGCGGTCCTTGAGCAGCAGTTCTTCGGCGCGGGTCGCGCGCCTGCGTCAGCGCCGTCTTCGAGCCGGCGCGCGACGGCAGTGCGCAATTCGCGCTCGCGGCCGGCATGGGTTTCGGCGAGCGCCTTGAGGTCGGCGACGATGGCGGCGCTGTCGATCAGGTCGCTCGCGTGCGCGTACGCGCGTTGGATGTCCAGCATCGTGGTCCGTCATAACCGAGCCGCGCGCCCGCTGTCATCGGCCAGCGCCGGACCGTACGTAGCGCATTGGCGCGGCGATGGATCGGCCTATTGCTCGGCCGCGTTGACAGCCGTGGAAAAGTGCGCGCGGGAGGAACAGGTCCGATGAAAAGCTATGACGTCTGCGAGTGCGGCGCGCCGCTGCGGCTGATGGAGCGGCCGACCCCGAAGCCGACCGGGACCGAGGTCCTGCTCAAGGTCATCGCCGCCGGCGTCTGCCACAGCGATCTGCACATCTGGGACGGCTATTACGACCTGGGCGGCGGCAAGCGGCTGCAGCTCGCCGACCGCGGCGTGAAGCTGCCGCTGACCATGGGGCACGAGAATGTCGGCGAAGTGGTCGCCGTCGGCCCGGACGCGAAAGGCGTCAAGGTCGGCGACCGCCGGCTGGTGCATCCGTGGCTCGGCTGCGGCGAGTGCGCGGTCTGCCAGGCGCGGCGACGAGCAGCTGTGCCGCACGCCGGCCAGCATCGGCGTGTTCCGCTCCGGCGGCTACGCCGACCATCTGCTGGTGCCGCATCCGCGTTATCTGTTCGACATCGGCAACATCCCGCCCGAGCGCGCGGCGCCGCTCGCCTGCTCCGGCATCACCACCTACGGCGCGCTGAAAAAAGTCGGTCCGCTGTTGCAGCGAGGAGCCGGTGGTCATTATCGGCGCCGGCGGCCTCGGGCTGATGTGCCTTGGCGCTGCACAAGGCGATGGGCGGCAAGGCCGCGATCGTGGTCGACATCGATCCGGTCAAGCGCGAGGCGGCGCTCAAGGCCGGCGCGTAGGCGGCCATCGACGGCGGCCGCCGCGGACGCCGGCGAAGCAGATCATCGAGGCGACGCGGCGGCGGCGCCTGGGCGGTGATCGATCTCGTCGGCGCTACGCGCACCGTGCAACTCGCGCTCGACAGCCTGATCAAGGGCGGCAGGCTGATCATCGTCGGCCTGTTCGGCGGCGACATCACGGTGCCGCTGCCGTCGCTGCCGTTGCGCGCGATCACGTTCAAGGTTCTTATGTCGGCAGCCTGCCACGAGATGGCCGAACTGCTTGATCTCGTGCGCCGCAAGGGCGTGCCCGATTTCCCGGTCGGCACCCGGCCGCTGGCCGCGGTCAACGAGGCGCTGGAAGAGCTGAAAGCCGGCAAAGTCATCGGCCGGCTGGTGCTGACGCCGGGATAGCGGTCCGGGAGGAAAGCGTGCTGTTCCTGTCCGAGACTTTCGCGCTCGAAGATGGTGCTGACGGCGACGGTGGTCGTCGTGACCTCGCTCGCGGTCGAGCGCAGCGGCCCGTTCCTCGGCGCGCTGATCGGCGCGCTGCCGACCGCGGCCGGCGCGGCTTACGTCATTCTGGCGCTGGATCATCCGCCGGAATTCATCGCCGCAAGCGCCATGGGCAGCGTGGCTATCAATGGCGCAGTCGCGGTCTTTGCCCCGGTCTATACAATGCTCGCGCAACGCCACGGGCTGTTCGTCAGCCTCGGCGTCGCGAGCGCTCGTGTGGTTCGCGCTGCGCCGCGGCGTTGCGCACCGTCGACTGGACGCTGCTCGGCGCGTTGGCGATCAGCGCCGTCGTGTTCGCCGTTACCATCCCGCTGAGCTGGCGCTATCGCAGCGCGACGCGGCCGGTAAGATTTGTCCGAACGCGTTTCGACATTCCGTTGCGCGCGCTCACCGTCGCCGTGGTCGTCGCCGTGGTGACCGACGGCGAGTTCCAGCATCGGCTCATTCGCTTCTGGCATGTTCGCGCTGTTTCCGATCATCCTCGGCAGCTCGATCGTCATCATGCATCCGCGCATCGGCGGCAAAGACCACGGCCAGCATGATGGCGCATGCGCAGGTTTCTCTGATCGGCATCGCGCTCGGCTTTATCGCCGTGCATTATCTCGTCGCGCCGATCGGCGTGTGGCTGGCGCTTTGCGCTGGGTTGCTGGTCTGCATGGCCTGGAGCGGCGGCTGCTCGATTATCCAGTTGCGCGCGGAGAAGCCGCCGGGCAGCTATTTCGTCTCCGGCAGTTTCGCCTTGAGCGCGTATAGCGCTTCGAGCGCCTCGCGCGGCGACATCTCGTCGGGGCGAAGTGCGGCCAAAGCTTCAGCCAGCGCGGCAAGCGCCGCGTCGGCCTGCGGCGCAGGCGCCGGTCGCCGGGTCGCCGCGAACAGCGGCAGGTCGTCGATCAGTTTGCGCGCCGGAGACATGCGGTCCTCGGCTTCGAGCTGCGCCAGCACGAGTTTGGCCCGCTCGATCACGCTCGGCGGCAGGCCGGCGAGCTTCGCCACCTGGATGCCGTAGGAGCGATCGGCCGCGCCGGGCACGACTTCGTGCAGGAACACGACCTCGCCCTGCCATTCCTTCACCCGCATGGTGGCGTTATGCAGCCGCGCGAGCTTGGCGGCGAGCGCGGTCATCTCGTGGAAATGCGTGGCAAACAGCGCCCGGCAGCGGTTGCTCTCATGCAGATGCTCGATCGTCGCCCATGCGATGGACAGCCCGTCGAAGGTCGCCGTGCCGCGGCCGATTTCGTCGAGAATGACCAGCGCGCGCTCGCCCGCCTGATTGAGGATCGCCGCGGTCTCGACCATTTCGACCATGAAAGTCGAGCGGCCGCGCGCGAGATCGTCGGCGGCGCCGACGCGCGAGAACAGCCGGTCGACGATGCCGATATGCGCGGCCCGCGCCGGCACAAAGCTGCCCATCTGCGCAAGCACCGCGATCAGCGCGTTCTGGCGGAGGAAGGTCGATTTGCCCGCCATGTTCGGGCCGGTGATGAGCCAGATGCGGCCTGCGGATCCGTCCGGCGCCTTCGGCGGCGACAGGTCGCAGTCGTTGGCGACGAACGGGCCGCTGTCAGGCCCGAGTGCCTGTTCGACCACGGGATGACGGCCGCCTTTGATGACGAACGCGAGGCTGTCGTCGACTTCCGGACGGACGTAGTCGCGCTCGACGGCGAGGCCTGCCAGAGCCGCGCCGACATCGATGACCGCCAGCGCTTCGGCGGCGGCCTTGATCGGGCCGCTTGCTTCGGTAATCGCTGCGGCGAGACGGTCAAAAATCTCGAGCTCCAGCCCGAGCGCGCGCTCGGCGGCGTTCGCGATTTTCGCTTCAAGCCCGCCAAGCTCTGTGGTCGTGAAGCGAACCTGCCCGGCCAGCGTCTGCCGGTGGATGAAGGTCGCGTTGAGCGGCGCAGCCATCAATTTCTCGCCGTGCTGCGCGGTGACGTCGACGAAATAGCCGAGCACGTTGTTGTGCCGGATTTTAAGGGTGCGGACGCCGGTGGTGTCGGCATAGCGCACCTGAAGCGCGGCGATGACGCGCCGCGATTCGTCGCGAAGCGCGCGGGCCTCGTCGAGCGCGGGCTCGAACCCGGCTCGGACAAAGCCGCCGTCGCGGCGGAACGCAGGCAGTTCGTCGGCGAGCGCGCGCGAAAGTTCGGCAGCGATCTGCGGGTCGGGACGGCGCAGCGCTTCGGCCGCCCGCGCCATCTCGCGCGGTACGCTCTCGAGCGCGGAAATCCGCCCGGCGATCGCTGCTGCGCCGGCAATGCCGTCGCGGACCGCGGCGAGATCGCGCGGGCCGGCGCGGCCGATCACGATGCGCGACAGTGCGCGGGCAAGGTCGGGCGCAGTCTTCAGCCGCGCGTGAAGGTCGGCGCGCGCCGCGGAGTCGGCGACCAGCGCCGCGACGGTGTCGAGCCGGCTGCGGATTTCTTTCGGGTCGGTCAGTGGCGCCGCGAGCCGCTGCGCCAGCAGCCGGGAGCCCGCCGCCGTGACCGTGCGGTCGATGGCGGCGAGCAGCGAGCCGCGCCGCTCGCCGGTCAGGGTGCGGATCAGTTCGAGATTGCCGCGCGTCGCCTGGTCGATCGCGAGCGTTGCGCCCGCGGCTTCCCTTGCCGGCGGCGAGAGTGGCGGCCGACGTCCGAGTTGCGTGCGCTCGACGTAAGTCACCGCCGCGGCGGCCGCGGTCAATTCCACGCGCGAGAACGCTCCAAACGACGCCGTCGTCGCCACGCCGAAGAACGACGCGAGCCGCCGCTCCGCGGTGGCACCGTCAAACACGTCGCGGGCGAGCGGCGTTACTGCCGGGAGCGTGCGCAGGTACGGCGCCAGTTCCGGGTCGGCGTAAAACGTGTCGGAGACAATGATTTCTCCAGGCTCGATGCGGGCGATTTCGGCAGCGAGCGTCGCGCGCCCGCACTCGCCGACATGAAACTCGCCCGTGGAAATGTCGATCCAGGCGAGCGCATAACGGTCTTCGTCCGAGGAAATGCGCACGCGCGCCAGCGCCAGCAGGTAATTGTTGCTCCGCGCATCGAGCAGCGAATCTTCGGTCAGCGTCCCGGGCGTCACCAGCCGGATCACGTCGCGGCGCACGATGCTTTTCGCGCCGCGCCTGCGCGCCACCGCCGGATCCTCAAGCTGCTCGCATACCGCGACGCGATGGCCCAGCGCGATGAGGCGATGCAGGTATTCGTCGGCGCGCTCGATCGGGACGCCGCACATCGGAATGTCGCGTCCGAGGTGTTTGCCGCGTTTCGTGAGCATAATGCCAAGCGCGCGGGACGCGGTTTCGGCATCGTCGAAGAACATCTCGTAGAAATCGCCCATCCGGTAGAACAGCAGACAGTCCGGGTTGGCGGCCTTGATCTCGATATACTGCTCCATCATCGGCGTGACGCGCGCGGGCTCCGAAGCAGCTCCGGCATCATCGACCGTAACGGGGCGTATCGCATCCATGGCGCCGGCACGCTAGCAGAGGCGGGTCGGCGGCAAAAGCACACGCAGCAGGCAAAAAAAACAGCAGCCGCACCAGGTGCGGCTGCCGTATTGCTGCCAGAGGAGGAGCCTCAGTAGCGGTTCTGCTCGTAGTAGCCGCCATGCGCTCCATAGGGGTAAGCGCCTGGTCCGTAATAATACCCAGGGTAGGGCAGGCCCTCCGAAAAAGTACCGACGAAGGGACCGCCTGACAGGTCGGGGCCCGGAGCCACGGTTTGAGTGTAGCGATATGCATCCTGTACCGGGCTTCTGGTTTGCGCCGATGCAATGGCAGTCGTTGCCACCAGAGCCGCAGCGACAATCGCGGGCAGAATTTTTACAGACATGGGTCCGTTCTCCATTTGATGAATGCAGCGCTTTCGCACTGCACATCCTACAAATAGCATCCCGCGATGCCTGTTCCGCATCGATGTGTGCAACGCACCTATGAAACGCGCGCACTTGTGCGCGATTGTTGCCGACATATGTGCCGTTACTCGCGAACTGAGATCGCGGTAATTTGATTTAACGTGGCGTCATGACTGCCATGTGAAAACAGCCATGTGATAATAACAGCCGCGCACGGCCAACTATCAGTTCCACTGATTGTCGTACCAGCCGTTGTTGTATCGCCAGCCCGGCGCGTAGTCGTAATAGCCCGGGCCGTAATAGGCGTAAGGCGCCACGCCAAACCCGAATTCGGCCGGCGGATAAACCGGGCCGCCATAGTAATAATCGCGGTAGAACCGGTCCTGCGGGAATTCGCGTGTTTGCGCGAATGCGAGCGTGGTGGAAGCGATCAGAGCAGCTGCTGCGACCGCAGCGATGTGCTTTCCAGACATGGCGAAACTCCTCAAATCGTTTTCTCTCCTGCGTTGGGGGGTAATTCGGGTTGCGCCGCTGCGTTCCAGGAACCCTCAATCTGAGGGCGGGCAATTCGTAAAACTGGCGTGAAATGCATGTCCGCGATGCAAGGATGCGTGCCAAAGTCTGCTGTGTTGACGTTCCGCACCGGATGCGATCAACAACGTCGCAGCCAATTTGAAAAAAATCCTCGGGGAGGAATTCATGCCAGCGCCGGCTTCCGCGAACACCGTCACCGCCGCCGTGGTCCGCACGCAAAGGCGGCCCGTTCATGCTTGAGCAGTTGCGGCTCGAGGAGCCGCGCGCCGACGAAGTCCTGGTGCGCATCGTCGCGACCGGCATGTGCCACACCGACATGGTGGTACGCGATCAGGTTTATCCGGTGCCGCAGCCGATCGTGCTCGGCCACGAAGGTGCCGGCGTCGTCGAGAAGATCGGCGGCAACGTCGTCAAGGTGAAACCGGGCGACCATGTGGTGCTGAGCTTCATGTCATGCGGGCGCTGCCGGTTTTGCGAACAGGGCCGACCCAACAACTGCGAAACATTCAACGACCACAATTTCAGCGGCGGCCGCGCGGACGGCACGCGGCAGCCTGCGGGACGATAACGGCCGCATCCACGATCATTTCTTTGGTCAGTCGTCGTTCTGCACGTTCGCGGTGGCGAACGAGCGCAACGTCGTCAAGGTGCCGAAAAACGCGCCGCTCGAACTGCTGGGTCCGCTCGGCTGCGGCGTGCAGACCGGCGCCGGCGCGGTGATGAACGCACTCAAGGTCGGACACGGCGCGAGCTTTGCCGCGTTCGGCGCCGGCGCGGTAGGGCTGAGCGCGGTGATGGCGGCGCGGGTGGTCGGCGCCACCACGATCATCGCGGTCGATGTCGTGCCGTCGCGTCTGAGCCTCGCCAAGGAGCTCGGCGCGACGCATGCAGTCAATGCGACCGAAGGCGATCCGGTCGGCGCGGTGAAAGAGATCACGGGCGGAGGCGCGCAGTTCTGCCTCGAAACCACCGGGCTGTCGCCGGTGGTGCGTCAGGCCGTCGATGCGCTCGGCGTGCGCGGCACGTGCGGGATAGTCGGTGCGGCCCCGATCGGCGCCGAGATCAGGATCGACATCACCGAGTTCATGCAGTCGGCCAAGACGGTCTACGGCATCATCGAAGGTGACAGCGTGCCGGACATTTTCATCCCGGAGCTTGTAAACCTGTTCCTGCAGGGACGCTTCCCGTTCGACCGGCTGGTCAAAATGTATCCGTTCGATCGCATCAACGAAGCCGCGAGCGACAGCGAACGCGGTCTCACCGTCAAGCCGGTCATCCGCATCGGCCAGCTCTAGCGCGGCTTCGCCGCGCCCGTTCGGTGCGCACCTGCCGATTCTCCGGGGCAGTCGGTCAGTCCGGCGCCCTGTCGCTTTCGTCAAGCTCGCCGGCGGCGCGGACGATCAGTCTGCGGCGCACCGGGAACAGGCTGATGTCGAAGGCATGCGAGATCACGCCCCAAACGCCGGAAGGCGCGAACAGCATCAGAAAGATGGCGAGCGCTCCGAGCAGGATCAGGTACCAGGAACCGAGCGCGGCCAGATAATATTGCAGCAGATAGAATATCGCGACACCGATGATCGGGCCTTCCATCGTGCCGATGCCGCCGATGACCACGATGAAGATCGCATAGGCGGTCCAGTCGACCAGCGAGAACGCCGCGTCGGGCGAAATGCTGGCCTTCTGCAAAAAGATCAGCGCGCCGACCATGCCGGTCGCCATCGCGGTCAGCGACGTAAATCAGAAACTTGGTGCGGTACACGTCGACGCCGACGCTCTCCGCCGCCCGTTCGGCATCGCCAATGGCGGACAGCGCGAGGCCGTGGCGCGAGCGCAAAATCCGGTAAACCAGCACGAACGTGCCGACGGCGAGCACCAGCGCGAGCCAGTAGCCGAGGATGTCGCGCGCCGCGGGGCCGCGCACATGCGAACAGTTCGCGGACGAAATCGAGGCCGAACATCGAACTCGCGACGTCGGGCGGCAGCGAGGTGCCGGTGCCGCCGCCAAGCTGCTTGACCTGGGCGAGGATCAGCCGGCAGACCTCGGCCGACGACCCAGGTGCCGATGGCGAAATAGGCGCCGCGCAGACGGAACACGATCAGCGCCGTGGGAATCGCCACGAGGCCCGCGACGATTCCGGCGAGGACGATCGCGGGGACCGCGTCGAGCCCGGCGATCAGGGTAAAGGCGAACAGCGCATAGGCGCCTGCCCCGACGAAAGCCTGTTGCCCGACTGAAATCAGCCCGGCGCTGCCGGCGAGCAGATTCCACAACTGCGCCAAGGCCAGCATGGTGAAGACGTAAAACAGCTCCTGCAGCAGCGCGCGTCTCGCGAAGGCGGGCAGAGCGAGCAGCAAAACGATGCCGGGAACCGCGAGCAGCAGGGTGACGGTCGAGGCGCGCGTCGCGGTCGTGACTGAAAAGCGCGGGCCGGATGTCCGGCCGTGGACGGGATCGCGCGGGATGAGGCTGCTGCGCATGCGGATCAATCCACGGCGCGCGGAAACAGCCCGCGCGGCCGCATCACCAGCACGACCAGAAACGCCACATGCCCGGACAGTATCTGCCATTCCGGATCGATGTGCGCGCCGATGGTCTGCGCGAGGCCGACGACGATGCCGCCGGCGAGCGTGCCCCACAGACTGCCAAGCCCGCCGATGATCACCGCCTCGAAGGCATAGAGCAGCCGCGCCGGGCCGATGCTCGGGATCGAAATTGGCGCGCGCGCCGAGAAAGAACCCGGCGGCGGCGCAGACCGCAAGCGCGATGCCCATGGTCAGCGCGTAGATGGTCCTGTTGTTGATGCCCATGAGCTGCGCGATCTCGACATCGTCGGAGGTGGCGCGGAATGCCCGCCCCAGCGCGGTCCGGTAGAACAGCGCGTTGAGCAACACGATCACCAGCACCGCCGCGATCAGGCAGATCAGCGGCATCACGCCGATCGCGATGCCGCCGCCGAGCGGCAGCGAAGCGCTTTGCAGCGGGCCGACATTGAGAAAGCGCGTGTCGGCGGAAAACGTCTCGAGCAGTCCGTTCTGCACGATGATCGACAGCCCGAAGGTGATCAGCAGCGGCGGCAGGATGTTGCGGCCCAGCGCGCGGTTGAGCAGCACCGCCTGCAGCGCGTAGCCGACCGCGAACATCAGCGGCACCACGATCGCGAACGCCAGCACAAGCGGCACGCCGAGGCTCGATGCCGCAAGGATCAGAAACGCGCCAAGCACGATCAGATCGCCATGCGCGAGATTGACGAGCGCGCATGATGCCGAAAATCACCGACAGCCCGGTGGCGTAGAGCGCAATAAAGCCCGCCGAGCAGGACGCCTTGGATGATCGTGTCGATCCAGCCGAGCATCGCTTACAGTCCGAAATAGGCGGCGTGGATGGCGTCGCGGGTCAGCTCGCGCCGGCCGGCCGGTCAGGCTCACGCGGCCTTCCTGAAAACAATAGGCCCGGTCGGCGACCGACATGGCGTGCACGAGATCCTGCTCGACCAGCACGACGCTGGTGCCGCGCGTCTTGATGTCGGCGAGCGCCGCGTAGATGTCGCGGATCACGATCGGCGCGAGTCCGAGGCTGAGCTCGTCGCACAGCAGGATGCGCGGGTTCGACATCAGGCTCCGGCCGATCGCGACCATCTGCTGCTGGCCGCCGGACAGCGCGGTCGACGGCGCGTGGCGGCGCTCGCGCAGCACCGGAAACAGCCGATAGATCGCGTCGAGATTCCACGGTCCGCCGGCGCGCCGGCCGTAAGCGCCGACCAGCAGATTTTCCTCGACCGACAGCGACGGAAACAGCCGCCGGCCTTCCGGCACCAGCGCGATGCCGAGCTTGACGATTTCGTAGGCCGGCAGCGCGCCGATGTCGCGGCCGTCGAGGCTGCACGGCGGCTGGCCGGGCGCGGCAGCAGCCCGACGATGGCCTTCAGGAAGGTCGATTTGCCGGCGCCGTTGGCGCCGATGATGGCGACGGTCTCGCCCTCGTTGAGCGACGAAGCTGATGCCGAACAGCGCCTGGAAATCGCCGTAGAACGCGGTGAGCTCGCGGGTCTCCAGCACGGCCGGCTCATCGCCTTGCAGCGCAGCGGATCACGCCGCGATGCCCATGTAGATTTCGCGCACCTCGTCCGAGGCCATCACCGCGCGCGGCTCGCCTTCGATGATCTTGCGTCCGAAATTGAGCACCACCAGCCGGGAGACCACGGCAAGCAGCGCATGCACGATGTGCTCGATCCAGACGATGGTCACGCCGGACTGTTTGATGTCCTGGATCAGTCTGACGAGCTCGGCGCATTCGGCCTCGGTCAGGCCGCCGGCGATTTCGTCGAGCAGCAGCAGCCGCGGTCGCGGTCGCGAGCGCGCGCGCCAGTTCGAGCCGCTTGCGGCCCAGCAGATTCAGCGTGCCGGCGCGGCGGTTGGCAAAGGCCGATCAGCCCGGTGCGTTCCAGAATGTCGCCGCAGGTCGTCGACCACCTGCGCCTCGCGGCATGCCGCGGCCGTGGATCGCGGCGACCAGCAGGTTCTCGAACACCGTGAGGTTTTCGAACGGCTGCGGAATCTGGAACGAGCGGCCGATGCCGGCGATGCAGCGTGCGCGCGGCGGCGCCGCGGTGATATCGTGTCCGTCGAAATGCACGGTGCCGGTGTCCGGCTTCACAAGTCCGGTGATGAGATTGAACAGCGTGGACTTGCCGGCGCCGTTCGGCCCGATGATGCCGAGCGCCTCGCCCTGCGCGAACTTCAAGCCGGATTCCGTCGACCGCTTTCAGCGAGCCGAACGATTTCGTCAGATTGTCCAGCCGAAGGATCACGCCATCGCCCAGTTTAAACGCCGGCCCGCACGTGGGACCGGCGCCAGGTTTCGTTTGCTGTTCGTTTGATAATGACCGCGCCGGGGTGACGCAACATCACCCCGCGCGTTCCTTCGACCCGATTTCAGGCGATCGGCTCCATCTTGCCGCCGACCGGAATTTCCGGCGCGGTTTTGTTGTCGGTGATGACGATGTCGTATTTGCTTGCCGTCGCGGAGGCGCCACTGGCCGCCGACCAGCGGCGTCTTGGCGATGTTCTTCGCGGCGAACGGCGGCAGGTTCTTGCCGTTCCAGGCGATCGGCCCAACCACGGTGTTGAGGTTGGTCGCCGCGATAGCCTTCACCATGCCCTTGCTGTCGGCGACGTCGCCCGAGCGCTTGGCGACATCGACGGCGAGCTCGAACAGCGCGTGGACGAAGCCGATCGGCTGCGTCCACTGCTTGCCGGACGATTTCTCGTAGGCGTCGGCGAGCTGCTTTGCCGACTGTCCCGTCAGCGACGACTTGAACGGATGGTTGGGCGACCACCACACTTCCGACGACAGATTGTTGCCGTTCTTGCCGAGCGCTTCGACCGCGACCGGGAACAGGATGGCCTTGCCGATCGAGGCCGCCTTCGGCTTGAAGCCTTGCTGCTGCGCCTGGTTCCAGAAGGTGGTGAAGTCGGGCGGGATCACCACGCCGGTGATGATCTCGCACTTCGCCTTCTTGAAGGCGGCGATCTGGGCCGAGAAATCGTCGGTGAGATTCTGATAGCGGCCCGGATCGGTCAGCTTGTAGCCGAGCTTGTCGAGCACCGGCGGGAAGCCGACCTGACTTGTCGCCCCAGGCGTTGCCGTCGCCGTCGTTGGGGAACAGGCCGCCGACCGACTTTGTTGGTCTGCGAGCTGGCCCCACATGTTGGTGAAGACGGCGATGACGTCTTCGAGGCCCCAGAAGAAGTGATAGGTGTAGTTGAACGGCTTCCATGCCGGCGGGCCGCCGGCCGGATTCGGCCTGGCGGCCGATGAAGTAGGGCTGCCACGGCGCCACCGTGGAGATGCAGGGCACCTCTTCGATCTCGCACTGCGTCGAGACCGGATTGGTGGTTTCCGGCGTCGAGGCCACCAGCATCAGATCGATCTTGTTGGAGACGATCAGTTCCTTGGCGACTTCGGCGGCGCGGTTCGGATTGGACTGGCTGTCCTTGACGATGACTTCGACCGGCAGCGTGGCGTTGCCGACCTTGACGCCGCCCTTCACGCGTTTCGAGAAAGCTCGAGATGATGAAATTGTCGGCCTCGGCGAACGCGGCGAGCGGGCCGGTCTGCGGGCTGACATAGCCGAGCTTGAGCGTCTGCGCGGCGCGCACCGCCGGCGCGAATACCGAACCGGTCGCGAGCGCCGCGCCGGTCGCCGCCGACGCTTTCATGAAGCTGCGCCGGTCCACGTGGGGCGTACCTGCGACAGCGTATCCGTGATTTCCTTCGACATGCCCTGTCCTCCCTATCCGGTCGGCGCCGTCGGCGCTCACCGAGCCGTGCCGTTGACGTTTTTCGCACAGCGAAACGTTCGACTTGCACCGTTCGGTGCCGCTGGGTATGTTCGATTATCGAACGAAGGTTCGCGCTCTGGTCATTCTTGCCGAGCGCCGAATGTCCTGTCAATTGCGCGGGGCGAAGCTTCCTGCGCGCCGCGAGCGCAGGTCGCGAAATCAGGCGATGCCGCAGGACAAGGAGTTCATGGCGACGCTCGCCAAGGGCCTCGCGGTGCTCGGCGCGTTCGACAAAGAGCGGCCTGCCATGACGCTTGTCGCAAGCGGCGCGAGGCGACCGGCGCTGTCGCGCGCGACCGCGCGGCGCATTCTGCGCACGCTTGCCGAACTCGGTTATGTCGCGCAGAACGGCCGCGAGTTCTCGCTGTCGTCGGGCATTCTCAAGCTCGGCTTCGCCTATCTCGCCACGCAGAACTGGATCGAGCAGGCGGCGCCGCTGATGCGGCAGCTCAGCGAGCAGTTTCAGGAATCCTGCTCGGCGGCGATCCTCGAGGATACCGAGATCGTCTATGTCGCGCGCTTTCCCGCCGGCCGCATCATGTCGGTATCGCTGGCGGTCGGCACGCGGCTGCCGGCGTTTCATACCGCGCTGGGCCGCGTGCAGCTCGGCTTTCTCGACGACGCCGAGCTCTGGCGGCGGCTGCGCTCGCTGCGCGTCGAAGCCTATACGCCTTCGACCATCACCGATGTGCAGGCGCTGTACGACCGGGTCGCGAAGATCGCGCGCAAGGTTTCTCGATCGTCGACGAAGAACTCGAGCGCGGCCTGCGCGCGATCGCGGTGCCGATCGTCGATCGTAACGGCCAGGCGATCGCGGCGCTCAATCTGAGCACCCATTCGACGCGCACCACGCGCAACGAAATGCGCGAGCGTTTCCTGCCGGGCCTGCGCGCGATCGCCGCGCAGATTTCGGCGTCGGTGATCTGAAAGCGCGAGCGTCGCGCCCGCGTGACGCGCATGCTCGCGCTGGCTTTCGGCTTCCCGCCGCTATCGTGGTCGCGTATACCGGACGATACGTTCGATAATCGAACATTAGGCCATTGAACAGCCGGCGAAAGCAGACGCAAGACGGGGAGGACGCCATGAGCGCCGCAGCAAAGGCTGACCGAAGTGCAGCGGAAGCCGAAAACGGCTGCGGCCAGAGCGTCGACCACCCCGCAGACCGGCGACGAATATCTGGATTCGCTGCGCGACGACCGCACCGTCTTCATCTACGGCGAGCGGGTGAAGGACGTCACCACGCATCCGGCCTTCCGCAACACCGCGCGCATGGTGGCGCGGCTCTACGACGCGCTGCACGATCCCAAACACGCCGACAAGATCATGGTGCCGACCGACACCGGCAACGGCGGCAAGACCCACGCCTTCTTCAAGGCGCCGAAATCGCTGGACGATCTGCTGGCGGGACGGAACGCCATCGCCGAATGGGCGAAGATCACCTACGGCTGGCTCGGCCGCTCGCCCGATTACAAGGCGTCGTTCCTCGCCACGCTCGGCGCCAACGCGCAGTTCTACGATCCGTACAGCGACAATGCCAAGCGCTGGTACAAATTCAGCCAGGAGCGCGTGCCGTTCGTCAATCACGCCATCATCCACCCGCCGGTCGACCGCGACCGGCCGCCGAACGAAGTCGGCGACATCTGCTGCCACGTCGAAAAGGAAACCGACGCCGGCATCGTCGTCTCCGGCGCCAAGGTGGTGGCCACCGGCTCGGTGCTGACCAACTACACCTTCGTCGCCCACCACGGCCTCATCCCGGTGCAGGACAAGAAATTCGCCGTGGTGTTCATGGTGCCGACCAATCATCCCGGGCGTGAAATTCATCTGCCGCACGTCCTACGAAATGACGTCGACGGCGATGGGCAGCCCGTTCGACTATCCGCTGTCGAGCCGGATCGACGAGAACGACGCCGTCTTCATTCTCGACAAGGTGCTGGTGCCCTGGGAGAACGTCTTCGTCTATGGCGACATGGAGAAGGCCAACAACTTCTTCCCGCGCACCGGTTTCCTGCCGCGCTTCGTCGTTCACGGCTGCACGCGGCTGGCGGTCAAGCTCGACTTCATCGCCGGCCTGCTGCTCAAGGCGGTCGAAGCCTCCGGCACCAAGGATTATCGCGGCGTGCAGGCCAACGTCGGCGAGGTGATCGCCTGGCGCAATCTGTTCTGGGCGCTGTCGGACGCGATGGTGCGCGATCCGAAGCCGTGGATCGGCGACTACGTGCTGCCGAATATGGATCCGGGCAACGCCTACCAGATCATCGCCACCATGGCCTACAGCAAGGTCAAATACATCATCGAGCAAACCGTGGCGTCGGGCCTGATCTATCTCAACTCCCACGCCAACGACTTCAAGAACCCCGAGATCCGCCCGTATCTCGACCGCTACATGCGCGGCTCGAACGGCTACAAGGCCGAGGAGCGCGTCAAGCTGATGAAGCTGCTGTGGGACTGCATCGCCACCGAGTTCGGCGGCCGCCACGAGCTCTATGAAATCAATTACGGCGGCTCGACCGAAGAAATCCGGCGCTATTGCCTGTTCGGCGCGCAGGCCTCCGGCAACGCCGACCGCTTCAAGGGCTTCGCCGAGGACTGCATGGCCGAATACGATCTCGACGGCTGGAAGGTCCCCGACCTCACCGATCCCGGCGAGCTCAGCTATCACGTGATGCGGGGCGCGAAGAAATAGCGGGACCCGGCTCGTTGCGGCTTTCCGCTCACCCGCTACCGTCTCACGCGAACGAAAAAGGCCCCGCGGAATTCCGCGGGGCCTTTGTCTGCCGATTACAGATTGACAGAAGTCAGTTCTTCGCGACCAGCGGCTTCCCGGTCTCCGGGCTCCAGATCTTGAAGTTCATGCGGGCCCAGACGTCGAGACCGCAAACCGCGTTCTGGCACTCGACGGTCTGGTCGAACCACACCTGTACGGCCACGGGCCGAAGTCGTAACCGACGAGCCCGCCGAGCGCGACCTGGGATTGCATACCGCAAATCGCAGGCGTGCAGGTGACGCCCATTCCGGGACGGTCGGTCGTGGTCTGCGCTTCGAAGTAGCCGACCGGACCGATCGACCATTTGCCGATCTTGTAGAGAGCGGTGAAGTCGCCGAACAGCTCGTTGCCCGAGACGAAGCCGTTGCCCGCGCCGCCCAGGAACGGCGCGCCCATCGTCACGCCGCGGGATGCGGTGTTGATGTCATAGCGGAAGTTCGCCGACAGCAGCCAGTTGGCGTCGAGATACGACACGGCCCAGCCCGGCGCGATGGTCCAGTAATCCGGATTGAGATTGACGCTGGCCAGCGTGCTGGCCCACTGCGAACCATCCGGCCCGACCACGGTCAACGCCAGCGACGAGAACCAGCCGTGGCCGAGATTCCACGACAGGTCGATCGGCGTAAACGTTGTGTTGGCAAGCTGGGAGTTCACCGAACTGGTGGTGAACGGCGGATTGACCGACGATATGGCGGTCCCGAGATAGAAACCCTGGACGATGCTCGCACCGTAGCTCGCGCCGAGGAACGTCCAGCCCGGTACCCACAGCAGGCTGGCGCCGTAGCCGAACGCAGGCGCGCTCGCCGCTCCCGGGATCGCCTGGTTGCCGACGCCGGCCTTCCCGCCCAAACCTGTGGCGTCAATTGCGAAGCCCGCATACAGGCCGGGAGGAGGCAGTGCGCCCAGCGGCACGCCCTGGGTCGCGCCGCGCAGGTAGTTGGTGAAATCGCTGCCTTCGATCGCGAAGCTCTTGCCCGCGACCCCGGTAACAAGCAACGCCGCTCCGACGGCGCTTACAAACAGCCTCTTTAGTCGGGTCATCTCTTGCCCCTCCGTTTCAAAATTCCGGCAAAATCAGAATTGTGCGCCGCGATATAAAAACGCAACGCAAACTCAACCTGGCGGGGAGATACCGTTTGATTTTAGGTTCGTCGTGATAAAAATCACACAATATCAATGACTTGTTATAATAACACGCGCAGTATTAGGCCCTTTAAATCGGCAGATTGCCTGTCATCCGGGCAGCAAATTCCGATTCGGGTTGTATCGATGCACCGCGCAGAACCAGAGCCGTGTTCGCGCACCCTCGAACGATCGACGAGAAGGAATAGCGTCCCCGAAGTGACCATCGCTGCACGCAAGATCCGCCGCCGCCCGCGGAATGGAAGCGAACGGGCTCTGCGTCACAGCACAAAGCCCCCCCCGTTGTTTCCGGGGGGGCTTCCGCAGCCGGCAGACCGCCTCGCAGCGGACCCCGTGTTGACCGGCCGCGCCCGCGACCTAAAACCGCCGTGTCTGCCTCAGTTCAGATGCGCGCGCTTCGGCAAAGCCCGCCTCCATAGCCTCGGGGATCCGCAACTGCGAGGTTCGCCATCGTTGCAGGCTTCAGCCCCCGGCGCGCGAAGGAACGGCGTGCGATCGTTCTTCTTCGCCTTCTTGCCGTGCCGCCTGTTTCGCCGCGGACAGGCCGTGCGTTTTCCCCGAACCATGGGCTCGATATGCGGGCCGCCCAACCGTGACAAAACCGCCAGAGGAAAAAGGCCCGAAACGAAAAAGGCCCCGCGGTTTCCCGCGGGGCCCTGAAGACTAGAAGGTTAGCCGATATTAGTTCTTGGCAACCAGCGGCTTCGCTGCTTCCGGCGCCCAGATGCGGAAGCCGAGGCGGGTCCAGACGTTCACGCCGTCGATGGCGTTCTGCCTGGCGACGCTGTCGGTCACCCAAACCTGGATGTCGACCGGGCCGAAGTCGTAGCCGACGAGACCACCAACCGCGACGTTGCTCAGCATGCCGCAGGCAGCCGGGCAGCCCGGGCCAGTGTCGGCAGTGGTCTGAGCTTCGAAGTAGGCAACCGGGCCGAATTCCCACTTGCCCAGCTTGTACGCCGCGAAGAAGTCGCCATACAGCGCGTTGCCGCTGGTGACCGTCGTGCCGGCGCAGCAGGTGCCAGCCGACTTGGTGTTGATGTCATAGTAGAAGTTGGCAGACGCAACCCAGTTCGCGTTGATGTAAGAGAGGGCCGCTGCCGGCTCGATGGTCCAGTAGTCCGGGTTCGGCGTGCCGGTGTAGCGCGATCCGTCCGGCGCGACGAAGTTGAAGCTGGCGCTGACGAACCAGCCACCGCCGAGGTTCCACGACAGGTTGATCGGGCTCCAGAAGGTGTTGGCGACCACGTCAAACGACCCAACCGTTGCCGGGTAGGCGCCGCTGAAAACGGGATTGCCGACAGTCACAAAGCCCATGTACCAGGCTTGCACGGCGACCATCGAGAAGTTGGCGCCGAGGAAGTTCCAGCCCGTCGACCAGACGATTGGAACCGCGTTAGCGATAGCAGGCAGAGCGAGGCCAGGAGCCTGGTTGCCCTTACCGCCGCCGGTTACGCCCAGGTAGGCGGTTTCCAAACCCGAGTACAGACCGGGAGGAGCCGCTGCGCCGGCCGGAATGCCGATGGTGGCGCCGTTCAAACGATTTTGGAAAGTTCCGGATTCCATGGCGAACGCGGAACTTGCCGCGGCGCCCATGGCGAGCGCGGTAAGACCGCCCACCACTACTTGCTTAAGTCGGGTCATTTGCCCCTCCACGTGTTTGTCCCCAAGGCCGGGCGAATAGTCAGTCGTTAAAAATTTCGCACGGTACTTGACTCGTCGGCACGACCTGCCAACTGCTGCGAGCGTCGTTTAAACGGGCCGGGATTGCAATGCTTTGTCGGTGTCGGGGTGCGCGGCGGCGTCGTTTCTGCACGAATAGTTGCAAAAATATCACGAAAACGAGACGGTCCGGCGGCAGAAAACCAGGCTTAAGGGCGCCCTAAAAGGGCAACTGCGTCAAAGGGTTAGGAGCGCGGGTCGGCGAGAACGCCATTTACGATTCGTTAAACCGCCGTTTCGGATACGCGGGGCATCGAGCGCAACTTCCGAGAGGTAACAGCCTGCATAACCTTGGGCGATTCGGCGTCAAAAATACATCGCGAAATTGCAGCGCCCGGCGACCGGCGATCAACGGAACGCACCGCGTGTGCGGAATTCCGCGACCGCGCGCGCCGTCACCAGAAATCGAGCGTCGGCCACACGGCCAGCTGCTGCTGCGGCGGCACGAGGGAAGCAAGTTTTCCGACATGCAGGACCACCGGCGCCGCGCTTCGCTCGTGCTTCAGGGCGACGATGTGACCGATGAACAGCGAATGATCGCCGCAATCGTATCGCGCCGAAACCCTTGCGGCGATGGTGGCGAGGGATTGTGACAGTAACGGCGTACGGTCGACATATTCGTATTGCGGATCCAGCCCCTCGACAGGACGCCCCGAGAAGTGGCCGATCAGCCGTTCCTGACCGCGGGCGAGAATGTTTACGCCGAAATGTCCGGCTTCCACGAGGAAGCCGTGCATGCGGGCCTTGAGACTGACCGAGATCACGCACAGCGGCGGCTCGAGCGAGCCTGACATAAAGGCGTTGGCCGTCATGCCGCGGATTTCGCCGCGAAGCTCGGTGGTGACGACAGTGACGCCGGTGACGAACGACGCCATCACACGACGAAACAGTTCGTGTGTAACTTCGCCTTCAATCGTGGCAGCGGATGGGGATGCACTCATCCGCCGACCTTACGAAGCTTGCCCACCCGAGGCAAGAAACGTGGGCGGTACGCGGACCTGACCTGCAACCTAACTACGCGGGCCGCCGCAGAGTTCTAGAAAAACGCGGACCTGGCGCCGCCGCAACCGTGCCGCGCGTGTCAGGGCAGCCGGCTCTTGTCCACGTCGGCGGCAAGCGCGGCAAGCGCATCCCGATACATCCCCTGAATTTGCGGAGACGTTATATCGGGCTGCTCCGGAAATGCGTTGGTCTTGAGATGCAGCGCGTGCAGCAATTTGAGGTTGGCCCGCGTGGCGAACATGTACGAGCTCTCGTTTCCGGGCGAGCGGACCCACACGATGTAATCGTTTTTGTTCAAACGGCTCCGGCAGAAGTACACACGATGGTCGTCCGTCACGATCGAGACGACGGGAAGCGCTTTGGCCGGGTCGTTCGACAGGCCCAGACTCTGCGCGGTCGGCGCCGGAAACTCCTCTTTCGAGCCGATGGTGTCGAGGAATTTTTCAATCTTCTCGAATTGTGCAGCCGAAAGCGGCGGGGCGTCCTGGGCGCCTGCGGACATTCCCGCGCCCAAAATCGTCAGGACCAGTGCCGCAAACCACGTCTTCATCGTTTGACTCCCTTGGGTGCGCCCCCAGGTCGTGATCCGGAATTTCGGCGGAAGTCAGGACTTTACCAGTGTCCGTCCCGTGACCGCCTCGAGATTTTTATAATTGATTCTGTCGCGGTCTTCTTTGGACAGTTCGATCTTCTCGAGAATCCTCAAAGTTTCGCGCGGATACATCGTGCCGCCCTCCGGATCGAACGGACAGTCGGACGCAAACACCACTTTGTCGCGCGGAAAGAATTCCAGTCCCGCCCGGGTCGCGGGCTCGGCGGTGAACACCGCGGTATCGGCCCAGAAATCTTGCTTGAAATAGTCGAGCACCCGCTTTTTCAGTCCCTTGCGCAGCGACACGTAATCCATGTCCGATGTGCGCGACCCCATGACGTCGTTGCCCGGACCGATGCGGCCTTCGAGCATCGGCACGATGCCGCCGAAATGGTGGGTGATGATTTTCAGATCGGGGTGGGTGTCCATTATCTTCGAATACACCAGCCGCATCATGGCGGTCGCGGTTTCGTACGACCAGCCGAACGTCCACCAGATTTCGTAGAGCGATTTTTGCTCGGTGATGTAATCGGGCGTTTCAGCGCCGCGCGCCGGATGCAGCCACACCGGAATGCGCAGCTCGTTCATCTTGTCCCAGAACGGCAGAAATTCGGGCAGATCGAGCGGTTTGCCGTTGACGTTGGTGTAGATCTGGACGCCGAGCGCGCCCTGCTTCACCGCGCGCTGCGCTTCAGCCACCCCCGCGTCGGCCGCGGCGAGCGAAACGTGGCCGACCCAGCCGGGAAAATGATCCTTCTCCTTTTCGCACAGTTCCGCGAAACCGTCGTTGATCATGCGGCAGAATTCGTCGATGTGGGCCGGCGATCTGGCGAATTTTTCAATCGGCGGCTGCGGATACGACAGGATCTGCTGATAGTCCCGGTGACCGTCCACGATCTTCTTTCGCACGTCGAGATCGTACAGCGCCGGCAGCGAGCGCACGCGCTTGCCCATGTCCCTGTAGTCGGATGCGACCTCGGCAAGCCTGTCGAAGAATTTCTTTGGAAAGAAGTGCGTGTACGCGTCGATCCGCATCGGGCTTTCTCCTCCACGACGCCTGTTGCGGCGTCCCCGTTTCAGGTGCCGTCCGGCTTGAAGCGTACAAGAACCTCGGGCGGAAGTGGCTGCGACTTTATGCGGCCGGGGTCGTCCGGCTGACGGACGGTCCAGACCCGGGTTTCGAAGCCTTCGACCGCGAGCGCGCCCGATTTGGTGAGCCGGTGCTCGATCTTGAAGCTCGACCGGCCGCACTCGACGATCGCGGATTTCAATCGCGACGTCGTCGCCGAAGGTCGTGGGCAGGCGGAAGCGCGCTTTTATCTCGACCACCGGATGGCCGGCGAGATTGTAGGCTTTGAGATATTCGATCTTCTTCATTCCAAGCGCGCGCTCGACCAGCATTGTGGTCGAGACATCGAACATCTCGAAGTAGCGTGGATAGAAAATGATACCGAGCGCATCGCATTGACCCCACTCGATACGTGTCGTGCGGATGTTGCTGACCATTGCGCGCGCATTTACCGCGGCGACATGCGAAGCGCCGCGTCGAGGCGGACGACTTCGCCGTTGAGATAGCGGTTCTCGATCATCTGCCGGGCGAGCGCCGCGAACTGCGACGGATCGCCGAGCTTTTTCGGGAACGGCAGCGACGCGGCGAGGCTTTCCTGAGCCTGCGGCGTGAGCCCCAGCAGCATCGGCGTCAGGAAAATGCCTGGCGCGATGGCGTTGACGCGAACGCCGAACTGGGCGAATTCGCGCGCCGCCGGCAGCAGCAGGCTCACGACGCCGCCTTTCGATGCCGCATAGGCGGCCTGGCCGATCTGGCCTTCGAACGCCGCGACCGACGCGGTGCACACGATGACGCCGCGTTCGCCGTCGGTCAGCGGATCGAGTGGCTGCATCGCGGCGGCCGCGATCCGCATGGCGTTGAAGGTTCCGATCAGATTGACGCGGATGATGCGCTCGAAATCCGGCAGCGGCATCGGGCCCTCGCGGCCTACGATCCGTTTGGCCGTACCGATGCCGGCGCAGTTGATCAGGATTCGCGCCGGGCCGTGGTCTGCCGCGGCTTTGGCGATCGCCGCCTCGGTCGAGGCGGCGTCGGCGACGTCGCAATGGAGCGACAGTCCGTTGATGTCGGCGGCGACTTCGCCGGCGGCTTTGGCATTCACGTCGAGGATGGCGACCCGGGCGCCGGCTTCCGCCAGCATCCGCGCGGTGGCGGCGCCGAGGCCGGAGCCCCCGCCGGTGACGAGGGCGGCATGTCCGCGAATATCCATGGTTCAGCTCGCTTGTTGTGTGGAGGAAGAGGGTCGGCCGGCGACGATGACGCGCGGCGGCGGGGGGTCAGCGTACAGTTCATCGACCAGGCGGGTGCGATGGGCAAGTACCGCACGCTGGTTGATCGATCCTTTGTCGGTGATCTCGCCGACGTCGAGCGACGGCGGCTCGACGAGCAGAATGGCCCGGCGGACCCGCGCCGAGGTGCCGCGCCCAGACGCCGACAGTTCGGCGAGCAGGGCTGCAAAACGTGCGCGCACCCGGGAATCGGCCAGCACGGCCGAAGCTGGCGCATCCGGTGCGAGACCGGGCGCGAGTTTGCGGCACGCTTCGATGTCGGGAAAGATCAGCGCCGCGACGTCGTCGCGATCCGGCGCCGCCAGCACCGCGTCGCGCACGAACGGCGCGCACAGCGCAATCAATCCTGCGCGCAACGGGCCGACGCTGACCCAGGTGCCGGTGGCGAGCTTGAAGTCTTCGGCGAGCCGTCCGTCGAACACGAGGCCCTTCGCCGGGTCATCAGGGTCCTCGAACTTCAGCGCGTCGCCGATCCTGTAATAGCCCTCGTCGTCGAACGCGGCTGCGGTCAGAGCCGGCGCGCGCCAGTATCCGGGCGTGATGTTCGCGCCCTTGAGGCGGGCTTCGAACTTGCCTTCCCCCGGCACGAGCTTCAGTTCCACGCCGGGCAGCGGCAAACCGATATTGCCCGCGTGCGCGGAATCCCAGGCGCGCCCGATCGCGGAGGGCGCCGTTTCAGTCGAGCCGAGGCTCGACAGGAAGATGATGCGCTCGCCGGTCGTCGCTGCGGCCAGCTCTTCCAGCGAGTCGCGTACGTGCTGCGGCAAGCCGGCGCCGGCATAGAACAGGACCTTGAGCCGGCTGAAGAATTTTTCGCACAGCGGCCGGTCCGCCTCGAGCCATGGCAACAGCATTTCGAAGCCCTTGGGCACGTTGAAATAAATGGTCGGGGCGATGTCGCGCAGGTTGCGCACGGTCGCCTCGATCGCGCCCGGCAGCGGCTTGCCCCCGTCGATGTAGATCGAGCCGCCATTGAAGAGTGCGAGGTTGAAATTGTGGTTGCCGCCGAAGGTGTGGCTCCACGGCAGCCAGTCGAGCAGCACCGGCGCCTCGTCCTCGACGAAACGAAAGCCCGCGCGGATCATCGACTGGTTCGCGCACAGCATGCGCTGCGTGTTGATGACGCCCTTCGGCTGGCCGGTAGAGCCGGAGGTGAAAAGAAACTTCGCGAGCGTGTCCGGACCGATCTTGGCGTGTGCCGCATCCACCGCCGGCGTGGCTTCCGCCGCCAGCAGTGCCGTGAACGGCGTCATCGCCCGGTCGCCCGCAATGTCGGCTGCGGCCACCACTTCGACATCGGCCGGCACCGCCGCTGCGATGGCGCGTGCGAAGGCCTCGCCGTCCGCGACAAACACCAGGCCGGGCGTCAATGTCGCGACGATGGCCTGAAGTTTCTTGAAATCCTGCGAGACCAGCGAATAGGGCGGAGAGACAGGCGCGTAGGGAATGCCGACGTGCATGGCCGCAAGACCGAGCAGCGCGTGCTCCAGATCGTTGCCGGACAAAATCGCGATCGGGCGCTCCGGCGAAAGGCCGCGCGCGAGCAGAGCCGCCGCGATGGCGCGTACCTGTGTATATGTTTGCGCATAGGTCAGCGTGCGCCACCCGCCCGCGGGATCCCGCTGCCCGAGGAACACCCGGTCCGGCGCGGCCTCCGCCCAGTGCGCCAGCCGCTGCGTGACGCTGTCCGGGAAGGGCCCCAGCGGACGCGGCGAGTGCAGCAGCAGCGTGCCGTCGGGCCGCCGCTCGACCACAACTTCCGCGCCGCCGAGGCGGACCGGCCGAAGCGGCGGGCGACTGTGCGCTTGAGGTTTCCTGGCGGGCGTCCCGGACATCGTACCAGCCGCGCGCGACGTCGCGCGATCGTTGAGGCGAGTTCGTGGTTTCTTCGGTATCCCCCTCACATTACTACCGAACGGCGTCAAGTTGCCACAGCGGCGACGCGAGGTGTGGTCCTGGCGTCCATTTGACCCTCCGCGGGCCCGCCCCTAGAAATTGCGGATCCATCGCCATCAGCGGGGCCCGCGGACCACCGGTTGCAGGACGGGCGGCGGCCGGTGCGCCCGCGTCAGGGAGAGAATCATGCGGGAGGTGTTCATTTGCGATGCGGCGCGAACCGCGATCGGCCGTTACGGCGGCGCGCTCGCGAAGGTCCGCACCGACGACCTCGCGGCGGTCCCGATCCGGGCGCTGGTCGCACGCAACAGCAAGGCCGACTGGTCGCGGCTCGACGAGGTGTTCTTCGGCTGCGCCAACCAGGCCGGCGAGGACAACCGCAACGTCGCGCGCATGGCGGTGCTGCTCGCAGGGCTGCCCGAGACGGTGCCGGCACTGACCGTCAACCGGCTTTGCGCCTCGGGGCTCAACGCCGTCGGCGACGCCGCGCGCGCGATCCGCACCGGCGACATGAATTTTGCCATTGCCGGGGGCGTCGAGTCGATGACACGGGCGCCGATGGTGATGGGGAAGGCGGCCGAGGCGTTCTCGCGTCATGCCGAAATCTACGACACGACGATCGGCTGGCGGTTTGTCAATCCGGTGCTTAAGGCGCAGTACGGCATCGACGCCATGCCGGAGACCGCCGAGAACGTCGCGGAAGAATTCCAGGTCGCGCGCAGCGATCAGGATGCATTCGCGCTGCGCTCCCAGCAGCGCGCCGGCCAGGCCGCGGCCTCCGGCTATTTCGCCGAGGAGATCGTTCCGGTCGCGGCGCCGGGGGGCAAGGCCGGGCCGGTGACGGTCGACAGGGACGAGCATATGCGTCCGGACACGACCCTCGAGATGCTCCAAAAGTTAAAGCCGATCGTCAGAAATCCCGGCACCATCACCGCCGGCAATGCGTCGGGGGTCAATGACGGTGCAGCCGCGATCATCCTCGCGTCGGAAGAGGCAGCAAAGGAGCACGGGCTCACGCCGCGTGCCCGCGTGCTCGGAATGGCTTCGGCCGCCGTTGCACCCCGCATCATGGGCATCGGCCCGGTGCCGTCCACGCGCAAACTCATGGAGCGGCTGGGGCTCAGGATCAGCGACTTCGACCTGATTGAGCTCAACGAGGCGTTTGCCTCGCAGGGGCTCGCCTGCCTGCGTCAGCTTGGCGTCCCGGACGACGCCGAGCACGTCAATCCGCATGGCGGCGCCATCGCGCTCGGCCATCCGCTCGGCATGTCGGGCGCGCGACTGGCGATGACGGCGGTGCATGGCCTTGAAAAGCGCGGCGGCAGGCGTGCGCTTGCGACCATGTGCGTCGGCGTCGGTCAGGGAGTGTCGATGGCGCTGGAGCGGGTCTAGCCAACCAGCCTTTTTAATTCGCCGCAGTGCCGTCGCGGGCCGCGCCGGGCCGGGTTTTGGCCCGCGCTGCATGGCCGCGCTGTATAGAGTTGAACATTGGTTGCCAGAACATTGGAGAGTCCTGCGTGCCTATGAGTCCTGGTTACGTCCCTTTTCATCCCAATCCGTCAAAGCCGAAATTCAGGGTGCCGGCCGGCGCGGTCGATGCGCATTGCCACGTGTTCGGACCGGAGAGCAAATTCCCCTACGCGCCGGAGCGCAAATACACGCCCTGCGACGCGCCCAAAGAGAAGCTGTTCGAATTGCGGGACTTCCTCGGCTTCGACAAAAACGTGATCGTGCAGGCCTCCTGCCACTCCAAAGACAACCGGGCGATGGTCGACGCGCTCGAAGGCGCGGGAGGCCGCGCAAGGGGCGTCGCCTTTGTCGGCGAAGAAGTCACCGACGCCGAACTCAAGGCGATGGACAAAGCCGGCGTGCGCGGCGTGCGTTTCAACTTCCTCAAGCGGCTGGTCGATTTCACGCCGCGCGACGTGCTGCAGCGGATCGCCGCGCGGGTGGAAAAGCTCGGCTGGCATATCGTGGTCTATTTCGAGATGCCGGACCTGCCGGAGCTGGAGGATTTCTTCACCGCGCTGCCGACCGACGTCGTGGTCGATCACATGGGCACCCCCGATGTCAGAAAAGGCGTGGATCACCCGGAGAACCAGCGCTTCCACCGGCTGATGGAACGGAAGAAAAATTTCTGGGTGAAGGCTACGTGCCCGGAACGGCTTACCGTCGCGGGTCCGCCCTATGACGACGTGGTTCCGTTTGGCCGCGCGCTGGTCGAGAATTTTCCCGACCGCGTGATCTGGGGCACCGACTGGCCGCATCCGAACGTCCGGGTCGCGCCCGACGACGGGATGCTCGTCGATTTCATCCCGAGGATCGCGCCCACGGCTGATTTGCAAAAAGCGATGCTGGTCGACAATCCAATGCGGCTTTACTGGGGGTAGTGGGCCGTCGCACCACCGAACGCGGGTGCCGGAAGGAGCGGGACAATGGCGACTTTCGTTCTCGTCCACGGCGCGTGGCATGGCGCATGGTGCTGGCGCCGGGTGTCGCGCCTGCTGGTTGGGCAGGGGCACGAAGTATTCACGCCGACGCTGACCGGGGTGGGCGAGCGCTCGCATCTGCTGACGGACTCGATCGGCCTCGACACCCACATTCTCGACGTCGTCAACGAGGTGAAGTGGCAACAGCTGAGCGGCATCGTGCTGGTCGGCCACTCCTACGGTGGCCTGGTGATTTCCGGGGCCGCCGGGCCGCTGGAGAAGGACATTGCTTCGTTCGTACTGCTCGATGCGTTCCTCGCGGAAGACGGGCAGTCGCTGGCCGATTTTCAGCCGCAGGCGTTCCACGACAGCCTCGCGAGTGCCACGCGGGACGGCGCCATGACGCTGCCGCCGCGGTCGGCGGCAGTCTTCAATGTCAACGACAGGGATCGCGCCTGGGTCGACGCTCAATGCACCCCGCACCCGATCCGGTGCTTCTCCCAGAAGCTGGCGCTGACCGGCGCCCGCGAGCGGATCGCGAAACGGTCGTATATCCGGGCGACCGGTTATCCGAGCCAGCCGTTCGACCGCGGCCTCGCCGATGCCCGGGCCAAAGGCTGGCGGACCTACGAGGTCGCCTGCGGCCATGATGTCATGCTCGACATGCCGGAGCGGCTCGCTGAAATATTGCAGGAGGTCGCATGACCGGGCTTCCCGGCGGACTGGAACGGTTCGATTGTGCGATGCGACGCAGACAACGGGTTACGTTGCCAAGCGTCAGTGCGCTATATATGTCAAAGTGAAACCGGAGAACGCGGATGCCGCGCAAACAACAAGCCTACGACGACATTCCGGGGACATTTGTGTTCGACGCCGAGCGCTCGCGCGAGGGCTTCGGCATCAACATGTTCTGCATGTCGTTGCTCAAGGAAGAGAACCGCAAGGCCTTCAAGGCCAACGAAGCGGAGTATCTGAAGAAGTTCAGGCTGACGCCCGAGCAGACCGAGGCAGTGCTCAAGCGCGATTACAATCGGATGCTGGAACTGGGCGGCAACATCTACTTCACCGCCAAGCTCGGCGCCACCGACGGTCATTCGTTTCAGCATCTCGCGGCGGTGATGACCGGCAATACCCAGGAAGACTACGCGAAGATGATGCTTGGCGGTGGCCGTTCCGTGGAAGGCAACCGCTCGCGCACCGGCGACAATACGCCGTCGAAGTATCTCGGCGCGGCGGCGGCCAAAAAGTCCTCCGGCGCCAAATCCGGAATCAAGGCCAAACCGGCCAGATCCAGACCCGGCACCAAGGCCAAATCTGGAACCGCCTCCAGGACCAAGTCCAAATCCAAATCCCCGTCCAAGTCAGCAAAACGGAAGTAAGCCGTGGCCAGGATCGTTGCAGGTATCGGTTCATCGCATGTGCCCGCCATCGGGGCTGCCATCGACAACGGCAAGACCGGGGAGCCGTACTGGAAGCGGGTGTTCGCGGGCTTCGAGAAGTCCCAGGAGTGGATGCGGGAGCTCAAGCCCGACGTAGCGATCATCGTCTATAACGACCACGCTACCGCATTCTCGGTGGAGATGATCCCGACCTTCGCGCTCGGCTGCGCCGCGGAATTCCCGCCGGCGGACGAGGGCTGGGGGCCGCGTCCGGTGCCGGTGGTCGAGGGCTATCCTGCGCTCGCCTCGCACATCGCGCAGTCCGTCATCCTCGATGAGTTTGATCTCACCATCTGCAACAAGATGGAGGTCGATCACGGCATGACCGTGCCGATGAACCTGCTGTTCGGCAAGGTCGAGAAGGATTCGCACTGGCCGTGCCCGGTGATTCCGCTCGCCGTCAACGTCGTGATGTATCCGCCGCCGACCGGCCATCGCTGCTACATGCTGGGCAAGGCGATCCGCAAGGCGGTCGAGTCCTATCCGGACGACCTCAAGGTCGTGATTTTCGGCACCGGCGGGCTTTCGCACCAGATCTCCGGCCCGCGCGCGGGTCTGATCAACAGCAAATGGGACAAGAGCTTCCTCGACAGTCTGGCGAACGACCCGCAGAAGCTCGTCAAGATTCCGCACATCGAATACATGCGCGAAGCCGGCGCCGAAGGCATCGAGATGGTCATGTGGCTGATCATGCGCGGCGCGCTCGACGACAAGGTCGATGAAGTCTACCGCTTCTATACGGTGCCGGCGTCGAATACCGCGGTTGGCCATATCATCCTCGCGAACCGGCCCCGTGGCGCCAAAGCCGCGGGCAAACGCAGGTCCGCGGGCAAGCGCAAACCCGCCGCGGTCAGGCACCGGCGCGCCGCAGCCGCTGCGAAAGTCGATCGCGTTCGCGGCTGATCGTCATTGCGGGAGGCGCGCGCAGCAGTCGGGTTGCCCACGGCATTGCGGATCGCTCCCCGCGAAAATGAGATATTGAAAGGGACACCATGAAGATCTGCGTCGCCGGTCAGGGCGCTTTCGGCCAGAAGCATCTCGATGCGCTCAAGCGGATTCCCGGTGTCGAGGTGACTTCGCTGGTCGGCGGCAATCAGGATTCGACCGCCCAGGTTGCGAAGAAATACGGCATTCCGCATTACACCGGCGAACTGTCGGAAGGCATCGCGCGCGCCGACGCCGTGATTCTCACCACGCCGACCAAGATGCATTTCCGCCAGGCCGAGCAGGTGATGCGCGCCGGCAAGCATGTGCTGGTGGAAATTCCGGTCACCGACAGCGTCGAAGACGCCGAAGGACTGGTGCGGATCGCGAAGGAAACCGGCGTTGTCGCCATGGGCGGCCACGTCCGCCGCTTCAATCCCAGCCATCAGTACGTGCACCGGAAGATCGCCGCCGGCGAACTGAAAATCCAGCAGATGGACGTGCAGACCTATTTCTTCCGCCGGAAGAACATGAACGCCGCCGGGCAGCCGCGGAGCTGGACCGACCATCTGCTGTGGCATCACGCGGCGCACACGATCGACCTGTTCCAGTATCAGGCCGGCGAGACGATTTCGGACTGCTATGCGGTGCAGGGCCCGACCCATCCGCAGCTCGGCATCGCGATGGACATGGGCATCGTCGCCAAAGTGCCTTCGGGTTCGATTCTGACCCTGTCGCTGTCGTTCAACAACGACGGGCCGATCGGCTCGTTCTTCCGCTACATCTGCGACAACGGCACCTTCAAGGCCTATTACGACGATCTGTCCGACGGCAAGGACCAGAAGATCGATCTGTCGAAAGTCGATGTGTCGATGGACGGCATCGAGCTCGAGGACCGCGAATTCATCGCGGCGATCGAGGAGAAACGCGAGCCGAACGGCAGCCTCGCGCAGCTGCTGCCGTGCATGCGGGTTCTCGGCAGGCTCGAAAGCATCATCGATCCGCGGCGCAAGGCGCACGCTTGATTTTCGCCGCCGCGCTGCCGTCGGCGCGGCAGGCACCGGTGTCTCGACCGTCTGGAACCGGGGGCCCTTCCGCTGTATTGGTGGAGGAGGGTCGCGACGCCATTTTCAGCTTTCTGCCAAATCAACTGTGAAATGAATTACTTGGACAAAGAGGGCACTGCCGCCGGACCCCGGTCCGAGGCCGTATCAGGCCAGAAAGTCGTCAACCTGGCGCTCCAGGGCGGCGGCACGCATGGCGCGTTCACATGGGGCGTGCTCGACCGGTTGCTGGAAGACGAGCGGCTTTCGTTCGACGGAATCACGGCCAGCAGCGCCGGTGCGGTCAACGCCGTGGTCCTTGCCTCGGGCCTGGCGGCAGGCGGCCGTGATGGCGCAAAAACCGCGCTGCGCACATTCTGGGAAAGGCTCTCCGCGGAAGCCGGGCGCAGCATCTTCCAGCCTTCCCTGATCGACAGGTTGAGCGCGAAACACGGGCTGGAACATTCGCCCGGCTTTCTGGTCATGGAGGCGCTCAGCTTCGTGGCGTCGCCGTATCAGCTCAATCCGTTCAACATCAATCCGTTCAAACGCCTGCTCGAAGAGACGGTCGATTTCGATCTGGTTCGCCGCCAGCAATCGGTCAGGCTGTTCATCTGCGCGACCGACGTCCGCACTGCCAAAATCAAGGTGTTTTCTGGCGATACGCTGTCCACGGACCACGTTCTCGCATCGACCTGCCTGCCGTTGCTGATGCATGCCGTCCAGATCGACGGCGAATATTACTGGGACGGTGGCTACGCCGGCAATCCGGCGATTTTCCCGCTGATCTATGAATGCGTCTCGCAGGATATCGTCATGGTCCACATCACGCCGGCCGAGCGGACCGATGTTCCGACCACGTCCTCGACCATCATGAACCGTATGCAGGAGATCGCATTCAACACCGCGCTGATCCGCGAAATGCGCGCGGTCGCCTTCATCAACCGGCGGATCGACGACGGCACGATGGTCAAGGGCAAGGCGATGCGCGTGCATGTGATCGAAGCCGAAGACCTGATCCGCGATCTGTCTTCGTCCTCGCGATTGAACGGCGACAAAGGCTTCATGGAATATCTTTTTCAAAGCGGCCGCCAGCGCGCCACCGACTGGCTGAGGGACAATTTCGACCGGGTCGGCATCGAATCGACCGTCGATCTCGAAGAAAAATATTTTTAAAACCGCGCCTGGCGCCAGGCGTTTCCGCCGGTCGCGCATGCCGCTTCCGCACACCGCCCGCCAACTTTACTTGCCCGGCCCCGCAGCATAGGTTCCGCGCGCGCCTGTGACCGGATTGGACGTGCATGTCGGAGCTAATTCTTGCGATTCACTCGGGACCCCACGATTCCGTTGCAGCGCTGTTCGACGACTACGATCTGAAGGCGGCGATCCAGCTTGAACGCCTGACCCGCATCAAGGGCGACGGCGGCGTTCATCCGGACGCCTGCATCGACGAAGTGCTGGCAATCGCCGGCGCGACGCGGGCCGACGTCGACGTCGTTTCGATGTCGCGCACGCTGCTCGACACCCGATATTTCCGCCACATGCGCGGCATGCGCTGGCTCGGCGAGCAGATCCTGCGACGCAGCCGCGGCAAAACGCTCGAGTACATGACGCACGAGATGCGCCGCTACCGCTCGCGCGATCTCGAAAATCTGTTCGACCTCGCCGCATTCCGCAGCGACAGCGGTTTCCGGCCCGGCGTGAAGCTGCATTTTTCCAACCACCACGAGGCGCATGCGCTGCCGCCGCTGTTCTACAGCCAGTGGAACGACGCGCTCCTCGTCACCGCCGACGGCGGCGGCGACTCCGTCAATTACAGCCACCGCAGCTTTGCCGATGGCGCGATCAAAACCATTTACGGCGGCGACGAACTTCTGTTCGACGACAAGCCGGTCGACAGCCTCGGTCGCGCCTACAGCGCAGCGACTCTGGCGCTCGGGTTCCGGATGGACCGTCACGAAGGCAAGCTCACCGGCCTTGCCGCGCTCGGCGAGCCGTCGCGCGCCAAAGAGATCGCGGCGATGTTCAGCGTCGGCGACGACGGCCGCGTCCATTCGACGTTTTCCGGTTTCAGCCACATGCGACGTTTCATGCGGCAGCTTGCCGGCAGTACGAAGCGCGAGGATGTCGCGGCCTCGATCCAGCAGGTGCTGGAGGACACGATGCTGCGCTCGCTCGAAATCCTGCTGAAGCGTAATCCCAGCCGTCACCTCGGCGTGGCCGGCGGCGTATTCGCCAACGTGCGGCTGAACCGGCTGCTCGCCGAGCGTCTCGGTCTCGACGAGATGTTCATCTTCCCGGCGATGGGCGACGAGGGACTGCCGGTCGGCAGCGCGCTGATTTATCTGATGGAGCGCGACGGACTGCCGGCCTGGCTCGAACAGCGGCGTCCGCTCGGCCCGGTGTTTCTCGGCCGCGATTATACGGGCGCAATTGATCCGGCGCTTGCCGTGCTGCCGCGCGTGCGCCGCGTCGAAGGCGCGCCGGTCGCGGAAGCCGTGAGGCGTCTGGTCAAAGGCGAAATCGGCGCGATCTATACCGGACGGATGGAATACGGCCCGCGCGCGCTCGGCGCCCGCTCCATCCTTGCCAATCCCTCGCGGCGCGAGACCCACGATCTGCTCAATCAGCGGCTCGCGCGCACCGAGTTCATGCCGTTCGCGCCGGTGATCGCCGCCGACCGCGCGCGCGAGGTGTTCGACATCGGCGCGGTGAATGCACGGGCCTGCCAGTACATGACCATCGCCTGCGACGTGCATCAGGCGTGGCGGTCGCGCATTCCCGCCGTCGTGCACGTCGACGGCTCGGCGCGGCCGCAGACCATCCGGCGCGAAGACAACCGGCTCTATTACGACATCGTCAGCGGCTTCGAGCCGGCGAGCGGCCTGCCGGTGCTGGTGAATACGAGTTTCAATGTGCACGAGGAGCCGATCGTGAACGCGCCGGCCGAATGCGGCCGGGCGCTCACCGACGGCCGGATAGACTTTGTCGTGACGGATCAGGCGGTTTACGAGACCGTCCGTTGATCCGCAGGCGGTGCTTTGGCCGCGAAAACGCCGTCGCCGGGGACGATGGTTAATCGCGTCTTTACCTCGCCGCTCCTATGGTGTCGGGGTCGCTATGCGGCGGGCGGCCCCGCTGTTGATTGATGTACAGGATGACCCGCCAGGCAGTTCCATCGCCCGTTCGCGCGCCCGACGCGCGCTCACCGTTCGTGCGGCTCCGCGAGCTGCTCGGCGACATTCCGCCGGGCAAGCCGGCCATCAGCATGGCGGTCGGCGAGCCGCAGCACCCGGTCCCGCCCTTCGTCGGCCCGGTGATCGCGGAGCACATCGCCGATTTCGGCCGCTATCCGATGAACCGGGGCCTCGACGCCTTTTGCGAGGCGGTTTCGAAGTGGCTGACGGCGCGCTACGGGCTCGAACGCCCGGTCGATCCGGCGTCGGAAGTGCTGGTGCTCAACGGCACACGCGAGGGGCTGTTTCTTGCGGCGATTGCCGCGAAGAGCTGGGTTAAGCCACGCGCCGGCACGCCCGCGATGCTCATTCCGAACCCGTTCTACGCCGCGTATTCGGCCGGCGCGCTGGCCGCCAACTGCGAGCCGGTCTATCTGCCGGCGACCGCGGAAACCGGGTTTCTTCCGGATCTCGATTCGCTCGGCGAGGAGCTTTTGGCGCGCACGGTCGCGTTCTACCTCGCATCTCCGTCGAATCCGCAGGGCGCGGTGGCCGATCGCGATTATCTGACGAAGCTCGCCGCACTGGCGCGGCGGTTCGGCTTTCTGGTGTTCTGCGACGAATGCTACTGCGAGATTTACAGCGATCGCGCGCCGCCCGGCATGCTGCAGGCGGCGGCGCCGGATTTCGCCAACGTCGTGGTGTTTCACTCGCTGTCCAAGCGTTCCAGCCTTCCCGGCCTGCGGGTCGGTTTCGCCGCGGGCGACCGGCGGTTCCTCGCGGCGTTTCTGGAACTGCGTAACGTGGCGGCGCCGCAGGTCGCGCTGCCGGCGCAGTACGTCGCCATCGCGGCCTACAGCGACGAGACTCTACGTCGAGGAAAACCGCCGGCTTTATCGCGAGAAATTCGATCTCGCCGATCAGATCGTCGGCGACCGTTACGGTTATCGCCGGCCGGCCGGCGGGTTTTTCCTGTGGCTCGATGTCGCTGCGTTCGGCGGCAGCGAAGCGGCCACGATGGCGTTGTGGCGCGACGCCGGCGTGCGCGTCGTGCCAGGGCGCTATCTCGCGCGCGAGCAGGCCGACGGCAGCAATCCCGGTGCCGACTACATCCGCGTCGCCATGGTGCAGAACAGGGAGGTCACCGCCGAAGCGCTGCACCGGCTCGTGGCGGTGCTGGGTTGAGCGGAGCATGAACACGCCATGTCGATGATCGACCGCAGCCTCGACGGCATGGCCTTTATTTCCGGCCACCTCGGCGCCGTGCTGCGGCGGCGTCTGCGCGAGATGGGCGGTATCGCGCTCCTGAGCCTCGCGATCCTCGCGGCGACGGCGCTCGCCACCTGGTCGGTGAACGACCCGTCGCTCAGCCATGCCACCGATGCCCGCATCCACAATCTGCTCGGCCGTCCCGGCGCGGTCGCCGCCGATCTGATGATGCAGTTGCTGGGGCTCGGCTCGCTGGCGCTGTTTCTGCCGCTCGGCGTGTGGGGCTACCGGCTGCTCGGGCACCGGCCGCTCGGCCGCGAACGGCTGCGGGTGCTGTTCTGGGTCTTCGGCACCGTGCTTTCCGCGGCCTTTGCCTCGTGCCTGCCGCGCAGCAGTCATTGGCCGCTGCCGTCGGGGCTGGGCGGCGTGGTCGGCGATGCACTGCTGCGCGCGCCGGTGGTGCTTTCGGGCGTGCCCTTGACCGGTACCTACCGGCTGGTGACGGCGATCCTGCTCGGTGTTGCCGCGCTTGTGACCTTTGCCGGCGCGGCCGGCATCATCCTGCGTACGGCGTCCGAAGAGGACGATGACGAGTACGAGGACGACGCAGCCGACGATGAGGACGAGGCCGGCGACGAAGGCGAGGACGACGACCGCGGCTGGCTTCTGCTCGGCCGCTTGATGCATGCCGTACTGAGCTTCCGTTCAAGGCTCGCGGGCGTGTTCCGCGGCCGCCAGCGCGCGCCTGCCGCGGTGCGCGCCGAACCCGCCGCGCCACGCCGGATCGAACCGCGTCTCGACGGCCGTCCGGACCCGCATCTCGAAGAGGAAGAAGACGACGGGGAACTGTCCGGCGCGCCGGCGCCGCGCGCTCCGCGCAAGCCCCGCGCCGCACCGAAAGCCTCCCGTCGCGGCAACGGCGGTTACATGCTGCCGCCGCTCGAGCTTCTCAGCCAGCCGGGCAAAGTCGGCCGCTCCACCATCAGCGCCGAAATGCTGGAGCAGAACGGTACCGCGCTTGAGGGCGTGCTCGCCGACTTCGGCGTGCGCGGCGAGATCATCAATGCGCGCCCGGGCCCGGTGGTGACGCTTTACGAGCTGGAGCCCGCCCCCGGCATCAAATCGTCGCGTGTCATCAGTCTTGCCGACGACATTGCCCGCTCCATGAGCGCGCTGTCGGCGCGCGTCGCCGTGGTGTCCGGACGAAACGCCATCGGCATCGAATTGCCCAATCCGGTCCGGGAAAAAGTCTACTTCCGCGAACTGCTGGCTACGCGCGATTACGCCGAGAGCACGCTGCGGCTGCCGCTGTGTCTCGGCAAGGCGATCGGCGGCGAACCGGTGCTGGTCGATCTGGCGCGCATGCCGCATCTGCTGATCGCCGGCACCACCGGTTCGGGCAAATCGGTCGCCATCAACACCATGATCCTGAGCCTGCTGTACCGGCTGCATCCCGACCAGTGCCGCCTGATCATGGTCGATCCGAAGATGCTCGAACTCTCCGTCTATGACGGCATTCCCCATCTGCTCACGCCGGTCGTCACCGATCCGAAGAAAGCGGTGGTCGCGCTCAAATGGGCGGTGCGCGAGATGGAAGAACGCTACAAGAAAATGTCGAAGCTCGGCGTGCGCAACATCGACGGCTACAATGCGCGCGTGGCGGAGGCGAACGCCAAAGGCGAGAAGCTCAACCGCACGGTTCACACCGGCTACGACAAGGAAAGCGGCGAAGCGATCTACGAGAACGAGGAACTCGATCTCGAGCCGCTGCCCTATATCGTCGTCATCGTCGACGAGATGGCCGATCTGATGATGGTGGCCGGCAAGGACATCGAAGGCGCGGTGCAGCGGCTGGCGCAAATGGCGCGCGCGGCGGGGCTGCATGTCGTTCTGGCGACGCAGCGGCCGTCGGTCGATGTCATCACCGGCACCATCAAGGCGAACTTCCCGACCCGCATTTCCTTCCAGGTCACCTCGAAGATCGACAGCCGCACCATTCTCGGCGAGCAGGGCGCCGAACAGCTGCTCGGTCAGGGCGACATGCTCTACATGGCCGGCGGCGGACGCATCAGCCGCGTGCACGGCCCGTTCGTGTCCGACGAGGAGGTCGAGAAGGTGGTGCGGCACCTCAAGGCGCAGGGCGTGCCGCAATATCTGGAAGCCGTTACCGCCGAGGAGCCGCAGGACGCGGACGGCAATCCGGTGTTCGACGCGACCGCGATGGGCGGGGCGGAAGGCGGCGACCTGTACCAGCAGGCGGTCCAGGTGGTGACGCGCGACCGCAAGGCCTCCACCAGCTACATTCAGCGCCGGCTGCAAATCGGCTATAATCGGGCTGCGTCGCTGATGGAGCGTATGGAGCAGGAAGGCATCGTCGGGCAGCCCAATCATGCCGGCAAGCGGGAAATTCTTGTCGAGGCGGCCGAGGACGACCGCTTTTGAGAATCAAAATTTCGGGGGTCAGGCGAACGGGCGCCAGCCGCGAATTCGCCATATGGCGCGGCTACCGGATGCAGGCTAAATCGTTCGCACGGCGACAGACGGGGTTTGCGCGGCCAAAGGCGGCGTTCGCGCAGCGAGGGCAAGAGGAATGATCATGGCAGGCAGCGGCGCGCGGACGATTGTGCTGGCGATGGCGTGCGTCGTGTTTGCCGCTGCTACCGCTGCGGCCGCCGCCGATGGCGTGCCGTTGCCGACGCCGCGCCCGAAAGCCGGATCGGCGGCGCCCGCCGCCGCAGCACCGGCCGCGGATGATCCGGCCGCCGGCGCACCCGAGGCGAAAGGTTTCTTTCCGTTCTCGTTCTCCACCGGCAAGCAGCCTTCCGGCGGCCATGCGACCGCGTTCGACGCGAAGCAGCGCGCGCTGCTCGACCGGATCAGCGCCTATCTGTCGAGCGTGCAGACGCTGGTCGGCGGTTTCGTCCAGATCGGCCCTGACGGCCGCCGCGTCGATGGCGCGTTCTCGCTGCAGAAGCCGGGCAAGGTCCGCTTCCAGTACAATCCGCCGAGCCCGATCGACATCATCGCCGACGGCTCTGCGGTGGTGGTTCACGACCGCTCGCTCGACACCTCGGATTTCTATCCGCTGTCGCAGACGCCGCTGCGCTATCTGCTCGCCGACCGCATCGACCTGCTGCGCGATACCGACGTGATCAGCGTGTCCGCTGGACGACACGTTCGCCACCGTGGTGATCGAAGAAACCCAGATCATGCTCGGCACCAACCGGCTGATGATCATGTTCGATGCCAAAACGCTGGCGCTCAAGCAGTGGACCGTTACCGATCCGCAGGGCCTCGATACCACCGTCGCGGTCTACAATCTCGACGTGGCGAAAAAGCCCGATCCGAATCTGTTCGTGATCAACTACCAGAACAACATGAAATGACGGACGGCGCCTAAGGCGCCGCTTTGCCGGTGATGCCGTAGCGGCCCGGCGCGATCACGCCGTTCGGGTCGAGCGCTGTTTTGATGCTTGCGCAGGCGTCCCGGAATGCCGGCATGGTCTGCTGCATGTGGAAGTCGTGATAGTCGACCGGGGCGCGGCCGACGAACACGCCGCGCGCGCCGACTTCTTTCGACATTTTCCGGTAACATCCGTCGGCGCGCGCCCGTTCGTCCGCGTCTTCGCGGTTGAACGTGATCACGTGCAGTCCGCGGGCGAAGCGCGCGCTGCAAACATTCATCGCGGTGTAGTCGAGGCCGAATTCCTCGTAGATGCCGCGGCAAAGACGCTGAAATTCGTTGGCGACCCGGCCGTCCATCGGCGTCCCCGGCAGCGAACCAGATGTTGCCGCCGCCCGGACGCCATTTCAGCAGTCCGAGTTCGCCGATGCCGGGCGTTCCTGAAAAGGCGTTGATCGCGGTCTGCAGCGGCGGAATGGCGGCCGCGTCGTCGTGCGCGATGTAGCGCGCCTTGCCGCTCTGCGCGAACAGGTCACGGACGCGCTGGATCTGCGGCTCCATCGCCGCGGCGCTCGGCGCCGTAGAACGCGCCGGATACGTTCCAGGCGCCGAGGCCGTGGCTCTCGCGCAGCTTCCGCCGGCCTTCGTCGGAGATCGAGCGCTTGCCGCCGCTCGCGCGCGTATTCCGGATTCTCGCCTTCCGATCCGCACAGATAAAGATCGTTGGCGACGCGGAACAGCGTCGGCACGAAATTCGACAGCTTCAGCGGGCGGCACAGATCGACGATCGTTTCCAGATCGTCGTCGTCGGGAAACGTGAAGTGGAACGAGCGCACCGCCGGCGGCCGCGGCAGCAGCCATACGCCCATGCGGGTGACGATGCCGTAGTTCGACTGGGTGAACAGCCCGTCGAGGATCGGCCCGAAACTGTATTTCGACGTGTGCCAGTTGATCAGATCGTCCGAGCTCGATCGAACCGTCGCCGGTCCGCAGGACTTCGCCGTTACCGAGCACGATCTCGAGTCCGCACGAAAACCCGAAATGATCGAAATACGGCGAGTAGCCTGCGCCCTTGTCGAGCGCGTTGCCGATCATGCCGCCCTGCGGCGGCCCCGACGTGACGTCGAGCATCAGCCGGTTGCCGCGACGGACCAGTTCGTCGTGAAGCGTCTGATAGCTTACGCCCGGCTCGACCACGGCGAAGGCAAGCTTTTCGTCGATGTCGAGGATGCGGTTCATGCGCCGGCCGAGATCGACAACGATCTGGCCCGCCGCTGCCGCAGATCGCGTGCCGAGGCCGATATTGTTGCCGGTGCTGATCGGATAAAGCGGCACTTTGTATCTGTTTGCGGCGCGCACGATGGCCTGCACGTCCGCGGTTGACGCGGGATAGACCACGCCGGCCGGCGGGCGGTCGCCGCCGGGCATCGTGTTCTCGCCATAGCGCCGGATGGTTTCTTCGGAGCGGTTGATTCCGTCCGCGCCGAGCAGCATCGCCGACTGTCGGAGAAAAATGCCTCGAAATTTGCCGTGTTCATGGAAGACCTCCTGTTGTCCGGCGCGGACTCACCAGATGGCGGCGGGGTTTGAATCGGCGGCTGCCGGCGCGCCGGCGGCTATGCCCGGTTCCGTCTTCACGGATCGGGCCGCCGGCGTGCGCAACGCCGCGCCGCGCAACGCGGGCGGCATCGGCCCGCCGGTCGCCCAGTCGAGCAGTTCGACCGTGTGCACCACAGGCGCCTTCGCGAAGCGTCCGATCTGCACCATGCAGCCGAGGTTTCCGGCTGCGACCATGTCCGCGTCGACGCTGTCGATGTGCGCCGCCTTGCGCTGGCCGAGCGCGACCGCGATGTCCGGCTGCAGCATGTTGTAGGTGCCGGCCGAGCCGCAGCAGAAATGCCGCTCCGGCACGTCGACGACCTCGAAGCCGGCCTGCGCGAGCAGTTGCCGGGGCTGCCGCTCGATGCGCTGGCCGTGCAGCAGCGAACACGCATCGTGATAGGCGACGCGGTATCCTTTGGCGTCGCAGGCGGCGAGACCCAGCGTGGCCATTACTTCGGTGATATCCCGCGCGAGCGCGCCGATCCGCTGCGCCTGCGCTCCTCCGACAAAATGTCCGTAATCCTTTACGGTGGTTCCGCAGCCCGACGCGTTGACGACCACGGCGTCGAGGCCGTTTTCCAGTTCCGCGCTCCAGGCGGCGATGTTGGCCTCTGCCAGCGCCTTGCCCTGGGCCTCGCGACCCATATGGAGCGGCAGCGCGCCGCAACAGCCGGCGCCCGGCGCGACTACGACTTCGCAGCCGTGCCGCTGCAGCAGGCGGATGGTGGAGGCGTTGATGTTGCGGTCGAGCGCCTGCTGCGCGCAGCCTGGAAGCAACGCGACCCGCATCTTCCGTTTGCCGGTTGCCGGGTGGATGGCGGGCGCAAGAATTTCTCCGGCCGGCGGCCGGCTCGCCGAAAGCTCAACGAGGTTGCGCAGACGCTGCGGCAGGAGGCCCGCGACCGGCTGCGCCAGCCGCGCCAGCCGGAGCGCGGCGGCGAAGCGTCGCGGATAGGGCAGCAGTTCGGCGATCGTGCGCCGCAGAAACCGCTCGCCGGCCGGCCGGCGATAATTGTTCTCGATGTAGGCGCGCGCGATGTCGATCAGATGCGCATAATCGACCTTCACCGCGCATGTCGTCATGCACGAGAGGCAGGACAGGCAGCGGTCGAGATGATGCACGGTTTTGGTGTCGGGGACGCCGCCCTTTTCCAGCATCGCCCGAATGAGGTCGATACGGCCGCGCGGGGAATCGTTCTCGTCGCGAAACAGCACGTAGGTCGGACAGGTCGAGGTGCAGAAGCCATAGTGAACGCAGGTTTTGAGAATGCCGTCGGCTTCGGCGATCTGCGGCCGCGCGAGCTGTTCAGGCGTAAAGGTTGTCTGCACGGGTGTGGAACTGTCTGCCGGATACCGGAACCGCGGCTATCGCACGCGGCGATGACGCAGCGGGCGCGTTGCGCGGTGGCGGGTCAGATCTGCCACGCAAGCTCCCGCCATTCGCGGCGCAGCGCCTGCTGGATCGAGCGGCGGTCTTTTTCCGGGCGCCCGGCCTCGAAACTGACGGCAAGCGCCAGCTTCTCGTCCTGTTCGCCGTGATGCAGCGGGGTGGCGCAGCAGTTGAGAAAGGGATCGATCTCTCCCTGTTCGGCATACATGCCGTTGCGGCGGCCTTCGGCGATCGCGGCGCTGACCTCCGCCCAGGTCGTTTTGGTGTTCGGCGTAAACGCCGGGAATGGCTCGGGCGGCAGCAGCGTGGCCGCCTGCGTCCGCGGCAGGCTGCCGAGCATGGCCCGCCCCGCGGCCGTCGCCCACAGCGGATAGCTCGGGCCGATTTCGCCCTCGACCATCGCGCGGCGATTGCCCGACAGCCGGGCCACGGTGACCGCCTCGCAACCCACGAGCTGAAGGAGATAAACGGTCTCGCCGCAACTGCTCGCGATCCGCGCCATCGGCGCCGCCGCCACCTGCATCAGGCGGTCGATCCAGCCCGTTGCGAGCCGCAGCGAGCGGACGCCAAGCGTGAAGCGCCGGTTCGGCGTTCGGCTGGCATAACCGCGCGATATCAAGGTCGCGAGCAGCCGCGAGGCGGTGGCGGGGTCGATGCCGAGATGAGCGGCGGCGTCGGCGACGCGAATGCCCGGCAGGCGCCGCGCGCTGCATGATCTCGAGCAGATCGAGTGCGCGACCGACGCAGCGGATCTCCCCGTGCTCTCCGGTCCCCCGATCGTCCATGCATCTGTCGCGCTGCCATCCGCCCGGGTGCATCCGCGAATTTGGGTATGACTTTTTCGCCGAACAGCCGGATGCTTTCCAGCATGCGCTTATGCTCGGTCATTCCAGCATACATAATGAAGATGATGTAGTCGACGTTGAGCGTGTCCTTGAGGCGCTGAATTTCCTCGCCGACCTCATCGGGCGTGCCGACGATCTGAAATCCGCTCTTGAGCATCTGCTCGAAAGTCTTCGGCACCGGACCTTCCTGGCCCTTCATGCGGAGCGCTTCAAAGAAGCCGAACTCGCCGAGCCAGTGGGTCCAGAACGCGGATCCCTGCCGCGCCGTCTCCATCGCTTCCTCGTGGGTGCGCCCGACGGCGACGTTGCGGCACAGCACCATGCCGCCTTTGGTGGAGTATTGGCCGGAGCGCACCGTGCGCCCGTGTTTGGCCGCCTCGTCGACGTAGGTGCCGAACACCCAGCGCACGATATCGAGGTCGGCCGCGAGCGTAACCACCGAGGCCCCGATGCGGGCTGACCAGTTGATGGTTTCAGGACTTTGGCTCAGCGTCGTGAACAGCGGCGGATACGGAAGCTGTTTCGGTTTCGGGACGGTTGCGACCTGTTTCAGGATTCCGCTCTCGACGCCGGCGTTGAGCTTTGCGGAAATCGGATGATTCCATTCGAGGCCGTCCGGCGGCACCGAAATGAATTCGCCCTTATAATTCCACAGATCCTCGGTCCACGAGCGGCGCATGACCTCGAACCATTCCTCGACGATCCTTCTGTTGACGGCTTCCACCTCGGCGCGGCCGGTGCCGGCGGCGTTGGCCCGGAAATGCTGGCCCATGACGCCGACCGAGCGCGGCTGGTAGCCGCGGCTTAATCCGATGTCGAGCCGCCCGCCGGTGAGGTGGTCCGCCATCGCAATATCCTCGGCGAGACGGAGCGGGTTCCAGTTCGGCAGCACCAGACCCATCTGGCCCTGACGCAGCCGTTTGGTGTGCTGCGCGAGATAAACGTTCAGCATGAGCGGGTTGGGCGTGACGTGGTAGCCCTCGATCTCGAAATGATGTTCCGCGAACATCATCGAGGTCCAGCCGGTCTCGTCGGCGGCGATCGCCTGCTCGCGCAGTTCGTCGATGGCCGTCATGTAAAGCTTGCGGTCCAGCCCCCACAGGCCTTTGCCGAGGTCCGCTTCGGAGGCGACGGCAACGGGGTAGAACATTCCAAATTTCATGGCAGCGCCCCTCTGGCGCGCCATTTCGCGGCCCGCCGGTTGCTGATGACTGCGGAACTTTAGGAGGGGCCGGAGGGGGGTCAATGCGCGGTATTGCGCCAGGCGCAACGTCTGCAAATAAGGTCTGCAAATCTGATTTGCTGATAACCTGCGCCGGCCGTTCGGGCTTTCAGAGCCTCAACGCGGCGCGGTGCCGATCAGGCGGGCGCCGCGCTGGAACGTCAGGTAGCTCCACAGCCAGTTCAGCGCGACCACGAAACGGTTGCGCAGCCCGATCAAAAAATAAATGTGCACCACGCTCCAGAACAGCCAGCCGAAGAACCCCGTAAGCTGAAACGGGCCGAGCTTCACAACCGCGGACTTGCGGCCGATGGTGGCGAGGTCGCCCTGGTGATGATAGGCGAACGGTGGCGGCGGCTCGCGTCCGGTGACGCGCGCCGCGATCAGCCTGCCGATATAGCGTCCCATCTGCTTCGCCGCAGGCGCGATGCCGGGCACGGGCTGGCCGTTCAACATCGCAGACGCTCGCTGTATCGCCCGCCGCGAAAATTTCGGGCCGTCCCGGAACGCTCAAATCGGCCCAGCACCTTGATGCGGCCCGCACGATCCGCTTCGGCGCCGATCCACTTCGCCGCCGGCGAGGCCGATCACACCGGCGGCCCAGATCACGGTGGCGGCTTCGATGCGGCTGCCGTCCAGCGATACGCCGCTGCGCGTCGCAGCCGGTGACCATGCGATTGAGTTCGACCGTCGACGCCCATGCTGTTTCAGCGAGCGGCGTGGCGTACTGCGACAGCGGCGGCGGGAATGCCGGCAGCAGGCGCGGTCCGGCCTCGATCAGGACGATGCGCGACGTGCGCGGATCGATCCGGCGAAAATCGTGCTGCAAGCGTCCGGCGCGCCACCTCCGCGATGGCGCCGGCCATTTCCACGCCGGTGGCGCCGCCGCCGACGATGACGAAGGTCAGCAGACGCTGCCGCGTTCGGCTTCGTCGTCGGTCACTTCGGCGCGCTCGAACGCGAGCAGAAAGCGGCGCCTGATCTCGGTCGCGTCGGCGATGTGCTTGAGGCCCGGCGCGAACGGCGCCCAGTCGTCATGGCCGAAATACGAATGGGTCGAGCCGGTCGCGAGCACCAGATAGTCGTAGGCGAGGTCGATCTCGGCTGGTGTGCACGCGGCGCGCCGCGACATCGATCGCCGGTCACCTGCGCCATGATCACGCGCACATTTTTCTGCGACCGCACGATGGCGCGGATCGGCCAGGCGACATCGGCCGGCGACAGCGCGGCGGTCGCCACCTGATAAAGCAGCGGCTGAAAACAATGGTGGTTGTACGCGTCGACGAGCGTCACCTCGACATCGGCGCCGGCAAGCGCCCGCGTCGCCTCGAGGCCGGCAAAGCCCGCGCCAACGATCACCACCTGCGGCCGTTGCGACTGCGCTGGCATGGTCCGTCTCCGGAGCCGCAATCATCGCGCAGTCCGCAACGCCGGCGGAGCTCGCGCTCATTGCCGCAGACCGGTCGGATTTGCCTTGTGGGCGAACCCTTGGCTTTGCATATAAGCTGTCTTCCGCGCCCCGAAACATCCCGCATGCAAATCACGCTCACGACCTGGAATATCAATTCGGTGCGGTTTCGCATCGATCTGGTCGCCAAATTCATCAAGGCGGTGCGGCCCGACATCCTGTGCCTCCAGGAAACCAAATGTCCCGACGACCGGTTTCCGCTCAAGCGCTTCAAACGGCTTGGCTACGATCACGTCGCGCTCAACGGCCAGAAGGGCCATCATGGCGTCGTGGTGCTGTCGCGGCTGCCGTTCGAGTCGACCTCGATCCGGGACTATTGCGGCAAAAGCGACTGCCGCCATACCGCGGTCGTGCTGGGCGAGCGCGCCGGGCTGAAAGACCCGCTCACGCTGCATAACTTTTATGTCCCGGCCGGCGGCGACGTTCCCGATCCTGCGGTCAACCCGAAGTTCGCCCACAAGCTTGCCTTCCTTGACGAGATGCACGCCAACGAATCGCTGCGGCCGTCGCCGTCCGAACGGTCGATCATGGTCGGCGACCTCAATGTCGCGCCGCTGGAATACGACGTCTGGAGCCACCGGCAGCTTCTGTCGGTGGTGTCGCACACCCCGATCGAGTGCGAAAAACTGCTCGGCATCCAGAAGGCCGGCGGCTGGGTCGATGCCGTCCGTGCGTTCGTGCCGGAGCCTGCGAAGCTCTTCACCTGGTGGAGCTACCGCTCGCCGGACTGGACTTTGTCCGACAGGGGAAGACGGCTCGACCATATCTGGACTTCGGGTATGCTGGCTGACCGCGTCTCGGCGATCGCTGTGGCCAGGGATTACCGGAGCGCGGTGCGGCCGTCGGATCATGTGCCGGTGACCGCGACGCTGAATTTGTAAGTTTAAGAACTGCCAGGGCGGAACTGCAGGGGAGGGAGGTCCGATGTATCCGGGCAACCACGCGGTCGCGCGCGCCGGTCAGCCGGCCGTGATCATGGCGAACAGCGGTGAGGTCATCACCTACGGCGAGCTCGAGGCCCGCAGCAACCGGCTCGCCCATCTGTTTCGCGCCCGCGGCCTCAAGCGGCTCGATCACTACGCCATCTTCATGGAAAACAACGCGCGGTATGTCGAGGCGTGCGCTGCCGGCACGCGGGCCGGGCTCTATTACACGTGCGTCAATTCGTTTCTGACGCCGGAAGAGCTCGCCTACATCATCAACAACTGCGAAGCAAAAATTCTTATCACGTCGGAGGCGAACCGCGCGGTAGCGGCGGTCGCGCTGCTGAACTGCCCAAACATCGAACTGTGCCTGATCGTTGACGGAGAGGGCGACGGCGATCGCGTGCAGAACCTCGATGCGGCGACCGCGCCGTATCCCTCAACGCCGATCGCCGACGAGACGCTCGGCATCGCCATGCTTTATTCCTCGGGCACCACCGGCCGGCCGAAAGGAATTTTGCGGCCGCTGCCGGAGCAGCCCCCGGTCCGGCAACTGCAGCTTTACGTGTCTCTGGACCGGCTCTGGCGCTATCGCGACGGCATGATCTACCTGTCGCCGGCGCCGCTCTATCACTCCGCGCCGCAGGCCGCGGTCAGCCTGACCATCGATCGCGGCGGCACCGCGATCATCATGGAGACGTTCGAGCCGGAGCACTATCTGCAGCTCGTGGAGAAATACCGGGTAACGCATTCGCAGCTTGTGCCGACCATGTTCTCGCGCATGCTCAAGCTGCCGGAAGCGGTCCGCAAACGATACGACCTGTCGTCGCTCGAGACCGCCGTCCACGCCGCCGCGCCTTGCCCCGTGCCGGTGAAGGAGCAGATGATCGCGTGGTGGGGACCGATCATCCTGGAATATTACGGCATGACGGAAGCCATCGGATTTTCGGCCTGCGACAGCGCCGAGTGGCTCGCGCATCGCGGCACCGTCGGGAAAGTCGTGTTCGGCAGGCTGCATGTGCTCGATGCGGACATGAATCCGTGCCCGGCCGGAACGCCCGGCACGCTGTGGTTCGACACCGGCCAGGCGTTCGAATATTTCAACGATCCCGCGCGGACGAAAGAAGCCAGCTCGCCCGACGGCACCATGAGCACGGTCGGCGATGTCGGATACCTCGACGAGGACGGCTATCTCTATCTCACCGACCGCGCGACCTTCATGATCATTTCCGGCGGCGTGAACATCTACCCGCAGGAATGCGAGAACCTGCTGATCACGCACCCGAAGGTCGCCGACGCCGCGGTGTTCGGTGTACCAAACGAAGACCTCGGCGAAGAAGTGAAGGCCGCGGTGCAGCTCATGCCCGGCGTCGAGCCTGGACCGGAGATAACGTCCGAACTGCTGGCATTCTGCGCGCAGCACCTGGCGCGCCAGAAATGTCCGCGCTCGATCGATTTCGAAGCTGAGTTGCCGCGCCTGCCGACCGGCAAGCTGTACAAGCGCGTGCTGCGCGACCGCTACTGGGCGGGACACAAGACGCGGATTGTTTGAGCGTTCGGGACGACTTGCCGGTACTTGCGCCGTGCGCTTTTTCGCACGCGCGACGTTCAGCGCCGCTTGCCGTCAGGCGCGAGCGTGGCTCTCAAATTGTCCATGTCGCGCGCCCATCGTTCGGCGCGCGCGGTGATCGCATCGCGAAGCCGCTCCGCGGCATCCGGATAGCCTTCGAGCATTTTCAGAAACATCGCGCGCGAAATGCGCAGCACCGTCGCCCGGTCGCGTGCGACCGCTGTTGCCGGCCGGCGCGTTTCCGCGAGCAGGGCGGTTTCGCCGAGCAGGGTCCCCGGCCCGGCGATGATCTCGGCCTCGTTTCGGCCGTTCTGCCGAAGACCGATCGAGCCGTGCTGCACGATATAGGCTCCGTCCGCCATCTCGCCGGCCGTGAACAGAACCTGACCCGGCTCTACGCTGTAGCTCTCGGCGCCGATGGCAAGGATGCGCATCGCCGGCCGGCCGAGCTGGCGGAGAAACGGAATCCGTTCAAGGAAAGCGATATCTTCCTCGATCGTCATCGCAGCCGCATCTACGGCACCAGCTTGTAGCCGCCGGCCTCGGTGACCAGGATGGCGGGGGCCGCGGCGTCCTTCTCGATCTTCTGCCGTAACCGGTAGATGTGTGTTTCGAGCGTGTGGGTCGTCACGCCGGAATTGTAGCCCCAGACTTCCTGAAGCAGGGTTTCGCGCGAAACCGGCCGCTGTCCGGCGCGATAGAGGTAGCGCAGGATCGAGGTTTCCTTCTCGGTCAGCCGGACCTTGTTGCCTTTGGGGTTAAGCAGCAGTTTCGAGCTTGGCCGGAAGGTGTAGGGGCCGATGGTGAAGACCGCGTCCTCGCTCGCCTCATGCTGGCGAAGCTGCGCGCGAATGCGCGCCAGCAGCACCGCGAAGCGAAACGGCTTGGTGATGTAATCGTTGGCGCCCGACTCGAGTCCGAGGATGGTGTCGGAATCGGTGTCGTGGCCGGTGAGCATGATGATCGGCGCCTTGAAGCCGTTCTTGCGCAGGATGCGCACGGCCTCGCGGCCGTCGATGTCCGGCAGGCCGACGTCCATGATCACGAGGTCGATCTGGCCGGCCTTCGCGGTCTGCACGCCCTTGCTGCCGCTGTCGACCGCGACCGCCTCGAACTCCTCGTGCAGCGACAGTTGCTCGGTCAGCGCATCGCGCAGCTCGGCGTCGTCGTCCACAATCAGGATCTTGCGTGTGTTCGGCATTACTGCGGACTCCCCGCGGCAGCCGGCCCGCCGGTCGATCGTATGGCCCTCAAGTTGCACCCCGGTTTGCGTCATCGCCGCACTGGCGATTTGCTGCTTCGCCCGCGCGAAGTAGAACATGCAAGGATACAGGCGCAAGCGGCAGTTGGGAAATCGCCTCGGACCGGCGCCGTGGCGATGATGGCATGCGACGGATTTCATTGGGCACGATCGAGGTGCGCGTGCGGCCAGGACGGCGGTCGCAGGGCCTGCTGCGCGCGGGGGCGTTAACTGTTCCGGTCGCGCTCGGACGGGGCGGTGTGCTGGCCGGCAAGCGCGAAGGCGACGGCGCGACGCCGCGCGGGGTGTTTCGGCCGGTGAGGGTGTGGTGGCGGGCGGATCGCCTGCCGCGACCACGCACCGCGACTGCCACTCCGCCGCATCGGTACGGCCGACGCCTGGTGCGAGGATCCGCGCGACCGGCGCTACAATCGCCCCTTCGTCAGGTCGGCCAATGAACCAGGCGACCGGCTTTGGCGCGATGACGCGCTCTACGACCTGTTTGTCGAAATCGACCACAATACGCGGCCCCGTACCGCCGGCCGTGGCAGCGCGGTCTTTATCCACGTGGCACGGCCGGGTTTCGCGCCGACGGCCGGATGCGTCGCGCTGCGGCCGGCCGATCTGAAGCGTCTCGTGAGCCGGCTTGCGCGAAACACGCGAATCTTGATTCATAACTAGGTCGCGGCAGCGCGCCCGCCGAAGATCGCGGTGCCGACCCGGACATGGGTGGCGCCAAACGCGATCGCCGCCGGAAAATCGGCGCTCATCCCCATCGACAGCAGCTTGAGCCCGTTGCGGCGGGCGATTTGCGCCGTCAGCGCGAAGTGCGGCGCCGGCGCATCGGCGGCGGGCGGGATGCACATCAGGCCGGAAATCTTAAGCCCATACTGCTCGCGGCAGACGGCGAGGAAGCCATCGGCATCCTGCGGCGCGACGCCGGCCTTTTGCGGCTCCGCGCCCGTATTGATCTCGACGAAAAGCAGCGGATTGCGGTGCTGCCGGGCGATCTCCTTGCCCAGTGCTTCGGCGAGACTGGCGCGGTCGAGCGAATGGATCGCGTCGAACAAAGCCACCGCCTCCTTCGCCTTGTTGGATTGCAGCGGGCCGATCAGATGCAGTTCGATATCGCGGTACTGTTGCATCAGAGGCGGCCATTTGGCTTTGGCTTCCTGCACCCGGTTTTCGCCGAACAGGCGCTGGCCTGCGGCAATCACCGGCTCGATCGCGGCGGCGTCGTGAGTTTTCGATACCGCCACCAGCGCCACGCCCGCCGGATCGCGTCCTGCGTCGCGACAGGCGCGCGCGATGTCGTCGCGTACGGCCGCAAGTCCATCACCGGGCTTCATGCTTTCCATTTCGTTAGCGCGACTTGGGAATATTCAATTTTAACACCGGGTCGAAGTCCATCTTTACGTATTTCTGCCAGGTTACGGAACGCGGGGATGGGAAGAATGATGCTGCAGCGAAGACCCGAATCCGGCAATGCGTCGCGGCGCAAGAAACCATTGCTGAGCATTCGTGGCCGCGTGATGGTCGTCGCGCTGCTTGCGGTCACCCCGCTTGTCGCCGAACGGGTTCGCGGCCTCGAGCACCAGCGGGCGGATCGCACGGAACTCGCGCAGTCGCGCGTCATCGATCTTGCGCGCGACGGAGCCGCGGCGCAGCGCGAGAGCGTCAATTCCATGCGCGCGCTGCTCCAGATCGTGGCGCGCGTCTACGCCCGGATGCCTCCGGCCGACCCCGACTGCAACCGCACGCTCGCGGACCTGACCCGCAGCGTGCCGTGGCTCCGCGGGCTGAACATCACCGGGCTCGACGGCCGCATCATCTGTGCCACCGACCCGCAGGCGATCGGCCTGAACGTCTCCGACCGGCCGTATTTCCAGGCCGCGATGCATGAACGCGGTTTCGTGCTGAGCGACTATCTCATCAGGCGGGTGCATCAGACTCCCGGCCTGATCGCGACATTTCCGATCATCAACCAGACCGGCGTATTCACCGGCGTGGTGCTGGCCTCCATTGATCTCAACTGGACCGCCGATCTTGTCGATACGGCCGCCGAGCGTTCAGGCACTTCGGTCGCGCTGATCGACGGCGCCGGTACTCTGCTGGCAGGCTCCGACGATCAGGCCGCATTGATCGGCAGGAATTTCTCGGGCCACCAGCTCGCGCGCGACATGCTGGCCAACGACGAAGGCACCGTGACCAGCGCCGGTTTCGACGGGGTGCGGCGAATCTTCGCTTACGTCCGGGTGCCGTGGACGCGCGCGCGGCTCGCGGTCGGTCTCGACGAACGCGTCGTGCAAAGCGGAATCGAGCGCGAAATCGGTATCGCCTATGTGCAGCTGGCGTTCTTCGGGTTCGCGGTGCTGCTGGTGGCCTGGTTCGGCGGCGAGCGGCTGATTTTGCGGCCGATCGGTTCGCTTGTGCGCACGGTGACGCGGTTCGGTCACGGCGATCTCAAAGTGCGCGCCGCCGACGAGGCGTGGATCGCGGAATTCCAGCCGCTGGCCGCGGCGTTCGACGAGATGGCGCACAAGCTTGCCGAGCGTGAAGAGGAACTGAAGATCGCCAACGAACATCTCGAGGAACTCGCGAGTCTCGACGGGCTGACCGGGCTGGCCAATCGCCGCGGCTTTGATCGCGAGCTTGATCGCGACTGGAAGCGGGCCGCCGAACTTGCGCAGCCGCTGGCGCTGATCATGGTCGATATCGATCACTTCAAGCTGTTCAACGACCGCTACGGCCACGTCCGCGGCGATGCCTGCCTGCGCGCGGTCGGCGAAACCCTGTCGCTGGTCAGTCTTGAATTCGCGGTGCTGGTTGCGCGCTATGGCGGCGAGGAGTTCGCCCTGCTGCTTCCGGGTCTGGAGCTTGAGCGGGCCCGGGTGCTCGGCGACGAAATGCGCCGGGCGATCGAGGATCTGATGATCGCCAACGCCGAAACGCCCCACGGCCTCGTCACCATCAGCATCGGGGTCGAATCCATGGTGCCGCAAAAAGGTCAAATGGCATCGGATCTGGTCGAAGCCGCCGACCGCGCGCTCTACGCGGCCAAGCGGCGCGGGCGCAATACTGTGGTCGCGCGGATGCCGGTGCTCGTCAGCGCCGCATCCTGACCGGCTGACTGTGCGGCACTGACCGTCCGACGCCGAACCGCCCCTTTCGGACGGGCAGCGAAGCGGTGACCAAATGAAAAGGGCCGGCGCGAAGCCGGCCCTTTCCCCCAACCCCGGCTTATACAGCCTTACCCCTTGTGCACCATCGGTGGCGGAGGCGCAGTCGTGCAGCCGGCGATGCTAAGGAGAGACAGCGCAGCAACCAGCGCCAAAGCCAACGTCTTCATTTGATTCCCGTCTCCGACATGTGACGCGCGGACCTTATCGGCGGCTGTTCCGGGCGCTAGTGCACAAAAGCCACACTGTCGGACTGAACGTTGGCCGGCAAAAGTCGTGCAGCCGCCCGGACCCCGGCGCGGCGTCGCGCAACGCGCGGAAGACAGCGTTTTTCAGCAGAAAAATGCAGCCATGAAACAGCGTGGCAAAAATGCCGCGCCGGCGAAGATCGGGCTCCGTGCTGCTCCCGTACTGCGCGTCACGGTGCACAGGCGCCCCGAAATCGCCCCTTTGGAGCCCGCATAAAGCCGGCGGCAGCGGAGACGCGAATCGGCGCCACGGTTGCGTGGCTGTTCTGTTGGCGACGCCGCGGGTATGATGCTAGGTACACCCGAGGCACAGGGGACTGCTGACACGCCTATGAATATCCTGAACAATCGGACGCGACCCGCGTCGCCACTGCTGAAATCCGGCTCGACCGGCGCCGCCTCACGATGGGCCGCTCTTGTGCTGGCCGCGAGCCTCGGACTTGCCGGCTGCGCCGGCTCTTCGTTGCCGTTCACCGGATCGTCGTCGTCATCGTCGTCCTCCGCCTCGTCGCGGACGCCCGCTGAAGGCCTGCTCGGATTGAGCGGCGCGGGGGCGGCCAATACCCAGGGGCAGCGCGAGCTGACGCTCCCCGAGAAGAAGATCATCAGCGACGCGATCGCACTCTCGATCAAGGATGCGAACGCGGCACAATACCGCTGGCCGACCATTCCCGTTTCGGAAGAGGGTCAGGTCAATTACTGCGGGATGGTCAACGCAAAAAGCCCGTACCCGGCGTACAATGGGTGGCAGGCCTACATCGTCGAGGCCCAGGTCAGTGCCGGCAAGGTCTCTTCTGCGGTGGTCGGTCTGATCGCCGGCGGCAAGGACGTCGAGATCGTCCGCAAGATGTGCAAGAAATACGATCTTGATCCTGGCGCGGCGGGCTGATCGCCGGAGCATCCACGAAGGCCGCCCAGCGATTGTTATTTGTTGAACAGTATCTGTGACGGGTTGGGCAGTCGCCCAAAGCCCGATCGCCCGCATCGCGACCGCCGCACACAAACCAGCGCGCGCCCTGAAAAATTCATTTTGTTTGAACGAACGCGCGCCGCACTGCGGCGCGCACGGTCGCGTTGTGTCCGGCGAACAACAACGCCCCGCGGCTGTTAATCATGTCGGGTTCGGTAATGGTAATAATGCCGGTTCGACAATAAAAAACCGAAGCCGTTCTGCGGAGCACTATGCAACGCGAGTTTATCTGGCTATCATTCGTTGAGCCAAGAAACGACGGGACCGCAACCCGCCAGGCTGAGATCTTCAGGGGAGGTAATCATGAAAAGACGTGAATTCCTTAAATATTCGGCTGCTGCTGCGGTCACCGCGCCGTTCGTGCGCGTGGCCGCCGCGGATACCGCCGTTTACAAAGTCGGCGTTGTCGGCGCGAAGACCGGTCCGCTCGCGCCGGGCGCCGCGGTCACGCATTTCCCGCCTTATCAGTTGTGGGCGCACGAGATCAACGAGCGCGGCGGCCTCAAGCTGAAAGACGGCCAGCGCAAGATTCAGCTGATCGAATACGACGACCGCACGCAGCCGCCCGAGACCATCAAGGCGGTCGAGCGTCTCGCAACCGTAGACAAGGTGGACTGGATCGGCGGCGTGTATGCCACCGGCTTCAACCTCGCCAGCGCGCCGACGTTCGCGAAGCACGGCTATCCGCAGCTCACGCAGGCCTGCGTCACCGACCAGGGGCCGATGCTGGTGAAAAAGTATCCCGGCTTCTTCATGTTCCAGTCGTCGACCACGGCCTATGCGAAGGGCGCGATCGGCGTACTGAAAAAATTGAAAGACAGCGGCCAGATCGGCAACAAAGTCGCCGCGGTCAACGTCGGCGACGATTTCGGCATCGAGCTTGCCAATGCAGGGCGCCCGCTGTTCAAGCAGGCGGGCTTCGAAGTCGTCTACGACAAGTCATATCCGCTGGGTACGCAGGACTACACGCCGGTGATCAAGGCCGCCAAGGCTGCCAATCCCGACGCGTTCGTCGCCTGGTCTTATCCGCCCGACACGTTTGGTCTCGCGGACGCTGCCAAGATCGAGGGCCTTAACGTAAAGGCCTACTACTCGGCGGTCGGCTGCGCGTTCCAGGGCTTCTCGCAGAAAAACGGCGCGGCGGCCGAAAACGTTCTCGGCGCCGGCGGCGTCAATGACTCGCCGGAAATCCGCGATTTCTATAAACGGCATAAGGAAATCACCAAGGTCGACGCCGACTATTGGGGCAGCCCCTTCTATTACTCGATGCTGCAAATGCTCACGCAGTCGATCGAAGCGGTTGGAACCACCGACCGGTCCGCGATTGCGGCGCACTTCCGGAACCGCAAGTTCAACACCCTGGTCGGCGAGGTCGAACTGCCCGACCAGATCCTCAACAAGGTCTTCACGGTCGGTCAGTGGCAGAACGGCTTCTTCGCCGCCGTGGCCGGCGAAGGCTTCGACCATTACTCGGACACCAAGCTGAAGAGCAGCTGGGGATAAAAGTCCCCCCGGAACGCTGGGCGGCTGGTCTGCCCGGCTGACTCAAGACCTCCGGTACCGCGCTTCGTCCCCGGCCTGACGGCCGGGGACAACGGCGGGTGATTTCAACTGGCTGGCGGAGATGCGCCCTGGAGGCTTATCCGCCCTGAACCTGAATCGACACACCGTTCGACATGGATATCGTTATCATCGGTCTGCTGCTCGGCGGCACCTATGCCCTGATGGCGATGGGGCTGCAATTGCAGTACGGCGTCGCCCGCATCATGAATCTCGCCAACGGCGAAATCCTGATTGCGGGGGCATTCAGCACTTTCTGGTTTTATGCCGGCACGCACGCGAGTCCGCTGTTCGCGCTGTTTCTGGTGGCGCCCGCGGCCTTCGTCCTGAACTGGGCGATCTATCGCGTGCTGATCTATCCGCTGGTCCGGCGCGCAAAAAACCAGGCCAGGCTCGAGGTCGACAGCATTCTGGCGACATTCGGGCTGAGCTTTATTGCCGTCGGCGTGATGCTTGCGATCTTCGGCGGCGAGTATCTGGACTATTCGTACCTGGCGCAGCCGGTTTTCATTTTCGGCGAACGCTACGGACTCAACCGCGTGGTAGCCTTCCTCGCTTCGGTCCTGCTCTGTGCCGCGCTGTATCTGTGGCTGCATAAAACGCGCGCCGGCCTCGCGTTGCGGGCGGTTTCGGTCAATCCGTCCGCGGCGGGACTTGTCTCCATCAATGTCGTGCGCACGTCGGCGTTTGCTTTCGCCCTCGGCGGCGCGGTGACGGCGGTGGGCGGCGGGTTGCTGAGCATGTTCCTCACCTTCGACGTTTCGCTCGGTGTGGTGTTCACGCTCAAGGCGCTGGTGATCGTCATTCTTGGCGGCGTCGGGGACATCCGCGGAACCATCGTCGCGGCTTTCATTCTGGGCTTTGCCGAAACCGCTGTCGCCACGCTGGTCGATCCTGGTCTTACGCTCGCCGCGGCTTACGTCCTGTTCATGATCGTGCTGCTGGTCCGGCCCGAGGGCCTGTTCGGGAGGCGCACGGCATGAGCGAACTGGAAACCAAAATCGTGACGCCGCCGGTGCTCGGCGCCGGCGTCGGTTTGACCGCCGGCGAAGGCCGCAATCTTCTGATCACCGTTGGCCTGTTCGCGCTCGCCGCGCTGGTGCCGCTGTTTGCCGACGGCTATGCGCTGCAACTCGCGATTTCGATCGTGATGTACACGGCGCTGTCCACGTCGTGGCTGCTGTTCTCCGGCCCGACCAACTACATCGCGCTTTCGACGGCGGCGTTCTTCGGCATCGGCATGTACGTCACCGCCGGCGGCATCGATATGGCGCCCTATCCGGTGCTGATCCTCGCGTCCGGTGTCGCCGGCGCGGTGCTGGCGGCCGTGGTGGGCCTCGCCACGCTGCGCGTCGCCGGCGTCTACTTCGTGATCTTCTCGCTCGGCCTCGCCGAACTGGTGCGCCAGATCATGACCTGGCTTCAGCACGTGCTCGGCACGATGAGCGGACTGTATGTGAGCGTCGAGCGCACCGAGCCGATGTACTACTGGCAGCTTCTGCTGCTGGCGGCAGCGGTGTTCGTGGTCGGCTGGCGGATCGGCCGTTCGCGGCTCGGTTTCGCCCTGCGCATCATCGGCAACGATGAAGTCGTCGCCGTGCATTGCGGCATCAACACCGCCCGCGCCAAGGTGGTTCTGTTCATCATTTCCAGCACGTTTGCTTCGGTGGCCGGCGCCGTGGTGGCGCCGCGCTGGGGCTATGTGGAGCCGGTCGTCGCGTTCAGTCCGTTCCTGTCGTTCCAGGTGGTGATCATGGCGCTGCTCGGCGGCACCCACCGGCTGTGGGGCCCGCTGATCGGTGTCATTCCGTTCGTGCTGGTCTGGGAACTGATCGCCATCAACTTTCCGTCGCAGACCACGCTGCTGCTCGGCGTCTGCTTCCTGCTGATCGTTTACGTAATTCCGAACGGACTGACCGGCGTGATCGAGGACGTGCTGAACCGCCGCGCCAAAGACGGCGGCAAGGACGGCGCATCGTCACCCGGAGCGCTGGCGCGGATGCTGCGGCGGAACATCCCTCATGCTTGATGTCACCACCACCGCCGCGCTGACCGCAACCGGCGTAACCAAGCGCTTCGGCGGCCTGGTCGCGGTTGACAATATGTCGTTGTCGCTCGCCCCGAAGGAAGTACTCGGGCTGATCGGGCCGAACGGCTCCGGCAAGACCACGATGATGAATTTGATCTCCGGCGCGTTTCGGCCGACCTCCGGCGAGATATCGCTTTATGGCGAGGTCATTTCCGGCAGGGGGGCGAGCCACGTCGCGCGCAGGGGCGTGGCCCGCACCTTCCAGCTTGTGCGCATGCTGCCGGCGATGACCGTGCTGGAGAATGTCAGCTCCGGCGGCGTGTTTGGTCACGCGCGGCGCTGGGGCAAGGAGCTGACCGACCATTCCCACGCGCTGCTGCGGCTGGTCGGCCTGCCGAATGCCGCCAGCGCGCCGGTGTCGGCGCTGACCTATATCGACCAGAAGCGTGTCGAACTGGCGCGGGCGCTTGCGTCCGACCCTAAAGTGCTGCTGCTCGACGAGTGGCTCGCTGGCCTCAATCCCACCGAGCTCAGGATCGGCATCGCGCTGATCGAGCAGCTGCGGGTCGAGGGCTGCACCATCATCATCGTCGAGCACGTCATGCACGCGATCCGCAGCCTGTGCGACCGCTGCGTGGTGATGAACAGCGGCGCCAAAATCGCCGAGGGTACGCCCGCCGAGGTGCTGGCCGATCACGGCGTCATCCGGGCCTATCTCGGAGACGAAAATGCTTGAGACCCGCAACGTCTCGGTGTTCTACGGCCGCCACCGCGCGCTGGAAAACGTTTCGGCTACCGTCTCGCAGGGCGAGATCGTGGTCATGCTGGGCGCCAACGGCGCCGGCAAGAGCACGTTCCTGCGCGCCATCGCCGGACAGACCCGCAAAATGGAAGGCGCCACGGTGCTGATGGACGGCGCCGACATCACCAACCAGATGCCTTACGAGATCGTCGAAACCGGCATCGCGCTGGTGCCGGAGGATCGCGGCATTTTCGCCGACCTCACGGTGCAGGAAAACCTCACGCTGGGCGCCCATCCGGCGCGCGCGCGCAAAGGCGAAGCCGCCAATCTCGAGCGCGTGCTCGGTCTGTTTCCCAAGCTCAAGCTCCGCCAGAAGCAGATCGTGCGGACCATGAGCGGCGGCGAACGCCAGATGGTGGCCATCGGCCGGGCGATGATGTCGGCGCCGACCATTCTGCTGCTCGACGAACCCTCGCTCGGGCTCTCCCCGCTGCTGTGCTCGGAGCTGTTTCGGACTCTGGCGCGCATCAAGGAAGCCGGCGTCGGGATTTTTCTGGTCGAACAAAATGCGAAGCAGAGCCTTGCGATCGCCGACCGCGGCTATCTGCTCGACAACGGCCACATCGTCGGCGCCGATACCGCAGCCGCGCTGTCCACGGACGCCAAGGTCAAGGCCGCGTATCTCGGCGAGTGACCGGCGACGGCGCGGCTTTTTCCCGGGCGGACGAACCGCTGCGGAATTACGGCGCTGAATAGACCGCGCGGGCGTCAGCGGTGAAGGCGCGGCGCGATTGCGGATCGGTATAAAACATGTGGCCGCCGCGGTAGAGCCGAAGTTCGGCACGCTCGCCGCCCACCAGATCCGGCGGCATGTGATTGAGAATGTAGCGGGACACGCTGTAAGGCGTGACCATGTCGCTGTAGCCGTGCGCGATCATCAGCCGGAACGATGGCGTGACCGCGAGCAGTTCGCGCAGATCCTCGGTCGCGCTCGGCTGCGACCGGCCGCCGCCGCCGTCCCAGTCCCACTGCCCGGAAATGTCCGACGCCAGAAGGTTGTAGGTCATCTCGGTCCTGAAGCCGAGTTCGTCCCGGGCGTAGGCGACGAACGCGCTGCCATAGGCGCGAATGAAGCCGTCGAGCACCGGGTCGAGCCCCCGGGCGCTTTCCGATTCCGGATTGGGATCGTCGAGCGCGAACGTCGCGTCGTAATGGCTGACGATCTTGTGCTCGCCGGCACGCAAATTCTTGATGTAAGTCTCGCGGATGAAGCCGCGCGTACGCGTGACCACATCCTCCGGCAATCCCGTCATCTTCGCGACGCGTGCGTAGAAGTCGTGCGCGGCGGCGCCGGTGAGCGGGGGGCCTGCCAGCGCGGACAGATAGTCGGTGAGCGCGAAGCGCTCTGCCTGGGCCAGCGCCGCGACGCTGAACGTGCCGGTGCGCTCGAGTTCGGTGGCGGCAAGCGACGGCAGTTGCAGCGCAGCCCCGAGCGCAAGCCGGTCGCCGCCGAACTGGAATGCGCCGTCGATCATCGGCGAGACCATGACGAATTCCGCTTGCGATGATGCCCTGATTGTCCTGCAGGACGCGCGCCACCTTGGCGGCGCGAAAGCCGCCGTAGCTTTCGCCCAGAATATATTTCGGCGAACTGACGCGGCTGTTCTTCGCCACGTAAAGCGCGATGGCCTTGGCGAGCGACTCCGCGTCGCGGCGCACGCTCCAGAAGGCGGCGCCGCCGTCGGATTTGGCGGGCCGGCTCCAGCCGGTGCCGACCGGATCGATCAGCACGAGGTCGGTGAAGGCAAGCCAGGTATCCGGATTGTCGACGAGGCGGACACTGGCGCCGTCATAATTCTTGCCGAACGAGGCGATGCGCGGTCCGACAAGGCCGAGATTGAGGAACGCGGAGCCGGCACCCGGGCCGCCGTTAAAGACGAATGTCACCGGCCGCCGCGGATCGCCCGGTTTTGCGACAAAAGCGGTGTAAAAAATCGCCGCCGACCGCTCGCCGGATTGATCGAACAGCGACAGCGTCCCGGCGGTCGCGGTGTAGGCGAGCCTGCCCGACGGCAAATCGATGCTGTGTTCGGTGACGGAATTGGGCGGCAGCAGCGACAGCACGCCGGGCCCGCTTTGACCGCTTTGTTCCTGGCGGCCCGGTTCGCCGCGGCCGGAGCGTTCGGTGGCGGCGTGGCCGCCGCGCTCCTGCGCGGCAGCCACGCCGCCTGACAGGACCATCAGAAAAACAATGGCGGCACGGCGAAAATCGGTCATGGCGACTGCCTGGTCACGGAACTGCCTGGTTACGGAACGGCGGGTTGGCCGGCGCAACTCCTGCTCGGGGTCGTCCGGCGCAGTGCCACAGAGATGGCTGCTCCGTGCCCATTGTTCCACACCCCGGCCTGACAAATCGTCTGCACCGGGCGACGGGCAGTCCGCCGCCGCCGGCCGGTAGACAACCCCCGCGGGATCGGGGAAGTTCTGGCTCTCCCGGAACCTGGAAAGGAGATTCGTCAGTGCCCCATCCCCGCGCCTCGAAGGCGCTCGCGCGCCTGACGGTGCTGGATCTGACGCGGGTGCGCGCCGGTCCGACCTGCGCCCGCCAGCTTGCCGACTGGGGCGCGAACGTCATCAAGATCGAGGCCCCGCCGGGAACCGAAGACGCGATGGGCGGGCCACGCGAACGGTCGGATTTTCAGAATCTGCACCGCAACAAACGCAGCATCACGCTCAACCTCAAGACGCCGGAAGGGCTCGCAGCCTTCAGGCGGCTGGTCAAAAAGGCCGACGTGCTGATCGAGAATTTCCGGCCGAGCGTCAAGAAGCGGCTCGGCATCGATTACAAAACGCTGTCGCGGATTAACCCGCGCCTGGTCTACGCCAGCATTTCCGGCTTCGGCCAGGACGGGCCCTATGTGGACCGTCCGGGGTTTGACCAGATCGCGCAGGGCATGGGCGGGCTGATGTCGATCACCGGGCCGCCGGGGCAGGGCCCGTTCCGCGTCGGGATTCCGGTCGCCGATCTCTGCGCCGGCCTGTTCGCGGCGCTCGGCATTTTCGTGGCGCTGATGGAGCGCGAGAAATCCGGCAAGGGCCAGGCGGTCGAGACCTCGCTGCTCCAGGCGCAGATCTTCATGCTCGACTTTCAGGCGGCCCGTTATCTGGTCGAGGGCGAGGTCGCGAAGCAGGCCGGCAACAATCATCCGACCAGCATTCCGACCGGCGCGTTCAGGACCCGCGACGGATACATCAACGTCGCGGCCAACGGCACGAAAATGTGGGAGCGGCTGTGCCGGACCATCGGCGCCGACGCACTGCTGAAGAAGCCGGAATACGCGACCGAGCAGCTGCGCTCCGACAACCGCGACGCGCTCAATGCCGAGCTTGAAAGCCACCTGAAAACCCGCACCACCGCCGAATGGGTCGAACTGCTCAACGGGGTGAGCGTGCCCTGCGGGCCGGTCTATTCGATCGACGAGGTGTTCGCCGATCCGCAGGTCAGACATCTCGGCATCGCGCAAAAGGTCGCCGGAACCAAAAAGCTGCGGCTGGTCGGCCAGCCGGTAGGGCTGTCGCGTACGCCGTCGAAGCTCGTGGCGCGGCCGCCGAAACTCGGCGAGCACACCGACGCCGTGCTTAAGGAGTTCGGCTTCAAGGCGCGCGAGATCGCGGCGCTGCACAAGGCCAATGCGGTGTGACGCCGTGGACGATTTCAGTTTGAGACCCGTTTACAGGAACAAGCCATGACGCAAACCGACAAGGTGCTCGCACGCAAGGAAGCGGGCGTCGGCATCGTGACCTTCAACAATCCCGAGCGGCGCAACGCCATGTCGGTGGAGATGTGGGAAGCCACCACCAGCGTGCTGGCCGGTTTCGCCGCCGACAGCGAGGTCCGCGTCGTCGTGCTGACCGGCGCCGGCGGAAAGGCGTTCGTGTCCGGCGCCGACATTTCGCAGTTCGCGGACCAGCGCGCCTCGCTCGATGCCGCCCGCGCCTACGACGTCAAGACCGCGGCCGCCTTCGACAGCATCTACGGGTTTCCCAAGCCGACGATCGCGATGATCCGCGGTTATTGCGTTGGCGGCGGTCTTGCGCTCGCGGTCTGCTGCGACCTGCGGATCTGCTCGGACGATTCGAAGTTTGCCGTGCCGGCGGCGAAGCTCGGCCTCGGCTACGGCCACACCGGGCTCAAGCGGCTGATCGATGTCGTAGGCCCGTCGTTCGCCAAGGAGATTTTCTACACCGCGCGCCAGTTCGATGCGCAGGAGGCGCTGGCGATGGGGCTGGTGAACCGGGTGGTGCCGGCGGCCGGGCTTGAAAGTTACGTAAAGACGATGACCGACACGATCAGCGCCAACGCGCCGCTCACCATCGAGGCGGTGAAATTCACGGTCGGCGAACTCCTCAAGGACGAATCGGAACGCAACATCCCCCGCGTCGAACGGATGGTGGAAGCCTGCTTCGGCAGCCGCGACTACACCGAAGGCCGCACCGCGTTCATGGAAAAGCGCAAGCCGGTCTTTACCGGGAGCTGAACGCGACCCGCGCCCCGCGCGAACGCTAGTTATTCCTGCACAGCAGCGTCGACAGCACTGTCCTCATCACCGGCTCCGGCGTCGCGCCCGCTTCGCGCGACCGCCACGCCACGAAACCGTCGGGCCGCACGATAACGGCGCCGGATGAAGACAGGCCATACGCCTCGGGAAAATGTCCGTCGGGATCGCTCACGCTCTCTCCCGGTGCCACCCGGCGGACATCGAATGGCAGCTCGGACATGGCCGCGGCGGCGCGGACAGCGTCGCACCACGCCTCGCCATCCGCGGCGGCGAGCATGCAAAAATTCCTGCCGAACAGGTCGAGCGTCGATATCCGTTCGCCGTCGTGTTGCAGCAGCACATGCGGCGCCCGCGTGCCCGGCATCCCCCGTGACTGTCGCGGATCTCCGTAGAGCGCGGTGCCGCTGCCGGCTTCGGCGGCAATCGCGGCCGAATGGTAGCGATAGCCGATTTCCAGAGCGAGATCGTCGACCAGCGGTTGCATGCCCTCCTGCCCGCGTTCGGGCACAACGCGGAGCACGTAGCGGGTATAGGCCTGCTGGATCGCCAGCTCGCCGACCGGCTGCCGTTCGGCATCGTAGGTCGCGAGCAGACCGGGGCCGGCGAGACCCTTGAGCACCAGGGCGAGCTTCCAGGCGAGATTGTGGGCATCCTGCACGCCGGTATTGCCGCCGAAGCCGCCCATCGGCGGCATCACGTGAGCCGCGTCGCCGGCCAGAAAGACACGGCCGTCCTGAAACCGCTCCGCCACTTCGGCCACGGCGCGCCAGGTGGCGATATCCTCGATCACCACATTGGCGTCCGGCATGCCGGTCGCCGACCGCACGAATGCGACGGCGCGGTCCCTGTCGATCCCGCGCGCGACATCCAGCGCATCGGGCCGGGACATGTCGCCGCGCGTCATCACCGCGAGGAAGCCGGAATCGCCGGTCCGCACCAGACGGAAGAAGCCGCGCAGATCGGGATTAAACACATAGATCACCCCGAGATTGCGGCCGCGCAGCGCCGCGCCGCAGTCGGCGTGAAAGTAGATGGTGACGCAGTCGCAGAGGTGGCCGGGACCGCGCGTGGCGATGCCGAGCCGTTCACGCACCGGGCTGCGGTTGCCGTCCGCTGCGATCATGTATCTGGCGCGCACGGTGTCCGTCTCGCCGGTCACGACGTTGCGGATGTGCGCGGTGACGCCGTCCGCGTCCTGTTCGAACGACACCAGTTCGGTGGCATAGCGCAGGCCTGCGCCCAGTTCGCCCGCGCGGGTGCGAATGAGCGGCTCGAGACTCTGCTGCGTCATGAACAGCCGGGTCGACGGGCTGATCGCCGCCACGCCCTCGTTGAGATTCGCGATGTAGCTTGCGATCTCGCGGCCGGCGAGCAACTCCACGGCGTTGATACCGCCGTCGGGATCGAACTGCTCCCCGGACGCGGCCCGGACCGCGCCCTCGAGCCCGATCGAGCGCAGTACTTCCAGCGTGCGCAGGTGAAAGTGCCCGGCCCGCGGGTGGATGGCGGTGCCGTGGTGGCGGTCCACCGCGAAGGTCCGGACGCCATGCGAGGCAAGGAACGCCGCCGCGGACAGGCCGACCAGGCTGCCGCCGACGATGAAGACTTCGGCCTCGATCATACGTATGGCGTAACCGCGCTGTTTTCGCCTTTCAAGCGTCGCAACGCGCCCCGGCGCCTGCGCCCTTGTCTCGCACCCGCCACGCGGCTAAATACCCGCGTTGCGACCGCAATTTTGCACTCGTGGAGAGGTGGCAGAGCGGTTGAATGCACCGCACTCGAAATGCGGCATACGGGCAACCGTATCGGGGGTTCGAATCCCTCCCTCTCCGCCACCAGCGTATTTTTCGCAGCCCGTTAAGCCGATGCCTCCTTCCCGGGGCCCAGCTTTTGCTGCGCTTCGGCCAAACTGTCGGACGGAAGATCCATATTATGCATGATCGCAACGGACCACGACGCGCCTTCGCGCGTTACGACCAGGTTCATCAGCCCCTTCCGCATCGGCCATTCGTTCCCATGTGGATCGCGCGCTCCGGTCATTTCCCAGCGAGCATCGATTGCTGCGACATCGGGCCTCAGGATGCGGACTGTCGTTTCTGTCGCAACCAGCCGGCTGTCCCTGAACATCGAGTTGAAAATCGGCGTGTGGAATTGCGCAATGGCCTCGCGGCCTTTGGCGCGCATGCCGAACACGTTGGTAAAATCCGCGTTCGTGGCGAAGTGTTGCGCGAAGGCGCGGGCGTCATGACGGTTCCATGCGGTGACCAGACCGTTGATAACAGACTTAAGCGCAATTTCGGATTGTTGGTCAGCTTGCGTCATCGACACGCTCCCAGTTAGTATGGTTACAATACGATATGGCTACCAGTCGGAAGAGTCAAGAATGGCCGAGCCCTACACTCAGTCGCTGCTGCTCTACGCCTATCAGGCGAGCGCACGGGAGCTGACGAAAACCCTGCATCGCAACGGACACAGCGTGATTCGACCGAAGCACGGCGCCGTCTTCGCCAATATCGATCGGGAAGGTACGCGCGCCACCACTTTGGCGGCTCGCGCCGGAATTGGGAAAGCCGCCATGGGCGAACTGGTGGACGAGCTCGAGCGGATGGGCTACGTCAGCCGAAAGCCCGACCTGTCCGACCGACGCGCCAAACGCATCGTTCCGACCGCCGCCGCGCTGCAGGTCACGCGTCTCGTCCACACGTTTAACCGACGGCTTGAGGCCGACTACAAGCGTCTGCTCGGCGCGCACGCCTATGCGATGTTGCGGTCGTCATTGCAACTCATTGCGCCCGCAGGGATCATGCAACCCCGCATCGACTGAACAGTGGTACCGCCGCTTGCGGGCGTGACGATCGCTGGCCGGACTGGATCACCCAACGCAGAGAATTTCGATGCGGCGATTTCGACCGCGCTTCACTTTCGACGCTTCTCGTGAGGCCATCGGGTGCAATCGGGCACACTGAACACGCTGTGCACTTCCCGTGTATGGTCGTTTCGCCCACCGATGCCTTCCCCCCGCAGCCACGGACCCGCCGGAAAAACTTCTCATACGAATCCTCATAACTCCCCCTCGCGGAGAGCATCGAGCGCGCGTTCGATGGTGCTGACGATGTCGTCCAGATCGGCTGCGGACACGCAATAGGGCGGCAGCATGTAGACGGACTGGCCGATCGGGCGCAGCAGCACGCCGTGGGTCACGAAATATCGATAGAGCTTCGGCGCGACGTCGGAAAGATATCCGCGCCCGGCATTGGCGACGTCGAAGGCGGCGATGGTGCCGATGTGCCGCACGTTTTGCACATCCGGGCGCGCTTGCAGCCGGGGCAGCAGCGCGGCCTGCTGCTCGTGGATGGCCCGTATGCGTTCCATCACCGGCTCTTCGTCCCACAGCTCCAGCGACGCGCAGGCCGCTGCACAGGCGAGCGGATTTCCGGTGAACGAGGATGAGTGGAAAAACGTTCTGGCGCGATCGGTGCTGTAAAACGCCTGATAGATTTCTTCCGTGGCGAGCGTGACGGCCAGCGGCAGGAATCCGCCCGTCAGCCCCTTCGACAGACAGAGGATGTCCGGCGCTATGCCGGCCTGCTCGCAGGCGAACCGCGTTCCGGTTCGCCCCAACCCGTCATCACCTCGTCGGCGATGAAGATCACCCCGTGCCGTCGGCACAGTCCGTGCAGCGCCCGCAATGTGTCGGCGTCGTAGACCATCATCCCGGCCGCGCCCAGCACCAGCGGTTCCACGATCAGCGCGGCGATGTCGCCCGCATTGCTCTTCAAAAGCCGTTCGAAGGCTTCGATCGTCACATGTTCGCGTCCCCTTTCCGGAAAGGGCAGGCGGTGAACGTCAAACAGCAACTTCGTCGTAGGCGGCATTGAACGGCCCGCGGGCGCCGACCGACATCGCGCCGAACGTGTCGCCGTGATACGCGTGCTCCAGCGCGACCACGCCACGTCGCGCGGCGCCTTTGTGCGCCCGGAAGCCCAGCGCCATTTTCAGCGCGACCTCGACCGCGGTCGATCCGCTGTCGGAGAAAAAAACGCGCGTGAGACCGGGCGGCGTCAGGGTCAGCAGCTTTGCCGCCAGTCTTTCGGCCGGTTCGTGGGTGAACCCGGCAAAGATGATCTGATCGAGCTTTGCCGCCTGAGCCTGAACGGCCGTGACGATCTTCGGATGATTGTGGCCGTGGATATTGACCCACCACGACGATATGCCGTCGATGATGCGCCGGCCGTCCCTCGGGTACAGATACGCGCCTTCGGCGCGTTCGATGAAAATCGAGTCCGGCAGCAGCGCGTGCTGGGTAAAGGGATGCCAGATCGGCGACTGGTTCATTCAAAATCCTTCAACCTGAACCGTTCCGCAAACACGCGCAGCAGCGCGGCGCGGTCGACGGTTTCCAGCCACGGCAAACGTCCGAGCACGCGGCTGTCCGAAAATTCGGCGATCGTTCTTATGCTGTCGGGGTTGTCGTCGCCGACAAAGACCAGTCCGTGCAGAGCAACAGAACGATTGCGCAAAGCCTCGATCGACAGCAGCGTGTGATTGATCGTCCCGAGCGCGGTGCGCGCGCAAAGCACGACGGGCGCGCCCCACGCGGCGAACATTTCGATCTGAAGCGTTCGCCGCGTCACCGGCACCAGCAGGCCGCCGGCTGCCTCGACGATCAGGGTTCCGTTGGTCTCGGGGAGCGCGAGCCGGGCGGTTTCGATTTCGATTCCGTCGATCTCGGCCGCGCGGTGTGGCGACAAGGGTTGCGACAGGACATAACTTTCCGGCACGAACCGGTCGTCGGCCAACGCGGTCAACGTCCGGACGCGCTCGCTGTCCGTGCCGTCCTCCGTGCCGGACTGTATCGGCTTCCAGTACCGGCCGTTGAGCCCGAGCATGAGCATGGCGGCAACGGTCGTCTTGCCGATTCCCGTGTCCGTGCCGGCAACAACAAACGTCTTTGTCATGCGCAAATTCGCGGCAGCAGGTGCAGCAATGCGCCGGAAAATTCCTCGATATCGTGTGGCCGCAGGCCGGCGTTGAGGGACAGGCGCAGGCGCGCCGTGCCCTCCGGCACCGACGGCGGCCGGATGGCGCGAATGTCAAAACCCCGCGCCTGCAATGCTTTCGCCAGTTCGACCGCGGCATCGTCCCTGCCGACCACGATCGGAACGATCTGGCTTTGAACGGAGAAGCCCGGCAACCGGGCCGCCGCAAGCGCTTTGAGCGCCGAAAGCCGTTCGCGCCGTTCCGGCTCGTCGCGCACCAGCTCCAGCGCGCGTTTGACCAGCAGCGCCTGCAACGGCATCGGCGCGGTGCTGAAAACGAACGGCCGCGCGGCATTGATCAGGTAGTCGATGACGGCTTCGTTCGCGCAGACCAGCGCGCCCGCCACGCCCAGCGCCTTGCCGCACGTGTGCAGCACGATCAGCCGCTCATGCGGAAGCCCTTCGGTTTCGCCGCGGCCGGTCGCGCCGGATACGCCGGTGCTGTGGGCTTCGTCGATGATCAGGATGGCGTCATATTTTTCGGCGAGCGCCAAAAGCCCGCGCACCGGCGCGATATCGCCGTCCATGCTGTAAATGGATTCCGCCAGTATCCAGAGACTGGCGCCGGCGTCCCGCGGCTGTCTGAGCGCATCCTCGAAAGCATCGAGGTCGTTGTGGGCGGCTTTTATGGTCCGGCATTGCGCCGCCCGCATTCCGTCGCGCATGCTGGCGTGGCACAGCGCGTCGAAAACCACGACATCGTCGCGGCCGACGAGCGTTGCGATGAGGGCATAGTTCGCCGCGAATCCGTTGGCGAAGAACAGCGCCGCGGGACATTCGAAATAGCCCGCGGCGAATGATTCCAGCTCCTCATGCGCCGTTCGGTGGCCGCGCAGAAGCCGCGAACCGGTCGCGCCGATTTCAATGCCGTCTGCAAGCGCGTCAATGGCGGCCTGCCGCAACGCCGGGTGACTGGAAAGGCCGAGATAGTCGTTCGACGAAAAGTCGATGCCTGCGGGCAAATTCAGGACGCGATAACGTCCCGTCGCCTTCAGACGATCGAGTTCCGGGACAAAGCTCTTCACGGCAATCGCTTCCGCTCCGTTCCCTTCCGGAATCCGGAAGCGGTCCATTTCCACTACAGACCGGCAGACCATGAGACGACGCGAAACCATCGCGTCCCGCCGTGACTGTCGGTGTGCCGGTCGCGGCAGCCGACGACATATTCAGCGACTGGGCTGACGTCAAATGAGTGGAGAGCCGCGCACCTGAAGGCGCGTTTGCAGCGCTCCGTTAAAGGGTATGCTGCCCGGCGAAGGCAACGCCGGAGCCATCATGAGCGACAGCGACTATCGCCCGTATCTTCCCGCGCCGGGTCAGAGCAACATTGCAGGGCCTACGCCGCGGGCGCATGCGCAGGCGCGGATGCAGAATCCGCGGGCACAGGATTTGTTCGGAACATGGGCGAAGCTTGGTGCGGCGCCGTTCCGGGGGCTCACCACCGGCGGCGAGGTGCAGTCCGGCCTGTTCTCGTTGCGGGGCGAGGATGCGCCCACGCCGGCGATGGTGGCTGCGGCCGGCGCCCTGCTTCGTATTCTGTCGCCGGCGCAGCGCGCCGTCACCTGCTACCCGGTCGACTCGCAGTTGTGGCGGCACTGGCAGAACACCGAACTTTATGTCGAGCACCACGGGCTTCGGCTCGACGAGGCCGGCGCCGCCGAGCGTGAAGCGGTGCTCGCGGTGCTGCGTGCGAGCCTGAGCGGAAAGGGTTTTGAGATCACCCGCGGCGTCATGCAGCTCAACCGCTTTCTCGGCGACCTCGTCGGAGGCCCCGCAGTGCTGGGCGAATGGGCCTACATCTTTTGTCTGTTCGGCGCGCCGTCGGAGTCCGAGCCGTGGGGCTGGCAGCTGTTTGGGCATCATCTGAGCCTGAACTGTTTTGTGATCGGCCGGCAGATGGTGCTGACGCCGTGTTTTTTCGGCGCCGAGCCGAATTATGCCGACACCGGGCCGTTCGCCGGCACGCGTCTGTTCGAGGATGAGGAGCGCGCGGGGCTCGCGCTGATGCGCTCGCTGTCGCCGCAGCAGCAGCAGAGGGCGATCGTGGCCCATTCGATGATGGGCGGCGATCTGCCGCAGGGCCGCCGGCATTTCGCCGACAATCTGCATCTCGGCGGCGCGTTTCAGGACAACCGCATCGTGCCGTACGAGGGCCTTCGCGCATCCGCACTGTCGGCGTCGCAGCGGCGCGATCTGCTCGGTCTGATCGCCGCCTATGCCGCGCCGCTGCCGTCAGGCCCGCTCGAAGCGCGCCTCGCGGACGTGGAGCGGCATCTTGCGGATACGCATTTTTGCTGGATCGGCGGCTTCGGGGAAACCAGCCCGTTCTACTATCGCATCCAGAGCCCGGTGATTTTCATCGAGTTCGATCACCATGCCGGCGTGTTTCTGACCAATGCCGAGCCGGCCAAATTCCACGTTCACACCATCGTGCGCACGCCGAACGGCAACGACTACGGCATCGATCTGCTGCGGCTGCACTATCAGCATGCCCCGCATCACCGGCGGGAATGAAACACCGTACCGTCAGGCGGCGTGCCGATGCGGCGGCCTGACCGCGCGCACCACCACCGTTTCCTGCCTGTTGCCGGTTGACGGCTTGCGGGCGTCCGGCCGTTGAAAATTCCTGGTCCGGTGCTCTCCCCACGCCAGTACCGCTCCGAACATGACGAACGCGGCGACGACCAGGATCAGGAACAATACGTCGGTAACCGGCATGTTAACCTCCATCTGCTTCATCGTCATTCATCATGGCGTCGCAGACGGAATGCAGCCTTGACCTGAATCAAATAAATCCGCGCTGCGGAAGCAATGATGCGGCCACCCGCCGCCACAATGAGATAGACCGCTGATGTCAAGCTACCGCCTCGACAAACTGTTCGCGCCCCGTTCCGTTGCGGTGGTCGGCGCGTCGCCGCGGCAAACCTCTTCGGGGCGTGCGGTGCTGGCGAACCTGCGCCAGGCCGGATTTGCCGGCCCGATCCATCTCGTCAATCCGCACTACGACGAGATCGAAGGCGTCCGCGCGGTCAAATCATACGACGACCTCCCGGAGACGCCCGACGTTGCGGCAATCGCCGTACCGGCCGCCGCCGTACCGGGCGCGGTTGCGGCTGCGGCGGCGAAAGGCACGGCCGCGGCGATCATCGTCACCGCGGGCCTCGGTCACGGCCCTGGCTCTCTCGAGGCGCAATGCGAGCAGACCGCCCGCGCGGCCGGAATGCGCCTTGTCGGTCCCAACTGCCTCGGCGTGCTGGTACCGGGCTCGCATCTCAACGCCAGCTTCGCGGCGGCGTCGCCGCCCGCGGGTGATCTCGCGCTGATTTCGCAGTCGGGCGCCATCGCCGCCGGGCTGGTGCAGTGGGCCTCGGTGCGCAGCATCGGATTCTCGGCCGTGGTTTCGCTCGGCGACAGCATCGACGTTGATTTCGCCGACCTGCTCGATTTCTTCGCCATGGATCGGGACACCCGCGCGATTCTGCTCTACATCGAATCGATCCGGGAGGCGCGGAAGTTCATGTCGGCCGCACGCGCCGCGTCGCGCGTCAAGCCGGTGGTGGTGATCAAATCCGGCCGGCAGGCGCTCGGCGCCAAAGCGGCGCTGACCCATACCGGCGCGCTCGCGGGATCGGACGCGGTTTATGACGCGGCCTTCCGCCGCGCCGGACTGCTGCGCGTACTTGATCTGGACGAACTGTTTGCTGCCGCCGAGACGCTCGGTCACGTGAACAAACTCGCCGGCCCGCGGCTTGCCATTCTCACCAACGGCGGCGGCGTCGGCGTACTGGCGGTCGATCGCCTCGCCGATCTCGGCGGCGAACTCGCCGGCATTTCGCCCGAGACGTTCCGGAAGCTCGACGCCGCGTTGCCGCCGATCTGGTCGCGCGCCAATCCGGTCGACATCGCCGGCGACGCCGATGCGGCGCGCTATACGGCCGCGCTTGAAAATCTGCTCGACGACAGCGCGAACGACGCGGTGCTGACGATGAACGTGCCGACGGCGCTGGCGTCTGCGACCGACGCGGCGAAGGCGGTCATCGCGGCGACCGGACAGCATCGCAAAAATAAAAATACCGCAGCGAAGCCGGTGTTCGCGCTCTGGGTCGGCGAGGAAGGCGAGGCGTCGGCTGCGTTCGAGGCGGCGGGCATCCCGAGCTACGCGACCGAGTTCGGCGGCGGTCAACGGTTTCATGCATCTCGTCCGTTACCGGCAGTCGCGCGACATTCTTATGGCGACGCCGCCGAGCATGCCGCAGGATTTCGCGCCGGACCGGCGAGCGGTGCGCCCGGTGCATCGGCCGGCGTGCTCGCGGACAATCGCACCTGGCTCGATCCGGTCGAACTGACGCGCGTGCTTTCGGCTTACGCAAATTCCGATCACGCCGGCGGTGCTGGCGCGCGATCGCCGACGAAGCGGTCGCGGCGGCGCGGCCTTATCTCGCAAAGGGCATGCCGGTCGTGCTCAAAATTCTGTCGCCCGACATCGTGCACAAATCGGAAGTCGGCGGCGTGCGGCTCGAACTCGGTAACGAGCACGCGGTGCGTGAAGCGACCGCGGACATCCTCGCGCGGGCGCGCGCGGCGAAGCCCGATGCCCGCATCACCGGCGTCACGGTGTTTCCGATGATCATGCGGCCCAAGGCGCGCGAACTGATCGTCGGCGTCGCCGATGACCCCACCTTCGGGCCGGTCATCGTGTTCGGGCAGGGCGGCACCGCGGTCGAAGTGATCAGCGACAAGGCGCTGGCGCTGCCGCCGCTCGATCTCGCGCTCGCGCGCAGCCTGATCGCGCGCACCCGCGTCTCGCGCATCCTCAAGGCCTACCGCAACGTTCCCGCGGCGGACGAACATGCGATCGCAGCTGCTGCTGGTGAAGCTCGCGCAGCTGGTGGCGGATTTTCCCGAGATCCGCGAGATCGATCTCAATCCGGTGCTTGCCGACGAGACCGGCGTGATCGCGGTCGATGCGCGGATGTCGATCGCGCCGGTTCGAGAAGCGGCGCGGCAGGGCGGCCGGCAATCCGCGCTTCGCGATCCGGCCATATCCGACCGAGTGGGAGCGGCACGTGAAGCTCCGCGACGGCACCGCGCTCCTGATCCGTCCGGTGCGGCCGGAAGACGAGCCGCTGTATGGGCCGTTTTTCGCGGCCACCACGCCGGCCGATTTACGGCTGCGGTTTTTCGCGCCACTCAAACAGTTCAGCCACGGCTTCATCGCGCGGCTGACCCAGATCGATTATGCCCGCGCCATGGCGCTGATCGCGATCGAAGAGTCGACCGGCGCGCTGCTGGGCGTCGTGCGCCTGCATGCGGACGCGGACTATGAGGCGGGCGAATACGCAGTCCTGGTGCGCTCGGATGTGAAGGGACGCGGCCTCGGCGTGCTCCTGATGCAGACGATCATCGAATACGCGCGTTCGGAAGGGCTGCGCACCATCCACGGACAGGTGCTGCACGACAACCTCACCATGCTTGAGATGTGCCGCAGGTTCGGGTTCGAGGTTTCATCCGATCCGGACGAGCCGACGGCGGCACGCGTTACGCTCGCGCTTTAGCCGGTGATCCGCTTTGGCCGCGCCGCAGCGCGGCGGTTTCCCGCTGTCGCGACAGCGCGGAGATTTCACTCCAGCGATTTCAGATAGGTGATCACGTCGGTGACCTGGCCGGGGTCGAGCCGGAATTCCGGCATCGACGGATGGCCGGTGACGATTCCTTCGGCGAGCGATTCCTGGAGGCTTTCGACCGGGTATCGCAAATGCAGGGTGCGAAACGGAGGCGCTACCTTGAGCGGGCTTTCGCTCACCTTGTCGATCGAATGGCAGTGCGAGCAGTGGGTGCGCACGAACACCATGCCTCGCTGCGCCGCGGGAGACAGCGCGTCCGCGCTCCAGCCGCGGGACGGCAACAGCGCCGCGAGTGCGACCACCGTCCCCATCGCCAGGTGAAATGCGGCCCGACGCGCACTTCGGCGATCCGGTTGCAGAACCGCGCAGTAAGCTTCGAAAGGCATGATCATCCCCGTTGTCGCAATGGTTGAAGCGCAGCTTAGAGGGATTCGCGCACTCAGTGCACGCTGTTCTGCATATCCTTCGACTGGCCGGCCCAGCCGCTTGCGGCCTCGTCCTCCGCCGAAGGAAACGCCATACCTGACAGCGGCTCGACCCAGAACAGGTGATCATGCACCGCCTTGACTCCGTCGACATTCTCGGCCGCGACGCAGCAGGCCTGCCGTTCCCGATCATCCATCACGGCGCCCCACAGTGAAACTTCTCCGTTCTTGACCACGACGTTGATCAGCGGTGCCCACGATTGCTTCGACAGCGCTTCAAGGATGCTGTCGCGGATCGCACCATCTCCGCCCGCCGCCGTTGCAGTCCCATGTGTGAGGCTGGCGAGGCCGTGCATCAGATTGGCGCGGCTGACGATGCCGACCATCCGGCCGTTCCGCGATCACCGGAACACGCTTGATGTGCCGGCGCTCCATCAGTTCCACGACAGCGTCCAGCGGATCGTCTTCGACCACGGTGACCGGATCGGTGGTCATCACTTCTTCGACCTTGCGGCCGGAGGCGTGGACGTAGTCGCGGGCGAGCCGCCCGGGTCCGATCAGGAACTCGATCCATTTCGGCCGCCGCCGCTCGGTGCCGAGTTCGCTGCGGCGGAGAAAGTCGCCCTCGGTGACCATGCCGACCAGTTTGCCCGATGCGTCGACCACCGGCAGACCGCTGATCCGGTTATGCAGCATCAGCCGCACGGCCTCGAGCACGCTTTCGCCGGCTGTTACCGAAATCACGTTCGGCGTCATTACATCGCGAACCAGCATCGTCATTCTCCTTCGCAAACATCCCGCAGCCGGGTGGGCTGCGCGTCATCCATTCAGGCGGCACAGCGCGGCGCGGTTGCGCAGCACGATTCGCCGTGAGCTCGTTACTTCGATCGTTGCCGCACTCTCGAGGCTGGTGAAGGTCCGCGATACCGTTTCGATGGTGAGCCCGAGATAATCGGCGATGTCCTGGCGCGACATCGGCAGCTCGATGACATTGGCGCCCGCGCGCCCGGCCATTTCCAGAAGGAAGCTCGCCACCCGCTCCTGCGCGCTCTTGACCAGCAGCAGGATGCGTTCCTGCATCCGCCGCAGCTCTGCGGTGCAAAGCTCGAACAGCTCGGCCGCAATCCCGGTTTCGCGCGCGGCGAGCGACGTCACTGCGCTTCGCCGGACCACCAGCACCGTCGCATCGCTGATGGCTTCAGCCGAAAAACTGTAGGTCTCGCCAAACTCGAGGCCGAAAACGTCGCCCGGCAGATAGAAGCCGCGCGATCTGCCGACGCCCGTCGCTGAGGATTTTGTAGGTGCGGACGCTGCCGCTGATGACCTTGTGGACGTAGTCGGCGGACTCGTTCTCGCCGAAAATTTCGGTGTTGCGCGGATACGACATTACGGCGCCCATCAACCGGAGTGTTTCGGCGAGCGGCCTGTTTTCGTTTTTGGCAAAGCCGCGGCCGGGGGCGGGCGGGATGATACGCGCGGGAATATGGCCCGGGATACGCGTGGAGATCGGAGTGTGCGACGGCTGGATGGTGTGATGAGAGAGCATGGCCCTTTACCTCGCTGAACGTCGGGAGGTATGGGTAGGGCGCGCGCGGCGTGCGTGAAATTCAGATATTGCCCCTAAGGGGTTTCCCGTAGCCGCGCTGGCCGGCTATATCATTGATATTGCTGACGAGTTATCGGGCGCGGCCGCTGCAGAAACCGCATGGATGACGCCGCTTTCAGTGTTTGGTCGGCCCCGCTGAAAGCGGGCTGGAAGCGGGCGGCGGCGCACGCCGTGATCGCACCGTACGCGATCGCCGTGCTTGCCGTCGCCGCAGCCCTGGGTGTCCGTCTGGTGCTCGGGCCGGTGCTCGGCGGCGATGCGTCTTGGCTGTTTTTCTTTCCGGCGATCCTGATCGCGTCGGCGTTTGGCGGCTGGGGCGCCGGGATTGCTGGCGACCGCGCTCGGCTTTGGGGTCGGCCTGTTTCTGGTCGCGGACGTTCGCGCCATCTGGCCTGCCCGACTGGGTCAACGCCACCGCATTCGTCCTCGTCGGCGTCGGTGCGTCCTGGCGCGGCGAAATGCTGCGCGTTCGCGCATCGCAGCCGCCGCCAGTGCGGAAGCCGCGTTCGCCCGCGAGGCGCATGTCAAGTCGATCCTCGACAGCATTCCCGAAGCCATGATCGTCATCGACGAACGCGGCGTCATGCAGTCGTTCAGCTCCGCGGCGCGAACGGCTGTTCGGTTACGCCGCCGCCGGAGGTGATCGGCAAAAATGTCAGTATGCTGATGCCGCAGCCGTATCGCGGAGGGTCATGACGGCTATCTCGGCCGTTATCTGCGCACCGGGGAGCGGCGGATCATCGGCATCGGCCGCGTCGTGGTCGGCGAGCGGCAGCGACGGCATCGACGTTTCCGATGGAACTCGCGGTCGGCGAGATGCGGGTGCGGCGAGCAGCGTTTTTTCACCGGCTTCATTCGCGACCTCACCGAGCGCCAGCAGACCGAAGCGCGGCTGCAGGAATTGCAGGCCGAACTCGTCCACATGTCGCGCCTCACCGCGATGGGCGAGATGGCGTCGGCGCTGGCCCACGAACTCAACCAGCCGCTGTCGGCGATCGCCAACTACATGAACGGATCGCGCCGGCTGCTTGAGGACAGCACCGATCCGAACGCGCCGGCATGCTGCGCGAGGCCATGGACAAGGCCGCCGAGCAGGCGCTGCGCGCCGGCCAGATCATCCGCCGGCTGCGCGATTTCGTGGCGCGCGGCGAGAGCGAGCGGCGCGTCGAAGACGTCAGGAAGCTGGTCGAGGAGGCGAGCGCGCTGGCGCTGGTCGGCGCCAGGGACGCGGGCGTGCGGGTGCGGTTCGAATTTTCGCCGCGCGGCCGATTTCGTGCTGGCCGACAAGGTCCAGATCCAGCAGGTGCTGCTCAATCTGATGCGCAACGCCATCGAGGCGATGGAGGACAGCGAAACACGCGATCTCGTGGTCGTCAACGGCGCCGGCGGCGGACAACATGATCGAGATCAGCGTTGCCGACACCGGCGCCGGCATCGCGCCGGAGATCAGGCGGCCAGTTGTTCCAGCCGTTCGTCACCACCAAGACGCCAGGGCATGGGCGTCGGCCTGTCGATTTCGCGCACCATCATCGAGGCGCATGGCGGCGCGATCGCGCCACGCGCCAATCCCGGCGGCGGGACGGTGTTCGTCGTTCACTCTGCCCGCGGTCACCAAGGAGGAGGCCGGCGATGCCGTCTGAAAAGGGAGTCGTGCACGTCATCGACGACGACGAGCGCCTGCGCGAATCGCTCGCATTCCTGCTGCGCGCGGCGCAAGATTCGAGGTCCGCGCCTTCGCCTCCGCGACGGCATTCCTCGAGACGCTTCCCGGATCACGGCAGGAGCTGCGTCATCACCGACGTGCGCATGCCGGGCATGAGCGGGATGGATCTGCTGCGGCGTCTGAAGGAGATGAAGGTCGACTGTGCCGGTCATCGTCATCACCGGTCATGGCGACGTGCCGCTGGCGGTCGAGGCGATGAAGATCGGCGCCGCGGATTTTCTGGAAAAGCCGTTCGACGACGAGGTGCTGCTGGCGAGCGTCGCGCTCCGCGCTCGGCCAGCAGGACGGCGAAAGCCAAACGCCAGGCGGAACGCGCCGGGACTCGAAGCGAAGCTTGGCGCGCTGTCGCAACGCGAGCGCGACGTGCTCGACGGCCTGGTGGCCGGCCGGGCCAACAAGCAGATCGCGTTCGACCTCGGCATCAGCCCGCGGACGGTCGAAATCTATCGCGCCAACCTGATGAACAAGATGCAGGCCGGAAGCCTTTCCGATCTTGTGCGCATGGCCCTGATCGTGGGGATCGCCGGCTCCTGACAGACGCGGCGTTTATTTTCAATCGCCGGCCCCGCCGCCGCCTCCATCCGCATGCCGATTGCCGGACCACTCGCGCCAATGCGTGGGGTTGACGTCGACCTGCTGCTTCGTGACGGTGCTGATCCAGCCGCGCGCGATGCGGCGGCAGGCAAACTCAAGCGCATGCGGGCCTTCTTTGTCGATGACGGCCAGCTCGAGATCCCGATCATAGGGCGCGGTTGAGATTTGTTCCCATTGCATGGGTGGAATGCTGCAATGGGGGGCGGGGCGACACTTTGATCGAGATCAAAACCGCCCCGGGTTTCCGTGCCTCGCTCATGGGACGGTCTCTCGGCCCGCCTTTACGGCCGTGGAGCCTGAGCCCAGGGGCGCCGCCCTCGGTCGGTGACGCGGAACGCGGTGATGCGGGCCCGGTAGCTTTCGGTGAGGTCAACGTCGTCCCAGCCGTTGATGAGCTGATCGCGGCTGACGGGGTCAATGGTGAAGGCGAAGCTGCGATTGCCGCGCGAGATAGTCTGCTGTTCGAGATCGACGGTGACCGGCAGGTCCGGGTCGGCGGCGATGGCGGCGCCAAGTTCGGCCAGGTCGGCTTCGGGCAGGATTGCGGCGAGGAGGCCGTTCTTGACCGAATTCTGCGCGAAGATGTCGCCGAACGACGGCGCGATCACGCAGCGGATGCCAGCCTCGTACAGCGCATAGACGGCCGCTTCGCGGGACGAGCCGCCGCCGAAATTCCGGCCCCCGAGCAGGATTTTCGCGTCGCGCCAGAGCGGCTGGTTGAGCAGAAAGTCCGGCCTTTCGTTGCCGGCTTCATCACGGCGCAGATCGTAGAACAGCGTGCCGCCGAGTTCCGGCGAGCGCGGCAGCCGCAGAAACCGCGCCGGCAGAATCATGTCGGTGTTGACGTTCGGCAGCAGCAGCGGACAGGCCTTTGACGTGAGGCGAACGAATTTTTCCATCGTCTTCAGCTTTCGGAGTTGCGGCCCGCGAGCAGCGGGCGCACGTCGGCGAGGTGGCCGGTGACCGCGGCGGCGGCCACCATGGCGGGCGACATCAGGTGCGTCCGCGCGCCCGGCCCCTGCCGGCCGCGGAAATTCCGGTTGGTGGTGGACGCGCAGCGCTCGCCCGGCGGCACGATATCGCCGTTGATGCCGACGCACATCGAGCATCCGGAATTCGGCCCATTCGAGTCCGGCCGCGCGGAAGATGCGGTCGAGACCTTCTTCCTCCGCCTGCCGTTTCACCGTGGACGAGCCCGGCGAAACCAGTCCCGGCACCTTGCTGGTGCGGCCCGAGAGCACGGCTGCCGCGGCGCGCAGATCCTCGATCCGCGCGTTGGTGCACGAGCCGATGAAGACGCGGTCTACCTTGATGTCGGTGAGCTTCTTTCCGGGCGCGATTCCCATGTAGTCGAGCGCATCGCCGACATATTTGGCGCGCACCGGGTCGCTTTCGCGCGCCGGATCGGGAGCGCTGCCGTCGATCGGCAGGGCGTCGTCCGGGGTCGTGCCCCATGTGACGATCGGCGCGATCGCGCTGCCGTCCAGTTCGACCTCGCGGTCGAATTCCGCGTCCCTGTCGGTCGCGAGCGCCGACCAGTCCTCGACCGCGCGGTCGAACGCCGTGCCCTGGGGCGCATAGGGACGGCCTTTCAGATACGCGAACGTTACCGCATCCGGCGCCACCATGCCGCAGCGTCCGCCGGCTTCGATCGACAGATTGCAGAGCGTCAGGCGCCCTTCCATCGACAGCGCGGTGATGGCGCTGCCGGCGTATTCGATGGCGTGGCCCTGCGCGCCGTCGGCGCCGATGCGCGCGATAATCGCAAGCGCTATGTCTTTCGCCGCGACGCCGGCCGTGGCCCTGCCGCGGACGGTAACTCGCATGAGCTTCGGCTTCTTTTGCCACAGCGTCTGCGTCATCAGCACGTGGGCGACCTCGGAGGCGCCGATGCCGAACGCATAGGCGCCGAACGCGCCGTGCGTGGACGTGTGACTGTCGCCGCAGACGATCAGCAGGCCCGGCAGCGTCAGACCCTGTTCCGGGCCGACGACATGAACGATGCCCTGACGCGGGTCGCCGACGCCGAACAGGCTGATGTGATTGGCCGATGCGGTGGATTCGAACCCGGTCACCATCGCGGCGATCGCGGGGTCGGCCGCGGCGCGGCCGCGGCGGGTCTGCACGTAGTGATCCGAAATTCCGAACGTGAGCGTCGGTTCCGCGATCGAGCGCCCGCGCTGCTCCATCTGGGTGAAGGCGAGGAACGAGCCTTCATGCACATAATGGCGGTCGACCCACAGCAGCGCGGCGCCGTCGTCGCGCCGCGTGATCTCGTGCGCGGACCAGAGTTTTTCGACGAGTGTGAGGGGTTTGCTCATGCCTGTCCCGAACCTGAAGCTACGGGCCCGCAAATAGCGACTTCGGACGTGCGATTAAAGTCCCGGTTTGCGAATGCGACCTGCTTGCGGGCGCCATCGCGACTATTGTACGCTAAAGGATACCAAGTAAAGAGGGCCGCAGGCGGCCGGTCCCCGGGAGAACAGTTTGCGCGAATGGCTCGGCGAGGCAAAGGCGAAGCAGGTCTATTTGATCCTGCGCGACCGTATCCTCAGCGGCGCGCTCGCCTTTGGAGCCAGGCTTCCGACCGAACATAAACTGGCGGAATATTACGGCGTGTCGCGCGTGACCGTGCGGCGGGCGCTGGGCGAGCTGGCGCGCGAGCGGCTGATCGAACGGCGTCCGAGCGCCGGAACGCGGGTGACTTACCGGCCGGCGCCGGCGCCGATGGTGGCCGATATTTCCGGCGTGCTCGCCAACATTGCCGACATGGGACGGCGCACGGCGGTCAAGCTGCTGGCGTTCGATTACGTGCTCGCGGGCGGTGCGGTGGCGGACGCCCTCGGGGTGGAGTCTGATCAGCTGCTGCAGCGTTCGGTGCGCGTGCGCGTGGTCGATCGCGTGCCGTTTTCCTATCTCACCACCCACATTCCCGAAAGCGTCGCGCTTACCTTTACCAAGCAGGAACTGGCATCGCGTCCGCTGCTCGAACTTCTGGAGCGCGCCGGCGTCAAGGTCGAGCGCGCCCGCCAGCGCATCAGCGCGGGGCTGGCGACGCCCGAGGTCGCGCAGGCACTCGATGTGCGTGCAGGCTCGCCGCTGATCGAACTGGTCCGCATCGTCTGCGACCGGTCGGGCCGCGCGGTCGAGCACCTGCACGCTCTGTACCGGCCGGACCGCTACGCCTTTGAAATGGATCTGGTGCGCTCGGGCGCGCCGGAAGCAAAAGCGTGGATGCCGGCCGCGCGAAGCGCTGCCGCCGGCCCAATGACTTTCGATTGGGGACTGTAAACCAGCGCGGCGTGCGCGCCGCATCGTCAACCAGGGAGAGGGTGCCATGTCGGAACAAAAAATGCCGCTCAGCCGCCGCCGGTTTCTCGCCACTTCGGCGCTTGGCGCCGTGACTGCCGCTTCGGGCAGCCTCGCCATGCCGTCGATACTGCGGGCGCAGGGCGCCGGCGTGAAGCTCGGGCTGCTGCATCCCGTCACCGGCGCGCTCTCGTATTCCGGCCAGCAGGGCCGCATCGGCGCCACCATGGCCGTCGAGGAGATCAATGCCCAGGGCGGCATCAAGTCGCTTAACGGCGCCAAAATCGAACCGGTGCTCGGTGACGCGCAGTCGACGCCCGACGGCGGCACGGCGGAGGTGGAAAAGATGAATTCCGCCGAGGTGCCATGCATCGTCGGCGGCTATGCATCCTCGATCTGCCTTGCCGTCAGCCAGGCCGCTGCCCGCTACGAACTGCCGTATGTCGTCGATGTCGGCGTCGCCGATTCGATCGTCACCCGCGGCCTCAAGAACACCTTCCGCTTCGGCCCCGGCTTCGGCGTCATCGCCAAGACCGCGCTCGACAATCTGACGCTGCTCAACGAAGCCGCCGGCAATCCGGCGAAGACGGTCATGATCGTCCACGAGGATTCGCTGTTCGGTTCCGGGCTTGCGAAACTGCTGAACGCGCAGCTTCCGGGCAAAGGTTTCCAGATCCTCGAAACGATCCCGCATCCGACGCCGACGCGCGATTTCAACAACGTGGTTCTCAAGATCAAGGCGCAGAACCCCGATCTCGTCATTCCGGCCAACTATTACAACGAGTATGTCCTGCTCGCCCGGACCATGCTGGAGCAGCACGTGCGGCCGAAGGGCATTTACTCGGTGCTTGGCGGGGCTGCGTCATCCTACAAATTCGTCAAGGATTTTCCCGAAGCCGCCAAATACATCATGGACTGCAATCACTGGTTCAATCCGAAAAATCCCAAGGCTCTCGAACTGAAAAAGAAGATCGAAGACAAGGGCCAGTTTTTCACTTACGAGCTGTACATGAACTACAGCGCGGTTTTGCTGGTCGCCGATGCGCTCGAGCGGGCCGGCTCGACCGACCGCGCCAAAATCACCTCGGCACTGGAAAGTTCGACCTTCGCCGGCCACGTCATGCCCTACGGCCCGACCAAATTCGTCAACGGCCAGAACCAGGGCGCGGCCCCGCTGAACACCCAGGTGCTCGACAACGACATCAAGGCGATCCTGCCGCCCGAATTCGCCAACGCGAAGCCGGTGTTCCCGATGCCCGCGTGAGCGTGACGGTTTCGTGCTGTCACCTCTCATCCTCACGCCGGTGGTGCTCAACGGCCTCATGACCGGCGCGGTCTACGCGCTGGTCGCACTGGGGCTTACGCTGATCTACGGCGTGCTGCACATCATCAACTTCGCTCACGGTGCGATGCTGAGCGCAGCACTGTTCGCTGCCTTTCTGGTCCACCAGAAGCTCGGCATCGATCCCTATGCGGCCGCGTTCGGGCTCGCGCCGCCTTCTTCGGCATCGGCTACGCCGTGCAGCGTTTCGTTATCGGCCCGGCCTCGCACGGCGACGACCGCAACATGCTGCTGGTGACACTCGGGCTCGCCATCATCATCGAGAATGCGCTGCTGTACGAATTTCGCGCCGATACACGCACCGTCGATCTCGCCTATTCGTTCCGGACCGTCGATTTCGGCTTCACCTTCCTCTCCGTGCCGCGGCTGATTTCGTTTGTGGCGGTGTTCGTGGTCGCCCTCGTGCTGTGGCTGATCATGACGTGGACCGATACCGGCAAGGCGATCCGCGCGGTCGCGAAGGAAAAGCTTGGCGCCGAGCTTGCCGGCATCGACGTGGCGCACATCTACGCGATGACCTTCGGCCTCGGCACCGCCTGCGTCGCGATCGCCGCATGCCTGCTGATGCCGACCTATTACGTCAATCCGGGCGCGGGCAACGCCTTCGTGCTGGTGGCGTTCACCATCGTCGTGCTCGGCGGCATGGGCTCGGTGCCGGGCGCGCTGATCGGCGGGCTGGTCATCGGCGTGGTCGAAAGCCTGTCGGGGCTTTTTCTCGGCGAGTCGCTGGGCCAGATCGGCATCTTTCTGATCTTCATCGCTGTGCTGCTGGTGCGGCCGAGCGGCCTGTTCGGAGCGACGCGCATGAGAGGCCTCGCCGCCATCGTCGTGGCGGTCGCGGCTGCTCGCCGCGGTGCCGCTGCTCGTTCACGTCCAACGTGGTGCTGAATTTTATGGTCGATGGCGCTGATGATCGCGCTCGCCGGGCAGGGCTGGAACATGCTCGGCGGCTACGGCGGGCAATATTCGTTCGGTCACGCGGCGTTCTTCGGCACCGGCGCCTATGTGACCGCGATTCTGCAGACGCATTACGGCGTCAACGCGTGGATCGGCTTTGCCGCCGGCATCGCCGCGGGCGCAGCCGGTCGGCGGAATCATCGGCGGGCTTGCGTTCCGCGCCGGACTGCGCGGCTCGTATTTCGCGCTGGTGACGCTCGCCTTTGCCGAGGTGCTGCGCATCGTCGCCAGCGTCGCGCCGGTCACCGGCGCCGGCGTCGGGCTTTTGATCAAGCTCGATCCCGGCCGGAAGCGTTTCAGTTCAGGAGCCGGGCGGCCTTCTATTTTGTCATTCTGGCGCTGGTGGCGATCGTGCTTCTTGCGACGCACTGGCTGGAACGGTCGCGCTTCGGCCTCTGGCTCATTGCCGTGCGCGAGAACGAGGACGCGGCGAAGGCGCTCGGCGTCAACGCCACTGCGGTCAAGCTCGGCGCGATGATGCTCTCGGCCGCGATCACTGCGGCGGCCGGCTGTTTTTACGTGCAGTATTTTTTGTTCATCGACGCTCCGATCGCGTACGGCACCTGGATTTCGATCGAGGCGCTGCTGGCGCCGGTCATCGGCGGGGTCGGCACGGTGTTCGGCGCGCTGTTCGGCGCGCTGGTGGTGAAGGCGCTTGGCGAGGGCCGCGGTTCGTAACCGGCGATGCACCCGGCCTCGACCTGGTGATCTACGGCGTGATGCTGGTGCTGGTGATCGGTTTCGCGCCGCGCGGCCTCGTCGGTGCGCTCGCCGACGCGCGCGCGAGCCTCGCGCGCCGCTTCGCGGCGCCGCCGAAACCGGCAGCGGAGGCGGCCCGTGGCTGAACTCCTGCTGGCCGCCGAAAACGTGTCGCACCGCTTCGGCGGACTGCTGGCGGTCGATGGCGCATCGCTCTTCGCGCCGGCTGCGCGCATCACCGCGCTGATCGGCCCGAACGGCGCGGGCAAGACGACGATGTTCTCGGTGATGTCCGGCTTCCTCAAGCCGACGCGGGGCGCATCCGCTACGCTGGCGAGGACGTCACCGGCGAGCCTCCGCACCGTCTGGCGCGCCGCGGCATGGCGCGCACATTTCAGATCGTGCAGCCGTTCGCCGGCCTCACCGTGCGCGAGAACATTCTCGTCGGCTCCCACCTGCGCCACCGCCGGCGCGCCGACGCGCTCGAAGCGGCCGAACGGGTCGCACGCGAAGTCGGCCTCGGCGACATGCTCACGCACCCGGCGCATACGCTGACCGTCGCGGGGCGAAAGCGGCTGGAGCTTGCGCGCGCGCTCGCGACGGAGCCGAAGCTGCTGCTGCTCGACGAGGTGCTGGCAGGGCTCAATCCGTCCGAAATTCGCGACATCGTGCCGGTGATCCGGGCGTTCTGCGACCGCGGCATCGCGGTCATCATGATCGAGCACGTCATGCAGGCGGTGATGAGTCTCGCGGAGCACGTCTTCGTGCTGGCCGAAGGCCGCATCATCGCGCAGGGCAGTCCCGCCCAGGTGGCGGAGGATCGCGCCGTCATCGAGGCCTATCTGGGCCACGGCGCGGCGGCCAAAGTCCGGGGCATGCATGGACATTAAGCCCGGCGCCGTCAATTCCGGGGCCGCAAAGTCCGCGGCCGGTTCGCTCCTTGCAGTGCGTGGCCTCCACGCCGGCTATGGCGATACGGACGTGCTGCGCGGCATCGACCTGCAGGTCGAACCCGGCGAGATCGTCGCCGTGCTCGGCTCGAACGGCGTCGGCAAATCGACGCTGAACCGCACGATCTCCGGCATCGTGCGGGCGCGCGCCGGCGCCATCCGGTTCGACGGCGCTTCGATCGAGCGCGACCGGCCGGCCACGATCGTCGCGCGCGGGCTGATCCACGTGCCCGAGGGCCGCCGGATTTTCCCCAACATGTCGGTGCGCGAAAATCTCGACCTCGGCAGCTATCGCCGCGGCCGCCGCGCGCCGCTCCGCGAACCGCGAGCGCGTGTTCGCGATCTTTCCGCGTCTCGCCGAACGCCACGCGCAGCGTGCCGGCACGCTGTCGGGTGGCGAGCAGCAGATGCTCGCCATCGGCCGCGGACTGATGGCCGAGCCGCGCCTGCTCATTCTCGACGAGCCGTCGCTCGGCCTGTCGCCGCTGCTGGTCGAGGAACTGTTCGCGCTGATCGAGCGCATGCACGCCGACGGTGTCGCCATCCTGCTGGTCGAGCAGAACGTCGTGCAGAGCCTCGAAATCGCCGGCCGCGCCTATATCCTCGCCGAAGGCCGATGCGTCATGTCCGGCCCTTCCGCCGACATGCCGCCGATCCGCAACTCAAACGCGCCTATCTCGGCATGTGAAGCCGTACTGTGAAAGCTGGAAAACCATGACCGAACATCGTTCGTCTGAACGTCTCGCGCGCCCTCCGATCCTGGTCGCGCCGGGCGTCTACGATGCGTTCACGGCGCTGGTCGCCGAGCAGGCCGGTTTCGAGGCGCTCTATCTCTCCGGCGCCGGCGATCGCCTACACGCGGCTCGGGCGGCCCGACATCGGCCTCGTCAGCATGAGCGAAGTCGTCGCAGACCGTCGAGCCTGATCCGCGACCGCGTCGACGGCGCCGCTGATCGTCGACGCCGACACCGGCTACGGCAACGCGCTCAACGTCGAGCGCACGGTGCGGATGTTCGAGCGCGCCGGCGCCACTGCGATCCAGATCGAGGATCAGGATTTTCCCAAGCGCTGCGGCCATCTCGACGACAAGACGCTGATTCCGGCGCGCGAAATGGTCGGCAAGATCCGCGCGGCGGTCGATGCGCGCCGTCGCGCGAGACGCTCATCATCGCCCGCACCGACGCGGTTGCCGTCGAAGGCTTCGACCGCGCCATCGGCGCGGGCCGAACTGTATCGTCGAGGCCGGCGCCGACATGCTGTTCGTCGAGGCGCCGCAGCACGCGCGACGAACTGAGCCGCATCGGCCGAGCGCTTCGGCAAATCGGTGCCGCTGATGGCCAACATGGTCGAGGGCGGCAAGACGCCGATCCTGTCTGCGGGCGAACTCGAGGCGCTCGGCTTCGCGCTCGTCATTTTCCCCGGCGGCATCGTGCGCGCGCTCGCGCAGGCCGCGCGAAGACTTTTACGGCTCGCTGAGGCGCCCACGGCACGACCGAGCCGTTCCGCGACCGCATGTTCGATTTCGACGGCCTCAACCGCGTGATCGGCACGCCGGAAATGCTGGCGCGCGGCACGCGCTACGACGGCGAGCGCCGGCCGGACCGCAGCAGGACCGGACGCACCGCGGGGCAGCGATGACGAACGCTCGATCCGGTCACGCTGGCGGTCCTCAACGGCCGGCTGGTGCAGATCGCCGACGAGATGGACGCGACGCTCTATCGCTCGGCCTTCAATCCGATCATCGCCGAGGCGCACGACGCCTGCCACGGCCTCTATCACGCCGAAACCGGCGCGACGCTGGTGCAGGGCACGATCCGGGCTGCCGATTTTCGTCGGCGCCATGGCGTTCGCCGTGAAGGCGGTGATCGACAAAGTCGCGCGCGACGGCGGCCTCGACGCCGGGCGACACGTTCATCTTCAACGATCCCTACGACGGCGGCACGCATCTCAACGATTTCCGGCTGGTGCGGCCGTTGATGCGCGGCGGCAGGCGTGTTCTGCCTGGCTCGCCTCGGTCGGCCACTGGCTCGATGTCGGCGGCAACGTTCCGGGCAACTACAACGCCGAAGGCGACCGAGAGCTTTCAGGAAGGCGTGCGCATTCCGCCGGTGAAGCTGATCGCGCGCGGCGTGCTGCAACAGGACATCGTCGACATTCTCGCCGCCAATTCGCGCGTGCCGCAATCGAACTGGGGCGATCTCAACGGCCAGCTCAACGCGCTCGATCTCGGCGAGCGGCGCCTGCACGCGCTGCTCGACGAATATGGCGACGACGCCGTTGCCGCGGCGCTCGAGGCGCTTGACCGCGCGCGCCGAGGCGCTGATGCGCGCCAACATCGCCGCGCTGCCGGACGGCATCTATTCGCTACGAGGACTTTCTCGACAATGACGGCGTCACCGACGAGCCGCTGCGCATCGCGCTCGATCTGACGATCGCGGGCGACGACATGACGCTCGATTTCTCGCGGTCGTCGCCGCCCTGCGACGGGCCGCTCAACATCGCGCGCTCGACCGCGGTCGCCTGCTGCTATGTCGCGCTCAAACATGTCTTCACCGACGTGCCGGCGAACGCCGGCTGCCTCGCGCCGATCGAATTCGTCATTCCCGACACGACGCTGCTCGGCGTGTCGGCGCCGAAGCCGGTCGGCGGCTATACCGAAACCATCCTGCGCGTCATCGACGTGATCTTCGGCGCGTTCGCCAAGGCCGCGCCGGATCGCGCCAACGGCAGCCCGTTCGCGCACCATCAACGCGCTGTCGCTCGCGGGCTGGCGCGCCGATCGGCCGGCGCTGGGTGATGTTCTGCTTCTTCGGCGGCGGCCTCGGCGGCAATCCCGAAGGCGACGGCCTCAATCACGGCAACAATCCGATCTCCACCGCGACCATTCCGCCCGTGGAAATTCTGGAGGCGCTCTATCCCGTCATGTTCACGCAATGGGCGCTGCGCCCGGATTCTGCGCGGGCCGGGCGCGCAATCGCGGCGGCCTCGGCGCGATCTACGAAATCGAGGCGCTGCGCCGAAGGCGGCGCCGAAGTGTTCCTGCTCGGCGAGCGCGGCAAGTTTCCGCCGTTCGGCGTCAACGGCGGCGAACCGGCGGCGCTCAACCGCTTCGTCTATCGCAGACCGACGACCGGCGAGGCTACGCCGCCGCTCGTCTCGAAGATCACCGACGTGAAGCATCCGCCGCGGCCAGCGGGTGCGGCTGGAAACGCCGGGCGGCGGCGGCTTCGGCGATCCGCTGACGCGCGATCCGGCGCGCGTCGCGCGCGACGTGCGGCTCGGCTACGTCTCGCGCGCAGGCGGCGTCGCGCGACTACAGGCGTCGTGCTCGCGCGATGACGGCGTGTCGACGCGGCCGGCGACGGCGCATGCGCGCGCGGCCGCGCGCATGAGCGCAGCGCCGTGATCGATCGTCGGCGTCGATGTCGGCGGCACGTTCACCGATCTGTTCTTGCTCGACGCGGCGACGCGGCGCGTTCCGCATCGCCAAGGTGCCGTCGCAGCGCGGCGACGAGGCGGCGGGCTTTCTCGCAGGGCCTGCAGCGCGCTCGGCGGCATCGCCGGCATCGGCTCGATCGTCCACGGCACCACCGTCGGCACCAACACGCTGCTGGAGCGACGCGGGCCGAGCATCGGCGTCATCACCACGCGCGGCTTTCGCGACGTGCTGGAAATGCGCCGCCGCGACCGCCGCCGACCTGGGGCCTGTGGGGCGATTTCATCCCGATCGCCGACCGCGACTGCGCCTCGAGGTCGACGAGCGCACGCTGGCCGACGGCACGCATCCGCACGCCGGTCGATGCGGCGGCAGGTCGCAGCCGCGGCGGCAACTGCTGCGCGAAAGGGCGCGCAGGCCATCGCCATCATCTTCATCAACGCCTATGCCAATGCCGAAAACGAGCGCCGCGCGCTGGCCGCGCTGCGCGACGGTCTGGCCGAACGAACATCGTCACCGCCTCGCATCGAGGTGCTGCCGGAAATCCGCGAATTCGAGCGCGTCATCGACCGCCGCGCTCAATGCGTATCTTCAGCCGGTCGTCGGCGCCTATCTCGGCAAGCTCGACGACGCGCTGGCGCAGCAAAAATTTCGCCGGCACAGCTCCACATCGTGCAGTCGAACGGCGGCGTCATGTCGACCGCGACCGCGCGCCGCCTGCCGGTGCGCACCGCGCTGTCCGGCCCGGCGGCCGGCGTCATCGCCGCCGCCGCGATCGCGCAGCGCAGCCGGTTTCGACAACCTCATCACCTGCGATCTCGGCGGCACCTCGTTCGACGTTTCGGTGATCGCGGGCGGCGAAAGCCTGCGCTCGCCGCGCAGACCACGCTCGATTTCGGCCTCGTGATCCGCACGCCGATGATCGAGATCACCACCATCGGCGCCGGCGGCGGCTCGATCGCCGCGGTCGATCGCGGCGGGCTGCTGCAGGTCGGGCCGGAAAGCGCCGGCTCGGTGCCGGGTCCTGCCTGCTACGGCGCGGGCAACGAGCGGCCGACGCTGACCGACGCGCACGTCGTGCTCGGCCGCATCAATGCGGCGCGACCGATCGGCGGCGAACTGGCGTAGCTCGATGTCGAAGCGGCGAAGCGCGCCATCGTCACGCATGTCGGCAAGCCGCTCGGGCTCGATCCGCCGATGCAGGCCGCCGAAGCGATCGTGCGCGTCGCCGAAGCCCGCATGGCGGGCGCGATCCGGCTGGTCTCGATCGAGCGCGGCCACGATCCGGCGACGTTCGCGCCATGCCGTTCGGCGGCGGCGGCGCGCTGCATGCCGGCGCGCTGATCAGGGAGATCGGGCTCAAGTGCGCGGTCGTGCCGCGCTTTCCGGGCATCACCTCGGCGCTCGGCTGCGTCATCGCCGATTTGCGCCACGACCAGGTGCAGACCCTCAACTTGATGCTCGACGGCCTCGACATCGCAGCGCTCGACGCGCGGATGGTCGACGGCGGGCGAGGAGGCGAGGCGCGTGGTCGATGCGCGCCGGCATTCGCGGTCGAACGCATCGACGTGATCTATGAACTCGACATGCACTATCTCGGCCAGACCCACACCGTCGCGGTGCCGCTGCCGGTCACGCTCGCGGAGCGCGGCATCGGCGTCAGCGAGGCCGTGATCCGCAACGCGTTCGAGGCAGCCTACGTCGCGGCATTCGGCCGGCTCCTGCCCGGCATTCCCGTCCGGATCGTTTCGCTGCGGACGGCCGCGATCGGCCGCCGTCCGGCGTTCGATCTCTCGGCATTCGCGCCGCCTGCCGACGGCTCGCTCGCGAAGGCGCGAGCGTGGCGAACGGCCGGTCTGGTTCGACGGCGGCTGGCGCGATGCGCGGTCTGGTCGCGGCTCGATCTGCCGGCCGGCGCGGTGATCGAGTGGCCCGCGATCCTCGAGCAGCCCGACGCCACGACCTTGATCGAGCCGGGCCTGCGCGGCCGGGTCGACGCGCTCGGCAACGTCGATCGTCGAGCGGCAGCGCATGAGCGGGTCAAACAGTCTGCGGCCACCGCGCTGCTTCTGCTCGATCTGCAGAACGACTTCCTGCATCCGCAGACGGCGCCTACGGCCGGGCCGGCCAGACCAGCGCGGCAATCGCCGCGCTGCCGCCGCGGCTCAAGCCGCTCGCGGACGCGGTGCGCGCGGAGCGGCGGGCTGGTCGTCGCGACGCTGTTCACGCTGGTGCCCGGCCGTGGCGGCGAACCGATCATCTCGCCGCATCTGAAGAACGCTGCGGCCGTTTCTCGGCAAAGGCGATTTCGCGCCGGGCTCGTGGGGCCAGCAGCTTGTCGATGAGCTCGCGCCGGCGGATCTCACGGTCGAGAAGATCGCCTATTCGGCGTTCTACATGACGCGGCTCGAATGGGTGCTGCGCAAATGCGGCATCGAGCGGGTTTATGTCGGCGGGCATCGTGACCAATGGCGGGGTCGCCTCGACGGTGCGCGACGCCCATGTGCGCGAGTTTCACTGCACGGTGCTCGACGACGGCTGCGCGGCGTTCTCCGACGAGGTGCATCGCGCCGCGATCGAGGGGCTGCGGCCGGTGGCCCGAATCATGAGCGTCGCGGACGCCGTCCGTGAGGTCGAGGCGGGCGCGGCTGCGTAAGGAGCAGCAGGCACGCCTGCGTTCGCGCCCACCCGGGGGCGCCGGCCCAACGCGATCCTGCGAATTTCGAAGATCGACTTCGGCATTGCGGCTTCGGCATTTTGCTGCTTAACGAGGCCGGGATAAAAGATGCACTCACATCGAGGCCGCCGCGGCTGAAGCAAATCGGGAGGCGTTGAATATGTATCGCGCTACAAAAGATATCGTGTTGCCGACGACGATCACCGGCTCGTTGCCGCGGCCAAGCTGGTACACCGAAAATCTCGGCACCCGGATGTTCCTCGACGCGATGGTGAGCCGCCGCTTCCGCGAGCAGTACACCGATACGCTGTCGTGCTATCTGCGCGATCAGGAGCTTGCCGGCCTCGATATCGTGACCGACGGCGACTGCCGTTTCGACGACGATGTCGGCGGCCAGAGCTGGACCAGCTACCCGCCGCATCACATGACCGGCTACGAGCGCGGCGATCCGCGGCCGACGCCGGCGGGCCGCGGCGGACTGTGGTTTCCGCGCGGTCACATTCTGCACGACTATCTGGAGTCGCGGGTGATGCCGGTCATCATCGGGCCGGTCGGCCGCGGCGATCTGCAATACACCGCGCTGTGGAAGGCGGCCCAGCGGATGACCACGCGCCCGGTGAAGTTCGGCGCGGTCTCCGCGGAGATCGTCGCCTTCGCCTCGCAGGACCGCTACTACAAGAGCGTTCCCGAGCGCATGCTGGCGATCGCGGACGCCTTCAACGCGGAATATACCGAGCTCGCCGACGCCGGCTGCCCGGTGATCCAGATCGAAGAGCCGCAGATCCATCTGGCGGCGGCGCGCGGCATCCAGGACAAAGTGATTACGCCCGAATTGATGGTCGAGGTGTTCAACCGCACCGTCAAAGGCCTGCGCGCCAAAACCGAGGTGTGGGCGCATTCCTGCTGGGGCAATCCCTCGCAGCAGCGCATGTTCGCGAAAGTGCAAAGCTACAAGCCGTCGCTGGAGACCTACACCAAGGTCGATGCCGACGTGATCACCTTCGAATCCTCAAGCTCCGGCGGCATGGACCTCGAAGCGATCGGCAAGACGATCACGGAAAAGAAAATCGCCATCGGCGTGATCGACCATCACACCCTGCAGGTCGAGAGCCCGGACGAAGTGGCGGCGCAAATCCGCGCCGCGCTCAAATACATTCCGCCGGAGCGGCTCGTGATCTCGTCCGACTGCGGCATGGGCCGCGAGGGCATGAGCCGTCGCCACGCTTTTTACAAGATGGTCTCGCTGGTGCTCGGCACGAACATGGTGCGCAAGGAACTTGGTGTTCCCGAAGCCGAATGCCTTGCCGCCGACGAGCGCTATTCGCTGGTGGTGCCGTCCAAATAAAGGCGGCTTAAGCGCCCGGCCGGCCGGCGGCCTGAAATAAGCCGTGGCCGGGCGGGCCGCGCGGAAGTAGCATGGCCCGGAACCCGGCGTTGTCCCGCCGGTTGTTGCATGCGCCGGCGGTTGCCGGTCGAAGCGCATTGCGGTCAGGGCCGTGGAGCTTCTGTTATCCGCCGCGTGGCTCGCGATCATGGCGTGGCTGATCCAGCGGGCAATCAGACAGCGCGGACTTCTGCCCCGCCTTGCCCAGGCATCGGCGCCGTCGGCCGCTGACGCGCAGCCGCTCGCCGTGATTGTTCCGGCGCGCGATGAAGCCGCCAATATTGGGCAGTGCTTGCAGTCGCTGCTGGGGCAGGATTATCCGGCGGAGCGCCTGCGTATCGTCGTGATCGACGATCAGTCGGCGGATGCAACGGCGGCGATCGTAGCGGCGGTTGCCGCGCAACACCCGCGAATCTCCTTAATCGAAAGTCCGCCGCTGCCGCCCCGCTGGCTCGGCAAATCGCACGCCTGCTGGACCGGCGTCCGATGTGTGCCGCGCGAAACCGAATGGCTGTGCTTCATCGATGCCGACGTGACGCTGGAGCCGGCCGCGCTCTCCAGCGCAGTGCGGGCCGCCGCGGCGCGACGTCTCGACCTGCTGTCGCTCGCGCCCCGACAGAAACTCGGCAGCGTTGCCGAAAAGCTCATCCTGCCCTGCGGGCTCATTCTGATGGCGTTCCTTCAGGACCTGCGGCAGGCGCAGGCCCGCTCCGGCGCCGATGTGACCGCAACCGGACAGTTCATGCTGGTCCGCCGCGCCGCTTACGACGCGGTCGGCGGCCACGCGGCGGTGGCCGGCGCGATCTGCGAGGATCTGGAATTTGCCCGCCGGATGAAGCAGTCGGGACGGGCGGTGCTGCTGATGGGCGGCGAACGGCTGGTGTCGGCGCGTATGTATACCGGCTGGCGCACGCTCTGGCCGGGACTGGCCAAGAACCTGGTCGATACGCTGGGCGGACCGGTGGCGACGCTCGGGCTTGCGTTCGCCGCGTTTGTGCTGGCGTGGGCGGTGGTGGCGGTGCCGCTGATCGATCTGGAAGGCCTGATGCGGGGAGCGGCCTTCGCCCCGCTGGCCCTGCTGCTCGCGCTGGCCGCGTCCGGGGCGGCCATCGGTCTGCATGTCGCCGCCACATTCTATTTTCGTATTCCGATCTGGTACGGTCTCGGCTTCCCGCTGGGCTATACCGCGGGCGCGCTGATGGCGCTGGACAGCGTGCGTCGCCGCGTCAGCGGCGGGGTGGTGTGGAAAGGCCGGATCTGTTCATGAAATCATTGAGGGGCAGAAGCGACCCGTCGCGGCCGGAGCGGTCGCGCGCCGCGGGACCGCTCGACTCGGGCGAAACGCGCGCCATCATGATCGGCGCCGTCGTCCTCACGGTGTTTCTTTATTTCATCAAGCTGATTTTGCTGCCATTCGTGCTCGCGGCCATCGTCGCTTACATCTGCACTCCGGTCGTGGAGTGGGCCACGAAGCGGACCGGCTGGCCGCGTCTGGTGTTCGCCATCGCCGCGTTTTTGGTGCTGTTCGGCATCTCGGGGGTGGTCCTGCTGCTGGCGGCCCGAAACCTTCTGGTCGAACTCCGCGCCATCGCGCGGGAATTGCAGGGCATGATCGAAAACTTCACCCGCCAGGCGATCGGCGACGGGCCGGTCTCGCTGTTCGGCTCGTCGGTCAATGCCCACGATATCGCGCAGTCCGCGCTCGAGCGTCTGCGCGACTGGGCGGGGCAGACCGACCAGATCGCGCTTCTCACCGGCTACGGGCTGATCTCGGTGATGGGCGCGTTTCTGACGATGGTGCTGCTGTTCTATTTTCTGGTCAGCGGCCCGCAGGTGGCGCACGGGCTGTTCTGGATCGTGCCGCCTCACCGCCGCCCGCTGGTGGCGCGCATCTGGCAGCGGCTCGATCCGGTGCTGATCCGCTATTTCATCGGCGTGCTGGCGGTCGTGGTCTATGCGGCCGGTGGCCGCCTATATCGGTCTCGGCGTCATTCTCGGCATCGAGCATGCCGTGTTCCTTGCGCTGCTCACCGGCATCGTCGAAATCGTGCCGGTGATCGGCCCGACCGCGGCGGCCGTGATCGCCGGACTGATCTCGCTGCGAACGGCGACCGGCATCCTCAACATCTTCGAGTATGCGGTTTACGCGACCGTGCTGCGGCTTTCGATCGACCAGATCGTCGGTCCCATCGTGCTGGGACGCGCCGCCCACGTGCATCCGGTGCTGATTATCTTCTGTTTCCTCGCCGGCGGCATCGTGCTCGGCATTCCGGGCGTGATCCTTGCCGTGCCGGTCGCGCTGGTTGTGAAAAGCACGCTGGCGACGCTCTACGGGGATGAGCCGGGCTAGGCCGTGCGCTCATAAGACGAGTTATCGACTGAGCGTCTCTTTTTGCGCGCGCTCGTCCCCGTAAAGCAGACTTTTGCCGGCCCGATTGCCGAGTCTGCTTAGGGCACGAAGAGGCTTCACTGGATTTGATGGGGCATCGATCAAATAGCTACCTGAATAATGCCTGCGTCTCTTCCCATATCCTGCGGACGGCCTCCCCGGCTGGCTCCGGTCTGGCCAGGCCCGCCGATTGGCCAGCCCAGGCCTGGATTCGCTCAATGTCATCGTCTTTCACCGCAGCATCACGCATGGCCTGAGTGAGTCCTCGTTGAACGGGATACGGCGCCGGTGGCGGAGCGGTCGGAGCCGCCGCGGCCCGTACATAAGCTGTCGCGAGGCTGCGGCCCGCTCGTCCCGAGTACGCTCGGGTAACCATCGTCTCTTCGGGAGAAGCTCGTCCGATTGCATCCCTCCAGGCGGGGGCAATTTTAGCTTCGGGGCAGCGCAAAAATGCCGTGCCGATCTGTGCAGCAGAAGCGCCGAGCACAAGCGCCGCGGCAACCCCGCGCCCATCTGCAATTCCTCCCGCGGCGACGACCGGAACCTTCACCGCATCAACAACTGCCGGCAACAAACTAAACAGGCCGACCATTCTGGTTTCGGCCTTCGTTGCGTCGAAACTGCCACGATGTCCGCCAGCTTCCATGCCTTGAGCAATGATTACATCCGCTCCGGCAGCTTCGGCGGCTTGTGCTTCGTTAACGGTCGTAACGGTTGCGAACCACTTGATGCCCTTCCTTTTCATTCGCGCGACGAAGTTGCTCGGGTAGAGCCCCATAATAGAGGATATTATCGACGGGCCGACTTCCAGCACTGCTTCGCATTGTGCTTCAAAATCTGGCGGAGTAGCGTCGCCGGCTTCCTGCGTAACCTGTGGTCCCCAATTGTTCAGAAAACGCCGCACCGCATCTTCGGCGACCATGTTCCGTTCGGGAGGCGGGTCGGGAATCCACAGATTCAGCTGAAAGCCGCCGTTGGTACCCGCGCGCACTTCCGCCGCCCAGTTTCTGATTGCAATTGGCTGCATGAGCAGTGCGCCGCAGCCGCCCATGCCGCCAGCATTGGCAATTGCAATAGCCAACGAAGCAGGACAGGCGCCAGCCATCGGTGCCATCATAATCGGCACACGCAGGTTGAACGTCTCACAGAACGCAGTGGCGCGGACGAGGGCTTGATGCTCCGACATGCCGGGCAAATTACACCAATCGCGCGTTCCGCCTCAGTTATTGTGCCAGGCGGCTCGATCGCCAAAGTTCGTCAGGGGTCACAAGCCGACGATGCGGCTCGAATTTGTGATGTCTGCTGTTCCCCAACCAGACATTGCAGCGCGTTCATGAGTCCACGGCCTTAACTCGACGCGCCGCTTCGGTTGCCGCTTTTCTGGTCTCGCCCGCGGCCGGGAAGCTCGTTTATATTGAACGCCCGGCTATATTTTTATTATGTTTGCAGTCGGGACAGTTTCGGCCGCGGCGGCATTGCCGTGTCAGGTCTGAGGGAGCGCGGAGACCCGCTTATGGCGGTGTGGGATTCCGCAGAACGAGGTATGAGGGCGCCCAGCCACCCGTGGCTGGCCCGGGCTCTTTCGTTGCTTGATGTGCGGTTGCGGCGCAGTCAGGCCGTGTTCGAATACACCCGCAATCCAGCCTGCGTTTTTCGTCTCGATATCGGTCCCGCGCCGCGCGCGCTTGTGCTGCGCGACGGCACCCGGCTTTGCGCGGGAGACCGCATCGCGCGGCTGCATTACTGGAACGAGCAAATTCCGCTGGTGCCGACGCACGGCGCCACCATCGGATGGGCGCGGCAGATGCAGCGCGCGATCGCGATCTCGCTGCGGGAACTGGCGAAATATCTCGAGTCCCGGCCAGATCTCGGCGATGTCGCCGTGATTTTCGGCGAAGTGCCTTCCGGCACCAGAGCGCAGAGCGACCAGATCGGCCGCATCATGGGACACTACGGGTTTGAGGCGATGCCCGAGCCCGAACTCCAGTCGGTTGGCGGGCGGCTGCATCGTTTCGGAGAGAACATCCTGATTTCGTTGATCGTGCTGGCGCACAACGCCGGCGCGCTGCGCGCCGATACGCTCACGCGCGTCCGGGTTCCGATCGCAATGCCGCGCGGGATTCTGGAAAAGCGGTTTGGCGGCTTCAGAGAGTGAGGACCAGCAGAGACGTACGTCATGAACATCACCGCGACCGTCCCCGACGCGATATCGTTAGTCTGGCTGCTGGGCTGCCTTTGTCTGCTCATCGCCATCGTCGGCTGCGTCTTCACGCTTGTCGCCATCGCCTGCGTGCTGGGTTTCCCCGACGAAGAGCCGGGCACCTCCGCGGCTCAGCCGCCGGTGACCGTCCTCAAGCCGCTGCATGATGTGGAGCCGGGGCTGCCGGCGCGGCTGGCGGCGTTCTGCCGGCAGGACTACCACGCACCCGTACAGATCCTGTGCGGCACGCCGGATCGCGACTCGCCCTCCACGGCACTGGTGCGCGCGACCGAAGCGGCTTACCCCGACCTGGTCGAGCTGGTGGCCGATCCGCGCCGCCACGGCGCCAACCGTAAGGTGTCGAACCTGCTCAACATGCTGCCCCGGGCGCGGCACGACACGCTGGTGCTGTCCGACAGCGATATTGTCGTCGGGCCCGGCTATCTGAGCGGCCTTGCCGCGGCGCTCTCGTCTCCGAAAGTCGGCGCGGTGAGCTGCCTCTATTACGGCATCGGCGGGGAGGGACTTTGGACCCGCATGTCCGCGCTCGCCATTAACCTCCAGTTCCTGCCGCAGGCCGTCACCGCGGTCAGTCTCGGGCTGGCGAAGCCGTGCTGCGGCGCCACTATCGCGCTTCGGCGCTCGACGCTGGACCGGATCGGCGGCTTCGGCGCGCTCGCCGATGTGCTTGCCGACGATTACGCAATCGGCGTCGCAGTGCGTTCGGCGGGATACGACGTGGTGACGGCGCCGTTCCTGGTCGGGCATCAGTGCTTCGAGTCGAGCCTGCGGCAGCTCGTCCGGCACCAGACCCGCGTCGCGCGCACCATCAGGAGCATCGATCCGGTCGCCTATGCCGGCACCATTGTCACCCACCCCTGGCCGCTGGCGTTGCTCGGCCTGCTTTCCGGCAGTTCGGCCTCGGTTATGGTAGTGATCGCGGCCCTGCTGTCCCGGGTGATGCTGTGCGGCTGCGTCGAGTGGCGCTTCGGATTGCCGCGGCAAAATTACTGGCTGGTTCCGGTACACGACGTCACCGCATTTGTGGTGTATGTGAAGAGCTTCTTCGGGGCGACGGTGCACTGGCGAGGCGCCGATTACCGTGTGACGGCGGACGGATCCCTGGTCGAAGGCCAGGACCTGCGCGGGTCATAAAGCGAAAGCCACTGTCGCTGTGCGCACTGCCGGCCGGACGGCAGCGCGGGGTTTTTTGCAACGGCTTCCGGCGCCAACGGCGGGAGCCGGCGCACTGAACCGCCTGATCATTACCGCGGATGATTTCGGGCTGAGCGAGCCCGTCAACGCCGCAGTCGAAGCAGCATACCGCCGCGGCATTCTCACCGCCGCGAGTCTCATGGTCGGCGCCCCGGCGGCGGCTGACGCGGTGGCGCGGGCTCGCGCCATGCCGGGCCTTCGGGTCGGGCTGCATGTCGTGCTGGTGGACGGCGATCCCGTGAGCCCGCGCGCGGAGATCCCGCGGCTTCTCGATAGCACCGGCAGGCTGCGGAACGATCTCGGCCGCTACAGCCTGGAGATCGCGACGGACTTTGCGACGCGGGCCCAGGTGACCGACGAAGTCACCGCCCAGTTCGAGGCCTACCGCGCGACCGGACTGCCGCTCGATCACGTCAACGCGCACCGGCATTTTCACATGCATGCGACCGTTGCCGCGGCGATCCACCGCGTCGGACGCCGGTACGGCATGCGCGCGTTACGGATTCCGGTCGAGCCGTGGAGCACGGTCGCCGCGATCGACCCGGCCACGCCGCGTCAGGCGGGCCGGCTGCTGAGGCCGTGGGCCTCGTGGCAGCGATGGCGCGCGCAGCGTGCGGGACTGATCACTGCCGACGCGGTGTTCGGGCTGGCCTGGTCGGGCGCGATGACCGCTGTGCGGGTGTCCGCGCTGCTGCGCCGGCTGCCGCCCGGCCTCGTCGAAATCTACCTGCATCCCGCCACGACCGGCGCGTTCGCGGGCGCCGCGCCGGGCTATCTGTATGCCGAAGAATTCGCGGCGCTTTGCGATCCCGACAGCATCGCGGCGATGCGTGAATCGGGCCGCGCCACCGGCGGCTATGCGGACGCGCTGACGACGCCGTGAACGTTCCTACCGCTTCCGGCTGCCGTCGAGATAGCCGGCGTCCTTGAACCAGCGGACCGCGTCTTCGATCGCCTCCCGGTAGGGGCGCGCCTTGATGCCAAGCTCGCGTTCCGCCTTGGCCGCCGTGAAGAACATGCGGTGCGCGGCCATGCGGATGCCGTCGCGGGTGGTAAACGGCGCGCGCCCCGTAAGCCAGGCGGTCGCTTCGGCGGCCCAGGCCACCGGAATCACGGCGGCGGCCGGGAGTTTCAGCCGCGGCGGCCGCCGTCCCACCAGCCGCGCGATCTCGGCGAGCATGTCGGCCAGCAGCACGTTTTCGCCGCCGAGAATGTAGCGCTCGCCAATGGTGCCGCGTCGAAGCGCGGCGAGATGACCCGCGGCGACGTCGTCGACATGTACGAGGTTCAGTCCGGTATCGAGAAAGCCGGGCACCCGTCCGCGCGCCGCCTCGACGATGATGCGCCCGGTGGGCGTCGGCTTGACGTCGCGCGGTCCGATTGGCGTGGACGGATTGACGATGACCGCGGGCAGCCCTTCGTCGGCGATCATCGTCTCGACCAGCCGTTCGGCTGCGATCTTGCTGCGCTTGTAGGCGCCGATTCCGTCCTCGGTCACGAGCGGTACGGACTCGTCCGCCGCGCCGCCGTCCGCGCGCAGCCCGAGCGTCGCGACGCTGCTGGTGTAGACCACGCGCTCGACGCCTGCGCGTTTCGCCTCCTGCATCATGATGCGCGTGCCATCGACGTTGGCCGCGTAAATCTCGCGGGGATCGCGCGCCCACAAACGATAGTCGGCTGCGACGTGAAACACGTAGCGTATGCCGTCCAGGGCCCGGCGGACGGATTCGGCGTCACGGATGTCGCCCTCGGCGAATTCCAGGCCAAGGCCCTCGATATGGAATCGCGGGCTGCCCGGCCGGACGAGCGCGCGTACCGGAAAGCCTTCTTCGACCAGTCTGCGCGCCACCGCCGAGCCGACGAGTCCGGTCGCGCCGGTGACAAGGGTTTTTGCCGCTTTATCCATGGGAAGTCCGTATGGGTCCGTTGAAAACATGTATTTTCTGGTTCAAAAGGCCACGCCTTCGCCTTTTCCGCGGTTCACCGGTAAGTGGCCATTGCACCTGACTTATTAACAATGGCAATGGCATAAGACTATGCTAGGCTGGCCGCCAACTCGGGAGTTGCCGGACTTGCCGAGATCTTGTGCGGGGGCGCGCTTATTGGGGGGCGTGATCAGGGCATGGCTCCGACACGAGGGGAATAGTTTCTAATGGCATCCCAGTTGGATTTCGCCGGCGGCACTTTCGTAGATGGACTGGTGGGTGAGGCGAGCGATCCGTTTACGGTCGCCGGTGCGTCTCCTGAAATCCATCGTCCTGTTGTCATCGCATTCGTCGGGTTGGCCTTCGAGGCCCGGGTCGCTACCGGCCCAGGGGTGAAGGTCGTCTGCCGCACCGCCGGGAGCGGGCTTGATGCGGTCGCCGATTTTGCCGTCAGGCAGGGCTACCGCAGCATGATCAGCTTCGGCGTCGCAGGCGGGCTTGCGTCGCACCTGCGCGCCGGAGACTGGGTTGTGGCCTCCTCGGTTCGCGAGGCGCATACCGTGTTGCCGACCGACGCCACATGGTCCCGCAAACTCCTCGGCATGATCGACGGCGCCATCCACGCGCCGATCGTCGGCGTCGACACGGCGGTGGCGTCGCCAGCCAAAAAGCGCGAACTTTACAAAACCACCGGCGCTGCGGTGGTGGATATGGAGTCCCACGTCGCTGCGCGCGTTGCCGCCGAGCACAAGCTTGCGTTTGCGGCCGTGCGCGTGGTGGTCGATCCAGTCCACCGCACCGTGCCGCCGGCGGCGCTGATCGGCATGCGTCCCGATGGCCGGGCCGATGTCTGGGCGGTGATGCGTGACCTTATCGCGCGTCCGTCGCAGATCCGGCCGATGGCCCGGATCGCCGCTGACGCGTTTTCGGCGCGCGCCGCGATGTCGCGCGTGCGCCGGCAACTCGGCCCGCATTTCGCTTTCGGCGATCACGCTTAAGTCACCGCAACGCGGCAGCGCCGTCCCCTGCGGGCGGCGCTCGCCGGACGCGGCGGTTGCCGGCGTTTGCGGACGCCCGCCCCGTCAGGCCTGCGAGATGAACTTCGTGTTCAGATAGGCCTGCAATCCCTCGATGCCGCCTTCGCTGCCGTAGCCGGATTCCTTGATGCCGCCAAACGGCGTCTCCGGCGTCGAAACCGCGATCGAGTTGACCCCGACCATGCCGGACTGCAGCGCTTCGCCGATCATGTTGGCGGTCTGCGCCGATCCGGTGAAGGCATACGCCGCGAGCCCGTAAGGCAGCGAGTTGGCGCGTTCCACCACCTCGTCCACGGTCTTGAACGGAACGATCGGCGCCAGCGGGCCGAACGGCTCCTGGGTCATGATTTTGCAGTCGTCTGGCAGGTCGGTGAGCACCGTCGGCTCGTAGAAGTACCCTTGATTGCCGCGACGCTGGCCGCCGGTGACAACTTTGCCGCCGCGGTCCTTTGGCGTCGTTGACGAACGAGTCCATCGCGTCGATGCGGCGCGCGTTGGCGAGCGGCCCCATCGCCACGCCCTTTTCCATGCCGTCGCCGACCTTGAGTCCCTTCGCGTATTCGGTGAAGCGGGCGAGGAAGCGGCTGTAGACCGGCTCCTGCACATAGAAGCGCGTCGGCGAAATGCAGACCTGGCCGGCGTTGCGATACTTGAAAGCGGCGATGGTGTCGGCCGATTTCTCCGGGTCGGCGTCTGCGAACACCACCACCGGCGAATGCCCGCCAAGCTCCATGGTGGCGCGTTTCATGCCCTTCGCCGCGAGCGCTGCGAGCTGCTTGCCGACCGGGATCGAGCCGGTGAAGGAAATCTTGCGCACTTCGTCCCGCGCGATGAGATGCGCGGAGACCTCCGCCGGCACGCCGAACACGAGATTGAGCACGCCCGCCGGCAGGCCCGCGTCGGCGAAGCAGCGAACCATCTCGACGCACGAGCCGGGCGTCTCTTCCGAGGCCTTGAGGATCAGCGAGCAGCCGGCGGCGAGCGCGCCGCCGATCTTGCGCGCAGGCGTCAACGCCGGAAAATTCCACGGCGTGAATGCAGCGACGATGCCGACCGGCTCCTGCATCACGATCTGGCGCACCCTGCCGCGGCCCGGCACGATGCGGCCATAGGCGCGGCGGCCTTCTTCGGCGTACCACTCGATGATGTCGGCCGAGGTGATCACTTCGGCGCGCGCTTCGGGATAGGCTTTGCCCTCTTCCTGCACCAGCGTCCTGCTGATCGCGTCGAAGCGCTCGCGCATCAGGTCGGCGGCCTTGCGCATGATTTTGGCGCGGTCGTAGGCGGCGGTCGCGCGCCACACCGCGAAACCTTTCTTCGCTGCTTCCAGCGCGCGGTCGAGATCGGCCTTGCTGGCGTGCGGCAGGCGTCCGAGCGATTTCTCGGTGGAGGGGTTGATCACGTCCTCGCCGGCGCGGCCGTCGCCGTCAAGCCACTCGCCGTCGATGAAAAGCTGGAGATTGGCGTACATGGGACCCTCCTGGCGCGTAACCCTGAAGTTTCTGGAATTGGCAGCGGTGATCGGTCGCCAAGCCACTAGCAGGTTTCAGGGTCGCATTCATCCCATCCTGCGAGCATCCCCGTTCCGCTCTCCGGGCGGGGGCCATAAACGACTGCCCCGGCGCTGAGGCCGGGGCGAGAAAAACTCAGTGCTGGTAGCGGGCGTAGGAGGTCAGTTGCCCGTACTTCACCAGCACGGCAATGCATCCGGTGCTCAGCCGCCCGCTGTTCGCCGCGAGTGTCGCGCCGCAACGAAGCAGGTTTTCGCCGGTGAGCCCGCCGGTGCGGTCGCAAAGCAATTGTGCGGCCGGTCTGCAGGGCGCGAGTTCAGCCATATCGACTGCGCCAGCGCTTGTGCTCCAGACGCCGGCAAGTACGCATGCGGAAATCAACAGCTTCATCGTGAAGTGGTCCCGAATTGTTGAGGGGATGGGTGGGAAGGCGCGCTGGATAACGGATTATGACCGGGAAAGCCAGCATTTGCTGCAATGCACAAAATGTGGCGCAATCCGGGCTTTTCACCCAACTCATTGATCAATATGGAGAAATTCGAAATATGACGATTTAACTATCCGCGGCGAACGGCGTTTTATTCGCCGTTCACCTTACCGCAGGACCGCATTGCGCGCCGAAAAGGCGGACGAACGCTCAGTAGCGGGCGGCGATCGGCAGTTCTTCGGCCGGGAACAGGGAAATTACGGTGTGGCCTTTGTCGGTCACCACCACCTCTTCCTCGATGCGGGCCGCGGAATAGCCGTCGCTCGCCGGGCAGTAGGTTTCCAGCGCGAACACCATCCCCTCCTTGATCACGGTCGGGTGGTCCAGCGACACCACGCGGCTGATGATCGGGCGTTCGTGGAGATTGAGGCCGAGGCCGTGGCCGAACTGGAGGCCGAATGCCGAAAGTTCGTCCGGGAAACCGAAATCCTGCGCCTTCGGCCACACGCTGCACACCTCGTCGGTGGTGACGCCCGGCTTGATCAGGTCGATCGCCATGTCGAGCCATTCGCGGCACTTCTTGTAGGCGTCGCGCTGCGCAGGAGTCGCGCGGCCTACATTGAAGGTGCGGTAGTAGCAGGTGCGATAGCCCATGAACGCCTGCAGGATGTCGAAGAACACCTGGTCGCCGGGGCGTATCAGACGGTCGGTGAAATTGTGCGGATGCGGATTGCCGCGTTCGCCGGAAATGGCGTTGATTGCTTCCACGTCGTCGGAGCCGTGGCGATAAAGATATTCGTTCACGAGCGCGACGATGTCGTTTTCGCGTACGCCGGGCCGCAGCTTTTCGTTGATCAGGTCGTAGGCGCCGTCAACCATCGCTGCGGCGCGGTTCAGCAGCGCGATTTCGTCGGCTGATTTCACCTCGCGCGCTTCCAGCATCACCTGCTGGCCGTCCTTGACCTTGAGGCCCGCCTTTTCCAGTTCGAACATCATCGGCGGTTCGACGATGTCGACGCCGACCGGCATCCCGGCGAGGCCGGCGCTGCGGAGTATCGACGCCATTTCCTCGGCGTGGCGCTTCATCAGCCCGAAGCCGGGATCGACGGTGCCGCGCAGACCCACAAGTCCGGCCCTGCAGTTCTCGGGCTTAAGCCACGGCGAATAGAGCCGGTGATGGACGGCGGCCGAGCCGAAATCCCACAGGATCGGGTCGCCGCCGCGCGGCAACAGCGTCCAGCGCGAGAGCTTGTCGCGCGCCCACTCGCCGATTTTGGTCGAGGTGACGTAGCGGACGTTGTTGTCGTCGAACAGCAGCAGCGCACCGAGGTCGGAAGCCTCCAGCGCCGCCCGCGCGCGGCCGAGCCGGTAGCGATGCAGCCGGCGGTAATCGACGCGCTCCTCGAAATCGACACCCATGGTGCCGAGGACCGGGAGATGGCGGCCCCAGTTGTATCGCGGATTCACGTCCTCGGCGCGGATGACGGTCGGATCGCGGGTGATGTCGTCCATGGCGTGTCTCCCTTGTGATTTTTGTTGAGTATAGCGCGTTTTGCAGATGCGGCGCAGCCGTGCGTTCGCAAATCGCCGCCGTTCCTTTTGCGCGTTGCCCGCGGGGTGAGGCCGGTCAGGCCGCGGTCTTTCTCCCCCACAGCCGCGCCGAGGCGATGTCGGCGCCCTCGCGGATCGCCTTGAGCTTCAGCCACACCACCGGTTCGACCACCCATTCGCGCCGGGTGAACGTGCCGAAGCCGCAGTCGGTCGACGCGATGACCCGCTCGCGGTCGCCGATCGCCGCGACGGCTTCCTCGATCCGTCGCGCGACCACTTCCGGATGCTCGACGAAATTGCTGGTCGAATTCGACACGCCGGGTATCAGCAGCATGTGCTTCGGAAACGGCACGCGCTTGAGCGCGGCGTATTCGTGCGCGTGGCGCGGATTGGAAAACTCGATCGACAGCGCGCCGACTTTGGCGTGGTAGAGCGCGGGCAGGATTTTCTCCAGCGCGATGTCGTGGATGTGCGGGCCTTCCCAGTTGCCGTAGCAGATATGCAGCCGCACCCGGTCGCGCGGGAATGCCCTCGATGCCTTTGTTGATCGTGGCGACATGCAGCTCGACCGCTTTGACGAAGTCGGCATCGGTGCCGTCGCGGTAGAACATGGTGCGGTCCATGGCGAGGTCGGGCGCATCGATCTGCAGCACGAGGCCGGCCTTGTGGATCGCCAGTATTCTTTGCTCATCTCGCGGGCGAGCGCGGCGAGATAGGCTTCGTTGGTGTCGTAAAACGCATTGAGCATGGTCGAGGCGATGATGCCGGGCGACGGCGCGGTCATGAAGCCTTCCGCAAAGGGCTTGCCTTCCGCCGTCAATGCGTTTGAAGCGCGCGGTCTCCTTTTCGATCGCCGAAGTGTCGTGATAGTGCAGTTCGCCCTGCGCCTCGGGCGCGTTCTGCTGGCGGCTGACATTGGGGAAACGCCGCGCCAGATAGGCCGCCAGTTCGGGAAACTCCTCGAACTCGCGGCCGCGGCGGCGTTTCGATTCGCCGCCGAAGCCCGACATGCGCTGCGGCACATAGGTCTGAAAGCCGACCCGCTGCTGCTCGCCGTCGTTGCCGCTGTCGATGCCGGCTTCCTTTTGTCTGGCGACCACATGCCGGACCGCCCTGTCCATCTCGGCGTCGAGCTGCTGCGGGTCATAGCTTTCGCCGGCCTCGCGCTCGACCAGAAGATCGCTGAGCGTTTCGTTGCGCGGCAGGCTGCCGACATGCGTCGTTAGAATGCGGTCGCGGCTCGAAATCATGATTGCAACTCCGGCTGTTACGCCGCATCACTATCGGATTGCAGCAAATTTCGCCATCGTCATAATGCCCATCGCTGTTATGCTTTTGCGTGGGCGGACGTGGGCCAAATGCGTGCGCCTGCGGGGAAAACCGGCGGGAGGAAGACCGGCGCGATGAATGTTGTTGCTCAGCCCGGTTCAAAGCCCCGCGAATCCGACGCGGCGATTCCGCGCGACTACAATTTCGCGGCCGACATTCTCGGGCGCAATCTCGACGCCGGCCGGGCCGGCAGGCTTGTCTATATCGACGAGCGCCAGGGCTGGACCTACGGCGCTCTCGCCGAACGCGTCGACCGCTTCGGCAACGTGCTGCGCGGGCTCGGCGTGCGCCGCGAGGAGCGCGTACTGATCTGTCTGTCAGACAGCATCGACTGGCCGACCGCGTTTCTCGGTGCCATCAAGGCCGGAATCGTACCCGTGCCGGTCAACACGCTGCTGACCGCGGACGATTACCGGTTCATGCTCGAAGACAGCCGCGCGCGCGTTCTGATCGTATCCGAGGCGCTTTTTCCGAAATTTGCCGCGGCCGCCGCCGCGAGCGCCGATCTCGCGCACATCATCGTGTCCGGCGCGAATGCGCACGGACATCTGCACTTCGAGGATTTGCTCGCGGGCGCCGGCGCCGATCCCGTCACCGCGCCGACCGTGCGCGACGAGATCTGTTTCTGGCTCTACACGTCGGGCTCGACCGGCAAGCCGAAGGGAGCCGTACACACTCACGCGGCCCTGAAGCTCACCGACGACCTTTACGGCCGGCCGTTTCTGGGCATCACCGAGAACGACATCTGCTTCTCGGTGGCGAAGCTGTTCTTCGCCTACGGCCTCGGCAATGCGCTGACTTTTCCGATGTCCGCGGGCGCGGCGACGGTTCTGCTGCCGCATCGCCCGACGCCCGATCTGGTCGCGGCCATCCTCAAAAAACACGGTGTCACGGTGTTTTACGCGGTGCCGACATTCTACGCCGGCTTTCTCGCCAGTTTGGATGCACCGGAGCGCAGCGAGGTCGCGCTGCGCCGCTGTGTCTCGGCAGGCGAAGCGTTGCCGGCCGACGTCGGCCGGCGCTGGAGCGCCCGCTACGGCGTGGACATTCTTGACGGGCTCGGCTCGACCGAGATGCTGCACATCTTCGTTTCCAACCGCGCGGGTGAGGTGAAATACGGCACCACCGGGCGTCCGGTTCCGGGTTACGACGTCCGGCTGGTCGACGACGACGGCGCGGTGGTCACGGCGCGCGGCGGGATCGGCGAATTGCAGGTGCGCGGGCCGACCAGCGCGCTGATGTACTGGAACAACCGCGATCAGTCGCGCGCGACGTTCGTCGGCGAGTGGACCCGCTCGGGCGACAAATATGTCGAGGACGACGACGGCTTTCTGGTTTACTGCGGGCGGCGCGACGACATGCTCAAGGTCAGCGGCATGTATGTGTCGCCGTTCGAAGTCGAGGCGGTGCTGCAAAGCCACCCCGAGGTGCTCGAAGCCGCCGTTGTCGGCTGGCCCGACCTCGATACGCTGATCAAGCCGAAGGCGTTCGTGGTGCTGAAATCGCCCGCCAGCGCCGGCGACGCGCTGGCGCTCACGTTGCAGGATTTTTGCCGCGCGAGGCTGGCCGCGTTCAAATACCCGCGCTGGGTAGAGTTCCGCGACGAACTGCCCAAAACCGCGACCGGGAAAATCCAACGCTTCAAGCTGCGCGCCGAAGCGCGCTAGTCGCGGCACCACGGCCGGCAAAAGCCCCGGCCGTGGCGAGCGGAACTTCACGTCGTCCCGGCCGGGACGAGCAGAACTTCGCGCGAAGGCCTCACTTCTCCTTCTCCCCGCGTGCGGGGAGAAGGCCGGGACGAGGGGGCCTGGGCCGCCAGGCTCAGACTCGCGGCAGCGCCCCCCTCACCCGCTCGCTGCGCTCGCGACCTCTCCCCGCGCGGCGGGGAGAGGTGAAGCAAACCCCTCGCAGTCTGGGGTGCCTGCAGCGTCCGGAAAGACGTGGATGCCCGGCACAAGGCCGGGCATGACGGTTCGGAGCAGCCCGTGGCTTGCGCCTCATCCCGCTCCGTGCCTCCAGATGTCATGGCCGGGCTCGAACCGGCCATCCAAGACTTGCTTCGGCCGGAAAGACGCGGATGCCCGGCACAAGGCCGAGCATAACGTTTCGGAGCAGCCCGTGGCTTGCGTTAATATCTGGCGGGTATTACTAGAGCGCCAGTCCATCGGCACGCCGCGGTAGCTCAGCTGGTAGAGCACCGCATTCGTAATGCGGGGGTCGGGGGTTCAAATCCCTTCCGCGGCACCAATAAAACCAGGCAGCGGCCGCACTGATTGCCGCCGCCCGCGGCATTCCCCGACCGGATGAACGGTCACCAAAACACGCTCAAGCGTGGATCGGCGTCACCAGACGCAGGGGCTTTTTCAGTTCGAAGTTGGAGGTTCATCCGCACCGATGCGCTTTCGCATCACGTCAGCGGCATGTCCGCGTAAATCTTGTACTGCTGGCTGCGCGGCTTGCCCTTGTCCTCCTCGCGCAGATATTCGACCGAACTTTTGCCGAGATACGCCAGCGGCAGGATCATGACGCGGATGAAGCGCGTCGGGCGATCGGCGGCCTGGGCGAACACCGGGTCCGGGCCGCTTTCGAACCACGGACTGCCCGGACCGTATGAGGTCGAGCGCCCGTGAGTGTCGATGCGGATTCCGCCTTCGATCAGGCAGCGGATTCCCGGCCCCTGATGCCGGTGCAGAAAGGCGCAGCCGCCCGGCGGGAAGGCGACGCTGTCGCCGCGGAAAATCAGGGCTCCGCCCGGCAGCGTGTCGAGCTGTGCTGAAAGCTTCTCGTGAGACCTGACACCGGCGGCGGCCGCTGCTGCGTTCGGCGTACTCCCCGGACTGAACTCCCATCGCCACAGCGTCGCGCCGTCCGGGCCTGCTTTCAGGCGGGCCGCGCCTTCGCCGGCCCACGCGTCGTTGTCGCGCAATTCGCTCCCGGCAGACGGCGGTGCCGCCATGCACGACAAAAATCATGCGCGGCAGTGCCGGCAACGACACCTCGGCACTCGTTTGCCAGCACATCCTCATAAAGCCGAAGGAACGGGGCCACGGGTTTCTTCTCCCTGCGTCACGCGCGCATGAGCCATGAGTTTCCCTGCGGAGCGGTTCACACGCAACGGGATTTACACCCGCCGCCCGGCGTTGCTAAATCCCGTACGGCCTGCCGCTACTGGTTTCACACACAAAACATAAAGTTTGCCGGGAACGGGCCGACGGGGAGGAAGCCGATGCAACGAACCACGCCGCCGTTCCGCGCCGACCATGTCGGCAGCCTGCTGCGTCCGCCTGCGGTGAAGGAGGCGCGCGCCAGTCGCGAGCGCAACGAGATCACCGCCGATGCCTTGCGCGCGATCGAAGATCGCGAGATCGAGCGGGTCGATCAGAAAACAGGAAGAGATCGGGCTCAAGCTGGCGACCGACGGCGAATTCCGCCGCACCTGGTGGCACTTCGATTTCTTCCGCGGTCTCGACGGCGTCGAGCTTCTACCTCGCCGATCACGGCATCCAGTTTCACGGCGTGCAGACCAAGGCGCACGCGCTCAAGATCGACGGCAAGGTCGGCTTTTCCGGCCATCCGATGCTGGAGCATTTCAGGTTTCTCAAGGCGCACACCCGCGTCACGCCGAAAATGACGATCCCGGCGCCGAGCACGCTGCATTTCCGCCAGGGCCGCGCCGCGATCAGCAAGGAAATCTATCCTGACCTCGACGCATTCTTCGACGATCTCGCAAAAGCCTATCGCGATGCGATCCGGCGCGTTTTACGACGCCGGCTGCCGCTATCTGCAGCTCGACGACACCGCCTGGGCGATGGCGTGCGATCCGAGCCGAGCGGCGCATTCGAAGGAGCGCGGCGACGATCCCGAAACGCTGCCGCAGCGCTACGCGCGCGCTGACCAACGCCGCGCTCGAAGGCAAGCCCGCCGACATGACGATCACCATGCATTCTGCCGCGGCAATTTCCGCTCGACCTTCATCGCCTCGGGCGGCTACGAGTTCGTCGCCGAAGAGCTTCTCGGCGAACACCGACCTCGACGGCTATTTCCTCGAATACGACAGCGAGCGCGCCGGCGGCTTCGAGCCGCTGCGGTTCTTCCCGAAGGGCAACAAGCAGCTGGTGCTCGGGCTGGTGACATCGAAGAGCGGCGCGCTGGAGAAGAAGGACGACATCAAACGCCGCATCGACGAGGCGACGAAATACGTCGCGCTCGATCAGCTCTGCCTGTCGCCGCAATGCGGCTTCGCCTCGACCGAGGAAGGCAACGT
>CAVYCI010000012.1:0-220263 GCA_963766925.1 uncultured Alphaproteobacteria bacterium
AAGGCGCAGGACGAACTGGGCGCGGACAGCTTCACCGCCATGATCGGCGCGGAAGCGATCCGCGAAATGCTCAAGGCGCTCGATCTGGAGAAGATTGCGGCCGATCTGCGCGTCGAGATCGCGGAATCGACTTCCGAGCTCAAGCCGAAGAAGCTCGCCAAGCGGCTCAAGCTGATCGAGGCGTTCGTGCAGTCCGGCAACAAGCCGGAGTGGATGATCCTCACCCACGTGCCCGTGATCCCGCCGGATCTGCGGCCGCTGGTTCCGCTCGACGGCGGCCGGTTCGCCACCTCGGACCTCAACGACCTCTATCGCCGCGTCATCAACCGCAATAACCGCCTGAAGCGGCTGATCGAGCTGCGCGCGCCCGACATCATCATCCGCAACGAAAAGCGGATGCTGCAGGAGGCGGTCGACGCGCTGTTCGACAACGGCCGCCGCGGCCGCGTCATCACCGGCGCCAACAAGCGGCCGCTGAAGTCGCTTGCCGACATGCTCAAGGGCAAGCAGGGCCGGTTCCGCCAGAACCTGCTCGGCAAGCGCGTCGACTATTCGGGCCGCTCCGTGATCGTGGTCGGTCCCGAGCTCAAGCTGCATCAGTGCGGCCTGCCGAAGAAGATGGCGCTCGAACTGTTCAAGCCGTTCATCTATTCGCGGCTCGACGCCAAGGGTCTGTCGACCACGGTAAAGCAGGCCAAGAAGCTGGTGGAGAAAGAGAAGCCCGAAGTCTGGGACATTCTCGACGAGGTCATCCGCGAGCATCCGGTGCTGCTCAACCGCGCGCCGACGCTGCATCGTCTGGGCATTCAGGCGTTCGAGCCGGTGCTGATCGAAGGCAAGGCGATCCAGCTTCATCCGCTGGTCTGCGCGGCGTTCAACGCCGACTTCGACGGCGACCAGATGGCGGTGCACGTGCCGCTGTCGCTCGAGGCGCAGCTCGAAGCGCGCGTGCTGATGATGTCGACCAACAACATCCTGCATCCCGGCCAACGGCTCGCCGATCATCGTGCCGTCGCAGGACATCGTGCTCGGCCTCTACTACCTGTCGATCGTGAACGACAACGGGGTCGGGCAGTGGAAGCTCGAGCTTCATTCCGAGAAGGACATCGAGCGCGACCGAAGAAGAAGAACGTCGTGCAGGGCTTCTATCGCAACATCAGCGAAATCGAGCACGCGCTGCACGAAAAGATCGTCGGCCTGCACTCCAAGATCAAGTATCGCTGGGAAGGCGTCGACGAGGAAGGCAAGCCGGTGCGCAAGTGGTACGAGACCACGCCGGGCCGCGCCCTGCTGGGCGAAGTGCTGCCCAAGCATCCCGAAGATTTCGTTCGACCTCGTCAACAAGCTGATGACGAAGCGCGAAATCTCCGCGATGATCGATACCGTCTATCGCCACTGCGGGCAGAAGGAGACCGTGATCTTCTGCGACCGCGTCATGGCGCTCGGCTTCCATCATGCGTTCAAGGCCGGCATCTCGTTCGGCAAGGACGACATGGTGGTGCCGCACTCGAAGAAGAAGATCGTCGAGGACACCCGCGAGCAGGTCAAGGAGTTCGAGCAGCAGTACAACGACGGCCTGATCACCCAGGGCGAGAAGTACAACAAGGTCGTCGACGCCTGGTCGAAGTGCACCGAGAAGATCGCCGACGAGATGATGAAGGAAATCTCGGCGATGCAGCCGCCGACCGAGAAGGGCGCCGAGGCGCAGGTCAACTCGATCTACATGATGGCGCATTCCGGCGCCCGCGGTTCGCCGGCGCAGATGCGCCAGCTTGCCGGCATGCGCGGCCTGATGGCGAAGCCGTCCGGCGAAATCATCGAGAGCCCGATCATCTCCAACTTCAAGGAAGGCCTCTCGGTGCTCGAGTACTTCAACTCGACGCACGGCGCGCGCAAGGGTCTCGCCGACACCGCGCTCAAGACGGCGAACTCGGGTTACCTGACCCGGCGTCTGGTCGACGTCGCGCAGGACTGCATCATCACCTTCGAGGATTGCGGCACGTCGCGCGGCATCAAGGTGCGCGCGATCATCGACGCCGGCCAGGTCGTCGCCTCGCTGGCAAGCCGCATTCTCGGCCGCACCACGGCCGAGGACGTGCGCGACCCGCGCGGCAACGACGTGCTGGTGCCGAACGGCACGCTGCTCGAGGAGCCGCATGTCGAGCGGCTGGTCAATGCCGGCGTGCAGGAAATCAAGATCCGCTCGGTGCTCACCTGCGAGACCACGCACGGGCGTGTGCGGCAAATGCTACGGGCGCGATCTTGCCCGCGGCACACCGGTCAATATGGGCGAAGCGGTCGGCGTGATCGCGGCGCAGTCGATCGGCGAGCCGGGCACCCAGCTCACCATGCGGACGTTCCACATCGGCGGCGCGGCGCAGATCTCCGAGCAGTCGTTCATCGAGTCGAACTTCGAAGGCACCGTCAAGATCAAGAACCTGAACGCCGCCCGCAATTCGGACGGCGACTGGATCGCGATGGCGCGCAACCTGATCGTTGCCGTCACCGATCCGGACGGTACCGAACGCGCCGTGCACCGCATCCAGTACGGCGCGCGCCTCAAGGTCACCGACGGCGAGCACATCAAGCGCGGCCAGCGCATCGCCGAGTGGGATCCGTACACGCGTCCGATCCTCACCGAGGTCGAGGGCGTGATCGGCTATCGAGGACCTGGTCGAAGGCCAGTCGATCACCGAAACGCTCGACGAGTTCGACCGGCATCGCCAAGCGCGTGGTCATCGACTGGCGCAGCGGTTCGGCCCGCGGCCAGCAGGACCTGCGTCCGGCGCTGGTTATCAAGGGCAAGGACGGCAAGATCCTCAAGCTCAGCCGTGGCGGCGATGCCCGCTACATGCTGGCGGTCGATGCCATCATCTCGGTCGATCCGGGCGCCACTATGAAGCGCGGGCGACGTGATCGCGCGTATCCCGACCGAAAGCGCAAAGACCCGCGACATCACCGGCGGTCTGCCGCGTGTCGCGGAACTGTTCGAGGCGCGGCGGCCGAAGGAATCCGCGGTCATCGCCGAGATTTCCGGCACCGTGCGCTTCGGCACGCGACTACAAGAACAAGCGCCGCATCACCATCGAGCCGACCGACAAGGGTGAGGAGCCGAGGGAGTATCTCGTTCCCAAGGGCAAGCACATCCATCTGCAGGATGGCGATGTGATCGAGAAGGGCGACTTCATCGTCGAAGGCAACCCGGCGCCGCACGACATCCTGGCGATCAAGGGCGTCGAGGAGCTTGCCGGCTACCTCGTCAACGAGATCCAGGACGTCTATCGGCTCCAGGGCGTGGGGATCAACGACAAGCACATCGAGGTGATCGTCCGGCAGATGCTGCAGAAGGTCGAGATCGTCGACACCGGCGAGACCGACCTGATCCAGGGCGAGCAGATCGACCAGATCGAGTTCGACGAGGTCAATGCGCGCACGGTGGCGGAAGGCAAGAAGCCGGCGACCGCGCATCCGGTGCTGCTCGGCATCACCAAGGCGTCGCTGCAGACCCGCTCGTTCATCTCCGCGGCTTCGTTCCAGGAGACGACGCGCGTGCTCACCGAGGCGGCTGTCGGTGGCAAGGCCGACACGCTCGACGGCCTCAAGGAGAACGTCATCGTCGGCCGGCTGATCCCCGCGGGGACCGGCGCGATGATGAACCGGATCCGCGAGGTTGCGGTGAAGCGCGATGCCGCTCATTCTCGCCGAGCGCGAGAAGGAAGCGGCGGCGAAGGCCGCGGCGGCCGCTGCCGCCGAGCCGGCGGCGCTGCCGGCGGCCGAATAGGCCGGCGACATCGCAGGCAGGACAGACGCGAAGGCCGCCTCCGGGCGGCCTTTTCGTTTTCGGCGCGGCGCATAAATGAATGACTGAACCAGGGAGGGCGCGATGAGCACAGTTCTCGTCACCGGCGGATCGGGCTTCATCGGCAGTCATTGCATCGTGCAGCTTCTCGCTGCCGGCCATCAGGTTCGCACCACCGTTCGCAGCCTCAGGCGCGAGAGCGAAGTGCGCGCCCTCGTCAACGCGGGCGGTGCCGATCCCGGCACGCGGCTGTCGTTTGCGGAAGCCGACCTCGAAAAAGATGCCGGCTGGCGCGACGCCGTGGCTGGCTGCGAATATGTCCTGCACGTCGCGTCGCCTTTTCCCGCCACCATGCCCAGGCACGAGGACGAACTGATCGTGCCGGCCCGCGAAGGCGCGCTGCGGGTGCTGCGCGCCGCGCGCGATGCCGGCGTCCGGCGCGTGGTGCTGACATCGTCGTTCGCCGCCGTGGGCTACGGCCATCCGGAACAGGCCGGGCCGTTCGACGAAACCAGCTGGACCAATCCCGAGAGCGACGATGCGACGCCATATGTGAAATCGAAGACGCTTGCGGAACGCGCGGCGTGGAATTTCATCGCAAGGGAAGGCGGCCCGCTCGAGCTTGCGGTGGTCAATCCCGTCGGCGTGTTCGGCCCGGTGCTCGGTCCGGATCTTTCGACTTCGATCGTCCTCGTGCAGCGCCTGATGGACGGCGCGCTGCCCGGTTGCCCGCGGCTTTGCTTCGGTGTCGTCGATGTGCGCGACGTTGCCGACCTCCACATCCGTGCCATGACCAATCCCGCGGCGAGGGGCGAGCGCTTCCTCGCCGTGGCCGGCGATTTCATGTGGATCCGCGAGATGGCGCAGACGCTGAAAACCCGCATGGGCGCGCTGGCGAAACGGGTGCCGACGCGCCAGCTTCCGAACTGGCTGGTGCGGGTCGCCTCGCTGGCCGATCCGGCGATCAAACAAATCCTTCCCGACCTCGGCAAGACCAAAAACGCCACCAGCGAAAAGGCAATCCGCATGCTCGGCTGGGCGCCGCGCTCGCGCGAAGACGCGCTGGTCGCTACCGCGGAGAGTTCTGATGCGGCTGGGTCTGCTCAAGGACGGGCAGAAGCAGGCAGCCTGAGCAGCGTCGCGGGTGCGTCGCGCGAACGGCGCGGGCGATCAACCCTGGCGTGATTGACGCCTGTGCGGCGGCCTCTTAACGTTTGGGTGACGGTTCCCCTTCGGGGGATCAAAAGGGAACGCAGTGACGGTGAGCAATCACCCAAAGCTGCGGCTGCCCCCGCAACTGTAAGCGGCGAATCTTTCGTCAAATGTCCACTGGGATCTCGGGTCCTGGGAAGGCGACGGAAGGTTGGGACCCGCGAGCCAGGAGACCTGCCGTCAGCCGTGGTCATACGCGAGCGCTGCCGGTCGGGGTGTATTGGCGGTGGGGCGAACCAGGCATCCTCGCGGATGTCAGGGACACTCTAATTCGCGGTGACGTGCCACAGGGCGTGCCACCCGAGGTGTCCCGATGCTTCCCTCCATCATCGTTTTGCGGCGCAGCTTTGGCTGCGCCGGCCGTCTGTTCGCGCGTGCGTGCGTTTTGTCATTCGTGTTTTGGTGCCCGAATGCTTTTGCGCAATACGCGCAACAGCCGGAGTCCGGCCAGGCGGTCGAGTTGCCCGTCATTTCCGTTACCGTGCCGCCGTCGTCGAAGTCCACGAACCAGGGCTCAGGCGATTCGGTCGTCGTCAGTCCGACGGGCCTTCCAACGCCTGCGAACCAGAGCGCAAGCTCGGTAACGGTCATTACCGCCGCCGATATCGCGGGCCAGCAGTACCGGACCGTACCCGACGCGCTCTCTGCGGTGCCGGGACTCAATGTCGTGCAGAAGGGCGGCCCCGGCAGCCAGACTTCGATTTTCATCCGCGGCACCAATTCCAATCACGTCAAAGTCCTGATCGACGGCATCGACGTGTCGGATCCCAGCAATCCGAACCAGGCATTCGACTTCGGCCAGTTGCTGACCGGCGATATCGCGCGCATCGAGGTGCTGCGAGGGCCCCAGAGCGGGCTCTACGGCTCCGACGCGATCGGCGGCGTGATCTCCATTACGACGAAAAACGGCGAGGGACCGTTGAAGATGACGATCATGGGGGACGGCGGATCGTACGGCACGTTCAACCAGAGAGTTGGCGTGAGCGGTTCTCAGGGCGCTTTCAACTATGCATTCAATGTCCTGCACTTTTCCTCGACCGGCACTCCTGTCACACCGCTCAACGAACTCGCGCCGGGCGAGCAGAGAAACAACGACATCTACAACAACTGGACATATTCGACGAAGCTCGGCGCGAACCTGACCGACAATTTCGCGGTCAATTTCGTTGGCCGGTACACGGATTCGACGCTCGGATACACCGGCGAAGACTATTTGAATTTCTTTCCGCCCGCCCCCGAAGCGCTGCAGAGCACGCAGGTCGATCATCAGTTCTACGGACGCGGCGAAGCCGTCTGGACCCTGTTTGACGGCCGGTTCAGGAACTTCTTCGGGGTTAATTACACCAACGCCTGGAGCATGAACTGGGACCCGAATCCGGACAGCTTCACATTGCCTCCGGCAGCCGCGCCCACGGCGAATTTGGGTCAACGCACCCAGGTTGACTGGCGCGGCGAAACACAGGTGGCCGACGGACATAGGATCGTGTTTGGTCTGGAAGACAAAACCGAATCGCTCTGGACCAACTCAGCCGGAACAGTCGATTCCTCCGGCTTCTTCGTACCGACCTCGACGACCGCACGGACCGGTGACAAAGCAGCCTGGATCGAGCTTCAGTCCGCGTTCGCCGATCGCTTTTTTATCGTGTCGAATATTCGCTATGACGATGACGAGAGCTTCGGGGGACATACGACATGGCGCGTCGCGCCGGCATTTATCGTTCCCTGGACGGATACGAAGCTCAAGGCGACCTACGGGACCGGCTTCAAGGCTCCTACGCTTACGGAACTTTACGTCAACAACCCGTCATTTCTGGTCGTCGGCAATCCCGCTCTGCTGCCGGAAACCAGCACGGGCTACGATGTCGGCTTCGAACAGCCGTTTCTGCATGACCGGCTGCGGGTCGGCGGCACGTACTTCCATAACGACATCACAAATCTGATCGAGGGGACGACCGATCCCGCTACCTTCGTGTCAACTTACGTGAACGTCGGACAGGCCACGACGCAGGGGGCCGAAGCCTTCGCGGCGCTCACCTTGAACGGCGGCGTAAATCTTCGCGCCGACTACACCTATACCGAGGCGAGGGACGACCTGACCGGTCTGGAATTGCTTCGCCGGCCAATGAACAAGGCAAGTTTCACGGCCACCTGGAATGCAACCGATCGCCTGACGGTCAATGGGCAGGTGGTCTATGTCGGACCATGGCTGGACTACAATCGATCGGGAACGGCGCAGCTCATGGCTCCCGGCTACACTCTCGTCAATCTCGCGGCAAACTACGCCGTGACCGACCGGGTGAACATGTTTGCCCGCATCAACAACCTTCTCAACCAGCAGTACGAGGATCCGCTGGGCTTCCTGCGGCCCGGTTTCGGGGTCTACGGCGGCGTGTCGGTGCAAATCGGCGGAACGCCGTCGAACCGCGCAGCTTCAGGGACCGCGGCGACGATTGCGCCAAGTTCGGCCCCGTCCATACGAGGCGGAGGTGTCCTGTGACCAACGGGCCGGCGGTTCGGCATCCGGACGAGGGGGACGGCCGGCCGGCGACCATCCCTGTACCCCTGATCCGCAGTCTCCGGAAACGGGGCAAGTCCTCATCGTTCCCAATCCCTGACCGTGCTATGATTCCAGAAAAGGAGCTCTCAATGGCCTTCGACATCCCGCGTCTTCCCGCCGCTCAAACGGAACGTCTCGCTCCTGTTGCGCCGCGTGCGGCGCCGCTGTTTTGTCTCGCTTTGTTGACGGCAGGCTGCGCATTGGCGAGCTTCGCATTCGCCTGTGCGACACCATTTGCTGCTTTTGCCGTGGTGGCCGCCGCCATGCTTCCGCTGCCGGCCGCCCTTGTGGTGATGGCCGCCGCCTTTATCGTCAATCAGGCGATCGGCTTCGGCGCGCTCGGTTATCCGCTCGATGCGACTACCGTTTCCTGGGGTGTCGCGATCGGAGTGGCGGCGCTGACTGCGACTGTCGCGGCCAGGGCCGTTCTGCGTCTGCTGCCGACCGCCGGAACGCCCGCGGCGCTCGCAGCGGCCGCAATCGCGGCGTTCGCCGCGTACGAGGTCGTGCTGGGCGCGGTTACGCCATTCCTCGGCGGGGCAGGCGCGTTTGCGGCGGCGATCGTCGCCCGCATCGGACTCATCAATCTGCTGTGGCTGATCGGCCTGGTCGCGGTCTGTGCCGCCTGGCAACTCGCCGCGGGACAGCGCACCCGACACGCGCTGTCCTGAGTTTGTCAGCGCGGTCGCCGTTTCGTGCCGTCCGCAGGCCCAACCGCGCACATCGCGCTGTTGAGCGGCGGTGCCATGCGCCGCTTTCTCACCGAAGCCCTGCCGCTGTTCGAGCAGGGGGGCGGCGGGACGGTATCGGTTCGTTTTGCGCTGACGCGTGTACTCAAACAGGAGATCGAGGAGGGCGCCGTGTTCGATCTGGCGCTGATCCCGCGGTCCGAGCTAGACGATCTCGCAGCCGCCGGCAGGATCGCGGCCGGTAGCCAGACCGATATTGTGCGCTCGATCGTCGGTTTCATGGTCCGCACCGGTGCGCCTGTACCCGACATCGGTACGGTCGATGCGTTCACGAAGGTGCTGCTCGGCGCGAAATCCATCTCCTACAGCAAGGGCCCCAGCGGCCTTTATGTCGCGGACCTGCTCAAGCGGCTTGGCCTGGCGGCGGCGATGGAGGGCAAGACCGTGTTTGCGGTCGGCCGTCCAGTGGGCGAAGTCATAGCGGGCGGCGAGGCCGAATTCGGCATGCAGCAGATCATCGAGAATCAGCCGGTGGCAGGGGCTCATCTGGTCGGTCCGCTGCCGGCCGAACTGCGAAATTACATTCCGTATTCGGCAGGACTTTCCCCCGCTGTGGCCGATCCGGCAGCCGCGCGCGCCCTGGTGGCGTTTTTGCGTTCCCCCGAAGCGGCCCGCATCATCCGCGACAAGGGGATGGAGCCCGCCTGACCGGCTTCAAAAGCGCCGGAAGCGCGAAATCCCGGCCCGGCGGCGCGCGATGGCGCAGATGTGCTTGTGGCATCGCCGTTTCGTGCCCATATCCGCTTGACTTGGAGCGGTACCGCCGATACATACCGCGAACTTTACGGCAGGCGGTGAGCTTCGCCCGTCGGAACGGCAAGTCCGGGTCTCAGCTAAGCTTTTGAAAGTTTTTACTTTCTTGGCGCCCCTTTTTGGGCAAGCGGGATGCGGCGTGACGCCTCGACCTATGAAGCTCAAACGCTGCCGCTGACTACGGAAAGTCAGAACGACCAGACCGCATGACCGCAGGCGAAAGTGCTGTGGTCCTCTGCGAATTTACAGCGCCCTTCCGCGGCAGGAGCGGATGGCGCCATTTCGTTTGCGCGAGCGGCTTCGCGTGGCGTCCGGGGCGAAAGCGTCGGGTGAGTTGACAGCCGCGGGGCGAAAGCCCGCTTTTGGAGCGAAGATACGGATGCCGACGGTCAACCAGCTCATTCGCAAGCCGCGGGTTACACAGCACGCGAAGAAGAAAGTGCCGGCCCTGCAGCAGAGCCCGCAAAAGCGCGGCGTCTGCACCCGGGTCTACACGACGACGCCGAAGAAGCCGAACTCGGCTTTGCGCAAGGTCGCCAAGGTCCGGCTGACCAATGGCTTCGAAGTCATCGGGTACATCCCGGGCGAGGGCCACAATCTTCAGGAGCACTCGGTGGTGATGATCCGCGGTGGCCGCGTGAAGGATCTTCCCGGCGTGCGCTACCACATTCTGCGCGGCGTGCTCGACACCCAGGGCGTGAAGAACCGCAAGCAGCGCCGATCGAAATACGGAGCCAAGCGACCCAAGTAACGGGTCGTTTTGCGTCTTAACGGAACGTGAGCCGAAGGAATTAACGAATGTCCCGTCGCCACAAGGCAGACAAGCGCGAGATCCTGCCGGACCCGAAATTCGGGAACGTCGTGGTCACCAAATTCATGAACTCGGTGATGCATGCCGGCAAAAAGTCGGTCGCCGAGAACATCGTTTACGGCGCGCTCGACATGATCGAGGGCAAGACACGCGGCAATCCGGTCAGCGTGTTCCAGCAGGCGCTCGACAACGTCATGCCGTCGATCGAAGTGCGTTCGCGCCGCGTCGGCGGCGCCACGTATCAGGTGCCGGTCGAAGTGCGTACCTCCCGGCGTCAGGCGCTCGGCATCCGCTGGATCATTTCCGCCGCGCGCGAGCGCAACGAAAAGACGATGACGGAGCGGCTCTCCGCCGAACTGCTCGACGCATCGAACAACAGGGGCAACGCCGTCAAGAAGCGCGAGGACACCCACCGGATGGCGGAAGCCAACCGGGCCTTCTCGCACTATCGCTGGTAAGCCGGCGACAGCGAAGGAATTCATCCCATGCCCCGCAGTCATCCGATCGAAGACTACCGTAATTTCGGCATCATGGCGCACATCGATGCCGGCAAGACGACCACGACCGAGCGCGTGCTCTATTACACCGGCAAAAGCCACAAAATGGGCGAGGTGCACGAAGGCGCCGCGACCATGGACTGGATGGAGCAGGAGCAGGAGCGCGGCATCACGATTACGTCGGCCGCGACCACCGCGGTCTGGAACGGCAAGCGGCTCAACATCATCGACACGCCCGGCCACGTCGATTTCACCATCGAGGTGGAGCGTTCGCTGCGCGTGCTCGACGGCGCGGTATGCGTGCTCGATTCCAACCAGGGCGTGGAGCCGCAGACCGAGACGGTGTGGCGTCAGGGCGACCGGTACAACGTGCCGCGCATCGTGTTCTGCAACAAGATGGACAAGACCGGCGCGGACTTTTTCCAGTGCCTCAAGGATATTGTCGACCGCCTCGGCGCAAAGCCCGTGGCGATCCAGCTTCCGATCGGCGCCGAGAATCAGTTCAAGGGCATTGTCGATCTGGTGCGCATGGTCGGCGTGATCTGGGACGAAGAGACGCTCGGCGCCAAGTACAGCGATGTCGAAATCCCGGCCGATCTGCGGGATCAGGCGAAGGAATACCGCGAGAAGCTGGTCGAGGCGGCGGTCGAGCTCGACGACGATGCGATGACGGCCTACCTCGAAGGCAAAGAGCCGGACATTGCGACGCTCAAGCGGCTGATCCGCAAGGCGACGATTAGCAGCGCCTTCTTCCCGGTGCTGTGCGGTTCCGCTTTCAAGAACAAAGGCGTGCAGCCGCTGCTCGACGCCGTGGTGGATTATCTGCCGTCGCCGGTGGACGTGCCGCCGGTGAAGGGCATCGATCCGAAAGGCAACGAGGTCGAGCGCAAGTCGCTTGATACCGAGCCGATGTCGTTGCTCGCGTTCAAGATCATGGACGATCCGTTCGTCGGCACCATCACGTTCTGCCGCATCTACTCCGGCACGCTCGAGACCAGCACCGGCGTGCTGAATTCGACCAAGGACCGCAAGGAGCGGGTTGGCCGCATGCTGCTGATGCATGCCAACAACCGCGAGGACATCAAGGAAGCCTTCGCCGGCGACATCGTGGCGCTGGCGGGCCTCAAGGAAGTGCGCACCGGCGACACGCTGTGCGATCCGCAGAAGCCGGTGATCCTGGAAAAAATGGAATTCCCGGATCCGGTCATCGAGATCGCGATCGAGCCGAAGTCGAAGGCCGACCAGGAGAAGCTCGGCGTCGCGCTGGCGAAGCTGGTGGCCGAGGATCCGTCGTTCCGCGTCAACACCGATCCGGAATCCGGCCAGACCATCATCCGGGGCATGGGCGAACTGCACCTCGACATCAAAGTCGACATCCTGCGCCGCACGTACAAGGTCGACGCCAATATCGGCGCGCCGCAGGTGGCCTATCGCGAGAGGATCACCCGCCCGGCCACCGTCGACTATACGCACAAGAAACAGACCGGCGGTCACGGCCAGTTTGCGCGCGTCAAGATCACCGCCGAGCCGGGCGCTCCGGGCGTGGGCTTCGAATTCGTGAACGAGGTCGTCGGTGGTTCGGTGCCGAAGGAGTTCATTCCGGCGGTCGAGAAGGGTCTCGAAGGCGTGCTGGGCTCCGGCGTGCTCGCCGGCTTCCCGGTGGTCGATCTCAAGGTCTGGCTGATCGACGGCGCGTCGCACGACGTGGACTCGTCGGCGATGGCATTCGAGATCTGCGCACGCACCGCATTGCGCGAAGCGCTGCAGAAGGGCGGCCCCGTGCTGCTCGAGCCGGTGATGAAGGTCGAAGTGGTGACGCCGGAGGACTATACCGGCTCCGTCATCGGCGACCTCAACTCGCGGCGCGGCCAAATTCAGGGCCAGGACATGCGCGGCAACGCCAACGTGATTACCGCGATGGTGCCGCTCGCCAACATGTTCTCTTACGTCAACAACCTGCGCTCCATGAGTCAGGGGCGCGCCACATTCACCATGCAGTTCGATCATTACGCGGAGGTGCCGAAAGGCATCGCCGACGAGGTCCAGGCGAAGTTCGCCTGATCAACTTAACGAAGAAAGCCGGAACGGAGAGCCCCTATGGCCAAGGAAAAATTCAATCGCAACAAGCCGCATTGCAACATCGGCACGATCGGGCACGTCGATCACGGCAAGACGTCGTTGACGGCGGCAATCACCAAGGTGCTCGCGGAAAAGGGCCAGGCGACCTACACCGCCTATGACCAGATCGACAAGGCTCCGGAAGAGAAGGCGCGCGGCATCACGATCGCCACCGCGCACGTCGAGTACGAGACCGACAAGCGCCACTACGCGCACGTCGATTGCCCGGGCCATGCCGACTACGTGAAGAACATGATCACCGGCGCGGCGCAGATGGACGGCGCGATCCTCGTGGTGAGCGCGGCCGACGGCCCGATGCCGCAGACCCGCGAGCACATCCTGCTCGCCCGCCAGGTCGGCGTTCCGGCGCTGGTGGTGTTCCTCAACAAGGTCGACATGGTGGACGATCCGGAACTGCTCGAGCTGGTTGAGCTGGAAGTCCGCGAACTGCTGTCGAAGTACAATTTCCCGGGCGACAAGATCCCGGTGATCAAGGGTTCGGCGCTGATGGCGCTGGAGGGCAAGGACCCGAAACTCGGCCATGAAGCGATCCTCGAGCTGATGAAGGCGGTGGATGAGTACATCCCGCAGCCGGAGCGCCCGAAGGATCAGCCGTTCCTGATGCCGGTCGAAGACGTGTTCTCGATCTCCGGCCGCGGCACGGTCTGCACCGGCCGCATCGAGCGCGGCATCATCAAGGTCGGCGAGGAAGTCGAAATCGTCGGCATCAAGCCGACCGTGAAGACCATCGTCACCGGCGTCGAGATGTTCCGCAAGCTGCTCGACCAGGGCGAGGCCGGCGACAACGTCGGTTGCCTGCTGCGCGGCACCAAGCGCGAGGAAGTCGAGCGCGGCCAGGTGCTGTGCAAGCCGGGTTCGGTGAAGCCGCACACCAAGTTCAAGGCCGAAGCCTACATCCTCACCAAGGAGGAGGGCGGCCGTCACACGCCGTTCTTCACCAACTACCGGCCGCAATTCTACTTCCGCACCACCGACGTGACCGGCGTGGTCACGCTGCCGGAAGGCACCGAGATGGTGATGCCGGGCGACAACATCGCCATGGAAGTGACGCTGATCGTGCCGATCGCCATGGAGGAGAAGCTCCGCTTCGCCATCCGTGAAGGCGGCCGGACCGTCGGCGCCGGCGTGGTCGCGAGCATCGTCGAGTGAGGACACGACTGTCGTCCCCCGCGAAACGGGAGCGAATGGCGGATGGACCAAGGATTAGCGATTTACTGGCCGTCCGCACGGCGCGGACGATCGACAGGCAGAAGAGATGTGACAATGAACGGCCAGAACATACGCATCCGATTGAAGGCGTTCGACCATCGCATCCTCGATGCGTCGACGCGCGAGATCGTCAACACCGCCAAACGCACCGGTGCGCAGGTGCGCGGGCCGATTCCGTTGCCGACGCGGATCGAGAAATTCACGGTCAACCGCTCGCCGCACATCGATAAGAAGAGCCGCGAGCAGTTCGAGATGCGCACCCACAAGCGGCTGCTCGATATCGTCGATCCGACGCCGCAGACCGTCGATGCGCTGATGAAGCTCGACCTCGCCGCCGGCGTCGACGTCGAGATCAAGCTGTAAGGCGCGAAAGGAATTTGCAGATGCGTTCCGGAGTGCTCGCGCAGAAAATCGGAATGACCCGGCTCTTCACCGATGCCGGCGAGCATGTGCCGGTGACGGTGCTGCGGCTCGGCAACTGCCAGGTCGTGGGCCATCGCACCAAAGAGAAGAACGGCTACGTGGCGTTGCAGCTCGGCGCCGGTTTTCGCAAGGTGCAGCGCACGACCAAGGCCGATCGCGGCCACTTTGCCGTGGCCAAAGTCGAGCCGAAGCGCAAACTCGCCGAATTCCGCGTCGACGAGGACGCGTCTTATTCCGGTCGGCGCCGAAATCACCGCGGATCATTTCGTGGTCGGCCAGTTTGTCGACGTGACCGGCACTTCGACCGGCAAGGGATTTGCCGGCGGCATGAAGCGCTGGAACTTCGGCGGCCTGCGCGCGAGCCACGGCGTGTCGATTTCGCACCGTTCGATCGGCTCGACCGGCGGCCGCCAGGACCCGGGCAAGACGTTCAAGAACAAAAAGATGCCGGGTCATCTCGGCGTCGACAGGGTGACCACGCTCAATCTCAAGGTCATGCAGACCGATGTGGCGCGGGGCCTGATCCTGGTCGAAGGCGCCGTGCCTGGCGTCGCGGGCGGCTGGATCACGGTGCGCGACGCGGTGAAGAAAAAGCTGCCGGACAGCGTGCCGAAGCCCGGCAAGTTCCGGCTTTCCGAGGCCGCTTCGGCTGCACCCGCCGCGTCCGCGGCACAGACGGAAGCGCCCGCCGCTTCCGCAGCGAAAGAGGGTGCGTGACATGGAACTGAAAGTCACTTCGCTCGACGGCGAAAGCTCCGGCTCGGTCACGGTATCCGACGCCATTTTCGGACTCGAACCGCGCACCGATCTGATTCATCGCTGCGTCGTGTGGCAGCTCGCCAAGCGGCGGGCCGGCACGCATGCGGTGAAAAATCGTGCGGACATCCACCGCACCGGCAAGAAAATGTACAAGCAGAAGGGCACCGGTTCGGCCCGTCACGGTTCGGCCCGCGTCAATCTGTTCCGCGGTGGCGGCCGTTCGTTCGGTCCGCATCCGCGCAGCCACGAAATCGGCCTGCCGAAGAAAGTTCGCGCGCTCGCGCTCCGGCATGCGCTCTCCGCCAAAGCGAAAGACGACGGCATCATCGTCATCGAGGCGCTGAGCCTGAAAGAGACCAAGACGAAAGCGCTCCGCGGCCATTTCCAGAAGCTCGGCCTGTCCAATGCGCTGATCATCGACGGCGCCGAGGTCGGCACGGATCTGCGGATTGCGGCCCGCAACCTTCCGAACATCGACCTGCTGCCGATCGCCGGCATCAACGTCTATGACATTCTGCGCCGCCAAAAGCTGGTTCTGACCCGCGCCGCGGTCGACGCGTTGGAGGCGCGCTTCAAATGAGCACCACCGATCCGCGCCATTACGACGTCATTCTGTCGCCGGTTATCACCGAGAAGGCGACGAGCGCGTCCGAGCACAGCAAGGTCATCTTCAAGGTGCCGCTGACGGCGACCAAGCCGCAGATCAAGGAAGCGGTCGAGAAGCTGTTCGACGTGAAAGTCAAAAGCGTCAACACGCTGCGCCGGCGCGGCAAGTGGAAGGCATTCAAGGGCCGCTTCGGTCTGCAATCGACCACCAAGCGCGCCATCGTGACCCTCGAAGAGGGCCAGAAGATCGACGTGACGACGGGGCTGTAGGGAGCGGGCGATGGCACTTAAAAACTATAATCCGGTCACGCCCGGCCAGCGCCAGCTGGTGCTGGTGGATCGTTCCAGCCTCCACACCGGCGCGCCGGTCAAGGCGCTGACCGAGGGCAAGAAATCGAGCGGCGGCCGGAACAATTCCGGAGCGATCACCAGCCGCTATCGCGGCGGCGGACACAAGAAGTCGTACCGCACGATCGACTTCCGGCGGCGCAAGTTCGACATGCCGGCCAAAGTCGAGCGGATCGAATACGATCCGAACCGCACGGCCTTCATCGCGCTGGTCAAGTACGAGGACGCCGAGGTCGCCTACATTCTGGCGCCGCAGCGTCTCGGGGTCGGCGACACCATCGTCGCCGGCGAGTATGTCGACGTCAAACCGGGCAACGCGATGCCGCTGGCCAACATTCCGGTCGGCACCATCGTGCACAATATCGAGCTCAAGATCGGCAAGGGCGGACAGATCGCGCGCTCGGCCGGAACCTATGCGCAGATCGTCGGCCGCGACGGCGCCTACGTGATCCTGCGGCTCAATTCGGGCGAGCAGCGTCTGGTGCACGGCCGGTGCATCGCGACGATCGGGGCGGTCTCGAACCCGGACAACATGAACGTTTCGATCGGCAAGGCCGGGCGCAATCGCTGGCTGGGCTGGCGCGGTCACGTCCGCGGCGAAACCATGAACCCGGTCGACCATCCGCTCGGCGGGCGAACCCGCGGCGGCCGGCATCCGGTCACGCCCTGGGGCAAGCCGACGCGGGGCGCGAAGACCCGCAAGAACAAGCGCACTACCAAGTTCATCATGGTCAGCCGCCACGCGCGCAAGAAGACCAAGTAGGATCGCCGGGAGCAAGCATGACACGTTCAGTCTGGAAGGGTCCGTTCGTCGACGGCTATCTGCTGAAGAAGGCAGATGCGGCGCGTTCGTCCGGCCGCCACGAGATGATCCGCATCTGGTCGCGCCGCTCGACGATCCTGCCGCAGTTCGTCGGCCTGACCTTCGGCGTCTACAACGGGCAGAAGCACATTCCGGTGACCGTCAGCGAAGAGATGGTGGGTCACAAGTTCGGCGAGTTCGCGCCGACGCGTTCGTTCTACGGCCATTCTTCGGACCGTAAGGCGAAGCGGTCGAGCGGCGGCGGCGGTGGCGGCGGCGCTTCGGCTCCGTCTCCGGCGGCCAGCGGCTCGTGAGGCGGAGAGAGACGTCATGAGCAAAAAGAAGCGCGAGCGCGTACTGTCCGACAACGAGGCCAAGGCGGTGTCGCGGATGCTGCGCGTGAGCCCGCAGAAGCTCAATCTTGTGGCGCAGCTTATTCGCGGCAAGAAAGTTTCGATGGCGCTGGCGGATCTCGAATTTTCGCGCAAGCGAATCGCCCGCGACGTGCGCAAGTGTCTGGAGTTCGGCGATCGCCAACGCCGAGAACAATCACGACCTCGACGTCGACGATCTGATGGTGGTCGAGGCCCATGTCGGCAAGGCGCTGGTGATGAAGCGGCACATGCCGCGCGCCCGCGGCCGGGTCGGCAAGATTTTCAAACCGTTCGCCAACCTCACCATCGTGGTGCGTGAGGTCGAGGCGGCGGCGAATTAAGGGACGGGTCAGGAGCAGACTATGGGTCAGAAAGTCAATCCGATCGGGCTTCGTCTCGGCATCAACCGTACCTGGGATTCGCGCTGGTACGCCGGCAAGGCGAGCTACGGCACGCTGCTGCACGAGGACATGAAGATCCGCAAGGCGCTGATGAAGGAACTGAAGCAGGCCGCGGTCTCGAAGATCGTGATCGAGCGCCCGCACAAGAAGTGCCGCGTCACCATCCACTCGGCGCGACCGGGCGTGGTGATCGGCAAGAAGGGCGCCGACATCGAAAAGCTGCGCCGCAAGGTCGCCGACCTCACCGACAGCGACGTGGTGATCAACATCGTCGAAATCCGCAAGCCGGAGCTCGACGCGCAGCTGGTCGCCGAATCGATCGCCCAGCAGCTCGAGCGCCGCGTCGCATTCCGGCGCGCCATGAAGCGCGCGGTGCAGTCGGCGATGCGTCTCGGCGCCGGCGGCATCCGCATCAACTGCTCGGGCCGTCTCGGCGGCGCCGAAATCGCGCGGATGGAATGGTATCGCGAAGGGCGCGTGCCGCTCCACACGCTGCGCGCGGACGTCGATTACGGCGTCGCCACGGCATTCACCACTTACGGCACCTGCGGCGTGAAGGTCTGGATCTTCAAGGGCGAGATCATGGAACACGACCCGATGGCGCAGGACAAGCGCATGGCCGAAGGCGAGGCCGGCCGGCCCCGCCGGGACGCAGCGTAAGGCACAGATAACGGCATAAGAAAAGGCATCCGCCATGCTGCAACCGAAGCGAACGAAATTCCGGAAGGCGCACAAGGGCCGCATCCACGGCATCGCCACCAGTGCGGCGTCGCTGGCGTTCGGCCAGTACGGCCTCAAGGCGATGGAGCCGGACCGGATTTCCGCGCGCCAGATCGAGGCCGCGCGGCGCGCGCTCACGCGGCACATGAAGCGGTCGGGCCGGGTGTGGATCCGGCTCTTTCCGGACGTGCCGGTGTCCAAGAAGCCGCTCGAAGTCCGCATGGGCTCGGGCAAGGGCACGCCGGAACTGTGGGTGGCGCGGGTCAAGCCCGGGCGCATCCTGTTCGAGATCGACGGCGTTCCGCTCGACATCGCCAAACAGTCGCTGGCGCTGGCGGCGGCCAAACTTCCAATCAAGACCCGTTTTGTCGAACGGATCAGCGAGTAGGCGTGTGATGAAAGCTGCCGATATAAAACCGATGACGGTCGATCAGATCGACGACGAAGTGCTCAAGCTCAAGAAAGAGCAGTTCAACCTGCGCTTCCAGCGCGCCACGGGGCAGCTGGAAAATACCGCCCGCGTGCGCGAAGTGCGCCGCGATATCGCGCGGCTCAAGACCGTCGCGCGCCAGAAACGCGCCCCGAAGCGTTAAAGAGGAACAAGATGCCCAAGCGCAGTCTGCAAGGCGTCGTGGTGAGCGACAAACAGAGCAAGACCGTGGTGGTGCGCGTCGAGCGCCGCTTCGCGCATCCGATTTTCAAGAAGACCATCCGGCGCTCGAAGAAGTACTACGCGCACGACGAGAACAACGAGTTCAAGGTCGGCGATACCGTGTGGATCGAAGAGCATCGGCCGATTTCGAAGCTCAAGCGCTGGGCGGTGGTGCGCGGCGAGAAAAAGAAGGCGTCGTAAACGCACTACGCGCCGGCAAAGAAAGTGAATGGGTAGTCCATGATTCAGATGCAGACCAACCTCGACGTGGCGGATAATTCCGGCGCACGCCGCGTTATGTGCATCAAGGTGCTCGGCGGGTCCAAGCGCAAGTACGCCACCATCGGCGACGTGATCGTCGTTTCGGTGAAGGAGGCGATTCCGCGCGGCCGCGTCAAGAAGGGCGACGTGATGAAGGCCGTCATCGTGCGCATTTCCAAGGACATCAAGCGCGCGGACGGTTCGGTCATCCGTTTCGATCGCAATGCGGCGGTTCTGATCACCGCGCAGATGGAGCCGGTCGGCACCCGTATTTTCGGCCCGGTGCCGCGCGAGCTGCGGGCCAAGAATCACATGAAAATCATTTCGCTGGCGCCGGAGGTGCTGTGATGGCGGCCAAGATCAAAAAGGGCGACACCGTGATCGTGATCGCCGGGCGCGACAGGGGCCGCACCGGCGAAGTGATCGAGATGCGCCGCGAGCATGGCCAGGCGCTGGTGCGCGGCGTCAATATCGTCAAGCGTCACCAGAAGCAGAGCCAGACCGAAGAAGGCGGCATCATTTCCAAAGAGGCGCCGATCCACGTGTCGAACATCGCGCTGGCCGATCCGAAGGACAAGAAGCCGACCCGTGTCGGTTTCAGGATCGTCGGCAAGGGCGAGGATCGCAAGAAGGTGCGCGTTGCCAAGCGCTCGGGAGTCGAGATCGATGGCTGATACCGAAGAGAAGAAAACCAAAAAGGCCGAGAAGGCACCGCGCGCCGAAGGCGCCGGTCGTGAAAAAGCCGACGGGAAGGCCGCAAAGCCTGCAAAGGCCGAGAAGGCCGGCAAGGCTGCGGCCGAAGGCAAGGCCGGCGGCGCGGAGAAGTCCGCGACGCCGCGCGAGCCCGAGCCGAAGGTGCCGGCGCGTCTGCGGGTCGAATTCGAAGAGACCATCCGCAAGCGGCTTGGCGAGCAGTTCGGCTACAAGAACCGCTTTCAGATACCGATGCTCGACAAGGTCGTCATCAACATGGGGATCGGCGAAGGCGTGGCCGACCGCAAGAAAGTCGATTCCGCCGCCAGCGATCTGGCGCTGATCGCCGGACAGAAGCCGGTGATCACCAAAGCGCGGAAATCGATCGCGACCTACAAGCTGCGCGCCGGCCAGGCGGTCGGCTGCAAGGTGACGCTGCGCAAGGCCCGCATGTACGAGTTTCTCGACCGCGTGATCACCATCGCGCTGCCGCGGGTCCGTGATTTTCGCGGGCTGAGCCCGAAGAGCTTCGACGGGCGCGGCAACTACACGTTCGGCATCAAGGAACACATCGTGTTCCCGGAGATCGACTACGACAAGGCGGCCGACGTCTGGGGCATGGACATCACCGTATGCACCACGGCGCGCAACGACGACGAGGCGCGCGCTCTGCTCGCAGCGTTCAATTTTCCGTTCCGGCAGTGAGATCCTGAAAAGATCCCAGACGCGGAACCGTGAGGAGCACTAGATGGCTAAGAAGAGTTCGATCGAGAAGAACAACCGGCGCCGCCGGATGGCCAAGAAATTTTCCGGCCGCCGGGCGCGGCTGAAGGCGATCGCGCGCGACAAGACCAAACCGGTCGAGGATCGTTTCGCTGCGACGCTGGCGCTCGCCGAGATGCCGCGCAACTCCTCGGCCACCCGCATCCGCAACCGCTGCGAGATCACCGGGCGTCCGCGCGGCTATTACCGCAAGCACAAACTCTCGCGCATCGCGCTGCGGGATCTCGGCTCCAAGGGGCTGATCCCGGGCCTGCTGAAGTCGAGCTGGTGAGGGCCGCCGCATGTCGATGAACGATCCGATCGGCGATTTGCTGGCCCGCATCCGCAATGCGCAGATGCGCAACAAGAGCAAGGTTTCGAGCCCCGGCTCGAAGCTGCGCGAAAGCGTGCTCGAAGTGCTCAAGACCGAGGGCTATATCCGCGGCTACAGCGTGACCGAGCGCGAAGGCCGTTCGGAGCTCGATATCGAACTGAAATATTTCGAAGGCGAGCCGGTGATCCGCGAGATCGAGCGGGTTTCGAAGCCGGGTCGCCGGGTCTATGCTTCGGTCAAGAATTTGCCGCGCATCAACAACGGTCTCGGCGTGGCGATCGTCTCGACGCCCAAGGGCGTCATGGCGGACCACGACGCCCGCGACGCCAATGTCGGCGGCGAAGTTCTGTTCACGGTGTTCTAACGGCCGCCCAGGCGAGCAACGGATAAATCATGTCCCGTATCGGTAAAAAAGCAGTCGCGGTGCCTTCCGGCATCACTGCCAACGTCGACGGCCAGACCGTGAAGGTGAAGGGCCCGAAGGGCGCGCTTTCGGTGGTGCTGCCCGACGACGTCGAGGTCAAGCTCGAGAGCGGGCAGATCAAGGTCGATCCGCGCAACGAGACCAAACGCGCGCGCTCCCAGTGGGGCACGTCGCGTACGCTGGTCGCCAACCTGATCGCCGGCGTCACCAAGGGCTTCGAGCAGCGGCTTGAGATCAACGGCGTCGGCTATCGCGCAGCCGTGCAGGGCAAGAACCTGCAGCTCGCGCTCGGTTACAGCCACGACGTCATCTATCCGATCCCGGAGGGCATCACGATCGCGACGCCGCGTCCGGTCGAGATCGTGATTTCGGGGTCCGACCGCCAGAAGGTCGGCCAGGTTGCGGCCGAGATCCGTGAGTACCGGCCGCCGGAGCCCTACAAGGGCAAGGGCATCAAGTACTCCGACGAACGCATCTTCCGCAAGGAAGGCAAGAAGAAGTAACGGAGCCGCCATGAGCAGACTGAGTGAAAAAAACAAGCGGCGGCAGGGACGCGTACGTGGCGCGTTGCGGCGGGCTGCAGGCGAGCGCAAGCGGCTTTCGGTATTCCGCTCCTCGAAGCACATCTACGCGCAGGTGATCGACGACGATCAGGGCGCGACCCTGGTGTCGGCGTCCTCGCTGGAGAAGAGGCGCCCGTGAGGGCCTCAAAACCGGCGCCAGCGTCGATGCGGCGAAGGCGGTCGGCAAGCTCCTCGCCGAGCGGGCGCAGGAAAAGGGGATCAGGGAAGTGATCTTCGATCGCGGCAGCTATCTCTATCACGGACGCGTCAAGGCGCTGGCCGAAGCGGCACGCGAAGGCGGCCTGAGTTTTTGAAGGACCGAATGAACATGGCAGATCAACATGGCGCGTGAACCCCGCGAGCGGCGCGACGAGCGCGACAGCGAGTTTGTCGACAAGCTCGTCCACATCAACCGCGTCGCCAAGGTGGTGAAGGGCGGCCGTCGCTTCGGCTTCGCGGCGCTGGTCGTTGTCGGCGACCAGAAGGGCCGCGTCGGCTTTGGCCACGGCAAGGCCCGCGAGGTGCCGGAAGCGATCCGCAAGGCAACCGAAGCCGCCAAGCGCGGGCTTACCCGCGTGCCGCTGCGCGAGGGTCGCACGCTGCATCACGACGTCGCCGGCCGTCACGGCGCCGGCAAGGTTTTCCTGCGCGCAGCGCCGCCCGGCACCGGGATCATCGCCGGCGGTCCGATGCGCGCGGTGTTCGAGACGCTCGGCATGCAGGACGTGGTGGCGAAATCGCTCGGCACGTCCAATCCGTACAATGTGGTGCGGGCGACGTTCGACGCGCTCAAGCACCAGGATTCGCCGCGCTCGGTCGCGGCGCGACGAAACGTGAAGGTCTCGGCGCTGCAGGCCCGCCGCCGCGACGTCGAAGCCGAACAGACGGCCGAGTAAGGTTTGGAGCAGGCGATGAACAGCGCGACGTCGAGCAAAACCGGCGCCACGGGCAAGACCGTGAAGGTCCAGCAGACCGGAAGTCCGCTGCGCCGCGATCACACCCAGCGCGAGACGCTGGTCGGCCTGAGGCTGAACAAGATCGGCCGCGTGTCCGAGCTGGTCGATACACCGGCGACCCGCGGCATGATCGCCAAAGTGGCGCACCTCGTGCGCGTGGTGGAGTAACAACGACCGCCGTCACCCGGAGCGGCCCGCGCGCATGCGCAGGCTTCGAAGGGCCGGGGCCGTCCATCCTTCGAGGCTCGCCGCGGCGGCGCCTCGGGATGACGGGGAACAGAAGGGAAGACGCAGATGAAACTTCACGAACTCTCCGGCCGCGAAGGCGCCCGCAAGGTGCGAAAGCGCATCGGCCGGGGCATCGGCTCGGGCAAGGGCAAGACCGGCGGCCGCGGCGGCAAGGGCCAGACCGCGCGTTCGGGCGTTCGGATCAAGGGTTTCGAAGGCGGCCAGATGCCGCTGCATCGGCGTCTGCCGAAGCGCGGCTTCCGCAATTCGCCGTTCGCGCGGAAACTCAACGAGGTCAATCTCGGCCGGCATTCAGGAGGCGATCGACGCCGGGCTGCTTGATGCGGCCGCGACTGTCGACGCGGCGGCCCTGGTCAAGGCCGGCATGCTGCGGCGGGCCAAGGACGGCGTTCGGCTGCTCGGCAGCGGCGAAATCAAGGCCAAAGTGTCGCTTGCGGTGTCCGGCGCCTCGAAATCCGCGGTCGCCGCGGTAGAGAAGGCCGGCGGCAGCGTCGAAATTCTGGCGCCGAAGCGCGAGACGGGCGAGCAGGCGGCCTGAACCCTATATAGCGCGAGGTTGCGTCAGGCCCTCGCACACGGAGCATCGCGCGAATGGTTTCGGCAGCAGAACAACTCGCAGCCAATCTCAATTTCGGCGCGCTGGCCAAAGCCGAAGAGCTGAAGAAGCGCATCTGGTTCACGCTCGGCGCGCTGCTGGTTTACCGGCTCGGTACCTACATCCCGCTGCCGGGAATCGACCCCACCGCCTGGAACCAGATTTTCAATTCCCAGGCCGGCGGCATCCTCGGCATGTTCAACATGTTCGCCGGCGGCGGCATTCACCGCATGGCGATTTTCGCGTTGAACATCATGCCGTACATATCGGCCTCGATCATCATTCAGCTGATGACGACGGTGTCGCCGACGCTCGAGCAGCTCAAGAAAGAGGGCGAGCAGGGCCGCAAGATCATCAATCAGTACACGCGCTACCTGACGGTGGTGCTGGCTGCATTCCAGGCCTACGGCATATCGGTCGGGCTCGAAGGCGCGAGCAACGTCGTCGCTGGAACCGGGAATGTTCTTCCGCATCTCGACGGTGATCACGCTCACCGGCGGCACCATGTTCCTGATGTGGCTCGGCGAGCAGATCACGCAGCGCGGCATTGGCAACGGCACGTCGCTGATCATCATGTCGGGCATTGTGGCCCAGCTGCCGTCGGCGATCGCCGGCACGCTTGAGCTCGGCCGCCAGGGCGCGCTCTCGACCGGACTTATTCTGATCGTGCTGGTGATGGTGGTCGTGGTGATCGCTTTCATCGTGTTCATGGAGCGCGCGCAGCGCCGGCTGCTTATCCAGTATCCCAAGCGCCAGGTCGGCAACCGGATGTTCGAGGGGCAGTCCTCGCATCTGCCGCTCAAGCTCAACACTTCGGGCGTGATTCCGCCGATCTTTGCCTCGTCGCTGCTGCTGCTGCCGACGACGGTCGCAAATTTCACGGCCGGGCAGGGGCCGGGATGGCTCACCTGGATCACGACGCAGCTCTCGCACGGGCGGCCGCTGTTTCTGCTGCTTTACGTCGCGCTCATTGTGTTCTTCGCCTTTTTCTACACCGCGATCGTGTTCAATCCGACCGAGACCGCGGACAACCTGAAAAAGCACGGCGGCTTTATTCCCGGCATCCGTCCGGGGGAGCGCACCGCGGAATACATCGATTACGTGCTCTCGCGGATCACCGTGATCGGGGCGGCCTACCTTGCGGTGGTCTGTCTGTTCCCCGAAATCCTGATCTCGTACGCCGCCGTTCCGTTCTATTTCGGCGGGACCTCGCTTCTGATCGTAGTCAGCGTAACCATGGACACGGTTGCGCAGGTGCAGGGCTATCTGCTGGCTCACCAGTATGAAGGCCTGATCAAGCGCTCGAAACTGAGGGGGCGGCGTCGATGAGATTGATCCTGCTCGGCCCTCCGGGGGCCGGCAAGGGAACGCAGGCCCAGCACCTCGTCGTCAAATACGGACTGGTCCAGCTCTCGACCGGCGACATGCTGCGTGCGGCCGTCAAAGCCCGGACGCCGCTCGGGCTGCAGGTCCAGGACATCATGGCGCAGGGCGCACTGGTGCCGGACGAGATCGTGGTCGATATCGTCGAACAGCGCATCGCCGAGCCGGATGCGCGCAAGGGTTTTATTCTCGACGGGTTTCCGCGGACGGTCGCCCAAGCCCAGGCGCTCGACCGCATGCTGGCGAGGCACGGTCTCGCGCTCGACGCGGTGATCGAACTGCGCGTGGACGAAGCGGCGCTGGTGCGGCGGATCGAAAGCCGGATCGCGGAAATGCAGGCGCGCGGCGAGGCGCTGCGGCCGGATGACAATCCGGACGTTTTGCGTCGGCGGCTCGGCGCCTACCGGGATCAGACGGCCCCGCTGGTCGTCTATTACCGTCAAAAGGGCAAGCTGCGCTCGGTCGACGGCATGGCCTCGATCGGCGAGGTCGCGGTTCAGATCGAGGGTATCCTTGCCGATAAAAGCGGCGCGTCCGCGACTTCGGCCGCGTCGAAGAAGAGTCCCCGGAAATTGGCGAAACCGGCCCGTTCAGGAAAAAAATCCAAAAAGGCGGTCAAAAAGGCGGTGAAGACCGCGCGACCAGCTTCACGGGTCGCTGCAAAGGCCAAATCGAAGGTCGGGCTCAAGGCCACGGCCAAAAAGGCCGCGACCAGGCCAAAGTCCAGGAAATGGAAGGCCAAACCGGCCAAAGCACCGAAGACGGCGGCAAAGTCGGGTTCCAAAGTGCGTTCGAAGGCCCGCTCCAGGCCGTCCGTCCGGGGCCGGGCAAAGGCGGCCAAATCGGCGAGACGCCGCCGTTAGCCGAACCTGTACACGAAATCACGAGCCGGGTTGACGAAAGCGCGATGAATCCATTAATAAGCCAAGAATATCCAGTCGGAGACCGAGCAGCGATGCCAGGCCGTAAAGGCAGGCAGGCGCTGGTTTTTTACGTGTGTGGCCTTCTCTCAGGTGACATTCGCGATTTCGACAGTCAGCGGCCGGCCGGGGCCTTCGCGCCCCGCAACGGCCGGCATAAGGAGCAACTGAGGTGGCCCGAATAGCCGGTGTGAATATCCCCACCAACAAGCGCGTGGTGGTTGCGTTGCAGTACATCCATGGCATTGGCCCTGCCAAAGCCAAAGAGATCATGGACAAGGTGTCGATTCCCGAGGCGCGCCGGGTGTCGCAGTTGACCGATCAGGAAGTGCTGCAGCTGCGCGAGGTCATCGACCGCGACTATCTCGTCGAGGGCGATCTGCGTCGCGAAGTGTCGATGAACATCAAGCGGTTGATGGATCTTGGCTGCTACCGCGGCCTGCGCCATCGCCGCGGGCTGCCTGTCCGTGGTCAGCGCACCCACACCAATGCGCGGACCCGCAAGGGCCCGGCCAAGCCGATTGCCGGCAAGAAGAAATAGCGCGTCGTATTTAGCTGTGACGGCGCCGGCGCGGCCGGGCCGATCCGAAAGGGTTCAGAATGGGTAAGGAAGCCACGCGCGTCCGTCGACGCGAGCGCAAGAACATCGCCTCCGGCGTGGCGCACGTGAATGCGACGTTCAACAACACCATGATCACCATCACGGACGTGCAGGGCAATGCCATTGCCTGGTCGTCGGCCGGTACCATGGGCTTCAAGGGCTCGCGCAAGTCCACGCCGTACGCGGCGCAGGTTGCCGCCGAAGACGCCGCCAAGAAGGCGCAGGAGCACGGCATGCGCACGCTCGAAGTCGAAGTCGCAGGCCCCGGTTCGGGCCGTGAATTGGCGCTGCGCTCGCTGCAGGCCGCAGGTTTTACGATTACGTCGATCCGCGACGTAACGCCGATCCCACACAATGGATGCCGTCCGCGCAAGCGGCGGCGGGTTTAGGACATCCGGCCGATGGAAATCGATGATTTGCCGCCGCTCGAGCACGGCTCCGACTTTGGCCCCACGGAGCGGAGTGGCGCGCGCGACGCGTTCGCCCCGCGCAACGCGATGGGTGAGAACGTGACAATCCAGAAGAACTGGCAGGAACTGATCAGGCCCGGCAAGCTCCAGGTCAGCGCCGGCGGCGACGCCCGTCGGTCGGCGACCGTGATCGCGGAGCCGCTCGAGCGCGGCTTCGGCGTCACGCTCGGCAATGCCCTCCGCCGCATTCTGCTGTCGTCGCTGCAGGGCGCAGCGGTGCAGTCGGTGCACATCGACGGCGTGCTGCACGAGTTCTCCTCGATCGCCGGCGTGCGCGAGGATGTGACCGACATCGTGCTCAACATCAAGGACATCGCCATCAAGATGCAGGGCGAAGGCCCCAAGCGCATGGTGGTGAAGAAGCAGGGACCGGGCACGGTCACCGCGAGCGACATTCAGACGGTGGGCGACATCGTCGTGCTCAATCCGGATCTGGTGCTGTGCACGCTCGACGAGGGCGCCGAGATCCGCATGGAGTTCACGGTCAATACCGGCAAGGGTTATGTGCCGGCCGAGCGCAACCGTCCGGAGGACGCGCCGATCGGACTGATCCCGGTCGACAGTCTGTACTCGCCGGTGCGCAAGGTCTCCTACAAGGTCGAGAACACCCGCGAGGGCCAGATTCTCGATTACGACAAGCTGACGCTGACGATCGAGACCAACGGCGCCGTGAGCCCGGAGGATTCGCTCGCCTATGCGGCGCGCATCCTTCAGGACCAGCTCAATGTGTTCGTGAACTTCGAGGAGCCGAAGCGCGAAACCACGCAGGAGGCGATCCCCGATCTCGCCTTCAATCCGGCGTTCCTCAAGAAAGTCGACGAGCTCGAACTGTCGGTGCGCTCGGCCAACTGTCTGAAGAACGACAACATCGTCTACATCGGCGATCTGGTTCAGAAGACCGAAGCCGAGATGCTGCGGACGCCGAATTTCGGCCGCAAGTCGCTCAACGAGATCAAGGAAGTGCTGGTCCAGATGGGGCTTCACCTCGGCATGGAAGTGCCGGGCTGGCCGCCCGAGAACATCGAAGAACTGGCCAAACGTTTCGAGGATCATTACTGATCGCTGATCCGGGGCGCGCCGCAGGGCGCGAGCCGGAAATCGCGACGGTCGTTTCCGGCTCCGGCGTGCGCCCGGCCGGGCAGATGCAGGTGTGCAGGAGAGTTTCGTGAATCACGGCAAAGCTCATCGCAGGTTCAACCGGCGCTCGGATCATCGCCGTTCGATGCTGGCCAACCTCGCCGCGTCGCTCATCAAGCATGAGCAGATCACGACCACGCTGCCGAAGGCCAAGGACCTGCGCCCGGTGGTGGAGAAGCTGGTGACGCTCGGCAAGCGCGGCGATCTGCATGCACGGCGCCAGGCGATTGCCCAGATGCGCGATCTCGCGATGGTCAAGAAGCTGTTCGAGGTGATCGGTCCGCGCTACAAAAGCCGCAACGGCGGCTATCTCCGCGTCCTCAAGGCCGGCTTCCGGTATGGCGATTCCGCAGCCGTCGCGGTGATCGAGTTTGTCGATCGCGACGTCGAGGCCAAGGGCAAGGATTCCGGGCCGGTGCACGCGCGCGCCGAAGAGCCGGCGAACGCCGCGGCGTAAGGCTCGCGAACATCGCGGCGCAAGCGCCGCGACCGGACGGGACGCACGCCTTCTCTGCTTCCTCTGAGTTGTCATCAGCCGCCGTTCAGCCGCAACGCGGCTGCCGTGCTGTGCGTTGCGCAGCGCCCCGGTGTTTGAGACTATCGTAGCGGGCTGGCACGGGGCGGGGCATGTCCGACAGTTTCACTGAACTGACATCCACGTCGTGGCTGTCGCGAATCTGGCAGTCGATAACCGGCGTTCTGTTCGGTCTGCTGTTTATCGCCGGCGCGGTTATTCTGCTGTTCTGGAACGAGGGCCGCGCCATTCAGACGGCGCGCTCGCTCGCCGAGGGCGGCAAGGTGGTGACCGACGTTGCCCCTGATGCCGTCGATTCTGCGAACGAGGGCAGGCTTGTTCACGTCAGCGGCGACGCGACCGCGACCGCTCCGCTGGCCGACAGCGAGTTCTCGGTCTCTGTCGTCGGGCTGCGTCTCGTGCGTACCGCCGAGATGTATCAGTGGGAGGAGAAAAAGCAGGAGGAGACCAGCAGATCGTTCGGCGGTGCGGAGCAGACCAAGACCACCTACACCTACAACAAGGTCTGGTCCGATCACGCGATCGATTCGCAGAACTTCCGCCAGCGTGACGATCACACAAATCCGGCGAAGCAATATTCCCGCTTCGCCACGACCGCGACCGATGCCAGGCTCGGCGCCTTCCGGCTCGATGCGCCGGTGCTCACCCTCCTGCCGACCAGCCGGGTTTTGAGAGTCGACGAACAGACCGCCAGCGCGCTCCGGTCACGGATCGCCAATGCCCGGGTGGTCGACGGCAAAATTTATCTCGGCACGGATCCGGCCGTCCCGCAGATCGGCGACTACCGGATTTCCTACGAGCTTGCGCCGGCGGGGCCCGTAAGCATCGTCGGCCGGCAGGCCGGTGCGTCGATCGCGCAGTATCAGACAAAAGCCGGCGACAGGCTGCTGATGGCGGTGCCGGGCGAGGAATCTGCAACGGAGATGTTCAAGGAAGCCGAGCGGGAGAACCGGACGCTGGCCTGGGTGCTGCGCGGCGTCGGCATCGCGGCATTGTGGCTGGGCGCGTTCCTGATCGTTCGGCCTCTGGTTGTGGTCGCCGACGTGGTGCCGCTGATCGGCGATATTATTGGCGCCGGCGCAGGCCTGGTGGCGCTTGGTTTCGCGATCGGGGCTGGTTCGGTGGTGATCGCGATCGCGTGGCTGTGGTACCGCCCGGTGGTTTCGGTGGTCGCGCTCGTGATCGGCGGCGTGGCGGCATTTTTGCTGCATCGTATGGCGGCGCGGCGCAGCGCCGCCCGGGGCGGTCCCGCGCAAGGTGCCGCGGCGGCCTGACGCGGAGCCTGCGCGCCGGCTTCCGCCCTTCTAATGCCCTGGCGCGTCCTTATATGATTGACGCTCTTTGGCCGGTTTTTGATTCGGGAGTTTCGATGCTGCGACGGCTTCATACGGCGTTCCGGGCGCTGGGCCTTGCCGTGGTGGTATTTGCGGGTGCGGCACAAGCGCAGGCGGACCCGCAGGACCGCCGCGTGCCGACGTCGGCGTCGGAGGCGCAGCTTTCCTACGCGCCGGTGGTCAAGCGCGTCGCCCCCGCGGTGGTGAACGTCTACGCGGCGCGGGTGGTTGAAAACCGCAACCCGTTTATGAACGATCCGCTGTTCCGGCAGTTTTTCGGCGCGGTGCCGCGCGAGCAGGTGCTGCGCTCGCTCGGCTCGGGTGTGATCATCGATCCGTCGGGCCTCGTCGTGACCAATTATCACGTCATCGAAGGCGCCAGCGAAGTGCGGATCGCGCTCTCCGACAAGCGCGAATTCGATGCCGAAGTAGCACTCAAGGATGAGCACAGCGATCTCGCGGTGCTGCGGCTGAAAGGCGCGAGCGAACGGTTTCCCGCGCTTGAATTCGGCGATTCCGACCAGCTTCTGGTCGGCGATCTGGTGCTGGCGATCGGTGACCCGTTCGGCATCGGCCAGACCGTGACGCACGGCATCGTCTCGGCGGTGGCGCGCACCCAGGTCGGCATCAGCGACTACCGTTTCTTCATTCAGACCGATGCCGCGATCAATCCCGGCAATTCCGGCGGAGCGCTGGTCGATCTCAACGGGCGTCTCGTCGGCATCAACACCGCGATCTATTCGCGCTCCGGCGGCTCGCAGGGCATAGGCTTCGCCATCCCGGCGAACATGGTCCGGGTCGTGGTCACGTCCGCGAGAGGCGGCAGCGCCGCGGTGAAGCGGCCCTGGCTGGGTGCCAAACTTCAGGAGGTCACGGCGGAAATCGCCGAAAGCCTCGGGCTCAAGCGCCCGAGCGGGGCGCTGGTGGCGAGTGTATTCGCCGAAGGGCCTGCGGCGCGCGCCGGGCTCAAGACCGGCGACCTGATCGTCAGCATCGACGGCACCATCGTCGACGATCCCAATTCGTTCGATTACCGGTTCGCCACCCGGCCGCTGGGCGGCACGGCACAGATCGGCCTGCTCCGCAAAGGCCGCGAGATGGTCGTGCCGGTGAGCCTCCAGACTCCGCCGGATACACCCCGCGAGGAAATCGAGATCCGCGCCCGCTCGCCGTTCCTCGGCGTCACCGTCGCCAATCTCTCGCCGGCGCTGGCGGACGATCTCCGGCTCGACGCCCAGAGCCGGGGTGTTGTTGTCACCGGCGTCGCCAGCGGATCAGCCGCGCAGTCGGTCGGTTTTCAGAAGGGCGACATCGTGGTTTCGGTCAACAATCAGAAGATCGAAACCTCGGCCGATCTCGACCGCGTTACCCGTGCCGGCAGCCGTCAGTGGCGGATCACGATCAATCGCGGCGGCCAGCAGATATCCGTCGTGTTCAGTGGATGAATTTTTCCACCTCTCCCCGCGGCGGGGGGAGGTCGAGTGAAGCGAGGGTGAGCGGTCCCCTCCGCAATTCCGAGCCCGGCGGACAGGCCCCCTTACCCCAACCCTCTCCCCGCAGGCGGGGCGAGGGAGGAACGAGCGGATGAGCCAGCGTCGCGGAAAAAGCGCTCCCACCTTATTCGCGGCCGCGGGCCTTGAACGTGGCGCGCCGCGGCCGCTCGCCGACCGGCTTCGTCCTGACCAGCTTGCCGACGTGGTCGGGCAGGATCATCTGCTGGGTCCCGACGGCGCGCTCGGGCGTATGCTCGAGACGCGAACGCTGGGCTCGCTGATCTTCTGGGGCCCGCCGGGGACCGGAAAGACCACCGTGGCGCGGCTTTTGGCGCAGGCGACCGATCTACATTTTGAGCAGATTTCGGCGATCTTTTCCGGCGTATCCGATCTGAAGAAAGTCTTCGAGGCCGCCCGCGCGCGCCGCGAAACCGGGCAGGGCACGCTGCTGTTCGTCGACGAGATTCACCGCTTCAACCGCGCGCAGCAGGATTCTTTCCTGCCGGTCGTGGAGGACGGCACGATCGTGCTGGTCGGCGCGACCACCGAGAACCCTTCGTTCGAACTGATCGCGCCGCTTCTGTCGCGCTCGCGCGTGCTGGTATTCAGGCCGCTCGACGCTGCCGCTCTGGAGCGGCTACTGGATCGCGCCGAGGCGATCGAGGGCAGGGCGCTGCCGCTCGACGCGGATGCGCGGGCCGCGCTGATGCGCATGGCGGACGGCGACGGCCGCGCGGCGCTGACGCTGTCGGAAGAAATCTGGCGGGCCGCACGCGCCGGCGAAACGTTCGATACCGCAGCCCTGCAGGCCGTGGTGCAGCGGCGCGCGCCGATCTACGACAAGAAGCAGGACGGCCACTACAACCTTATCAGCGCGCTGCACAAATCGGTGCGCGGCTCCGATGCCGACGCCGCGCTCGTACTATCTCTGCCGCATGCTCGATGCCGGCGAGGACCCGCTGTATCTGGCGCGGCGGGTCGTGCGCATGGCGGTCGAGGACATCGGGCTTGCCGATCCGCAGGCGCTGGTCATAGCCAACGCCGCCAAGGAGGCGTACGACTTTCTCGGCTCGCCGGAAGGCGAACTCGCCATCGCCGAAGCGGTGATCTATGTCGCCACCGCGCCGAAATCGAACGCCACTTACGTCGCGTTCGGCGAGGCCATGCGCGCCGCCAAGGAGGCGGGCTCGCTGTTGCCGCCGAAGCACATTCTCAACGCGCCGACCGGGCTGATGAAGACCGAAGGCTACGGCGCGGATACGAATACGATCACGATGCGCCGGAGGCGTTTTCCGGCCAGGACTATTTCCCGGAAGCGCTGGGCCGGCAGAAATTCTACGACCCGCCCGAGCGCGGCTTCGAACGTGAGATCAGGAAACGCCTGGATTACTGGGATAAACTGCGTAAAGACCGGAGCCCGTCTTGAAAAAATCGCGGGGACCGCGGCAACCGGGTGGCGGCAGGAAGACCGCCGGGCCGCGGCATCGGGGCCGTCCCGCTGCTCCCCGTCACGGTGATGCGCGGGGAGAGCACGGGCAACGCGGAGAGCGCGAGCGAAGGGCGAGGCGCCCGGCCGCGCATCGTTCAGGGCGCGCCCGGGGCGTGGGCCCCGGCATGGCAGCGGGCCGGACGCCGAAGCGGGAAACCGGGATCGTCCCGCTGCGGACCGTTACGCCGATGCGCGAGGGAGCGCGGAACGAGGGCGCGGCGCCCGGCCGCGCGTCGTTCAAGACGCGCCCGGGGCGTGGACCCCGGCATGGCAAGAGGCCGGACGCCGAAGCGGGAAACCGGGATCGCCCCGCTGCGGACCGTTACGCCGAAGCGCGGGGGAACGCGGAACGAGGCGCGATGCACCGGGCCGCGCATCATTTAAGCCGCGCCCGGGCCGTGGACCCCGGCACGGCAGCGGCAGGCACGAGGCCGAAGCAGGAAACCGGGATCGTCCCGCCGTGGACCGTTACGCCGAACGGCGACCGCAACGCGACTCGAAGGGCGGCGGGGGCGGCGCGAGGACCTCATCGTTCGAAGCGCGCGTCCGGAGCGCGCCTGCGGACGAGGCACAAGCGGGCGATGCGCCTCCGCTGCCCACCAGCGTCCAGACCGTCGCGGTGACCGCCGACGAGGCCGGCATGCGGGTCGATCGTTTCCTCGAGGCGCGGTTTCCGGGACTTGAGCTTCTCCCACATCCAGCGCGTGATCCGCAAAGGCGAGGTGCGGGTCAACGGCAAGCGCACGCAGCCGAAGAACCGGCTCGAAGCCGGGCAGAGCGTGCGCATTCCGCCGCTGCGGCTCGATGCGCCGAAGCCGCGGGCGACCGGCAGCGAAGCCGACGAAAAGACCCGCGCCTTCCTCAAGTCGATCACGCTCTACGAGGACGCCGACGTGCTGGTGCTCAACAAGCCGATGGGACTTGCGGTGCAGGGCGGCTCCGGCACGACGCGCCATCTCGACGGCATGCTCGAGGTGCTGCGCGATGCGCACGGCCAGCGGCCGCGGCTGGTGCACCGGCTCGACAAGGATACCGCCGGCTGTCTGCTCGTCGCCAAGACGCGCTTCGCGGCCGCGGCGCTGGCGAAGACTTTCCGCTCGCGCTCGGCGCGCAAGATCTATTGGGCGCTGGTCGCCGGCGTTCCCAAGGTGCAGCAGGGCCGCATCTCGACTTATCTCGCCAAGGAGGAGCGCGAGGACGAGTTGGTCATGCGCATCGCGCGCCACGGCGAGGAGGGCGCGAGCCATGCGGTGACCTATTACGCGGTGGTGGAAACCGCGGGGCCGCTGCTCGTCCTGGGTGTCGCTCAAGCCGGTGACCGGCCGCACCCATCAACTGCGCGCCCACATGGCGCATATCGATCATCCGATCGTCGGCGATCCGAAATATTTCTCGCATCGAGAATTGGGAGCTGCCGGGCGGCATGCAGAACAAACTGCATCTGCTGGCCCGCCGCATCGCCGTGCCGCATCCGCGCGGCGGCGTGATCGATGCCACCGCGCCGTTGCCGCCGCACATGCAGCAGTCGTGGAATCTGCTGGGCTTCGACGCCACGCGCTACGATCCGATCGTGGACGCGCCGGAAGAATAAGCTTCTTCACTCACGCGAAATCGCGGCTTCGCGCGCCAGACATCAGGCGCAAAAACTTGCTGCAGCTTGACAGGCAACTAAATGGTTGCCTATTGTCGCCCATGGACGCGGTGTTCAAGGCGTTGGCCGATGCGAGCAGGCGCGAGCTGCTCGACCGGCTGCGCGCCGAGAATGGACAGACGCTGGGTGAACTCTGTGCGCGGCTCGACATGACGCGGCAGGCGGTCAGCAAGCATCTGGCTGTGCTGGAAGACGCGAACCTGGTCGTCACGGTGCGGCGCGGCCGCGAGAAGCTGCACTACCTCAATCCGGTGCCGATCCACGAGATCGCCGAACGCTGGATCGGGAAATTCGAGCGCTCACGCCTGCAGGCGTTGGGGGAAATGAAACGGGCACTGGAGGAGCATGATGAGTAACAGGCCGCAATTCGTCTACGTGATCCATATCGCTTCGACGCCGGAGAAGGTGTGGCAGGCCCTCACCGAGCCCGGCATCACCGAGCAATACTGGTTCGGGTTCAGGGTTGCCGCGAACGGTAAGGTCGGCGAACACATGACAGCGTGGGACCCTGCGGGCAAGGAGGTGCACCACGACGTCATTCTCGAGAGCGATCCGCCGCGTCGTCTGTCCTACGCGTGGCGGCCGCTCTATGACGACGTGAAACATGAACGCCCATCCCGCGTGACGATCGATATCGCGCAGCTCAAGGATCAGGTACGGGTCACCATCATGCACGAGATTTCGACGTCGGCAGCATCCTGTTTCCGAAAATCAGCAAGGGCTGGCCGGCGGTGCTCTCCAGTTTCAAGAGCTTCCTTGAGACAGGACGGACTTCGCGCCCTTCTGGGCCGAATCAGCGTCCCCTGCCGCGACTGTGACACGCAGAGCGCCTGAAACGTCGATCAGCGCAGACTGGCGTTGAACTTGTCGAGCGCCGCCGAGCCCGGGCAGAGCTCCTTTTCGCCCAGCGCATTGAGCGGCGTCTCGACGGTGTTGAGGTGGCCGTGCAGGTCCTGCGCTTCGGCCGCGACGTAAAGGAGACCGGTAACGATCTGGCCTTTGGCTGCGTGTTGCTGCAGGAAGCTCATCGCCGCAAGGCGATCGTGGACGTCGTAGTCGGCATCGAGTTTGCGCAGCGCGAGCGTCGAGCCGTCGTGCTGCATCACCAGTTCGACGCTGCCGGGCTCGTAGTCCACGTTGATCGGCGCGCGGCCGCTGATGAAGTCGAGTCGGTTCACGGCGTCGTTGTGCTCGCGCACGTAATCGAAGCTCTTGGTCGAGCCGGGGTGATTGTTGAACGCGACGCAGGGCGAGATCACGTCGATGAAGGCCGCGCCGTGGTGCTCCATGCGCCGCCTTGATCAGCGGCATGAGCTGCTTCTTGTCGCCGGAGAACGAGCGCGCGACGAAGTCGCGCCGACCTGAAGCGCGATGCCGACCATGTCGATCGAAGCTGTCGGTGTTGATGACGCCGCGCTTGGATTTCGAGCCCTGGTCGGCGGTGGCGGAAAACTGGCCTTTGGTCAGGCCATACACGCCGTTGTTCTCGACGATGTAGACCATGTTGACGCCGCGGCGGATGGCGTGGGCGAACTGGCCGAAGCCGATCGAGGCGGAGTCGCCGTCGCCGGATACGCCGAGATAGATCAGGTCGCGGTTGGCGAGATTGGCGCCGGTCAGCACCGACGGCATGCGGCCGTGCACTGAATTGAAGCCGTGTGAATTGCCGAGGAAATAGGTCGGCGTCTTCGACGAGCAGCCGATGCCCGAAAGCTTGGCCACCCGGTGCGGCGCGATCGAGCTCGAAGCAGGCCTCGATGATCGGCGCTGAAATCGAGTCGTGGCCGCAGCCGGCGCACAGCGTCGAGACCGCGCCTTCGTAGTCGCGGTGGGTGTAGCCGAGCTCGTTCTTCGGCAGCGCGGGGTGATGGAGTTTCGGCTTGGCGACGTAGGTCATGACTACCGGCCTTCCGCAACGGGGTGACTTTGAGCGCGTCGAGTCGGTCGGCGATCGCGCCGGCGATGAAGCGGGCGGTGATCGGCGTGCCGTCGTAATGCAGGACCGGCACCAGCCGTACCGGATCGACGTTGCATTCGTTGACGATCAGCGAGCGGAGCTGGCCGTCGCGGTTCTGTTCGACGACGAAGACGAAATCATGCTCGTCGATGAAGCTCGTCACGCTGGAGTGGAACGGGAAGGCGCGCACGCGCAGCCGGTCGAGCGCGTGGCCGCCGGCCTCGAGAAGATCGATCGCCTCGTCCATCGCGGGCGTGGTCGAGCCGAAATAGATCACGCCGTACTTGGTCGGCTTGTGCCGGCATTAGCCTGCAGCGGCCGCGGCACCAGATCCTTCGCGGTCTCGAACTTCCGCAGCAGCCGCTGCATGTTGTCGGCGTAGGCGGCGCCTTCTTCGGTGTAGCGGGCGTAGCGGTCCTTCGAGGTGCCGCGGGTGAAGTACGAGCCCTTGGTCGGATGCGTGCCGGGATAGCGTGCGGTAGGGGATGCCGTCGCCGTCGACGTCGAGATAGCGGCCGAAATCGGCGCCGGCTTCGAGCGCGGTCGCCGTCATCACCTTGCCGCGGTCGAGGTTGCGGCTGTCGTCCCAGACGAGCGGGCGCAGAGCCGGTGGTTCATGCCGATATCGAGGTCGAGCATGACAAAGATCGGCGTCTGCAGCCGGTCGGCGAGATCGAACGCGGCGGCGCCGAATTCGAAGCCTCCGCGGCGTCCTCGGGAAACAGCAGCACGTGTTTGGTGTCGCCGTGCGAGGCATAGGCGCAGGACAGGATGTCGGTCTGCTGCGTGCGGGTCGGCATGCCGGTCGAGGGACCGGCGCGCTGCACGTCGAAGATGACGGCGGGAATTTCGGCGAAATAGGCGAGGCCGAGGAATTCCTGCATCAGCGAAATTCCGGGGCCGGAGGTCGCGGTAAAGGCGCGCGCGCCGTTCCAGGCGGCGCCAATCACAATGCCGATCGAGGCCAGTTCGTCCTCGGCCTGGATGATGGCGAACTTGTTCTTCTTCGTCGCGGGATCGACGCGCATGCGCTGGCAGTGCCGGGTGAACGCCTCGGCAAGCGAAGAGGACGGCGTGATCGGATACCACGCGCAGACCGTGGCGCCGCCATAGACGGCGCCGAGGGCTGCCGCCGCGTTGCCCTCGATGAAGATGCGGTCGCCGACCGCGTCGGCCCGCTTGAGCCGCAGCCCGATCGGGATGATCGACGTTCATCATCACCCAGTCGCGGCCGAGATGCAGCGCGTGCCGGTTGGCGTCGAACAGCTTCTCCTTGCCCTTGAACTGCTCGCCGATCAGCTTCTCGATCTCGGCAACGTCCATGTCGAGCAGCGCGGACAGCGCGCCGACATAGATGATGTTCTTGAACAGCTGGCGCTGGCGCGGATCGGTATATTCGCGATTGCAGATCGCGGTCAGCGGCACGCCGATGACGGTGATGTCGTCGCGGAATTTCGACTTCGGCATCGGCTTGGTGGAATCGTAGAGCAGATAGCCGCCGGGTTCGATGCCGGCGACGTCCTTGTCCCAGGTCTGCGGGTTCATCGCGACCATGAAGTCGGTGCCGCCGCGGGCGCCGAGGTGGCCCGCCTCGGAAATGCGCACCTCGTACCAGGTCGGCAGGCCCTGAATGTTGGAGGGGAAAATGTTGCGGGGCGCGCACGGGATGCCCATGCGCAGAATCGAGCGGGCGAACAGTTCGTTGGCGCTGGCGGATCCGGAGCCGTTGACGTTGGCAAACCGGATGACGAAGTCGTTTACGCTCTGGAGTGGCATGCCTGTTCTGCGTGAGTCATTTCGATGAGATATTTCTGCATGTCCCACGCGCCGGTGGGACAGCGCTCTGCGCACAGTCCGCAGTGCAGGCACACATCCTCGTCCTTGACCATGACGCGGCCGGTTTTGAGGCTGTTGCCGATATAGAGATCCTGCGTGAGATTGGCGGCGGGCGCCTGAGCCGCGCGCGCAAATCCGCCTCGTCGCCGTTTTCGGTAAACGTGATGCAGTCCATCGGGCAGATATCGACGCAGGCGTCGCACTCGATGCAAAGCTGGCCGGTGAACACGGTCTGCACATCGCAGTTGAGGCAGCGCTCGGCCTCCTTCAGCGCGAGTTCGACATCGTAACCGAGTTCAACCTCGGCCTTGATGTCGCGCAGCGCCACAACCTTTTCCCGATGCGGCACGCGGTAGCGCTTGTCGGGCGCAATCTCGTTGTCGTAGCTCCACTCGTGGATGCCCATCTTCTGGCTGGCGACCGCGATGCGGGGCGCGGGCCTCGCCGCGATGTCCTCGCCGCGGCAGAAGCGGTCGATCGAAATCGCGGCTTCGTGCCCGTGCGCGACGGCCCAGATGATGTTCTTCGGTCCGAACGCCGCATCGCCTCCGAAGAAGACCTTCGGATTGGTCGAGACGAATGATTTGGGATCGACCTTCGGCATGTTCCACTTGTCGAACTCGATGCCGCAGTCGCGCTCGATCCACGGAAACGCATTCTCCTGGCCGACCGCGACCAGCACGTCATCGCACGGGAAATGCTGGTCCGGCTCGCCGGTCGGGACGAGATCGCGCCGGCCCTTTGCGTCGCGCACGGCCTTGACCTTCTCGAACACCATGCCGGTGAGTTTGCCGTTCTCGTGAACGAATTCCTTCGGAACCAGGAAATTGAGGATGGGAATGTCTTCATGCATGGCGTCCTCCTTTTCCCAGGGGGATGCCTTCATCTCCTCGAAGCCGGAGCGCACGATCACCTTCACGTCCTCGCCGCCGAGACGCCGCGAGGAGCGGCAGCAATCCATGGCGGTGTTGCCGCCGCCGAGCACGATCACCCGCTTGCCGATCCGGTCGATGTGACCGAACGAGACGCTGGACAGCCAGTCGATGCCGATATGGATGTTCTTTGCCGCTTCCCTGCGGCCCGGGATCTCGAGATCGCGGCCGCGCGGAGCGCCGCAGCCGACGAAGACGGCATCGAAATTTTCGGCCAGCAGCGCCTTGAGGCTGTCAATGCGCCGGCCGCCGACGAACGTCACGCCGAGGTCGAGGATGTAGCCGCATTCCTCGTCGATCACGCGTTCGGGGAGGCGGAATTTCGGAATCTGGGTCCGCATCATGCCGCCGGACAGCGGGTCCTGATCGAACACGACGCACTCGTAGCCCAGCGGCGCAAGGTCCCGCGCCACGGTGAGCGAAGCGGGGCCGCCTCCCACAAGCGCCACCCGTTTGCCGTTTTTGTTCGCGGCCGGTTTGGGCAGGCGCTCGCGAATGTCATCTTTGAAGTCGGCGGCAACCCGCTTGAGCCGGCAGATCGCGACCGGCTCTTTCTCGACGCGGCCGCGGCGGCACGCCGGTTCGCACGGGCGATCGCAGGTGCGGCCGAGCACGCCCGGGAATACGTTCGATTCCCAGTTGATCATGTAGGCATCGCCGTAGCGGCCGGCGGCGATCAAACGAATGTATTCAGGTACGGGCGTGTGCGCCGGACATGCCCACTGGCAATCCACGACTTTGTGGAAATAATCCGGGACCGAAATGTCGGTAGGTTTCATTCCCATTCCTCTTGCGCAGCGTCCGCCGCTCTCGGTGCGGCCTTTGCTGTGGCTGCGCGGATCGGCGTTTCCCCCACGGCTTTTTTTCGATTGCCGATGCCGGGTGGGGATACTAGTTGAGCAGGGCGCGGATTTCTACCGCTTCTGCCTGTTATAACAAGGTATTATCGCAAGCCGTCGTTAACCCGGGCGCGATTGCATGTGCGAACGCGGACTGTCATGAAACGGCTCGGGCAGACTGTTCGCAGATCGATACAAACTATTGAACAAATTGATGATTCCTGTCCGTTCGCCATTCGGAGACTGGCCCGTTTTCGGGATGGTGCCGTGCATCATGGAAACTGACGTGTTGCAGATGGCTTCCGGGATCGCATGACTGGCCTGTTCGACAATGACGGCCCCCAGGGCCCCGTGGAACTGGCACGGCGAAGCGTGCGGCAGCCCGCCCTTCGGAAGCGCTTCTATGAAACCGCCGAAGCCGTACCGGAGGGCGATGCGTTCGCGGTGCGGCTCGACGGCAAGCCGGTGCGGACGCCAGCGGGGCGCGCGCTCGCCGCGCCAACCCTGCCGCTCGCGCAGGCGATTGCCGACGAATGGCAGGCGCAGCGTGATGTCATTGATCCGTCAAAAATGCCTCTGACGCGGCTCGCCAATTCGATCATCGACGGCGTCTGCGACCGGCCGGGGCCGGTCGCAGAGGAAGTGGAAAAATACCTCGGCTCGGATCTTCTCTGCTATCGCGCCGGAGAGCCTTCGGGACTGGTCGAACGCCAGCGGCGGGCGTGGGATCCCGTCCTCGACTGGGCAGCGCAGACGCTGGGCGCGCGTATGAGCGTCAGCGATGGCATCGTCTTTGTTGCGCAGCCCGATGCTGCGCTCGCCGCGGCACGCGCCGCGATCCCGGAAGAGCCGTGGCGGCTTGGCGCCGTGAATACGGTGACGGCGCTCGGCGGATCCGCGCTGCTTGCGCTCGCGCTGCTGCGGGGGCGGCTGACCGCGGAAGAGGTGTGGCTGGCGGCGCATGTCGACGAAGACTGGAACATCGAGCGGTGGGGCCAGGACGAGGAGGCGCTTGCGCGGCGCGCCTTCCGGTTCGCCGAACTGAAAGCCGCCGAAACGGTATTGCGCCTGCGGTAACTCTTGCGTTGAATTCGGCAGGCAGGAGGTGACGGCGCGGTTCCCGCAAACGCGGTTCCTGCAAACGTCACCCCGGATGGCCCCAGGGGAAACGTCATGAAGCGTCGTCAATTCCTGCGCACGGCCGGCCTCGGCGTTGCCGGGGCAGCGGTCGCGATGCCGGCCGTCGCCCAGTCGATGCCGGAGATCAAATGGCGGCTCGCTTCGAGCTTTCCCAAATCGCTGGACACGGTCTACAGCGCCGGCGAGACGCTGGCGAAGTACGTCGCCGAGGCAACCGACGGCAAATTCCAGATCCAGAATTTCGCCGCCGGCGAAATCGTGCCGGGACTGCAAAATGTCGATGCCGTTACCAACGGCGCCGTCGAGATGTGCCACACCGCGGCTTATTATTTCGTCGGCAAGGATCCGGTGTTCGCGCTGTTATTGCTCGATTCCGTTCGGTCCCAACGCGCGCCAGCAGAATGCGTGGTTCCTCGAAGGCGGCGGCAATCAGCTCCTCATCGATTTTGGCAGGAAGTTCAATCTGTATCCGCTGGTCGGCGGCAATACCGGCACGCAGATGGGCGGCTGGTTCCGCAAGGAGGTCAGGACGCTCGAGGACATCAAGGGGCTGAAATTCCGAATCGGCGGCTGGGCCGGAAAGACCATTGCAGAAGCTCGGCGGCGTGCCGCAGCAGATCGCCGGCGGCGACATCTATCCGGCGCTCGAAAAGGGGACCATCGACGCCGCCGAATGGGTCGGACCATACGACGACGAGAAGCTCGGCTTCTACAAAATCGCGAAGTACTACTACTATCCCGGCTGGTGGGAAGGCGCGACCGCGCTGCACTTCTTCATCAATACGTCAGAGTGGGAAAAGCTTCCGAAAAACTACAAAGCGATCATGACGGTCGCTGCGGCATACGCCAATACCGACGTGCAGGCCCGGTATGACGCCAAAAATCCGCAGGCGTTGCGCCGGCTTGTCGCGAACGGCACACAGTTGCGCCCATTCAGCCAGGAGATCATGGAGGCGAGCCTGAAGGCGTCCAACGAGATCAACGCGGAAACCGCGGCGGTCAATCCGGACTTCAGGAAGATCTACGAGAGCCTGATGGCGTTCCGCAATGACGAATATCTCTGGTGGCAGGTTGCGGATTATACCTACGACACCTTCATGATCCGCTCGCGCGCCAAACTCTGAGCGCGATTGCGGTCACCATCATGCCGAACCTGCTTTTGGCGGATGCAAACGTCGCCACAGCAGACCCGCGGCAATCACCAACAAGGCTCCAACGGCATCGGCCAGCCAGTCGACGTAATGAGAAAGATGCTCGCCGGCCGCGGCGTTGACAGGCCCGGAAATCGCCGGGTCGGTCACAATGGCCTCACCGGCGACCGAGCCGAGCAAAGCCGCACCGATCCAGATCAAAGCCGGAAAACGGTCCAGCAGCGTCAGCATCACGGCGGCGCCGCCGATGATCATCGGGATCGACAACGCGAGCCCCACGGCCAGCAAACCGAGATTGCCGCGCGCGGCGGTGGCGACCGCAATGACGTTGTCGAAACTCATGATCAGGTCGGCGACGACGATGATCCTTACGGCGCGCCACAAACGCAACTCGGCGGTGATCTGCTTTTCTTCCTCGTCCTCGGGAAGAACCAGTTTGAAAGCGATGTAGAACAGCGCGAGCCCGCCGGCGATTTTGAGCCAGGGCAGCCGGATCAGTTCCGCGATGACGATGGTCAGCACAATCCGCAGGACGACGGCGGCGCCGGCACCGATGAACAGTCCCCACAGCCGCTGCCGGTTCGGCAGGCCGCGGCAGGCGAGCGCGATGACCACGGCGTTGTCGCCGGACAGCAGGATGTTGATCAGCACGATCTGGAGCGTCGCGATCCAGAACGTCGCCGCGTCGAGATGGCCGAAGCTGTTGCGGATCAGCTCAATCCAGAGCGAAGCATCGAAGTATTGCCAGATTGAACCCACCGCCTGTACCTGTTCTCTCTTCCGGCAACCGGATCAGCGATCCGGCGTTGCCTACGGCTTGCCGGCAGTCCTGACGGCGTCCCGCACCAATGATGAACGATCACTCATTTTAGTGAACTTTAGGCGGCGGGCCGAGATCGAGTGGCGGCGGCTCCTCGATCGGAACTTCGATATTGATGGCCTTCGAATCGAACGGGACGGCTTTGTCGATCCAGTACGTCACGGAACCTGGCCAATAGATGACGATCACCACCAAAATCACCTGCAGGACCACCCAGGGAATCGCTCCCCGATAGATTTCCGCGGTCCTGATCGAGGGCGGCGCGATCCCGCGGAGATAGAACAGCGCGAAGCCGAACGGCGGGTGCATGAAGCTGGTCTGGATATTGGCGCAAATCAGGACTCCGAACCACACGAGATCTATGCCGAGCCTGTCGGCAACCGGCGCCAGTAACGGTATGATGATGAATGCGATTTCGAAGAAATCGAGGAAGAATGCAATCAGGAAAATAAAGGCGTTCACGAAGACGAGAAAGCCGATCTGCCCGCCCGGCAGGGAGGTCAGCATGGTCTCGATCCAGAGCCTGCCGCCGACGCCCTGAAACACCAGGCTGAAGACCCGCGCGCCGATCAGAATATAGACGACCATCGCGGTAAGCCGCATGGTCGAGGCCATGCCCTGGTAGAGCAGCGGCCAGGTCAGCGTGCCGTAGAAGCGGGCGAGCAGGATCGCGCCGACGGCACCCATCGCGCCCGCTTCGGTCGGCGTCGCAAGCCCGAGGAAGATCGTCCCGAGCACGAGGAAGATCAGCCCCAGCGACGGTATGATTCCGCGCAGGCAGGTCTTCCACAGCGCCCAGCCGTGCAGCGTTCGCGCCTCTGCCGGCAGCGCCGGCACGTCCTTCGGCCAGATCACGCTGACGATGAAAACCCAGATGCAGAACAGCGCGATCTGAATGATGCTCGGGCCGATCGCGCCGGCGTACATGTCGCCGACCGAACGGCCGAGCTGGTCGGCGAGCACGACCAGAACGAGCGATGGCGGAATGAGCTGGGTGATGGTGCCCGACGCCGCGATCACGCCCATCGTGTGCGGTCTGGAATAGCCGTAGCGGAGCATGGGCGTCATCGAGATCACGCCCATCGCTATCACCGACGCCGCCACCGTGCCGGTGATCGCGCCGAGGATGGCGCCGACGAAAATAACCGCATAGGAAAGCCCGCCGCGCACCGGACCGAACAGCTGTCCGATCGAGTTCAGCAGATCCTCGGCCAGCCCGCACCGCTCCAGGATCGCGCCCATGAAGGTGAAGAACGGGATCGCCAGCAGGAGATCGTTGGAGACGATGCCGTAGAGCTGGTAGGTGAGATTGCCGAGAAAGCCCGGAACGATCAATCCGAGCTGGATGCCGATCAGCCCGAAGAACAGGCCCGAGGCCGCGAGCGAAAACGCCGCCGGATACCCGAACAGCATGAACACGACCATGCCGCCGAACATCAGCGCCGGCATGTGGTCGCGGGCGAAATTCATTGCAGCGGCGCCTGGTATTCGAACCCGCCGCCGGTCAAGCCGCACAGCGCGGCGATGCGTTTGATGATTTCGGAAATGCCCTGGAGCGCCATCAGCGCAAAGCCCAATGGCAGCAGCAGCTTGACCGGCCAGCGCAGCAGGCCGCCTGCGTTCGGCGAGACCTCGCCGATGTCCCACGACTGGACGAACCAGCCCCAGGTGAACCAGGTGAGGATCAGGCAGATCGGCAGCAGAAACAAAAATCCGCCGATGACGTCAATCCAGTTGCGGACCCGCTCCGAAGCCATGCCGTAGAACAGATCGACGCGGACGTGCTCGTTCATCCGGAGCGTATACGGGCCGCCGAGCATCACGGTTGCGGTGAAGAGGTACCACTGTATCTCGAGCCAGCCGTTCGAGCTTTCGCTGACGGCGTAGCGGATCGCCGCGTTGCCGGCGCTGATCAGGCAGGCGAGCAGCACGGTCCAGTTCGCGATCACGCCGAATTTCGCGTTGAGTGCGTCGATGATGCCGCTCAGCCTGAGAAGCGCGCGCACGATCCCCCCTCCAGCATGACCCGGCGGCGCTTCGTATCGCGGACATTATTCCTGCCGGGTGGCCCGATTGCATCCTAGCAGGAAGCAGGGCGCGGCCATCGTCAAGAGACGGCGGATGCAACGATCAGATGCCGGGAGGGAAAGGGTAGAACCGGACGCCGCCCGCGATGCGCGACCGCGTGGCGAGGGCGCTACCCGCCGGTGACGCTCATGTGCCGGGCGAGCGCCGGGCCCTGGTGGCGGCGGTCGATGATGAAGTCGTGGCCTTTGGGCTTGCGGCCAATCGCTTCGTCGATGGCCGCATGAAGCGGATCGTTGCTCTCGGAGGCGCGGAGCGGGGTGCGCAGGTCGGCGGCATCCGCCTGGCCGAGGCACATGTAGAGGGTGCCCGTGCAGGTGATGCGGACGCGATTACACGACTCGCAGAAATTGTGGGTGAGCGGCGTGATGAAGCCGAGCCGGCCGCCGGTCTCGGTGACGCGCACGTAGCGCGCGGGTCCCCCGGTCCGGTAGTCGAGATCCTCGAGGGTGAATTGTTCGGCGAGGCGGGCGCGAACCATCGACAGCGGCAGATACTGATCAATGCGGCCTTCGCCGATCTCGCCGAGCGGCATCACCTCGATCAGCGTCAAGTCCATATCGCGGCCATGCGCCCATTCGACCAGCCGGGGCAATTCGTCTTCGTTCACGCCCTTGAGCGCGACGGTGTTGATTTTGATTTTGAGGCCCGCGGCCTGGGCGGCATCGATACCCGCCATCACCTGGGGCAAAGCGCCCCATCGGGTGACGTCGCGAAATTTTTCGGCATCGAGCGTATCGAGCGAAACGTTGATCCGCTTCACGCCGACCGCTTTCAGGTCGGCTGCGTATTTTTCGAGTTGCGATCCGTTGGTGGTGAGCGTGAGCTCGTCGAGGCGTCCGGCTTCAAGATGGCGCGACAGCGACGAGAACAGCGTCATGATGCCACGACGTACCAGGGGCTCGCCGCCGGTGAGCCGGAGCTTGCGAACGCCGCGCGCGACGAACGCCGAGCACAACCGGTCGAGCTCTTCGAGCGACAGCAGGTCCGCTTTCGGCAGGAACGTCATGTGTTCCGCCATGCAATACACGCAGCGGAAATCGCAGCGGTCGGTCACGGACACGCGGAGATACGAAATCTCACGACCAAACGGGTCGATGAGCGTCGGCCGGCTGTGTGAACCGTCGACAACGCTATCGAGATCGTCCGTCCTGACGGGTTCCACGTCCACGCTGTCCATCGGCAGGCGTTTCCATGACAAGGGGCTCCATATGAGCCTTCTGGGTTGTTCGTCCGCAACCCATATAGTCAAACTTTGTGCCCGATAAAGCCCTGATCGTCCATCGCATTTTTCACGGGGGCGAGATCGTCAATGATGTCCGGCAGTTGCGCGAACGAGCCGATGACGCGGTCCGGCCGGAAAGCCTCGACCGGCACGTCGGTATATCCGAAGTCCACGGCGACCACGGGTACGTCCGCGGCGCGGGCGGTCCGGATGTCGGTGGCCGAATCCCCGATCATGATGGCCTGCGACGGTTCCCCGCCGGCGCGCGTCACCGTCGCCCGGAATATCCGCGGATCGGGCTTCTGGATGCCGAACGTATCCTGGCCGCAGATCGCCGCGAAGCGGGGGGCAAGATCGAGCGCCCCGAGCAGCCTCTTCGACAGCCATTCGAGCTTGTTGGTGCAGACCGCGAGCGATGTGGCCCTGCGCTGCCAGACGGTCGAGCGCGGTTTCGACGTGCGGGAACGGCCGCGAGCGGTCGGCGATGTGTTCGGCATAATGCGCGACGAACGCTGTGTAGAGCATGATCCACATCGGCGGGCAAGGAGGGCGTCCTTCCGACGCCAGCGCCTGTTCGATCATGGCCCGCGCGCCGCCGCCGATCATCGGCCTTGCGGTGTCGTAGGGGACCGGCGGCAGACCGTGCCGGGCGAGAATGAAATTGAGCGTATCGATCAGATCGGGCGCGGTATCGACGAGGGTGCCGTCGAGATCGAAAACGATGGTCAGCATGGATTTGTGCCTAGCGGGCGAGCGGGCAGGGCGCAAGCATCCCGGCGGGCCGGCCGGTCGCTTTCCCGGCCCATTTTGCCCTACACAGCCGCAATGAACGCTGACGCTCAAAAACGGGCCGCCGCGGCTCGAGCCCTTGAATTTGTCCGGGGCGGAATGCGGATCGGGCTTGGCACCGGCTCGACCGCGCGGCATTTCGTCGACCTGCTCGGCGAGCGGGTCCGCGCCGGTCTCGATGTCGAGGCCGTGCCCACCTCGGAAGCGACCCGCGCCCAGGCGGCGGGGCTCGGCATACCGTTGATCACGCTCGACGATGTCGCGGAATTGGACCTCACCGTCGACGGTGCGGACGAGATCGCGCCCGATCTGACCCTGGTCAAGGGCGGCGGCGGCGCGCTGCTGCGCGAGAAAATCGTGGCTTCGGCATCGGCGCGGATGATCGTGATCGCCGACGAATCCAAGTGGGTTTCAGTGCTCGGCCATTTCCCGCTGCCGATCGAGATTGCCCCGTTCGGCGCGGCTGCGATCCATCGTGCGGTCGAAGCCGCGACCGCGGAGGCGGGCTGTCCGGGACCCGCGGTCTTGCGCAGGTCCGCCAACGGCCAGCCCTTCGTCAGCGACGGCGGCCACTGGATTCTTGACGCCCGGCTGCAGCGTATCGCCGATCCGGCGGCGCTCGCGGACCGGCTTCGCCGCGTTGCCGGGCGTGATGGAGCACGGTCTGTTCATCGGGCTTGCGCAGACTGCTATTCTTCAGGTCCCGACGGGGTTCGCCTCGTCGAGCCGGCCTGATCTTCACAAGGGAGCATCGTCGGCAGCATGTCCGGGTACGACGTCGATCTGTTCGTCATCGGGGGCGGCTCGGGCGGCGTGCGCGCGGCGCGCATGGCCTCGCAGCATGGCGCGCGGGTGATGCTGGCGGAGGAATACCGCGTCGGCGGCACCTGCGTGATCCGCGGCTGCGTGCCGAAGAAGCTTCTGGTGTACGCATCGCGCTTTCGCGGCGAGTTCGAGGATGCCGCGGGCTACGGCTGGACCGTGCCGCACGCGACCTTCGACTGGCCGACGCTGATCGCGAACAAGGACCGCGAAATCGACCGCCTCGAGAAAGCGCTACACGTCCACGCTCGAAAAGGCCGGCGTCACCATCGTCAAGACGCGCGCGGTCATCGCGGACGCTCACACCGTGGAACTGGCCGACGGAAAGCGCGTGCGCGCGGCCTACATTCTCGATCGCCACCGGTGGCGCGCCCGCTTATGGCGCGCCGATTCCCGGCATCGAGCATGCCATCTCCTCGAACGAAGCCTTCCACCTGCCGAAACTGCCGCCACAGGTGGTGATTCAGGGCGGCGGGTATATCGCGGTGGAATTCGCCGGCATCTTCGCCGGGCTGGGCTCGGACGTGACGGTGGTCTATCGCGGCGAAAACATTCTGCGCGGCTTCGACGACGAAGTGCGGCAGCATCTGCGCATCGGAACATGGAGCGGCAGGGCATCCGCGTGGTCACAGGCCGCACGATTGCGGCTATCGACCGGACCGGGACGCGGCTGCACGCGCATCTTTCGCAGCGGCAATCAGCTCGGCGCCGAATGCGTGATGTTCGCTACCGGCCGGGCAGCCGAACATCGGCAAACTCGGCTTGAAAGAGGCCGGCGTTGCGATCGCCGACGAACGGCGGCGTCGCGGTCGACGAATATTCGCGCACCAGCGTCCCGAGCATTTATGCCATCGGCGACGTCACCAACCGCATCAATCTCACGCCGGTCGCGATCCGCGAAGGCGCCGCCTTCGCCGACACCGTGTTCGGCGGCAGGCCGACTGCGGTCGATCACAGCAACGTGCCGACGGCGGTCTTCTCCGAGCCGGAGGTCGGCGCGGTCGGCCTCACCGAAGCCGAGGCGCGCGCGCGGTTTGCCGCAGACCGACATCTACAGGGCGAGTTTCAGGCCGCTGAAGGCGACGCTGTCGGGCCGCGACACCAGGGTGCTGGTCAAGCTCGTGGTCGACGGCGTGACCGATCGCGTGGCGGCTGCCACATCGTCGGCGAAAGCGCCGCCGAGATGATCCAGATCGCCGCCGATCGCGGTCAAAATGGGCGCCACCAAGGCCGATTTCGACGCCACGATGGCGCTGCATCCGACCACCGCCGAGGAGCTGGTCACGCATCCGCCAGAAGAGCGCGAGCTACGTCCGGCGAAGCCGCGGAATAGGCGGCATTTTCCGGGCTGTCGCGACTCGGGCGGTTGTGTATAAGACGGCCGTGATTACCGTCACCCTCAAGGCGTGCGAAAGCGGGCCTCGAAACGACGCCGGCAGGGCCGCGCTCCTTCGAAGGCCGTTTCGCGGTCACCCTTTTCGAGGTGACGGTATGGAGATCGTCGATGTCGAAGCTGAAAAACGCGCAGAAGTGGAGCCCGGATTCGTGGCGGGCCAAACCGATCGTGCAGGTGCCGGACTATCCGGACGCCAGCGCGCTGGCCGAGGTCGAGGCGCAGCTTGCGAGCTTTCCGCCGCTGGTTTTTGCCGGCGAGGCGCGCAACCTCAAACGCGCCCTGGCCCAGGTCGCCGCCGGCGAAGCGTTCCTGCTGCAGGGCGGCGACTGCGCCGAGAGCTTCGCCGAGCACGGCGCCAACAACATCCGCGACTTCTTCCGCCTGTTCCTGCAGATGGCGGTGGTGCTGACCTATGCGGCGGCCTCGCCGGTGGTGAAGGTCGGCCGCATCGCCGGCCAGTTCGCCAAGCCGCGCTCGTCGCCGATCGAGAAGCGCGGCGGCGTCGAGCTGCCGGCCTATCGCGGCGACATCATCAACGGCACCGACTTCACGCCGGAAGCGCGCACGCCCGATCCGCGGCGGCAGCTCGAGGCCTATCGGCAGTCGGCGGCGACGCTCAACCTGCTGCGCGCCTTCGCCACCGGCGGCTACGCCAATCTGTCGAACGCGCATCAATGGATGCTGTCGTTCGTGAAGGACTCGCCGCAATCGAAGCGCTATCAGGACCTCGCCGACCGCATCGACCGAGGCGCTCGATTTCATGCGCGCCTGCGGCATCGATCCGGAAGTGCATCCCGAAATGCGCGACCACCGATTTCTTCACCAGCCACGAGGCGTTGCTGCTCGGCTACGAGCAGGCCTTCACCCGCGTCGATTCGACCACCGGCGACTGGTACTGCACGTCGGGCCACATGCTGTGGATCGGCGACCGCACCCGTCAGCCGGACCACGCCCATATCGAATTCTGCCGCGGCATCAAAAATCCGCTCGGCCTCAAGACCGGCCCGACGCAGAAGCCGGACGAACTGCTGAGGCTGATCGACATTCTCGATCCGGACAACGAGCCCGGCCGCCTGACGCTGATCTGCCGCATGGGCGCCGACAAGGTCGCCGACCATCCTGCCGCCGCTGGTCCGCGCGGTCGAAGCGCGAGGGCCGCAACGTGGTGTGGTCGTGCGATCCGATGCACGGCAACACCATCACGTCGGTCACCGGCTACAAGACGCGGCCGTTCGATCAGATCCTCAAGGAGGTGCGGACGTTCTTCGAGGTCCATGCCGCCGAGGGCACCTATGCCGGCGGCGTGCATCTGGAAATGACCGGCCAGAACGTCACCGAATGCACCGGCGGCGCGCGCGCGATCAGCGATGAGGATCTGAACGACCGCTACCACACCGTCTGCGACCCGCGGCTCAATGCCGAGCAGGCGCTCGATCTGGCGTTCCTGGTCGCCGACCTGGTCAAAGTCCAGCGTCAGGGGAAAGCCAGGCCCGTTCCGGTCGTAGCCGCGATGTAGCGGCCGTCGGGCCGCCCGCCGCAGCCCGGCAACATTCCCGCAACATCCGGCGGTTGCGCATTCGCACCTGCGCGCCGCCACGTTTGCATTGCCGGAACGCGCGGCTGCGTTACGATCGGGAGGGGATTGCGCCCGGTGGCGCAAGTTCGGGCGCGGCGGCCTGCCTGCCGGTGATCGAAGCTCTTCGGGAAAGAGAACCCAGTCGCAGCATTCGCTTCAACGGAGAACAGTCATGGCACAGCGCGTCATCGACCTGAGCCTGCTGATCGAGGACAATATGCCGGCGCACAAACTATTTCAGCGGCCGGTGATCACCACCCATTTGAGCCACGAAATCGTCCAGGGCCTTCAACCTCGGCGTGCCGGGCGACGCCATGACGTTCCAGACCAACTTCATCGCCACGCTGGATCACGTCGGCACGCATGTGGATGCGTTCCGCCACGTCAACCCGAACGGGTCTGCCGATCGACGAAATGCCGCTCGAATCTGTTCATGGGCAAGGCGGTGTGCTCTCGACCTGCGCAACGTCCCCGATCTCGGCGACATCACGGTCGCGCGCATCGAGGAGGCGGAGAAGAAATGCCGGCGTCAAGGTCAATGGCCATATCGTGCTGCTGTGCACCGGCTTCCACAAACGCACCTATCCGTCGCCCGAATTCGGTCTGGAAGAATCCGCAGCTCACGGTCGAGGCGACGCAGTGGATGTACGACCGCGGCTCGCGGATGCATGGCGTCGAGGGGCCCTCCACCGACAAGCCGAGCGACGATGTGTTCGCGCAGCACCGGCTGTGCCGCAAGCTGGGCATCAGCCATTGGGAATGGCTGGTGAATCTGGAAGAGCTTCTCGGCAAGGGCGAGTTTCAGTTTTTCGGCGTGCCGTTGAAGTTCAAGGGCGGCTCGGGTTCGCCGGTACGGGCGTTCGCGATCGTCAACGAGTAGTGTCGGTCGGCGTCGTGTGCCGGTCGTCTCTCGGTCCTCTATCGGAGGCCTGATGTCCGCCGACTTCGATCTGATGACGGCTGTGGAACTGCGCCGCCGCGATCGCCACGCGGGAGGTGTCGCCCGTCGAATTGACGAAGCGGGCCTTCGCCAGGGCCGAAGCGACCCAGGGGACTTTGAACGCGTTCTTCGTGCTGTTGCCGGAGCGAGGCGCTGGCCGCGGCCCAGGCAGCCGAGGACGCGGTGATGCGCGGGGACGAGCTCGGTCTGCTGCACGGCCTGCCGTTCTCGGCCAAGGACCTGATGGCGGTGTCGGGTGTGCGCTACGCTTCAGGCTCGCGCGCCATGGCCGGCAACGTCGCCGCGGTTGACGCGCCCGCCGTCGCGCGCGCGAGGGCAGCGGGCGCCATCCTGATCGGCAAGACCACGACAAGCGAGTTCGGCTGCAAGCCGGTCGGGGACAGTCCGCTCACCGGCATCACGCGCCATCCGTGGAATCTGGCCAGGACTCCGGGTGGTTCGAGCGCGGGCGCGGCCGCCTCGGTCGCCGCCGGCATCACGCCGTTTGCGCTTGGTACCGACGGCGGCGGCTCGGTTCGCATTCCGTGCTGCTTCTGCGGCCTCGCGGGCATCAAGGCGCAGTTCGGGCGCGTGCCGGTATGGCCGGCCTCGGCTACGCCGACGCTCGCTCATGTCGGCCCGATCGCGCGCAACGTCGGCGACGCGGCGCTGCTGCTGATGGCGATCGGTGGCTATGACCCGCGCGATCCGGCGAGCGTTTCGGCGGCGATGCCCGATTTGCCTGGCGCCTGCCGTGCCGGTGTCGCGGGCCTGCGCATCGCGTTCAGCCCGACGCTCGGCTATGCACGGCCGGACCCGGAAGTTGCCTCGATCGTCGACGGACGCCGCACGGACCTTTGAGAGCTCGGCTGCCAGGTCGAACTGGTCGATCAGGTGTTCGAGAAAGACCCGGCGGACCTGTGGACCGCGGAATTTTACGCCGGCGTCGGCACGCGGCTTGCGCCCGTTCGTTGCAGAAACAGCGCGAGCTCCTGGACCCGGCGGTCGCCGACGTGCTCGACAGCCGCGCTCTCCCAGGACATGCGCGACTATTATGAAAAAGTGTTTGAGCGCTACGCGTTCCGCGACAAAGTTCGCGCGTTCTTTGAAGACGTACGATCTGTTGCTGTCGCCGGTTCTGCCGGTGTCTTCGCTTGATGCCGGAAAGAACATTCCGGACAGGCTTCAAGGACCGCAATCTGGTGTCCTGGGTTTACTACACCTATCCGTTCAACCTGACCGGCCAGCCGGCGGCGACGGTCTGTGCCGGGATTGCGCCGGACGGCATGCCGGTCGGAATGCAGATCGTGGGCCGGGCGCTGGGCGAATACGACGTGGTACGCGCCGCCGCCGCGTACGAGGGGACAAAGCCTTCGGGCTACAACCTGCGCCCCTTCGCTGCGGGCTGACCGCGAAGGCCGCGTCAGGACTGCGGCGGCACCGCGGCAGCGCGCTCCGTGATCAGCCGATAATGTTCGATCCGCCGGTGTTCGGCGAAGTTGAACATGGTCTGTTTGTTGATCCGCGCGATGTCGAGATTGCACTTCGCGATGAACACTTCGTCGCCGTTTGAGGTCGCCATGGCGACGATCTCGCCGGATGGCGCGACGATGCAGCTTCCCGCCAGAAGCTCGCTTCCTTCTTCATTTCCGGCTTTGGCAATGCCCACGACCCAGGTGCTGTTCTGATAGGCGCCGGCCTGCATGCTCAGATGATTGTGGAAACCGGCGAGGTGATCGTAGTCCGGCACCCACGGCAAATGGGTGGGCGTGTTGTAGCCGAGCAGCACCAGCTCGACGCCCTGCAGCCCCATGACGCGATAGGTCTCGGGCCAGCGCCGGTCGTTGCAGATGCACATGCCGACGTTGCCGCCGAACGCGCGCCAGACCGGAAAGCCGAGATCGCCCGGCTCGAAATAGCGCTTCTCCAGATGCTGGAACGGATATTGCGGACGGTTGTCGGCATGGCCGGGCAGATGCACCTTGCGGTACTTGCCGACGATACGGCGCGTCTTTGTCGACCAGGATCGCCGTGTTGTAGCGGTGGGTTGCGCCGTTCTCGCGCGCCAGTTCGGCATAGCCGAGATAGAAGCCGATCTGCATCGACTGCGCGGCTTCGAACAGCGGGCGGGTCGCCGGGCCCGGCATTTCCCGCTCGAAGAAGCTGTCGATCTCGGCCTCGTCGTCCATCCACCAGCGCGGAAAGAACGTCGTCAGCGCCAGTTCGGGAAACACCACCAGGTCGCTGCCGCGCGCTTTCGCCTCGCGCATCAGTTCGAGCAGGCGCGATACCACCTGCTGCCGCGACTCGTTGCGCCCGATCGGTCCGGTCTGGGCGCCGGCAACGGTGATGAAACGTCCCATGGCTGAACCTCCGGTCCCCGCGTTGGCCCACATTAGCAACAAGCCGGTCCGGGCGCTGCCCTCGCCTGGCAGTCCGGCCGTGTGGGCGAAACCATTGCCCGACCGGACGCTCCAGGGTTAGACCAGTGCCATGAACGAACGTCCTGCCGATCGTCTGGCCATTGCGGTGGCGCAGCTTAATCCCGATTGTCGGCGATGTCTCCGGCAATCTCGCCATCGCGCGCAAGGCCCGCGCAACCGCCGCCGCCGATGGCGCCGACATTATCGCGTTTTCCGAGCTGTTCATCGCCGGCTATCCGCCGGAAGATCTGGTGCTCAAGCCGGCGTTCCAGTCCGCCTGCCGCGACGCCATCGAGACGCTGGCGCGCGAGACCGCCGACGGCGGGCCGGCGGTGCTGATCGGAGCGCCTTGGGTGGAGGAGGGAAGACTTTACAACGCCTATGCGCTTCTCGCCGGCGGCCGCATCGCGGCGATCCGCTTCAAGGTCAACCTGCCGAATTACGGCGTGTTCGACGAAAAGCGGGTGTTCGCGCCAGGACCGGTTCCGGGTCCGGTAAACTTCCGCGGCGTGCGGCTTGGCCTGCCGGTCTGCGAGGACATCTGGACCGACTGGGGCGATTACGAGAATGTGGTCGAGTGCCTGGCCGAAACCGGCGCGGAGATCCTGGTGGTGCCGAACGGCTCGCCGTACTGGAGCGACAAGGCCGAGGTTCGGCTGAACATGTCGGTGGCGCGTGTCACCGAGTCCGGCCTGCCGCTTCTCTACGTCAATCAGGTCGGAGGCCAGGACGAACTGGTATTCGACGGCGCCTCGTTCGCGCTCAACGCCGACCGTTCGATCGCATTCCAGCTTCCGGCGTTTCGTGAAGCGGTCGTGACCACGCACTGGTCGCGGAACGGCAGCACATGGCGCTGCGCGTCCGGGCCGATCGCGCCTGCGGCCGAGATCGATCAGGCGGATTATTCCGCCTGCGTGCTCGGGTTTGCGCGATTATGTCGAGAAGAACGGCTTCAGGGGCGTCGTGCTCGGCCTCTCCGGCGGCGTCGATTCAGCGATCTGTGCGCGGCGCATGGCGGTTGACGCGCTCGGCGCGTCGCGCGTGCGCTGCGTGATGCTGCCGTACCGTTTTACGTCGCAGGAGTCGCTCAACGACGCCGCGGCCGTCGCGCGAAAGCTCGGCGTCCATTACGACATCGTGCCGATCGAAAGCGCGGTGCGCGGGCTCGAGGAAGCGCTGGCCGGCGTATTCGAAGGCGCACCGCGCGACGTCACCGAGGAAAATCTGCAGTCGCGCGCCCGTGGCACCATCCTGATGGCGATCTCCAACAAATTCGGTTTGATGGTGGTGACCACCGGCAACAAATCGGAGATGTCGGTCGGCTACGCCACGCTCTACGGCGACATGAACGGCGGCTTTAATCCGATCAAGGACCTCTACAAGACCGAAGTTTACCGGCTGTCGCACCTGCGCAATCGCTGGAAGCCGGACGATGCGCTCGGTCCGCCGGGCATGGTCATTCCGGAGAATGTGCTGACGCGGGCGCCGAGCGCGGAGCTGCGCGAAAACCAGACCGATCAGGACACACTGCCGCCCTACGACGCGCTCGATCAGGTCCTTGAACGGCTGGTGGAGCGCGAGGAGCCGCTCGCCACCATCGTCGCCGCGGGTTTCGACCGCGAAACGGTGATGAAGGTGGAGCGGATGCTCAATCTCGCCGAATACAAACGCCGGCAGGCGGCGCCCGGCGTCAAGGTGACGCAAAAGAACTTCGGCCGCGACCGCCGCTATCCGATCACCAGCCGGTTCCGCGATCCCGGCACGCTGCCGGCAGGGCCGGACCGGGCGACGATCGTGAAAGGCGCCGCCAAAGTCGGCGCAGCGGATTTTTGACGGGTGGACTCCCGCCCTCCCTCGTCACCACCGGGCTTGACCCGGTGGTCCATGCGAAAGCGCAGCACGGTATGCCGCGCGGTCAGCGCATGATTTGCCCGGAGCATGGATTGCCCGGTCAGCCCGGCAATGACGATGTGTGATTCATCGTCCCGTCATTGCTGGCGACGGCGGTGATCCCGTATCTCGTTATTGCGAGCGACAGCGGGAAGCAATCCAGTCCTGACGTGTCAGCCGGCCATGCGCTTAATGCGCCGCGACGAAGGGCGGGCCCACTGAGCGCACCGGCCCTGAAGCGCCGGCTTCGGCGGTGACCGGGGCAGCCGCTGGGGCCGTGTCCGGACCTGCGGCGGTGCCTTTGGGTGCCGGTTTGGCCTTCGGCTGCGGCGCCTGCGAGAGGGCCTTGGCGTTCTGGTCGGTCACGACGATATCGCCCGCTTCGAGCGTGGTGGCGTCGTCGGTATTTTTCAGCGCATCGGCCCAGCTCTGGCCGGGCCGCCGGCAGGAGCACGTGGCGACGAACTCCTTGCGATAATGGAAGGCGTTCGGCAGTTCGGTGTAGGGCTGCTGGCTGTTGACCGACACCGCCTGATTAATGTCCTCGCCCGGATTGCGATAGCTGTAGAGCACGGCTTCGGTCGCGGGACATTCGCGCTGGCAGGCGCGCTGATCGTCAACAAAACGGTTCGGCACCGTCGAATACGAGATCGGGAAGTAATAGCCGTCACAGATGCGCACGCAGACGGTGCGGAATGTACCGGAGGGCGCGCCATCGTTGCCGGAGTTGATGACGCGGCCGCCGAACAGCGCGTCGAGGAAGCCGCCCGGTCCCGAAGAAGCAGCGGCGGCGCGGTATTGCGCGCCGCAATTATTCTGCGCCAGTTGCCCGATCAGCGAGCGGCGCTGGTTTTCGAGATCGGGATTGTTGCCCGATTTGATGCGCTCGAGATCGCTCATCATGTGATCGATGTTGTCGCGCATCTGCTGGATCTGCCGTTGAGCGGCAGGCATTGCGGACCGCCGCCGGTGAACAGCGCGAAAAATCCGCCGCCCTCGCAGCCGGCTTTCTTCGACTGCACGAGCGTGCGGTCGAGTTCGCCCTGCTGTTTGGCAATGGATTCTTCATAGCGCCGGATCTGGTCGGCGCGCGCCGGATCGTTGCCGCCGCGGTTCAGCGACGCGAGCTGGGCCTCGAACCGGACACAGACCGGATTGGACGCGGCCTGATCGCCGCCGGGCGGAGGAGGGGCCTGCGCCAGGGTCGTTGCGGCGAGCGCGCAGCACAGGGCAACCGCGCCGAATGCGGCGAGGCCTGAGCCGCGCAAAAGCTTGGTAAGCTTGGACATCCGGGCCCCCGGCCTTCCTTCCGCGTCGGCGCGATCAAGCGATGGAATGGTGACCAAAGTGTGAATTGCGGATCGCCCGCGCCCTGTGTGCGGCGGGCGTCCGTTACTCCGCATCACTCCGCGTCGGGCTGATTTTCCGGGCGGGCGCGGTCAAAGGCCTGGAGCTTGAGGCAGGCCGCTTCGATGCCGAGGATTTTGGGGAAGCGCTCGAGCGGAACTTTCAGCCGCCGGGCATTATAGATCTGCGGAATCAGACAGATATCGGCCTGCGTTACCGCGGCGCCGCAGGCGTAAGGCGCCGGCGTCGCAAGCTCCTCGATCGCCTCGAATCCGGTCGTCACCCAATGATGATACCAGGCGTCGATCGCGGTCTGGTCCTGATGCATCTCGTTCTTGAGGTAGCGGAGCGACCCGAGGTTATTCAGGGGATGGATGTCACAGGCGACGATTCCGCGACAGCGCGCGCACCCTGGCCCGCGCAATCGGGTCCTTGGGCAGGAACGGCGGGGCCGGATGGGTCTCGTCGAGATAATCGATGATGGCGAGCGACTGGATCAGAATTTGGCCGTCGGGCGTCTCCAGCGCGGGAACGCGCATCTGCGGATTGATCGCGCGGAATTCCGGCCTGCGATGATGACCGCCGTCTTTGGTCAGATGAACGGGCACGGTCTCGTAGGCGATGCCCTTGAGATTGAGCGCGATGCGCACGCGGTACGCGGCCGACGAACGGAAATACGAATAGAGCTTCATGAAATCTCCTGGGACCCTCAAGCGTCGTCATCTTCATTCTCGCCCGCCAAGCTCGGCAACGAGCTCCGCGGAGCGCGCGGTCAGTTGCGCCAGCGCGCGATCGAACACTTCGCGGTCTCCGGGCGACAGAATTTCGGTCAGCCGCTCGGCGAAGTCGAGCGCATGCGGCGCGACCTCCTCGATACATGGTCCGGCCGGACGCAGTAAGCGAAAGAAACGCCTCCCGCATGTCTTCGCGGTTGGCGCGGCGCGCGAGCAGGCGGCGCTTCTCCAGGATCGCCACCGCCCGCGACACCTTGGTCTTGTGCATGTGGGTATGCGCGCCGATCGACTTCGCGGTCATGACCCCGTACTGGCCGAGCGTCACCAGCACCCGCCATTCCGGCACGCCGATGCCGTAGCGCCGCGCATAAACGCGCGACAAGCGCTGCGAGACCAGGCTCGACACGACGTTGAGCTGATAGGGCAGAAACTGTTCGAGCTTCAGCGGGGCGTCGTCGCCGCGCGGGGCCTGATCCGCGGCCCCCTCGTCCGCCGGCTTTGCTTTCATTGCGTCCGCTGGCCGGCCATGGTGTCATCCGCGGCAGACAGCTCATCGGCGCTGGTGACGCGCGCGCCCAGCGACAGTTTCGTGGCGCCGCATGGTCGCGACCATGGCCGAAGTCGGCTGGCCAGCGCAACGCCGTAGCGGCCTTGCCGGCAGCGGCTCCGGTTTCTTAGGTCATGGACGTGTGGTCTGCCGGGAGGAATCGAGCATGTGCGCGGAGTTCGCCTCGACCGGGGATATGGCCGAAAAGACCATCACGTTCGACGCCATCGGGCCCGACCTTTACGCCTTCACGGCCGAGGGCGATCCGAATTCCGGCATCATCGTCGGCGACGACGCGGTGATGGTGATCGACGCGCAGGCAACGCCGGTGATGGCCCGGCAGGTGATCGAGCGGGTCGCCAAAGTCACCGACAAGCCGATCAAATATGTGCTGCTGACGCATTATCATGCCGTGCGCGTGCTCGGCGCTTCGGCCTACGAGGGCGCCGAAATCCTCGCTTCGGGCGCGACGCGCGATCTGATCGTCGAGCGCGGCAGGCAGGACATGGATTCCGAGATCGGCCGCTTTCCGCGGCTGTTCCGTGCGGTCGAGAGCATTCCCGGCCTCACCTGGCCGACCGATCACGTTTCCCGACCAGATGTCGGTCTGGCTCGGCCGGCGCGAGGTGCGCATCATGCATATCGGCCGCGGCCATACCGCGGGCGACGTGGTCGCCTACGTGCCGGACGCCAATGTGGTGTTTTCCGGCGATCTCGTCGAATACCATTCGGCCTGCTATTGCGGCGACGCGCATTTCACCGACTGGCCGGCGACGCTCGACCGGCTGGCCGAGTTTTCGGCGGCCAAGGCGCTGGTGCCCGGGCGCGGCGCGGCGCTGAAGACGCGCCAAGCAGGTCGCCGACGGCATCGCGCTGACCGAGGATTTCCTCACCACGCTCTATGGCAGCGGTCCCGACAGCGTCGCCAAGGGCCGCGTCGCTCAAGGAGGCATTCGACGACGCGCGCCGGGTCATGGATCCGAAGTTCTCAAGCTTCGCGATCTACGAGCACTGCATGCCGTTCAACGTCGTCGCGCGCCTACGACGAGGCCAAAGGCATCGATCATCCGGCGATCTGGACGGCGGAGCGCGACCGCGCCATGTGGGCGGCGTTGCGCGGCTAGACTGAAATCGCGGCTGTTGCCGCGGGCGGAAGAGCGGACGGGGTGGCGATGAGCGCGACCATGCGCAAATCGGTTTATCACTACGACTATCGCCGCTCGCCCGATCAGGAGCGGCGCGGTCGTGCGTCGGCCGGTCGTCGTTGTCGGCGCCGGACCGGTCGGGCTGGCCGCCGCGATCGATCTCGCGCAGCGCGACGTGCCGGTGGTGCTGATCGACGATGCCGACCGGATCGGCGAAGGCTCGCGCGGCATTTGTTGGTCGAAGCGCACGCTGGAGATTCTGGACCGGCTCGGCGTCGGCGAGCGCCTGGTGGCGCAGGGCGTCACCTGGAAGCTCGGCAAGGTCTTCTGTCGGCGACGAGCTGCTGTTTGCGTTCGATCTGCTGCCGGAGGAGGGGCACAAGATGCCCGCCTTCATCAACCTCCAGCAATTCTATCTGGAAAAGGCGCTGGTCGATCGCGCGCTCGAACTGAAGAATCTCGACCTGCGCTGGAAGAACAAGCTTGTCGGCGTTGAGCAGCCGCAATGACGGCGTGCGGCTTGACCATCGATACGCCGGACGGGCTCTATCAGCTCGACGCGGACTGGCTCATCGCCGCCGACGGCGCGCGCTCGAGCGTTCGCAGCCTGCTCGGCCTCGACTTCGCCGGCGTCACCTTCGAGGACAAATTTCTCATCGCCGACGTTCACATGGCGGCCGATATTTCCGACCGAGCGCCGCTTCTGGTTCGCGCCGACATTTCATGCCGGCCAATCGGCGCTGATGCACCGCCAGCCGGACGACATCTGGCGCATCGATCTGCAGCTCGGACCGGACGCCGATCCGCTCGCGGAGCAGGAGCCGGAGCGCGTGCGCGCCCGGCTCGAAAAGGTGCTGGCGCCGCACGACTTCGAACTGGAATGGGTCTCGGTCTACACCTTCAACTGCCGCCGGCTCGATCGCTTCGTGCACGGCCGGGTGATTTTCATCGGCGATGCCGCGCATCAGGTTTCGCCGTTCGGCGCGCGCGGCGCCAATTCGGGCATTCAGGACGCCGAGAATCTCGCCTGGAAGCTTGCCGCGGTGCTCAAGGGCGAGGGCGGGCCGCGCTGATCGAGAGCTACGAGGCTCGAGCGCATCCAGGCGGCGGACGAGAATATCGGTCACTCGACCCGCTCGACCGATTTCATGTCGCCGCACTCGAGCGCCGAGCGGCGCTTGCGCGACGCCGTGCTGTCGCTCGCGCCGCAAGGCCGAATTCGCGCGCCGCATGGTCAACTCCGGCCGGCTGTCGCTGCCGGCCGTTTACGACACGCCGCTGTCGACGCCGGACGCGGGCGCCGTTTGCCGGCGCGGCGCAAACTCGGTGCGCCGTTGCCGGACGCGCCGCTTCCGCGCCTGACGGCACGGCGGTCCAGCTTGTGGAACGCCTGCGCGGTGAATTCGGCTTCGTCTGCATGAAGAACGGCGGACACGGCCGGCCGCAGGCCGAGGGCATCCCGGTCACAGTCATCGGCGAGGATTTTTTCGACCGGGACGGCATGTTCGCGCAGCGCTTCGACGCGACGCCCGGTGCGACTTATCTCGTCCGGCCCGATCAGCATTTGTGCGCGCGATGGCGGCAGTTCGATGCCGTTGCCGTCGCGCGCGCACACCGGCGCGCTTTGCAGGGATAAGCCATGGCGAAACTCAACACCGCCTCGCGATTTTCCGATCCGGACGCCGCCTATCTGGCGCTGGTCGAGGCGCGGCGAAACCTTTCAGATGCCGCCGCGGCCGAGCTCGACGCCAGGCTCGTGCTCATTCTCGCCAATCACATCGGCGATCTCGACGTGCTGCGTGAGGCGATCGAACTCGCAAAGCAGACGGCGTGACGTGCGTGCGACGCGCGAGGCTGTCGCGCAGTTTCCGTCCGGCTGGCTGGTTGTCGCGCTGCTGGCCGCCAGCGGCGTGCTCTGGGCGGTGCTGTTCTTTGTGACGCTGCCGCGCCTCGAACTTCTGGCGTCGGGCGCGCCGCCATTCGACATCAGGCCGTTCGGCTACGGTGTCGATGAAGCGAAGGCGTATCTCGATGCGCTCGGGGACGCCGGGAGGGCTTATTACCTCAATCCCGAACTTGTGTTCGACGGGTTTTTCCCGCCGCTCTACGCAGCTTCGCGGGTGCTGGCTTTGTGGTGGCTCACCATGCCGGGGCGGCTGCGCGACGGAGCGATGGCGCCAGGGTGGCGCAGGGTTTTGGTCGCGCTTCCCGTGCTCGAACTGATCCTCGACTGGGGCGAGAATGCCGGGATCGCGACCATGCTGTGGAGCTGGCCGGATCTATCGGCGGCCGTTGCTGGCGCAACGAGCGCCGCCACCCGCCTGAAACTGCTGGCGGCGGCGTGCACCGAGATTGCGCTGGTCGTGCTTGCCGCGATCGCGCTGCTGCGGTGGCTGGGACGCCGAAGGCGCATCAGCGCCTGAGCAAAAAGCAACGCCCCGGACCAGGTCCGGGGCGGTTTCCCACATCGTCACACCCTGCAACCGGCCGGGCATGACGAATTTCAGAATTTCGGCCGCCTCAGCGGGAGCAGGTGATGGCGACGAAATCGTCGCAGTTGGCGCCGTGGCAGGATCCGGGACCGCTGGTCGGGATCGCGCCGGTGATGTCGTCGCGGTCGACCTTGCGGTACGACAGCGCATGCGCGAATTCGTGCGAGCGACAATAGGAGTTGGCGGCGGCTTCGCCGCAGGCTGCCCCGGAGGCAAGACAGCGGTCGACGCCATAGCCGTCACTGTTGTTGGCGATAACGAAGAGCCGCTTTTCCGCGTGCGCCGCCCCGGCACCGAACAGCGCGGCGGCGAACACCGCGGCCGCAAACGTGAAACGCATGGACTCCCCCAGCCGGCGCCCGTGGCGCCAAAAATCCGGTTGCCGTCACCTTTAAGAATGCGCCGCCGCGGTTAAGTCTGCGTTAACTCACGCGCTCCGAAGTGCTCTGGGCCGGCGGCGGGGCGGGCGATTCGCCGTGGGGCGGGGCTGTCCGCTTCGCCGGAGGGGCCTGAAAGAGACGGTCAGTGGCCCGGACTTCGCGCCGCCAACGCAGACCCGACAGGCTTGACGCCATGTTTATCCTCGACCATTGTGCCGGCTTATGAACGGCCAAAATCTCATAAACGGCATTTGCCGGGGGATTATTCGCTAGCCACCTCTGCTGGCTGCGGCCGTCTTTTCTCATCTTCGAGACCACGGGACGCCGGGCCAGCAGGGTCGGCGTTTCCGATTCGACGGTCCTGGATGTGCAGATGGAATTGAAGCTCTACGATACGCTCACGCGCGAGAAGCGGGTTTTCGTCCCGCTCGATCCGGCCAATGTGCGCATGTATGTGTGCGGGCCGACGGTCTACGACTTCGCCCATATCGGCAACGCCCGGCCGGTGATCGTGTTCGACGTGCTGTTCCGTCTGCTGCGCCACCTCTACGGCGACGATCACGTCACTTACGTCCGCAACATCACCGACGTCGACGACAAGATCAACGCGCGCGCGGCGGAGGAATATCCGGACCTGCCGCTCAACGAAGCGATCCGCAAGGTTACGGAAAAGACCGACCGCCAGTTTCACGACGATGTCGCTGCGCTCGGCTGTCTGCCGCCGACCGCCGAGCCGCGCGCCACCGAGCACATCGCGGAAATGCGCGTGCTGATCGAGCGCCTGATCCAGTCCGGCCATGCCTACGTGGCCGACGGCAACGTGCTGTTCAGCGTGCCTTCGATGCCCGATTACGGCCGCCTGTCGAAGCGGCCGCTCGACGAAATGATCGCCGGCGCCCGTGTCGAAGTCGCGCCCTACAAGAAAGACCCGCAGGATTTCGTTCTCTGGAAGCCGTCGAAGCCGGGCGAGCCGGCCTGGCCGTCACCGGCCGGCATCGCAACACCGGGCCGTCCCGGCTGGCACATCGAATGCTCGGCGATGGCGTGGAAGTTTCTCGGCGAGACTTTCGACATCCACGGCGGCGGCATCGATCTGGTATTTCCCCACCACGAAAACGAAATCGCGCAAACGCGCTGCGCTTTCCATACGCCGGTGATGGCGAACTACTGGATGCACAACGGCTTTCTTCAGGTCGAAGGCGCGAAGATGGCGAAGTCGGCGGGGAATTTCGTGACAATTCATGACGAATTGCTGAAAACATAATGATGCGCGTTGGGGTGAGGTGGTGCGGCTCAACATGCTGAAAACGCATTATCGGCAACCAATCGATTGGACTAATGACGGATCTGCGCTGAAGCGCAGATGGCCGCGTATGCCAGTTTACAGACGTCTGACTATCAATGCGAACAGAGACAGCGGCGCGGCCGATCTCAATCCGTATTGGCCGCCTTAGCGGACGATCTGAATACGCCCGGAGGCTCTTGCTGAACTTTGCATCGTTTGAGCCATCTTGCTTCGGGAGCGCAAAATGCTGCTGACGCCGCGGCAGAGTGGTCGGGTCGCTTTTGCTGCTCGGATTTGATCGGGCGGTCGACCACGTTACGGCTGCCAGTGTGCGTGCGGATGTCGCAAACGCATTTGAAGAGGTCAGTGCGCGCGAAAAGGGTATCGATCCGGCGGTAATCAAGCCCGCGTCGCTGATCGCATCTCCGCGCGCAAGGCGAGAAATTTTGAAGAGTCCGACCGCATCCGCGCCGAACTGGCGGCAATGGGCGTCGTTCTGAAAGACAGCAAAGACGGCACACCACCTGGGAGATCGCCCGATGATGGTCAATCAGGCACCGTCATGGCCGGGCTTGTCCCGGCCATCGACGACTTACTTTGCCGGCACGCTCCACAGACGTGGATGCCCGCGACGGGCGCGGGCATAACGGCGCTGAGCATGTGCGGGAGCAGGTGTCATGAACGCGCAGGCGCGTCCGAAGCTCGCGATGCGGCCGATGCTGGCGGAAGACGTGCCGCTGCTGGCGGAGATATTCCGCTCCAGCATCGAGGAACTGTCCGCCGACGATTACAGCGAGGCGCAGCGGGAGGCGTGGATGGCCGCGGCCGATGACGAGGATGAATTCGGTGCGCGGCTCGGCGCCGGGCTGACGCTGGTCGCCACGCTCGGCGGCTCGCCCATAGGCTTCGCCTCGCTCGCGGACAGCGCGCGTATCGACATGCTTTACGTGCATCCGGCGGCGGTCGGGCAGGGCGCGGGCGACATGCTCTGCGATGCGCTCGAAAGACTCGCCGGCGCGCGCGGCACCAAAGAGCTCAGCGTCGAGGCGAGCGACACCGCGCGCGGCTTTTTCGAGCGGCGCGGCTTTGTGGCCAAAACCCGCAACACCGTTCTGCTCGGCGGCGAATGGCTCGCCAATACCACGCTGGTCAAGCCGCTTGAGGCTGCCGCAGCCAGGGGGAGCGCTTCATGAAACGCGACGATCTGCCGTTCCAGCGTCACCTGTTCTATTACGTGGTCCTGAAATACGCCGTGATCGCCGGCGCGGCCTTGATCGCACTTTACACGGCCTGGCGGGTCTATTCGGGGTGAATGTTTTTATTTGAGGTGGACGTGATGGCACGCGACAGATTTCTCGGCCTTCGGACCCATCATGTGGCGATCGCGCTGATCGCCATCTTGATCGCGGTGGCGCTGGCGTCGAACTATTATCTCTGGTGAGACCGCGTCATGGCCCGCGAGCGTCTCTATCTGTTTGACACCACGCTGCGCGACGGCGCGCAGACGAACGGCGTCGACTTCACGCTCGCGGACAAACTCGTCATCGCGCGGATGCTCGGCGAGCTCGGCGTCGATTACATCGAGGCCGGCTATCCCGGCGCCAATCCGACCGATACCGCTTTCTTCGCCGAGCGGCGTCCGTCGCAGGCCAAAATCACCGCGTTCGGCATGACACGCCGGCCGGGGCGGTCAGCTTCCAACGATCCTGGCCTTGCGGCGCTGCTTGCCGCGGAGGCCGACGCCATCTGCTTCGTCGCGAAGTCCTGGGATTATCACGTCCGCGTTGCGCTCGAGACCACCGGCGAGGAAAATCTCGCCTCGATCCGCGACAGCGTGCGCGCCGCGAAAGCGAAGGGCCGCGAGGTGCTGCTCGACTGCGAGCATTTCTTCGACGGCTACAAGGCCAATCCGGCTTACGCGCTTGCCTGCGCCAAAGCAGCTTATGACGAAGGTGCGCGCTGGGTGGTGCTGTGCGACACCAACGGCGGGACGCTGCCGCACGAAGTGGAAAAGATTGCCGGCGAGGTGTGCAGACAAATTCCCGGCGATCACGTCGGCATCCACGCCCACAACGACACCGAACAGGCGGTAGCGAATTCGTTTGCGGCGGTGCGGGCGGGCGTGCGCCAGATCCAGGGAACGCTGAACGGCCTCGGCGAGCGGTGCGGCAACGCCAATCTGGTTTCGATCATTCCGACGCTCAAGCTCAAGACGGAATATGCGGAGCAGTTCGATATCGGCGTCTCCGACGAAGCGCTCGGCCATCTTGCGCGCGTGTCGCACGCGCTCGACGATCTGCTCAACCGCGCCTCCGACCGTCATGCGCCTTATGTCGGCGAGAGCGCGTTCGCCACCAAGGCCGGCATCCACGCGTCCGCGATCGTCAAGGATCCGGCGACCTACGAACACGTCGCTCCGGAGCGGGTCGGCAACAAACGCAAGCTGCTGGTGTCGGACCAGTCCGGCCGCTCGAACCTTCTGGCCGAACTCGACCGTATCGGGTTCGCCGTCGACCGGAACGATCCGAGACTCGGCCGGCTGCTCGACGAGGTCAAGGAGCGCGAGGCGATCGGGTATGCCTACGAAGCCGCGGATGCATCGTTCGAGCTGCTCGCGCGGCGGCTGCTCGGCAAGGTGCCGCGCTATTTCGATGTGGAAAAATTCGACGTCAATGTCGAGCAGCGCGTCAACGCCAAAGGCGAGCGCGTCAGCGTCAGCCAGGCTGTGGTCAAGCTGAAAGTCGGCGAGGAGCATCTGATCTCCGCCGCCGAAGGCAACGGTCCGGTCAATGCGCTCGATCTCGCGCTGCGCAAGGATCTCGGCAAGTATCAGAGTTACATCACCGGTCTCGAACTCACAGACTATCGCGTGCGTATCCTCAACGCCGGCACCGAGGCGGTCACACGGGTACTGATCGAAAGTGCGGATGAAGCCGGTGACCGCTGGACCACGGTCGGCGTTTCGGCGAACATCATCGATGCGTCGTTCCAGGCGCTGATGGACTCGATCGTCTACAAACTTGTTAAATCCGGCGCGCCCGCCTGACGTTCCGAAGGATGGGTCATGATCGACCACGTGTCCATCGCGGTTCGCGATCTGCGCAGGGCGGAAACCTTCTACGCAGCGGTGCTTGCCGCGCTCGGACTGACGAAACTGCGTGAATGGCCGGACGCGGCCATCGGTTTCGGCAAAAAATATCCGGAATTCTGGATCAACCGCCGGGAGGCGATGCCGCGCGTCGCCGAAGACAGCGGCGTCCACATTTGCCTGCGCGCGCTGGATACGGCCGCGGTCGATGCCTTTCACGCAGCAGCCCTCGCGGCCGGCGGCGTCTCCGACGGCGGGCCGGGACTGCGGCCGTACTATTATGCCGGCTATTACGCCGCGTTCGTTCGCGATCCCGACGGCAATCGCATCGAGGCCGTGACGTTCGTGAGGGAGTGACGGTACCGTCGGTACGGCGAAAGCGGACTCCGCCCGAGCGGGAATGAGCGGTCGGCCGGTTACAGCCGATCGGTCGGGACCGCCATTTCTCTGTCCGCTTCGCTCACCGCCTTCGCCGCTTCGCGGAGCATCGGCAGTATGTCGGCGACACGGTCGGCGACGAGGAGATCGACGCCGCGGGAGGGAACCGGCACCAGGCCCAGTCCGCGCATGTGGCCGACCAGCGTCAGCATCGGGTCCCAGAAGCCATTGATGTTCGCGACCAGGATCGGCTTCCGGTGGCGGCCAAGCTGCGCCCAGGTCATCTGTTCAACCAGTTCCTCAAGCGTGCCCAGTCCGCCCGGCAGGGCGACAAAGGCGTCGGCACGCTCGAACATGATGCGCTTGCGCTCGTGCATGTCGCGGGTGACGATCTGTTCCTGCGCGAGCCGCAACGGCCGCTCTTTGGCGGTCAGAAATTCAGGGATGATGCCGGTCGCCTGGCCGCCGTTTTCGACCACGGCAGTGGCGACCGCGCCCATCAGGCCGATCGAGCCGCCGCCATAGACCAGCCGCACGCCCTGTTCCGCCAGGGTCTGGCCGAACTCGCGAGCGGTTTTGACGAAGGCTGGATCGGTGCCCGGGCTGGAGCCGCAGTACACGCACACCGCATTGATTTTGCTCATAGACTCTCGCTCTTAAACAACAGATGTGGCGGCGATCGGACGCCGGCGCAACCCTCTCCGGACCCAACGCGACGGTTCGGCCGCCGATGCGGGAATCGAATTTGGCCTCTATATAACAATTCTAAGGCGGCCCGGCCCGCGCCGCCCGTCTCCCTTCACCATACTCGCGGCATCATCGCACCCGGCAATGAGAGAATACGCAACAGCCCCCGACCGCTCGACGCGAGACGCGAAAGCCGACGGGGGTACCCTGGTCTCGACGCTGCTCAATCTGTGGCCCTATATCTGGCCAAGCGACCGCCGGGACCTCAAGGCCCGGGTGGTGTTCGCCACCATTTTGATATTTGTCGCCAAGCTGGCGACGGTCGCGGTGCCGTTCACCTTCAAATGGGCGACCGATGCGCTGGCCGGTCACGGCACCGCGCCGGTCGGGCCCGATAACATCATCGCCTGGGCGCTGGCGACGCCGGTGATGATGACGCTCGCCTATGGCGGCATGCGCATCGTGATGGCCGTGCTCACGCAGTGGCGCGACGGCATCTTCGCCAAAGTAGCGATGCACGCGGTCCGGCGGCTTGCGATGCTCACCTTCGAGCATATCCATCAGCTTTCGCTGCGCTTTCATCTCGAACGCAAGACCGGCGGCCTCACGCGCGTGCTCGAACGCGGCCGCAACGGCATCGAGACCATCGTCCGGATGCTGCTGCTGCAGCTTCTGCCGACCATCGTCGAACTGGCCCTGATCGTCTGGGTGCTGCTGTTCCACTTCGACTGGCGCTACGTGGTCGTGATCGTGCTGACGGTGGCGCTGTATGTCGGCTTTACGTTTTACGCGACCGAATGGCGGATCGGCATCCGGCGCAGGATGAACGACAGCGACACCGACGCCAACGCCAAGGCAATCAACTCGCTGCTCAACTACGAGACGGTCAAATATTTCTCCGCCGAGGAGCGTGAAGCAAAACGCTACGACCGCGCGATGGCGCGCTACGAGGATGCCAGCGTCAAGGCCTACACCTCGCTCGCGATCCTCAACGCCGGCCAGGCGATCGTGTTCACCATCGGGCTCGGCGCGGCGATGGTGCTGTGCGCCTACGGGATTCAGGCCGGCCGCAACACGGTCGGCGATTTCGTCATGATCAACGCCATGATGATCCAGCTTTATCAGCCGCTGAATTTCATGGGGCTGGTGTATCGCGAAATCAAACAGGCGGTGATCGACATCGAAATCATGTTCTCGATCCTGCTGCGCAAGCCCGAGATCGAGGACCGGCCGGGCGCGCCGCCGCTCAAGGTGGGCAACGGCAGTATCCGCTTCGAAAACGTTTCGTTTGCGTATGAGCCGGACCGGCAGATCCTCAAAGGGCTGAGCTTCGAGGTCGCGGCGGGCCGCACCGTCGCCATTGTCGGGCCGTCGGGCGCGGGCAAATCGACGATCTCGCGGCTGCTGTTCCGGTTCTATGACGTCACCGGCGGCCGCATCCTGATCGACGGTCAGGACATCCGGGACGTCACGCAGAAATCGGTGCGCGCCTCGATCGGCATGGTGCCGCAGGACACGGTGCTGTTCAACGACACCATCCGTTACAACATCCGCTACGGCGCGTGGGATGCAACCGACGCGCAGGTCGAAGAGGCTGCGCGGCTGGCGCAGATCGACACCTTCATCCAGATGGCGCCGAAGGGCTACAACACCGAAGTCGGAGAGCGCGGACTGAAACTTTCCGGCGGCGAAAAGCAGCGGGTCGCCATTGCCCGCACCATCCTGAAGGCGCCGCCGATCCTCCTGCTCGACGAAGCGACCTCCGCGCTCGACAGCCATACCGAGCGCGACATTCAGGATGCACTGGACCGCGTTTCCAGGAACCGCACCACACTGGTGATTGCGCACCGGCTTTCGACCATTGTCGGCGCCGACGAGATTCTGGTGCTCGACGACGGCGTGATCGTGGAACGCGGTACCCATCAGGCGCTGCTCGCGCACAACGGGCTTTATGCCAGCATGTGGAACCGGCAGCGCGAAGCACAGATCGCGCGGGAAATTCTTGCCGAGGTCGGCGATGAGCCGGACGTTCCAGGCGACGATCCGCCGCCCGAACGCCCGGTCGCTGGCGACAAAGAGCTGGTACCCGTGGTCGACGCGGCCGAGTAATAATCGGCGATAATGCGGAGAATCGTCATTTCGGGCATTCCGCTCCGGACACTTTTCCGGCCTGGCCGGTAACGGCGATTGGGGAGTTCGAATTTTCCGATGTCCGTCATCAATTCCATCCGTTCGCAGCTCTCGCCGGTTCACCCGGAGGGCTATCCGTTCATCGGCGGCTTCGCGCTTGCGAGCCTCATTCTGTTGTGGCTGTGGTCGCCGCTCGGCTGGATCGGCGTCGTGCTCACGCTGTGGTGCGTCTATTTCTTTCGCGATCCCGAGCGGGTGACGCCGTCGCGCGAGGGCGTCGTGGTTTCGCCAGCCGACGGACGCGTGAGCCTCGTCGCGCCGGCGCTGCCGCCGCCGGAACTGGGGCTCGGCGTTCGCCCGCTGCCGCGGATTTCGGTGTTCATGAGCGTGTTCGACTGTCACATCAACCGCAGCCCGCTTGCCGGTCGCATAGAGCGTATCGTGTATCGCGCCGGCAAATTCCTCAGCGCCGACCTCGACAAGGCGAGCGAGGAAAACGAACGCAACGCCTTCGTGATCGCGACCGCCAACGGCGCGCGCATTGGCGTCATCCAGATTGCCGGACTGGTGGCGCGCCGGATCGTGCCGTTCGTGCGCGAGGCCGAGATGGTTGCGGCGGGTCAGCGCATCGGCATGATCCGCTTCGGCTCGCGCGTCGATCTCTATCTGCCCGAAGGCACGGTGCCGCTGGTCGCGGAGGGCCAGACCGCAATCGCCGGCGAGACCGTGTTCGCCGATTTTCGCTCCGCGCCGGCACGCGGTGTGTTTCCCAACTCCCGGTACGGTTAACGACGAACGGTGCCGCGCGTGGCGGGGCAGGGGCCAACGCGCTATATTGATCGCATGGCGATACTTCCACCAGCATTCGAAGATCCGCGACTCCGGCGGCGGCGGTTCCGCCGCATTCCGGTGCGGACGCTTGCGCCCAATCTCGTCACGCTGCTCGCGCTGTGCGCGGGCCTTACCGCCATCCGGCTTGCGTTCGAGGACCGGTATGCGCTGGCGCTCGCCGCCATCGTGTTCGCAGCCGTGCTCGACGGCATCGACGGCCGCCTCGCGCGATTGCTGAAGGGAACCTCGCGGTTCGGTGCGGAACTCGACAGCCTCTCGGATTTCGTCAATTTCGGCGTGGCGCCGGCGCTGATCCTGTTCTTCTGGGGACTGCACGATCTGAAGTCGGCCGGCTGGATCGCTGCGATGGCGTTCGCCATCTGCGCGGGGCTGCGGCTCGCGCGCTTCAACGTCATGAGCGAGGATCCGGACCGCCCGGCCTGGACTGCTAATTTCTTTGTCGGTGTACCGGCGCCGGCCGGCGCCATCATCGTACTGCTGCCGATCTATGCGGCGTTCCTCGGGCTGCCGCGCACGCCGTTCCTGACATGGGCGACGCTTGTTTACACGCTGGCGGTAGCGATCCTGCTGGTTTCGCGGCTGCCGGTATTTTCCGGAAAGCGCTTCGGTACCAGGGTGCCGCCGGAAATGGTCGTGCCCGTGGTCATCGTGCTGGTGCTGTTTGTAGCGCTCCTGATGGCCTATCCATGGATCATCCTGACGGCCGGAACGCTCGCCTATCTCGTCAGCCTGCCGTTCGGATATCTGTCGTATCGCGGCTATCAGGAACGCGCGCGCGAAGCCAAAGCGGAGACGGCGACATCTTCGCCCGCGGCACCGACGCCTCCAGCACAGTCGCCGACCGCCGCGACAGCCGTTCATCCGCTCCCGGACCAGGGCCGCCCCTCGCGCCTTAATTGAGCCGCATCGCTGCGCTGCCACTCGCAGCGAGGTATCCATGCGTATCGCCCGCCGCACGCTGCTGACTTCGATGATCGCGTCGGTGGCGGCGCCTGCCGTGTTCCGCGGCGCACGGGCGTCGGCGACGTCGGTCGGACTCAAGCTGCATCATTTTTTCTCGTCGGTATCGTGCGGCCACGACCGCTTCCTGGTGCCGTGGGTGCGCAAGGTGGAAGCGGAATCCGCCGGGCGCATCCGCATCGATATTTTTCCGTCGATGCAGCTCGGTGGCGCTCCCGCACAGCTGTTCGACCAGGCGCGCGACGGCTTCGCCGATATCGTCTGGGCGATGCCGGGCAGCACGCCCGGACGCTTTGCGCAGGATCGAGGCGTTCGAACTGCCGTTCGTCGCCTCGCACCGGGCGTTGGTCAATTCACGGGCGATCCAGGATTACGCCGCGGGGAATCTTCAGGATGAGTTCCGCGACGTTCGTCCGCTCTCGTTTTCGTGCCGCGACCGGAGCGTCGTTCATTCGACCCGCCCGCTGCGCGGACTTGGCGATCTCAAAGATTTGCGCCTGCACGTTCCAAACCGCTTTGCCGGCGACGCGCTGCGGGCGCTTGGCGGGCAGGGGATCGCAGCTCCCATGCCGCAGGTGAGGATGGCGATCGCCGGACACGTCATCGACGGCGCTCTCGATCCGTGGGACGTGATGCCCGCGCTCAAGCTTTACGATGTGCTTAAATATCATGCCGAGTTCACGGGTGCGTCGTTGAGCACTTCGAGCTTTGTGCTGGCGATGAACAGGGCTTCGTATGAGCGGCTGCCGGACGATCTGAAAACCGTCATCGACAACAACTCCGGACAGGTCGCCGCGGGTATGGCCGGCGCGATGTGGGACCTCGAAGCCAGAGCGGTGCTGGGGCTGGTACGTGATCGAGGCGATCCGGTTGCGATGCTTGGCAGAGGACGACGTTGCTTCCGCGCGCAAGGCGACCGAGCCCGTGATCGCCGCCTGGGTCAAGCTGATGAAGGATCGAAAGGCCGACGGCGGCAAGCTGCTCGCCGGTGTTCGCAAATCGATCGAGAAATATGCGGGCGAGCCCGAACCGGAGCCGCCAGCCCAGCCGAGCCGTCAGCCCGAGGCGGCGCAGCCGGCGGAACCCAAAGTTGCGACCGAGCCGACGCCGACCCGGCAGTCACAAACGCCTGCCCAAGGCCAGACCCAAGGCCAGACCCAAGCCCCGGCTCAGGTCCAAACCCAGGCTCCAACCCCGGCTCCGGCTCAAGTCCAGGCCGCCCCCGCACCCGCAGCGCCGCCGCAGCCGGCCACGCCTTCCAAGCCGTCATTTCAGCCGCCGGCCAAAGCCGCCGTGACCGAGATGCCCAAAGCCGCCGCGCCTGTGATGCCGAAACGGGTGGCACCGAAAGCGCTCGACTTTCCGCTCTGACAGGTCCGTCAGCGTGCCAGCGAGATGGTCCTGCCGCCGCTTTCGTGTCCCTCGAAACGGCCGCCGGCGAACGAAAGCTGCGCCAGCGCTTCACCCTTATGATCCCGCAGGATCAGCGTATCGCGCTCGAACGTCCATTTGCGGCTGGTGAAGAAATTGCCCGGACAGCCGCCTTCCGGCGCGATGGTGCCCTGCGCAGCGCCCGGGATGTGGCCGAAATTCATGTGGCAGGCCCCGGCGCCGGCTCCCGTCGCGGTGAGCTTCCAGCGGCCGGTGAGGTCGACCGGAGGCGGAGCCGGAGGGGGGGGGCGAGGGGGCGGCGGCGGGGGAGGCGGCTGCGCGGCCTGAGCCTCCGGCCGGTCTGCGGCCATGCGGTCGGTGCCGGCGCATCCGCAAAGTGTCGCCAGCAGCAAAAGCGTCACCGCCGCTGTCGCCGGGCGGCTCCGCAAAAAGAAGCTCATGTTGCCTGTGCAAATCATCGCCCGCTCAGGAAAGCCGAAATGCGGCGCCAAAAGAAGCCCTAAAATCCGCCCCGGCTCCGGATGGCACCGGCGCGTCGCCCCACTTGCGCCAACATTATTGACGGAAATCAACCTTTTCGGGGACAGCGCTCCTGGGAGGACGGCAAATGGCGTCATTACCGGCGTTAGCCGCGCGGGTGGGCGCGCGTTTCGTGGTTTGCGCGCTCTTTGCAGGTGCGATCGTGTTCGCCGCAGGCGGCGCGCGCGCCGAGCCTGCCGCCGGCGGCGCCAGCGTGAACGCAGTGCCGTCACCGGTTGAAGAGTTTTCGCGGCAGCTCGAAGCGTTCCAGAAGAGCGTGCCGGACCTCAACAAGTCGATCCAGGATTCGGCCGGCGCCATCGACGCGGTGACCGACGTCGAGAAGGCGCGCACCGAGATCGACAAATTGCGCGACACCGTTTCAGGCCTGCTCGCCGCGGTGTCGGACAACGGTCCGGTTTCCCGGCTCGGCGCAAAGGCGCTCGAACACGTCCGTTCCAAGATCAAGGCGCTGTCACAGGAACAGCGCTACAAGCCGGAGGAGCGGCAGTTTCTGCTCGATCAATGGCGCAAGCTCGAGAGCGAGACCGAAAGCGCGGGCAAAGAGCTCGACGACGCGCGCGCGCAGTTCGCCGGCCTGCTGCAGGTCCTGCAGCAGAACGAGGATTTCATCGGCGAACTGATCGAGATCAGGCAGGCAGAGAAAGCGCTCGAAGTGATCCGGAGCATGACGCGCGATATCCGCGATGCTTCTACCCAGCTCAACAGGTTGATCGGGGGCATCAAGCCTCCCGGAGCCTGATGTCGTGAACGTGCGTAACGTCGTGAAGGTGAACGTGCCGCGTGCGGTGGTGCTTTCGGTCGGCGTCGTGGCCGTCGGCGCGCTGATCGCTGCGTGCCGGCCCGGCGATGGCGGCGATGCGGGTTACGTCGAGATCAAAACAGTTCCTGCGGCGCCGGTGACACAGACCGGGCTCTACATCGACGCCACCAAACTCTCCCCGATCAAAAAGGGCAGCGCGATCCTGCGCCAGCCGGTCGGCACACTGAAACTTCAGGCTGACGCCGGCGGCGGAACGCTCGCGGCGCTGTGCAGCATCGTCGTGAGCCGCAACCGTATCACCACGGTCACGGTCTCGGTGCTGGAGCGCCCGCCGCGCTGTCAGTGCCGCTACACCGGCACCGATACCGCGCACGCCTGCGTCAGCTAGGACGGGTATTATAAACGCGCCTCGTCCACTGCCGGCTGTTGTGCGGGAGCAGCCATCTTTGGCCGGACGACGATTTGACGTGGCGTCAACAGGAGCCGGGGCGTCCTCATGGATGCGGGCGGGAAGCGCACAGCCCGGCGCCGCGTGGTCAATCAGTAGATCTCCGCGACAAAATGACGGCCCTTCAACGACGCCCCGTCGTCGTACTTCTCCCTGACAGCGCGCCTGGGGAGTTTGACTTTCGCCGGCGCTACTTTTTTGTACGGGATGCGTTTCAAAATTTCGGAAATACAATTGAGCCTGCCGCGCCTTTTGTCGTCGGTGCGCACGATGCGCCAGCGCGAATGACCGACGTCGGTCGCCTTGAGCATGGCGTCGCGCGCCCGCGAGTACTCGTACCAGCGGCGATACAATTCCAGATCCATCGGACTGAGCTTCCAATGCCGCAGGGGATCACTGATCCGCGCCATGAACCGTTTTTCCTGCTCCTCCTGTCCGACTTCGAGCCAGAATTTGAGAAGAATGATGCCGGCGTCGACAATGTATTTTTCAATTTCCGGACAAATTTTGAGGAAGCGCCGCACGTCCTGCGGGCTCGTGAAGCCCATGACGCTTTCGACACCGGCGCGGTTATACCAGCTGCGGTCGAAGATGACGATCTCGCCAGCCGCCGGGAAGTGCTGCATGTAGCGCTGCAGGTACATCTGGGTTTTTTCCCGGTCCGAGGGTGCCGGCAGCGCCACCGTGCGAAACACGCGCGGGCTCACCCGTTCCGTGATGGCCTTGATCGTGCCGCCTTTGCCGGCGGCATCGCGGCCTTCGAATATAATGATCGCCCGCTGGCCTGCGGCCTTGACCCAATCCTGCACGTCACAAAGTTTCACCTGAAGCTTTCGCAATTCTTTCTCGTATGCCTTGCGCTTCATTTTGCCGTCGTCGGTCCTGCCCTGCGCCATGATCAGCCTCCGAAAATTACGCGCCGGAATCGGCTCATTGCCAGCGCGAAATAAACCGAGCCGATCATCAGCATGGCGAGCAGCGGCCGCCAGACCAGCGTGATGTCGGCGCCGCGGAACAGCACGGCCTGTGCAAAGGCGACGAAATGCGGGGTCGGGCTGATTGTCTGCATCGTATATTGCAGCCACACCGGCATGCTTTCCATCGGCGTGCTCGAACCTGACAGCAGCTGCGTCACCATCAGGACGGGCATTGCCAGCAGGCCGAACTGGCCCATGGTTGTGGCGAGCGTGCCGAGCAGGATACCGAGCGCCGCAACGACCAGCGCATAAAGCGCAGCGCCCAGCAGGAACAAAAAGATCGAACCGTTGATCGGTGCGCCGATCCACAGATGCACCACGAACTGGAGTGACAGCATCGCCGCCAACAGGATGACAAGACCATTGGCGAGCATTTTCGCGAGCATGATCTCTGCCGGCACCACGGGCATAACCAGCAAGTGCTCCACGGTGCCCTGCTCGCGCTCGCGGATCAGTGCAGCGCCGGTCAGGATCACGGTCAGCAGCGTGATCTGGTTGATCACCTGCGTCATCGCCGAAAACCACGCAGTCTTCAGGTTCGGATTGAACTTGGCGGTGACGACGAGATTGAGCGGATCGATCGGCGGGCGCCCGCGCCGGGTCAGGAAAGTCTGCACCTCGTTGGCGATCGCGGTCCTCAGATAGTTGGCACCGTTGCCGGCCTGAGCTACAGCGGTGGCATCGACGTTGATCTGAACTTCGGTCTTGCGCTCGCCGAGAATGCTGGCCTGAAAATTCGGCGGAATTTCCGCGACCAGCAACAACTCGCCCTTGTCCATTTTCGCATCGATTTCCGGCGCCGTTATCTGCACCGCGGGTTGAAAGGTCGGCCGCGTCAGCCCGGCTGCGATCTGCCGCGACAGTTCAGAGCCGTCCTCGTCGACGATGCCGACCGAAAGGTTGGTCGCCTCCGTGACCGCGCCGGTCGCGACCGTATTGACGGAAATGCTGAAGGCATAAACCACCAGCACAAGCATCGTCGGATCGGCGCGGATGCTGCGCAATTCCTTGATAATCAGGCGAAAGATGTTCGCGGCATGATCGCGCAAAGTCATCGTCTTTGCTTCGGCGAGCTTTACGGTCGCAGGCGCGGCAGGCGAAGACATTTTCAGGTCTCCTGCTTGCGAAGGAAGAGCAGCGACAGGATGAAGTAGGCGACCGCGATCACCGCGATCGCCACGATACTTCGCCAAAGCTCCGGCATGCCGAGCGCCTTGGCGAAGACGCCGACCGTTACCGGCTGATACCAGGCGGACGGGAAAGAGAGGCCGATGATCCTGGCGCCGCCGGACAACGAGGACACCGGCGCGAACAAACCGGAAAAGTTGACCGCCGGCACAATGGAAAGGATTGCGGTTGCGAATACCGCGGCCACCTGCGTACGCGTGAACGACGAGATCAGCTGGCCAAAGCCCGTGGTTGCCACCACGTAGACGAGGCTGGCGATCAACAGGGTCAGAAACGGCCCTTTGAGCGGCACCTTGAACAAAAAAATCGCCATCAGCAGCAGGAAAAAGAAATTCACCATGGCGACGGCGACGTAGGGCATCTGCTTGCCAAGCAAAAACTCGAATTTGGTGATTGGGGTCGAGCGAAAATTGGCAATCGAACCGGTTTCCTTTTCGCGCACGACCGCGATCGCCGACATGATGGCCGGGATCAGGCACAGCATGAGCATGAACACGCTCGGCACCATGGCGTTGACGCTGAGAAAGGCCTGGTTGTAGCGAAAGCGCACCTGGATATCGGCGTCGGTCCATGAATTCGGGCTTCCGGCGCGCCGAATTTGCTGCTGGAGCTCTTCGCCCTGCCTGCGCACCACTCCAGTGACGTAGTTGCGTGCCGTTTCGCCGCGGAAAGTCATGGCGCCGTCAACGGTGGCATCGACTTCCGGCCTGGCGCCTCTGAGCAGGTCGCGGCCGAAGCCATTCGGCACTTCGACCACAATCTGGGTATTGCCGCTGCGCAGCCGTCGTTCTGCCTCGGCTTCGGAGGTGATCGGCGTTTGCATGGAGAAATACCGCGAGCCGGAAAAGCCATCCAGCAGCTCGCGGCTTTGTGGCGTGTTGTCCTGGTCGAACGCCGCCGATTGCAGGTTTTCGATATCGAAGGAAATGCCGTAGCCAAATGCCAGCATCAACAGGATCGGCCCAAAGATGGCAAAGGCGAGCCTGATCGGATCGCGCAGCAGCTCCACCGTTTCGCGCCGTGCATATGCCCACAGCCGGGCGAAATCGAACCACTTTTGTCGCCGCACCGGCTGCGCTGCCTCGCCCGCCGCGAACTGTGCGTCTGCCGCCTCGACCTTCGTGGTGCGGTCGATACCTGCGGCGTCGGCGAGATAGCCGACAAAAGTATCCTCAAGGGAATCGCTGCCGCGCTCCCTGACCAGATCGAGCGGCGCGCCGACCGCAAGCACCTTGCCCGCATGCATGAGCGAAATGCGATCGCAGCGCTCCGCTTCGTTCATGAAATGGGTCGACAGAAAGATCGTCACGCCGTCGTCGCGGGAGAGATCGATAAGCGTCCGCCAGAACGCATCGCGCGCGATCGGATCGACGCCCGAAGTCGGCTCGTCGAGGATCAAAATCGCGGGTTCGTGCAACACCGCGACGGCAAGCTGCAGCCTTTGCTTGATGCCGAGCGGCAGGCTCTCGGGCTTGGCGTTGGCGACAGTGTCGAGATCGTAGCGCTGCAACAGCTCTTTTATGCGGCCTTTGCTCCTGTCCGGCGGCAGGTGATAAAGCTGCGCGTGCAGTTCGAGATTTTGCCGGACGGTGAGTTCGCTGTAGAGCGAGAAGGCCTGTGTCATGTAGCCGACGTTGCGGCGCATCTCCATGTCGTTCGAGCCCATCGGGCGGCCGAACAGTTTGGCCCAGCCTTCGCTGGCCGGCAGAAAGCCGGTGAGCATCTTCATGGTCGTCGACTTGCCGCAGCCGTTGGACCCGAGAAAGCCGAAGATCTCGCCCGGTGCGATCCGGAAATTGACATGATCGACGGCAACGAAGTCGCCGAAACGACGCGTCAGTCCCTCGGCTTCGATGGCCGGCACCTCGTCGGGGGCGGCAACGCGCGGGCGCACGATTACCTCTTTGTGGAGGGCGCGCTTTTCCGCCGGAAGGAGTTCAATGAAGGCCTCGTCGAGATTGGGTTTCTGCGTTCGCTCGAGCAGCTCCTTTAGTTTGCCGCTGGCGATGACCCTGCCGTCGTCCATGGCCATCAGCCAATCGAAGCGCTGCGCCTCATCCATGTAAGCGGTCGCCACCATCACGCTCATTTGCGGACGCCGGGCGCGGATGGTGTTGATGAGGTCCCAGAACTGGCCGCGCGACAGTGGATCGACGCCGGTGGTCGGCTCATCGAGGATGAGCAGATCCGGGTCGTTGATCAGCGCGCAGCACAAACTCAGCTTCTGCTTCATGCCGCCCGACAGTTTGCCGGCCGGCCGGTCTTCGAATGGATCGAGTGCCGTGGCGGTCAGAAGTTCGGTGATGCGCGTGCGCCGTTCCGCCGCCCCCTGGCCAAACAGCCGGCCGAAAAAGTCGATATTCTCAAACACCGACAGTGTCGGGTAAAGATTCCGGCCGAGACCCTGCGGCATATAGGCAATGCGGCCGCGGATGGTCCGCAAATGCGCCTGTTTTGCCAGGTCTTCGCCGAAGACGGTGACCTTCCCGCTCTGGATGGTGCGCACGCCGGAAATCAGCGCCAGCATCGTGGACTTGCCGACGCCGTCCGGTCCGATGAGGCCCACCATGATATTTGGCGGGACTTCGATCGTCACATTGTCGAGCGCTATGGTCGCACCGTAACGATGCGAAACGCCCTCCAGCCGGGCGATCGGGGCGTCGCTCATTGCGGCAGCTTGACTTGCAGGTCGTCAGGCCATGGCGTTGCGGTATTGGTGCGCACGATACCGAGCCCGCGCACGCCCGTTTTCACGCGCCGGCTATATTGCTTGAGCACTTCCGCATCCAGTTGCAGCTTGGCGCGGAACATCAGCTTTTCACGTTCTTCGCTGGTCTCGACCGTCTTCGGCGTGAATTGCGCGTCGGCGGCGACAAAGCTGACTTTGGCCGGGATCACATAGTCCGGCGCAGGATCCAGGATGATGCGCGCTTCGCTGCCGATTTCGAGCCGGCCGGCCGCCGCCGCCGGCAGGAAGATCGTCATGTAAACATCGTGCAGGTCGAGAATGGTCATGACCTTGCCGCCGGCGGCAATCACTTCGCCGTTGCGCGCCAGCAGATATTGAACGCGCCCGGTCCGCGGCGAGATCAGCACCAGATCGTGCAGAATGGACTCGAAGCGATCGACCTCGGCCTGCGCACTCTTGATTGCGGCATCGGCCTGATCGCGCTGCGCAATTGCGGCCGTCACGCCCGCCTGCGAGCTTTCGAAGTTGCGTTGGCGCTGATCGTAGGTTTGTTGGGTGATGATCTGGGTCTTGATCAGTTCCTGTCCGCGCTCGAAGTCGGATTTGGCCGCCGCCAGCGCTGCTTTGCGCTGATCGATCTGCGATGTCGCCTCGATCTGTGCCTGTCTGGCGCGTTCAACATTGGATTGCGCGGAGCGTAACTGCGCCTCATACTCCGGCGACGAGATGCGGCCCACGACCTGTCCGGCTTTGACTTCGCTGCCTTCTTCGATGGTGATGTCAACGAGGCGGCCCGGATATTTGGCGGCAACATCGACCTGCGTCGCTTCGATGCGCCCGTTTGTCTTGACCACCCCGTCCGGCAAATTTCTGCCGAGCACGCGGTCGAGCATGTTGCGAACCGGCCCTTTCGCCTGCGCCTCGGGCGACAAATAATTGCCGACGAAAGAATGCGTGACGGCCGCCGGTAACGGTACGCCGCCGGCAATGATAACGACCGCGAGCGGCACGCCAACAAGCAAGCGACAATACATTTTATTAGTTTCCTCTGAATTAGTTTCCTTGAAACGCCCCCCAGAGTGATCAACCTATATCATACACTGCCGGCACTCCAAAACCGACGCCCGGCGCGATCAATATGAGAGAGTACGGCGGCGGGTGCCGCGCGGCGGCGACCGGTGATTTTGGCACTTTCAGCACCGCTTGCGGCAAGCCGCAGCGGGCAGCCGAAGTGTGGGGTCAGCCCGCACCCGTCAACGCGCATTGAGGACGCCGGACGCAGACTGTTCAGAGTATCAGCAGTGGGGCCGGGCAGGCCTCTACGCGAAAACAGGCCGGATAAATGACTGCGTGCTAACGTTTGACTGTCGGCCGCTTTCGGGAATGGCGGATATGGAAGGCACTGCCGCCGGTTCGAGCCGTTCGCGAAAAACCCGATCCGGACATCCCGATACCCGCATGCGGCAACCGGCAACCATCGAAGCCGCAGGTGATCAGACGATTGACGTGAAATGAAAAGAGCGCCGTGATCGGCGCTCCGCAGCAGAATTGTCCGGGATGATTTATTTGTAATATCCGACGCCGCAGCCCAGATCGCCGACCCTGGTTACGAAGCTGATCTTCGGCACGAGCGCTTTATCCGGACCCGGCCTTTCCATCTTGTAGCTGATCTCGGTGATTTGACCTTCCGGCTTCAGATACGCCTCGTAGAGCTGCATGCCAAAAGCCGTGCCGGTGGCGTCATTCAGCTTTCTGGTGTCCATGCCAATGACCTGCTTGGTATTAGGGTTGCCGATGGCGACAACCTTGCCGTCGTTGACATTGCTGCAAAACGGATAGAGATCGCGATCGAGGAATCCGCCTTCTCCCTTGTTGATCATTTCGATCGTTTTTTCCTTGTCCGCTTTCAGGGCGGCTACGGTTTTTGCGAGCATGGCCTTGGCTTCTTCAGCCGTGCCGTGGTCCGGCTTCTGTGCGAACGCAGCCGGCGGGAACGCAAGGACTGTGGCTGTCGCCGCAGTGATTACGAAGCAACGGATCATGATTTTCCCCTGTTAAAACACGCCCCCAATGCTCGTTCACCCTACGTCACCGGTTATGACGGATTCATGTCAGACTGTGCGTGGACCGGCCTGTGATTTCGTGGCCTCGAGGGAAAAGCGAACATGCCGCCGACATTTGCGAATGTGACGTTTGACTCAAAGACAACGTTGCCGCCGCCTGCGGAGTGTCGGCCAACCGGTCGTCAGGTTGTTTGCTCGTTTCCCGGCCACACAGCCTCCGTCCTTGGGAAGTGTTGCTCCGGGGCCCGGCGCTCCGCGCTGGTCACTTCATCGTCGGGATGACGAACTCGGCGCCTTCCTTGACGCCGGACGGCCAGCGCGCGGTCACGGTCTTGGTCTTGGTGTAGAAGCGCACCGAGTTCCGGGCCGTGCTGGTTGAGATCGCCGAAGCCCGAGCGCTTCCAGCCGCCGAAGGTGTAGTAGGCGAGCGGCACCGGAATGGCGAAATTCACGCCGACCATGCCGACATCGACGCGGTTGACGAAATCGCGCGCGGCGTCGCCGTCGCGGGTGAAGATGGCGACGCCGTTGCCGTAATCATGTTCGGACGGCAGGCGCACCGCCTCCTCGTAGTCTTTGGCGCGCACCACGGAGAGCACCGGCCCGAAGATTTCTTCCTTGTAGATGCGCATCTCCGGCGTGACGTCGTCGAACAGGCAGCCGCCCATGAAGTTGCCGTTCTCGTAGCCCTGGAGCTTGAAATCGCGCCCGTCGACGACGAGCTTGGCGCCTTCCTTGACGCCGATATCGACGTAGCTCTTCACCTTCTCCAGGTGCGCCCGGGTGATCATCGGGCCGTAATCGGCCTGCGTGTCGGTGGACGGGCCGATCTTGAGGCTTTCGACCCGCGGCACCAGCTTTTCCATGAGAAGGTCGGCGGTCTTTTTGCCGACCGGCACCGCGACCGAAATCGCCATGCAGCGTTCGCCGGCCGAGCCGTAGCCGGCGCCGATCAGCGCATCGACCGCCTGATCCATGTCGGCGTCCGGCATCACGATCATGTGGTTCTTGGCGCCGCCGAAACATTGCGCGCGCTTGTTGTGCGCGGCAGGCGGTGGCGTAGACGTATTCGGCGATCGCCGAGGAGCCGACGAAGCCGATGGCCTTGATGCGCGGATCGGTGAGCAGCGTGTCGACCGCTTCCTTGTCGCCGTTGACGACATTGAGCACGCCGGCCGGCAGCCCGGCTTCGAGGAGCAGTTCGGCAAGCCGCATCGGCACCGACGGATCGCGCTCCGACGGCTTGAGAATGAAGGCGTTGCCGCAGGCGAGCGCCGGCGCGAATTTCCACAGCGGGATCATCGCCGGGAAATTGAACGGCGTGATGCCGGCGACGACGCCGAGCGGCTGGCGCATCGAATAGAGGTCGATGCCGGGACCCGCGCCTTCGGTGTATTCGCCCTTGAGCAGGTGCGGGATGCCGCAGGCGAACTCGACCACTTCGAGGCCGCGCTGGATGTCGCCCTTGGCGTCGGCGAAGGTCTTGCCGTGCTCGGACGACAGGAGCCGCGCCAGGATCGTCGTATTCCTTCTGCGACCAGCTCGAGGAATTTGATCATCACGCGGGCGCGGCGCTGCGGATTGGTCGCGGCCCAGGCCGGCTGGGCGGCGTGCGGCATTGGCGATGGCGTGCTCGACCTCGGACGCTTGGCGAAGCGCGACTTTGGCCTGGACCTCGCCGGTATTGGGATTGAAGACGTCGCCGAAGCGGCCCGATCCGCCCTTCACCTCTTTGCCGCCGATGAAGTGGCCGATCTCGCGCATGGTACTCTCTCCCTTGATTTCTGATGGATGCCGCGGGCGTGTTTGCCTGGCGCCATTGTGACGGTTTTTTCCATTCCGGTCACGGGGCAGATCCGGATCGGTTGCCGTGCCTGCGAATGCCAAAAAAGCGTTCCGCGCCCTGCGCGCGGCTCGCGTCCCGCGAGCCAGTTGAAACCCGCAGTTAACCGCGCCTTAAGCGCCCCGACGGTACTCTGTGCCGGGTTCGAGCGCGTGCGGGTAGGGGTTGCTTTCAATGGATATTGCAACAGGCCTGGGCCTGCTGCCGGGGCGGTTGTCATCGTCACCATGATGCTCATGGGCGGCGACCTGCGACATGTTCGTGAGCGATCACGCCATCATCATCATTTTCGGCGGCTCGTTTGCCGCGACCCTGATCCGCTTTCCGCTGACCTCGATCTTTCACGGCCTGCCGCTCGGCGTGAAATTCGCCTTCACCATGCGCCGCATGACCCAGCGCGAACTGGTCGACGAAATCGCCGGCCTTGCCGAGATCGCGCGCAAGCAGGGGCCGATCGGGCTGGAAAAGGTCGAAATCGAGGATCCGTTTCTCGCCAAGGGCATCCGCTTCGTCGCCGACGGCTATGACGCCGACTTCATCCGCGACAATCTCGAGCGCGACCGCGACAACTTCCTCACGCCATCTCGACGAGGGCCAGAAGATCTATCGCGCGATCGGCGACTGCGCGCCGGCCTTCGGCATGATCGGCACGCTGATCGGCATGGTGCAGATGTTCGCCAACATGACCGATCCGTCGAAGCTCGGCCCGTTCATGGCGACCGCGCTGCTGGCGACGCTCTACGGCGCGGTGGTCGCCAACATCATCTGCCTGCCGATCGCCGACAAGCTGCATCTCAAGCTGGTCGACGAGGAGATCAACCGCACGCTGATCATCGACGGCATCCTGATGATCCGCGAATTCGAAGAGCTCCGACGCTGGTGCGCGAAATGCTGATCGCCTATCTGCCGGAGAAACATCGCGACGATGCGGAGGCCGAGCCGGAGCCGGCCGCGGCCTGAACGAAAGCGCGAGCGTCGAGACGATGGCACGGCGCAAGGAAGCAGCACGGCGGCGGTCACGGCTGGTTCGTCACCTTCGCCGACCTGATGGGCCTGCTGGTCAGCTTCTTCGTCATGCTGGTGGCGTTCTCCAATCAGGACCAGCAGAAGCTGCAGATCGTCGCCGGCTCGATGCGCGACGCTTTCGGCGTGCAGAACAATGTGCGCTATTCCGGCATCATCGAAGTCGACGGCCTGCCGACCCGGCCGAAGCTCAAGAACGCCGCGCATATCCAGCCGGAGGATGCTTCCGCGACGCCGACGCCGGACGAGCACGACCGCAATCGCGATTACGGCGCGCAGATTTCAAGAAGGACGAGGCGTTCGCGCTCGCCGCGGCCTCGCTGCGCCAGGCGCTGCAGGACATGCCGGAACTCGCCGAGGCCTCCAAGCACATCATGGTCGAGGAGACGCAAGGAAGGGCTCAATATCGAGATCGTCGACCAGGAAGGCCGCTCGATGTTCCCGGAAGGCTCCAAAGAGCCCTACGAGCGCACGCGGCGCATCATCGAGAAGCTCGCCGGGCCGCTTAAGGCGCTGCCGTATCGCATTTCGATCACCGGGCACACCTCCGCCACCAAGACACCGCCGCGGCCGGATTACGGGCCGTGGAACCTGTCGGCGGATCGCGCCAATGCGGTGCGCCAGATCCTCGAGGAGGAAGGCCTGCCGGCAGGCAATTTCTTCGGGGTGGCCGGAAAGGCCGATACCGACCCGCTGTTTCCGGACGACCCGTACATCGCCGCCAACAGGCGCGTGACCATCACGCTGATGCGCGAAGCGCCCGCCGGTGCCGCCCGGGCTGACACCGTAACAGGGTACGGAACTGCCGGCTTTACACGGCGGTTTTGCGCGCCCCAAGCGTGCCGATAAAAGAATAAACAAGCCTTGATTGCAGCGTTCGATAAGCTTTCGCCGATTTCGTCGATATTCCCGTCACCAGCGTTGAGCTGATCCGGGACTTTTTGGTTCGCAGGGTGTATACGCGCGGCCCTGCCTCCGTTCATTGTGCAGCAGCAGGAGCAGGACGACGTCCTGTCCCCAAATTTCATGACTGAAAGCGTAAGCCCTCCTGTCGCGGGCGAACTGTCGGTCAACGGCGCCGACCATCGTTCCGGCGCCGGCTTCTGGGGCCTCGCGCTGGGCAGCATCGGCGTCGTCTACGGCGACATCGGCACCAGCCCGCTCTATGCGTTTCGCGAAGCAATGATCGCGGCGTCGGGGTCAAACAACGAGTTGATCGCGCGCGAGAGCGTGCTTGGCGTGGTGTCGCTGATCCTGTGGGCACTGATCGTCGTCGTCACACTCAAATACGTCGTCATCCTGCTGCGCGCGGACAATAACGGCGAGGGAGGAACGCTCACACTGATGGCGCTCGCGTCCCGCGCCGTCGGCCGCGTCGGCAGGGCCGCGAGCGTCGTGGCGCTGCTTGGCATCATCAGCGCGGCCCTGTTCTACGGCGACGCGCTGATCACGCCGGCGCTGTCGGTTCTGTCGGCGATCGAAGGCATCGATGTCGCCACGCCCGCGTTCCACGAGTTCGTTGTTCCGCTGACCGTCGTCATCCTCGTGCTGCTGTTTGCTTTCCAGTCGCGCGGGACCGCGAAAGTCGCGTCGCTGTTCGGGCCGGTCACGCTGGTCTGGTTCGTGGCGATCGCCGCACCCGGGGCGATCTGGATTGCGGAAGATCCCGGCGGTGCTGTGGGCGCTCAATCCGGCGCATGGCGTGGGCTTTGTGCTGCATCACGGCATTCTCGGCTTCTATACGCTCGGCGCGGTGTTTCTCGCGGTCACCGGCGCCGAGGCGCTCTATGCGGATCTCGGCCATTTCGGACGGTTGCCGATTCAGACCGCCTGGCTCTGCCTCGTGCTGCCGGCGCTGACGCTCAATTATCTCGGGCAGGGCGCGCTCCTGTTCGCGCACCCCGAAGCGATCGCCAACCCGTTCTTCCTGCTTTATCCGGAATGGGCGCGCATCCCGATGGTGGTGCTGGCGACGGCCGCCACCGTGATCGCGAGCCAGGCGGTCATCACCGGGGCCTATTCGCTGACCAGCCAGGCGATCCAGCTTGGACTGCTGCCGCGGTTCGAAATCCGTCACACCTCCGCGCAACAGGCGGGACAAATCTACATGCCGCGCATCACCGCGCTGCTGCTGGTGGGCGTGCTTCTGCTGGTCGGCCTGTTCCGGTCGTCGAGCGCGCTTGCATCCGCGTACGGCATTGCGGTTTCAGGAACGATGGTCGTGACCGGCATTATGGCCTTCGTAGTGATGTGGCGGATGTGGCGCTGGTCGCCCATCCTGGCGGCAGCGCTGATGATCCCGTTCCTGCTGATCGATCTGACGTTTTTTTCGGCCAACATGCTCAAGGTGGTCGAGGGCGGCTGGGTACCGTTGTTGCTCGGCGGCATCGTCATGCTGATCATGTACACGTGGCGACGAGGCTCGCGGCTGCTGTTCGAGAAGACGCGCCGCCTCGAAACGCCGCTCGCCGATCTCGTCCGCATGCTGGAGCGGAAGCCGCCACAGCGGGTCCCTGGAACGGCGGTCTTTCTGACGAGTGATCCGAAAAGCGCGCCCACGGCTTTGCTGCACAGTCTCAAGCACTATCGGGTGCTGCACGAGAGGAACGTGATCCTGTCCGTCGAATCCACTCACACGCCGCGCGTCGATCCGGCGAAGCGCATCCGCATCGAGCCGGTCGGATCGACCTTCATGTGCGTGTATCTGCGCTTCGGCTACATGGAAACGCCGAACGTTCCCAAGGCGCTGGGCATGGCCCGCAAGCTGGGGTTGCAGTTCGACATCATGTCGACCTCGTTTTTTCTGTCCCGCCGCGCCTTGCGCCCGGCCACGCGCTCGGGCATGCCGCGCTGGCAGGACCGGCTGTTCATTACGCTTGCCCGCTCGGCCAACGATGCTACGGACTACTTCCAGATTCCGACCGACCGGGTGGTCGAGGTCGGCACCCAGGTGACGATCTAGTTTCGTATCGGGCGCTCCCGGGGCGGTCTGACGATGCCGGTGGACGCACGCCCGATTTCCCGCTTAAGGAAACTCGCAAAAGCTGCTTGATTCCGCCGACGCTCTGGCGAAAAGTTGTTGTTTCTCAAGAGTTCTCAAGGAGTGATGCATGTCGGATCAAAAGGGGGGCGGGCACCAGGTGCGCGATCTGACGCCGCAGACGGTTGCGGAGGGCCTCAAAGCCGGCCGTGTGGTGCTGGTCGATGTGCGCGAACCGAACGAAACGGCGGTCGAGCGTTTTCCCGGCGCGGTGCTGGTGCCGCTGTCGTCGTTCGATCCGGCGACCATTCCCGCGCCGCCCGGAAGCGAAGTGGTGTTCGCGTGCCGCTCCGGCCGCCGTTCGGTCACCGCCTCGCTCGCCGCCCAGGATCAGGGCTTCGACTACAACTCGCACCTCGAGGGTGGAATCCTGGCCTGGAAGGCCGCGGGTCTGCCGACCGAGACGTAAGCATTTCATGGACGCAACTCCGCGCATTCCCGGGCAGGCGGGAATCCCGGCCGGGCCCAGGCGGAGGAATCGGACCGCGCTGCTCGCGGCGGCGGCGGCCGGGATGATTGTCGCGGCGGCGCTGGCGGTTGCGCCCGTCCCGGCGGCGACCGAACGTGTCGTCAATTTCTACAACTGGTCGGACTATATCGACCCGACCGTTATCGACGATTTCAGCAGGCAGAGCGGGATCAAGGTCCGCTACGACACGTTCGACTCCAACGATACGCTGGAGGCGAAGCTTCTGGCCGGGAAATCCGGCTACGATGTCATGGTGCCGACGGGATATTTTCTGGCCCGGCTGATTGCCGCCGGCGTCTTTCAGAAGCTCGACAGGGCGAAGCTGCCGAACCTTGCCAACGTCTGGCCCGAGATTGCGGACCGGCTCGCGCGTTACGATCCCGGCAATCAGTACGCCGTCAACTACATGTGGGGCACCACCGGCATCGGCTACAATGTCAATGCCGCACGCGAAGTACTCGGTCCCGACGCGCTGCCCAACTCCTGGGACGACGTGTTCGATCCCGACCGGCTGGCTCGGTTCAAGAATTGCGGCATTCACATGCTCGATTCATCCGACGACATCATGCCGGCGGCGCTGCACTATCTGCATCTCGATCCGAATTCGAGCGATCCCGCGGATCTGCAGAAGGCGGCCGACGTTCTCGCCAAAATCAGGCCGTCGGTCCGGAAATTTCATTCCTCGGAATATCTCAATGCGCTGGCGACCGGCGAAATCTGTTTCGCGGTCGGGTTTTCGGGCGACATCAAACAGGCGCAAAAGCGCGCGGCGCAGGGCAAGGGCGGCATCGCGATCGGTTACGCGATACCGAAGGAGGGCGCGCAGCTGTGGTTCGACAACCTCGCCATTCCGGCCGACGCTCCGCACGCCGCCGAGGCGCATGAACTGATCGATTATCTGCTGCGGCCGGACGTCGCGGCGAAGAACACCAATTACATTTCGTATGCCAACGGCAATCTGGCGAGCCAGAAATTCATCGACAAATCGATCCTCGACGATCGCGGAATCTATCCTGACGCCGCGGTCATGGCGAAACTCTACACCATCACCGCGCACGATCAGAAAACGCAGCGGCTCATCAACCGGCTGTGGACCCGGATCAAGACCGGACGCTGAAGCCGCCACCATCCCGTCCGCCGGCGGGGACGACCGCCTCGCGGCCGCGGTCTTCTACCGCCACCGCCGGTGCAGCCACAGCCATTGCTCCGGATGCTCGCGGACCCAGCCTTCGATCACCGACGTGATCGCCTGCATGGTGCCGGCGATCTCGATGCGGCCTTCGGCGTCGCGGGCCGGCACGACCGGATCGGTGATCTCGACCGAAAAGCTGTTGCCGTCGGGCTTGCGCACCACGCGCAGGCCGTAAATCGGGCATTCGATCTGGCGCGCGATCAACGCGATCAGCGGATTGGCGCGGCAGCGGCGGCCGAAAAACAGCACATCGACGCCTTTGGTCATATGCTGGTCCACTAGCATGCCGACATGGACGCCGGACTGCAGCAGCCTCGCCAGCTTCACTGGCGCGTCGAGCCCGGTGGCAATGAGTTCGCCCATCAGCGGCGCGCGCAGCCGCACGATGACATCGCTGAGCGGCCGGATATTCGGGCGCCGGTAAAGCACGGCGGAGTGCGGCACCAGCGCTTTGGCGGCGACCGCGGGCAATTCCCAGTTGGCGAGATGGGCGGCAAAGCCGAGCATCGGTTTACCGGCTTCGAGCATGCGCGCGTAGCGCTCCGCGGTTTCCGGCGCGTAGGTAATGACGTCCCGCGTCGGCGTTCCGGCGCCTTCTACCGAGAACTCGTCGAGGTGCGCGAACTCGACGCCGAGCCGTCCGAGATTGTCCCACACGCCGGAGAGGATCGCGTCGATCTCGGCATCGGTCTTTTCCGGATAGGCAGCTCGAAGATTGTCGCGCCCGATGCGATGCTCAGGCAGCAGCGGACCGATCCTGCGCATGAACGCACCGGCGAAATTCGCGGTGCGCCTGCGGTCCATGCGCTTGATGGCGCCCAGAAGCGCGACCGTGATCGCGGCGATCGTCCCGTCGATGATTTTGGAACGCGGCTTCGCCATCAGGGCGCGCGCCGGAAAAGGGACTGCCGGACTTCCGAAATCATGCTCCACCGGGAAAATCGGGAACGTGGCCCGCCCATGCGGGCGGTCGGCTAGAACGTGACCATGATCTTGCCGAACACCTGGCGGCTTTCAAGCCGCGCAAGCCCCCGCTCGAACTCCGCGAGCGGCACTTCGGTGTCGATCACCGGCAGGATTCCTGATTTCATTTTGGCGAAGCTCTCGCGGATATTGCGCATGGACGCGCCGAACGATCCGAAGATGCGGTATTGCTGCTGAAACAGCTGAAACAGATTGATGGTGGTCGACTGGCCGGATGTCGAGCCGCAGGTGACGAGGCGGCCGCCGCGTTTGAGGCACAGCAGCGAGCCGTTGAACGTGTCCGGGCCGACATGCTCGAAGGCAACATCGACGCCTTTCTTGCCGGTCAGTTTGCGGGTGATGGTTTCGAACCGCTGGGTCCGGTAATTGATGACGTGATCGGCGCCTAGCGCTTTCGCTTTCACCGCTTTTTCGTCGTCGCCGACGGTGGTGATGACGGTGCAGCCGATTGCCTTCGCCATCATGATCGCGGCCGTGCCGATCCCCGAGCCGCCGGCCTGTATCAGAATCGTTTCGCCGGGTTCGAGCTTCGCATTGTCGAACAGCATGTGCTGAACGGTGGCGAAGGCGATCGGCGCGCAGGCGGCGTCGCGGAAGCTGATGCCGTCAGGCACCGGGATCAGCAGCCGGGCGGGCATGTTGACCAGGTCGCGCGCGAAGCCGTCGACGTGGAAGCCCATGATGCCGGCGACGTTTTCGCACAGATTGTCCCGGCCCTCGCGGCAGGCCCGGCAGATGCCGCAGGTCAGCCCGCCATAGGGCACCACGCGGTCGCCGGGCTTGAACGACGTCACATCCGGACCGACCGCGCGAACTTCGCCCGAGGCCTCGGCCCCCACGATCAGCGGCATCGCGCGCTTGGCGAAGGCCATGCCGCGCCAGCCCCAGACGTCGATGTGATTGAGCCCGATCGCCTTGATGGCGATCTGCACTTCGCCTGCGCCCGGCGGCGGGGGAGGGGCGATCTCGCGCAGTTCCATCGTGCGGTCGGACACCAGCGTAAGCGCGCGCATCGTCTGCTTCGCCTTGCCGTCGCGCACCGCTTCGCCGAGAGCGCTCACGCCGGCTCCAGCGCCATGACGAGGCAGACATTCTGGCCGCCGAAGCCGAACGAATTCGAGATGGCCCGCCGCACCTTGGCATCGCGCGCGACATTCGGCACCACGTCGAGCGTGATCGCCGGGTCGGGAATGGCGTGATTGATGGTCGGCGGCAGGCGCTGGTTTTGCAGCGTCAGCAGCGTGAAGGCTGCTTCGACCACGCCGGCCGCGGTCAGGGTGTGACCGATCATCGATTTGTTGGACGAGATCGGGATGCCGCGGATGGTTTCGCCGAACACCGTCGAGAAGTCCGAGGTGTTCCATCTTGTCATTCTCGGGTGTCGAGGTGCCGTGGGCGTTGATGTAGTCGATATCCTCCGGCGCGATGCCGGCATCGGCCAGCGCGTTGCGCAGCGTGGCGACGATCGGCTTGCCGTCGGGGCTCGACCGGGTGCGGTGGAACGAGTCGGATTTTTCGCCGACGCCTTCGAGGATCCCGAGGATGCGGGCCCCGCGCGCGCGCGCATGGTCGAGATCCTCCAGCACGAGCGCCGCCGCGCCTTCGGCGAGCACGAAGCCGTCGCGGTTCTTGGAGAACGGCTTCGAGGCGCGCTCCGGCGGATCGTTCTGGGTCGAGAGCGCCGACAGAAGCGAGAAGCGCACCAGCAACTCGGGCGTCAGCGATGCGTCGGCCCCGATGGCGAGCGCTGCCTCGCAGTCGCCGCGCCGGATCGCTTCCATGCCGAGCTGGATGGCGCTCGCGCCGGACGCGCAGGCGGTGTTGAGCGAGACCGGCGAGCCCTCGGTGCCGAAATGCTCCGCGAGGTGTTCGCCGATGACGCCGAACTTGAATGCACCTTTCGTCGCGGCGTAGTCGCGGGCCACGCGCAGGAGATCGGGATAGCCCGTATCGCCCTCGGCCGCGGCCATTTCCGCCATCCCGATGCGGTCAGCCCATTCGATCTCGAGCGGCGGCGGGGCAAGATAGAGCGGGCCTGGAAAATGACCCTTTGCGCCGAGGCCGGACTCCGCGACCGCTTCTTCCGCGGCGAGCATCGCGACCCGCTCGGACAAATCCGCGGGCGCCATCGCTTCGCGATAAACGTCATTGACGGTTCCGGCGATGGTGGTGCGCAGCCCCTCGACCGGAAACCGCGTGATGCGCTTGATGCCGGACACGCCGCCGGTCAGTTTCGTCCAGTTGTCGCTCTTGCCGATGCCGAGCGAAGTGACGACGCCAATGCCGGTCACGGCGACGACGGGGCGGCCAAGCTTGTCGCGTGTTACCGCGGCCATGACGTTCTCCTCAATCGACCCGCTCGATCAGCGCCAGTCCCTCGCCACGCCAGTTACCTACGGAGGTGACGATCACCTGGGACAGTTCGGCCGGACTTTCTCCGGTATCCGCAGTGCCCGCCGGCGCGAACAGTTTGCCATGTTCGAGCATCGCACTGCCAATGCCGATATTGGCGAGAAACTGGGCCTCGAGGCCATGACCGATATAGGTCCCGCTGCTGCGGACCGGTAGGCCGGTCTCGGCGAGCACGCCACGCTCCGAAGCCGTCACGGGTTCCAGGCCCGAGGCGCCGGAAACGACAGCGGCGTGGTCGCGATCGACCTGCGGTGCGACCGACTGCCATTGACGGCGAAGCGTCGCCTCGATCTCGCCGGGCTGACGGCGGTTGCGGTCGGACTGGACCGAGACCAGCCGGGCGTGCGCCCGCGCCCCGCGCGCCTGCGCGTGCTCGCGGCTTTCAAGCACCAGGAACGCCCCCATGCCGGTAAGGGCGATACCGCCCTGCGGGCCGCGGTCACCGATCGGCGCGAAGCGGTCCTTGAGCAGAGCACCGGCCTGTTCGAGGATCAGCAGGACATCCCACCGGGTGCCGTTATAGGCGCCGCCGACCAGCGTGAGTTCGCTCTGTCCGGCAGCGATGCGCGCATGCGCGATGCGCACCGCATCGACGCCCGCGGCCTCTTCGCCCAGAAACGTCCGCGACGAACCGACGACGCCGTGCACGATTGAAATATTGCCCGCCAGCAGATTGGGAAGCTGCGCCAGAAACAGGGTAGGGCGCAGATCGCTCATCAGCCGTTCGTTGAGAAACGGGCCGCGCTCCGTGACTTTGCGCACGCCGGTCAGGATGTTGCTGTCTGCCGGGATGTCGCGTTCGCCGCCGCCGGCGGCAACGATCATGTCGGTGCGGTCGAGCAGATCGGGTTTGCCGGCGATGCCGGCGTCGGCGAGAGCAAGCCCCGCCGCGTACACGCCGATCCGCTGCCACGGCTCCATCTGCCGCTGGTCGCTCTTCTTCGGAATTTGTCTGTCGAAATTCACCGGCGCCAGCGGATGCACGATGTAGGGTGCAAAGCTCGAGGCGTCGTAAGGCGGCGCATCGCCGGCTTCGAGATGCTTCCAGTTGCTCTCAAGCCCCTCGCCAAGGCACGTGATCAGACCGATGCCGGTGATCCAGACCTCGCGCTGCGCGCTCACTTGCTGAACTCCGAGACCGGAACCTCGAGCCGCGCCGCCGTTTCGAACAGGGCGGTACGGAATTCCTGATTGGGGAAGGGCAGAACGCGATAGGTGATATGGGCTTCACACACCGGCTTGCCGCGCCGCGTTCCCTTGCATCCGCCGACCGTGTAGCCCGAGCCCTCGTGAATCACCGTGCCTTCGAATTCCAGAACGTCGCCCGGAAGCACCGGCGTGCGGAATTTCGCTTCCTTGACGCCGATCAGGAACGGCATGGCCGTGAAGCCGCCCAGCGCCATCACCAGCCACCCGACCGTCTGCGCCATGCACTCGATCTGGAGCACGCCGGGCATCAGCGGGTAGTTTGGAAAATGGCCCTCGAAAATCGTCGAGGTTTGCGGGACGGTCGCTACCGAGCGCACCGAACGCCCGGCAACGTCGAGCGCCACGATGCGGTCGATCAACTGGAAATATTCGAGACGCATACCCGGCGCCTTAAGCGCCCTTCGCCGCGATCAGCCTGTCGATCTGCTCGCTGAGGTTCTTGAGCACGAAGTATTGTTCGGTCGTGGCCTTGCCGTCGTTTACTTCCTGAGTCCATTGTTCCAGCGGAAGCTTGATGCCGAAGGTCTTGTCGATGGCGAACGCAATATCCAGGAAATCGAGGCTGTCGATTTCGAGGTCGTTGATGGCATGACTCTCCGGCTTGATGCTGTCGCGCGGAATGTCGCACGTTTCGGCAATAATATCAGCGACTTTATCGAATGTGGCAGACATCAGGCATCTAAAGCCCGATTGCTGCGGGCCCCCTCCGGTCCTTGCAGCCCGTATAGCGAAGGATGCCGGCAAGTTCAACGCCTGGCAATTTCTGCCATGATTCAGGCGCTACGGGGGGATTTCGCGGATTCTGGAAACTCGAATGGCCTCGATGCCAAGGACAGGAGCGTCTCATGTCTCGATATGCCGGCAGTTACAGCAGCTACATCCGTGGCGGGCTCGCCGTGATCTGCGCGGTTGCGGCCCTGCCGCACGTGGCGGCTCCCGCGCGCGCGGCCGATTTCACCGTGGGTACGATGCATATCGTCCAGCCGTGGGCGCGCGCGACCCCGAAGGGCGCGAGCGCGGCTGCGGGCTACATGACGGTGACCAACAGCGGCGATGTGCCGGACCGGCTGACCTGCGTCTCAAGCGAAGCGGCTGCGCGCTGCGAGATTCATACGATGACGATGGACGGCGGGGTGATGAAAATGCGGCCGGTGGATGGGGGCCTCGAAATCGCTCCCGGCTCGACTTTAACGCTGAAGCCGTCGAGCCTTCACGTCATGCTCATCGACCTCAAGCACCCGCTTGAAAAAGACAAGACCGTCGGCGTGACGCTCAGGTTCGAAAAGGCCGGAACAGTCGAAATCGCGCTTCCGGTCGTGGCGATTGGCGCTCCCGCGCCCGGTATCGTCAGCGGCGGCGGCAGCATGATGGAAGGCGGCAGCATGATGAAGCAGGAGGGCGGCAGCATGATGAAACAGGACAAGCCCTGACCTGATCCGTGTCGGGACGGCCGCCGCGGTTTGCCTAACGGTCGGTTAACAGTCGCTGACGTATAGGTCGGTAACGCCATTTGCGGGCAGCGCGCATGAACGAATCCGATTCCGACAACGTCCGTAATCTGTCCGGTCAGGCTGCAAAGCCGGCCGATGACGCGAACCGTCCGCAGTCCGGTTCGGCCAATTCAGCGGCACGACCGCGAATCGCGGTCGCCGAAGCGCTGCGCAACGACTGGCTGGAAGTCTGGTATCAGCCCAAGATCGATCTCAAGCGCAAATGCCTTGCCGGCGCCGAGGCGCTGGCGCGCGTCCGCCACCCGGAGCATGGCGTCCTTCTCCCGGGCGATTTTCTTCCCGACGTGGACGAAGGCAGCATCTTCGAACTGGTGCAGCATGCGCTGCTGGCGACGCTTCTCGACTGGTCGATGTTCGACGACGCGGGCTTCAATCTGCATCTCGGATTAAACGTGCCGGTCAACGCACTGTTCAAACTCCCGATCGCGGGGCTGGTCGCGGAATATCGGCCCAAATCGGACTCGCTGGCCGGGACTGATCCTGGAAGTTACCGAAGACCAGATCGTGCGCGACATCGGACGTGCGAAGGCGCCGCGGGCGAACTGCGCGCCGGCGGCGTGACCATCGCCATCGACGATTTCGGCGCCGGCTATTCGTCGTTCTCGAGCCTGCGCGATCTGCCGTTCGCCGAGCTGAAAATCGACCGCTCGTTCGTGTCAGGCTGTGCGACCGATGCGGCGGACGCCGCGATCTGCCAGACCGCGATCGATCTCGCCCACCGCTTCGGCAGCGCCGCGTCCGCGTCCGGCATCGAGATCCAGGCCGATTTGCAGGCGCTGATGGTGATGGGCTGCGATTTCGGGCAGGGCGCGCTGCTCGCGCCGCCGATGCCGAAGCAGCGCTTCCTCGAACTGCTGCGCCAGCGCATGACCCGGCCGCGCGCCGTCACGCCGCGCGACGCGATGCGCGCACAGTCCCGGGCTTCGGACCGCGTCGCCTGACCCGGTAGCCGGCGATACGCGCATCCAGGTTATTTGGCTTTCGGCTCGCGGAACGGCACCGGCACGCCTTCAGGGACCGGCATGCGGAAGACGTTGAGCGTCATCGAGATCAGCACGTAATAGCCGAGGATGCCGACCAGTTCGACAATGCCTTCATCGCCGAGAAGCTTCTGCACCTTCGCATAAGTGGCGTCGCTCACGCGCCGCCTCGCGTAAAGCTCCCGGACGAAAGCGTAGATCGCCATTTCGTCCCGCGGCGCCGACTTCGGCGCGCGGCCGGCATGCAGCGCGCGGATGGTCGCGTCCTTGACGCCCTGCTCGGCGGCAATCTTCGCATGGGCGTACCATTCAAACTGCGCTTTCCAGAATTGCCCGGTGCACAGGATCGCGAATTCCGACAGTCGCGGCGGTACGGTGGTTTTGAAGCGCAGATGTCCGCCAAGCTGCTGCGCCAGCATGCCGTACGTCGGAGCATGAAGAAACACCGCGAACGGACCCGCATTCATGAAGCGGCCACGCGGCCCCGCATTGATCGCATCGACGATCGCCTGCTGCTGCGCCGTGAGGCGATCGAGCGCGAGATCGGGGAGGCGGGGGGCGGGCTGCCGGGCCGGGGACTTCGGCTTCGAAATTTTGGACGATTTCGAACCGGCGGACGATTTCACAGGCCGCGCCCGCTTCGGGGACTTCAGCCTCGAACGGCTGGAGGACTTTTTGGGCATTGATTCCTTCCCGGGCTCAGGATCTTTCGCGGTCAGGTCCTAGCACGACCGCGAGGCCGCGAAACCCTTCCGTATGCGCACGCCGGGGCCCGAAACTATTTTATCCCGACCAGATCGATCAGGGCCGACATGCCGACATGGGCGCTGCCTTCGGCGATCATGCTGTCGTGCTCGTGGATCTCGAGGCTGGCTGAAGTCGCCGAAAGCCTCCTCCAGCAGCGCGCGGGTGTAAAGCTGCTCCACTGACGGCGGGCCGCCGGTGCGATAGCGAAGCTGCTCGGGACGATAGCCCTGCATCAGCAGCAGCCCGCCGGGCTTCAGAGCCGCCTTGATGCCGGCGAAGAACTTCGGCCGTTCAGCGGCCGTTATCACCTGGACGAAAATTGCGGCGACCACATCGAACCCGGCCTGCGGCCAGCGCCATGTTGTGAGATCGGCGATTTCGGTGCGCAGGCGCACGCCGCGCTCCTGCGCCAGCAGCCGAGCCTTCGCGAGGGCGGTCGCGGAAAAATCCACAGCCAGCACGTCGAGGCCCTGTTCGGCGAGCCAGACGCCGTTGCGGCCTTCGCCGTCGGCAACGGCGAGTGCAGTCCTCGGCCTTGCAGCCGGCCGGCCTTTGAATTCAGGAATGCGTTGGGCTCCTTGCCAAACAGTAACCGGGGGTCCGAAATCGCGCTTCCCAACGTTCGTGATCCGACATGGCGGTTTTCCGCGGATCTTACCCCCGCTGCTGCTTCTACCTTAAACTGGCGCATGGCACTTGCGGCTAAAGCACTGTTCTTCGACGTCTTCGGCACGCTGGTCGACTGGCGCAGCTCGATCGCCCGCGAGGCTGAAGCGCTGCTTAAGCCGCGCGGCTATGCGCTCGACTGGCCGGCGTTCGCCGATGCGTGGCGCGGCAAATATCAGGGCGCGATGGACGAGGTTCGCGGCGGCCGCATTGCGTTCTGCAAACTCGATGCGCTGCACCGTCGAAATCTCGATCTCATTCTGCCGCGATTTGGCGCTGCCGCGCTCTCCGGGGCGGATCGCTCCGCACTGAACATGGCGTGGCATCGGCTGGATGCGTGGCCCGACGTGCCGCCGGGACTGGCACGACTCAAACGCCACCATCTGCTGGCGCCGCTGTCGAACGGCAACATTTCCCTGATGGTCGATCTGGCGCGGCGAAACGATTTTCCGTGGGACGCGATCCTCGGCGCCGAACTGGCCCGCGACTACAAGCCGAAGCCGCGGCGTCTATCTTGCTGCCGCCGAAGCGTTCGATCTCGAGCCATGCGACTGCATGATGGTTGCCGCGCACAGCTCTGATCTTGCGGCGGCGGCTCGGCTCGGGTTTCGCACCGCCCACATCGCGCGACCGGACGAGAGCGGGCCGGGGCTGGGCGAATCGGCGCCGGACGTGCCGGTCGATATTGCTGCCAAAGATCTCGGGGATCTCGCGGACCGTCTGGCGCGGTAAGCGGCGCCGCGATCTCAATGATGCGGAAAGAACTGCTGGCGCGCGTTGATTCGCACCGCGGCGCGGCGCATCTGCCACACGAAGAATTCCCCGGTCACGCGGTCCAGGTATTCCTCGCTCCAGTACTTCTCGATCAGATATTTCCGGCTCAGATATTTAAGGGCGGAGGCCATCGGCGCATTCCCTCTCGATTGCGTGGTTAACGCGACCTTAAGGCATGCCGTTCCGCGTGAAGTGACTGGGGTCACAACACGTTCGTTTCCGGCCGGACCGGGGAGAGGGAGCGGCGCCTAACCCAGCGCCGGATAGTCGGTGTAGCCCTTCGCGCCGCCGGCATAGAAGGTCGCGCGGTCGGGCGGATTGAGCGCTGCGTTACGGCGCAGACGCTCGGGAAGGTCGGGATTCGCGAGGAACAACGCCGCGAACGATACGAGATCGACGGTACCCGCCTGCAATGCCGCATTGGCGCGGGCGAGATCGTAGCTCTTGTTGCCGATCAGCGTTCCGCGCCAGATCCGGCGGAAGAAATCCGATGTCCGGCTTCTCTCCGGCCGCGACCGGATCGGTCGGTCCCGGCTCGACGATGTGGAGATAGCTCAGACCGAAGCGGTTAAGCTCGCCTGTGGCCACCGAGAATATCTCGGCGGGATTGCTGTCGGCGATGTCGTTGAACGGATTGGTCGGTGACAGCCGCACGCCGACGCGATCCGCGCCCCATTCGCCCACGATCGCCTCGGTGACTTCGATGAGGAAGCGGCTGCGATTGAGCGCACTGCCGCCGTAGCGGTCGGTGCGCTGGTTGGTTTTGTCGCGCAGGAACTGGTCGATCAGGTAGCCGTTGGCGCCGTGCAGTTCGACGCCGTCAAAGCCGGCGATCTTCGCGTTGGCGGCGCCACGCCGAAAGTCCTCGACAACGTCCGCGACCTCGGCGGTCTCCAGCGCTCGCGGCGTGACGAAGGGCAGCATGCCCTGCGGCGTGTAGGTCTCGCCGGCCGGCTTCAGCGCGGACGGCGCGACCGGCGCGCCGCCTCCCGGCTGCAATGACGGATGCGAGGTGCGACCGACATGCCAGAGCTGCAAAAAAATGCGCCCGCCGGCCGCGTGGACGGCTTCCGTCACCGGCTTCCAGCCTGCGACCTGTTCGGGCGTGAAAATGCCCGGCGTGCCGGCATAACCCTGGCCCTGCTGCGATACCTGCACACCCTCGGTGACGATCAGCCCGGCGCTCGCGCGCTGGACGTAATACGTGACCGAGAGCGGTCCCGGTACATCGCCCGGCCCGGCGCGATTGCGCGTCATGGGCGCCATCACGAGGCGATTGGGCAGTTGCAAAGGGCCCAGGCGGGCCGGCGTGAACAGATCGATGGTCTGGCTGTTTTGGGTCATGGCGGCAAACACATAATCGGCCCTGCTGCGTTTTGCGAGCGCGATTTATCTGCCGTCTTATTTGCCGCCCGGCGGTGTGACCTGGAAGCCACCATTGGCTTCGAGCGTGATGCGGCCCTCGGCGACCGCGCGCGCCCAGCGTCCGGTCGCGGGGATGCCTCCGAAGGAAAAGAAGTGCGGAACGACGCCGGCGGGCGCGGCTTCCGCCAGCGCGCGCACCAGATCGTCCGGCGTCGCCATGGTGAACATCTGGCGCATCAGGCCGGCGCGCCGCGCCAGCGCCTGTGCCGAGGTCCGCACGCCGCAGCGGCTCGCATAGCGCATCAGCGAGGTCAGGCTGGTCGGACCGACGAGGCCGATCCGTACGCGATGATCGAACCCGAACGAGCGCAGCCGGGCGATGAAGTCGAGGATCGCGGTCGCGTCGAAGCAGAACTGGGTGACGATCTCGACCCGAAGACCGAGCGCTTCGGCGGCTGCGATCTTTTCCGCGATCGCGCGATTGAGTTCGTCGGTGCCGATGCGGGGATGGCCTTCCGGGTAGCCGGCAATCCCGATGGTGCGGATGCCGCGCCGACGGAGCACGCCGGAGTCGATCGCATCCTGGGCGCGCCGAAACGGCCCGTGCTCGCTGCGGTCACCGGCGATCACCAACACGTACTCGACGCCGACTTCGCCGTTGAGGCGTGCAAGGAGATCATCAAGCACCTCGACGCTCGCGAAATTGCGAACCGCGAGGTGCGGTACCGGCTCGAATCCCGCGGCGCGAACCCGAAGCGACGCGGTCAGCATCTCCTCGACCGGGCGATTGGGGACGGCGCTGAGATAAATCCGGGTGCCGCGCGGCACGCCGGCGAGCGCTGCGATATCGGCCTCCGAAGGCCGCGTCGCCTCGAGCGAAAAGCCGGCCATGAAGGCCGCGATGCGCGCGGCCGGCGCCGCGGGCACGTCGGGAACGGGGAGTGCGGCCACGTGTGTTGACCTCTGCCGCCACGGCGCGGCGCGCTTTTCGTCGTGAATGGCGCCGCGTGGGCGCGGCGGACGTCAGCCGCGCCGGCGCGAAATCACGTAGGACTCGTCGAAGAACCATAGACCGCCGCGTTCGCGCAGCACCTCGCGTGTCGCCTCGATGTAACGGCCGTCGGCGACCACGTCGCCAAGCCGGTCGTCCTCCACCTGCGCCACGTAGATCGCGGCGTTCCAGGCGGCGAACAATGTCGAGGTGCCGATCGATTCCGATATCTCCGACGGTAGCGTGTGCATCATGTAGCGGAACAGCGACCGGTTGTCGGCGTAGGCATTGAAGTTGAGATCGCGTCCGGCCGCTCCAAGCTCGTGTTTGACCGCCTTGAGGATCTGGTGGCGATCGTGGGCGAACGGATTGTCGTCGGGCCAGACCTTCCGAATGATCTCCATGCCCGGATCGTTGCCGTGCGAATGAATTCCGATCAGGCGGCCGCCGGGGCCAAGCGCGCGCGCGAGCGGCGCGACGACGCGCGTCGCCTTGAATTCAAGCGAGGCGCGGGCACGGTACGGCTGCGACGCGATGACGAGATCGTAATTCGCGGTGGTGCCGCCGGCCTTGGGAATGATCGGATCGAGCAGAAAGCGATGGTCCTCGCGATAGATGACCAGCACGACCGGGCGCTCGTAAACCGGATTGCCGGTGCGCGGGCTTACGCCTGCTTTCCAGTTCTGCGCAAGAAAGGGCTCGAGATCCATGATCTGTTGCTTCGAACCGGTGCGCGGAATTGCCGAGCATGGGAAGCTCGTGCCAGACCAGGCTGGAGGCGGCATTGAGCGACTTCACATGCAGCCACGGCGCATCCGCGTAAGCTAGGTTGGTCAGCACCAGGACGGTCGCTCGGATGTTCGAAGAAGCGATCGGACATTTTTTGCAGCGTGAGCCGCACGTCCTCGAGGCTGATTTCCTTGCCGACGACGTAGAACGGCATGTGCGGGAAGCGGTCGTGCATCGCGCGCATCACGCGCGTCAGCACCGAGCCGTCGCCGATGCCGGCGTCGAACAAGCGCACGGCCGGCGGCCGCGGATGAATATGCGCCAACTCTTCGGAGACGCGGTGCGCGACTTCCCACTTCTCGCTGCAAGTGTTGACGAAGAGCAGATATTTTTGCCGGTTGTCGAAAAACCGAAAGTTTCGTTGCGGGTCGTGCCGGTTTGGCCCGGCGGCCGCGGCAAGCGGTTGCTGGAGCGGCATTCGCGGCGGGGCGGGTTTCGCGCGGCCGTTCGATCACGATGGGACGCGGCCCAAGGGGCGGGTGGGCAGCCATGAAGCCGTGAATGCGATCAAGCGTGTCGGTCGTGATGCGGCCGCCGTTGCGCAGGCGCGCCGTGAGCTTGCCGTCATTGACCGCGCGTCGTCCGAAGGTGGACTCGGCGAGACCGGTTTGACGGCAATAATCTGAGATTTCTTGAAGTAGTTGCTGGGCGTTCATGCCACCCCATTCCTCGATGTTTCCTCTGTCGCCGTTTGCGCCGGATTCGCGTGCTTTTGAGCGCCGGTTTGCCGTTTATCCAATCAGGGCAGGGTAAAAAGGTCAACCACAAAGCTGCCCAATCATGTGGGCATTATGATGGGCAAAACCATGATATTGGTGCCCGCTCCCATAATGTCGAGGTAATGCGAGGAGATGGCTCCCGCGGAGCGACGAGGCGCGTCGCGTGGCACCGGGCTTCGGCCGGCGCTGTTTGCGGGCCGCGCCGATATGAGAATGTCGATGGAATGAACGCGGCGACGGTCAGGACCGCCGCGCGACACGCATTTTAAGCCCGTCAGCGCCCGCGCCGCTGGGTGCCGCGGTCGAACGCGCGGGGAAGAGGCGGCGACGGCCCCGCGCGGTTATCGCTTTTTGCGCTTTACGCCTTTCGTTTTGATCGTCTTTGTCTTCGTAATCTGCCTCGGGGCTTTTCCCGCGGCTTTTTTCGCCGTCTTCCTTGCCGATTTTTTCGTGATTTTCTTCGCGGACTTCTTCGCCGTTTTCTTCGCGGCTTTTCTTCCGGTTTTCTTGGCAGCTTTCTTCGCGGTCGTGGCCCCGATTTTTTTCGCGCTCTTTTTACCGAAAATAAAATTTCAGTTTTCCTTGTATGCCCGGGTCACAACCTTCTGGCCTTCGCCGCGGCTGTAATTTGTCGGCGCAGCGGCCGCGGTTTCGCCGCCTGCGGCCTTGGGCGCGCTTTCAACGGCGGCACTTGTGGCCGCGGGTGCGGTCTCGGTTTTGGGGGCTGGCTCGGGTTTGGTCCTGGTACTGTCGCTGGGCATTATCTTTCCTGAATCCGACCGGAGGCTGGAGAGAGTCGATCTCGTTCCAGCGTGAGAGAAGGCGCATCGCCTGTCAATTTCGGAATCGCCGGGGCATCCGCGGATGTATGGACGGCTTCGCGCGCCATTCCGGCGCGGCTTTGACGGCAGACGTTTTCGGCGTTACCGCATCGCCAGAAGAGTGCGGCGTGGCCGCGCCCGCGGCGAAACAGTGCGGCGAAATGGCTCCTCCACTTCTGCAACTCAAGGACATCGCGCTGACCTTTGGTGGGACGCCGCTGCTCACCGGCGCGGAACTGTCCGTCCGTACCGGCGAGCGCGTTGCGCTCGTGGGGCGCAACGGATCCGGCAAGTCCACGCTGCTGAAGATCGCAGCCGGTCTGGTGCAGCCGGACCGCGGTTCGGTTTTCGTGCAGCCGGGCGCCGTGGTGCAGTATCTGCCGCAGGAGCCTGACTTCGCCGGGCATGCGTCCACGCTCGCCTACGTCGAGGCCGGCCTCGGATCCGGGGACGGCGGGTATGTCGCGCGCTCGCTGCTCGAGCAGCTCGGTCTCACCGGCGAGGAGGATCCCGCGCATCTTTCCGGCGGAGAGGCGCGCCGGGTGTCGCTGGCGCGGGTGCTGGCGCCTTCGCCCGATATTCTCCTGCTCGACGAGCCGACCAACCATCTCGACCTCACGACCATCGAGTGGCTCGAACGCGACCTCGACGCCCGGCGCACGGCGCTGGTGATTATCAGTCACGACCGGCGCTTTCTCTCCAATCTTTCGCGCTCGACGGTGTGGCTCGATCGCGGATGTACGCGCCACATCGAGAAGGGTTTTGCGCACTTCGAGGAATGGCGCGATGCGCTGCTCGCGGAGGAGGAGCGCGAGCAGCACAAGCTCGACCGCAAGATCGTCGCCGAAGAGCACTGGATGCGTTACGGCGTAACCGGCCGTCGCAAGCGCAACATGCGCCGCGTCGGCGAGCTGCAGGCGCTCCGCGAGCAGCGCCGCACCTTTCGCGCCGCCGCCGGCAGCGCCACGATCACCGCAAGCGCTGCGGGGCCTTCGGGCGCGCTGGTTATCGAGGCAGTCGATATCTGCAAGAGCTACGACGGGCGTCCGGTCGTCAGCGACTTCTCGATCCGCATTCAGCGCGGCGACCGCATCGGCATCGTCGGACCCAACGGCAGCGGCAAGACGACGCTGATCAACATGCTCACCGGCGTGTTGCCTCCGGATTCGGGCAAGGTGCGGACCGGATCGAATCTGGCCGTCGCGACGCTCGATCAGCATCGGGACAGTCTCGACCCTGACGTCACCGTTGCCGAGGCGCTGACCGGGGGACGCGGCGACACCGTCATGGTCGGCGGCCGTCCGCTTCATGTGGTCAGCTACATGAAGGACTTTCTGTTCGCGGGCGAGCAGGCGCGCACGCCGCTCGGCAAGCTGTCGGGCGGCGAACGCGGCCGACTGATGCTGGCCCAGGTTCTGGCGGCGCCGTCGAACCTGCTGGTCCTCGACGAACCGACCAACGATCTCGACATGGAGACGCTGGACGTGCTCGAGGACATGCTCGGCGAGTATGCCGGCACGGTGCTCCTCATCAGCCACGACCGCGATTTCCTCGATCGCCTGGTGAGCGGCGTGATCGTGCCGGAGGGCAACGGCCGCTGGACCGAATATGCCGGCGGCTACAGCGACATGCTCTCCCAGCGCGGCGCTGACCTGACCCGCGAACGCGGCGGACAGGGGCCGCAGAAGCCGACCCGGAGACCAGCGCCGGCCGCGGCCGATGCGCGGCCCGTCAAACGGCGGATGAGTTTCAAGGACCAGCACGCGCTGACGACGCTGCCGAAGACCATCGCCGCCCTCCAGGCGGAAGCCGCCGCGCTTCAGGCAAAGCTCGGCGATCCGCAGTTATACGCGCGCGACCGAGCCGCCTTCGAGAAGCTGACGGTCGCTCTTGGGGATCTCCAGCACCGGATCGCGGCGGCCGAGGAACAATGGCTCGAGCTTGAAATCCGCCGCGAAGAGCTGGCCGGCGCCGACCCGGAATGACCCGTATTCTTCCGGTCCCGCGGGCTTCGATCCGGGCCTGGCCTTGATCGGGAGGGCCGAAACTGCCACATCCGCTGCACCATGAACATGCCCCTCCACAGCCTCGAGGCCGCGCCGGCACCGTCGCCCATTGCGGCCGAGGTCGAGCGGCGCCGGACCTTTGCGATCATCTCCCATCCCGACGCCGGCAAAACCACGCTGACCGAGAAGCTGTTGTGGTTCGGGGGCGCGATTCAGCTCGCGGGACAGGTCAAGGCCAAGCGGGACCGGCGTTCGACCCGTTCCGACTGGATGGCGATCGAACGCGAGCGCGGTATTTCGGTCGTCACTTCGGTCATGACGTTCGAGTACGGCGGCCGGGTATTCAATCTGCTCGATACCCCCGGCCACGAGGATTTCTCGGAAGATACCTACCGGACGCTCACGGCGGTCAACTCCGCCGTCATGGTTATCGATGCCGCCAAGGGCATCGAGCCGCGGACGCGCAAGCTGTTCGAGGTTTGCCGGCTGCGCGATATCCCGATCATTACCTTCATCAACAAGATGGATCGTGAAAGCCGCGACCCGTTCGACCTGATCGACGAGATCGAAAAAACGCTGGCGCTTGACGCCGCGCCGGTCACCTGGCCGGTCGGGCGCGGACGCGATTTCGTCGGCACCATCGACGTACAGAGCGGCGGCGTGCGTCTGCTCGACGGCGATGCCGGCGCGGCCGGCAAACTGCGCGAGATGACGATCGCCGAGATCGCCGCGCTCAATCCCAATATCGACGCAGCGACATTCAGGGGCGAGTTCGATCTGGTGCGGGAGGCCTGCAAACGGTTCGACCCGCGCGCGTTCGGCGAAGGCCACATGACGCCGATCTTTTTCGGCAGCGCGCTGAAGAATTTCGGCGTCGGCGATCTCCTGAACGCGCTTGGCGCGCTGGCGCCGCCGCCGCGCGCGCAGGCCGCCGACACGCGCGTCGTGACGGCGGTCGAGCCGGGAATGTCGGCCTTCGTCTTCAAGATCCAGGCCAACATGGATCCGAACCACCGCGACCGGATCGCTTTCGTGCGGGTGTGCTCGGGCAAGCTCAGCCGCGGCATGAAGATCAAGCAGGTGCGCACCGGAAAAATCGCCGCGGTGCGGACGCCGCAGTTTTTCTTCGCCCAGGACCGGACGCTGGCCGAGGAGGCTTACGCGGGCGATGTGGTCGGCATACCGAATCACGGCACGCTGCGTATCGGCGACACGCTGACCGAGGGCGAGGATCTCAATTTCCTCGGCGTGCCGAATTTCGCGCCGGAAATCCTGCGCCGGATTCGGCTGCCGGACGCCATGAAAGCAAAAAAGCTGAAACAGGCGCTTCAGGAACTGGCGGAGGAGGGCGTAGCCCAGGTGTTCCGGCCGACCGACGGTTCGCCGCCGCTGGTCGGCGTTGTCGGTCCTCTTCAGCTCGACGTCCTCCGGGCAAGGCTTGCCGACGAATACGGGCTGGACATCAGCTGGGACGTACCGGAGTTTCAGCTCGCGCGCTGGATTTCAGCAGACGACTCCAAAATTCTCAATCAGTTCGCAAAAACCCGCAATTCGGCTATGGCCGAGGATCTGGAGGGCAATCTCGTCTTCCTCGCCCGCAATGCGTTCGATCTCGAATACACCGGCGAGCAGAACACCGGGATCGCCTTTTCCGATGTGAAGGACAGGCACTCGGGCCTGTAAGTGCCTCCCCCGGATGCGGGCCGGTCCCGGCAGTCGGGACCGCCGGAACCTTTTGGGCGCGTCATTGCTTGTAATCGCGGCGTATTGTGCCCTCCGGGGGCGCAGTCGCGCGGGTTTAATGCCGGGTAACCCTTTTTCGTCCCTGACTGCCTTTCACCACAATTCCGGAGCAGGTGTCGATCATGTCGAGCAATATGCCGCCGGTTCCTCCCGGCAATCGCAGCAACAAAGGGCCGGCCGGCCCTCATAAAGACGATGAGCGCCGCAAACCGGATGCCGCGGATGACCGTTCGGTAAAGCAGACCGAACAGCGTCATAACGCTGCGGAAGAGGGCGAGACGGCGAACATAAAGCAGAATACGACGAATAAAGGTTTCTTCCGCGGACGCCGCATGGGCTGATCGGGCCGAAGGCCCCGATCTGCCTCTTCCCCCGATCTTCCGGCCCTGTCGCGCGAGATGCTACGGCACCGCGCGACTTTCAGCTTCGCGGCCGGGCAACCAAGAGCATTCAATGTCCAAAAATTTAGAGGTCGCGCTTCCCAATGGGAATATCTGTTACCTCACGTCCGCAGCGATGCGGAATGTCGCCAAATTCCTGCGATGGGAAACGTTTAACCGCGGTCAGTACCGTCGGCAGGGTTTCGAACTGCGCGCCGACGATACGGTGATCGACATCGGCGCCAACATCGGCATGTTCGCGTTGTGGACCGAGCCGCAAATTCCGCAGGGCCGTCTGATTTGCATCGAACCAAACCCGCGCGCACTCGAATGCCTGAGAATGAATGTCCGGCAGAACGCGCTGCGCAACGTGGATGTTGTTGCTGCTGCCGCGGGCGGCGAGAACGGCAGCATGGAACTGGTGTTTCATCCCGGCTGGGAGGCGATCGCGCACAGCGCCGCGGTCGAGGCGCCGTGGTTCTATACCCGATCCCGGATGGGGCGGTTCACGCGCTGGCTGTTGCGGGGCGGGTCGCGCGAAAGCGTAACCTCGACATCCATCATGGTGGAACAGATGTCGCTGCCGCACATCATGGACGAGCACGGCATCGGCAGGGTCAACCTCCTGAAAATCGACTGCGAGGGCAGCGAGTACGAAGTGCTGCGAAGCCTGGACGTCGCGCACTGGGCGCGGATCGAACGCGTCGTCATCGAGTATCACGACTTCGGCCGCGACCGGAATCACCGCGAACTGATGGACATTCTGCGCAGCAACGGATTCGAGGCCGAGGTCGTCCATACCTTCATGGAGGGCCTGTCGGCGCTGGTGGGCGCGCGGGTCGGCATCATCTGGGCGAAGAATCTCCGCCACCCCGAACGGCCCCGGGCGGAACGCCCGATACATGCGCGAAGCCGCAGCGGGCGGCGGGAGCCGGTAGAGGCGGCGGCCTGATATAATTCTGCTCCTCCCGCGGCGTGGTGCGCGGAATCAGAATCAACAGAGCCACGCCGCCAACGCCGGCTGGCGATCCGTCAGTGCGTGTCGAAGATCGCCTGCCAGGCGGCCACCGCCTTGCGCGTCGCGGCGAGTTCGTCCTCGGTCGGATTGTCCGGATCTTTGGCCGGCGGCAGACTGCCCAGCTTCAGCAGACACGCCATCAGCAGCATGCGGGCCTTGGTCGCCGTGAGGTTGGAGCCGGCGATGAAATACGGGTGCGGATCGGCGAAACCTTCAGGATTACCGCGGCCGACGCGAGCGACCGGAAGGCCGCTATAGACCGCCTTCCGCATCACCGCCTCGCGCATTGAGGACGTCATCTTTCCGTAAGGCACCGTGCCCTCGATGACGAAGCCGGCAAGCCGCCCGCCGCCGAGCTTTCGCGCCACCAACGCGATCAGGTCGGCGGTCACCGCCGGGTCATCCAGATACTCCTCGGCAAAGAAGCCGCCGTCCTTGACGATGGCCACCGACGGGATCGCGCTTTCCAGAAGATCGCCGTTCGCTTCCCGGATTTTTGTTTCCACAAGCGCGATCGGGCCACCGGTGGAGTGCGCGACCGTAACCGACGACGGAATTTTGGAGAGATTCACCTCCGACAGGTAAGTATGTTTGAGCGCCGGAAGGTAATGCAGCACGGCGGCGCCGTGATAGCCCATGCCGCCGAGAATGCCGCCGTGGCCGCCGGTCGCGACATAGCCGCCCGGACGCGCGTCGACCTTGGCGACCTCGCGCGCGGCGAAGAATTGCTGCTCCTGCAAAACGATCACGCCGGCGCGGTTGCGGCCCTGCTCGTCGGCCCAGACGCGCGAGTGCGATGTATTCGACCGAGTCCGTGATGTTGTGCGGGCCGTCGTTGCTGATTTCGCCCTGCGGCCGCTGGGCGGCGTTGCCGCAAATCGGCATCGTGGTGTCGATCAGCAGATTGAGCCAGTACGCGACTTCTTCGATCTGCGGGCTGCCCTGCGTCTAGATGGCGCCGTCGTATTTGCCGCTGTCGAAGATCCGCCGCGCGGCATTGGTCAGACGGGCCAAGCGCGGGTCGCGGCGGCGCGTCGCCCAGGTGATACGGCTTGTAGGCGAAGAAGTCCTTGCTGCGGATCTCCGGCGCGATGTCGCCCTCGCCGACATCGGTGCGGCGTGGCGGCGGGCAGGCCTTTGGTATATCCGGCCGGCGGCAGCACGCGGTAGAAATCCACGTCGGCGAACGACGAAATCAGATTGCCGACACCGGCCGCGCCGATCGAGAGCCGGTCGATCTCCTCGAAGCTGCGCGAGCCGTCGGGAAAGAAGCCCTGCCGCGCCTTCGCCGGCTCGGCGCCCGGTGTCGCGCATTCCTCTTCCCACGGCTGGCCGTCGGCCTGCCGCGCCATGTAGGGCAGGGGATAGAGTCCGTCCTCGGGACGAAGCTCGATTTCGTACACCGCCTTGTCGTCCGCGCTGGTCGGCTCTTTGTGAAAGACGCCGCTGGCGTCGAGATAGCCGTCCGGCGGGCCGTAGAGTTCGGCCGCGTCCGCCTCGAGCGGGTGCGCGGAGAAGCGTTCAACATAGACCGTCACGGGCGCGGCCAGCCGCTGCCCGCGCAGCACGTCGAAGCGCTGGTCGCTGCCGTCCGGATTTTTCCGCGGCGGCAGGTCGTATTTCAGCCGCGCTTTGTTGGACGTCACCAGCGGCGGCGAATTCTGGATGGTCGCCGTCGGACCGGCGAGATGGGCGATCCTGACACGCTTTTTTGCCGACACGCGTTTCTCCCTTTCCGGACACTAAAGATGGTGAAACCGCCAGCCGCTTTCGCTGGCGGTCCTCTGGCCGCTGGCCAGTGTTCAGCCGCATCGCGCATTGCAGCGGCCCAGTCGTGCAACCCTGACAGTTTATTCGGCGGCGACGTAGCTGCCGAGTTCCTTCGCATCGCCCAACGCCCCGGGCAGCACCTCGCCGGTGATCACGCCTTTCTCGATCAGCAGAACCCGCTGCGAGAGGCGCCGGATGAAATCCAGACTTTGTTCGACGACGATGATCGCGAGACCCTTGTGCCGGTGCAGGCCGATCAGGATTTCGAGAATTTCTTCGACGATCGAAGGCTGGATGCCTTCGGTCGGTTCGTCGAGCAGCAGGAGCTTCGGACTGCCGCACAGGCAGCGCGCCAAAGCAAGGATCTGCTGCTCGCCGCCGGACAGCGCGCTTCCGGCGCGGTCGATCATCGGATCGAGCCGCGGAAACCGGGCGAGAATGTCCTTGATGACGGTTTCCTCGGAATCGACGCCGTTCTCGACGAAGCCCATCCGCAAATTCTCATACACCGAAAGGTTCGGAAAGATCTGCGCGGCCCTGCGGCACGTAGCCCAGGCCCGCCCGCGCGCGCCGGAACGACGGGTTTGTGACCGATATCCTGGCCGCCGAACTTTATGCTGCCGCCGGTAAGCGGGACCTGGCCGATCAGGGTCTTGAGCAGCGTGGTCTTGCCCATGCCGTTGTGGCCGAGCACGCCGACCACCTCGTGCTCGCCGACGGTGAAATTAATCCCGGAGAGAACCGGGATGCGGCCGTAGCCGGCATGGATGTCGCTGACCTCCAGCATCACGCGGCGACCTGTTTGCCGAGGTAGACGTCGCGCACCGCCTGATTGCCGAATACCTGGGCGACGTCGCCTTCCATCAGGATGCGTGCCGCGGTCGAATACCGTGATCCGCCGGGCGATGGTGCGGATGAACGACATGTCGTGCTCGACGACGATCATCGGATGGTCGCGGTTGATCTCGCGGATGAGTTCGGCGGTGCGCCCGCGCTCGTCCTCGGTCATGCCGGCAGCCGGCTCGTCGAGCAGGATCAGGCCGGGATCGCCGCACAGCACGAGGCCGAGCTCGACCCATTGCCGCTGGCCGTGCGCGAGCTGGCCGACCGGCCGGTCGGTGAAGCGGCCAAGCGACAGGCGCTCGACCTGCGCGTTCACGGACTGCGGCGATCTGCGTTTCCCTTCTTGTGGCGGGCAGCGGCGATCCAGAGATTTTCGCGCACCGTGAGGCCGTTGAAGACGCTCGGCACCTGGGTCTTGATGCCGATGCCGAGCCGCGCGATCTCGTGCGCCTGCAGACTGGTGATGTCGATGCCGCGAAACAGCACCGAGCCGCCGGACGGCTTGATCTGGCCGGTCAGGAGCTTGAAGAACGTGCTCTTGCCGGCGCCGTTCGGTCCGATCAGGCAGCGCAACTCGCCCTCGGCGAGCGAGAAGTCGATGTCGCGCACCGCCTGCACGCCGCCGAAATGCTTGCTCAGGCTGCGCGTTTCGATCAGCGGCGCGCTCATGCGCGTGCCTCCCTGCGGCCGCTTCGCGCGGTGTTACAGGGCGGCGCCAGGCGCAGACAGCCAGGGCACCAGCCGGTCGCTGATCATCGGCGCGACGCCCTTCGGAACCAGCCAGAACGAAGACCAGCAGAATGGCGCCGAGCACTACGTTGGCGTTGACGATCTGCTGGGTGCCGATTTCGACCGTCAGCCATGAAATCGCGGCGGCGCCGATCACCGGGCCGAGCAGCGTGCCTGCGCCGCCGACCATCAGCCAGATGATGATCTGCGCCGACTGCACGACGCTGAAAACCGTCGGGCTGACGTAATTGCCCCAGGCCACGAACAGGCAGCCGGCAAGTCCGGCAAGCCCGCCGCCGATCGAAAACGCCACGAGCTTGTGCAGCCGCGCGTCGTAACCCAGAAATTCGACCCGCTGCTCGTTCTCGCGCACCGCGACCAGCACGCGGCCGAACCGCGTCGCCAGCACCGCGTGCAGGCCGAAATAGACCGCGAGCAGCAGCGCGCCTGACAGCACGAACATTCCGAACGGCTCGAGCGTGTCGTCCGGCCGGAACGGGATGTTGAGCGACGGCACGTTCGGCATGCCGTTGAAGCCGCCGAGCAGCGCCGTCGCCGATGTGATATTGCGGCCCGGCGGTGGAGTTGATGACGTTGTAGAAGATCAGCGTCACGGTCAGCGTAATGACGCCGACATAAACGTCGCTGATGCGGGCATAGAACATGAAATAGCCAAGCGCGGCGGCAAGCAGCGCCGGCAGCGCGATGGCGATGAGCGCGGGCGCCGTGCTGTCGCCGATGTTGATGACGGCGACCGCATAGGCATACGCGCCAAGGCCGAAGAACGCGGAATGTCCGAAACAGAGAATGCCGCCGTAGCCCCAGATGAAAGCGAGACTGAGCGCGAGGATGCCGAAGATCGCGTAGAGCGTGATCTGAAGCAGCGTGAAGTAGTCGAGCAGTGAGCGGCAGTCCTGATCAGGAGCGCAAGGCCGACGACGCCGACGGCGACGAGCCTCCAGTTCGATTGCAGCAGCGGCCATCACAGGCTGCCTCGCAGATAGCGGCCGGTGATGCCCTGCGGCATCGCGCGGATCAGAATGATGGCGGCGAGCAGCAGCGCGACCTCGCCGTAAACCGGATTGGTCAGGAAGGTGGCGAGCTGGTTGATGATGCCGAACAGGGTAGCCGCCGAAGCGGTGCCGGCCAGCGGCGCCGCACCGCCGCCGATCACGGTGATGAAGGCGCGGCCGATATAGGAGCCGCCGATGGTCGGAAACACCCCGGACACCGGCGCCAGCACGCCGCCGGCGAGACCGGCGAGCGCAGCGCCGAACGCGAAGGTCATGGCATAGATGCGCGAGGTGTCGGTTCCCAGCGCTGCCGCCATGTCCGCGTTCTGCATGGTGCCGCGCGCCAGCAGGCCCAGCCGGCTCGACCGCAGGATCACATAGACGCCGCCCACGGTCGCGATCGAAAGCGCGATGACGAACAAAGCGTAGCCGCTGGTCTGATAGGCGCCGATGGTGATGCCCGGCAGCGGCGTCGGCACGCCCTCGGTAATGTCGCCGAAGATCATGGTCAGAATGCCGACGATGAACAGGCTGAGCCCCCAGGTCGCCAGCATCGTCTCGACCATGCGGCCGTAGAGCTGCCGCACGATCAGGCGTTCGATGATGACGCCGATGATACCGACCGCGATCGGCGGAACGATCAGGATCGCGATCCAGATGTTGACGTGGTGATGGACCGCGACCGTGGCGCTGTAGCTGCCCATCACCATGAACTCGCCATGCGCCAGGTTGATGATGCGCATCATCCCGAACACGATGGCGAGCCCCAGACTGATCAGGGCCAGCGTTGCGATCGCATAGACAAAATCAATCGCGACGATGACTGCCAGATCCACTACGGCCCTCCTGAAATGATGGTCGGTGTTTTTTGCACGCGGCGGGCGAACGGCATCGCGGCCGCCGCCCGGCGGCCCGTACCGCAACAACGGCCGGGCCGCGTTCACGTGGGGTCCGCGTTACCCGTCAATTCACCTTGATGATGTATTGCTTGGCCTCACGCGGATTTTTCTTCAGGTCGCACACCGCCGCCGTATCCAGCGGCTTGCGCTGCGCGAATGTCTCGATCAGGCGTCATGCATCTTGTCCTTGAACACCGAAAGGTGGACGTCGAAGATGCAGTGATGCGTCGCCGGATCGATGCGTCACCTTGCCCGCTCGGGGCGTCGATGCTGATGCCGCTTTCGCAGGGCTTCGATCACCTTTTCGCGGTCGAGCGTGCCGGCCTTCTTTACCCCGGCGGCCCACAGCTGCATGCCCTGATAGCTCGACATGGTCAGATCCGAGATCGGCGGATAGTCCGCGCCGTACTTCCCCCGGAAGCGCTTGAGGAAGTCCTTGTTGACCGGATTGTCGATGCTCTTCGACGTAGTTGTACGCAACGACGATGCCGTCGCTTTCTTCCGTGCGTGAGGACGAGCTGCTCGTTGCCGCCGCCGAACGTCGTCGAGGCGATTGGAATCTTCCCGGACAGGCCCGCGGCGTGGAACTGCCGGTAGAAGGAGATCGGTCCGCCACCGACCAGAACGGTCATGATCCAGTCCGGCTTCGCGGCCTGGATTTTGGAAAGCGTGCTGCCGAAATTGGTGGCGTCGAGCGGGAAGAAGTCGGTGCCGAGCACTTCGCCGCCGCCGTCCTTGACGTATTTCTTCACCCAGTCGGAGGTGATCTGGCCGTAATTGTAATCGGCGGCGAGCGTGTAGACCTTCTTGCCCCAGTTCTTCAGGCCGTGGCCGACCAGCACTTCGGTGTTGTGCGCCGGCGTGACGCCGTCGATGAAGATGTTGCGGTCGCAGACGCCGCCTTCGTAGGGCATGTCGTAGAAATAAAGCGTCTTGTATTTGTCGAGCACGGGCCGGATCACTTCGCGTGAAGCCGACGTGATGCCGCCATGCACGACGGCGACCTTGTTCTTCAGCGCGGCTTCCTGCGCGTACTGCGCGTACAGTTGCATGTTGGTCTGGGTGTCGAAGCTCAGCACCTTGATCTGGCGGCCAAGCAGTCCGCCGGAGGTGTTGATTTCATCAACGGCAAAATTGAGCACGTCGAGCATCGGCTTGCCGTAGCCCTCGAGGCCGCCGGAAAGATCGTACATGCTGGCGATCACAATCGGATCCGCGGCAGCGGCGCTGCGGATAACCGCCGGCGCGAACATCGTCGCTGCCGCCGTCGTCTTCAGGAATGATCTGCGTGTCGTATTCATGTCTGTAATCCTCGTGCCGGGTGCCCGTCGAATTCAGCAAGAAGCATGCCAGCGCGAAGAAATTTGAAGTTTGGCGCGATGGGCGTGGCGCTGTCGCGCGACGCTGGCAAATGCCTGACGCTCAACCACCGGAGGCGCTTTTCCAGGCGGGCGATGCACGCTCCGTATGCGCAACGCATCTATTTTGAGCGGTCGTTGAATTTTTTGTCGCGATCAGCGGCGCCGCGGAACATCGGGCACAAATCCTCGCGGCCCGGGCGTTTTCTATGAACCGCGTGGCATCATTATTGCTACATTGGCGGGGTTGCGCATGTCGGGTTGCCGGCAGTGCGTTGTTATTTGTTGTCAATCGGAGCGATCTGATGTCTTTCAAGCTACCGTCAACCGATCAGGTGCAATTGCTCGGCGAAGAACTTGGTCTCGATCTGACTGCTGAATACGCCAATTCTTTCATCAACTACATCCGGCCGTTCGCCGACGGGTTCCGGCAGCTCGCCGCGCTTCCCGACGACGTGCCGGCGATCAAACACGCGCGTGGCGCGTGGTATCGTCCGACTGGCGACGAGAACAAGTACGGCGCCTGGATCGCGAAGACGCACATCAAGGGCTCGCCGGGGGGGCGGCTCGCGGGCAAGAAAGTCGCGATCAAGGACACTTACGCGATTGCGGGCGTGCCCCTCACCAACGGCGCTTCGGTGCTGGAGGGGTTTCGTACCGGAATTCGATGCAACGATTGTCACTCGTCTGCTCGATGCGGGCGCCGAGATCGTCGGCAAATCCGTCTGCGAATATTTTTCATTTTCGGGCGGCGCTGCCACCAGCACTTCGGGGCCGGTTCACAATCCGCGCGCCTGGGGTCACACGCCGGGCGGCTCGTCGACCGGCTCGGGCGCGCTGGTCGCGGCGGGGGAAGTGGACATGGCGACCGGCGGCGACCAGGCCGGCTCGATCCGGATTCCCGCGTCGCTCTCGGGCGTGGTCGGCATCAAGCCGACCTGGGGCCTCGTTCCTTATACCGGTATCATGGGCATGGACCCGACGATCGATCACGCCGGCCCGCTCACAGCGACGGCTGCAGAGAATGCGCTGTTTCTGGAAGTGATGGCCGGCGAGGACGGGTACGACTCGCGACAGCGCAACCTCAAGGTCGATACCTATACCAAAGCGATCGGGCAGGGGATCAAAGGCCTCAAGATCGGCGTGGTGAAGGAAGGCTTTGGGCAGTACGATTCCCATCCCGACGTCGATGCGGGCGTTCGCGACGCCGCCAAAGTGCTGGAGGGCCTCGGCGCCGAAGTCGCCGAAATCTCCATCCCCTGGCATCCGACCGGTATTCCGATCTGGGCGGCCATCGCACTCGAGGGAACGCTGCACGCGATGGTGAAAAGCGCACTGCCGCGCAACATCGAAGGCGTCTATCCGCTCTCGCTTGCGGGACGGCTCGGCGGGCTGCACGGCCGCGCCAACGAACTTCCGGATACAGTGAAGACCGGCCTGCTGCTCGGCGCCTACACCGATAAATATTATCAGGGCTATTTCTACTTCAAGGCACAGAACCTGCGCCGCCCGCTGCGCGCCGCCTACGACAAGGCGCTCGGCGAATACGATCTGCTGCTGATGCCGACGACGCGGATGATGGCTTCGAAAATTCCGCCGGCAGACGCGCCGATGGAAGTACTGATGCAGCATAGCTGGGAGCAGATCACCAACACCTGCCCCTTCAATATCACGCACCATCCGGCGATTTCGCTGCCGTGCGGTCTGGGAGAAGGGGACCGCCCGATCGGGCTGATGCTGGTTGCAAAGCACTGGCAGGAATCGACGCTCTATCGCGCCGCCGACGCCTTCGAGCGCGCCGGGAACTGGCAGAACATGGGCGCGAACGGCCGCAAAAAGTAACGAGGCCGTGGCCTGACCGCCCGCTTCGTGCGGGCGGTCGATCAGGAGCTACACGATGGACGCCGCTGCAACTGTCAAAATCGCGGCGTCGCCGCAGACCGTCAAGCTTGGATTCTTCGACGCCACGACGCCGCCCGTGATCCGCGTGGCGTCGGGCACCGAAGTTTTGATCGAGACGGTGTCCGGGGACACCCCGTCCATCCCGACCGAGCCGGGGTTTGAGGTTCTTCCCGAGCATCACGCCATCATCGCCGGCGCCGAACGCGGCCCCGGACCGCACTTTCTCACCGGCCCGGTTTACGTCGAAGGCGCGAAGCCCGGCGACACCCTGCAGGTCGACATTGTCGACGTGATGCTGCGGCAGAACTGGGGCTTCAATCTCATTATCCCTTTGCTGGGGACCATCCCGGAGGATTTCCCCGAGTTTCGGCTGCAAATCCTGCCGCTCGACAAAAAAGCCAACACGGTGGCGCTGCCGTGGGGCGGCAAGCTTCCGCTGCACCCGTTCTTCGGCGTGATGGGCGTGGCGCCGCCGCCGAACTGGGGACGGGTGACGTCCGTCATTCCCCGCGCGATGGGCGGCAACATGGACAACAAGGAACTCGTAGCGGGCACCACGGTGTTCTTTCCGGTGTTCAACGAGGGCGCTCTGTTCACCGCCGGTGACGGGCATGCCGTGCAGGGCGACGGCGAAGTCTGCATCACGGCGGTCGAAACCGCGCTGTCCGGACGCTTCCGGCTCAGCGTCCGCAAGGACATGCGCTTGACTGCGCCGCGGGCCGAGACGCCGACGCACTACATCACGATGGGCTTCGACGAGGACCTCGACGATGCCGTCAAGCAGGCGCTGCGGGACATGATCCGATGGATCGGAGAATTGCGCGGGCTGTCGGCGAGCGACGCCTACACGCTTTGCAGCCTCGCAGCGGACCTCCGCGTTACCCAGACCGTCAACACCGCCAAGGGCGCGCACTGCATGCTGGCGAAATCCATTCTGCGCTGAACGGCCCTGCGGAAAACTGCGTCGTTGATTGAGGGCAGTTTCGCCGCCGTTTGCAGAACACTCGGGTATATTTATTCGGCACAGTGCCTGCGTCTGACATTGAAACCGCCGGTTCCCGCGCGGACGGCGATCGGCTTTGTTCGACAGCCGGGGTGAATAGAATACTCTCGCGGGCAGCAGGCCGGGCCGAACGGGGAGGCGTCATGCAGGTTCTGGTTCTTCAGCACATCGCGTGCGAACCGCCGGGCGTGTACGAGGATGTTCTGCGCGAGCGCGGCGCGCACATTCATCGTGTCGAACTCGACGAGGGCGAGCCGCTCCCGGACTGGCGCGGCTTCGATGCAGTGATCGCCATGGGCGGGCCCATGAGCGTGAACGACGACGACAGGCTTCCGTGGCTGCGCGACGAAAAGGCTCTGATCAGCGCGGCGGTCCGGGCGGATGTGCCGTTTTTCGGCGCGTGTCTGGGCGCGCAGCTTCTGGCGGCGAGCCTCGGCGGCCAGGTGTTCGCCGGTCCGAAACCCGAGGTCGGCATTCTGCCTGTGTTTCTTGCATCGGCTGCTTCGACCGATCCGCTGTTCGCGGGCCTTCCCGCGGAGATGCTCACGTTTCAATGGCATGGTGATACGTTCACGCTGCCAGCCGGTTCGGTGCTGCTCGCAGGTTCGAAGGCCTATCCGCATCAGGCGTTTCGCTGGGGCAAATACGCCTATGGGTTGCAGTTCCATCTCGAAGTCTCGCATGAGATGGCGGAGGAATGGCTGCAGGTGCCGGAATACGCGAGTGCATTACACAATGTGCTCGGCGCGGGCTCGGGAGAGACTTTGATTGGTCAGTTCACCGCATACGAACAGCGGTTGCGCGGGCAGGGCCGGCTGCTGTTCGAACGCTGGCTCGACCTCAAGGCGTAGCCGTGCGACCGGCAACAACGGGCCGGCATCCCGGCGTGCGTGGCGCTCGCTGGCCGGATCGCTTCGTGCCCGCCCGGCTGTTGCATTTTCAGGACGCAGCAAAAGTTCTGGACTTGGACGCAGCCAAACCGTAACGGCTGTTGCGCTTGCCGACAGATTTTGTATACAGCTTTGGCCCTGTCCATCGGCGCGCCGCAGCCGGAATGGCATTGTGGCCATGGACGGAACGGCGAAATGGGTGCCATCGATATCGTTGTCAATCTGTTTACTGCCCAGGAGCTCGAGCTTGGGCAGACCGGGATCGATGCCGACTTCATGACGCAGGTCCGCATGCCGGACGACATGCGCGGCGGCGTTTCGATCGACCGCTACCTGCAAAAGATGGATCGTGCGGGTATCGACCGGTCATTGCTGATCGCTGTCCGCGCCGGCGACCTCAGGGTCAGAGGCTCGTTCGAGATTCCCTACGAGCGCGTTCATTCGATCTGCAAGGATCACCCTGGACGGTTTTCGGGGCTGGCAGGCGTCGATCCGTTTCGCGGCATGCAGGGGCTGCGTGATCTGGAATACGCGGTGCGCGAACTCGGCTTCGTCGGCGCCCATCTCTATCCGCACTGGTTCGAGCTCGCGCCCGACCATGCGAAGTATTATCCGTATTACGCCAAGTGCTGCGAACTCGACATCCCGATCATGATGCAGGTCGGCCAGAATCTGGTCTATCAGCGCGACCGGCGATTGCCGAGCGTCGCGCGCCCGATCACGCTGGACCGCGTTGCCATCGATTTTCCCGAGCTCAAGCTGATCGGAATTCACATCGGCGTGCCGTGGGCCGACGAGATGATCGCGATGGCGTGGAAGCACGAGAACGTCTTCATCGGCGTGGACGCTTACGCACCGAAGCACTGGCCGGCGCAGCTCATCCATTATCTCAACACCTACGGGCGGCATAAGGTGCTGTTCGGCACCGACTGGCCGGTGATCGATCCGGAACGCGCCGTTGCCGAAATCCAGGGCCTTTCCCTGCGGCCCGACGCGCAGCAGATGCTGATGCGCGACAATGCGCTTCGCGTCTTCCGGCTTCCGGAGAGCGCGGGTGCCGCGCGATGACGGACGGTCGGCAGGTTCACTTGCCGGCGAATTATCGGCCGATGACGATGGCGAGCGGCATTCGGTCCTGCGCGCTGCGCGAACCGGACCGGCTTGCGCTCCGCTGCGGCGAACGCGAACTGACTTACGGGCAGCTTGTTGATCGCATCGACCGCGTCGCGGCGCTCGCGCGCCATCGCTTCGGCCTCGCGAGGGGCGACCGCGCCGCGATCGTCTCCGGCAACTGCCTCGAATATATCGAGATCGTTGACGGCCTGTCCGAGGCCGGCGTCGCCATCGCGACACCGAACCCGCGGCAGACGCCGGCCGAACTCGGATTCATCCTCAACGACTGCGGCGCGCGGGTCGTGTTTGTCTCGCCGGAAACCGAGCCGCAGGTGCGCGCCGCCGACTGTCCCGCGATCGAGAGCATCGTCGTTATCGGCCCGGCTTACGAGGCGCTGCTCAACGAGGCGCGTCCGGGCGCCGACCGGCTGCTGGTCGATGAATGGGAGGCATTCGCGCTTCCCTATACGTCGGGCACGACCGGCAAGCCGCGCGGCGTCACGCTTTCGCACCGCTCGCGCGTCATGGTCGGATTTTGCATGGCGTCGGAATATGGCTGCTACTCGCCGGGCGATTATTATCTCGCCATCGCGCCGCTGTTTCACGGCGCCGGATTCAGTTTTGCGCACGCCGCGGTGTTCTTCGGCGGCACCTGCGAAATCCTTACCGGCTTCGATGCCGAAACCGCCATCCGCAGGCTGCATGAAAGCCGGGCCGCCGGCACCTTCATGGTGCCGACCCACTTCAATGCCATTTTCGGACTGGAAAAGCCGGTCAGGGATCGCTGGCGCGGCGTGTCGCTCAAGGCGCTCGTCTCGAACGCGGCGCCCTTGCCACAGCGCACCAAGGAACTGATCGTCGAATATTTCGGCGACGGCATCCTGCACGAAACTTACGGTTCGACCGAAGGCGGCGTTGTCACCAATCTCCGTCCGCCCGACCAGCTGCGCAAGCAGCAGTGTGTCGGCCGGCCGTTTCTGATGAACGAAGTGCGTCTTCTGGGCGAGGACGGCGCGCCGGTGCGGCCCGGGGAAGTGGGCGAACTCTACAACAACTCGCCGTGCCTGTTCCTCGGTTACTGGAATCAGCCCGAGGCGACGGCAGCGACCATGCGCGACGGCTTTTTCTCGGCCGGCGATCTCGCGCGGATGGACGACGAGGGATACTTTTATCTCGTCGACCGCAAGAAGGACATGTACATTTCCGGCGGCGTCAACGTGTATCCGCGCGAGGTCGAGGAATTTCTCGTCCGCGTGCCAGGCGTCAGGGAAGCCGCTGTGGTCGGCGTAAGCGACGAATATTGGGGCGAAGCGGGCAGGGCCTTCGTCGTCATGCAGCGCGGCGCAACCGTTGCCGCCGACGACCTGATCGCGGCATGCAAACAAAACCTCGCCGGTTATAAAGTGCCGCGCAGCGTCGTGTTCGTCGATGCGCTGCCGCGCAACGCCGCGGGAAAGGTACTCAAGACCGATTTGCGCAAGCGGGCCTAGATCATGGCCTTCGATCTTGCGCCCCGGATCGTCGAGACCCCGGACGGGCGCAAGATTGGCTACCGCCGCTTCGGCGACGGGCCGCCGGTGGTGCTGCTGCATGCATCGCCCCGGTCGGCCGTTGCGGTACTGCCGCTGGGCGAGGCTCTGGCCGGGCGCTTCACCGTGTTCGCGTTCGACACGCCGGGTTTCGGCTGGTCCGACCCGTTGCGGATCGCGCGGCCGGACGCCGCGGATTTCGGCGATGCGCTGATTGCCGCGTTCGACGCGCTCGGGCTCGACCGGGTGCCGGTTTACGGCACGCACACCGGAGCCGCCATCGCGGTGGCCGCGGCGGGTCATCATCCGGCACGCGTTTCGGCTCTCGCACTCGACGGCTACGGGATGTTCACGCCTGCCGAGCAGAGCGAATACGCGCAGTTCTACCTCGCGCCAATCCGGCCCGACTGGGCGGGCACGCACCTCGCCTGGCTGTGGAGCCGGGTCAAGGATCAGTTCACGGTGTTTCCCTGGCACCTTTTGGGCCAATGGGCGCGTCTGCCGCGTGCTCTTGCCGATCCCGCGACGATGCAGAACGTCGTGGTCGATTTCCTCGCGTCGGGCGACGCCTATCGCGCGGCCTACGCCGCGGCCTTTCGCATCGACGGCGGAGCCGCTGTCCGGGCACTGACCGTTCCGTCAGTCGTGATGGCGCGCTCCGACGATCTGCTGTTCGGGCACCTCGATCTGCTCGGCGAACTGCCGCCGGCGGTCAAGGTCCGGAAGCTGGGCGAAGATCGTGACGAATGGGTCGCGGCGATGGCCGAGGCGCTGGCGCAGGGTGCGGCGGGCGAGCCGCCTGCTTTGCCGCCGCCTGCCGCCAAATTCCGGGCCACCGCGCCATCGCAGGAAATCCTGCGCGTCGCCGGCGGAACGATCGGTATAACCTCGAGCGGACGATCCGGTACGCGCCGGATCGTGCTGCTGCCCGGCATTCCCGGTTCGGCACGCGGCGAAGCTCATCTGATCCGGGCGCTTGGCCGGGAGCGTGGGGTGCTCGCCGTCGATCCGCCAGGGTTCGGCGCATCCTCGCTCTCCGGTCAGCCCGATGTGGCGGACATCGCCGCTGCGACGCTCGCAGCGCTTCTGCAACTGGACAGCGACGATTTCGATATTGCCGCGATCGGCGAAAGCTGCGGCCTCGGCTGTGCGCTGGCGGCGCTGGCGCCTCACGCGAGGCTTGTGCTGCTCGACCCGGTTCCGGGCGAGATGCGGGCCGAACTGACGCGCCACACCAGCGACGTGACGCCGCGCCGCGACGGCTCGCACCTCCTCGCCGCGTGGCACCAGTTGCGCGATCGCACGCTGTGGCGGCCATGGTACGATGCGCAGCCGGAATTCGCCCTGAACTGCGGCACCGATCCGGATGTGGGAACTTTGCAGGATCAACTGACCGACTGGATGCGCGGCGGCACGCAGGGGGCGGCGACGCTGACTGCGGTGCTTGCGCCGCCGCTGGCAAAACTGCTCAAGGCAATTTCCGACCGCACGTCGCTGATCGTCCTTCCCGGACATCCCTGGTCCGCGCAGTCTTCCAAACTCGCCGAGGCAAACAAACTTCCGCTGCTGTATGCGGGCGGTGAACCGGCGGAACGCGCCCGCGCCATCTGCAAGGGGCTCGCGGCATGACCGGGCATGCCGCCGCCAGCCAGTCGGGTTCGGGGATCGCTGAATCGTTCCGGAGCGCGATCCCGTCGCTGGCGGTCGTGGACGATCCTCAGGAATGTGCGCTGGCTTCGTCCGACATCGCGGGTCCGGGGGCTGCGACCGCCGCCGCGATTCTGCGGCCGGACAGCGAGGAACAGGCGGCGGCGATCGTTTCCGTCGCTCGCCGCGAAGGCTGCGCGCTGTTTCCGCGCGGCGGCGGCTGGTCTTACACCGGCGGCTACACGCCTTCACAAAGTCCGGCCGCGATCGTCGATGCCGGACTGCTGCGCACGATATCCGTCGAGCGCGACGCCGCGCACGTCACCGCCGGGGCGGGCGCGACCTGGGCTGCGCTCGACGATGCGCTCAATGCCGCGGGACTTCGCGTCCCGAGCTTCGGACCTCTCTCGGGTATCGGCGCGACGGTCGGCGGTCTCGCGGCGCAGGATGGCGGCTTCTTCGGCGCAGCCGGCCACGGGCCGGTCGGGGAGAGCAGCATCATCTCTTCGACAATCGTTGCCGGTACCGGCGAAACCGTGAAGCTGACCGCTTCCGACCGCGCCGACGGCATCTTTGCGCCGCAGCCGCTGGCGGGCGATTGCGGTGCGTTCGGACTTCGCACGGCCGTGACGCTCGCGGTCATGCCGCGTCCGGCGACCGCGAAATTTGGATCGTTTGCATTTTCGCAGGGCGAGGATGCGCTCGCGGCGCTCGTTTCGCTGGCGGGAATTCCGGGCCTCGGCGAAGTTTACGTGTTCGATCCGGGCGTACATGCGAATTTGGCGCGCGGCGGTTTTTCGCTCTCCGAAGGCGCGTCGTTCGCGGGCGATTTGCTGACTGCGGGGCAGGGATTAAGCGGCCTTGCCGACGTCGTGCGGGCGGCGCGATGGACCCGGAGCGGAATCGCGGACATTGGCTGGTCGCTGCATGTCTGCGTCGAAGGCGACGACGAAGCGGCGCGCGAGGCACTGGCGGAAACCGCCCGGCGCGCGCTCACCGGCGGGGGCCAGCCGATGCCGGACGTCATTCCGAGGGTCACGCGGGCGCGCCCGTTCCGCCGCATCAAGGCATTGCTCGGTCCCGAGGGGGAGCTGTGGCTGCCGCTGCATGGCGTGTTCGGGCTTGCCGACGCCGCGCGAGGGCTGAGCGCGGTCAAGACGACGCTCGCGGAATGGGCCGGCGCGATGCGGACGCATGAAATTCGCGCAGCGATCCTCATTTCGCTGATGGGCCGTCGCGTGGTGATCGAACCGCAACTGTTCTGGCCGGATGCGCTGTCGCCGCTGCATCGGCGTTTCTGCCAGACGGATCAGGTCGCGGCCTTTGGCGACCGGCCCGCGCGTCCCGCCGCGCGGGCGGCTGTGCTCGATTTGCGCCGCGCTTTGATCGACGCGATCGACCGGGCCGGCGCCGGGCATTTCCAGATCGGCCGCAGCTATTCGTCCAGTCCCGGCGTCAGCGCGGCCGCCCGCGAGCGCTGGGCTTCGTGGAAACAGCGGCTCGACCCCGACCGGATCATAAATCCCGGCGTTCTCGGCCTTTGAGCAACAAGGAGCACGAACATGACCGCACGTTATCGGATGATGACAATCGGCGCGTTGCTGGCGGCATCCGCGGCCGTGGCCGCGCTGCCAGCCGGCCCGGCGAACGCCGCCGACGATGAGATCGTGGTCGGGGCCACCGTTCCGATCACCGGGCCGCTGGCCGGCTCGGGCCTGCAATACTACGACGCCCTGCAGATGGCGCGCGACGACATCAACGAAGCCGGCGGCATCAACGGCAAAAAATTGCGCATCGTGTTCGAAGATACGCAGGCATCGAACAGCGTCGCCGTGAACGCTTTCATCAAGCTGGCGAGAGAACAGAATCCGCCGTTCATTTTCCTGAGCAGCTACACGGTGCAGAATCTCGCCGTCGAGCCCGAGGTCGCGAACGCGAAAATTCCCGTGGTCTATGCCGGCGGTGCCGTTTCGGTTTCCGACCGCAAAAACCCGTGGATGTTCCGTATCCGTCCGCCGGACAATATCGGCGCGGAAGCGATGGCGCCGGCGATAGCCTCGCAGGTGAAAGTGAAAAAAATCGGCATCATTCACGTCCAGGATGATTACGGCACCGCGTCGGGGGTGGTGGCGGCGGCAGGGCTCGAGAAGGCGGGCATGGAGGTCGTCGGCAACGAGTTTTATAACGGCCGCGACAACGATTTCTCGCCGCAGCTTTTGAGTCTCAAGAACAAGGGCGCCGAAGCGCTGATCGCCTTCTCGTACGTACGCGACGGCGCGCTGGTGCTCAGCCAGCGCCGCACGCTCGGCATCGATGTGCCGTTCTTCGGCAATCCCTCATTCATCCTGTCGTCGCTGCTCAATCTCGTCGGCCCGTCCGATACGCACGATCTTTATGCGATGCCGGACGCGGTGCTTGGCGAGGATGTCGGCCCCAGAAGCGCCGATTATGCCAAACGGTTTGCGGCCCGCTTCAACATGCGCGCCGATCCGTTCGGGTCCTGCTACTACGACGCGGCCATGATCCTCGCCGACGCGCTGCGCAAGTTCGGCCCGGACCGCGAGAAGATCCGCGACTATTTCGCCAACCTGAAAGACTACAAGGGCGTGACGCGGAGCTTCACCACCGATGCACGGGGCGAAACGGCCCACTCGGTCGCTCTCGTCAAGTTCGAGGAAGGCACCAAAGAGTTCAAGCTCATCCGCCACTATCCGGACTGAAGCCGCGCCTGCATGCTGCAATTCGCCCAGCTCTTCACCAACGCGCTCGCGATTGGCAGCATCTATGCCGTGATCGCGCTCAGTTTTGAGATCGCCTATGAGGCGACGGGCGTTGTCAATTTCGCCACCGGCCAGCTTGTGACCGTGGGCGCGTTCGTCGGCGCATCGTCCATCGCTTACACCCATGCCAACATGCCGGTGTCGTATGCGATGACGTTCGCGGCGATGGCGGTGGTCGGTGTTGCGTTTTTCTACACGACCTTTCTGCCGCTGCGCGGAAAGTCGGTGGTGACGATCGTGATCGGCACGGTTGCGATGGGTATCGCCATTCAAAATGTCGCGCAGATGGTGTGGGGACCACTGCCGGCCTCGGTGCCGTCGCCGCTCGGCGGCGGCATTCTTCATGTGCGCGGAACCGCGATTCCGCTTCACGCCATTTTCGTCGTGGTGGTCGCGGCCGTGCTGATCGGCTGCGTCTCCCTGTTCCTGCACCGCACGCTGGTCGGCAAGCAGTTGCGGGCCGTCGCCCAGGATCTCGACGCGGCGCTGCTGATGGGAATCCGGGTCCAGAGAATTTACGGCATAAGCTGGATGCTGGTGGCGATCCTCGCCGGGATCGCGGGGCTGCTGCTGGCGCCGATCTGGTTCATCGATGCCAGCATGGGAGATTCGCTGGCGCTCAAGGCGTTCGCGGCCGCCGTGATCGGCGGCTTTGGCAGCATTCCGGGCGCGATCTGCGGCGGCATCCTCGTCGGTCTTTGTGAAATCCTTGGCGCGTCCTACATTTCGTCCGAATACAAGGACGCGCTGGTCTTCGCGGTCATGATCGGATTTCTGCTGCTCCGCCCGCAGGGGATTTTCGGCGAGCGCATCGGGGAGCGCGGTTGAGGCCCGGTACGGCAAAAGTCCTTGTGCTTGTGTGCGGCCTTGCGGTCGCATTGCTGCTGCCGTTTGTGGTGTCGTCCTACGGACTGCATCTGCTCGATCTCAGCCTGATCTCCGCCATCGCCGTGATCGGACTGCTGTTCGCGTTCGGCTATGCCGGGCTGCTGCACCTCGGCCAGGCCGCTTTTGTCGGCGTCGGCGCCTACGGTTCCGCGATTCTGGCGTTGCGTCTCGGGCTTGGATTCTGGCTGTCCATTCCGCTCGCCGTCGTCATCACGGCGATCGCCGCGGCAGCGATCGGCGTCCCGCTGCTGCGGCTGCGCGGTCATTATCTCGCGCTCGCGACCGTCGGTTTCAATGTCACGATGGAGATCGTTGCGAAGAACTGGATCGACGTGACCGGCGGCGACAACGGCCTGAGCGGTATCCCCGGCATCGCGGTTGCGGGTTTCCGCTTCGATACCGATCAGCGCTTTTATTATCTCGTCGTCGCCGTGCTCGTTGCCGTGTCTTTGATCGCGGTTGCGATCCGCCATTCGCGCTTCGGACGCGCGATGATCGCGGTGCGCGACGATGAACTGGCCTGCGGGGCGACCGGCGTTTCCATTCTCCACGCAAAAGTGCTGGCGTTTACGGTCTCGGCCGCGTTCGCGGGGCTCAGCGGCGCTCTCTATGCGCACTACGCGCATTACGCAGCGCCAAACGATTTCGATCTGGTGCATTCGATCACGCTGCTCGTGATGCTGATCGTCGGCGGCGAGACGTCGATCCTGGGCGCCATCGGCGGCAGCGTCCTGGTGAGCTTCGCGCCGGAATGGCTGCGCTTCGTCGGCGAAGCCTATCTCGCGGTTTTCGGCGTCGGCGTTCTCGTCATCCTCATTCTGATGCCGGACGGGATTGCCGGCGCGCTGACCCGGCTGCGGCGCATCGGGATCGCGCGCCATGAGTGAGGCTTTCCTGTCGGTGCGGAATCTTGCACGACGTTTTGGCGGTCTGCTCGCCATCGACGGTCTCGACCTCGACGCGGCCCGCGGCACGGTCCACGCGCTGATCGGCCCGAACGGCGCCGGCAAGAGCACCTTCGTCAATCTTCTGTCCGGCGCGCTCAAGCCGGACAGCGGCACGATCACGCTAGACGGCGTGGATCTCACGGGCCGGGCGTCGCATCGGGTGGCGCAGGCCGGCATGGCGCGCACTTTCCAGAACGGCCGTCTGTTCGGGCGGCTGTCGGTGCTGGAGAACGTGCTTGCGGGCGGCGCGATCCGGTATCACGCCTCGCTCGCCGCGGCGGTGGCGCGGACCGCGGGCTTTCGTGCCGAGGAAGCGCGGATGCGCGGGGAGGCGATGGCGCTGCTTGCGCGGTTCGATATGGCGGCCGATGCGGATCGCCCGGTCGCGGAACTGCCCTATGGCCGGCAGCGCAAGCTGGAAATCGCACGCGCGCTGATCCTTAAACCGAAAGTGCTGCTGCTCGACGAACCGGCGGCCGGATTGAACTCGGGCGAGGTCGAAGCGCTGATCGATTTGATCGGCGCGCTGCGGCAAGAGGGCCTGACCATGATCCTGATCGAGCACAATATGGGCCTCGTGATGCGGCTCGCCGACCGCATCTCCGTTCTGAACTTCGGCAGGAAGATCGCGGAAGGCAACGCCGCCGAAATCAGCGGCGACGAACTGGTGATCGAGGCCTATCTGGGACGCAAGGCGGCGCATGCTCGCGTGTAACGGCATAAGCGTCTTCTACGGCGCCGTTCAGGCGCTGCACGCGGTGACGCTGAGCGTCGCCGAAGGCGAGTGCGTCGCGCTCCTTGGACCGAACGGCGCGGGCAAGACAACGCTGCTGCGGGCAATTTCCGGGCTCACACGCCCGCGCGCCGGCACCGTGACAATGGACGGAAAGGCCATCGACGCCGTGGCGCCCGAACTGCGCGTGCGGGCCGGACTGGGACACGTGCCCGAGCGCCGGCGCATTTTCCCGGGCCTTTCGGTGATGGAAAATCTCGAAGTGGCGACCGCAGGCTGGCGGGGCATCGGCCAGGGCATCGACGCCGAGCTCGAACGGGTATTCGGACTGTTCCCGCGCCTCCGGGAGAGAACGGCGCAGCGCGGCTGGTCGCTGTCCGGCGGCGAGCAGCAAATGCTGGCGATCGGGCGCGCGCTGATGGCGCGCCCGCGGGTCCTGCTGCTGGATGAACCTTCGCTCGGCCTCGCGCCGTTGATCGCCGAGGAAGTTTACGGGCGGCTCGCGGAAATCCGGAGCATGGGCGTTACCGTACTTGTGGTCGAGCAAAACACCGCGATCGCGCTTGCGGCTGCGTCGCGCGCCTACGTGCTGGAAGAGGGCAGAATCGTGCTGGAAGGCCCGGCTGCGGAACTCTCCAATCACCAGCGGATCCGCGAAGCCTATCTCGGCCGCTGATGTTATTGGCGGCGGCCCTGGCCGCCGCCATCGCGCGGTGAGGGCCCGCTCCGGCAGACCGTTACGGAACTTCGGCGCCGATCGCCGCCAGCGCCGCTTTCGCGCATTCCATGTCCTGATGATAGTGGCCGCCGCTCAGGCCGATGGCGCCGATCACTTCGCCGTTTTCCTTGATCGGATAGCCGCCACCGAACACCACCAGCCGGGGCGTGTGCACGATGCCGTGGAGAAGCGGTGGATCGTCCTTGATGAAATCGTGCCAGACGTGGGTCGGCAGGCCGTAGGCGGCGCTTGTGTAGGCCTTGTTTTCGGCGATCTCGATCGAGAGTTTTGGCGCGCCGTCCATGCGGTGAAACGCCTTGAGATCGCCGCTCTCGTCGGTCACCGCGATGCACATCTTGAGCCCGAGTTCGCGCGCCTTGGCAGCGGCGCCTGCGACCGCGGCCTCCGCGGTTTTGCTGTCGATGCTGCGCTTGACAATACTGGACATGAATTCCCCCCAAATGCTGTTGAGTTGTAAATCCGGCTGACCGGAAGCGGCTGCAGCACAATCGGCACCGGGAAGGCGCGAGGCCCGCCCGGTGCCGGATCACACTATCAATCCGGGGGAGGACGGTCGAGCCGGCCTCAATGCGCGCCGCGGTCTCGCCAGAAGTGACAATAGGCGTGGAACGCCAGGTCCGACGCCTTCTTCCTCCAGCATTTCAGCGGATCGATGCCGTCGTGCGCGAGGCAGATGTTGCACGAGACGCAATCGACGCGCCCGCGGCGGCCCGCCTGCAGTGCGGCCGGAAAATCGGGCTCGCGAATGAAAGGTCTCGCCATGGCGAAGAAATCCGCCTCCCCCGCGCGAAGAATGTCCGCCATCACGTCGGTCGAGCGTACGCCGCCGACGAGAATGACGGGGATGTCGATCAGTGCTTTGGCGGCTCTTGCGAAGCCAAGGTAATAAGCTTCGGGCGCAGGCGCGGTCCATAACCGCGGAAACACCCAGTCCTGCCAGGCGCGCCACGCGCCGACGCCGACGTACGGCCGAATGTTTTCGGCATAATCTTTGATCAGGCAATAGACCATTTCCACGGCGTCGAGGCCGCGGTCGGCGAGCAGCCTGACGCGATCGATTCCTTCGTCCTGGGTCAGGCCGTCGGGCAATGAATTGGCGACGCCGACCCGCGCCGTGACCGGCATGTCCGGCCCCACCGCCGCGCGGACGGCGTCATAAACTTCCAGAAAAAACCGGCTTCGCCGTCCGGCGTCGCCCCCCCAGCGGTCTGTGCGCCGGTTGCTCAGCGGCGAGCAGAACTGGGAGATCAGATAGCCGTTGCCGCCGTGGATATGGATGCCGTCGAAGCCGGCTTCGGCCGCGCGGCGCGCGGCCTGCCCGAACGACGCTATGGCGTTTTCGACGTCGGCCTCGCTCATCTCGCGCGGCTGGCGGGAGAATATCGCGTTTTCAAACACCGACGGTGCCACGGGCTCCACGTTCGGCATCGCGCACTGACTGCCCGCATGCGAAATCTCGCAGAAAATCCGTCCGCCGTGCTCGTGCACCGCAGCCGCGAGTTTTGTCAGGCCGGGCACCAGATGGTCCGAATAAATGCCGATCTGCCGCGCCGAGCACTGGCCGGCCGGGTCGATGTAGGCGTGACCGGTAATCAGCAGTCCGGCGCCGCCCCGCGCGAGATCGCTGTAAAGCTTTATAAGCGCGTCGGTGACCTCGCCGCTGTCGGTCGCCATCGTTTCCGAGGTGGCGGCGCGGACGAGCCGGTTCTTGACGGCGAGACGGCCGATCTTTCCCGGCTTCAGATAATCAGGCTGAGCGGTCATCGTCGCATATCCTTGCCTGCCGGAAGCGTCGGGTCTGCCGCTGCCGAAGGTGATTCTACTTGAACAGCGGCGCGAAAAGTTCGGGGCGGTTGTAATGGCCGGCCCAGTCGTGCACGAATTTCGGAATGATGACCCGTTCCAGATCGATGTCGGCGTACAGCAGGCTGGAATCGCTTCCGGAGCCGTCCGCGACAATGCGGCCAAGCGGATCAATGACGGTCGCGCCCGGTTTCAACGCGCGCTGCTCGAGGAAGAACCTGCGCCATTCGTCGTCCGGCGCGACGGTTTCGATGAAAGCCTCGGGTATCCGCGATACGGAATTGAGAACAAAGCACTTCAGGCTGTAAGCGAGACCGGCGGTGGTGGTGTTGATGGCTTCGCTCATGGGCATGAAATACTGCGCGAAATAGAGCGGCCACGACGCGACGTGAACCACGGGATAGGACACGCCCGCGGCATAGACGGCGAGGGGATTGACGTTCTCTCCGCAAATCAGGCCCGACACCATCCCGAAATCGGTCCGAAACGCATTCTGGTACCCGGTCCTGCCCGGCGCGTGCACCTGCCGCTCGCCCGTGGTCGGAACGTATTTCTGGTGTTTGCCGATGATCGTGCCGTCGCGGGAGACGTGAACCTGCACGTTGAACATGGTGCCGGTGGTTCCGGCGAGCCGCTCGTTGACGCCGATGACGGCGTTGATCCGGCCTTTGCGGCACGCCGCCGCTATGGCGTCGATATGCGGTCCCGGGATTTCCACCGAATTCTTGAACAGCTCCTTGTCGAGGTTGCGGGTGAGCGCGCTTTCGCCGAGCGTTTCGTACCAGTTGGGAAAGCAGGGCAGAAAGGCTTCCGGAAATCCGATCAGGTCCGCGCCGCCGGCGGCGGCTTCGGCGATCAGTTCGCAACTGAAATCGGTCGCGCGGTCGAGATCGATGAACGAGCCCTCCGCCTGAACGGCGGCGACCCTGATCTTCCTGAATTCATTTCGTGCCATGCTGCCCCTGTTGCTCCGCTGGCGCCGTGCCCGCCGCCCCTTGCCGCTACGCCACCAGCGTGCGCGGCGCGCTCGATCTCATGCGTGAACTGACGATCAGCATCAGGATCACCACGATCCACGGCAAACCGCCGAGCAGATGGATCGGTATGTCCGACACCTGCGGCAGATTGAGTTTCAGGGCGTCGAGAATGCCCATCAGAAGCGCGCCGGCCGCCGCGCCGAGCACGGTCCATCGTCCGAGGATCACGATCGCGATGACGATGAACCCGCGCCCGCCGATGATGTTCGGAACGTATGAGCCTACGGCGCCGAGCGAGAGCGCGGCGCCGCCCAGTCCGGCGAAGGCTCCGCAGGCAAGGAGCGCGCAGGTCTGAACGAAGCGCGCCGATATGCCTCTGGTCTCCGCTTTCGCCGGATTGTGTCCGACGGCCGAGATCGTCAGTCCGAGGCGGGTCCGGGCGAACATGATCCAGACCAGCACCGTCAGTATCACGGCAAGATAGTAGAAGAAGTTCTGGGAAAAGAACGCCGGACCGAGCACCGGTATGCCTGAAAGGTAAGGAATGCTGATGTCGTGCAGCGCGGGCGCAGCGGCGTTCAATTTGCCCTGAACGAACAGAAAGTTCGCCAGCCCCGGAACCAGAACAAACAGCGCAAAACCGACGAGGATGGCGTTGCCCCGCATCCACACGGCTCCGAACGCCATCAGCGAGCCTGCCAGAAGTCCGCAGATTGCGGCGATCAGAATGGCCGCGGGTATGCCGAGGCCGGAAACCACGGCGACGTAGGCCGAAAACGCGCCTGCCGTCATCATGCCTTCGAGGCCGACATTCATGATGCCGGCGCGTTCGGAGATCAGTTCGCCCAGTACCGCGAGCAACAGCGGTACCATCAGCCGCACACCGCTGCTGGCGACGATTTCTATGAATTCCATGACGCAGTCACCGGTCTATCTCGCTGCATTGGGACGCGACGCGTAGACAAAGAGAATGAGTCCCAAAAACACCTGAATGATTTCGGGGGAGACCCCGGCTCCGACCTGAAGGGCGGCGCCGCCATAAAGCAGTGCGCCGAGAAAGAAGGCCGCAACGACGGCGCCGAGCGGGTGGAGCGCGCCAAGCAGGGCGACGAACAGCCCGGCGTAGCCGACCGGACCCGCGACCGTGATGTAAAGGCGGTGGTCGATGGCGGCGACCTGCATCCAGCCCGCAAGGCCCGCGCCCGCTCCGCCGAACGTAATCAGCCAGGTCACGTAGGAAGCGGCTCCCACGCCGGCGCGTTTGGCGAGGACGGGATTGACGCTGAACAGCCGCAGCCGATAGCCGAGCAGCGAGCGGTCCATCAACAGCAATGCCGGAATGAACACGAGGGCGACCAGCAGCCCGATATGCGCCCGCGTTCCGGAAATCAGCAGCGGCAGCGCGCTGTTGCGGGGCAGCGACGGCGACTGCGGAAGATTTGCGAAGTCGCTTTGCAGCGGCCCGTTCAGAAGGTAGCCGAGTAACGCCACCACGATGAAATTCATCGCCAGCGTGGACACGATCTCGTTCACCCGCCATCGCGCTTTCAGCACGCCGGGAATAAGGGCCGTGGCGCCGCCGGCGAGAATCGAGGCCGCTGCGCAGAGCGGAATAACGGTCCAGCCGGACGCGCCGGGCATGGCCAGAGCGACGAGCGTGGTCGCGAGCGCGCCCGCGCCAAGCTGACCGGGCGCGCCGATGTTGTAGAGGCCTGCGCGAAGCGACGGCAAAAGCGTCGCCGCGATCATCAGCAGCGGGGTGGCTCGAACGAGCCCCTCGCCGAACGTGCGCAGCGAGCCGAAGGTCGATTTCCAGATCACCCCGGCCGCGGTCAGAGGATCGATGCCGACCGCGAGGAACAGGCAGACGATCAACGCCACCGCGACGAATACGGACCCCGCTGCCGCGACGAAGGGACCTGCGGTGAACGGCTTTCTAGCGGGCGTGATCATGCGCCACGCCGCCCATCAGCCGCCCGATCGATTCGAGTCCTTCGCTGGCGATATCGACTTCACCGGCGATCCGTCCGGCAAACAGAACTACAATCCGGTGCGCGAGCTGGACCAGCTCGTCGAGATCGGAACTGATCATAACGACGCCGGAGCCTGATTTGCAGGCGCCGAAAATGGCGTCCCGCACGTCCTGGATGGCGCGTACGTCCAGCCCCCGGAACGGATTGTGCGCCACCAGCAGGGCAGGGGCCTGCTCCAGTTCGCGTCCCAGCACCAGCTTCTGCTGGTTGCCGCCGGAAAGGCTCGAAACCGGCGCGTCGCGGTCGGCGCCATGCACGCGGGATTTTTCCAGAACCGCGGACAGCCGCGTGTCGATGACGTCGCGGCGAAACCAGAAGCCGCGCGAGTATTCCGGACGTTTGTGCGAGAGCACGATCAGATTGTCGCGGATGGTCAGCGGCAGCGCCAGCGCATCGCGATGCCGGTTCTCCGGCACGTAGGCGATGGCGCCGTCGGCACGCCGGATCGTCCCGCTGTGCGGCGAAAGCAGTCCCGCGAGCGTTTCCGCGAGCACGGTCTGTCCGCTTCCGACCACGCCGGCCACACCGACGACTTCGCCGGCACGAACGGTCAGATCGATGTCCGACAGCGCGGATTCCGACTTGTAACCCGAGAGGACCGATACGCCTCGCAGCACGCAGATTTCGCGCGACGGTCCGTCGTAATGGACTTCGCCCCGGACGCCCAGCGCGACGTCGATGAGGCCGTCGGATGGTTGTCCGCCCGACGCCTGGGCGCGTGCGCCGACGGCAACAAACTCCCCGACCATTTCGGCCGCAAGCTGTCCGACCGTTACATCGTGCGCGGCGTGGCGGCCCACCACCTTGCCGCGGCGCATGACCGTGATGCGGTCGGCAATCTCGCGGACTTCGTTGAGCTTGTGGCTGATATAAAAAACCGAGCCGCCGCCGGCAACGAAACGGCGCATGATTTCGCCGAGCGTTTTGGCGTCTTCGACCGACAGCGATGCGGTCGGCTCGTCGAGGATCAAAATGTTGGCGCCACGCGCCAGAATGACGAGAATCTCAAGCCGCTGACGCTGGCCCATCGGCAACGACACCACCGGTACGTCGGGATCGATCGCGCCGCCGAAGCGCGTCGCAAGCTCCCTGAGCCGTGCGCTCGCCTCTTTGCGGTTCGACCAGAGGCCGCGCGCCTCGGCGAGAATGAGGTTTTCGGTTCCCGTCAGTTCGGTGACGAGGCCGCCTTCCTGTTCGAGAAAGCCGACCGTCGGCCGCTGACCTGGCATCGCGCGGTCGATCCGCGCCGGCTCGCCCTCGAGCACCATCGAGCCGGCGGTGGCGGGCATGTGTCCCGCGAGCACGCGCATCAGCGTGGTCTTGCCCGCGCCGTTCTCGCCGACGATGGCGTGAATTTCGCCGTGATTGAGCGCGATATCGACCTGATCGATGGCCGCCAGATCACCGAATTTCTTGGTGATCCCGCTCATGCGGAGCCGTTCGGCTTTTGCAAGCATTCTGTCTCTCGAATGCGGTGGACTGCCGGTGGGCCGGCCGTAAGGCCGGTCCACCGGCCATACCCGATCAGCGCAGGCCCGGATGCACCTTGCTCGCCGGCAGCGCGATTTTCTGTGACGCGAGGCCTTCGATCATCTTGTTGAACTCGGCCTGAAGGGCGGGGCTGACCGCACTGTCCTTGCCGAAATCGGGAACCTTCAGGCCGCCGTTCCCGTAAGTGAGATCAAAGGCCTGGGCTTTGGCGTTACCGCTGCGGGCCTGCTTCACCAGTTCGTCCATGACCACGCCCCAGTCGAGGACCGTGGTTGTCACGGTTGATTTGGGTGCCCAGAAACGCGCATCGCCACCCCATGTGGTGCAGTGGGCGTTGCTCGATTTCACAGAGCCGAAGTCCGCCGACGGCGTCTTCGGTGCCCGACATCAGGTTGATCTCGGTTATTCCCTGATCGAGCAGCCCCTTGACCTGTTCGCGGTTCGCCTGCGTGTCGGTAAAGCTGTTGCTGTTGACGAGAACGATCTTGGCGTTCGGGTTCGCCGCGACTGCGCCGACCTTGCAGCCTTCCATCTGTTCGGTTTCGAACGGCGCCTTTTGCGCGCCGACCATGCCGATCCGGCCGTCTTTCGACATTTTGGTCAGCAGCCAGCAGTTCGAGTAGCCCATCTCCAGATAGCTTGCGGTGATGGAGGAGAGGTTCGGCTGCATCATCACGCCGAACGAAGACACCGCCATCGGCACCTGCTTGTATTCGGGTGCGAGCGTCTTGGCGACGTCGCTGAGCACGAAGGTCGAAAGCAGAAGAACGTTCGCGCCCGAGTTCGAGCATCTGCCGTGCGACCGGCTCGGCGCGCGCCGAGTTATAGGCCTCGTAGGACTCGATGACCTTGATCGACGGGTCTTTCTTCTTCATCGCCTCGGCGGCGTCATGCCAGGCGAGGCTCCACGGCTCGACTTCTGGACGGGCCTCCATGATGAGCCCGACCGTGATCGGCTTGTCGGCGCTTTTCGCGGCCTGCCCGGCGGCGCCCAGCATCACGACGCCGCCGATCAGCGCCATCGCCATCTTGAGTGAAGATCGTTCCATTACATGCTTCCCCTTCTTTGCTGTTCGCAACCTGTGTTGCAAACTCCTGTGCAGATCGTTGGCTTCTTGTCGCAATTTCAGAGCATTTCCCCGGCAGTTCCTGTTCCGGTCCGCTATCCGTCCATCTGACAGCCTCTAAAGATCTATCGCGATGAGACCGGATTTCGCCCGTGAGCAGCAAATGGCGATTTTCGTTTCGCGCTCGAACGGCAGCAGTACCCTGTCGCGGTGGTCGGCTTCACCTTCAAGGAGCGGGACAATGCAGGTGCCGCACGTGCCCTCGGCGCAGCTGTAATCGACGTCCATTCCCGCGGCGAGAAGCGCGTCAAGGATTGTCTGGCCTTCGGCGATTTCGATGGTTTGCCCGCTGCGCGCAAGGCGCACCGTGAACGGCCGGTCGCCGGCGAGCGGCCCGGCACCATCGTTGCTGAAATATTCGAAATGCACCGTGCCGGCCGGCCATTGCGATGCGGCCTCGCGCACGGCATTCATCAGTCCGTCAGGCCCGCAGCAGTACACGTGCGCGCCGCGCCGCGGCGTTGCCAGAAGCTTGCCAATGTCGAATGCGTTTGCCGGTTGCCCTCCATCAAAATGACAAAGCGTGGAAGGGGCGACCGCCTTTATGGACTCGATCTCTTCGATAAACGCCGCACTCTGCGGGTCGCGCGCCAGATAGATCAGCTGGAACGGGACATTGCGCGCCGTCAGGTCGCGGGCCATCGACAAAATCGGCGTAATGCCGATGCCGCCGGCGATCAGAATTGCACTCCGGGCATCGTCGCTCAGCGGAAACAGGTTGCGCGGCGGCGAGATGCTCAGCACGCTTCCGGCGGAGAGCGCCCGATGGACCTCGAGCGATCCGCCGCGGCCGGCTTCTTCGCGCTGCACGGCGATGCAATAGCGGGTGGTATCGGCCGGATCGTTGTAGAGCGAGTATTGCCGTTCCGTGCCGGACGGCAGATGCAGGGTGATGTGAGAGCCGGCGGTGAACGAAGGCAGCGCGTCTGCGGAGCCTGCGCGCACGAGCTCATAGGCATTGATGCGGGCAGTAAGCTCCGCGACCGTCTGCACCTTGACCTGGAGCCTCCCGTTCATCGTGCCGTCCTCAAACTCCAGTCCCGGTCACAGATGAAACGCCTCGGCTTTGTCGAGGTCGCGAAGCATGCGGCGATAGGCAATCGACGCGGCGTCCGGAAAGCGCAGATGCAGTTCTTCCTTGATTTCGGTCGGTATCTGTTCGGGCCGCTGGTTTTCGACGATGACCCTGTCCTGCTCCATCACCGCGTCGAAGCCGCCGGTGAAATCTGCGTCGTCCCGGTTGAGGGAATGGTTGCGTCCGACAAAAACGTAGATGCGCGTGCGCGTTTCATCGACCGGAGCGGCGATGAAAGACAGCGTCGTCACATCGCCGGGTTTTGAATCGTCGTTGTCCGACCAGGTCTTTACCTTGCCGGCCGCAACCACGCTCTTGCGGTCGTGCACGATGAAGGGAAATTCGACGAGGTAGCTGCGCAGCAGATGGCCGTCGTCGTATGAATAGTTCAGTCCGCGTTCGGTGCGCGCGACTTCATAGGGCTTGATCAGCGGGCCGTCGGCGAGTTCGGTGTAGCCGACATGGACGAAGTTGAAATGCGAAAAGTCCATCGCGTTTTCAACGACGCGTCCCGCCGCGGCTTTCCAGTCGTAGGCCTTGACGAGGATGACTCTGTAGTCGTCGCGGTTCCAGGCGTCGTCCGGCCATTCCGGAAACGGCATCGCCGGCGCCGCGAGACAGACCCAGACCAGACCGAACGCTTCGCGGGCCTGATACGCGATCGCGCGGGCTTTCTCGGGGATCGGTGCGTTGGGCGGCAGCGACGGGATATGAACGCAGGCTCCCGTGCGGTCGTATCTCCAGCCGTGATACGGACAGACGATGGTGCCGTCGCGCGTCGTTCCTCCGGACAGTGCCGCGCCGCGATGGATGCACAGGTCCTTGAAAACGGACACACCCTGCGGATCGCGAGATGCCACGAGCCGTTCGCCGAGCATCGTGAACGCGCGCGGCTTTTCAGAAACCTCTTCCGTCGTGGCAATCGGCTGCCAGTAGTTGCGCAAGGACAGCGTGGCCATGAAGTCCTCCATCGTCCGAAGCAGGTGGGCGGATTTTGTTATATTTAAAAAAATCCGGGCTTCTTTTAATGTGATCCAAATTCAGTCAGGGCCGCTTGTCAATATCCAATCGACCGTGAGACCTGCTGATATTCTCGTCAGTTCGGGCCGTTTTTCTTGGCGTTTCCGCGAATATTACGTCGCCGCCAGTATTCGGGTTTCAGTACGTGGTGCCGGCGACGACCACCCCGTAGAGGTCGGTCCGGCGATCCTCGCGTGGACGAATGAGATCCGAGCGGGCGCGGGCTGTGCGGGCGTCGTCGGCGTCGATCTCCGAGGACGCAATGGCTTCCACGGTCTGGCCGAGCGGGCCGGCCATCGGGCGTCCGTAAGGGTCGACGATCAGCGATGAGCCGAGGAACCGGATACCGCCGGCAATTCCCGCCTGCGATGCGCAGGCGACGAACACCTGATTGAGGTTGGCCTGCACCAGCACGCCGCTGACCTGTCCAATGAACCCGCTCGCATCGACGTCGGCCCGGTCGAATCCTCCGACCCATGCGGTCGGCACGAGGATCAGATCGGCGCCCTGCAAGGCCAGTGCGCGCACCACTTCGACGAAGCGCAGATCGTAGCAAACGCAAAGGCCGACCTTGGCGAAGGGCAGGCGATAAACCGGCAGGCCTTTATCGCCGGGTGTGAAGACGGTCTTTTCGCGGTCGAACAGATGGAGCTTGCGGTAATGGCCTGCGAGCCCGTCAGGGCCGACCAGCAAAACCGAATTGTACAGGCGGTCGCCCTCGCGCTCGCAAAAGCCGCCGGCGATGAAGATGTCGTGGCGCTTCGCCAGCGCGCTCCACGCCCGCAAAACCACGCCGTCAACAGGATCCGACGCCCGTGCGAGCCCGTTCGGGTCGAGACCGTAGCCCGATGCGGCAAGCTCGGGCAGAAGCACGACGCGGGAGCCGTCGCCCGCCGCGCGTTCGATGGCGGCCGCGCCCCGGGAAAGATTGCCGTTCAGGTCGTAAAGCGCGCTCTGCAGTTGAACCGCAGAAATCCGAAACGGCATCAACGCGGCTCCGCATCGGCGGGCAACGCCTTTAATGCCTTCAAAAGCGGAACGTCGGCGGGCGCGGGTCCACCAACGCTGACGACGGTCACGCCGGAATTTGCCTTAACGGCATGCTTCACGCCGACCGGCACGTGGACCACGCACCCGGCATGGAACGGCAACTCGATGTCGTTGGTGTAGTCGTGGATGGTGCCTGCGCCTTCGAGGATGAAGATCGTGTCCTCGGACAGGGTGTGAACGTGCGGCACGTTCTCCTCGCCGGGCTCCATGCGGACATAGTTGAGGTTCGCATCCCAGGCGTCGACGCCCGGCCAGATGACGAAGCGGGCGTCTTTCGAAATCAGCGGAAGACGAAGGCTCGGCCTGTCACGATGAAATACGCGGATCGCCACCAGCCTCTCCTGTACGTTTGAGCCCCGCATAAAGCGCCTCATCGGCAGGGCACGGCCCACCGAGCACCCGCAGCCCGCCAACACCTGCGACGATGCGATACCGGTCGCCCGCATCGATATGCAGCATGGTGCCTTCGGCCAGCGGGACGGTTTCCCCGTTCGCGAGATCGACAATCGCGCCGCCGCCTTCCATCACGTACCAGACGCAGTCCGACGGATGGGTCAGCGGAATGGTCGAAGTGCCGTCTTTCATGGAAATCAGATTGAAACTGCGGAAGCTGGCACCGTTTCCCGGCCACATCACGACCTTCGCATTGCCGTCGCCCTCCAGGATCGGTATTTCTGGCAGGTCGCCCGCAGTATCGAGCACGCGGACGGTCGTGGGAGCTGCATCCATAGGGCACGCGTCATTCTCAATTTCACTCAAATCCATTTGATATTATTAAAACTGCCCGGTCAATACGATTGACGGCGGCCGGGGATCTGCGGGGCGACGACGCGGCAACGGAGGCAGGCGTGGAGTCAGCGGGTGCAACGCGAAACGTCGAAGGGCTGGCAGAGGTAACCGCCAGCACGATCGCCTCGATCGGAAATCGAATTCGGGAATTGCGGCAGCTCCGCGGACTGACCCTTCAGGCGTTCGCGAAAGTCACAAAGCTCAGTCCGTCGATGCTGAGCCTCGTCGAGCGCGGGAGAGCTTCGCCGTCGATCGGGTCGCTCATCGTGATCGCGAACGCGCTCGGCATCGCGATGTCGGACCTGGTCGCGGCCGATGGCGGCCGCCGCCACGACAGAATGGTCGTTCGTTCAGCCGACGCGCCCATTGTTGAAACCGACAGGCACGTGGTACGGCGCCTTCTGCGCGAAGATCGCGAGCGGGGAGTTTCAGTCGCCCTCAATGAATACGCCCCGCACACCGGAAGCGCGGAACGGCCGATCTCGCACGCGGGCTTCGAATACGGCTTCGTGCTCGAGGGCAAATTGAGCGTGACGGTCGATGGCATCGAACATCAGTTGAACAAGGGCGATCTCATCGCCTATGGATCGCGCCGGATGCACCGGTTCTGGAATCACGGACCCGCGCGCGCGAAGACGATCTGGTTCAATCTGGATCGCGAGTAGGCGGGCGATCCGTGGTCCCGCGCGCCTGCCATTCGGCAGATGTGAAAAATTGGAAAGAAGAAAACGATGCCGCGCCTTGCCGCCAATCTCGGTATTTTGTTCACCGAACGTCCGTTGATCGAGCGTTTCGGCGCGGCTGCGGCGGCCGGCTTTCAGGCGGTCGAGCTGCTGTTTCCATATGACGTTGCGGCCGCTGCGGTGAAGGCGGAACTGGCACGCCACGGGCTGACGCAACTCGGCGTGAATACGCCCGCGGGGCGCGCGGGCGAGGCGGGTCTCGGGGCCGTGCCGGGGCGGGAGCGCGAGTGGGAAGACGCGTTCGCCCGCGCGCTCGATTACGCCGTCGCGATCGGAGGACGCAGCGTGCATTGCATGGCCGGTTGCGTCGCGCCGCACCTGCGGCCGGCGGCGGAGCAGGTGTTCATCCAAAATCTGGCGCGCGCGGCGGAGACTGCGGCTGCCGCCGGCATCATGCTTTTGATCGAGCCGCTCAATCCGCGCGACCGGCCGGATTATTTCCTGACCCGCATCGAGCATGCAGCGGACATCGTCCGCAAAATCGGCAGCGACAGCGTGCGCATCCAGTTCGATTTTTATCACGCGCAGATCGTCGGCGGCGATCTGATCCGCCGCTTCGAGACGCATCTGCCGCTGATCGGCCATGTGCAGGTGGCGGGCGTTCCGGCGCGTGCCGAGCCCGACGAGGGCGAAGTCAACTATCCGGAAATCTTCGCAGCCCTCGACCGTCTCGGCTATGCGGGATTTGTCGGATGCGAATACCGCCCGCGCGGCCGTACTGAAGACGGTCTTGCCTGGGCGCGGCCCTATGGCGTCGTGCCGCGGGCGTGAGCGCATTTTTTTTGCTCCAGCCCCATGATTCGCGGCGTTTTTGCGGTGTGGGTGCGCGAAAAGGGGCATTTGAAGCGCTTCTGCGGCCTCCGGCATTGTTGTATCCTCGACGCAAGGACGCCGAGTTATGTGGGGACGCAAGCGAAGATCCGCGGAAGCCGCGCGTGAAAACGAGGCGCGCTCGCCGTTGCAGGAAGCCGTGCATCAGGCGCGCGTCGAAGCCGCCGAACGCACCAGCGTCGTCGTTGACATGCGCGACGCGGAAGTCGCCCGGCTCGAACTCCTGAACGAAGCGCTCGATCCGCTGTTCGCCGACATTCCGCCGGAGGTCGAGCTGTTTGATCGCGGCGTGAGCCGCGGCGACACGCCACGGCTCTGGATCGACGCGGTGGCGCACGTCGCGATGGGACGCGACAAGCGGGTCTATCGTCTGCTGCACGACACCCGCTATGGCCGCCGCGTGCTCGCGGAGTCTCACGACATTCCGGACATCGTCCGCGCGGTCACCGGTTACGTGGCGCGCCGTCTCGTCGAGCGCGAGCGTGCACTCGAAGATGATCCTGATTTCCTCGGGCGCGTCGGCGCGCAGGAAGCCGCGCGCGAGCGTCGCCGGCGGCGCAGGCGAGGGGTGGGAGCGTTCATCCTCGGATTTGTCCTCGGTGTGATGGCGCTCGTTCTCGCGGTGTTCATCCTGGCGCTGCGATCCTGACGACCGCGGCGGGGGCGGGCGAAAGCACGCGGCGGTCGATCTCGCGGATGCCGCCGCTGGCGTTGCGCTGGCGCGCGATCATTTCGCAGCGAAAGCCGCCCGGCGCGCCGTCGATCTGAAAGAGATTGTAACCCGCCGGATCCTCGTCGCCGTGAGGTGCGCCGATCGACGCGGACGATACGCCGACCGCGGGGATCGCGCCGCGCGGACCTTCGAGCCAGACCACCGACAGGCAGTGATCGTGACCGTGCAGGACGAGGTCGGCGCCTTTGGCAGCGAGCACGCGGCGAAAGTCCGGGCCGTCGATCAGCCGCCGCAGATAGCGTGCAGGCGGACTTACCGGCGGGTGATGAATAAGCACCACACGAAACAGTCCGGCGGTCTGCTCGAGCACTGCGGCGAAAGCCGCGAGCTGCCGCTCGCCGAGCCGGCCGGTCGCCATGAAGAGTCCGGTCGGAAGCGACGTTGAAAGCGCGATCAGCGCTACGGGTCCGCGCCGGCGCACGAACGGAAATTCACCCGCCGCGCCGTCGTCGCCGCGCATGTAATCGCCCCAGTATTGCGCCGGCCAGTTTCGCGCTCCCGGTACGTAACTGTCGTGATTGCCGGGAATGACGGTGACGGCCGTGGGCGGACCGAGCGCTTCCAGCCAGGCGCGCGCGGCGACGTATTCGGGGCGCACCGAGAAGTTGACGAGATCGCCGGTCACGGCCACGTGGTCCGTGGCGACGCTTTTCAGGTCGCGGGTGACCGCATCGAGAACGCTGCGCGAGAAAACGTGCTTGCGGCTGCGGTGCCAGTTAATGAGGCCCAGCCCGCGCTTGCCGAACAGATCGGCCGCGCGCGGCGGTATGGCGAGATGAATGTCGGAGAGGTGGCCGAGCACGAACATCGGGGCATCATGATACGCGAATCGTCCCCGCCACAATGCGGTGCGGTGGCGCCGTGCGCGTCACGAACTGCCGATCAGAATGCCGGCGGCAAACACCAGCGCGCCGCCGACCATGACCTGAAATGCGGCCCGCAGGAACGGCGTTTCCATATAGTGGGTGCGAATCCAGGAAATAATGGCGAGTTCGACAGCGACGACCACGAACGCGAGCGCGGTCGCCACGTAAAAATTCGGAATTATGTAGGGCAGCGCGTGGCCAACCCCGCCGATCGTCGTCATCAGGCCGCATACGATGCCGCGAACCAGCGGCGCGCCGCGGCCGGTCAGCGAGCCGTCGTCGGACAGCGCTTCGGCGAAGCCCATCGAAATGCCCGCGCCGACCGCGGCCGCGAGCCCGACGAGGAACGTGGGCCAGGTCGTGTGGGTGGCGAAGGCGGCCGCAAACAGCGGCGCCAGTGTCGAAACCGAGCCGTCCATCAGGCCGACCAGTCCAGGCTGCACGTATTGCAGCACGAACATGCGCCGTGACACTTCCTCCTCGGTCTTGCGGACGGCGGGCGTGATGTTTTCGCCAAGTCTTTGGGCGAGCTGCTCGTGCTGGTCCTCGGCCGCGGCGAGGCTGTTCAGCAGGTCCCGCGTGGCCGGGTCGTGAGCAGTTTCCGCGGCGCGCCGGTAAAACCGCGCTGTTTCGTATTCCATCTGTTCGGCGTACTTGCGGACCGCATCGATGGCGAGCGGCCGGTTGAGCCAGATCGGTCGGCGCGTGGCAAAACCTTTGACGTCCTGGCGGCGGATCAGCGGAAGGAATTCGCCAAATCTCCTGCGATGGAGATCCAGCAGCATGTCGCGGTGGCCGACCTCTTCGGCCGCCATTTTATCGTAGAGTGCGGCGGTATCCGGATAGGAGGCCCGGAGCCCGTCGGCGAACGAGCGGTAGATCCGGTTGTCCTCGTCCTCGTTGGAGATGGCGAGCGCGAGAACTTCCTGCTCGCCCAGTTCGGAAAATCGCTTCACGGTGATGGCCTCAGTGCCGGAATACCAATATTAGAATACTTCTAAATTGATCAGCGGGGCCAGCGGAATCGTATGAAAATCGACGTGTTGCGTGCACAGGCGGAGCCAGTGTTGCGGCGGGCGTTTCATTTCTACTGGCGGTTCGCGCGCGGCCTCACTGTGGGCGTGCGCGCGCTGGTGATCGACGGCGCGGGGCGGGTGTTTCTGGTCAAGCACAGCTACGTCGCCGGCTGGCATCTGCCGGGTGGCGGAGTTGAGACCGGCGAGACGCTGTTCACCGCACTCGGTCGCGAATTGCGCGAGGAAGGCAACATCGAGATCACCGGGCCGTCGCCGCTGTTCGCCGTCTATCACAATCGCCGCATTTCGCGACGCGATCATGTCGCGCTGTATATCGTGCGCTCGTTTCGCCAGAGCGCGCCGCCGCAGCCGAACCGCGAAATCGTGGCGCACGGGTTTTTCGCGCCGGATGCACTGCCCGACGGCACCACGCTCGCGACACGGGCGCGGATTGCCGAAGTGCTCAACGATCGTGTCCCCGCAGAGGTGTGGTGAACGGTCCGGTTCGGCGTGCCAGGGCTGCCGCTTGCTCCGCGTCGTTTTGACCGCGAAGGCGCGAAACTATTAGTCGAGTTGGAAGTTGTTCACGTACGAGTGGCCGAAAGGGTCGCACAAAGGAGAAAATTCATGCGCAACAAATTTATCGCGCTCGCCGCTGCGGTCGCGCTTGGCACAGCTGCGATGGCCGGTAGCGCGGTCGCCGCGCCGCACGGCGGCGGTGGTGGAGGTCACGGTGGCGCAGGCCACGGTGGCGGTCACGCCGCGGTGGGGCACGTCGGAGGACACCCGGGCTATGCTCACGCCGGCGGCCATCCGGGCGCACGCTATGCGTGGCACGGCGGACGGGGTTACGGCGGACCCGGCTACGGTGGTCCTGGCTACGGCGGACTTTACCTGTATGGCGGAGCGCCGTTTTATGGTCCTTGCGGCGGTTTCCCGTTGAACCTGGTGGCCTGCGGCTTCTGACGCTGCGCGTTGCCGGATCCGAAAACAGGCGCTGCGCCACACTGGCGCAGCGCTTTTTTTGTACCCTGACGATCAGCCAAAACGCGCGCGATCGTGGGTCCTGGTGAAGTCGAGAAGCGGACCGATCGGCACGATCCCGGTCGGGTTTACGTTGCGGTGACTGCCGTAATAGTGCCGCTTGATGTGATCGAGACTGACGGTTTCGGCGACCCCAGGCACCTGATAAAGGTCGAGCAGATAATTCCCCAGATTGGGATAATCGATGATGCGCCGAAGATTGCACTTGAAGTGGCTGTAATAGACTGCGTCAAAACGGACGAGTGTGGTGAACAGCCGCCAGTCCGCCTCGGTAATCTGCCGTCCGACCAGATAGCGCTGCCGTGACAGCCGGTCTTCCAGATAATCCAGCGTTTCGAACAGCGCCCGCGCGGCGTGTTCATAGGCGGCCTGCGTGGTCGCGAAGCCCGAGCGATAAACGCCGTTGTTGACGGTTTCGTAGATGCGCTGGTTAATGCTGTCGATCTCGCCGCGCAGCGCCGCCGGATAATAATCGGTGCGTACGTCGGTGAACGCATCGAACGCGGAATTGAGCATCCGGATAATTTCGGACGATTCGTTGTTGACGACCACACTCTGCTTTTTGTCCCAGAGCACCGGCACGCTGGCGCGGCCGGTGTAACGCGGATCGCCGAGGACATAGATGTCGGCGACCGTCGGCTTGCCGTTGACCGTATCGAGGGTGGCCTGCGGCTCGGTGCCGAATTCCCATCCCTTCGGGCCCAGCAGCGCGACCGTGACCGACACCGAGATGACATCTTCGAGCTTCTTGAGCTTGCGGAAAATCAGCGTGCGGTGTGCCCACGGGCAGGCGAGCGAGACGTAAAGGTGGTACCGGCCTCGCTCGGCGGGGAAGCCGCCTTTACCGGCCGGCCCGGGAGAGCCGTCCGGTGTAATGAAATTGTGGAAAGCGGACGGTTTCCGAACGAATTGCCCGTCCTCCTGCGTCCGCATATCCACATCCTGCCACACGCCGTCGACAAGCAGACCCATCACCGTCTCCACTGATTGCTGACCGTCATGTAAGCATTGCCGCGGCAGCCGACAGTGGCAGCCAGCGATGGCTGGACCGGAAACGGCGCAAATGCTACGCGGCCAGGAGATGAGCGAGATTTCCCTGACCATTCATGCGGAAGCCCCGGGCGACGGACCGGCTATCGAGCGGCTGCACGAGCGCACGTTCGGCCCCGGCCGCTACGCGAGAACCGCCTACAGACTGCGCGAGCAGGTGGCGCACAGCCCGGATCTGTCGTTCATCGCGCGGATCGGCACGCTTCTGGTCGGTTCGATCCGGCTGTCGCCGGTCCGGATCGGGGAGACAAAGGCGCTGCTGCTCGGGCCGCTGACGGTCGAGCCGCCGTTTCGCGATCGCGGCGTAGGTCAGGCACTGATCGAACGCGCGCTCGACGAGGCGCGCGGCAAAGGGCACCGGCTGGTGATCCTCGTCGGCGACGAGCCCTATTACGGCAAATGCGGCTTCAAACACGTACACCCCGATCGCGCGGTCATGCCCGGGCCGGTCGATCCGGCGCGCCTTCTGGTCGCCGAACTGGCCGAGGGTGCGTTCGACGGCGTCAGCGGACCGGTCAGTGCCGAACCGGCGGAATGATGACCGGCCGCCGCCAGCAGGCCGCTCTCGAAGCAGCGCCCGGCGTGCTCGCCGGACCCTCAGGGCAAGCCTCGCCTGGGCCATGAAAAAAGAGGCTCCAGAAAACGAAGCCTCTCACTTTTCACACAGCCTGCTTGCGGCGGTCGCTCCGAAACTCAATCGAATTTTTTGATCAGGCGGCTGTGCGCTTGGCTTTTTCGACCTCAAGGTGGCCCGCGATAGCATCGAGCACGGCCATTTTGGCCAGCTCGACAGACGCGACGGCGTAGTCGATGGCGAATGCGGCGTTTTCGTCCAGCAGCTGGGAATAATTCGCCGCGCGTTTAACGTTCAGATCGTGCTTCCGCTGGGCTACTTTCGATTTCAGATCGTCCATGTCAGCGGCGATTTTCGCTTTCATTCCATTCCACCTGGCGGACGCAGTATCGCTGACGGACTTGATGTTCTGGTTTGCCTTTTGAACCGCTTCTTCCGCGGTAGCTTGCGCCTGCGCAACGCGAGCAGCGACTTTATCGTGGGCTTCTTTCTGTGCCGCCGTAGCGGCCTCCTCGGCATTCCTGGCGCGAACCGACAGGTTAGCGAGCTGTTCGGAAAGTGGCTTCATAATACGCCTCCGTTTACCAGCCCCTCCCTGCGAACGGTACCTGGCATGGCTGGCGGAGAACATTGATCCAGATCAATGCTTCTCTCTAATCGGCCGCCTGGGGCCGGGCGCTTTCAAACCGTCCGCCAGCATGGTTTCGATTTCGCTTACGGGCTCGCGCTTCGCTTCGGAACCGGCGCCGGTCTAGCGGCCTTCGCGCGCCCAGGTGCCGGCGAGGCTGCCGAGCAGCAGCAGCAGGCCCAGAAGTCCGGCGAACACCGGAAGCACGCCGATGCCGCGGACCACGCTCACGTCGCGCATTTTGAGGCCGATCCAGTCGTCGCCCTTGTACGTGTCGCCCGACCGCACAGCGAGAATGCGCGGCACGTTCGCTCCGCTGCCGGTGTCGAGCCGCCGGGACTCGCCGCCGGTCGCCGCCGCAAGCGGCGCCAGCACCTCGGTAGTGGAAGTCACTTCGGCGAATTCGCGCGGATTGGCCGGTCCGATATTGACCAGCGCGTTGAGTTTGCCGTCGGTCGCGCGCCACAAACCCAGTTCGTTCGCCGTGACGCTGGTTTCCCATACGCCGGGTTCCTTCGGGGCGAGAGTAAGGGCCGATGTCGCGCCGGACGGGGAGGTCAGCGTAACCGTCGCGACATTCTCGGCCATGGTCTGGCGGCGCACCAGCAGTTGATGGCCGTGAACTTCGAGCCGCAGGGCTTCTTCCTCGAGGTCCGGTTCTTTCATCAGCCAGTGCGACAGCCGGCGGAGCAGATCGAGATGCGGGCCGCCGCCCTCGAATCCGCGCGCCCACAGCCAGATGTGGTCGGACAAAAGCAGCGCCACCCGGCCTTCGCCTTCGCGCGCCAGCACCAGCAGCGGCTTGTTGTCCGGCCCCTGCATGACCGCAGTGCCGGTCGGCGTTTTGGTGTCGACCAGCCGGAACCATCGGCTCCAGTGCGGGGGGCTCGCATCCGAGCCTTCGAGGTCGCGCGTGACCGGATGACGTTTGCCAGGCTCGGTCAGGCGGGGATGAAATCCCTGCGCGGTGACATTGCCGGTCGGCTCTGCGGGCAGGATGGCGTCAAGCGGCGTGCGCCAGATGCTGGTCTGGCTGGCATAATCCGGACCGGCGGCGACCAGCACCGCGCCGCCTTCGCGGACGAAGCGCGTGATATTGTCGAAATAGATCAGCGGCAGCACGCCCTGGCGCGCATAACGGTCGAATATGATGAGCTGAAACTCGCCGATCTTCTGCTGGAACAGCTCGCGTGTCGGGAATGCGATCAGCGAAAGTTCGTTGATCGGGGTGCCGTCCTGCTTCTCGGGGGGCCGCAAAATCGTGAAATGCACGAGATCGACCGAAGCATCGGACTTGAGCAGATTGCGCCACGTGCGTTCGCCGGCATGAGGTTCGCCCGACACCAGCAGCACGCGCAGCTTGTCGCGCACGCCGTCGATGGCGACCACGGCGCGGTTGTTGACCGGCGTGAGTTCTCCGGCGAGCGGGGCAGCCTCGATCTCCACGATGTTCGGGCCGCCGTGCGGTACCGGAATGTCGACACGCTGCGGCACACCGACCGGGACCGTGCGGGTTTCGATCACGTCTCCGTCGCGCCGCACCGTCACGGTCGCGGTGCGCTCGTTCGCGCCCTGATCCTCCACCTGATAGGTGATGGTCTGCGACTGGCCGACGATGCCGAAACGCGGCGCGGCAATCAGTGCGACGCGGCGGTCGCGTTCGTTTTTGCTGCCGGTGATCAGGGCGTGCACCGGCGCCGTAAAGCCGAGCGCGCCCGCTTCCGCGGGCACATCGTGGACGCGACCGTCGGTGATCATGATCGCGCCGGCCACGCGATCGGGCGGCACGTCGGCAAGCGTCGCACCGAGCGCGTTGAACAGCCGCGTGCCGTCGGTCTCGCCGTCGGACTGGCCGGCTTCGACCACGCGGACATCGAGCCCGGGGATATGACCGAGGCGCGCGACGATCGCCGCGCGCACCGCTTCGGTCTGCTTTGCCCGTTCGCCGAAATTCTGGCTCGGGCTTTTGTCGACGACGACGACTGCGACCGAGGACAGCGGGTCGCGATCCTCGCGCGTAAGCGAGGGGTTGGCGAGGGCGAGCACGATCAGGGCAAGCGCCAGCACGCGCACGATGGCGCCGCGGCTGCGGGACACGAGCAGCAGCGCGGACAAAAGAACGGCCGCGCCGACCGCCCCCCACAGGAGCGGGGTTTCAACGAGCGGGGCGAATGCCACACCGAGGTTCACGTCGTGCTCCTACTGACCCAGCCGCTCGAGCAGAGCCGGAATATGAACCTGGTCCGCCTTGTAGTTGCCGGTGAGCGTGTACATGACGATGTTGACGCCGGCGCGGAACGCGATTTCGCGCTGGCGCGGCTCGCCTTCGACCATCGGCAGCATCGGCTGGCCGTCCGGCCGCATCGCCCACGCACCCGCGAGGTCATTCGACGTGATGATGATCGACGACACGCCGTCGCCACCACGGACGGGTCTGTGCGACGACTCGTCATCCTCGTTGACTGCCGGCAAAGCCTCGACCCATAGCTGGCCGGAATTGAAACGGCCCGGGAAGTCGCGCAGCAGATAGAAGGTCTTGGTCAGTACGTGATCGCGCGGCACCGGCTCGAGTTCTGGAATATCAAGCGAGGACAGGATTTTGCGCAATTCAAGCATGCCGGGGCTGCGGGTTTCGCCGCCGGCGCCGGCAGGGGCCGTGACCGCGTCGCGGGTGTCGAACAAAACCGTGCCGCCCTGCTTCATGTAGGAATCGATGCGCTTGAGCGCTTCGTCGGAGGGCCGCGCGGCCCCGGGCAGGATTGGCCAGTAGATCAGCGGATAAAACGCGAGTTCGTCATGGGCGATATCGAGGCCGATGGGTTCACTGGCTTCGAGCGCGGTGCGCTGCGCAAGAAACAGCGTGAGCCCGCCAAGCCCGGCCTTACTCACGGCGTCCACGTCGCGGTCGCCGGTTACGACATAAGCGAGCCTTGTTTCGAGCGCGGCGCGCGGAACGTCGGTGCTGGCCGGGCTTTGCGCGCGGGCGTGCGGCAGGGCCAGGGCGGCTGCCGCAACAAAGATCGCCGCTGCGGCCGCAGCGCGCCCCAGCCGCGGCATAAGCCGGACCAGTCCGCCGCCGAGGTAAAGCACCAGCAGCGTGTCGAGCAGCAGCAGCGCAAATGCCGCAAGCAGGATAGGCCCACGCAAATCCTGCGGCTCGCTCGTGCGATAGATTTCTCGACCGGCATGAACCAGCGCGGAGAAATCGAGCGGTGACAGCCGGTCGCCCGCGGCGAGCGTGTTCACCGCCAGCAGGCTTTCCGGCGGGCCGTAAAAACCGGGCGGATGGTCGGCTGTGGCGGCGCCGGAAAAATCGGCCGGCACGGGGCGCGCGGTTGACGGCGGCGCGGTGAAGCTGCCGAAGCCATCGAGCACCCGGTTCGCCGCTACGGTCTCCTGTGCGGCTTTCTTTTTTCTCCGGTTGCATCGGCAACCGCGGCCGTGCCGGCGAAGGCGACGACGCGCTTGAGCATTTCGACAAATGAACCGGAGAGCGGCAAATCCGACCAGCGCGTGTCGCCGGTGACGTGAAACAGCACAATCAAGCCCTTGCCGCGCCGCGCCGCGGTGACGAGCGGCGTGCCGTCCGCGAGCGTCGCCCAGGTGCTGTCGTTCAGCGCGGCGTCGGGTTCCGCAAGCACCTGGCGGCTGACGGTCACGTCATGCGGCACGGGCATGCCGTTGAAGGGGCTTTCGCGCGAAAATGCCGCGAGCGGCTGCGGCTTGTCCCAGCTCAGGCTGCCGCCGAGGATGCGGCCGCCGCGGCGCAGCCGCACCGGCACCAGATCGTCGTCGGAGGCGGCAAGGCGGGGGCCGGCGAACCGCAGCAGCACGCCGCCGTCCTCGATCCAGCGCGCCAGCCGGTCATGCGCATCGCCCGCGACATTGCCGACGTCGGCAAGAATGAGCATCGGCAGATGCTGATCGAGGAAATGGGTCACGGCTTCCGCCGGCGATTCGCCGTGGGCCAGCCGCACATCGGCGAACGGGCCGAGCGCGCGTGCGATGTAATAGTTCGACGACAACAGCGGTTGCGACGTGTCTGCGGTGGCGCCGGAAACGACGCCGACGGTGCGGCGGCTCCAGCGCTTGTCGAGCAATTGCACCGCGCCCGCGGCGTGTTCGCCGGCAATCTCGATCCGCGCGATGTCGTTGCGGATTTCAACCGGCAGATCGAACCGCGCCTCGGTTTCGCGATCCGGCGATTTGAAACGCAAACGGGGCTTCGCCAAGCGCCAGCCCTTTCAGATCGAGTGCGCGGACGGTTCCGGTCGCGCGCCTCCGCCGGACGGCGCGCAGTATTTTTACACTCAGCGCGCCGGCCGCGTTGTCGGCTGCGGTCAGCGCCAGCGCTTCGGGCGTGCCGCCGGTGACAATGGTGAACGGATGTGCGTCGGCGGCCTGCGCCAGCGCCTTGACGAAATCGGCGCCGCGGCCGAGATCGACGCCGTCGGACAGCCAAACCAGTTCGACATCGTGCACGTCGGCGAGGAAGCGCTCGATCGCGGGCAGCGCTTCGAGGCGGTCGACCGTGTACGGCTTCGGCTTGATCTGATGCAGCCGCACGCGCGCCGAGCCCGCGGGCGCAAATGAAATGTCGCGCGTGCCTTCGGACAGCGGAATGAGCGCTACCGCCTGCGATCGTTTTCCGCCCGCGCCATAATATCGTCGGCCGTGCGCAGACGCGCATCCCAGTTGCTGAGCGGCCGTCCAGCCGTCGTCGATCATGAGCGCGATCGGCGCGCGTGCTGTTGATTGCCGCCAGCGGCGGATTCCACTGCGGACCGGCGGCCGCGATAATGACGAGCGCTGCGAGCGCAAGCCGCAACAGCGTGAGCCACCACGGCGCGCGCGCGGGGGTTTCCTCCTTCGGGGCGATTTCCAACAGCAGCCGGGTCGGCGGGAAGTCGATGCGGCGGGGCCGCGGCGGAATGAGCCGCAGCAGCCACCACAGCACCGGCAGGGTCAGCAGACCGACGAGGACGAGAGGTTCGGCAAAGCCGAGCGGCATACCGCCGATCATGCCGAAACCCTCGCGCCGGGCTCTGCGCGGCAATCGCATGCGCCGTTGCGAAGCCCGCGCCGATGCGCGCGTGCAGCGCCAGCAGCAATTCGCTCGCCGGGCGATCGGTGCGGTGAATGGTGAAGCTCCAGGCGAGCCGATCGGTCTCGGCCCGGATCTCGGCGCGATGCCGGCTGACGCGCCCGGTGTAATCGGTCTCGCCAGATCTGGGCGCGGCCGGCGGTGACGCGTCCGCCGCCTTCCGGCTCGACGAACTCGATGCGGCCCCAATAGGGAAAAGTCTCTTCGGCCGGATCGACGATCTGCACGACATGGCCGCGCGCGCCGCTGCCGGAAAGCTGCGTGAGGGTGCGGCGGACGTCGGCGATGTCGCTCCACAGATCGGACAGCAGCACGACCTCGGAGAGCGGCGAGGGTGAAAAGTTCGGCGGCAGGCTGGCGCGTTCGCTGCTGTCATGCAGAATCGCCTGCGCCATGCGCTCGACCACATTGCGGCTGCCGGTCGGGCGAAGCAGGCCGGGAATGCCGACGCGCTCGCCGCCTTCGACCAGGACTTCGGCGAGCGCCAGCGCAATCAGCAACGCGCGATAGAGCTTGGTGTCGCGCACCAGCGGCGAAGCAAACACCATCGACGGCGAGCGGTCCGGCCAGATCCACACCGTATGTGCGGCCTCCCATTCCTGCTCGCGCACATACAGATGATCGTCGCGCGCCGAGCGGCGCCAGTCGACGCGGGCGGCCGGTTCGCCGAACACAAAGCGGCGGTATTGCCAGAAATTTTCTCCGGGTCCGGCGCGGCGGCGGCCGTGCATGCCGTGAAGCACCGTGGCCGCGACGCGGCGCGCTTCCAGGATTAAACGCGGCATGACGGCCGCAAGCGAGCGCGCCTCGCCCGTCGCGCGTTGTACCGCCGGACGGTCCTGACCGGATGCGCGCCTTGCGTCGGCTGCCATTCCTTATCCGATCCGCGCTTTCAGGCGGGTGATCACAGCCTCGATGCTTTCGCCTTCGGCGCGCGCGCTGAAGGTGAGCGCCATGCGGTGCTTGAGCACGGGCTCGGCAAGCTCGATCACGTCGTCGATCGAAGGCGCCAGCCGACGGTCGAGCAGCGCGCGCGCGCGCACCGCCAGCATCAGCGACTGGCTCGCGCGCGGGCGAGGGTCCCCAGGCTATGAGCTTCGCCGCGTCGCCGCCTTCCGGTCCCGGCCGCGCCGAGCGCACCAGCGCAAGGATCGCTTCGACCACGGATTCGCCGACCGGCAGCCGCCGCACCAGACGCTGCGCGGTCAGCAGATCCTCCGCGCTCATCGCTGCTCTCGCGCGCGTTTCGTCGGCACCGGTTGTCTCGAACAGAATTTTTCGCTCGGCTGTCGGGTCGGGATAACCGACGTCGATTTCCATCAGGAAGCGGTCGAGCTGGGCTTCCGGCAGCGGATAGGTGCCTTCCTGTTCGAGCGGGTTCTGCGTGGCGAGGACATGAAACGGCTTCGGCAGATCGTGACGCGTGCCGGCGACGGTCACGTGCTGTTCCTGCATCGCCTGAAGCAGAGCCGATTGCGTACGCGGGCTGGCGCGGTTGATCTCGTCGGCCATCAAAAGCTGGGCGAACACCGGACCCGGCAGGAAGCGGAAGCTGCGTTTGCCGGTCTGGCTTTCCTCGAGCACTTCGGTGCCGAGGATGTCGGAGGGCATCAAATCGGGCGTGAACTGGATACGCCGCGCATCGAGGCCGAGCACGGTTCCCATTGTGTCGACCAGCTTGGTCTTGGCGAGACCCGGCACGCCGAGCAGCAGCGCGTGGCCTCCGGCCAGAATGGTAATCAGCGCCTGCTCGATGACTTTGTCCTGGCCGAATATGACGTTCCCGATCGCGGCTTTCGCGGCGCGCACATGATCGGCGCTGGCTTCCGCCGCGCGGACGATCATGTCTTCGAGTTTCTCGAGTCCCTCGCCGCCGACAGCGGACATGTCAAACTCCTTATCGATCCGAAGCGGGATATTTCACCCGGACCGGATGTTTTGCCCCGCGCGGCCTACCGCATCAGATTCGCGGGGGCGGCACGAATCACGCAAGCGGGCTTTGCACCGCTATCGGACGTTGCAATATATGCGCCAGCAGCATTCACACCTATTTGCGGCTATTCTGTTTTCCACCGGGATCACGTTCAGATTCGGCGTAAATGACGGCACGTTCGCGATCACGATTGCGCGATTAACGCTGCCCCGGCGCATAAAGTCAGCCAAACAGCTTCAAGGCGAACAATGGCGAAGGCAGGGCGGTCCGGATCGAGGGAATCCCGCGTGGGACAATCCGGCGCAGGTGCGTCCGGGCTCGACACCCTGACGGCCGCGCTCGGTGGCGCGGCCGGGCGCGAAAAGGGTCCGCCGCCGGTGGAACGCTGGGACCCTCCGTTTTGCGGCGATCTCGACATGCGCATCGCCGCCGACGGCACGTGGTTCTATTTGAAGACGCCGATCGGCCGGCCCGCTCTGGTCAAGCTGTTCGCATCCGTGCTCAGGCGGGAAGGCGACAAATACTTCCTTGTCACTCCGGTGGAGAAGTGCGGTATCCAGGTGGACGACGCGCCGTTTCTGGCGGTCGAGCTTGCCATCGGGGAATTGGACGCCGGCCGCGTGCTCAACTTTCGCACCAATGTGGACGACCAGGTTTCGTGCGGGCCGGCGCATCCGCTGCGCTTCGAGCCGCAGGCCGGCACGGGCGGGCTCAAGCCGTATCTGCATGTACGCCGCGACCTGTGGGCGAAAGTCACCCGCGCGCTGTTTTTCGATCTTGTCGAACTCGGCGAGGAGCGCGAGGTTGACGGCCGGGCGATGTTCGGCGTGACGTCGATGGGTGTTTTCTTTCCCATGGCGCCGGCCGAACAGGTGAGGGATCCGGAGTGAGCGAGCAGCGTGCCGTAGCGGCAAAGCCTGAGCCAGAGAGTTTCTTCGAGCGTGCCCGGGCGCGACTGACGCTTGAAGTGCCGCGGGCGCTCAACGATCCGCTGGCCGAAGGCGCGCGCGGCGATCTCGATCTCAATCCGTCAATGTGGGAACGCGCCGGCGTTGCGGCGACCAAACCCGCGGCGGTGCTGGTGCCGGTGATCGAGCGCAGCGAACCGATGGTGCTTTTTACGATCCGCACCAGCGATCTTGCGAGCCATGCCGGGCAGGTGGCGTTCCCCGGGGGCAAGATCGATCCCGACGATGAAAGTCCGGTCGCGGCGGCGCTGCGCGAGGCGCGGGAGGAAGTCGGGCTGCCTCAGGCGGTGATCGAGCCGCTCGGCTACCTCGATCTTTATTTGACGTTTTCCGGGTTCCGGATTCTGCCGACGGTGGCGCGGGTCCAGCCGGATTTTTCGCTGACGCTCAACCCGCGCGAAGTCACCGAGGTCTTCGAAGTGCCGCTGGCGTTTCTGATGGCGCCGGAAAATCTGCATCGCCGGAGCCGGGAGTGGAAGGGCATCAACCGCGAATATTACGCGATCCCGTTCGGCGATCGTTACATTTGGGGGATCACCGCGGGCATCGTGCGCAACCTCTACGATCGGGTCTGTGCATGATCAGGCCGGTCTTCACCGAAATCGGGCTGTTCGTTCTGCCGTTCGTGCTCTATGCCGCGTTCCTGATAGCGACGCGGGCCGGGGTAATGCAGCCGGCGGCCTGGACGTTGCCGCGCCTTGCCGGACTGGTGATCGTGTCGCTGATATTGATGGCGGGAAGTTTCGTTCTGCTGGCGCAATTCGGCGGCGCGCCGCCGGGTTCGACCTACGTGCCGGCGCATGTCGAAAACGGCAAATTTGTGCCGGGGACCACGCAGTGACACAGCCGCGCGATCTGGGGAATGCCCGCTGGCTCAGGGAAGGCCAGGCCGCGCGCCTGCTCGCGCTTCTCGACCGCGATGGTGAAGAAGCGCGCGTCGTCGGCGGCGCGGTACGCAACGCGCTGCTGGACATTCCGGTCCACGAAATCGATGTGGCGACGACGGCTTTGCCGGCGGAGGTGGTGCGCCGCGTCGAGGCCGCCGGCGGCAAAGCCGTTCCAACCGGCATCGAGCACGGTACGATCACCACCATACTCGACGGAAGCCCGTTCGAGGTCACGACGCTGCGCGAGGACGTCGAGACGTTCGGCCGCAAGGCGCGCGTGGCGTTCGGGCGCGACTGGAAGACGGACGCGGAGCGGCGCGATTTCACCATCAACGCGCTGTCGGTCTCGCGGGCTGGCGAAATATTCGACTATGTCGGCGGCATTGCGGATATCGAAGCGCGTCGCGTGCGTTTCATCGGCGAACCGCAGCGCCGCATCGAAGAAGACTATCTGCGCATCCTGCGATTTTTTCGCTTTCACGCTCATTACGGCAAGGGAGCGCCGGACGCGGCAGGCCTGCACGCCTGCATCCGCGCACGCGCCGGTCTTGAACAGCTCTCGCGCGAGCGCGTGCGCATGGAAATGCTGAAGCTGCTCGTCGCGCCGCACGCGACGCCCACCGTCGTCGTCATGGCCGAGGCCGGCATACTCGGCATGGTGCTGGGCGGTGTCGCTTTCCTTGCGAGCTTCGAGAACATGATCAAGGTGGAAGCCGCGCTCGGCGTGGAGCCCGATGCGGTCCGCCGCCTCGGTGCGCTCGGCGTGCATGTTGCCGAGGATGCGGAGCGCCTGAGCGGCCGGCTGCGCCTGTCGAATGCCGAGTCCGCACGCCTCTGCGCGCTCGATCTCTGGTGGCGAGTCGCCCCGCACGCGGGCGCGCAGGCGGCGCGCGCGCTGCTCTACCGGCTCGGGGCCCAATCGTTCGTCGATCGCGTGCTGCTCGCCTGGACCCGCTCCAACGCGGGCGCGGCCGATACCGCGTGGCTCGAGCTTGCGCGGCTGCCGGACCGATGGGCGGTTCCGGTGTTTCCCCTTAAATCGGCGGATTTTATTCGCCGCGGGATTCCGGCAGGTCCGTCACTCGGCGAAGCGATGCGCGCTGCCGAGGCGGCGTGGATCGCGGCGGATTTTCCCGTCGAGCCGACGGCGCTGGAGGCGATCGCCGATGCCGCATCGAATGCATCGAAGCTCGTCCGTCCGGCGGCCGGTTCGTAGCGGAACGTCTCGCCCGCGCTATGACATGCGCTCGCGCAGCGAGCGCAGTCTGCGGCGGGCGACCGGTGCGAGGCTGTTGAGGCGCGGCCGCATCGAGGCCATCACGCCACGCGGCCGCATGCGCTCGACCTGCATTTCGTTGCCGCGCCAGACGAAGCCGTCGCCGCCGAGCGCCTTGACGAACAGCGCCGGCACGAGCAGGTCGCGCGCGAGGCAAATCAGCGGATAGCGCGCAGACACGTGCCAGCCGGCGACAGCCGCGAGCAGGGTTTCGCCGCCGTACCAGAGGGCGGCGAGCGATATGACGCTGAGCGCGGGCGACAGGCCGAGCGAGGGCGCGACGCACGCGAGCGCGATCATCGGCAGCAGTCCGCCGGACAGCGCCTCCGGCAGGAAAAAGGCGAGGAAGCTTGCACGGCGCAGCCGCGCCCAGCGCAGTTGCCGGTTCCAGACTTCGGCGGCGGTGCGGGAGCCGAGCGGCTGCGCAAACGGGCGGCCGACCAGCCGGACTTTCCGGCCCGAGCCGCGCACGATCTTGGTCGCGGCGGCGTCTTCGGCGACTTCGCGCGCAAGCGCTTCGATGCCGCCGGCGCGCTCCAGATCGGCGCGCCGCCACAGCATGGTCTTGCCCTGCGCGAAACCGAAGCCGAGCGCGTCGGCTAGATACTGCCAGCGGCCCTGATACGTATTGAGAAACGCGCACTCCAGCTCGGCCCAGATTCCCTCGGGCTGCGAACCCGCGGGCGGCGAGGCGACCAGCCCGGTATCGGCTCGCCACGCAGCCAACAGCATCAGCAGATAGTCCGGCGGCATCAGCACATTCGAATCCGCGAGCACGATCCAGTCATGCCGGGCCGCGTTCCAGCCTTTGAGGACATTGTTGAGCTTCGGATTGTTGCTGATCCGGTCGTCGCCGATCAGGATCTTCGCGTCGGCGTCCGGGTGCGCTGCAATGAGCGATTCGACCAGCGGAATGACCGGATCGTCCGCCGCCGCGACGCAGAACACGATTTCGTACGCCGGATAGTCGAGCGCGAATGTCGAACGGAGCGTCTCGGCGGCGTAATTGTCGATGCCGCACAGCGGCCGCACCAGGCTCACCGGCGGAAGCGGCTGTCCCTCCGGCGGCCTCGCCGAGGCTGCCCGCTTTCGCAGACGAAAGCCCGTAATCGCGATGCTCGCCACGTGGATGCCCGTGGTGACGATGCAGAACGTCGCTGCAGCGAGAATCGGCGGTGTCATCGCCAGGACATTTAGCCAGTCGCCGTGACAGCGCTGTGACTCGCGGGATCAAACAAACGCGCCGTCGGCGTTTTGCCGCGGCGGCCGTCAACCTTTGCGTTCAACTTTTGCTGTCATCTGGCTGCAATCAGAATCTCCCTATAGCCGGGCCATGTCGATCAGCCGAAAGATCAAACATCGTGGCGCCTGAGCACGGTACGCGTCTGTTCCGTACGCTCTTCATCTCTGATGTTCATCTCGGCGCACGCGGCTGTCAGGCCGATCGCCTTCTCGATTTCCTGCGCTATCACGACGCCGACACGATTTATCTGGTCGGCGACATTGTCGACGGCTGGCAGCTCCGGTCGGGGTGGTACTGGCCGCAACCGCACAACGACGTGGTGCAGAAGCTGCTGCGCAAGGCCCGTAAGGGCTCCCGCTTCGTCTACGTGCCGGGGAATCACGACGAATTCCTGCGCGATTATTACGGTACCCATTTCGGCGGGATCGAGGTGGTCGAGACCGCGATCCATCAGGCCGCCGACGGCCGCCGTTATCTGGTCGTGCACGGCGACGTGTTCGACATGGTGGTCAAGCACGCCCGCTGGCTCGCGCTGCTCGGCGACACCGCCTACGATCTCGCGATCCTGGTCAACCGCTACCTCAACTCCGTTCGCCGCCGTCTCGGCTTTTCCTACTGGTCGCTGTCGCAATGGGCCAAGCGCAAGGTCAAGAACGCGGTGAACTATATCGGCGCGTTCGAACAGACGCTGGCCTCCGAAGCCGAGCGCCTGCGCGTCGACGGGGTGATCTGCGGCCATATTCACCACGCCGTCATTCACGACAATTTCGGCATCCGCTACATGAACTGCGGCGACTGGGTCGAGAGCTGCACGGCGCTGGCCGAGCATCCCGACGGGCGGTTCGAGATCATCACCTGGTCGGAAACCGAAGCAGCGCAGATGATCGCCGATCTGTCCCTGGTGGACCGCGATCAGGAGACGGAAATCGCCGCCTGACCGCCTGCGCTGCGGCGCAGCCGCTGCGGTCAAAATGTCCGGTGAACGAATGTCCGTGGAACGGACGTCCGCGCAGACCCGGAAGCTAGTGCCCGAAGATCAGACGTGTCGGGTGCTGGTCGATGTTTTTGATCGCCTTGTTCAGTTCGGCGAGCGTGCGGCGTCCGTCCACCGCGAACGCCGCGAACTCTTTCAGTCCCGAATTCGAAAACTGGCTCAGGCCGGCCGAGATTTCTTCGGTGCGCTTGTCCAGATTGTCGGCCAGCCGGCGGATCGATGCGGCGGCTTCGCCGATCTCGCCCCGATTGTCGCCGCCGGCGCCGGTGAGGTTCTCGACGCCGGCGAGCACGTGATCGAGACGCTCCGTATTGCGCGCCAGCGTCGCCGTGACGGACTCGATATTGTGCAGCGTGGCGTGCAGGGCCGTTTCGTTTTCGGAAACGAGGCCGTCGATCCGGGAGAGAACGTCGCGCGCCGCCTGCGTCAGGTCGGCGCTCGCGTTCGGGTCGGCATAGATGGTCGGCACTCCCGCGGCGGAGGCGAGGCGGGGCGCGTCCGGCGCGCCGCCGGAGAGCGCGATCTGCGCGATGCCGGTCAGCCCCTGGAATTCGAGTTTCACCTTCGAGTCGGCCCGTACCGGAATGCCGCGGTCGAGCGAGATCACCGCATCGACCTTGCGCGGATCGGCGGCATCGAGCGAAAGCGTGGTCACTTCGCCGGCGCGCATGCCGTTGAACAGAACCGTGGAGCCGGCACGCAATCCCGACACCGAGCCGACAAACACGACGCGGTATGTGTCCCGGTCGCCGCCGCTGCCGGTGTTCTGCACCCAGTAGATAAAGCCGAACACGCCGAAGATGACCGCGAGCGTGAACGCTCCGGTCACGATGTAATTGGCTTTGGTTTCCATGAAACGGCCTCTGGTCACATCTGATGTTGAATCTGGTTGTCAGCGCCGCCGGCGGGCGGCGGCCCTGACGGCGTCATGTCGGGGAACGGACTTTGCTCCTGGCGAAGCATCTGGCGCGGCGTCTGACGCTGCACCTGACGCCCGCGCTCGCCGTCGAAATACGCCCTGAGCCACGGATGCCCGGACGCGAGCATGCTCTCGATCGGCCCGGTAGCGATCACGCGGCCTTCGGACAGGACGGCGATGCGGTCGCAGACCGCATGCAGGCTGTCGAGGTCGTGCGTGACCATGAATACGCTCAGTCCCAGCGTGCGCTGAAGCGTGCGAATGAGCTGGTCGAATTCGGCGGCACCGATCGGGTCGAGGCCCGAGGTGGGCTCGTCGAGAAAAACAATCTCGGGGTCAAGCGCGAGCGCCCGCGCCAGCGCTACGCGCTTGATCATGCCGCCGGACAGCTCGGACGGGAATTTGTTCCGCACGTCCGCGCTCAATCCGACCATCTCCAGTTTGGCAAGCGCGATCTCTTCCATCAGCCGCGGCGACAGGCGGAGATGTTCCCGCATCGGGAACTGTACGTTCTGCAGCGCGGTGAGCGACGAAAACAGCGCGCCCTGCTGGAACAGCACGCCCCAGCGCTGCTCGATCCTGCGCCGCTGGCGATTGTTGAGGGCGCCGAGGTCGGTGCCGAACACCTCGATCCTGCCCTTGCGCCTCGGCACGAGCCCGATGATCGCGCGCATCAGCACCGACTTTCCGGCGCCCGAGCCGCCGACGAAACCAAGGATCTCGCCGCCGAACACGTCGAGGCTCGCGTGATCCAGCACGGTTGCCGAACCGAAGCCGACCACCAGGTCGCGGACGCTGATGATGGTGTTGCCGGTCATCTGCTACATCCCGATGCCGGCAAAGAACATGGCGAAAAACCCGTCGAGGGCGATCACCATGACGATCGACTTGACCACGGACGCCGTGGTCCTGAGGCCGAGCGAGGCGGCACTGCCTTCGACTTCGAAGCCTTCGACGCAGGCGATCAGCCCGATCGTGAGCGCCATGAACGGCGCCTTGATCATGCCGACCTCGAACGTCGGCAGCCAGATGGCCTCTCGCAGCCGCTCCAGAAAGATGTCGGGCGCCATGCCGGCATAGGCCCAGCAGACGAGGCCCGCGCCGTAAAGCGCCGCCATCGAGCCGAGAAATGTCAGCAGCGGCACCGCGATGACCAGCGCGATGATCCGCGGCAGCACCAGCACTTCGACCGGATCGAGGCCCATGGTGCGCAGCGCGTCGATCTCTTCGCGCATCTTCATCGAACCGAGTTCGGCGGTGTAGGCGCTGCCGGAGCGGCCGGCGACCATGATGCAGACAATCAGGACGCCCACTTCGCGCAGCACCAGCACGCTCACCATGTCCACGACATAGACTTCGAGCCCGAGATCGCGGAAACGGAAGATGCCCTGCTGGGCGAGAATGGCGCCGATCAGGAAGGTCGTGATCAAAATGATCGGGACGGCGCGCCAGCCGACGCGCTCGAGCTGATAGAACGTCGAGGCCAGCCGAAACCGCGACGGATGTCTGATCGTCCCGGCGACAGCGGCGGTCAGGGCCCCGAGAAGCTGCGCCATAAGGACCAGCGACCATGCGATTTCGGAAACGCCCCGGCCGACCGAGGCGAGGCCGGTGAGTGTGCGGTTTGAGCCGGCGGCTTTCGGGCGCGCTGTCCGATTGACCCGTTGCAGCTCTTCCATCAGGACGAGGTCAGCCTCGGAAAGGCCGGTGATGCGTGCCGCCGATCCGCGTCCGGTGAAAGTCCGCTGGAGACGTTCGACCAGCCAGGCGCCGAACGTGTCGAGCCGCTCGAGTCCGGCGAGGTCGATATCGACGTCGCGCGCATGCCGGTGGCGCCGCGCGGTGTCGTCGATCAGCTTCTCGAGTTCGGCCGCACGCTCGGCAGTCCAGGCGCCGGTCGCGGCAAGCTCCAGGCGTTCGCCGTCGGCCGTCGCGGTCAGCGCGACCGTGCCCGCCGCCAGTGTGCTCACTGCCGCATGCTCCGCATCAACGACAATTCGCATCGCCGCTCTTGAGCCGGCCATGAATTCACGGTCATACTGGCGCCCGCATGGAGCTCTCCGTACGGATCGAGCATTGGCCGCTGGCTGCCGCTTTCACGATCAGCCGTGGCAGCAAGACCGAAGTTCGTCGTTGTCGTGGCCGAACTCAGCGATGGTACCCATCGCGGCCGTGGAGAAGCCGTCCCCTACAAACGCTACGACGAAACTCCGGACGGTATTGTGGCAAGCCTCGAATCTTTGCGTCCGGCCGTTGACGGGGGGCTGGACCGCGCCGCCCTCCAGCGCGTACTCGCTGCCGGTGCTGCCCGTAATGCACTTGATTGTGCTTACTGGGACGTTAACGCGAAACAATTAAACCGCCGGGTCCACGAAATAGCCGGCCTGCCCCCGCCGGTGCCCCTGACCACGGCCTACACGATATCGCTCGGTCCGGTCGCCGCCATGGCGGCTGCCGCAGAGCGGGCGGCCTCCCGGCCGCTCCTCAAGGTGAAGCTCGGCGGCGGTGCGGACGACGCGAGGCGCATCGCTGAGGTGCGTCGTGCCGCTCCGCGAGCCGAACTCATCGTCGATGCCAATGAGGGCTGGGACTCCGGCAACGTGGCCGCGAACATGGCCGCCTGTGCGGATGCCGGGGTCACGCTGATCGAGCAGCCGTTGCCGGAAGGGCGCGACCAGGCGCTCGCCGGCATCGGTCGGCCGATTCCGGTCTGCGCCGACGAAAGCGTGCACGATCGCGCTTCGCTCGATGCGCTTGCCGACAAGTATGATGCGGTCAACATCAAGCTCGACAAGACCGGCGGCCTGACCGAGGCGCTGGCGCTTGCCGCCGAAGCGGAACGGCGAGGCTTTGCCGTCATGGTCGGCTGTATGGTGGCGACGTCGCTGTCGATGGCGCCTGCGCTGCTGGTGGCGCAGCGGGCAAGCGTCGTCGATCTCGACGGCCCGCTGCTGCTGGCGCGCGATCGCGCCGACGGACTGCGCTACGAGGGCAGCCTGGTCTATCCGTCCGGGCCGGGACTGTGGGGCTGAGAGCGCGGGACCGCTTCGCGAATCACCTGCAAACGCGCACCCTGTGGGTATGTCGGCGCAAAAGTGTCTGCGCTCGATTGCGGCATGCCGTGCGTTGTGCTGTTGAATCGGCAGCTTCCAAAGGGAAAAGCGATGACTGCCGCTCCGCTGCCAGTGCTGGATGTCGTGTCCGGGCCGGCGGGCACCGCGGAATATCGGGCCTTTCGCGAGGCTTTGACGGGTGCATCGGCGCACGCGGGCGCGCCGCCGAACGCGAACGCCGCGCTGATCCGCGAACTCGGCAGCGTGGCGGCGGCGGTCGACCAGATCGTAGGCCTGCTCGTTCCGGGCGGTAGTTCGAGCGAGGGCCTTTATGCGGCCGAACGCGTGCAGGACATCGCGCTTTCGCTCCGCCAGCATCGCGCCGACCCGCACCTGTGCGATGCTCTGGACGAGGCCATCCGTGAAGTCACCGATGCGATGGTCGGCACCAACGCGGCGGAAATCCGCGCCACAAGCGCCGCAGCGCTGCTGCGGCACCTGTCGCGAAGGCTCAACGATCTGATCGCACCGGGCGGCGCGGCACACGCCGCGGCCAAGGCCGCTGCCGCAGACGAACCGCAAGTCGGCGGGGAAGGGACGGGCAGCGAATCAGCGGATCGTGAATCCGTAAGCAGCGAATCCGTAAGCAGCGAATCGGCAAGCAGCGAATTGGCAGGCAGCGAATTGGCAGGCAATGAGTTTGCCAGCGTGCACGCTGTTATCGAAATCGTTTCCATCGACGCACGTTTGCCGGTTGTGGATATGTTTGGTTTGTTCGATCGGGCGCAGCAATTTGCCGCCCCGCCGGAACGCGTGCCGCCGCCTGCGACTGCCGCTGATGAAATCGGAGGCGCTGACGGTCCGGCCCGGTCCGGCGTTGTCGCGCGCCATTCGTCCGCCGGCATGGACCAAAAAGACGCTCCGGGACTGGCGAACCGGGGCCCCGATGCCGCGCCGGCCGCCGCGGGGCCTCCCGAGGTGGCGCGCGGCCCGGAGCCTCTGCCCGCGCCGATGCCTGATATGCAGGCAGCCGCCATTGTCAATGAAGACCCGCACGTCTGGTTCGATCCACTGCCGGTCGAGGTCCGTACCGCCGCGCTGCGCGAATCAGATGAACCGTTCGTTCCCCCGGCCGAATCGGCGTCTCAGGTTCCGGTGCAGGAGCAGACAGCGGCTGCCGGTCCTGAAAGTCCGTCGCGGGAAGATGCGCGAACATCGGGTGCGTTGCCGTTGCCTGCGTCGTCGGCGCAGTCGCCGGTTACGAAGAATCCCGTAGAACAGGCGCCTTTATCCGCCTGGCCGGGCGGTCTGTTCGCAGCGCAGGCGGCCTTGAGCGAAGAAGAATTGACGGCGCTTTTCAGCTAGCGTGCGCCGGTACCGCCTGCCTGTGTCCCCCGCAGGCTAAACAGGAACAGAATCAGCTGCAGACGAATCGGGCGAAACCCGAATGGTATCGCGCGTGCTGTGTTCATCCTCCGTTAAGCCGCAATGTTATCAGATCATCTGATTCGTTGACTCGGCACGGAAGTTGCTTTTGTTTGAAGTCAATGCGGAGCAACAAAAAGAGCAGGCAACACGTTCTCCAGTTCTGCCGGACCTTTATTTGGTGGTCCGCATGCAACGATCATCTGGAGGCCACGATGCACAAACTCACCCCCTCGGTGGCGGTTGTAGCGTTGTGCACGAGTATGATTGCCGCAAATGGCGTATCTGCGCGTGATGACGGCCGTTATGCCAACGAACCGCTCCATGCGTGGTTCGATCAGCTCGCCAGCGGAAAAGGCCTGTGCTGTTCCTTTGCCGACGGCTTCAGCATTCAGGATGTTGACTGGGATACGCAGGAAGGCCGCTATCGCGTGCGGCTGAAGGGCAACTGGATCCTGGTACCTGAAAACGCGGTGGTGACGGAACCGAACCGTTACGGACCGGCGGTGGTGTGGCCCTATCAGGATGCGGAGGGGGCGACGCAGATCCGTTGCTTCCTGCCGGGGGCGGGCGCCTAGACCCCGCGCGCTCTCTGCTGAGGAAGCGGCAGCAGTTGTGACGCGTTTCTGAAATCTGCGGTCGCCGCCTGCGCGGCGACCGGCAGTTTTGTTTGGTCGCCTGTTTCGCGACACGGCGATGCGTTGCGGTTTGCCGCGTGCTATTGTTTGGTGCGACTGTCTGGTGCGTCAGGCGACGAGCCGGGAAAACAGTTCCGGATCGACGTTGCCGCCCGAGAGCACCGCAACCGCCACCTTGTTGCCGGCGACGTCGATCTTGCCGGTCATCAGCGCCGCGAGTGCGACGGCGCCGCCGGGCTCGACCACGAGCTTCAATTCTGAAAACGCGAAGGCGACTGCGGCCGCGACTTCCTCGTCGCTTGCGACGACGCCCGCGCCGATCAGCGATTGATTGATGGCGAACGTGAGTTTGCCGGGCGTGCGCGCCATCAGCGCATCGCAGATGGTGCCGGTGAGCGAAGCATTCTGCTCGCGCCGGCCGCTGCGAAACGAACGCGCGTGGTCATCGAAACCCTGAGGCTCGGCGGTATAAAGCGCGGCCGCCGGCGCGCGCGCCCGCACCGCAAGCGCTATGCCTGCCGCCAGTCCTCCGCCCGAAGCGGTCACCACCACGACGTCCGGCACCAGACCCAGCGCCTCGAGATCCTCGACGATCTCGAGCCCGGCCGTTCCCTGGCCGGCGATGATGAGTGCGTCGTCGTACGGCGGCACCAGCACCGCGCCCCGGCGCGCGGCGATCCCGGCCGAGATCGCTTCGCGGTCGTCGCGCATCCTGTCGTAGAGCACGATCTCGGCGCCGAGGGCCGCGGTACGCTCGCGCTTGGCGCGCGGCGCGTCTTGCGGCATCACGATAACGCAGGCCATGCCGAGAAGGCGTGCAGCGGCAGCGACCCCCTGGGCGTGATTGCCGGACGAGTACGCCACCACGCCGCCTGCGCGCTGCTCCGCCGGGATTGCGGCAAGCCTGTTGTAGGCGCCGCGGAATTTGAACGAGCCGGTGTGCTGCAGCGTCTCGGCTTTCAGGAAGACGCGGCCGCCGGTCATGGCATCGAGGGCGGTGGAAGTCAGAAGCGGCGTGCGCAGCGCGACACCGGCCAGTCGACGGGCAGCCTCGTCAACGTCAGCGGCGGTCGGCAGGACAACGGAGCCTTCCATGAAAGGACGTTAACGCCGCAAATGTGTATTGGGCAAGGCGGCGCGGCAGGGGGCCGGATTCCGGTATTACCGGACCGGCCGCGCCGGTCATCCCCGTCTGCGGGGGATGATCCGGCCCTGTTGCAACGCGGACGCTGAAAGCGCGGGCTAGTCGAAACGGCCCGCCGCGTGCGCCAGCATCGTGTAGACCTTGCCGGTATCCGAGGTCAGGTAGTTGCGCACCACCACCGGGCCGCGGTCGCCGCGCGAGACTTCATCCAGAAGCCGTTCGAACTCGTGGATGTACTGTTCCACCGTCTGACGGAATTCCGGGTCGGCGCGGTATTTGCGGCGAATTTCATCGAACGCCTTCTGGCCCTGGGCGGTGTAGAGCCGCCGGGAGAACGCGCCGCGTTCGCCGCGTTTGTAGCGCTCCCACAATTCGGCGGCGGCCTCGTGGTCGATCATGCGCGCGACGTCGACACCGAGTGATTCGAGAGAGTCGATGTTGTCGCGTGGCGCGCGGTCGTCGCCGCGGCTTTCGCGCGGGGAGGGCGGCGCGATCGGCGGGCTGTCTTCGCGCGACGCGCGGGTCAAAAGCTCGCTGAGCCAGCCGTTGTTGTTGCCGCCGCCGGCATTTTGCGGGGCCGGCGGGGGAGCGGGCCGCCGCGGCGGCGCACCGGTAATGTCGCCGCGCATCGGCGGGGGAGGCGCCCCGGTAATGTCGCGCTGCGGGCGCGACGGCGCCCGCGCCGGCGCGGGCGCCGCGGCGTAGGCGGGTTCCGGCTCACGCCTTAGCGGCTCGGCCTCGCGCCGTACCGGCTCGGGCTCGCGCCGCACCGGCTCCGACGTGTCGAGCGAGCGGCCGTGGCGCGCCACGATCCGGTTAAGCTCGGCCAGCGCCTCGATCTGGTCGACGATGACGCGCCGCATCTGCGCCGCGCTCTCGGCTGTCTCCTGCGGCAGCTCGAAGATGCCGCGGCGCAGTTCGGCGCGCGTGGTCTCCAGCTCCTGGTGCATTTCCGCGGCCATCGCCTTCATGCCGTGCATGATTTCGGCGAAGCGCTCGGACGATTGCTGGAACAGCGTGTGCACCTGGGTCGCGGCTTCATCGTAAACCGCGTTGAGGGTTTCGCCGGTACGCTTGCGTTCTTCCTCGGATGTGGTGCGTACCAGTTCGTACTGCCGTTCGATGACGTGCACGCTTTCGGTGCTGGTCTCGGCAATGATGCCGGCGATCTCGCGCGCACGCGTCGTCGCCGCATCGAGCGATTCATCGAGCAGGCTTGCGAAGCGCTGGAGGCGCTGGCCGAAGTCGTCGGTGCGGCCGTCGAGGGTCGATACCAGACCTTCGATCAGGGCGCGGCGGCCGGCGACGGTTTCGTCGGCGCGGCGGTTGCTCTTGTCCAGAAGCTCGACCGCCTCTGCAAGCGAGCGCCCGTGGGTGCCGAACTGGGCCGCCAGCTCGCCGAGATCGCGCAGCACCGTCGCGGTCATGGCGTTGAAGCTGCCGAGATGCTTTTCCACCACGTTGGCCGTGGTGTCGCTGCGGTTGCCGACCTCGTTCATGGCGGTGACGAATTCGGACACCCGCGTCACCATCGTGCGTTCCAGCGAGCTCATGTTCTCGTGGGCGCCGCTGAGCACTTCCTGAAGCAGGATGTTGGCCTCGCGCAGCCGCTCGAACAAAGCCGTAGTGTCCGAACGCAGCATGCCGTGCGTTTCCAGCATCTCCGCAACCGTGGACGCGGCAGTCTGTTTCGATTCCTCGACCGCCGACCTCGTCGCGGCGTGCAGATCGTCGATCGTGCGCGTGATCGTCTTCTTTGCCGACTCGCTGACGTCCTGCGCGCCTTCCTGCAACTGCCCGAGCGTCCGCGTCATGGCGGTGGTCGCCGTCTGGCTTGCGTCGTTGATGAGGCGCGCGATCTCTTCGCTGTTGTCCATCATCGTCTGGGTGAAGACGAAGCTCTTGGCCTCGATCGACTTCACCGTCTGATCGGTGATGCGGTTCATTTCGCCGGCGAATTCCTGGCCCTTGCCGGACAGCGCGGTGAGCAGCCCGTTCGACTTTTCGTCGAGCAGGCGGGTCATTTCGCCTACCCGTTCAGACACGGCGGCGGTGATTTCGTCGGCCCTGCCGGTCAGGTTCTGGCTGATTTCGAGGCTGATGCCGGCGAGCTTCCGCTCGGCCGTGCTGGCGGTGCGCTCGATCGCCTCCGTCGTGACGGTGGCGGATCTGGTAATCAGGTCGGTCGCGCTGGCCGTGGTGGCGCCGATCGCTTCGCTTGCCGCGCTGGTGCTTCTGCCGATATCGCGGCTCAGGGCACTGGCGCTGTGCTCGAGCGTCTCGGTGGTGGAGGCAGCGGAGCGGGCAAGCACCTCGGCCGTGGCGGCCGCGGTCTCTTTGATAGCCTCGGTGGTGGAGGCGGCGGAACGGGCAAGCAGCTCGGCCGCGGCGCCGGCGGAGCGGGCAAGCAGTTCGGCCGTGGTGTCGGCGGTGTCTTTGATCGCGTCGGTGGTGGACGCCGCCGACCGGGTCAGCACTTCAGCCGCCGATGCGCTGCTCGTGCTGATTGCCTCGGTGGTCGATGTTGCCGTTCGGGCCAGCAGATCGGCCGCCGTGGCGGTCGTGGTGCTGATCGCATGGGCCGCGGAGGTGGCCGAGCGCGTAAGCTGTTCGCTGGCGCTCGCGGCGGTCGTGCTGATCACGTCCTGCGCAGCAGTGGCGCCCTTGCCGATATTGCTGTGGAAGGCATTGGCGGTGCGCTCCAGCGCCTGTGCCGTGGAGGCGGTCGAACGGGAAAGGATGTCGGCCGCGCTGGCGGCGGCAGTCCCGATCGCTTCGGTGGTGGAGGCGGTTGACCGGGTCAGCATTTCGGTCGCGGTCGCGGTGGTGGCGTTGATCGCGTCGCTCGCCGCGGCAGCGCTCTTGCCGATATTGTTGCTGAGCGCGCCGGCGCTGCGATTGAGCGACACGGCCGCCTCGGCTGCGCCACGGTTGAGCGCTTCGGTCGCCGCCGAAGTGGCCTGGACGGTTTTGCCGAGCGCTTCGACCGTCCTCGTTGCCAGCAGCCCGAGCGACTGTTCGGCGTTCTTCGAATTGACCTTGATTGATTCCGACAGCTCTTCGAGCCGGCCGTTCAGAAGATCGGCGGCCGCGCGGCTGCGCACTTCGATCTCCTGCGTCACTGCTTCCGCGCGTCCGACCAGAAGCTGTTCGAGATGTTCGATGCGCCCGTCGAGGGTATTGGCGACACGCAGTGCCTGCGAGCCGAGCGCTCTGTCGATTTCGGCGGCGCGCGCTCCGATCGTCTCGGCCAGCTTTGCTCCGCGCGTGTCGATCACCGTGGTCACGTCGGTGATGCGCCGGTCGACCGCGTTCACGACTTCCTTGCCGCCTTCGGTCAGGGTTCGGGCGATGTCCAGAACGCGGCTGGACAGCGCTTCGGTCAGGGTCTGGGTGCGGCTGTCGACCGCCTCCTGGAATTTCGCGAGGCCCTGTTCGAGCGTGGCGCTGACCTCATTGGTCCTCGATGTGACGCGATTGTCGAAGCTGTCGACATAGCTGCGCATCGACTTCGGAAACGTCCTGCGTCCGGGCGCCAAGCCGCTCCACCAGCTCCGACCCGTAGGTCTTTACGGTGCGATCGAACTCGGAGAGGTGGCGGGTGATGAGATTGCCGAGGGTGGTCGAGTCCCGCGAAATCCGTTCGCCAAGCTCGACGCCGGAATGGCTCAGAATTTGATCGAGCGCGGTGAGCCGCGTCGTCAGCATGTCCTTCATCGCATCGCCGTGGGCGGCCACCCGGTCGGCGACCTGATCGGCGCTGGTGCTCAGCGACTCCGTAATCCTCGCGGTGCGGGCGATGAGATCGTCGGCGACCCGGGCGCCCGCCTGTTCGAGCTTTTTGGCGACGTCGCCGCCGCGCAGATTGAGATCGAGGATCACGGACTCGCCGGAAGCCCGCAGCGTCGCGTTGACCTCCTGGGCGCTGTTGGCGATCGATTCCGAGAGCTGGCCCGACGTGTTGACGAGAGCGTCGGTCAGTTCCTGCGAGCGTCCGACGATCATGTCGACGATGGCGAGCGAGCGTTCCGAGAAGCCGTCGGCGACGCCGTCGAGCCGCGTCGTCATCATGTTTTCGAGGCCGCGGGCGATCTCGGCAAATTCTTCGCCGATATGCTCGGTTTTGAAGTTGAGGCCGGTGGTGAGCTGGTCGCTGGCGACGGCGATGGCGCGCGCGGTCTCGTCGCTGGCGCGTTCGAGGCGCTCCAGCAGGTCTTCGCCGCGCTCGCTCAACTGCTGCATCATGTTGTCGCTGATCTGGCCGAGCGCGAGCGTGATGTGCTCGCCTTTCTCCGCCAGAGAGTGGGTGATGCGCTCAGCTGCCTCGTTGACCTGCTGGCCCACGAGATCGCTGATGGTCGAAAGATCCTGTGTCAGGTCGATGTGCACATTGCTGATGGCGGTGCGGACCTGCTCGGCCTGGCCGACGAGCGTGTCGCGCTGGTTGCTGAGTTCCTGCAGCAGCGCGCGAATGCGGACCTCGTTGTCGCCGTATGTGCGCTCGAGCGCCGCGACTTCGTTGTGCACCAGCGATTCAAGCTCGCTGGCGCGGGCAAGCGCGCGCTCCACGCCGTCGCCCATGGCCGCGACCTCGCGGCGGATGGCCTGGCCTACCGTCACCATGGAATCCTGGGTGACGCCTTCCGGTTCGGCGAGCCGCATGGCGACGCGGGCCATCGACTGGGCGATCAGACGCAACTCCTGCGCGCGCCACGCCATATGGGCGACGCCAAAGAAGAAGATGATCGGCAGCAGCGCGGCGGCGCCGACACCTATAATGGTGGCGATCGCGGAATGACCGGGGCTCAGCGCGGCGGTGAGATCCGGCAGATAGGCCCACGACAGGCCTACGCAACCGATCACCCACACCGCGGAGAATATCGCCGCCACGGTGTAGGACGTCCCCGCCGGCCGGCGCTGAAGCGCCTGCAGGACCTGTCCGATCGACTGCTGGTCGTCGTTTGCGGCGCGGAAAACCTGCGGGTCGCCCGCGCGCCCGCCAGCAGCGTCCGCCATGTCGAATGCGGGCGGCATCGGAGGCGGCGCCGGAGACCAGCTCGGCGCCTCGCTGTCCAGGTCGACAGGGCCATCATGCCGGTTTGCCGGCTCGTCATCCCGGATCTTGAGAGCTTCCTGGATCGCGGACAGGGCCGCTTCGGTCGGATCCACGATCTTCTTGGGATTGTTGGCCATTTGAGTTGTCGCCCTACCTGTTACGCCGGATCACGGCGGCCTGAACGAATTCAGGCCGCTTCACGAGTGCGTTGATCCGTCCAAATTCCCGTCGGCACAGGGTCCCCGCCCTCACGTCATACTGCCGTAGCCCATCCTATCGTTCTGGCGGATCGAATGAAACCGAAGCCGTTAAGACCTTTTTAATCATCGTTAACGGTTCGCTCACCATAACCCCGTCAAACGTCCGCCAGGGGAGCCGAAGTCATTGTGTCGACAACATTAAGGCTGGCTTGGGGCCGGTCATGAAGCAGTCCCCGTTATCCCGGATGCTGCGCATTGGAGAGTCGGGGATAACCACTTCCTTACTATCGCCGCGAAAGTAGCCCGGCAAAAACACTTTATGGGAGCAGGATTTACCCGGTTTTTGCAGCTCCCGGCCATGATGGCGTCCAAGGACCAAAACGGTCGACCGGGGAGCGTGTCATGTCTGCAACGGGCCAAATGGCCGAACTCAGTGTTGCCCGAAACAAAAGCGTCATCGACGAAGCCCATCTCGGCAGAATGACGCTGGGCGACCGGAGCCTGGAGCGCGAGGTGCTGGAAATCTTCGCGCGCCAGACGGTGCTGATGCTCGAACGCATTGTCGCGGCTGATCCGGCACGGGCGGCGGCTGCCGCCCATACCCTCAAAGGTTCCGCAAGCGGCGTCGGCGCGTGGCGCGTGGCGCGCGCGGCGGAAAAGCTCGAACTGGCTGCGTCCGCCGGGCTTTCCGGCGCGGCCATCGGCCGGGCCGTTGCCGAACTGGAGGCAGCCGGGCAGGAGGTGCGCGCCGCGATCGGCGAGCGGCTGGCGAAGCCGCTGGGCGAAGCGCCCGCAGGCACATTCAGCCAGCGCCCCCGCGAACATTGATCGCGACGCTTCGCTGCACTGGCGTCCCGCGGCGCGAGCCGATAGAAGACGCGCGCCGGCACTCTTCCACCCCTTCCGCTTCCCGCCGGCCTGCAAGCGACCGGTTCATCCCGCATGATCAAGATCACCTTCATCGACGCCGAAGGCACGTCCCGCACGGTCGAAGCCGAGCCGGGTTCTACCGTCATGGAAACCGCGATCAACCAGGGCGTGCCCGGGATCGAGGCGGAATGCGGCGGCGCGTGCGCCTGTTCGACCTGCCACGTCTACATTGATGACGCCTGGAAGGAAAAGGTCGGTGAACCGTCGCCGATGGAAGAGGATATGCTCGATTTCGCCTATGGCGTGCAGCCGAATTCCCGGCTGTCGTGCCAGATCAGGGTGAGCGAGGAACTGGATGGCCTGGTCCTGCGGACGCCGGAGCGGCAGGCCTAGCCTGTCGCAGGTTATGGGTGTCGGGACAAAGGCGGCGCGTTTGCGCCGGGGCCGGGAGGTCCCGTTCCTCTTCCCCTGCCGCGGCGAGCAGGCTAGACACTCGCAACCCCACTTCATTTGAGCCACTTATCGGGACGGGCACGGATACGATATGAGCGAAGTAATCAAGACGGACGTGGTGATTGTCGGCGCCGGCCCGATCGGGCTGTTCGCGGTGTTCGAGCTCGGCCTGCTCGACATGAAAGCGCACCTGATCGACATCCTGGACAAGATCGGCGGCCAGTGCGCCGAGCTTTATCCTGAAAAGCCGATCTATGACATTCCCGGCATTCCCGTCACCAGCGCGCATGGTCTGGTTGACGGGCTGATGCAGCAGATCAAGCCGTTCAATCCGCAGTTTCATCTGAGCGAGATGGTGGAGAAGGTCGAGAAGATCGGCGACCCGCTGTTCCGCGTCACCACCGATCAGGGCAAGGTGTTCGAGTGCAAGGTGGTGGTGATCGCCGCCGGCGGCGGCTCGTTCCAGCCGAAGCGCCCGCCGATTCCGGGTGTCGAGCCGTACGAAGGCAAGTCGCTGTTCTATTCCGTCCGCAAGATGGAAGCGTTCCGCGACAAGCGCGTGCTCATCGTCGGCGGCGGCGACAGCGCGCTCGACTGGACGCTCAACCTCGCGCCGATCGCAAAGCATCTGACGCTGCTGCATCGGCGCAGCGAGTTCCGCGCCGCCCCCGACAGCGTCAACAAGATGATGGCGCTCGCCGGCGAGGGCAAAATCGATCTGGTGCTCGGTCAGGTCTCCTCGCTGCAGGGCGAGAACGGGCAGATCAGCAAAGCAATCGTCAAAACCAACGAGGGTTCGGTTTACGAAATTCACTGTGATGCATTGCTGCCGTTCTTCGGCCTGACCATGAAGCTCGGTCCGGTGGCCAACTGGGGTTTCGAGCTGAAGAACAACGAACTCATTCCGGTCGAAACCGAGGCCTTCGAAACGACGACGCCGGGTATTTTCGCGATCGGCGACATCAACTGGTATCCCGGTAAGCTCAAACTCATTTTGTCGGGCTTCCACGAAGGTGCGCTGATGGCGCAAAAGGCGTATCGATACATCTATCCGGAGAAGCGGCTGGTGTTCCAGTACACCACCTCGTCAACCAATCTGCAGAAGAAGCTGGGCGTAGCGCCGGAAAAAGCCCCCCAGACCCAGCCGGCCTGAACGCGCGCGCGCGTTCTCGCCGGGCGCCTGCGGGCAGCGAGGATGCCGTAATGCCGAACGCGCAGATTTCCACGACGTGCTGCATCGTCGGCGGCGGGCCGGCGGGCATGATGCTCGGTTTTCTGCTGGCGCGCGCCGGCGTCGCTGTCGTCGTGCTGGAGAAGCACGCCGATTTTCTCCGCGACTTTCGCGGCGACACAATTCATCCCTCGACGCTTGAACTGATGTACGAGCTTGGCCTGCTCGACGAGTTTCTCAGGCTCCCGCATCAGAAGCTGGAACGCCTCACCGCCCAGGTGGGCGACGAGCGCGTGAGGATGATCGACCTGACCCATCTGCCGACGCACTGCAAATTCATCGCGCTGATGCCGCAGTGGGATTTTCTGGATTTTCTCGCGGCCCACGGCAAACGGTACAAAACTTTCGATCTGCACATGAAGGCGGCCGCGACCGCGCTGATCGAGGAGGGCGGTCGCGTTACCGGCGTGCGCGCGACAACGCCCGACGGCGAGTTGACGATCCGCGCCGCTCTGGTCGTCGGCACCGACGGCCGGCATTCGACGGTGCGCGAATGCGCCGGCCTTCAGGGCGACGATTACGGCGCGCCGATGGATGTGCTGTGGTTTCGCGTGCCACGAAGGCCGTCCGACGAGAGCGAATCCTTCGGTCACATCGAAGCCGGCCTGATGATGATCATGATCAATCGCGGCGATTACTGGCAGTGCGCGTTCGTTATCGCCAAGGGCGGGATCGATCGCGTGCATGCAGCCGGACTCGAGGCGTTCCGCAGGCAGGTGGCGACGATGTCGCCCTTTCTGGGCGACCGGGTGGACGGCCTCAAAAGCTGGGACGACGTCAAACTTCTGAGCGTCACCGTCGACCGGCTGCGGCAGTGGTGGCGGCCCGGTCTGATCTGCATCGGCGACGCTGCGCACGCGATGTCGCCGATCGGCGGCGTGGGCGTCAATATCGCCGTTCAGGACGCGGTCGCCGCGGCCAACCGGCTCGCGGGACCGCTTAGGGCCGGTACGGCGGGTGACGACGATCTGCGCGCGATCCAGGCGCGCCGGATGCTGCCGGTACGGTTCACGCAGGCGATTCAGCTCATGATGCAGAACCGGATCGTCAGCCGGGCACTGGCCGGCACCGAGCGGCCGAAACCGCCGCTCCTGTTCAGGCTGCTCGATAAAGTGCCGTTGCTGCAGCGCATCCCCGGACGTCTGCTGGCGGTCGGCATCCGGCCCGAGCACGTCCTCACGCCGGAGCTGGCCGGCTGACCTTCGCCGATCCATCTGCGATGGCGGGTCTTGAACCCGCGGCATTGTCTCGCCATTTCGGTGCCGGACAAACCAGCCAGCCCCGGAATGCCAGCATGACGATGACTGAAGAGAACCGCCCGGAAAGCCGCCCGTTCGAGGCCGACGTCGCCAGGCTGTTACAGCTCATGGTGCATTCGGTCTATTCCGAGAAATCGGTATTTCTTCGGGAGCTGATCGCCAACGCCGCCGATGCCTGCGAGCGGCTGCGCTACGAAGCGATCGCCGCGCCCGCGTTGCTCGGCGACGATCCGAAGCCGCGGATCACGGTCGGGCTCGATGCGGATGCCAAACAGCTCACCGTGGAAGACAACGGCATCGGCATGAGCCGCGAGGAGATGGTGGAGGCGCTCGGCACCATCGCCCGGTCCGGCACCAAAGCCTTCATCGACCGGATCGAAGCCGCCCAGGCGGACGAGGAAACCGCGCTGATCGGCCGGTTCGGCGTCGGCTTCTATTCGGCCTTCATGGTCGCCGACCGGGTGGACGTGATTTCGCGGCGCGCCGGTTCGGACGCGGCCTGGATGTGGTCGTCCGACGGCAAAGGCAGCTTCACCATCGCGCCGGTCGATCCGGTGACGACCGAGGCGCCGCGGCGGGGCACCCGCGTCGTACTGCATCTGATGGCGGATGCGTCCAGCTACACCGAACGGGCGACGGTCGAGCGCTTCATCAGGGCGCAGTCGGGTCACGTGCCGGTGCCGATTGCGATTATCGAAAAGGCCGGTGCCGAGCCCGCCGAAGTCAGCGACGGTGCCGCGCTTTGGGCCAAGCCGAAATCCGAAATCAAGCCGGCCGACTACACCGATTTTTATCGCAGCATTGCCGGACAGTTCGACGAGCCGGCATTGACGATCCACTTCCACGCCGAAGGCCGGCACGACTACACCAGCCTGTTCTTCGTGCCCGGCTCGCGACCGTTCGACCTGTTCGATCCGGATCGCAAAGGCCGCATCAAGCTCTACGTCAAACGGGTTTTCATTACCGACGATGCCGACATTCTGCCGCGCTATCTGCGCTTCGTGCGCGGCCTCGTCGACAGCGCCGATCTGCCGCTCAATGTCTCCCGGGAGAAAATTCAGGAAAGCCCGCTGCTGGCGGCGATCCGCAAAGGCGCGACGAGCCGCGTGCTGGGAGAGCTGGAGCGCCTGGCCGGCAAGGAGCCGGAGACCTACACCAAAATCTGGGACCTGTTCGGCGCGGTGCTGAAGGAAGGTCTCTACGAGGATTTCGAGCGCCGCGAGGCCATTCTGGCGCTGTCCCGCTTCAAGTCCACCGGCCCGGACGGCTGGCGGAGCCTCAAGGATTATGTCGGCTCGCTCAAGCCGAGCCAGACGGCGATTTACTACATCGCGGGCGACGACATCGAACGGCTGAAGTCTTCGCCGCATCTCGAAGGCTTCCGCGCACGCGGGATCGAGGTGCTGCTGCTGCCGGATCCGGTCGACACGTTCTGGGTCATGTCGGGAATGGATTTCGAGGGCAAGCCGTTCAAGTCTGTGACGCAGGGCGCAGCCGATCTGGCGCTTATTCCTCTGCTGGACGAAAAGGAAAAGCCGGCGGCCGAACTTCAGGACTCCGTCAAAGACTTTCTGGCGTTCATCAAGAGCAGCCTGGGCGACGCGGTAGCAGACGTGCGTGCGTCCGACCGGCTGACGGACAGTGCGGTCTGCCTTGTCGCGGGCGATTCCGGCCCCGACCGCGCGCTGGAAAAGCTTCTGGCCGGCGCCGGACGGCTGAATGCGGCGTCGAAGCCGATACTGGAAGTCAATCCGCGGCACCAGCTCGTGGTGGCGCTTGCCGGTCTCGGTGACGGCGAGCAGACGCTGAAGGAGGATGCAGCGCATCTTCTGTTCGACGAGGCTCGTGTCCTCGAAGGCGACCGTCCGGCGGATCCGCGGTCGTTCTCCGAACGTCTCGCGCGCGTGCTGGGGCGAAGCGTCGGAAAGGGTGCCTGACCCTTCCGCCGTCCCCGGCCTGGCGCTTCGCGCCGCCCCGAACCGGCGGCGCCGGGATGACTAGCGCAATCGTTCGCGCGCCAGCGCCGCACCCTTCGCCAGCGCTTCGAGCTTCTTCATCGCGACATCGCGGTGCATCGGCGCCATTCCGCAGTTGGTGCAGGCGATGATTTTTCGCGGCGGCACGTAATCGGCGGCGCGTCGCCGATCACGGCGGCGACTTCCTCGGGCGTTTCGACACGATCGTCGGACGCGACATCGATGGCGCCGACCAGCACGTCTTTGCCGTCGAGCAGCCCCAGCAGGCTCAGCGGTACCCGCGAGTTGATGCATTCGACCGAAACCTGGTCGATGCGGCCTTGCCGCCAGCGCCGGGAAAAATTTTTCGTATTGCCGCCACTCGTCCCCGAGCGATGCCTTCCATGGATGTTCGCCGGGATGCCGTACCCGTAACAGATATGAACCGCGCTGGTCGACTGCGACGCCGTCGATGGCGCGGTGCAACGCTTCGATGCCCCAGCCGCGGCTTCTTCCATGTAGACGTTGAATGCCGGCTCATCGAACTGGATCACATCGACGCCGTCGGCGGCGAGGCCGCGCGATTTCGTCATTGAGCAGGTTGCGAACGCCATCGCCATTTTCACACGATCGCCGTAATGGGCATCGGCGACGGTATCGACGATGGTCATCGGGCCGGGCAGGGTGAATTTGAGCGGGTGCTTCGGTGTGCGCGCGGGCGAGGCGGGCTTCCCGCGCGTGCACCCGATCGCGCAGCCGAGCGGTCCGGTAACAGTCGGACACATGGCGAGGTAGCGATTGTTGCGGATTCCCATCTCGACGCGGTGTTCGAAGTCGATGCCTTCGACCGCTTCAAGAAAGCCGTGCACAAAATGCTGCCGTGCTTGCTCGCCGTCGGCGACGATGTCGATGCCGGCGTCTTCTTGAAGTTTGAGCGCGAGCAGGGTGGCGTCATCCTTCGCAGCCGCGAGTTCGTCGCCTGAGAGCCGCCAGGCGGCCCACAGCCGGTTCGGTTCGGCGAGCCACGAAGGTTTCGGCAGGCTTCCGGCGATCGTCGTCGGAAACAGGCGGCGTTGGCGATCGCATTCGCTGACATCGCAGACCCGGCCAGCGTTAGTGCCTTGACGCCGCAGGCAGTACGACGAATATCCTGAATATCTGCGCGGCCCTGCAATCGCCTTTTGAGGATGGCCCTGCCTTGACCTGAAGCACCATCGCCGCCGCCGCTCGAATTTATGTTCGCGGCGAACGTCAGGGTCGGTCCGCCGCTCGATGTCGGCAACGTCGCCAAGGGCGCGCGGCGCTTCGTTCCCATTGCCGGGGGAGAAGTCGCGGGGCCGAAGGTGAGCGGCAAAGTCTGCCCGGCGGCGCGACTGGCAGGCCATTCGTGACGACGGCGTGGCCGAACTCGAAGCACGTTATACGCTGCGAACCGATGACGGCGCGCTGATATTTGTCCGCAATCACGCCTGCGCCACGGTCCGCCTGACGTGATCGCGGCGCTGGCGGCTGGCGGGGTGGTCGACCAGCCAGCTATTATTTTCGCGGCGCGGTATTTTTCGAAACCGGCGCGGCGCATTACGCGTGGCTACCAGGCAAATCATCATTTGCGCCGGCGAGCGTGAGCCGGCATGGGTAAGAGTTAAGTTTTATCAGGTGCTGTGACGCGCGAAGCTCGCGTGCGCTAAGCCCGCGTTCGAGCAACAGTTTCAGCGCGACCGCATTGTTGTGGGTCTCGTCGCGGGCGGCGTAGAGCAGGGTGACCGGCTCGTTTGCGCGCAAGGCTCGCAAATCAACCAGCGCCGGCTTCTCCCGGCTCCTGCTCGAGTTCGCGTGCGGTACGCCGCGACAAACCCGGTCCATTCTGCCGGATGCTCGTGAAAGCAGTGGCGCAAGCGCGTCGCTCGGCGCGATCTCTTTGAGCCAGATCATCGAGATGCGCCTTGTTCTTTAGCGAGGCCGCGCGGCCACAGCCGATCGACCAACACGCGCAAGCCGTCGTCCTCGGCGGCGGGCTCATAGACGCGTTTGATCGCGGACGGCCGCAGCCCGGTCTTATGTTCCGATGCCGGCGCTGCTTTCGTTGTCGACGGGGCTCTAGCTGCGCTTCTCCGTCTTTGCCGTTGCCGAGCACCATCAAGGTTGACGTGCCGTGCGCAAGGATGCGGCCTATCGGCATCCAGAATGCGCGCTTCTGCCGTCATGATCTGGCGGCCGCGGCTGACGACGCGGCCTTCGGCGCGTACGCGGCCGGTGTCGTGTTTGATCGGTCGCGTGAAATTTGCCTTGGTCTCGATCGATGGCATAACCGACGCCCGGCGGCAGCAGTGTGTGCGCCGCGCAGCCAGCCGCGCTGTCGATCAGCGTCAGCGCCCAGCCGCCGTGCACGCCGCCCAGCGGATTGAGCAGATGCGGTCCGGTGTCGGCTTCGAAAACGGCGTAGCCGTCGCCGACCTCGACCAGCCAAAAGCTCAGCGTCTGCGCGATCGGCGGCGCCGGGAGCTTGCCGTCGATCAGAGCCTGCAGCGACTTGCAGGCCGGTCATCCCGGCAATCTGTTCCGGCGTGGCGACGCCGTAGCGTCAGCGAAGGTGCGGCTGGCATGGATTATTTCCTTGTATCTACAAATGATGTAGATACATACAACCGATGGGCAAAACGACCGCAAGCCCGCACGCAGGAACAAGACGCGCAAGAAGCTGGTCCGCGACGCGCAGGCCGCCGTTGCGGCTTGCGCCGGCTGGTCGAGCCGGCTGGCGGCGCGGCGGATCACCAATTTCCTCGAAGAGCGCATGCGCCGGCAGCGGACTCGGCCTCGCGCAGTTCGGCTTGATGGCGCAGATCGCGGCGGCCCCCGACGACACGCTCGGCGCGCTCGCCGGGCGCACCGGGCTCGATCAGTCGACCCTGTCGCGCAATCTGCGCGGCCTGGAAGCCGCCGGGCTCGTCGAAATCGCGGTTGCGGAGGACGATCAGCGCCGCCGCGCGGTCTGGCTCACGGAGGCGGGCGCGCGGCGTCTGGAAGCGGCGATTCCGGTCTGGCGCGAAGCCCATGCGCGCTCTGGCAAGAGCGGCTCGATCCGCGGCTCGCGCTACGCGCTCGGCGCCGCGACGGAACGACTCGCCGGCGTTGTAGCTATGCTTCTTCTCCGCCGGGATCACGATCTGGGTCTGGATCACCATCGCGCAAAGCCGGCCGTCGTTGCGGGTAATCTGCGTCTGCCACACCATCGTGGTGCGGCCGCGATGCAGCGGCGTGCACTCGGCGCGCGCGGTTTCGCCGACCGGGATCGCGGCAAAGAAATTCGTCTTGCTCTCGATCGTCGCCGTGCGCGCGCCCTGGCGGCAGATTGCGACGGTGGCGACGCCGCCGAGATTGTCGGCGAGCGCCATGATGGCGCCGCCGTGCAGAATATCCGGAATGGTCGCGAGTTCCTTGCGCGCTTCAAGTTCGGCCTCGACCCGCTCGGCCGACACGTGCGTGAGCTTGATGCCGAGAAAATCGGCGAACGGCGCGTCGAAAATCGCGACAGGTGCTGTGCATGTCCTCAGTCTTCCCGCGACATGGCGCGTCTACCGCTCGCGGCCGCTGACAGCTCGGCTAGTAAACCACCACGCTGCGGATGCTCTCGCCGTCGTGCATCAGGTCGAACGCCTTGTTGATGTCGGTGAGCGGCATCGTGTGGGTGATCATCGGATCGATCTCGATCTTGCCCTGCATGTACCAGTCGACGATTTTCGGCACGTCGGTGCGGCCGCGCGCGCCGCCGAAGGCGGTGCCGCGCCAGACTCGGCCGGTGACGAGCTGGAACGGCCGCGTCGCGATTTCCTGGCCCGAGCCGGCAACGCCGATGATGATGCTCTGGCCCCAGCCGCGATGGCAGCTCTCCAGCGCCGCGCGCATCAGGTTGACGTTGCCGACGCATTCGAACGTGTAGTCGGCGCCGCCGATCTGGTCGGCGCCGCTTTTGGTCATGTTGACCAGATGCGCGACGAGATCGCCGCCGACTTCCTTCGGATTGACGAAATGCGTCATGCCGAAGCGTTCGCCCCAGGCCTTCTTGTCCGGGTTGAGATCGACGCCGATGATCATGTCGGCGCCGACGAGGCGCAGCCCCTGGATCACGTTGAGCCCGATGCCGCCGAGGCCGAACACGATGCACTTCGCGCCCGGCTCGACCTTGGCGGTGTTGATCACCGCGCCGATCCCGGTGGTGACGCCGCAGCCGATGTAGCAGACCTTGTCGAACGGCGCGTCCTCGCGGATTTTCGCTACCGCGATCTCCGGCAGCACGGTGAAATTGGCGAAGGTCGAGCAGCCCATATAGTGGTGGATCTTCTCGCCGCCGATCGAGAAGCGCGAACGTGCCGTCGGGCATCACGCCCTGGCCCTGGGTGGCGCGGATCGCGGTGCAGAGATTGGTCTTGCGCGACAGGCAGGACGGGCAGGTGCGGCATTCCGGCGTGTAGAGCGGAATGACGTGGTCGCCCTTCTTCACCGAAGTCACGCCCGGGACCGACATCGACCACGATGCCGGCGCCCTCGTGGCCGAGGATCGCCGGGAACAGACCCTCCGGATCGGCGCCCGACCGGGTGAATTCGTCGGTGTGGCAGATGCCCGTCGCCTTGATCTCGACGAGCACTTCGCCGGCGCTTCGGACCTTCGAGCTTTACGTCGACAACTTCCAGCGGTTTGCCGGGACCGAAGGCCACAGCCGCACGCACATCCATTGGGGATCCTCATTGCCGGTTTTGTTTTGACGGCGCCACGTCTGCATGTGCCGGGCGTCAAAAGCAAGGTGGGCACGCGCAAGAGCCGGCATGCGCGGGCACAAAAACCCGGATGCAGGCCCGAAAAAACAAAGAGCGCGGCCGAAGCCGCGCTCCCGCAGGATGTCGGAACTGGCGGGTGCCTACTGGCGCGGAGCCGGCACGACGCGGATATAGGGCTTCGGCGTCTTCCAGCCATCCGGATAGAGCTTCTTCGCCTCTTCGTCCGTGACCGCGCCGGTGAGGATCACATCCTCTCCCTGCTTCCAGTTCGCCGGCGTCGCGACGCGGTGCTTGGCGTTGAGCTGCAGTGAGTCGACGACGCGGAGCACTTCGTCGAAGTTGCGGCCGGTGGTCATCGGATAGACGAGGACGAGCTTGATCTTCTTGTCCGGGCCGATCACGAACACGTTGCGCACGGTCTGCGTTGTCCGCTGGCGTGCGGCCGTCAGAGGTGCCCTCGGTGCTGGCCGGCAGCATCCCGTACAGCTTCGAGACTTTCAGGTCGGTGTCGCCGATCATCGGGTAGTTCGGCGCGAAACCAACCACATCCTTGATGTCCACCGCCCACTTCTCGTGGTTGTCGACCGGGTCTACCGAGAGGCCGATGATTTTCACGCCGCGCTTGTCGAATTCGGGCTTGAGCCTCGCCATCGTGCCAAGCTCGGTGGTGCAGACCGGCGTAAAATCCTTGGGGTGGGAAAACAGCACGGCCCAGCTGTTGCCGAGCCATTCGTGAAAACGGATCTTGCCTTCGGTGGTGTCGGCTTCGAAATCCGGGGCGGTATCGCCAATTGCGAGTGACATAAATTCCTCCGTCGCATGGCCTGATTATCTGCGGGAATTTCCTGCTAACACATAGCGGTCGGGTGCCTCCAATACTAGGCCTTATGCTGAGGATTGAATGTTCGATTTGACTGCAAAACAAAGAAGAAATGTCGCTTCGCCTTAAGGCATGTGGACGAAATTTCTCAGGTCTTTCAGCCGTTCGCCGGGTGAAGGCGGCAACCGCGGCAAGGCGTTTGCTCACCGGCCCGTGACCTGCATCACATCAGATGCCCCGACTTTGCCGCATGGTCGCCTTCGGACGGCCCGTCTCGGCCGTCAAGGTGCACACTCGTCACGGGGCGATGCGTGACGAAGCGGGCCTGGAACCGCGACCAGGTCCGGCCGTTAATAACGCGGGAGGCGACGATGACACTCTCGACCGACCAGACCCTGGCTTGCGATGCCATTCTCGAGACGCTGCGCGAGATGATCGCGCATTCGCCCATTGTTGTTGAGCAGCTCACAGTTGGGCAGCAACACGGCGATGCCGGGTTTCCCGAGGGGTTCGAGGACGTCGACATCGCCATCCTCAACTGGGTCGCGGCCGAGGGCCGGCGTATCGGCCGCCACCGTCTGCCCATGTAATCTTCCAATGTGACCGCGCTTCAGCGCGCTCCGCACGGCAGCGGAGCGGTGGACAGCCCCACCGTTTTCCCCAAAAAGCCGGCGGCGTCGAAGTAACGCGTGGTTCCCGCCATCTGCATGTTGAGAACCGTCACCAGCCCGTTGGGCGCGGGATCGGACGCAAGCGTGCAACCGGTCACATGCGGCGCCGCGCCGTCCGCGAGGACCTCCGTCAGCACCCGGCCGACCAGCTTGTCGCTGTGGCTGACCTCCGCCCCGAGCAGGTGCGCGATGGTGCGCCCGATATCGGCGTTGCTCGAAGGCGCCGGATCGACGAAATGGCTCCTGAAGTCTGGTCCCTGCATCGCCTGGAAATTCCATGTGTCGGCCCGGCTGAACGATCCGTGCATTCCCTGGCCCATCTGAAGTGGGGTGTCGGCGATCTCGACGGCACAGCGCACCGGCTCGCCGCATACGGTGTCGAACGAGCGGAAGCCAACCACAATCGACGGCTGGCGCGTCGCTGCCTGGTCCTCGAGGCCGATATCCCTGAGGCTGAGCGTGCCGGGGAATTTCCCGAAACCTAAATCGACGAAAATGCCGCTGACGTAATCCTGGTCCATCAGCGCGTCGATCACCCGTTTCGCCATGTCCCTGTCGCCGTCGCGCAGATAAATCAGATCCGATCCGCCGTTGGCCGCCACCACCACGTCGGGTCTGTTGACGTCCTCGCCGATCAGCCCGTTGCCGCGGGCGGGCTTGCCGCCGTCGGCAACGATGATGTTGCCGGCATCGGGGTCATGCAGCGGCAGATGCAGCGCAAACGCCAGATCGAGCGCAACGAAGCCGGATGGCAACTGGCCCTCCGGCGTGCCGTCAATCCTGATCCCGACCGTGTGGCTGGTCCTGCTTTCCTTCGCGATCGTCGAAAACCCGTGGTCGGCGACCACAATGATGTCGGTGGTGTCGAGCAGACCGAGTTCGGCGAGCGCCGCGCGGATGCGCGCGAGGTCGTCGTCCGCGTTGCGGATGGCGGCGAGCGTCGTCGGACCGTTGATGCCCGGAACCAGCGACTGGAGGCTGTCGGCCTGGAAGTGCTGCGTTCCGTCGGGATCGCGCGACCAGAACACCAGCACGAACGGCGCGTTGCGTTCCTTGAACAGCGGCAGGATCGCACGCGTCGTGACGGCGGTGAAGTAATCCTGCTGCACAGCGTTGGCGGTGTGCGTCTGGAGCGTTGGTTCGACGGCGGGCGGCGGCGCTACGGGCGGCAGTTTTGCTGCTTCGAGACGGGCGGTCATCTCCGCGGAAAGAGGGACACCGCCGCCGTGGCCCGTCTGGTCGTCGACGACGATCGTTTGCCCGCGTCCTTCCCTGGTGTGATCGAACATCAGGGTCGGCCCGGTCTTGCCGACTGCGGCCGTGCTGTAGCCCCGGTCGTGAGCGAGTCGGAGGATCGTGGTCTCGCTCAGGAAATTGCCCGAAAGGTGCTCGTCCATCTGGGCGAGGACCGGGTCGCTTTCCAGAAACGGCGTGACCGTCCTGAGCGTGCGGTTCGGGTCGCGCGTCGGGATATCGACCTCGAAGCCGGTGTACAGGGTGTTGGCGTAATCCCCGGTGCTGCCGAGCATGTGGCCGGTCGCCATCGCGGAGGCGTTGGCGGTGGTTAAAGTGGGAAACAGCGCGTGGCTGTTTCGGAGGCTCACGCCCTCGCGCGCCAGCGCCGCCATCGCCGGAGCGGTCGTGTCGTCCACCATCCGGAAACGCAGGCCGTCGGCGACGAACAGCACAACATTGTGCCGTTGCGACGGTTGCGGCGTCTGTGCGAGCGCGGCAGCCCGAACGTCACGGCCCCGAGCGCGACGGCTCCGAGCGTGGCAAAAGCGATGACGGCGCCCGATCGCAAAGCGCGCATGACGGTACTCCCGGACTGTGAGGAGTGGGGATGGTGGCGGCGGCAGATTACCACGATGTGACGCTTCCCGGGCGCGGCGCGCCGACATTGACACGGGCGCAAGCGCGCCGCTAAGCCAAGGGACCGGCTCGCGGATTTAGAACGGGAAATGTTCAAGCGCATCCTCATTGCCAACCGCGGCGAGATCGCCTGCCGGATCATCAAGACCGCCCGGCGCATGGGTATCGAGACCGTTGCGGTCTATTCCGAGGCCGACCGCGACGCGCTTCACGTCGAAATGGCGGATGTGGCGGTCCCGATCGGCCCGCCGCCGGCGGCGCAGAGCTATCTGGTGGTGGAGCACATCCTCGCCGCCTGCCGGGACACCGGCGCCGAGGCGGTGCATCCGGGCTACGGCTTTCTTTCCGAGCGCGCGAGCTTCGCCGAAGCTCTCGATCGCGCCGGGATCGTCTTCATCGGTCCGAACGCCAAGGCCATCGCCGCGATGGGCGACAAGATCGAAGTCGAAGAAGGCGGCCGCGCGCGCCGGCGTCTCGACCGTGCCGGGCCATCTGGGCGTCATTGGGGATTCTGCCGAAGCGATGGCGATCGCCGAGCAGATCGGCTACCCGGTCATGATCAAGGCCTCCGCCGGGGGCGGCGGCAAGGGAATGCGGATCGCGTTCTCCAAAAGCGAGGTGGCGGAGAACTTCGCCCGCGCCCGCTCGGAGGCGAAATCGAGTTTCGGCGACGACCGCGTCTTCATCGAAAAATTCATCACCGATCCGCGTCACGTCGAAATTCAGGTTCTCGGCGACAAACACGGCAATGTCATTTATCTCGGCGAGCGCGAGTGCTCGATCCAGCGCCGCAATCAGAAAGTCATCGAGGAATCGCCAAGTCCGCTGCTGGACGAAAAGACCCGCGCCGCCATGGGCGAGCAGGCGGTCGCCCTCGCGAAAGCGGTGGGTTACGACAGCGCCGGCACGGTTGAGTTCGTCGCCGGCCAGGACCGGAGCTTCTATTTCCTGGAAATGAACACGCGGCTTCAGGTCGAGCATCCGGTGACGGAGCTTGTCACCGGCATCGATCTGGTCGAGCAGATGATCCGGGTCGCGGCGGGCGAGCCGCTCGCGCTCGAGCAGGCCGATGTCAAACTGTCGAGGCTGGGCGGTCGAGAGCCGGGTCTATGCCGAGGATCCGTATCGCAACTTTGCGCCGTCGATCGGCCGATTGGTGCGTTATCGCCCGCCTGCGGAAGGCGAGCACGATGGCGTGACGGTGCGCAACGATACCGGCGTGTTCGAGGGCGGCGAAATTTCGCTCTATTACGATCCGATGATCGCCAAGCTCGTCACCCACGCCAAAACCCGCGCGGCGGCGATCGAGGCGCAGTCGGATGCGCTCGATGCGTTCACCATCGAAGGCATCCGCCACAACATTCCGTTCCTCGCCGCGATCATGCAGCATCCGCGCTGGCGCAAAGGTGAGCTTTCCACTGCATTCATCGCCGAGGAATTTCCGCACGGTTTTGAGCGAACGACGCCGACCGGCGCGATGGCGCGCATCATAGCCTGCGTGGCGGCGGCGATCGATCATATGCTCGGCGAGCGAAAGCGCGCATTTCGGGCCAGCTCGAACATGGCGTCACCCGCGAGCGGCGGCGCGCCATTTCGCTCGGTGGCGAGGAGTTGCACGCCGACGTTGCCCATGACGGCAAGGCCGTCGCGGTTTTGTTCGAGGACGGCAATCGCCACGTTCTGTCGTCGAATTGGCACCCGGCATGCCGGTATGGGATGGAACGCTCGACGGCAAGCCCATTGCCATGCACGTGCGCATGGTCCCGAATGGCTTTGAACTCGCTTATCGCGGCTTCGAGGTGAAAGCCTTCGTCTACACCGAACGTGAGGCAAATACGCGCGACTGATGCCGGAGAAAAAACTGTCCGGCAGCGAGAAATCGGTGCGCTGCCCGATGCCGGGTCTGGTCGTTTCGATTGCGGTCGACCGAGGGACAGGAGGTCAAGGCCGGCGAAACGTTGGCCGTGGTCGAGGCGATGAAGATGGAGAACATTCTGCGGGCCGAGCGCGACGGCATGATCAAGAAGATCCCGGTCAAGCCAGGCGACAGCGTTGCCGTCGACGCCGTCATCATGGAATTTGCCTGTAACCCGGCCTGTCCCGCCATGCTCGGGCGCGTGCGCCGGGCGCGCCTTCAGGTGACGGACCATAGATGGGCGCTGTGCGCTTTCTGTTTTCGCCGGCCGGGCGGCTCGATCCGCAGACTTTCATCGTTGCCGTTATCGTCGTGTACCTCGCAGGCGCGGCGTCGAATCTGCTGACGCGTCCGGATGCGGTTGCCCGCGGCGGGCTGTGGCTGTTCGCGTTGGCCCAGGCGCTGCTGGTCTGGATCTGGTTTGTGCTGCACGCGCGTCGGCTTCACGACGCCGGCCGCGGGGCGGGGCCGGCCGCGGCGGCGGCGGCGCTTTATGCGCTCGCCACCGTCCTGCTGATCATCGTGGCGGCTTCGTTCTACGGCCCGCTGGCGGGCGGCGCCACCAACGGCGACGACGCGGGCGCGCTCGGCCTGATCCTGATCGTTTCCGTTATCGCCGTGCTGCTCGGCTCCGCGCATTACGATCTCGGCTGGCTGGTGGTCGCGGCCTTCGTCGCAATGGCGCTGCTGCCCGTAATCCTCGTGATTGGCGTGACGCTGTTCGCCGCGAGCAGGCCGCGCCAGGACGGGCCCGCCGGCTGATGCTGTACTTCGCGTACGGCTCCAACATGCACCCCGACGTGATGCGAAAACACGCGCCGGGGGCCGAGCCGGTCGGCCCGGCGATGCTGGTCGACCATCGGCTGGTCATCACCGGGGACGGCTATGCCTCGGTCGAACCGGGGCGCAACGACCATGTGCACGGCGTTCTGTGGCGCCTCACCGCGCGCGACCGCGTGACCCTCGACGCCTGGGAGAACGTCGCCGGCGGGCTGTACCGCGCGGCGACCCTGCCGGTGCGATGCGGCGGCCAGCGCCGGCTGGCCCTTGTCTATCTTGCCCGGCCGGGCCGGGCCGGGCAGCCGCGCGCAGGCTATATGGAGGTTGTGATCGCGGCGGCGCTGGAGTGGAGGTTGCCGCCGGCGTACATTGTTTTTCTGCGGCACTGGTTGCCGAAGCGTCCCGGCAGCGCGGATTTGCGCAAGGTCAGGGTATTCCGATGGACGTGATCTTCCGGGTGATGATCCGCGGCCGGGTGCAGGGGATAGGCTTCCGCGCCTGGGCGATGATGACCGCGCTCGAGCTTGGCGTTGAGGGCTGGGTGCGAAACAGCCGCGACGGTTCGGTCGAAGCGCTCCTCGCCGGTCCGGAGGAAGTCGTTCTCACAATGATCGAGCTGTGCCGCGACGGCCCTTCGCTTGCGCGCGTCGAGGGGATCGATCAGCGCGAAGCCGGCGCTTCGGATCTGGCGCTGCGCCGGCCGGGCGAGCTGTTCTCGGTGCTGGCAAGCGCCTGAGCGCCGGCGGTTGCGCCGAACAGCGTCTCGAACTCCGCGCGCAGCGCATCGTCCACATCCGCCATCTTCGCATCGACGCCGAGATCGGCCAGCGACGTCACGCCGAAACGCGGATCGGACACGCCGCACGGCACGATGCCTGAGAAGTGCGACAGATCGGGCGAGACGTTGAGCGAAAAGCCGTGCAGCGTGACCCAGCGCTGGATGCGCACGCCGATCGCCGCGATCTTGTCCTCGGCGCCGTCGCCGCGTTCCGGACGCCGCACCCAGACGCCGACGCGGTCACTGCGGCGCTCGCCGCGGACGCCGAATTTCGCCAGCGAACGGATAATCATCTCCTCGATGGTGGCGACGAAGCGGCGCACGTCCGGCGCGCGACGGCGCAGATCGAGCATCATGTAGCCGATGCGCTGGCCGGGACCGTGATAGGTGAACTGGCCGCCACGACCGGCCGTGAATACCGGAAAGCGGGCTTCGATCAGCTCCTGCGGCCGCGCCGACGTGCCGGCGGTATAAAGGGGAGGGTGCTCGAGGAGCCAGACCTGTTCGTCTGCCTCGCCGCGCGCGATCGCCGCCGCGCGCTCCGCCATCGCCGCAAGCGCCGCTTCATAGCCGACCGGGCCATCGCTCACGCGCCACTCCACGGGCGGCGCGCCGGGTGCGGGCGGAAGGCCGGTGACCGGATCGGCGCGTGTGTCAGTGACTGCGGACCTGCTCGACAAAACCACCGTCCTGCGTTCGCGGAGACGGCGCGCGCTTCGCCGCGCCGAACGTCGCCCCATAGGCAAACTATGACCGAAGGGAGGCTTTTGCCATCATCCGGCGATCCCCGTCACCGGCCGGTACCGGATTCGCGTGGCCCCTCCGCCCGGGCACGCGCCGGTGTGTGGCCGGCGCGGTGCCGTTGCTTCCGGCAGTCGCGTCTTCCGCGGCCGGAGGGGGACCGCCGCGCCAAATTAACCGTCCCGTAACCATACCGGGGCGAACAATGCCGGCGACTACTTTCATCGACAAAGCGCGAGGAATCCTTGGCGACACTCGACAACGTCTCGATCGATATTGCGGTGGTATTGGGCCGAAGCTCCATGCCGATTTATCAGGTGCTCCGCCTCGGCCGCGGCGCCATCATCGAACTCGACACGACCGAGGAGGATGAGGTCCGGATTCTCGCCAACAACATGCCGGTGGCGAAGGGGACCGTGATCGTGAGCGGCAACCGCATCGCCGTCGAGGTCAAGAGCCTGCTGCCCCGCGCCTCCGACGCGGACTGAAGGCCGGCCGGCGCGCCCAGCCGGGGCACGCCGGGCCTTGTCCGGACCAAGCCTAACTGTTACATCGGCCCGGTCGCGCGCCACTTCGGGCACGCGTCCACCCCACATGCGGCCGTGGCGGAATTGGTAGACGCACTAGCTTGAGGTGCTAGCGGGGCAACCCGTGGAGGTTCGAGTCCTCTCGGCCGCACCAGGGGGTTGGACATCTTTCAATGGCTGGCGATTGCCAGTCGATTGCGAAGCGTCCGACGACGCTGACACTCATCGCAATAGTGTAACGTCCCGGTCGGTTGCTATGCGTGTTCGATGGAACACGACCACCACGACCATCAGCACGGTCACTCGCACGAACCTCACGGCGACAGCGGGCATTCCCATGCGCCAAAAGATTTCGGCGCGATCTTTGCCATCGCGACTGCGCTGAATGTCGGGCTGGTCGCCGCGCAGGTTTTTTATGGCATCACGGCGCATTCCGTCGCGCTGCTCGCCGACGCCGGGCATAATTTTGGCGATGCGCTCGGACTTATGATCGCGTGGGGCGCGCACGTTCTGGCGCGGCTCAATCCGACCGCCCGCTACACTTACGGCTTCCGCTCGGCGTCGATCCTGGCAGCGCTGCTCAACGGCGTGATCCTGCTGGTCGCGACCGGCGCGATCGCCTGGGAAGCGGTCCAGCGGCTGTTCGAGCCGGGCGAGGTGGCGGGGATCACGGTTATGGTCGTCGCCGCTGTCGGCATCGTCGTCAACGGCGCGTCGGCCTGGCTGCTCATGGCGGGCCAGAAGGGCGATCTGAACATCCGTGGCGCGTTCTTCCACATGGCGGGCGACGCGGCGGTTTCCCTTGGCGTCGTGATTGCGGGCGGCCTCATCATCCTGACCGGCTGGGACTGGCTCGATCCGGCCGTGAGCATCTTCATATCGGCGGCAATCGTCTGGGGAACCTGGAGCCTCCTGCGCGAGGCCGTGAACCATGCGCTCAGCGCGGTCCCGTCCGAAATCGATCCTGACAGAGTGTCCGGGTATCTTCGGGGTCTTCCCGGCGTTGAGGAAATTCACGATCTGCACGTGTGGGCGATGAGCACCACCGAAACCGCGCTGACCTGTCACCTTGTCATGCCGCATGGCCACCCGGGCGACGAGTTCCTGCAACGCATCTACACTCAACTTCAGAGCCGGTTCGGGATCGCGCATCCGACGTTGCAGATCGAACTGGGCAACGCCGCTCCGTGCAAGCTTGCCCCCGAGCAGGTTGTTTGACGGTTTGCCGTTCAAGGGCACGCCGGAGGCGGCCCCAACCTCCGGCTCACGTCACGGCATACGGCGCGCCCAGGGGCGTCGGTCAGCGAATCGCGCCCGCGCTTTGTTCGTCAGGCCTGAAACATCGCGGGCAAGACGCCGCACGCCGCGAGTTCCGTTGCAACAGCCTGGGCCGCAGAGCATTGTGCCGGCGGTAATTTGCCCACCGAAACACGCCCGGAACCCGCATGTGGAACTTTTTTCAGCATCTGTTCGACGAAAGCACGCTCTCGCCGCACGGCCTGTGTCTGCTGTGGCGACCCGAGCTCATCTGGCTGCACGTCACGTCGGACGGCATCATTGCGCTGGCTTACTTCTCCATTCCCTTTGCGCTCGCGGTGTTCGCCTCGAAGCGGCCGGACGTCCAGTACACCTGGGTGTTCTGGTCGTTTGCCGTGTTCATTCTGGCGTGCGGCCTGACGCACGTTATGTCGATCTGGACGCTTTGGGTTCCCGACTACGCGCTTGAAGGCGTGGTCAAGGCGATCACCGCCATCGCCTCGCTCGCGACCGCCGCAGCCCTGTGGCCTTTGCTGCCGAAGGTGCTGGCCTACCCGACCCTGGCGCAATTCAACAGGGTCGGCCAGGCGCTGACCGACACCGAGCGCCAGTTGCGCATTCTGGTGGACGGCGTGACCGACTATGCGATCTTCATGCTCGATACCACCGGGCATGTGGCGAACTGGAACACCGGCGCACAGCGCATCATGGGCTACCGGCCGGACGAGATCATCGGCCGGCATTTTTCCCTGTTCTACACCGGGGAGGCGCAACGCGACGGCGTGCCCGATCAGGCGCTCGCAATGGCGGCGAAGACCGGTAAATACGAGACCGAAGCGCTCCACATCCGCAAGGACGGCACGCGATTTTGGGCGGGCGTCGTCATCGACGCCGTGTTCGACGATGCCGGGAACCTCGTCGGCTTTGCCAAGATTACCCAGGACATCACCGAACGCCGCGATGCGGAAGAAAGGCTGCGGCAGTCGCGGGAGCAGCTCCTGCAGTCGCAGAAAATGGACGCGGTCGGCCAGCTCACGGGCGGCGTCGCCCACGACTTCAACAATCTGCTGACGATCGTTCTCGGCAATCTGGAAATCGCGCAGCGGAACCTCGACCAGTGGCGCGAGGGCGCGCAGGAGCGGATCCAGCGCGCGCTCAAGAACGCCACGCTGGGAGCCGAACGCGCCGCAACGCTCACGCAGCGGCTGCTCGCCTTCGCGCGCCGGCAACCGCTGGCGCCGACGCCGGTGGACGTGGGCAGGCTCCTGCGGTCGGTGGAAGAACTCGTCAGGGGATCGCTGCCGGAAAGCATCGACGTGGAGGTCGTGACCGGCGGCGGCGTGTGGCCGGTCGAAGCCGACATGGTCCAGCTTGAAACCGTCATCGTCAATCTCGCCCTCAACGCGCGGGATGCGATGCCGCAGGGCGGCAAGCTGACCATCGAGGCGGGCAACGTACTGCTCGACGAAGAGTATTTCAGGAAGAACCCCGAAGTGCCCGCCGGGCAATATGTCCGCATCAGCGTCAGCGACACCGGCGTCGGCATGACGAAGGACACGCTGGAACGGGCGTTCGAGCCGTTCTTCACCACCAAGGCGGTGGGGGAGGGAACCGGCCTCGGTCTGAGCCAGGTTTACGGCTTCATCAAACAATCCGGCGGCCACGTCAAAATCTACAGCGAGCTCAATCACGGTACCACGGTCAACGTGTACCTGCCGCGTCGGACCGCGGCGGGAGAGGAAGCGGAAACTCCCGTCAAGCAGGCGATCAGCGGTGATACGACGGAAACCATTCTGGTCGTCGAAGACGATCCTGGCGTGCGCGATTATCTGGTCGAGACGCTGACGGACCTTCGCTATCGGGTGATCGAGGCGTCGAACGGCGAGCTCGCGGTGAACATGCTGGACCGGCAGCACTTCGAGGTCGATCTTCTGCTGACCGACGTTGTCCTGCCCGGCATGAACGGACGGCAGCTCTCCGAGGTGCTGCGCGCGAAGCGGCCCGGCCTGAAAACGCTGTTCGTGACCGGCTATTCCCGCAACGCCATCGTCCATCAGGGACGTCTCGATCCGGGTGTAACGATGCTGCAGAAGCCGCTGACGCGGACGTCGCTGGCCAACGGGGTGCGGAAAGTGCTGGACGGCTTTTGATCGCCGGCGCGTGCTTGCCGTCGCAATACCTCTTCGATGTTCGCTCTTTCTGTCTGTCCTGAATCCCCGCACGCGAATCGCCGGATGCGCCCACTTGCGCCATGAGCGCGCCGCCGGTCGGGACGGGTGGGCGCCGGTCCCGGCCGCAACCACCGCTTGAACAATAATCGGGATAGACCTAGCCTAAGGGAGCCGGAGAGCGGGCGTCTCCTGACGTTCGCCGACCAAAAAATATAAAAAAAGCACCCACCAACGGGCGGGAGGAAGGGATCGCCGAACGCAAATCACCAACATGCGAAGCATAGTGCCGATCAGAATTCGGCGCCTGCGTCCGGTCGTTCGCGGCCGTCGCGGCCAGACCGAAACTGCAACAGGGAGGAATGAATGCACCCCGTATCAAAGTTGGGAACGGGCGCCGCGGCGATGTTGGCCGCCGCCACGCTCGTAGCCGTCGGCCTTGTGCCGGCATCCGCCCCGCGGGCGGAAGAACTCAAGCACTACGAATCCAACAACAAGCAGTTCTGGACCCATCCGCCGGATGACTGGTTCATGGGCGACGAGACGGCCGAGCAGAAAGGCACGCACGTCCTCAACACCGTGCCGCCGCCCACGGGCTTCACCAACGACGAGATCGAAGCCACGCTGAAGCAGATCAAGCTGCCGCCGGGCTTCAAGATCGAGCTGTGGGCGAGCGGCCTGCCCGGCGCGCGCCAGATGGCGTGGGGCGACAAGGGCACGCTGTTCGTCGGGTCCTGGTTCGGTACCGGCGGCAATGTCTATGCTGTCGTGGACGAGGGCGGCAAACGCGTCGTCAAAACGCCGATCAAGGGCATGGTGGTGCCGACCGGCGTCGCGTATCGCAATGGTACGCTCTACGTGATCGACATCGACAAGCTCTACAAATTCGACAACGCGGAGGCGAACCTCGACGCCATGCCGAAGGGCGATGTCGTGTATGACGACATGCCGCCCTACATTCCGCACGGCTGGAAATATCTGGTGTTCGACAAGAACGGCTGGCTCTACGTGCCCTTCGGACCGCCCTGCAACGTCTGCCTGCCGCCAACCTCGACGGCGCAGATCCGGCACGTCGATCCGGCGCACGGGCTCGCGGAAATCGTCGCTCTCGGCGTCCGCAACAGCGTCGGCGGGGACGTCGATCCGCGCACCGGCGACTACTGGTTCACGGAGAATGCGCGCGACTGGCTTGGCGACGACATCCCGAGCGACAAGCTCAATCACGTCGCGAAGATCGGTGAGGACTTCGGCTATCCCTACTGCCATCAGGGCGATATTCCGGATCCGAAATTCGCGATGGGCCACAAGTGCTCGGACTTCTCCCCGCCGGCCCTCAAGCTTGGCCCGCACGTGGCGCCGCTGGGCATGAAGTTCTACACCGGCAATCAATTCCCCGCGGACTACAAGAACAACATCATCATCGCCGAGCACGGTTCCTGGAACCGCCACCAGTTTCTTGGCGGCAGGCTGATGCGCGTGACGGTCGATCCTGACGGGAAGAACGCCAAGCAGCAGGAGTTCGCTACCGGATGGATCGGTGCCGACGGCAAATATCGCGGCCGGCCGAATGATGTGCTGGTGGCGAAGGATGGTTCGCTGATGGTCGCCGATGACTTCACCGGCGCGATCTACCGGATCAGCTACAGCAAGTGAGGCGGTGTGGCCGCTCGACGTCACGCGCGACATCTGTGTTTGATCTTCGACGGGTTCAGGCCGGTCTTCCGGCTTGAACCCGTTCTGTGTACGGCGTTGTTTTCTGTACCCGTGGCGATAGCGGATGGTCGCAATGGTTCGTAGGCCCGGGCTGGCGCCGATAATCTTGCTTGCGCCCGCTCTGTTTGTCCTCGTCCTCGGCGGGGGCCGCGCGATCGCGGCGGATGTGGCGGCTGGCAAAGCGACGGCCGAAGCCTGCTCGGGCTGCCACGGCGCAGACGGCGTATCGCAGGAGCCGGTGACGCCGAGCCTCGCCGGCGAACCCGACGAGTTCGTTCAATGGCAGCTGGTCTACTTTCGCTCCGGCAGCCGCAGGAACGAGGTCATGCAGCCGATCGCGCAGGCGTTGAGCAACGAAGAGATCCGGAACCTCGGCGCATATTATGCATCGCTGCCGCCGCCGCGTCCGCAGCCGGCAAACGACGCACTCGCCGCGACCGGCGAGAAACTCGCGGAGCAGCATCGCTGCCGGTCATGCCACGCCGACGATTACAACGGCTTCCGCGCCGCCGCGCGCCTGTCCGGCCAGCGCGAAGACGTTTTGCTCAAAGCGCTGCGCGATTTCAAATCCGGGGCGCGCGTCGGTACCGGCGTGGCCTCGATGAGCGAGGTCACTTACGATCTGACCGATTCCGATCTCCAGGCGCTTTCGCACTATCTGGCCGGCCGGAGTTGATCCCCGGCGAAATGCCCGGCCGGCGGCGGCTATTCCTGCCGGATGGGTTCGGCTGCCGTCGGCCATCCGTCCAGCGCCGGGCCGATATCCAGCACGTCGGGTACCGGCAGGCGGGGCTCGCGCGCGGCCGTTTCGGTCTTCGACGGATCTGACCAGTCGGTCGCGCCGGCGCTCGCCAGATAGGCCGCGCCCGCCGTGCGATCCGCCAGCATGACCTTCTGCCGGGGCAGATAGCCGGTATCGAACGATTTGGCATCCGGCACCGGCAGGGCGATGCGATTGCTCTCCGGCCCGGAAAGGTTTTGCGGCCAACTCGGATCGCTGCGGTCGTTGATCCACGGCGGCACGGAGGCGGTTTCGACGGCATGCCCGCTGCCCGCCACCACGTGCACGATGTGGAAGCCTTTGTCCTTCAGTTCTTTGAACAGGCCGGGGAGCGCCAGCACCGTCGACTGATGAATGTCGTGCAGCAGCAGAATGCCTTTACCGCGCGCCTCGAGGCGGCTTACGGCGCGCGAAATGATGTCCTTCGGGCGGATGCGGCGATGCCAGTCGTCCGCCACCGTGTCGGAACTGAACACAACCAGCGAGCGGGCCGAAAGCTCGCGTTCGATGATGTCGGTGCGGGCCAGTCCCGGGATACGGAAGAACGGCGCCAGCTCCCTGTTGTCGCCCAGCGCCGCGCTGACATCCGCGATGCCCTGGTCGATTTCCCAGCGCAGCCGGTCCACCGGCAATTTCTGGAAGCGGGACGGGTGGTCCTCGCTGTGGGTGCCGATGGTGTGACCTTCCTCATAGATCCGGCGCACCAAAGCCGGGTGGGCGTGCGCCATCTCTCCGACGAGGAAATACGTGACCTTGATGCATTCCGAAGCGAGGATGTCGAGCACGCGGGTCGAGTAGGGCGGGATCGGCCCGTCGTCGAACGTCAGCACCACTTCTTTGTCTTTAAGCGGCAACGCCTGCGAGTACTGCATGGCCCCGATTCGGGTGACGTCGCCCGGTTCGAGAACGAGCGTACGGCTGGTGCCGAGCGCGTTGGGGTTGCCGGGGCACTCTTCGGCGTGCGCCGGCGCGTTGAACAACGCTCCGCCCAGGCCGGTAAAACCGGCCAAAACGGCAATAATAACGGATCGCGTCCGCACGGCTCGCATGCCCCTTATTACACCTAATCCTATATCAGGCAGGTGTGGCCCCGACGTCAGTTATTAGAGGTCAGGGGTCCTAAAGTCATATTAACCTTATGCTGCGGCCCGATGACCTGTTGAAAACCCCCATCCGCACGGTGTTTCCTTGCCGTTAATCCTGCCTGCATAGATTTGCGCCGCAATCCGTTCGGGGGCGTGAGTATCATGGCCGGTGCGGCAGCCCGGAGTTGGTGGGTGGCGCTTCGGCGCCGGGGATCGACGCCGCGAGCCGCCGGCTACGGCCTCGACCGCGCCACGCGCGTAACCCTTTTCCTGCCCGCATTTCTGGCTGCGACGGTGATCGTGTTCGCGATCGGCGGTTTCGTGGCCGCGGAGTCCAGCGCGCGTCGCCTCGAAGCCCGGCAGCACGTGGCGCTGCGCCAGGCGCTAGACGATCTTGCTGCGGAGGACCCGACCGAGGCGCTGGACGACAGGCAAATACATTTGATCGAACGTCGCGCCGGTGTTCAGGACCTGCGCTTCGATCCGGAGCCGGCGGAGGACGACCGCCGCGCCTGGCAATCGGTCAATGACGGGCGCGGCCGAATCGTCGGCTGGGTGAGCTGGGCCCGCGAGGGCGCGCGCATCACGGGCTGGCTGTGGACATTGTTCGGCGCCGCCGGCGCGGTTCTCGCGTTCGGCGCGATATTCGCGGTGCGCGCTTCGCTGCGGCTGCTGCGCTCGCTCGACCAGAGCACCGATACGGTTCGCAGGCTGGGCAGCCAGGACGCATTGACCGGTCTGCCCAATCATCGCCGCATGTTCGAACTGCTCGGTGCCGCGCTGGCGCAGCGGCGCTCCGGCGTCGTGATATTCGCGGCGGTCGACATCGACGGCTTCCGCGAGGTCAACGACACCCTCGGGCGCGCTGGCGGCGACGCCGTGCTGATCAACATAGCCGAGCATCTGCGGGCCGGCCTTCCGCCCGAGGCGCAGTTGGGGCGGTTCGAGGAAGATGAATTTGCCGTCGTCATGACCGGTGACGACGCGCGCGCCGCCGATCTGCTGGTCGGCATGCTGCGTACGTCGCTGCAGCGTCCGATCTTTGTCGACCGGATGTGGCAGATCACCGCCAGCATCGGGATCGCGCAGGCGCCCGAGGACGGCACGACCGCCGACGAGCTGACCCGCCGCGCCGGCCTCGCGCTGCGGGCCGCCAAACGCGAAGGCCGCGGCAGGGCGCGGGGTTTTCAGCCGCAGATCGAAATCGAATACGCGGAGCGGCGCTTTCTGCTGCGCGAGCTTCAGTCGGCGATTTCGCTCCAGATGTTCGACGTTCACTATCAGCCGGTGGTCGCCGCCGAAGGCGGCGCCATTGTCGGCGTGGAGGCGCTGCTGCGCTGGACCCATCCGCTGCGCGGCGCGATCCTGCCCTCGGTCTTTATCCCGCTGGCGGAGCAGAGCGGCCTGATGTCTCAACTCGGCGAGATCGTGCTGCGGCGCGCGCTTGCCGACGGCGCGCGGTGGCCCGGTTTGACGGTCGCGGTCAACCTCTCGCCGATCCAGATTCGCGACCGCTGGCTGGTCGATCTTGTCGGTACCGTCATGTCCGAAACCGGCATCAGCTCGTCGCGCGTGGTTCTGGAAGTGACCGAAGGCATCCTGATCGAGAATCCGGAAGAAGCGCAGACGCGGCTCGAAGCGCTGCGCGCGCTGGGTGTGAGCATCGCGCTCGACGATTTCGGCACCGGCTATTCGAGCCTGCGCTATCTGCAAATGTTCCCGTTCGACATGCTCAAGATCGACCGCGCCTTCGTGGCCTCGCTGGGTTCGTCCGCGAACGCCGGCGCGATCATCCAGTCGATCGTCACGCTCGGCCACGCGCTTGGCATGAAAGTGCTGGCCGAGGGCGTCGAAAACGACGACCAGCGGGTGCTGCTGCGGCTCGCCGGCTGCGACGAGATGCAGGGCTTCCTGTTCGCGCGGCCCGGTCCGGCCGCCGAGATCGACCGGGCGCTGGCGCGGGCTGCGCGCGCGAGGACCGGCTGACGCCTGGTGCTGCGCGACCAGACAACTGATCCTGTCTCTGCTGAGCGCAGGCAGTCCGGACCAGGCGAGGGCAGGGGGCGTCTCGTCCGTTCACCCCAGGCGCCGGTCGTATTCCAGCACGGCGTTGAGCAGAACCTGCGCGCCCGCGGCGCATTCGTCGAAGCTGGTCGATTCCGCCTCGTTGTGTGAAATGCCGCCGGCGCAGGGCACGAAGATCATCGTGGTCGGCGCCACGCGCGCGACGTAGGCGGCGTCGTGGCCGGCGCCGGAAATCATGTCGCGCGAGGTGAAACCCGCTTTTTGCGTGCCGGCGCGCACGCATTCGATCAGCTCCGGGGCGAACCTGACCGCCGGCGAATTCCAGATGCACGCTTCCCGGTAACCCAGCTTCAGCGGCGGCAGGATGTCTTCGAGCGAGGCGCGCAATTTGGCCTCCATGACGTCGAGCACTTTGTCGTCCGGATGGCGGAAATCGATGGTGAAGAACACTTCGCCGGGTACGACGTTGCGGCTGTTCGGCCGGTTCTCGATCAGGCCGACGGCGCCGACCGCATGCGGCGCGTGCTCCAGCGCGATGGCGTCGACGCGCTCGATCATGCGTGCGGCGCCAAGGAGCGCGTTCCGGCGCAGCCGCATCGGCGTCGCGCCGGTGTGCGCCTCCTGGCCGGTGACCGTGACCTCGTACCAGCGCATGCCCTGAACCCCCTGGACGATGCCGATCATGCGGCCTTCGTCTTCGAGGATCGGGCCCTGCTCGATGTGCAGCTCGAACATCGCACCGAACCTTCGCGCGCCCGCCTTCTCCTCGCCTTTGTAGCCGATGCGTTCGAGCTCCTCGCCAAACGTCCTGCCGTCGCGGTCGGTACGCGAGCGGGCGTAATCCGCCGTGAACACGCCCGCGAACACGCCGGACGCGAGCATGGCCGGCGCGAAGCGCGAGCCTTCTTCGTTGGTCCAGTTGACGATCTCGACCGGCGCATTGGTTTCGTAGCCGGTCTCGTGCAGCGTGCGCATCGCTTCGAGCGCGCCGAGCACGCCGAGCACGCCGTCGAACTTGCCGCCGGTCGGCTGGGTATCCAGATGCGAGCCCATGGCGATCGGCGCGAGCGCGTTATTCCTGCCCGGCCGCCGCGCGAACATGTTGCCGACCTCATCGACCGAGACAGTACAGCCGACCGCCTCGCACCGGGTCTTGAACCAGTCACGCACCTGGCGGTCGAGATCGGTCAGCGTGAGGCGGCAGATGCCCCCCTTCGCGGTGGCGCCGATCTGCGCCGTCTCCATCAGGGTGTCCCAGAGCCGTTGCGGGTCGATTTGCAGGTTCTGCATGTGGGCGCTCGTGCTGGCGAAATCGTGTCAGGTCGTGGCCGCCCTATCTTTGTCGCCTCCCGGGGAATTCGTCAAAGCGCGGTCCTTTCCCTCGTCACCACCGGGTCAAGCCCCGCAGTGACGAGGTTTGAGTTGTCGTTTCGTTATTGCGCGGGACGGGAAGCAGTCCGGTGTTTCGTCGTTGCGGGCGACTGTGAAGCAAATCGTCGTCCAGTCGTTGAGGGGCATCACGACGCAAGTCGCTATCGCGTGACGGAATGCGCCGATCCGGCCGTTACATTTTCGGGACCAGCCGGTCGACGTGCCGGCGCAGAAAGCCGTAGCAGTAACAGGTCTGTCTGGTGAGCCGGTCGCGATCAAGCAGCGTGATGTTGCCGCGCCGGGTTTTCATCAGACCCGCGACTTCGAATTTTGCGGCCACCGCCGAAACGGTGCCGCGCCGGACTCCCAGCATCTTGCCGAGAAATTCGCGGGTAAACGGAATCACGTCGCTGCCGGTGCGGTCGCTGGTTTGCAGGAGCCAGCGGGCGAGCCGCGACTCGACATCGTGCAGCGCGTTGCACGCCGCGGTTTGCTGGATCTGACCGGCGAGCATTTCGTTGTGACGCACGATCAAATTTTGGAGGTGCTGAACTCTGTGAGACAAGGCCGCGAAAGCGCGATGCCGAAACCTTGAATGCGACGCCGGACACCTGCACCAGCGACGTGATCGACGCGATGCGCGATCCGAGCCCGCCGTTCAGTCCGATCGCGCCCTCCGAGCCGATCATGCCGACTTCGACCGTCTCGTCCTCCGGCATCTCCACGATCAGCGAGACCAGCCCCGATTGCGGAAAATAGACCGCGTCGATCCGCTGCCCGCGCTCCTCGAGCAATTGTCCCTGGCTGATCGGGACTTCACGAAGATGACGCGCAAGCAGCGCATATTCGTCGCCGGTCATCGACGCCAGCAGTCTGTTGCAGTTGCGCAGCACGGGCGCGTCTCCAATCGGCTCATTCCCGCACGCGGTTTATGCGGAAGGGCGCCCGCCTTTGACGCGCGCGACGTCTGCGTCGCGTTCAGAATTCAGTCCGGCCAGCGCGCGTTCGATCAGGATGTCTTTGTCGCGCAACCCGGTTCTCGCCGCGGTGATGATATTTTTTGCGAGCATCTCGCGTGCCGCAGTCTCGTCCTTCGCAATGGGACTGCCGGACGCCGCCAGCCGTTGCCACGCCTTGTCGAAGGCAGCGGCAAGGATTTCGATTGTTTCCGGATCGAATGAGGATTTGGACAGGAGCGGAATAATGGGCATTCGTAACCGCCTGAGCTTCGGACCAAAAAATGGATGAGCCGCCAATTTGGCGTTCTGAACAGGGCCTGTCTGTCATGAAGCTGACAGAGCCGCGATATGAGATGCCTGAACGGGGACAAATGTTCCGTCGTTCTCGCGCTGGCGTGATTGCCTGCCACGCGCCTGACGCGAGGCGGCCACAGTCTGCCGCAATGATAAAGGGGCCCCATGTTTGCTGCGGCGCTTTAACGAGGAGTAGAGCATGAACCGGCCGATCACACGTCGTATCGTCATAGCCGCGACGGCACTCGCCGCTGCCGGCGCCTTCGCCGCGGCCCCGCACGCCGCGCCGGCATCGTTCAAGGTCGCCCTGACCGGCGGGGAGCAGGTCCCGCCAGTCGAGACCGCCGGCAAGGGAACGGCCGACCTGACTTACGATCCTGCGACGCGGACCCTGACCTGGAGCGTGAGCTTCGAGGGGTTGTCCGGCCCCGCAACCATGGCGCATTTCCACGGGCCCGCGGCGGCCGGAAAAAACGCTGGCGTGACGGTGTGGATCGGCAAGCAGGGCGGTCCCGTCGAGAGCCCGGTCAAGGGCGAGGCGACGCTGACGCCTGACCAGGCGGCGCAGTTTGCCGCGGGCGAGTGGTACGTCAACGTCCACACCCAGGCGCATCCGGGTGGGGAGATCCGCGGTCAGGTCGTGCCTCCCAAGGGCTGATCCGGTCACATTTAGTTGAGGCGCAAGTCTGGCGGCGGGCGGCTGCTGTGCCCGGGCGCCTGACCGTGGCGAGGAGTTAGCGGCCTGGTCGGCCGCAGGCTTATTCGTCCAGTGGGTGCCCGATTCGGTCTCTGATTCAGCTTGGTGTTCAATGTCGCGCGGCGTTAACTCATTGAGTTAACAACGAATCAGCTATGGTGCGTCAGCCGGTAAGCTGGAGCAAACGCCATGCTGCGCGTGCGACTGAAGGCGGACGGACGATTGATGGAAATCCTGCCAGACGGCAGCGAGCGTCCCATTTCGTTCCCGGATCGCGGACCGGCACCCACCAGCGCCAAAGGTCCCGCGCAAACCGGCAATGGCCGCTTCGTCGATGCGGCCTACGCCCGCAACGTGCGCGGACAGACCGGTCTGACCCAGACTGCCTTCGCCGCCCGGATCGGCGTGCCGGTGGAAACCGTGCGCAACTGGGAGCAGGGCAAGCGGTCGCCGCGCGGACCGGCACGCGCGCTGCTCAGACTGATCGAAGGCGCACCCGCCGCGGCCTTCGCCGTGCTGGGCGCCAAACGGGCCGATGCGTGAGCTTTCAATGCGACTTTCGGCCCCGGCGTTCACGGCCGGTCTGAAGACGGCGAACAGATTACTCTCAGGGAGTGACCGCAAGTGAGCGTGCACATCACGGCGCCGACGATCGAAGCCAACGGCGCCGTCATTCCTCTGCTCGGGCTGGGGACGTGGGATCTGCGCGGCCGGGCGTGTTCGCGTATCGTCGAGCAGGCGCTGCGGCTCGGCTACCGGCACATCGACACCGCCGAGATGTACGACAACGAGCGTGAAATCGGCGAAGGTTTCCGCGGCTCCGGCGTCAGGCGCAAGGACGTATTCATCACAACAAAAATCTGGCCGACCCACTTCGCGCCACGGGATCTCGAACGCGCGGCGCGCGACTGTCTGGTGCGGTTGCGCCTGACCGAAGTCGATCTGATGCTGCTGCACTGGCCCAATCCGCAGATTCCGGTGGCCGATACGGTCGGCGCGCTGTGCAAGGTCAAGCGCGACGGTCTCACGCGTCACATCGGCGTGTCGAACTTTCCGGTGGCGTTGCTCGAGGAAGCGTTAAAGGCCTCGACCGAGCCGCTGGTGTGCGAACAGGTCGAGTGCCATCCGTTTCTCGATCAATCGAAGGTGAGGGCGGCCTGTCGTGCGAATGGCATGGCGCTCGTTGCCTATAGTCCGATCGCGAAGGGCAGTGCCGGCGACAACGACGTCCTTCAGCGTATTGGCCGCGATCACGGCAAGACGGCAGCTCAGGTCTGCCTGCGCTTTCTGGTGCAGCAGCAAATCGTCGTCATTCCCCGCACCAGCAGAGTTGAGCGGCTGGCCGAGAATGCGGCGATCTTCGATTTTAATCTCAACGACGTCGAGATGGCCGCGATTTCAAGACTGGCGCGTCCCGACGGTCGCCTGCTCGCCGGCGCCTTTGCCGGTTCGCCGAAGTGGGATTGAAAGCAGGGACGGAAGCCGAGGTTGAGGCAGCGTTCGACGCCGGCGCCGGTCAGAATTCGACGTCGAGTTCTTCCAGTTCGTCAGGCTCGATTTTGGCGGCCGCCACCCATTCCTGCATCAGCGGCATTGCCATGATGGTGCGGCAGTATTCCGCGGACACCGGGTCGAGCGCGACATCGTAGGTCTTGAAGCGCGTGCAGACCGGCGCGTACATGGCGTCCGCGGCGCCGGGCGCTGTCCCGAACAAATACGGCCCCCGATATTTTTCGAGACATTCGCGCCAGATCGCGACGATGCGCTCGATGTCGCCACGCGCGCCGGCCCAGGATTTGAAGCCGGGGAAGTGAGCCTTGAGGTTCATCGGCAGCGCAGAACGCAAATTGCTGAAGCCTGAATGCATTTCGCCGCAGATCGCCCGGCAGTGCGCGCGCTGCGCCTGATCGGCCGGCAGCAGTCCGGCTTCGGGCTTGATCTCATGGAGGTATTCGGCGATCGCCAGCGTGTCCCATACCCGGATGCCGTTATGATCGAGGCGGGGCACGAGGAACGAAGGCGACAGCAGGAGCAGTTCAGCACGTGTCGAGGGGTCGTCCGAGCCGACGTGCTGCTCGTCGAAGTCGAGGCCCGCCATTTTGCAGAGCAACCAGCCGCGCAACGACCACGAGCCATAATTCTTGCTGGCGATGGTCAGTGTGGCGTTGGACATGGCGTTTTCTCGGCTTTTCCCGGCGTTTCGCTTCGCAGGAAGTTGTATGTGCAATCAAATACTTAACGCCAGGTGACGTGCGGGCCACGCCGCCGCCGGGTTCGGAATGGACCGCCCGCGAGCCCGCTTCGTGCCGCTGTGCAGGATGTTCACAATTTTGTCGCAGCGCAACACAAAATACACTACCTTTTCCCGGGCGGGGTGGGGTTGGGCGTCGCCAGACGGCCCGCAGCGCCCGTGGGTAAGGGATGCTGTACCTCGCTTATCAAACCCATGCGGACATGATCGGTCCGATGCGCGCCTGGGCCACCATGGCGCGTGCCGCCGGCAGCCAGCCGCTCCTGGCCGACAATTCCGCGGTGCGGAATCTCACCGCGGCGTATGAGCTGATCTCGCGGATGGGCCTGACCCATACCCGGCCACCGTTCGGCATCAAATCCGTCAATGTCGGCAACCGCGAAGTCGAGGTGCACGAGGAAGCGGCGCATTCGACCCCTTTCGGCACGCTGCTGCACTTCAGAAAGGACATGGCGGCAGCGCAGCCGCGCGTACTGCTGGTGGCGCCGCTGTCCGGCCATTTCGCCACGCTGCTGCGGGCGACCGTGCGTACCATGCTGCCGGACCACGACGTTTTCATCACCGACTGGCACAATGCGCGTGACGTGCCGCTGATTGCCGGCCGGTTCGGCGTCGACGAGTATGTCGACAACCTCATCAAGTTTCTCGAAGTGATCGGACCAGGCGCCCACGTGCTCGCGGTCTGCCAGCCGTGCGTCGCGGTGCTGTCGGCGGTCGCGGTGATGGCGCAGAACGGCAACCCGGCGCAGCCGCGTTCGATGACGCTGATGGCCGGCCCAATCGACTGCCGCGTCAATCCCACCAGGGTCAACGATCTCGCCAACAAACGCGACATCGCATGGTTCGAGCGCTCGCTGACCGCATCGGTGCCGATCCGTTATCCCGGCGCGTTCCGCCGTGTGTATCCCGGCTTCGTCCAGCTCGCCGCGTTCATGAGCATGAATATCGAGCGGCACGTAAAAGCGCACAAAGAGCTTTACGAGAATCTCGCCAACGGCGAACTTGAAAAGGCTGCGGCCACCAAGGCCTTCTACGACGAATATTTCGCGGTGCTCGATCTCACCGCGGAATTCTATCTCGAGACGGTGCGGCTGATCTTTCAGGAATACGCGCTGCCGCTCGGCAAACTGGCCTGGCACGGCGAGCGGGTCGATCCGGGCGCGATCCGCCGCACCATGCTGCTGACGGTCGAAGGCGAGCGTGACGATATCTGCGCCGTCGGGCAGACCGTCGCCGCGCACGATCTGTGCAGCAGGCTGCGCCCGTATCTCAAGCGCCATCACATGCAGGCCGGCGTCGGCCATTACGGGGTGTTCTCCGGCAGGCGCTGGGAAACCCAAGTCTATCCGATCGTCAAGAACGTGATCCTGTCGAGCGATTAGGCACGCCGCCGCGAGCATAGTATTCTCCCGCGGCGCGCGACGCAGGCGCGCACCAAGGGAGGACGACATGGTCACGAGCGTCAAGCAGATGCTGGAAGCCGCCAACGCCGCGGTGCCTCGCATTACACCGGCGCAGGCGAAGGACATGATCGCGGCAGGCAACACGCTGGTGGTCGACGTGCGCGATGCGCCGGAAGTCGAGAAAACCGGCAAGGTCGCCGGCGCCGTGAACGTCTCGCGCGGGATGCTGGAATTCCGCGCCGATCCCGATTTGCCGTCTCACGACAGCAACTTCGCCAGGGGGAAAAACGTCATCGTCTATTGCGCGTCGGGCGGGCGGTCGGCACTCGCCGGCAAGCTGCTCAAGGACCTGGGCTACGAGCGGGTCTACAATCTCGGCGGCTTCAAGGACTGGGCCGACAACGGCGGCGCGGTGGACTAGAGCGTGTATTCATAAACGCGCAATGCGCCCTTCACGGGGGCAAACGGACATCGCAAATCAGGAGCGCCGCTTCCGTTTCTGACCCACAACAGGAGTGAACCGACGGGCCGTCGGGACCTCCCGCGCTGCGCGGGTGCGTAGTATGGTGCCCTGGAATCTGATTGGGGGACCGGATGAAGCGGAGGAAGGTCGGCAAAGCGGGGATGAAGCAGGCGCGGAGCCAGGTCGCGGTCAAGCGCGCCCGGCCGGCACGCGCTTCCCGCAAGGCTAAAACCTCCGCGTCGTCGGATTTGCAGCACCAGCTTGCGGAGGCGCGCGAGCGGCTCGACGCCACCTCGGATATTCTCCGCGTCATCGCCGCATCTCCTGGCGACGCCGAAGGCTCGTTGCGCAAGATTGCGGAAACGACCACACGGCTGTTCGGCGCCGCCGGCGCCTCCTTCCGCGTCGCCGATGGCGACGAATTCAAATGGTCGGTCGGCGTCGGCCAGGGTGCGGAGCAGATCGGCAGCAGTCTTTATTCCGACCCGGCACTGCGTCCAACGGTCGGCGGTCGCAACCTGCCGGGCACGGTGGTTCGCGAAAGCCGGCAAATCCATTTGCCCGATCTCGACCACCTCGACGAGGAGTTCGCGGACTGGCCGGGCCCTGTCGTCGCCCGCCGCGCGGGCATACGCACCATGGCCGGCACGCCACTGCGGGCCGGCGGCCGTGCCATCGGCGCGCTCGTCGTGTACCGCAATGTGCTTCAGCCGTTCGCGCCAGCCGAACTGCAGTTGCTGCAGAGCTTCGCCGATCAGGCCGCCATCGCGATCGAGAATGCGCGCCTGTTCGAAGCGGAACAGGAGCGCACGCACGAACTGGCAGAATTGCTGGCAGGACAGACGGCCACTTCGGAGATCCTGCGCGCCATCGCCGCTTCGCCCAGCGACGCGCAAAGTTCGCTGCGCAAGATCGCCGAGACGACCGCACGCCTGTTCAGCGCTGTTGGCGTCTCCTTCCGCATTGCCGAGGGCGATGCATTCAAAATATCGCTCGACGTCGGTCAGGGTGCGGAACAGGTAGGCACCAGCGTTTATACCGACGCGCCGGTGCGTCCGACCGTTGGCAGCCGCAACATGTCGGGCACGGTGGTTCGCGAAAACCGGCAAATCCATTTACCCGACCTCGACAACCTGGACGCCGAGTTCGCGGATTGGCCCGGACCGCCGGTGGCACGCCGCGTCGGCATTCGCACTGCGGTCGGCACGCCGCTCCGGAGCCACGGCCGCGCCATCGGCGTGCTCATCGTCTACCGCAATGTGCTCCAACCGTTCGCGCCGGCCGAACTGCAGTTACTGCAGAGCTTCGCCGATCAGGCCGCAATCGCGGTCGAGAATGCACGCCTGTTCGAAGCGGAACGGCAGCGCACCCAGGAGCTGACCGAATCCCTCGAGCAGCAGACCGCGACGTCGCAGGTGCTCCAGGTTATCTCGAGCTCGCCCGGCGACCTTCAGCCGGTGTTTGCGTCGATGCTGGAGAATGCCGTCCGCATCTGCGATGCAACATTCGGAGGCGTCTACCGCTGTGACGGCGACATGGTGCGCCTCGTTGCGACGCATAATTTGCCGCCTGCCTTTGCCGAGGTCGCCAGGGATGCGCCGTTTCGACCCGGCCCGAAGAGCTTTATTGGCCGTATAGTGGCGTCCAGGACGCTGGTTCATCTCGAAGATGCCGCGGCATCGCAACCCTACATTGATCGCGATCCGGCGACCGTTGCGGCCGTCGAGCGTGGAGGCACGCGGGCGTTTCTGGCTGTGCCGATGCTGAAAGAGAACGCACTGATCGGTCTTCTTTACCTGTGCCGCCAGGACGTTCGTCCCTATACCGACAAGCAAATCGAGCTGGTAAAGAATTTTGCCGCGCAGGCCGTCATCGCCATCGAGAACGCGCGGCTGCTCAGTGAATTGCGTGAGTTGCTTGAGCGGCAGACCGCTACCGCCGACGTGTTGCGGGTGATCAGTTCGTCGCAGGGCGAACTTGCCCCCGTATTCCAGGCCATGCTGGAGAACGCGACACGTATTTGCAGCGCCAGTTTCGGGACGCTGCTGATGTACGAGGGCGATGAATTCCGCAGGGTCGCGAGGCACAACATGCCGGAGGTTTTCGCGGCAGATGCGGCCCGTCATTTGCGGCCGCCGTTCGACGGAGCGCCGTCGCTCCGGCAGCTCATCAGCACCAGGCGGGTGGTTCACATCACCGACATGGCCGCCGAGCATCCCGAAGATCCGATCTACGCGCTGGGCGGCGCCCGTTCAATTGTGGTCGTGCCGATGATCAAGGACGGCGCGATCAAGGTTGCATCAACGTGTACCGCCGGGAGGTGCGGCCGTTCGCCGACAAGCAGATCGAACTTCTGACCAATTTCGCCGCGCAGGCGGTGATCGCCATCGAAAACGCCCGGCTGCTCGGCGAGCTGCGTCAGCGCACCGGCGACCTCACCGAATCGCTGGAGCAGCAGACCGCGACCGCGGACGTGCTGCGCGTGATTTCGAGTTCGCCTGGCGACCTCAATCCGGTGTTCCAGGCGATACTGGAAAGCGCGACGCGGTTGTGCAGCGCGAATTTCGGCGTGTTTCTGTTGCTGGAGGGGGAGGCCTTTCGCGTCAGCGCGATGCACAACATGCCGGACGATTTCGCCGAGCGCTGGCGTCGCGGGCCGGTATTCCGGCCGAGCAGGACGTCGCCGGCAGCGCGATCCATCGCCAGCAGGGACGTCGTCCATGTGCTCGATCTCAGGCAGGACGAGGCCTATCGCGCGGGCGACCCGCCGCTCGTTTCGCTGGTCGACACCGGCGGCGCACGGACGCTTCTCAATGTGCCGATGCTCAAAGAGGGTCTGCCGATCGGCTCGATGACCATATTTCGGCGGGACGTGCGGGCCTTCACCGACAAGCAGATCGACCTGGTCAAGAATTTCGTCGCCCAGGCGGTGATCGCCATCGAGAATACGCGCCTGCTTACCGAGCTTCGTGCATCGCTCGAGCAGCAGACCGCCACCGCCGACGTGCTCCGCGTCATTTCCAGCTCGCCTGGCGATCTGGAGCCGGTTTTTAACACGATTTTGCAGAATGCGACCCGCATCTGCGATGCGAGTTTCGGCAATCTCGAATTGAGCGAAAATGGCGCGTTCCGTCTCGGCGCCATGTTCAACGCGCCGGCGGGCTTCGCGGAGCACCGCGCGCGGGAGCCCCTGATACGGCCACATCCATTGTCGGCTCTCGCACGCGTGGTCGAAACCAGGCGTTTCTTTCAGATCGAGAACCTGGCGGAACATCCGTCGTATAAAGAACGCTTCGCGCCTTACGTTCATCTCGTCGAAGGCGCAGGTGCGCGCACGCTTCTGGTCGTGCCATTGCTCAGGGAGGATGAGCTTGTCGGCGTGCTTGGTATTTATCGGCAGGAAGTTTTGCCGTTCACGGATGACCAGATTGCGCTGGTTCAAAATTTTGCCGCTCAGGCGGTTATCGCGATCGAGAACGCCCGACTGCTCAGCGAGCTGCGCGAGGCGCTGGAACAGCAGACAGCGACATCCGACGTACTAAAAGTAGTTTCCAGTTCGCCCGGCGATCTAAAACCCGTATTCGTATCCATGCTGGAAAACGCCGTGCGCATCTGCGGAGCCACATTCGGTACGATTTATCGCATGGGTCCCGGCGGGCTACAGGTCGTGACGACACAGAATATGCCGGCTGCGCTCGCCGAGCACAGGCATTCGTCACAGTACAGTCCGGCCGCGCCGGAAACGCCGCTCGGCGACGTCGTAACGACAAAAGCCGTCGTCCACGTGGTCGACATGACGAAGCATCCGGCTTACGCGGAACGTCGCGTTCCGGCGCTGGTGTCGGGCGTCGAAGTTGGCGGCGTGCGAACGTGGCTTGGCGTTCCCATGGTCAAGGACGACCAGCTCATCGGAGCGTTCGTGCTGCACCGGCAGGAAATGCGACCGTTCAGCGAGAAGCAAATCGCCCTGGTTACGAATTTCGCAAATCAGGCTGTTATTGCCATCGAGAACACACGCCTGCTCTCGGAATTGCGCAAATTGTTGCAGCAGCAGACCGCGACATCGGATGTGCTCAAAACGATCAGCCGGTCGACCTTCGACCTGCAGACCGTGCTGCAGACGCTCGTGGAGTCGGCGGCCCGGCTCTGCGACGCCGACAAGGCCACAATCACCCGGCAGAAGGGCGACCTTTTCTATCGGGCAGAATCTTACGGATTTTCCGCGTCTTTCATGGATTCCGTGCGCGACGTTCCGGTCCTGCCCGAACGCCGCTCGGCCAGCGGTCGCGCGCTGCTTGAAGGCACTGTGGTTCATATTCCCGACGCGCATCGGGATCCGGACTATCAGTTCGCCGAAGCACTCAAACATGGTGAGTTTCGCACCATCCTCGGCGTGCCCATGCTGCGCGAAGGTGTCCCGGTCGGCGTTTTGGCGCTGACGCGGGCAGAGGTCAGGCCGTTCTCGGACAAGCAGATCGAGCTGGCCTCGACCTTTGCCGATCAGGCGGTCATCGCCATCGAGAATGTCGCGACTGTTTGAAGCCGAGCAGCGGCGCACGCGCGAACTTGCAGAAGTCGCTCGAAGATCTGCGCACCGCGCAGGATCGCCTGGTGCAGACCGAGAAGCTTGCCTCGCTCGGCCAGCTCACCGCCGGCATCGCCCACGAGATCAAGAACCCGCTCAATTTCGTCAATAATTTCTCGTCGCTTTCGGCCGAACTGATCGACGAGCTTACCGGAGATGCTCGCAGGCGTTTCCGTGGACGACAGGACGCGCGCCGATATCACCGAGCTGGCTGACATGCTGCGCGGCAATCTCGAAAAAGTCGTGCAGCACGGCAAGCGCGCCGATTCCATCGTCAAGAACATGCTGCTGCATTCGCGCCAGGGGTCGGGCGAGCATCAGCTCGTCGACGTCAACGCCCTCGTCGAGGAAAGCCTTAACCTCGCCTACCACGGCGCGCGCGCGGAGAAGCAGGGCTTCAACATCACGCTCGAACGCTCGTTCGATCCGGTCGCCGGCAAAGCGGATCTGCTGCCGCAGGAGATCACCCGCGTGCTGCTCAACCTTATATCCAACGGCTTTTACGCGGCGACCAGGCGCAAGGCGGAAGCGAACGGCGGTTCCTACGAGCCGGTTTTGTCGGTGGCAACCAAAAATCTCGGCGACCGCATTGAGATCAGAATCCGTGACAACGGCACCGGCATTCCGTCCGAGGTCAAGGAGAAGATGTTCAACCCGTTTTTCACCACGAAGCCGGCCGGCGAAGGAACCGGCCTCGGCCTGTCGTTGAGCCACGATATCGTTGTCAAGCAACACGCCGGGTCGATAGAAGTCGACACGCGACCCGGCGAATTCACGGAGTTTCGGATTGTACTGCCGCGCGGTGCGGCGGCCGTCGCTTTGGCAGGAGGGAAAGAGTGAGTGTTCTTATTCTGGTTGTCGATGATGAGCCGGACGTCGAACAACTGTTTCGTCAACAATTCCGCCGGGATCTGCGGGCCGGCCGTTTTGCCATGGAGTTCGCCCAATCGGCCGCGGCAGCGCTGGACCGGATCGCGGGGACGGCGGAACGTTCGCTCATTTTGATCCTGTCGGACATCAACATGCCGGGAATGAGCGGGCTCGAACTGCTGCCCCGCGCCAAGAGCCTGCGCCCCAACGTGCCAATCATCATGATAACGGCCTATGGCGATGCCGAGACAAGGCGCAAGGCGCTGGAGCACGGCGCCGAATCGTTGCTCACCAAGCCGATCGATTTCGGCGACCTTCGCAGCGAAATCGAGCTGCGGGTCGGAAGCGCCGCATGACGGCGCAAATTCTCGTTGTCGACGATGAGCCGGACCTGGAAACATTGATCCAGCAAAAGTTCCGGCGTCAAATTCGCGACGGCTCGATCAGTTTCCTGTTCGCCCGTGACGGGATGGACGCGCTCGCCACCCTGCAGGCGAACGGCGCGATCGATATGGTGGTCACCGATATCAATATGCCGCGCATGGACGGGCTGTCGCTTTTGCAAAAGCTTCAGGAAGGCGAGGAAAAAATTTCAACCGTTATCGTTTCGGCCTATGGCGACATGAGCAATATCCGTACCGCCATGAATCGCGGCGCCTTTGATTTTCTGACCAAGCCCATCGACTTCTCCGACCTTGAAGCGACGTTCGCCAAGACGATTCGGCACATCCGGGTCCTGCGCGAGGCGCGCGAGCGGCAGGCGGCGGCGGAGCGCGCGCATGCTTCACTCTCGCGTTATTTCTCGCCCAATCTGGCTCAGCGGCTTGCCAGCGACGCCGAAGCGCTCGACCTGCGCGGGCAGCGCCGCGAGATCGCAACACTGTTTACCGATGTCGCCGGCTTCACGACGCTGGTTGAGACGCTCGAACCCGACGTGCTTGGGCCGCTCCTCAACGACTACCTCGTCTGCATGACCGATGTGGTGTTCGCACACGAGGGAACGCTTGCGAAGATCATCGGCGACGCCATTCACGTCCTGTTTGGTGCGCCGGGTGAACAGCCCGATCGGGCCGCGCGCGCCGTCTCCTGCGCCCTGGCGCTGGATGAACGGGCGCAGGAATTCCGCGACCGCTGCCGGCAAAAGGGGATAGCGCTCGGCGTCACGCGCATCGGAGCCCATGCCGGACCTGCGCTGGTTGGCAATTTCGGCGGCGAGCGCTTCTTCGATTACACCGCCTATGGCGACACAATCAATATCACCGCGCGGCTCGAGACCGCCAACAAACAACTCGGCACCCGCATCTGCGTCAGCGCAGTCCTGGCGGAGAAAGTCGGGGAGTTTCGCGGCCGGCCGGTCGGCGATCTCGTTCTTCGCGGAAGGACCGGAGCGCTGCGCGCCTTCGAGCCGGTCCCCGGCGAGCAATATGAAAAGGAGGCGATGAGCGGCTATCTGGAGGCCTTCGCAAAACTGGAGGCGAACGATACCTCGGCGCTCGCGGCATTTGCCGCGCTCGTCGGCAAAAATCCGGAAGACCAGCTCGCGAGCTTTCACCTCAAGCGGCTTTTGAACGGCGCGACCGGAACACGCATCGTCATGGACTGAGCTGATCAACGACGTCAGTTATTGGCCGTTGACGTCACATGTTGCGATGCGACCGAATGATCGCTTCCGGGGGTAAGCTCTATCCTTGGCCAGCCGCAGCTCGCCGGCCTCGATGATGAGTACACACCGCGGCGCTTACCGCATCGCGGCGGCGATGTTGCCGCCGTCGACCGTGGTCACGTCGGCCGTGGTTTTGAGCGCCAGCGCCTGGTGCAGGAAGGCCTGCGCGACGTCGTCGGCGGTGACTTCGCGGCCGAGCAGATTGCCGCTCATGTAGTCCTTCTCGCTCACGCCGCGCGCTTTGGCGCGCGCGGCGATCATATCTTGGTCAGCAGGCCGGAACGGATGCGGTCGGCGTTGACGGCGTTCGCGCGGATGCCGTCGGCGCCGTAATCGAGCGCGTATTGGCGCATCAGCGCCATCAGCGCCGCCTTCGGAATGCCGTAAGGCCCGAAATTCGGGCCCGGATTGACCGCCTGTTTGGAGACGTTGAACAAAAGACAGCCGCCGGTGTTTCTGCGCCAGCATGATCCTGTACGCGGCCTGCGCGACGCGCTGATGGCCGTAGAAATTCAAATCGAAGCTTTTGCGCAAAATTTCTTCGCTCGACTTCGCCGATGCGGCCCTGCCACGCGGCGCCGGCATTCGAGACCAGGATATCGACGCCGCCGAAACGTCGCGGCGACCTGGTCGAAGGCCGCGCGCACGGACGCCGCATCGGTCACGTCGCATTGCACCGCGAGCGCGGTCGGGCCGATCGCCTTGGCGGCGTCGCGCGCGGCGGCCAGGTTCACGTCGAGCAGCGCGACTTCGGCGCCGGCCGCGGCAAATGCCTTCGCGGTCGCGGCGCCGATGGCGCCGGCAGCGCCGGTGACCGCGGCGATCTGTCCGGCGAGCGGCGGCTCCTTGCGCGCGCCGAGTTTGGCCTGCTCGAGCGGCCAATATTCGCAGTCGAACATGTCGGCTTCGGAAATCGACTCGAAGCGGCCGATCGCTTCGGCGCCGCTGACGACCGCGACCCATTCTTCGGCGATGTCGGCTGCGATCGCGGCGTCGCGTTTCGTCTGGCCGAGACCGAACAGGCCCAGCCCGGGCACCAGCACGACGCGGGGCAGGGGATCGAGTTCCTGTCTTGATGCCGCCCGCGCGCCGGTTGTTGTGCGCGCGAAATAGCTTGCGGTAGTGCGCGGCGAACGCGGCCGCGCCGTCGCGCGCGGACTGCGCGAATTCGCCGAGCTTGCCGGCCTGCGGGTGCGGGCAGCACCAGCGGCCAGTTTTTGGTGCGGATGGTGTGGTCCGGCGTCACTACGCCCGCCTCGCTGAAGCGCGCAAGATCGGAGCCTCGCAAAAATCGAGGATGGCGTCGCCGGTGCGAAATTCCAGCACCAGCCGCTGCCAAGGCGCCTTCGATGTGTTCGTCATGCAGGCTGCAGGCGCCGCGCACGATCGGCGCGACGGCCGCGACCGGCGCGATGTCGCGGGCGGGGCGCGGCGGTAGCGACGGACTTGCGCATTGCGCGCGATGAAATCTTCGGCGAGCGACACCATCTCGATCATGCGCTCGTAGGCTTCGCGCGCGTTGTCGCCGAAGGTGACGATGCCGTGCTTGCCGAGAATGAGGCCGTCGCTCGGCCTGTCGCGCTCGAAAACCTCGATCGCTTTTTTGGCGAGGCCGAAGCCCGGCATCAGATAGGGCACGAACGCCAGCCGGCCGCCGAAAAACCTCGGCGCATTTTTGTTCGCCGTCCGGCTGATCGATGACGCTGAGCACCGCGCGTGGCGTGGGTATGGTCGATGAATTTATGCGGCAGAAACGCGTGCAGCATCATCTCGACCGAAGGATTGGGCGCTGCCGGATCGATCAGGTTGGCGCGCTCGATGCGCGACCAGCTCTCGTCGGCGACCGTGTCGAGCGCGCGCAGCCGCCGCAGCGGCGCAAGCCGCACCGCCGGCAATCCGGCCGGCTCGATCGTCGCCATGTCGGCGCCGGACGCCTTGACGCGCAGCACCTCGACGTCTTCGCCGAAGACGATCGCGCGTGTGCGTCTTCAGCGAGGTATTGCCGCCGCCATGCAGCACAAGCTTGGGATCGCGGCCGAGCAGCCGCGTCGTGTAGATGCGCAGCGCCAGGTCGCGGTCGATGCCGGACTTCGGCGCCGTCGCGCGACGAGCGCTTCGGCGTCACGGTCGACCCAGCCGCTTTTCATGGCGTGGCAGCTGCCGGCTCAGCCGCCGGCGAAGCGGCGCGACCACCAGCCGCTGCGGCGCGGCTGATCGCGTGCTTTCGCCGTCGCCGAGTTCGGTGATGACCGGCTGCGGCGCGGCGCGGTCGGCGATGCGGGGCCGGCGGCGGCTGCGGTCTCGGCTGCCGCTCGCGACCGGCGCCGGCTCGCGCACGGTGGAGCGCCGGCGCGGCGGCTCCGGTTGGCCGGCGTCGGCAGCGGCGGCGGCGATGCGCGGGCGAATTCGGCGCTGCGCGCCGAATGCTGCCGGCGATGAGCGGCGCGCCGGCGCCGGCGGCGCGCTGTCGAGATCGGCCACCGCGTCGCTGAGTTCCGGCTCGGGCGTGGCCGGCGCGGCCGACAGTTCGTCGGCCGGCTGCGAAGTCTCTGGTCTGCGGCTGCGCTTGCGGCTGAAGTCCGTGCGTCGCGTCGTCGCCTGGATCGGTTGAAATCCTGCGGCTCGTGCGCTCCGACTCGGACACCGTCACGCCTTCGCCGGTCCTGCCGGTTGCGCCGGCCGCCGCGGCGGCCGCGCCGCCGCCGCCGCCGCTCGCCGTCGCGCTGCGTGTCGTCGCTGCTCGAAGCTGCCGTTCGGCGCCTGCTTCCGTCCGACATGTTCGTCGTCGGTCGACGTCTCCGCCGTCTGCGGCGCTGCACGGCTCGCCCGCGGGCTCGGCAAATCATCGTGGCGCGGCTGCTGCGGCAGCGCTGCGCCTCGCCGCCGCCGTTACGGCCGCGGCGGCGCCGCCGTGCGCCGGCGACGCGGCGCCGCCGCTTCGTCCTGCTCCGCGGCACGTCCGTTGCGGGCTCTTCCGCTGCCGGTCTTCGGTCTCCTCGATCTCGTCTGCGGTCTCGCCGGACGATATCTTCGAGCTCGTCTTCTTCCTCGAGCGGCGCACGATCGCGGCTTCGGTCTGTTCGGCGAGCGCTTTGGCGGCCTCGACGGTGTGCACCTGCTCGCCGCGATCGATGACGAAGGCCTGCGGCGCCACCAGCGTCGTATCGGCGCTGATGGTGATGGTGATGGCGAAGCGCTCTTCCAGCGCCCGCAGATGCGCGCGCTTCTGGTTGAGCACATAGAGCGCGACATCGGGCCGCGTGCGCGCGATGAGATTGTGCGTCGCGCCCTTCATCAGCTGCTCTTCGAGCGCGCGCAGCACCTGCAGCGCCAGCGACGACACCGAGCGGACATGGCCGCTGCCGCCGCAATACGGGCACTTCTCCGTCGAGCTTTCGAGCACGCTGGTGCGGATGCGCTGGCGCGACATTTCCAGCAGGCCGAAATGCGAGATGCGGCCGACCTGGATGCGGGCGCGGTCGTGCTTGAGGCATTCCTTCAGCCGCCGCTCGACCGTGCGGTTGTTGCGCTTCTCGTCCATGTCGATGAAATCGATGACGATCAGGCCGGCAAGGTCGCGCAGCCGCAGCTGGCGCGCGATTTCGTCGGCCGCTTCCAGATTGGTCTTGAGCGCGGTGTCCTCGATATGATGCTCGCGCGTGGCGCGGCCGGAATTGACGTCGATCGCGACCAGCGCTTCGGCCTGGTTGATGCACGATGTAGCCGCCGGAGCGCAGCTGCACGACCGGCGAGAACATGGCGTCGAGCTGGTTCTCGACGCCGTAGCGCGACAACAGCGGCTGGCGTGTCGCGCATAGAGCTTCACGTTCTTCGCATGGCTCGGCATGAGCATGCGCATGAAGTCCTTGGCCTCCTGGTAGCCCTCGTCGCCGGCGACGATGACCTCGTCGATATCCTTGGTGTAGAGGTCGCGGATCGAGCGCTTGACCAGCGAGCCTTCCTCGTAGACCAGCTTCGGCGCGGTCGATTTCAGCGTCAGGTCGCGGACCGTCTCCCACAGCCGCAGCAGATATTCGAAGTCGCGCTTGATCTCGGTCTTGGTGCGGCTCGCGCCGGCGGTGCGCAGGATCACGCCCATGCCCTCCGGCACTTCCAGCTCGCTGCGCGATCTCCTTCAGCCGCGAGCGGTCCTCGGCGCTGGTGATCTTGCGGCTGATGCCGCCGCCGCGCGCGGTGTTCGGCATCAGCACCGAATAGCGGCCGGCGAGCGACAGATAGGTCGTCAGCGCCGCGCCCTTGGTGCCGCGCTCTTCCTTGACCACCTGCACCAGCATGACCTGCCGGCGCTTG
>CAVYCI010000013.1:0-66246 GCA_963766925.1 uncultured Alphaproteobacteria bacterium
CCGCATCAGCCGCAGAATGAGCCGAACTCGTGCAACACCTCGAGCGAATGCCGGTTCCTAGCCCAAGGCGCTCGCGAGTCTGGAAAGCCTTGCGCTCGTCGCGCCACCAGCGTTCGCCAAAACGACCGCGGTCGCGAGGCTGCTGCCGGACAGCATCGCGGCGCGCGCGCCGAACCGGGCCTGCACGGCGGGGTGTGCGGGCCGAGCGTCGCCGCGCTCGACGCGAAGCTTGAATTCATTGACGACGGCCGCGTGGTCGAAGGCGGCGCCGATTTCCGCCAGCGCGACGTCATTGCCGGAGCGCTCGCCGCCGGCCGCCTAGGCCGCGCATGCGGCATGCGCTCGACGTCGCGCTGCGGGCGCGGCGTATGCACCATGATGTCCTCCGCGCGATGGAAGATGCGGCGATTGAAAGGGTAATCCGTTGCGCCCGTAGCGACACCGAAGCGGGTACGCATGTGTAACTTAAAATGGGACGAAGTGTCAATGAAAAGGTGACATTTGTCACTGGGCTGTGAGGAGTTCCGCGCAACTCGTGTCGCTATTTCGGGGCCGGTAGGCGGAAAGCTCACGCCAGTCGATTTTCGGCGGCGTCTGACTCGGGGAGACGAGGGCGCTGGGGGACGCGCGTAAGCAGCGGTCTCAAAACAGTTTGAGGCAGCAGAGTACCTTGCCGACGATTTCCAGTTCGCCGAGCGGCGTCTCTTCCTCGGGTGATTTGGATTGTCGGAAATGATCTTCACCCGCGGCGGGCTGGCCGAGCGCAGCACCTGCAGCCGCTTGACCACGATATTCTCGAAGGTGTCGCGGATCGCGTAAAGCCCGTCGGGCGTCGGCGTCTTGTGGCCGGTGTCGACGATCACGCGTTCGCCCGACACGATGGTCGGCGCCATGCTGTCGCCAATGGTGTCGAGCACCAGCAGGCGGCCGGGCGAAGTGTGCAATTGTTCGCGCACGAAACTCGGCGGGAAACAGCCATCCTTCGGTCTTGAGCGGATCGGCGTGACGCCCGTCCTTGCGCAGTTCGCGGGCCGGCATGCCGCCGCCGCCGAGGCCTGCGCGGGTATCCAGTTCCGGGACCTGGCCGGGCGACGGGCCCAGCGGCTCCTCGTTCGCCGGGTCTTCGCGCAGCACGTCGCTCGATTCGATGTGAACGCTGCCGGTGCCGGGATAGCGGCCCCACAGCAATATCTGCTCCGGCGTGTAGCCGAGATGATTCGCGAACGGTTTGAGATGATCGAGCCGCAGCCGGATCTGGCCATTCTCGAGCCGCGACAGCTGCTGCTTGGAAACCCCCGAAAGCCGCACCAGCTCGGAGCGTGACATGCCGCGCTCTTCCCGTGCGTAGTAAAGCCCGCTGCGTGGCGGCATGGTTCGAACCCGGCGTGCCATGCGGACGATTGTCACCAATTCGGTTAAGGCCGCCTAGCGTCTAAAACAGTGACTTGACAGTCACCGATACGGCAACTATCCATCTTAAACGGTGACTACGGTTGAGTCGAGAGGCGGTCCTCCGCCCGCCGGACACAGCCGCCTCACAAATCCCGGGACGCGCAGCCAACGCGAAGTCCGCGCACACGCAACGCACAGGAGAGGCCCGTGCAAACCCCGCCATGGACAGCCGAACGTATCGAACTGCTGCAAAAGCTGTGGGCCGAGGGCGAAACCGCGGCCTCCATCGCTGCCCGCCTCGGCGGCATCTCACGCTCGGCGGTGCTGGGAAAAGTGTTTCGGCTCCGGTTGCCGGTGGCCGGCAGGAAACCCGCGTCTCCGGGCGGGCAAGCCGGCGCCGAAATCGACTGCGCAAGCCGGATCCTTGCACCGACGCGGCGGCGGAGCGCGCGGCGAAAGCAGGAGACACCGCCGCCTGCGTCGCGCCCCCGCCGGCAGCACAAGACGCTGCTGGAACTGATCAACAATTCATGCCGCTGGCCGCACGGTCGTCCGGGAACAAACAAATTTTTCTTCTGTGGAGCGCCGGAAGCCGATTTCGCCAGGGGCATTCCCTATTGCGGGCGTCACATGCTGCGGGCCTATGGGCCTGGCGCATGCGTAATGAAGGCGAATGCGGAGACGCAGGCTCCGGTCGCCGGCCGCCCCGCCGCGTCGCCTGCGGGACAGCCGGACATGCCGACCGATCCGCTGTTTGGTCCCGTCACCGCGGCGCAGGTTCCGGCAAATCAAAACCAGCCGTGACGTGAACGCGCGGTGCGCCGCGCGATCCCGATCGTTTCGTTGATCCACGCCATTGCCGCGGAGCCGGACCCTTGAAGCCGTCAGAAGCATCCTTTGCGCCGGGCGAACCGCAGCGTGCCGAAACAGGGGCAGCGCGCCTGACGGAGCGCGCCGCCGCCGCGGCCCGCGCGGAACTGCGCGGCGAGCGCACCGCGATGCTGGGCGCGACCGGACAGATCACGGCGCTGTTGCCCCAGGCGCGGATGCGGCGCGTGCCGGAAAGCTGGACGGTGATCCATGTCATGGACCGTCTGGAAGAGGCTTTTCGCACGCTCTCGCGCCTGCCGGTTGCCACGCGCCCGCGCGGCTACACCAATTCCATGCCGTTTTACGTCTACGACCGCGGCGATCTCAACGCGCAGATGGAGACGCACGAACTGGAACGGCTGGCGCGGCTTCGAAACCGCGTGCGCATTCCGCCTTCGCCCGAGGAAATCGCCCGGATGGAGGAAGCGCTGCGCTGGCCGGTCGCATATCTGGCCGGCGCTGAATTTCATCATGTCGCGCGTGCCGTCAATCTCGGGTCGCTGTGGGCGGCGTTCGATACCGACGCCGGGCCGGGCCTGAAGCGGCTGAACATCACGGCGCGGGTTTTCAATGTGCGGAAGTTGCAGGGCATTCGCATCATCGCAGGCGAACTGATCCGTCGCCGCGTGCCGGTGCGGTGAGCGCGAGCGCAAATCCGCCTCGGCCGTCCGTGAATCGTGAAGCAAAAACACGGGCGGCGCTGATCGCCGCTTATCGCGAGGGGCTGGAGCTGACGGCTGTCGCCGTGGTTCGCGGCCGCGACGGCATTCTCATCACTGTCATTCGGGCCGGGGAGGCCGGGCTTCTACAGCCCGGCGGCGAGGTCGCGGCGCAATGGTGGTGTCGCCGCGCCGCTGACGCAGACACCGTTGCCAGAGCCGCGACGGCGCGCCTGACGCGGCACGGATCGCACGATCGCGTCCCTGTCGCCGATGCGGCTGCAAAGCCCGCCGCATCCGGCAATCGTTCCGACGAATTGTCCCTTGCGGAGCGCGTGATCGCGGACGTGGCCGAACAGCGCAATGTCACACTCCATTCGGACGAGGAGATTGCCACGGCGGCGCTCGCGGCAGCGGCGCTGGTCGATGCAAAACTCGAAGAGCTCCAGCGCGCGGGCGAACTGAAATCGGTCAACCGTTCATACCGGAACTACCGGACGGAGGCGTCGGCGCGCGGCGAAAAAGTGCAGCCGTATGCGGAATGGCTCGGCAAATACCGGGAAAACATGGTGCGTCAGCTCGCGTCGGTGCTGCGGTTCAACTGAGAATCATTGGGAGTGCCGCGTGAGCGTGCGGCGTCCGGGGCCGCGGAGAGACGGCATCCCGAAAAAAAATTTCACCAATAAAATCGCGGCGAACCTGCGCGGTTTTTCAGATCCTGAAATTTATCCCGTTTGACAGGAACAGATTTTCGCGGCATTTCTACACGCGCATGCGGGCCTTGCAAAACTGCGCCCGCTGCAATCCCTCACTCACCTTCGGACAAAAACGGCAGAGCCGGCGTCGCAGCGACGCAGCGCTGGTGGTTACGTTTTTTGTCCGGACGGGCATCGATTGTCATCATCACATCCAGGCGGAGGCGAGCACGTGAGCGTGACGGGCAAGGTCAAGTTTTACAACGAGAGCAAGGGTTTCGGCTTCTTTGTCCGGGACGACGGCAGCGGCGACGTGTTCGTCCACCGCTCCGAGCTTCCCGGCGATACCAAATTTCTCTACGAAGGCCAGTGCGCGAGCTTCGACATCGAGAAGACGACGCGCGGGCTGCGGGCCGTGAACATCAAGCTCGCCTGAAGTCTTGCGCCGCGTTTCTTCTGCTCCGTCTTCCCGTTTTCACACCGTCCGTAGTCAGGCTTACAGCGATGAAAACAGCGATGAAAACAGACAGGCCAGTGACAGCAGCTACGGACACGAATGGAAGATGGACACCGTTCATCGGTGGTGCCGCGGGCGCAGCAGTTCGTCCTCACGCCCCGGCAGGAACAGGCGCGGGCGCTGCTGCAGTCGCAGCGGCATACGCTCCTTGTCGGCGGTTCGCGATCCGGCAAGACCACGTTGCTGGTTCGCGAAATCGCAGGCCGCGCGCTGCGGGCGGAGAATTCGCGTCACGCCATTCTGCGCCTGCACGGCAATGCGGCGCGCGCCTCGGTCGCGCTCGACACGCTGCCGAAAGTCTTTCGGCTCTGTTATCCAAACCAGCCGCTTAAGCGGCACCGCACCGAAGGTTATTTCTCGCTCCTCAACGGCTCGGAAATCTGGATCGGCGGTCTTGACGATCAGGAGCGGGTCGAAAAGATCCTGGGAAACGAATATGCCACGATCTTTCTCAACGAGTGTTCGCAAATTCCTTACAGCTCGGCCCTCGTTGCGCTGACCCGGCTTGCCCAGAACGCCCCGGGTCTGCCGCAGGCGGCCTACTATGACCTCAATCCGACCAGCAAGGGGCACTGGACCAACGTATTGTTCGGCGAGAAGCGCGATCCGGTTTCGCGGCAGCCGCTCGCCAATCCGGAAGACTATGCGCGGATGTTTCTCAATCCGGCCGACAACGCGGTCAACCTGACGGCGGCGTATCTGAAGAGCCTGGAGAGCCTGCCGGAACGGCAACGCAAGCGGTTTTTCGAGGGCGTCTATATCGACGATCTCGACGGCGCGCTGTTCAGCTACGAGGCCATCGCGCGTGCGCGGGTGTCCGCGCTGGAGCCGGCGCGCTGCCGTCGCGTCGTCGTGGCGGTCGATCCGTCCGGTGCTTCGAGCCCGGAAGACACCGGCGCCGACGAGATCGGCATTGTGGTTGCCGCCCGTGGCGACGACGGTCACGCTTACGTGCTGGCCGACCGGTCGCTGCGCGACGCGCCGGCCGCGTGGGGGCGCGCGGCGGTGCGCGCGTATCATGAATTCGCGGCGGACCGGATCGTCGCGGAGGAAAATTTCGGCGGCGAGATGGTGCGCTTCGTTATCCGCGCCGCCGATCCGCATGCGCCGGTGGAGGTGATATCGGCGTCGCGCGGAAAGGTGCTGCGCGCCGAGCCGGTGTCGGCGCTGTACCAGCAGGGTCTTGTGCATCACGTCGGCCGCTTCGCGGTGCTTGAGGATCAGCTTTGCGCGTTCACCACGCAGGGCTATCGCGGGGAGGGCAGTCCGGATCATGCCGACGCTTTGGTCTTTGCCGTCACCGAGTTGATGCTCAAGGAAAGCGCGTCGATCCTTGAATTTTACCGGCGGCAGGCCGACGGACAGGAGCGCGCGCAGGCGGAAACCGGCGGCGGCGACAATGCGGACGGGCCGCACGTTACCCTGCTCGCGCCCGCCGGCGTCTCGGCGGTGCACGGGCTTCTGGGTGCTTACTACCCCGTTGGCCCCGACCGGGCGGTGACGGTGCAGCGCGACGATGCCGCGGTTCTTCTCGCCGCAGGATTCGAACAGGCAACACCGAAATGACCGAACTTGCGAAGATGCCCGGTGCAACGCGGTTGCAGGGGCATGTGCCGGCCCGCTTTTCGCGGGCCTGACTCAACGTTCTCTCAGGTCCCGTCGCGAATCGGCCGGTACTCCGTTGCTCCAACTCGGCGGACTGTGGCGCGATTCACCCGGCGGATCAGGCCGCAAGAAACGTTGAGTCACACCGGGTCGGGGTCCCTTTCAGTCCGCGCTCGGGACCCCGACCCAGCGCCGCGTGCCGGCGCGCCAGGGTCTCCGATCAAACAAAACAGCAGGACGCGAATGAGCGAACAGGTTGCAGGCGGCGCCGCGGCGGGAGCGCCATCGCCGTACCGGATCCAGGTGTCGTATGGCGCGGGCGGGAGCACGCAGTCAGGCGGAATAGCGCGGGGCACCGGCGCCGACTGGTTCGGTCCGCTCAATCCGCTCACGCCGATCGCGCCGGCGGACGTCGCCGGCCGCCGGTTCGATTTTCCGGTCGGCTACAATCTCAATATACGTCCGCGCGCGGGCGAGCTGACCGGTTTCCAGGAGCTGCGCGCGTTCGCCGATGCCTACGATCTGCTGCGTCTCGTGATCGAGACGCGCAAGGACCAGATGGAGCGCCAGCGCTGGCGCATCCGTCCGCGGGCGGCGAAGTCGGCGCGCCGCAGCGGAGCCCCCGACGCCGATCTCGCGGCGCGCACCGCCGCGATCGAAAGTTTCTTTCAGAAGCCCGACGGCGTCACACGCTGGAAAACCTGGCTGCGCGCGGTGCTGGAAGACATGTTCGTGATCGACGCCGCAACGCTGTATTGCCAGCGCACCCGCAGCGGGCAGCTTTGCGCGACTTGCGCAGATCGACGGCGCCACCATCAAGCGGGTGATCGACGACTGGGGCCGCACGCCGCAGCCTTATCGCGACGCGGACGGCGCCACCGTCTTTCCGCCGGCCTATCAGCAGGTGCTCAAGGGCCTGCCGGCCGTCAACTACTCGGCGCGCGACATCATCTACCGGCCGCGCAATGTGCGCGCCCACAAGGTGTACGGCTATTCGCCGGTGCAGCAGGTGCTGATGACGGTCAACATCGCGCTGCGCCGGCAGATGTGGCAGCTCGATTACTTCACCGAGGGCTCGATCCCGGATGCGCTGATCGGCGTGCCGAACGGCTGGACGCCGGACCAGATCAAGCAGTTTCAGGATTACTGGGATACCGAGCTCGCAGGCGACCTCGCGAAACGCCGCCGCGCCAAGTTCGTGCCAGGCGACAGCGCGAGCCGCGTGCACCAGACCAAGGAGCCGGACCACAAGGACGAATTCGACGAATGGCTCGCGCGCATCATCTGCTTTGCGTTTTCGGTGCCGCCGCAATGGGCGGTGAAGCAGATGAACCGCGCCACGGCGGACAACCAGTCGGCGCAGAGCGACGAGGAAGGTCTCGAGCCCACCAAGGAGTGGGTCAAGGACCTGATGGACGAAATCATCGCCGACGAGTTCGCATCACCCGACCTCGAGCTGCACTGGCTCGACGAGGATGCCGACGCCGCCGGGCTGGAGGCGAGCCTCGAAGGCCGCGTCAAACTCGGCGCGGTCACGCTCAACGAGATGCGCGACGCTCTCGGCCTCGATCCTTACGCCAACACCGCCGCCGACCGGCCGATGGTGCTTACCGCGTCAGGGTATGTGCCGATCGAGGTGAATGTGAGCGGAGAGGGGGCGAACGCACCAACTGCGCCGTTCATCGGGAAGCGATCCCTGCTCAAAGACTACGATCCAGACCAGCCGCGCGCACCGGCCGGCAATCCAGATGGCGGGTAATGGACGAATGACGGAGGAATAGGCGCAACAAGTTCTTCTGGTACAAATGCGGCGATTGCGATCGCGGTCGTAAATTGCGTCGGCGTGCCATGCAGTCAGGCGGAATAGCGCGCGGCCCCGGCGTCGACCGGTTCGTTCGGCTCAATCCCGTTGGACTATTTTACGAAAGGCGCGATCCCCGAAGCGCTGATCGGCGTCCCGAACGGCCGAACGCCGGAGCAGATCAATCAGTTCAAAAATTATTGGGACACCGAGCTCGCCGGCGATCCCACGAAACGCCGCCGCGCCAAGTTCGCGCCTCTCGCCGGGCACGCAGGGACCCGGCCATATTGTGACTGACGCAGGCTTGAGCAGCTGACTCGTTGAGTCGCTGACCAAATTCCGCATTTCGCAAGTTTCCTGCCTTCTTTCAGCCGGGCGTCCTGCGCGCCGGCCGAACCCGCACCTATGCCGCCAAACGCAGGAGAGGAATGGACAATGGATGACATGAAAATCTTCGTTCCGATTATCAAGATCGACGCGGCGCGGCGCCTGGTTTATGGCGTCGTCACGGCGGAAAAGCCCGATGCGTCCGGCGAGGTCTGCGATTATGCCAGCACCAAGCCGCTTTATCAGCAGTGGTCGCAAAAGTTCGCCAGCGCCACCGACGGCAGGAGCCTCGGCAATCTGCGCGCCATGCACGGCCACGTCGCGGCCGGCAAGCTGGTGGATATCGCGTTCAACGATGAAGCCAAACAGGTCGAGATCTGCGGCAAGGTGGTCGACGATGCCGAGTGGCAGAAAGTCGAGGAAGGGGTCTACACCGGCTTCTCGCAAGGCGGGCGCTATCTGAAACGATGGCCGGACCCCGATCAGCCGTCGCTGACGAGATACACCGCCGAGCCGGTCGAGGTTTCGCTGGTCGATCATCCGTGCCTTCCGGAAGCGACGTTCGCGCTCATCAAGGCCGACGGCTCGACCGAGCTGCGCAGGTTCAAGACCGGGGGCGGTTCGTCGCCGGCGCCGGCCGTCGCCAAGGCCGGCGCGCGCCACTCGCGTGCCGACCGGGAGCGGATCAAACAGATCCATGACCTGCTCGCCGAACTCGATCCGGAGTGCTGCGCCGGCGCGCACATCGCCGGTGCGCGGGTGGACGCGGACCCGCAGCTTCCGCCGCAGGCGGGCGAATATGGCGACGGGGAATCCGGCACGGCGGAGGGGCTTGCCAAGGCGATCGGGCGGCTTGAGCGGCCGCTGGTGAAAGCGCTCGGCGCAATTACCGCGCGGCTCGACGAGATGGGCGCGCGTGTGAAGAAAATCGAGGATCAACCGCTGCCGCTCGGTTCAACGTCCGTGCGTGTCGTCGAAAAGACCGAGGACGCGCAGTTCGCCGCGTCCGATCATCTGCTCGACCGGCCCGGCGCTCTCGAGGCGCTCGCCGAGCTTGCGATCCGCAAGGCGCAATCCAGCCCGATGCGCTCGATGCCGGGCGTACGCGCACGGCAGGACTAGCTTCGCTTCATCGCCTGCGTTCGTCCCCGCCGTGCCCGCCTTCGCGGGGACGGGCGGACGCGCGTGTCCAAAAATTTCGGCTCTTTCTGATCCCGCCAGACAACCAACCACTAAAACAGGACCGACATCATGTATCAGCCCAACCTTCCGCATGTGCTCGCCAAATCGACCATGCCCCGCACCGTGCAGGACTACAACGCCGCGCTGCAAAGCGCCGGCGGCTTTCTCGCGGAGATCGAAAAGGCCCACGCTCATCCGCTGTCCGGCGATCCGCTGACCAAGAGCACTTTTGCGGAATCGAACTCGCCGACTTCGGGCCTGACCTATTACGACCTCGAGCTCGGCGCCAAGTTTCTGTTTCCGCTGCTCACGCCGCTGCGCAACGAAATCCCGCGCGTTTCCGGCAAGGGCGGCATCCAGGCCAACTGGCGCGCCGTGACCGGCATCAACACCACCGGGCTGCGCATCGGCGTCTCCGGCGGCAACCGCGGCGGCGTGCAGGCGGTGTCGACCCAGGACTACAGCGCCGCGTACAAAGGCATCGGCATCGAAACCTCGGTCGATTTCGAGGCGCAGTATGCCGGCATGGGCTTCGACGACGTGAGGGCGATCGGCGCCCAGATCGGGCTGGAAGCCTGCATGCTCGGCGAGGAGCTGCTGATCCTCGGCGGCAACACGTCGGTCGCGCTCGGCACCACGCCGACGCCGTCGCTCGCACCTTCGACCTCGGGCGGAAGCCTGACGGCTGCCGCCAGTCCGTACAGCGTCATCTGCGTTGCGCTCTCGCTCGACGCGATCGTCAACGGCAGCGTCAGCGGCGGCATCCAGGGCGCGATCACGCGCAGCAACGCCGATGGCTCGTCCGACACTTTCGGCGGCGGATGCCGCCGGCAAATCGGCGAACGCCACCACCTCGATCGCATCCGGCACGAGCGGATCGATCGCTGCCACCGTGTCGTCCGTGAGCGGTGCGCTCGGTTACGCCTGGTTCTGGGGCGCGGCCGGTTCGGAAGTGCTCGGCGCCATCACCAGCATCAATTCGGTGGTGATCACGGCGAACGCCGCCGGCACGCAGACCGCGGCTTCGCTCGGGGGCAGCGACAACTCGACCAACGCGCTGGTGTTCGACGGGCTTGTTGTACCAGGCCTTCAAGTCCGGCTCGAACGCCTACATCCAGTATCTCGCGACCGGCACCGCCGGCACCGGCTCGACGCTCACCGGCGATGGCGCCGGCGGCATGGTCGAGATCGACGCCGCGCTCAAGAACCGCTGGGACAATTATCGGCTCTCGCCCGACACGATGTGGGTCGGCTCGCAGGTCGCCAACGATCTGTCGAAAAAGATCCTCGCCGGCAGCAGCCAACGCCGCGCAGCGCTTCGTGTTCGAGAGCGAGCAGGGCGCGCTCGGCGGCGGCGTCATGGTGCGCACCTATCTCAACAAGTTCTCCATGGCCGGCCCGAAGACGATCGACATCCGCGTGCACCCCAACATGCCCGCGGGCACCGTGCTGATGACCTCGCGCACGCTGCCCTATCCGCTGTCGAATGTCGGCAACGTCATGCAGATCCGCACCCGGCAGGACTACTACCAGATCGAGTGGCCGCCGCGCGCGCGCCGCTACGAGACCGGCGTCTATGCCGACGAGGTGCTGCAGCACTATTTCCCGCCGTCGATGGCGGTGATCTCGAACATCGCGGCGGGGTGAGGCGGCGCCTCTTCGCCATCTGCCGGACGTCAAACCTCTCATGCGCGGGCTCGACCCGCGCATGCATGTTCATCGCGTCGGTGGTTGGTGAATCTCGATCGTGGTGTATTCGTACCGAAACAACCGCCCGGCTGGCTGATTTTTTGCGCCGGCAATGTCCTGGTCGGCGAGTCGGCGGCTGATACGGCCGCGTTTTGCGCTGCTCTTTGCTAACCGGCAGAAAAAGAGGACTTCAGATGAAGCTGAAAGCGCCGCAAGGCGTTGGCGATCCGTGCGTCGCCGGCGTCACCGTCGCGCAGTGCGACGGCGTGTACGAGGTCGGACCGGAGATTGGCGCGCTGCTGATCGAGTGCTTCGGTTTCGTCGAAGCCGACACCGGAGCGTCCGTCAAAGCAAAGCCCGCGCCCGCAGCGCGCCGCGCAAGGGCCGGGGCGCGCAAAACCTGAAAGCAGGCAAGACCTGAACGCAGGCAAGACCTGAAGCAGGCAAGAGCTGAACGCAGGCATGACCTGAAAGCAGCCAAGAGAACGCATGCAGCACCTGAACGCAAGGATCAACAATGGCCGCGTCCGATCTCGCCACGCTTGCCGATGTGAAAGCCTGGCTGTCGGGCTCGAGCGGCATCGGTTCTTCCGACGATGCGCTGATCGCGCGCCTCATCACGGATATCAGCGGCGCCATCGCCGCCTTTCTCGGCCGGCCGTCGCTGACGCCACGCCCGTTTATGGAGCGGCTTGGTGGCAACGGCACGGCGCGCATGTTCCTGCGGCATTATCCGGCGCTGGAGATCAGTTCGCTCGTCGTCGAGGGCGTAGCGGTGCCGGCTTCCGCCACGCCGGGGGCGGGCGTGCCGGTGACGAGGGGCTATCTGCTCGAACCCTGGAACGGGCTGCCGCCGGGACGGCCGCAGGCGCTCGATCTGTTCCAGCTCACCTTTCGCCGCGGCCGGCAGAATGTAGTGGTCGGGTACATGGCCGGCTACGCAGTCGAGGGCGAAGCCGCTGCCGTGCCGGCTTCGCCTGGTCCCTTTACCGTGACGGCGGCTGCGCCGTTCGGGCCCTGGGCGGGCGACACCGGCGTCACCTACGCCAACGGCACGGCCCTCGTTGCCGTCGCCGGTACGCCCAACGCGGGGCAGTATAATGTCGCGGGTGGCGTTTATACGTTTGCCGCCGCCGACGCAGGCTCGTCCGTACTGCTGTCCTATGGCTTCATCCCGGCCGCGATCAACAACGCCTGCATCGAGTGGGTCGCAGAACGTTACCGCTACCGCACGCGCATCGGGCAGAGCGCGCAGACCGTCCAGGGGCAAATGACGTCGGCCTACCGCCTCACCGACATACCGGATTTTGTCCGCAGCTCGCTTGATCCTTATCGCAACGTCGGAGGGTTTTAGGGCGCATCCGGTTCAGTCAGGGGCGGGGGTCTGCGGGTCGTTCGCCAGCACCGACGTTGTCAGACCCTCGATGTTCACGCCATGACGCGACGCCCAGTCGGCCAAATTCGGCGGTCGGTAGCCTGCATTGGCGTTCCAGCGGGCGAACACGGATGCGTCGATCGTCTCGTTGACGTTGCTGCTGGTGCCGTCGCCGTCTTGCACGGGCGGCGCGCCGATCGGGCGGTAATAGGGCCGGCTGAGCAGCCGGTAGGCGCCATACAGAAACTCGCCATAGGAGTCGGTGACGTTCGCCGTGAGCTCATCGCCGTCGAGATCGACGTCATCGCGGAATGCAAGTCCGTGCAGCGATGCCTTTGTCATGATCCAGCGCAGCGGAACTTGCGGCAGGATGTCGCTTTCGTTGCCGCCGCCGACATTGGCATGCGCGCCTACAAACCAGCGCTGTTCGACGCTGGCCAGCGGCCGGGGCGGAGGCGCATCCGGATCAGTCGGGGATGTGGTCCTTACCGTCCAGAGCGTCGGCAAAAAGGCCTGGCGGTGCTCGTCGACAGCCATTGCGTGGAATCCGAAGTCGATCGGCCGCCGCAGGCCGGTCGTCATGAAGCGAAGCGTGGACCAGTGAAAGCCTTCAAAGGTGAGCCAGGGTATGCCCAGGTCGCCGACCGTGTCCCACACGCCGACAAACTTGATGTGGATCGCCATGGAATATTTGAGCATCCACTGCTCTTCGAGCGTGAGGGCGGCCGCGTCGCCGTCCTGTTGCGCGGCCAGCAGTTCCCAGATCGTCTTTGCCTCAACGCGGCGGTATCTGTTGTAGAGTTGCCTGACGCCGAGCGCGCCGCCGGCTTTCAGGAGGCCGCACTTGGCAATGAATTCCGCGAGACTTCGCGCCGTATAGGCGCCGCGGCTGAAGCCGAAGATGAAAATGTCGTCGCCTGGATCGTAGTGATCCACCAGCCATTGGTAGGCAGCGGTGATGATCTGGTCGACGCCCTGTCCGAACACGCCGCCGAGCAGGCCGCGCACGCCTTTTTCATAGCATGCGATCTGGAGCGTTCCGTTGTTGTCCGTCGGAGCGCACAGCGATTTGAGTCGCCACACATTGGTGTCGTCGCCTGTCGCGTTCCAGGTGCCGTCGAGAAACACCGCGAGCCGTTTCGGCTGCGCGGATCTGGAAATCGCCGGGGCTTCGGCCATCGCTGACGCTCGCGTCGGGCGGTGGATTATACGTCCGTGCGCGGCGTATCTGCAACCGGAGGCTGCATCATGCTGGCGCTTTCGCTGCGGGACCGCGCATCGGCTTCGCTCGCAGAAATGCCGGAACGAATACGGATTTCGCTCGCGGAAAAGGCAGCGGTGCTCGTGGACCAACTGGAAGCAAAGGTCCGGCAGAAGCTTGACGGGGGCGTGCTCAACACGCGCTCCGGCGCGCTCGCCCGTTCGATCGTTACCGTGATTGAGGACGCGCCGGCCGGCATCTCCGTGCAGATTGCGGCATCAGGCGACGTCAAATATGCCGCGATTCATGAGTTCGGCGGCACCATCCCGCCGCACCAGATCATACCGGACAAGGCGCGCGCACTCGCGTTCGCCATCGGCGGCAAGCAGGCGTTTGCCACGCGCGTCAACCTGCCGGCGGTGACGATGCCGGAGCGGTCGTATCTGCGTTCGTCGCTTGCTGAAATGGCGGGTGAGATCAGGGACGCAATGACAGGGGCTGTGGTGGACGCAGCCGGATGACGGGCGGCGTTCGGGAGGTTCAGCTCTTTCGGATGCTCCTTCTACGACGAAACGGCGCGGGCCCGCTCGCATTGCATGAGGACCAACGATGACCGCCGTCACGCGCGAACAGATTTCGGTGGCTTTCTTCGAGCTGATTGGGGGCGCCGCGGACTTTGCCGCCACGAGCCGGCGTTTCGTGCACTGGGATCAGGTCAACGAAACCCAGATGCCGTTTCTGACCATGCTCAAGACCGGCGAAGTCCGCAGCCGCCAGTCGGAGGGGCTGCCGACGCTGACGGTCAACGTCCATGTCTTTATATACATGTCCGCCGGCATGGATCAGGACGATATTCCTGATTCCGCGATGAACGGCCTGCTCGACGCGCTCGATGCAGCGGTGGCGCCGGCCGGCGCGGATGCCCTCAACGGCAATCGCCAGACGCTCGGCGGACTGGTCGCGCACTGCTACCCGCTTGGCCCGGTCTTTATCGATACCGGCGACATCGACGGCAAGGCCGTCGCCGCGATCCCGTTTCAGATTTTGGTTCCGCAGCGGGGATGAAATCCGCGAGCGGCGACCGGGATTAATCGCTGACGCGGTTCATTCCACCGTTCGCTCCTTCGCCCTTTTCGCTACCCGCCATTCGCTGTTTCCACATTTCCCAGGAGATCTCCGATGACCCAATATGCTTTCGGCAGTGGCACGCTCGTCGGCAAGCGCACCGATGTGACCGGCACGCCGCCGTGTCTGCTCGGCACGCTTCAGGACGTCTCGATCGAATTCGACCGCAAGATCGAGATGCTGCACGGCCAGTACAACATGGCGGTCGCGGCGGGCGGCGGCGAATTCAAGATCGCCGGCAAGGCCAAGTTCGCGCGCCTGCAGGCGACCCAGATCAACAATCTGTTTCTGGGGCAGACGCTGACCGCCAACAGCATGCTCGAAATGACCACCGGTGAGGCCGGCACCGTGGCCTCGGCGGCAGTGACCGTCGCCAACAGCGCGACCTTTGTCGAAGATTTCGGCGTGTTCTACGGCGCGACCGGAGTGCAGCTCTCGCCGGTCGCGTCCGCGCCGTCGCAGGGTCAGTACAGCGTGGCGAGCGGCGTCTACACCTTCAACGCGGCCGATAACGGCGCAACGGTGCTGATCTATTACAGCTACACGGTGACATCGGGCAACAGGATCAGTATCGCCAATCAGCTCACCGGCCCGCTGCCGATGTTCGAGATTTCCCTCAAGGAGACATTCAACTATTTCGGCACCAGCAAGGACCTGCTGGTAAAGCTCAATGCCTGTGTTTCGTCGAAACTGTCACTGCCGTTTTCCAGCCAGAAATTTACGGTCGCCGAGTTCGATTTTCAGGCGATCGCGGATGCGTCCAACAACGTCGGCACGATCAGCCTGAGCGAGTAGCGAGGCCGGACCGGTTGCGACGGTCCGTTTCATCAAACGAACAGCGCCGCGGCGTCGTCGAATACCGGCTGCATCTGGCAGATGAAGTTCAAATTCGCGAGCAACGTCAATGGTTTCAACAGTTCGGAGCGATTATAGCCCAAACTGTTGAAACGACTGGAAACGACTGGAAACGACTGTCAGCCCGCGATGGGCGCCAAAAGGAGGCGGCGTGTGAGCTTCGAACGCGACGACAAACTCGATCTTTCGGCCGCCCGTCCGGTGCGGCTTGGCGGGCACGACTGGCTGGTGGCGCCGCTGTCGCTGCGCCAAATTCTCGCCATCGCCGACTTTGTGCCGAAGCTTTCAACCGCGGGCGCCGATCACCTGTCCGGCGAGCGGCTCGCGCCGCTCGCCGAGGTGCTGTGGCACGGATTGCGGCGGGCGCATCCGCGTTTGACGCGCGACGAGTTTCTGGATTTGCCGATCACGATCGCCGAGCTGGTCGCCGCCCTTCCGGTCGTGATCGAGCAGGCCGGCGGCCGTCGCGTGGACGGCACGGACACCGTCCCGGGAGCAGGGAGTGCATCGCCGGGGGAAGCACTGGCGGCGAGCGTTTCGATGCCATCGACTGGCGTGCGCTCGTCGCCGACCTCGTAATCGAACTGCACTGGACCCGCGATCAGGTTCTCGACCAGGTCGATATTCCTTTCCTCGAGGATCTGCATCGGGCCTGGGCGGATTTTCCTCCGCTCCGGCGCATGGTCGCGGCTGCGCTCGGCCGCAAGCCGCCGGCGCGGGCGTCGCGCGATTACCACGCGCTGATCGCGATGTTTCCTGGCGGCCGGATCGGATGAACAGGAGGCTTCCATGGCCGACGACAATACCGTCGAAATTCATTTTGGAGCGGCCACCGACGATGCGCTGGCCGGCATCGAAGAGGTTCGCGACAGCCTGAACGAACTGACGGCCCCGGTCCGCGTGCTCGACGCCAGTCTCGGGCGGCTTGCGCAGGGGTTCGCAAACGCGCTGCCGGCGGACCTGATATCGCAGGCGGTGCGCGACTTCGCCGCGCTCGGCAGCGAGGCGGCGCAAAGTGCGCTCCAGGTGCGGGAGATCGGCGCCGAAATCCGGCTTCTGCATCAGGGTCTCGCCGAACAGAAGCTCGTTCTGGACGCGGAGGCGAGTCAGTTTCAGATCACGCAAAATCAGAAGTTCGCCATGCTCGAGGCGGAAACGCAAAAGGAGTACGAGGCTGAACTGGCGCTGCTGCAGCAGGAGGCTGCGCTCGGCGATCTCAGCGTCCGGCAGCGGCTCAACGTCATCAATCAGATCGCGGCGCTCGAACAGCGGCACCGCACCGACATGATCAGGCTCGACGAGCAGGCGATCGCGCAGCAGCAGCGAAGCTGGACCGGGTCGCTCGGCACGATCGAGAATGCATTCAATGCGCAGTTGCGCGGCCTGCTCGCCGGGACGACGTCGTGGTCGCACGCCTTCAGGAGCATTCTCGGCGATCTCGTCATCAAGTTCATCGAAATGTGCGAGACCATGGTGGTGAAGTGGCTCGCCGCCGAGCTCGCACAGACCACCGCGACCACGACCGGCGCCGCGTCCCGCGCCGCGGCCGAAACGGCCGGCGCGAATGCTGGTTTGATGGCGCAGGCCGCGAACGCGGTGCGGGCGATCATGACCGACGCGGGGCAGGCGTTCGCCGGCGTGTTCGCATTCCTCGCGCCGGTGATGGGTCCCGCCGCCGCAGGCCCCGCGGCGGCCGCGGAAGCGTCGGTGTCGGCCGCGGCGATCTTCGATGTCGGCACCGATTATGTGGTCCGGGGCGGGCTTGCGCTGATCCATCAGGGCGAGACGATCGTGCCGGCGCGCGGCTCCGGTCCTTATACCGGCGCGGGCCAGGGTCCCCAGGTGCATGCGCCGGTCAGCATCAACGTGTCCGCGCTCGATGCGCAGAGCGTGTCGCGGTTCTTCAACGACAATTCCCGGCAGATGCTGCGCGCGATCAATGACGCGGTCCGGCGCGGCGCGCATCTCGGCATGCGCGTTTCCTGAACCGTCATGGGCTACGTCAACGGCGTCAATCTGCTCCCGTCCACCGGCGAGTTCACCTATGACACGATCCCGTATCTCGGCCGGCGGGTCACGGAACCGGCGCTGACCTCGATCAATCGCTACGCCAGCGGCGGTCCGCTGGCGGGCGCCGGATCGACCACCGATTGCACGATCGCGATCAACAATCTGCAGGCGGAAATTCCGGGCTGCACGACGGTCTCGCTGGTGGTCGCCTGGTTCGGGAATTCGACCGATATCACCGCGTGCCAGATCTATCCGTCGACGACCTACATCAACGGAACGTTCGCGCAGGCGTCGGGCGGGGCGGATGTGTGGCGCTGTTCGGGCCTGACGCAAAATTCGGCGGGGCTCATTCCGATTCCGCAAAGCGGGGGCGCTTTTATCTATGGCGGCACGCCGTCGGACCAGTCTGTGGTCCGCTGCATTCGCGATCTGAAAGCGCGCGGACTGCGCGTCGTGTTCTATCCGTTTATCCTGATGACCGCCGCCGGCCAGCCGTGGCGCGGCCGCATTGCCTACAACGGCGAGCGACATTTCCGGCGCCGCGACGACGGCGGTGAACAATTTTCTCGGCGGCGCGACGGTTTCGGATTTCACCCGGGACAGCGACGAATCTCACGGTAGCCTATGCCGGCGCGCCCACCGATTACACTTATCGCCGCATGATCCTGCACTACGCCAATCTGTGCGTGGTCGCCGGCGGCGTCGATCTGTTTCTGCTCGGCTCGGAATTGCGCGGCATCGAGGCCATCCGCGGGCCGGGCTGGACGCAGGCGGGCACTGTGAGCGGCGGCACGGTCACGTGGGATTATCCGTTCGTCGCCGGTCTGGCGCAACTGTCCGACGATGTGCGCAGCGTGTTCGATGCGGCTTCGCTGACCAGAGACACGGTCAACCTGCACAATCTGGTCAGCTATTCGGCCGACTGGTCGGTCTGGATGGGTTATCAGCATCCGGGAGAAAACGGCCAGTGGCCGCATCTCGACCAGCTGTACGGCCACGGCAACATCGATCTGGTCTGTTCGACAATTATCTGCCGCTCTCGGACTGGACGACGGGCGACGGCGGGCTCGATGCGCGCAACTGGCTCGGCGCGGCGCCGTCCGGCCCCTGGCCGCCGGCCTCGGGGACGTTCAACGGTCTCGGCCTGTCCGGCCAGCCGTCGATCTACAGTCTTGACTATCTGAAGGCCAACATCGAAGGCGGCCAGAATTTCAACTGGTTCTACAACGACAGCAACAATGCCGGGATCGGGCTCGATCCGAACGGCACCGATCTGCGGGTGTCGCTGCCGCAAGGCGACCGGCTGGCGCAGCCGCGCAATGCGTACGCCGCCGAACCAGCAGCTGCTGGCCGAACAAGCAGCTTCGCTGGTGGTGGAACAATCCGCATCAGGCGATGTATGACGGCCGGGACCGGAGCGTGGGTGCCGCACGGGGCGGGTTCACAGAATGGGTGCCGCAATTCGAAGCCGATCATTTTTGCCGAGTACGGCTTCCCGGCGTGCGATCGCGGCACCAATCAGCCGAACGTATTCTTCGACTCCGGCCAGCGTCGAAAGCTTCACGCCGTTCTGGTCGATCTGGGATCCGAGCCAGAGCACGGCCGGCGAGTTACGCGCCGCGCCGCGACGATACTTCTGCATCTGCTCGCGCTCCAGGCGGTTTACGAATACTGGGTCACCGACGGCAACAACGAGACCGTTGGCGGCGTTCCGATGATCGAGACCGCGTTCATGTCGGTCTGGAACTGGGACGCGCGGCCGTTTCCGACATTCCCGCAGCGCGCCGATGTCTGGGGCGACACCGGCAACTGGCCGTCGGGCGACTGGCTCGACGGCAAGGGGCCGTACGTGCCGGTGCCGCCGCCTGACAGCCCGCCGTCGCCGGGTCCCTACACCGACTTTTCCGGCGACGCCCGACGCCCGGCTGGTCGGCAAAATACTCGCCGCTGTTTTCGACGAGATCGGCCATGCATGTGTCCGGGCGCGAGGTGCGCGCGCGGACGTTATCGCGTGCCGCTCTGGTCCATCGAGCTCAATTTCGACCTGCTGCGAATGGTGGCTCCTTACACCGAGTTGCAGCAGATCGTCGGCTTCTTTGACGCGTGCCAGGGCGAGAACGCGGCGTTTTATTTCGAGCCGCCGGCGCTGTCTCCCGTGACGGCGCAGGCGCTGGGGCAGGGCGACGGAACGACGACGACTTTCGGTTTCGTGGTGACGCTCGGTGGTTACGCGCTGACGCCGTCCCGTGTCGGCGTGGTGTCCGCCGTTTATCTCGACGGCGTGGTGCAGGCGGGAAGCAGCTACGCCGTCAATGCCGGCACGCCCGCTCCGTCGCTCACGTTCGCGATTCCGCCCGCTTCGGGCGTCGCGCTCACCGCGGATTTTGCGTGGTCGTTTCTTTGCCGCTTCGACGACGACAGCCAGGACGCGGAGGAATTCATGGCGCAGCTTTATACGCTTCAATCGCTGCGGCTCAGAACGGTGCGCGCATGACGACGCCGCCCTCGCTTCCGGTCCTTGCCGGTCTCGGCTGGTCGCGGCACAAGAAGCCCGGCTTCTCCACGCGCATCGCTTCGCACGTGTCCGGCCGCGAAGTGCGCGTCGCTCTTATGGAATATCCGCTGTACGAATTTGAGGCGGTCTATGACGGCCTCGCTTCGAACGCGACGGCGGCTTTTGCCGGCCTCGGCGCGGGCAGCCTGCAAAACCTGATGGGCTTCTTCCTTCAGCTCCAGGGCCAGTTCGGTACGTTCCTTTACACCGATCCGGACGATTGCACCGTGACCGCGCAGGCGTTCGGCACCGGAACAGGCGCCGCGACCTCGTACACGATGATGCGTTCGCTGGGCGGCTGGCTCGAGCCGGTCGGGTGGGTGACAGCGATCACCAACGTTTATCTCAACGGCACGGCGCAGGCAGGGAGCGCGTACTATCTGACGCCGCCGAACACGCTCGTGTTCACGAGTGCGCCGGGCCACGGCGTCACCATCTCGGCCGACTTTTCCTACGCGTTCAACTGCCGCTTTCTCGACGACCAGATGGACTTCGAGGAGTTCATGTCCGGTCTCTGGAGACTGGAAAGCATGAAATTCCGCAGCGTCAAAAGCTGGCTCGGCGGGTAGGAGGCAGAAAAACCATGAAGCCCGCTCCATCCGCACTCGTCGCCTATCTGAACAATGCGCGCTCGAGTCCCGACGTGCCGCTCATCATGGCCGACGTGTTCACCTTCACGCTGCTGTCCGGCACGATCCTCTGCTACACCAACGTCGACGTGACGTTCAGCCTACAACGGCAAAACGTATCTCGGCCAATTCCGTCTGAGTCGACGGCCTAAAGTACAAAGCCGCGGTCGGGCTCGACGTCGACCAGCAGCAAATCACGATAGCCGCGCTCGCCGACCGATACCATTGCCGGCGGCGCGCCGTTCCTGCAGGCGCTGCGCGGCGGTGCGTTCGACGGCTGCGAGATCAAGCGCGACCGCGTGTTCTTCTCGGACAGCATCGGCGGCACGGCGATCGGCTCGGTCACGCTGTTCAAGGGCAGGCTTGGCGCCATCGACGGAATCGGCCGCACAACGGCGAAGCTCACGGTGAATTCCGACCTGGTGCTGCTCGACATCGACATGCCGCGCAATATCTATCAGCCGACCTGCCTTCACACGCTGTACGATTCCGGCTGCACACTGGTCAAAAACGCTTTCGGCACCAACGGCACGGTCGGGGGCAGGCTCTACGGCCTCGGTGATCAATTGGTCGGGCGCCAGTCGTCAGCGTATCAGCAGGGCTCGATCACTTTCACGTCCGGCGTCAACGCCGGCGTGACGGCGAACGTCAAGGCGTCGGTTGCGGCCGGACATCGCTGACGCTGCTGCTATCCGCTGCAGAGCGTGCCGGCCGCGGGCGATACTTTCACGGTCTATTACGGCTGCGACCACACGCCCGGTACCTGCCAGGGCAAGTTCGGCAACCTCGCGAATTTTCGCGGCTTTCCGTATGTGCCGCCGCCGCAGATGGCGATCTGACCATGAACAGATCTGCCACGGAAGCCGCCGTGCAGCAGCCGGTGGCCGAAAACAGTCAGCGTGACCTTGTGGTCGCCGCGGCGCGAAGCTGGATCGGAACGCCGTATCACAACTGCGCCGACATCAAAGGTGCGGGCGTCGATTGCGGCATGCTGCTCGTGCGGGTGTTTGTCGACACCGGACTGTGCGCGGCCGTTCGATCCGCGGCCTTACCCGGCCGACTGGCATCTGCATCGCGCCGAAGAGCGCTATCTCGGCTTTGTCTTCGACCGCTGCAGCGAGGTCGACGGGCCGGGGCCGGGCGACGTGATGGTGTTGCGATACGGCCGCTGCTATTCGCACGGCGGCATCGTGACGCGACGCGAGTCCGCTGACGATGGTCCATGCCTGTTCATCCGGCGCGCCGCGTGCTCGAAGAGGAAGTCGGGCACAACGGCGTGCTGTGCGACCCGACGCGCCGGCCGCGCTTCTTCAGCTACTGGGCGAAAACGCCATGAGCGGAATCTTCGGCAGCAGCCAGCAAACAGACGACGCCCGACATATACCGGCCTGCAAATCCAGACAGCGGTCAATACCCTGCCGGTGCCGATCGTGTGGGGCATGTCGAAGCTCGCGCCGAATGTCATCTGGTACAACGACTTTCAGACCCAGGGCGGCGGCGGCAAAGGTGGCGGCAAGGGCGGCATGTTCGGCGGCAGCCCCTCCGAATACACCTATAGCGCCTCGCTGATCATGGCGCTGGGCGAAGGTCCGATGGGCGGGATCAACCAGGTCTGGAAGAACCAGTCGGTCTACTCGCTCGCGCAGCTCGGTCTGTCGCTGTTCCCTGGCACGACGCCGCAGAGCGTATGGAGCTACCTCGCGACGGCTTTTCCGTCCGAGGCGCTCGCCTATCAGGCCACAGCGTTTCTTGCCGGCGAAAACTACAGTCTCGGCGACACCGCAACGCTCGAGAACCACAACTTCGAGGTTCAGGGAATTTTTTACGGGAGCGGCGTCAACGGCATCGACGCCGACCCGGCCTCGATCATCAACGATTTTCTCACCAACGCCCAATACGGCGTGGGCTTTCCGGCCGCTTCGATCGACGCATCCACGCTGTTCGGTTCAGGCGGCGATGCCTCGTATCAGACCTATTGCAAGGCGCTGGCGCTGTCGCTGAGCCCGGCGCTGACCAACCAGGAACAGGCTGCAAGCATTCTGCAGCGCTGGCTGCTGCTGACCAACACCGCGGCGGTATGGTCGGGCGGCCAGCTCAAGTTCATTCCGTATGGCGACAGCGCGATCGTGGCCGGCACGGTCATCAGTCAGAGCACGCTTTACCAGATCGGCCAGGTGCCGTCCGGGGCCGCCAATCCGCCGCCGGTGGTGGTCGCCAACGCCGCGTGGTTCGTCGCCGATCAGGGCGTCACCTACGCCAGCAGCGGCACGCCGCTCACGTCGATCGGAGCAGCGGCGCCGACCGTGACCGGCACCTATGGCATGACGCCGAACGGCACCTATCTGTTCGCCTCCGGTGACCAGGGCGCCGATGTGGAAATCGCGTTTCAGTACCAGACGGCGGCGTCGTTCGCGCCGAACGTGACGCCGGTCTACGATCTCGCCGACGACGACTACAAGGTTGACAACAACGAGGATCCGCTTCAGGTCACGCGTTCCGATCCCTATCAGGCCTACAACGTCTGGCGGCTGGAAATTGCCGAGCGGGAAAATGCCTACAACCTGACCGCCGATCGAGTCGCGCGACCAGAACGCCATCGAGCTTTATGGCATGCGCATCGCGCCGACGGTGACGGCGCATGAAATCTGCGACCGAAAGTCGCCGCTGATTGCCGGCCAGCTCATGCTGCAGCGGGCGCTCTATATCCGAAACACCTTCAAATTCCGGCTGTCGTGGGAATATTGCCTGCTCGATCCGATGGATCTGGTCACGGTGACCGACGCGATCCTCGGCCTGTCACGAACCGCCGATCCGCATCACAGAGATCGAGGAGGATGAGAACGGCTTTCTTCAGGTGACGGCGGAGGAGTTTCCGTTGGGTGTCGCGACGGCGACGCTCTACCGACGCAGCCGGTGACCAACAATCCGATCAACACGCAACATCGCCGCGCGCATCCGTCAACGCGCCGATCATCTTCGAGCCGCCCGCGGCGCTGGTGTCCGACGCCGCAGGTCTGGATTGCGGCCTCCGGCGGCACCGGCGGCGTTGCCGATCCCAAGTGGGGCGGATGCAATGTGTGGCTGTCGAGTCGACAACACGTCGTACAGCCAGATCGGTACGATCGCCGGACCCGCAAGTCAGGGCGTGCTCACCGCTTCGCTTGGCGCATATGCCGGAACCAATCCGGACACCGCCGACACGCTTGCCGTGAACATGGCCGAGAGTGGCGGCGTTCTGGCAACCGCGACCAGCCTCGACGCCCGGCTCGCGAACACGCTGTGCATCGTCGATTCCGAACTGGTCTCCTACGCTACCGCGACGCTGACGGGCACCGGCAGATATTCGCTGAGCTATCTGTACCGCGGCCTCTACGGCACCGCGGTTGCTTCGCATTCGTCCGGCGCGCCGTTTGCGTTCCTCAACAGCGCTGCGATCTTCAAATTCGATCTGCCCTCGCAATATGTCGGCCGGACAGATCACATAAAGCTCCAGAGCTTCAACGTGTTCGGCGGCGGCCTGCAAAATCTGGCGGGCTGTACGGCATACATGTTCACGCCGACCGGCGTCGCGATCGATCATCCGGTGGCAGAGGCGGTCGAGGTCAGCAGCGGAGCCTGGGATTTCGGCGCGGTGACGGACAGTCCGGTCATGACCGATGACTGGGGCGCCTCGCTGACGCTGTGGGTGGAGCTCAATCCCGATCTCGGCATCGCTTGAAAGGCAACACATGACATCGGCAGTTCAGGTTCAGTACCGTCGCGGGTCGGCGGCCCAGGTCGGTTCGTACACCGGCCCGCAGGGCGAAATGGTGATCGACACCACCAACAATCGCGTGGTGGTGCAGGACGGCGCGACCGCGGGCGGGTGGGCGGCGGCGAAGCTTTCGGAGGTCCTCACCAACGCGCGCACCCAGGTCAGCGACGGCGGCTATACCGTACTGGCCACCGATCGCCTGATCGCCTATGTCGCGCTGACCGCAGCGCGCGCGGTAGCGCTGCCCGCCGCGAGCACATTTCCGACCGGCGCGCGGCTTCTTGTGGTGGACGAGACCGGCAACTGCTCGGCCACCAAAACCATCACGCTTAACCGAAACGGGTCCGACCTGATCGACGGCGCGGCGACCGCCGTAATCAACACCGCGTACGGTTATCTCGCGGTCGAGTCGAACGGCGCCAACAGCTGGACGATCATCGATCAGGTGGCGTCGATCCCCGTGCCGTCGGTCAACGGCCTGACAGGTGCCGTTTCGCTCGCCGCGAGCGGCGGTGACGTCATCACGGCGTCCGGCACCACGATCACGATCGGCGGCTGCGGGGGCCTGGTGAACAAATTCCGCAACGGAACGATGGATCTGTGGCAGCGCGGCACCGGCTCGATGACGGTCACGGTGTCAGGCGCCTACGCCGCCGATGGCTGGATCGTGTTGCCCAGCGGCGCGAGTGTGTCCGTGACGCAGTCCGGCGGCAGGCTGCTGACCAAGAACGCGATGCAGGTCACGGGGGCTGCGTCCGTTACCGACATCATCGTCAAACAGCGCATCGAAAGCCTGTTTGCCGCGGCGTTCTCCAGCCAAACGGTGACGGTGCAGGCTCAGGTCTACAACGGCACCGGCGGGCCGATCACGCCGACGCTGACTGTGAGGCGCGCCGCATCGCAGGACGTGTGGACAAGCCCCGCCACCGACGTCAATGCCGTGAGCCTCCAGACATGCCCGGCGAGCGCGTGGACGCTGCTGTCCTGGACGTTTTCGGCGAACGCCGCGTCTTACAACGGTCTCGAGATCGGCTTCGACTTCGGCAACAATTTCGGCGCCAACACCAAATCGGTCCAGATCACGGAATGCGACATTCGCGTCACGCCGGGCGTGGCGACCGGGCTTAATTCAAACCCGCCACCGCCGGAGCTGCGGCCGGTCGCTGCCGAAATGCCGCTTTGCGCGCGGTTTTACCAGCTGGGGCTGACGTTCTTTTCGGCCCAGGTAAGTGCCACTGTTGCTTCCTATTACGCTGTTACCAATCTGCCCACGGTCATGCGGGCCACTCCTACTGTGGTTTTCACCAACGGCGGTGCCAGCGGTTTTGGGAACACACCTTCTCTGTGGCAGGCCACTGCCTACTATGTTGGAGAGACCAGAAGCTCCAGTGGCACCTTAACGCCCGGAGCCTATTTCTATTCAAATTTCACAGCCAGCGCGGAGCTTTGATCGTGTCCTACACGCTTACATCTTCCGCTTCAGTTATCCGCGACGCCGATGGCGCAGTCATTCCGGCTGATCCCCGCAACGTCGACTGGCAGGCGTACGAGGTGTGGCTCGCGGCAGGAAACGTGCCGGCACCGTATGAGGCGCCGCCACCGGCGTTACCGACTCTCGGTTTTCTGCAATTCATGACGCTGTTTACGCCCGCCGAACAGGCGGCGATCGTCAGTTCTGGCGACACGCAGACGAAGCTGTTTTTGCTGATGGCCGCGGGCGCGGGCACGTTGCCACTCGACAATGCGGAAGTCGTCGCAGGCGTCAACTATCTGGCGACGCCGACGGGCGCCACGCCGCCGGGGCCGGGCCTGATTACGGCAGTGCGTGCGGCGCAAATCCTCGCCAACCAGGCGCCGCCCGCGTCCTAGCTCTTTTTCACCGCTGAACAGACGTCGTGATGCGGGCAGTTCCCGCCACGGGACGCGCTCGCCGTCGGCCATCGCCGCCACGCGTTCGCAACGTCGCGGCTTTTTCACCCGTCTTTCATCCCCGGAACAGGAGCGTGACATGACGAACATCTGGCCGCTGCAGTCGCAATGTCTCGAGTTTTATGGCGACCCGCGGCAATCGGGCTGGCTTCAGGCCAATACTGTCTCCGTGACGTGTCCATGGCCGCTGCACATGGGCAGCGTGCCGGTGGCGCACATCGTCATTCACAAAAAGTGCGCCGACAGCCTGACGCGCATTCTCAACAGCATTTGGGACGCGGCGGGCAGGAGCGCCGATACCATCCGCAAGCTCCGCTATGACGAATACGACGGCAGCTACAATCTGCGCACCATACGGGGCGACACGTCGGCGCTGTCGATGCACGCGTTCGCCGCCGCGATCGACTGGGACGCGGCCGACAACGAACAGCATGCGCTCAGGCATCTGTTCCAGGACGACAGTCTTCTGGTCGTGAAATTCAGGGAAGAAGGCTGGATCTGGGGCGGCGACTGGTCGCCAGGCTCGGTGGACGCCATGCACGTCCAGGCTGCCCGCATTCACGCCTGAACAGACACGGAGCAGCGTGATGCAGACGCAGGCGAAACTCGATGCCGCGTACGGTGCCGCGCGCGCCTGGATCGATCAGGCGGCCGGATTTTACGCAGGCATGATTCCGGATTCCGACGTCAGAAAACTCTGTCAGGTCATTCTCGACGCGGCGGAGCAGTCAAAAGCCCAAACACAGGAGAAAACATGAATCAGGATCAGCTTGGCGGCATCGTTCGCGCCGTCGTTCCGCCGGTTATCACCTGGCTGGTGGCGAAAAACATCATTCCCGCCGGATCGGCCGATCTGGTGATTGCAGCGGCGGCAGCCTTTGTCGCGGCCGTATGGAGCGTTTTCAGCAACAGGACCGGCAAAGTCGTCGGCGGCAGTTGAGCGCGCGTTTCGCCTCGCCTTTCCATCCCGACATTCAATGGAGACCACCATGCGCAAAACCATGCTCGGCGCCGTTCTTGCTTCGTTGTTTGCTCTTTGCGCCTGCGCGGGCATTTCGCCGAACGGCACCGTTACGCTGACGCCGACCGGCCAGACGGTCGCAAACGACATCAAGGGCGCGTGCAGCATCGCGGCTGACCTGACCGCGCTCTCGGCGCTGATCGCGACGTTCCCGATCGGCACCACGGCGGAAGCGATCGCGCAGGCGTTCTGCGCGACGGTCAACGCCATTCCGCTCGGCGTCAGGTTCAAGGCGACGGCCGCGGTGCCGAATGCGGTCGAAATCAATGGCGTGGTCGTTCCGTACGCCCGGGCTGGCGTCAAACTGAAAGCGACGCCGGCGTTCGTCGTGCTCAATGGCATCGTTGTGCCGTACGCACGCTGATGCCGTTCAAGCTCGGCAAGAAACCCGCGCGGCCGGCGGCGGTGCGATTGCGGCTCGCGAACTATACGGTCGCCGCCGCACTCCCGCCGCTGCCGGCGTCGTTCGGACACGAGGGTCTGATCGGCGCCCGCGAGTGGGGGATGCTCGCTAACGACCGTTACGGCGACTGCGTCTTTGCCGGCGCCGCCCATGAGACAATGCTGCTCGCGCGCGAAGCGGGCAGAACCGCGTGGTTCACCGACGCGGCCGTGCTCGGCGACTATGCGGCGGTGACCGGGTTCGATCCCCGGAATTCCGGGAGCGATCAGGGCACCGACGTTGCGGAAGCGGCCGAATACCGCCGCGTCACCGGCATCGCGGACGGGCACGGCAACCGCCACCGGATTGCCGCTTATTTGGCGCTGGAGCCCGGTGCGGTCGAACACCTTTATCTCGCGACCTATCTGTTCGGCATTGCCGGCATCGGATTGATGCTGCCGGCGTCGGCGATCGATCAGGCCAAAAAGGGGGAAGCGTGGGATGTTGTTCCCGGCGCGCCGATCGAAGGCGGACATTACGTGCCGCTGGTCGGACGGGGCGCCGGCGGCCTTCGTGTCGTGTCCTGGGGAGCCGTTCAGACCATCACGGAAAGGTTCCTCAAACAGTACTGCGACGAGGCCATTGCCTATGTCTCGCAGGAGTCTCTGGTCAACGGGAAATCACCCGAAGGCTTCGCTTACGCGGATCTCATCAGCGATTTGGCCGCGCTCGCGTGAGCGCACCTGCAAACAGACGGGCAAAGGCAATGGCAGGAAAGCTGGACGAAATCAGCCGCATCATCGGCGCCATCGAAACGAGTGTCGGAGAACTGCGCAGCCGAGCGGAAGAAGACCGTGAAACCCGCGACCGCTGGCACGCCGAAAATCGCGCGGCGATCATGACGCTGACGCAGAAGCTCGACCGTCATGCCGAAGCGGTGGAATTGCTGCGCCCGGCGGTCGCCGCACTGGAACTGTCGCGATCGAAGCTCGCTGCGCTGGCGTCGATCGGCTTTGCGGGAAGTCGCGATTTTCGGCTGGATCGTGGAAGCGGCGATCAAGTGGGCGGTGACGTGGACGCTGTCGCACTTCCAGTAAGCTCGGCGAGGCGTGCGTTGAGAAAACGCCGCTCGGGTTCGAGGTCGGCGCCTTCGAGCGCCTTCCGGTAGGCGGCGGCAGCTTCGTCGCGGCGGCCGAGGCGGCGCAACAGATCGCCGCGCACGGCCGGCAGCATATGGTAGCCGTTGAGTTCGCCGCGCTGGTCGATCGAGTCGACAAGCGCGAGCGCGCGTTCCGGGCCGTCCACCATCGAAACCGCGACGGCGTGATTGAGTTCGATGACCGGGGAGGGGTGGATGCGCAGCAGCACCTCGTACAGGGCGGCGATTTGCGGCCAGTCGGTGTCTTCATAGCGGGCCGCGCGCATATGCAGCGCGGCGATCGCGGCCTGTACCGCGTAGGTGCTCGGCCGCGCCAGCGCCTGCAGGCCGCTTTCGATCCTGCTGCAAGCCTTCGTCGATCTGTGCCCTGTCCCACCGCGAGCGGTCCTGCGACTCCAGCAGAATGGCGTTGCCGTCGGGCGTGGTGCGCGCGTCGCGGCGCGCGTCGTGCAGCAGCATCAGCGCCAGCAGCGCATTGGCCTCGGCGCGATCCGGCATCAGCTCGACCAGCAAACGCCCAAGCCGCATCGCCTCGCGGCACAGTTCGGCGCGAATGAGATTTGGTCCTGATGTTGCCGCATGGCCTTCGGTGAAGATCAGATAGATCACCGCCATCACTCCGTCGAGGCGGCCGGCGATCACATCGCGTGACGGCACCTGATAGGGAATGCCGGCGTCGCGGATTTTGGCTTTGGCGCGCACCAGCCGCTGCGCCATGGTCTTTTCCGAGACCAGGAACGCTTTGGCGATCTCCACGGTCGTCAGTCCGCAGATCGTCCGCAGCGTCAACGCGATCTGCGCGTCCTCCGGCAGCGCCGGATGACAGCAGGTGAAAATCAGCCGCAGCGCGTCGTCATTCGGCAGTGGCCTGTTCCGCCGCTCCATCCGGAAACCATTCCCCCATCTGCCGGTCCGACATCAGATCGGCTTCTATCTGCTCGCGCTTGGCGAGGAAGCGCATGTGCCGCCGCAGCCGGTCGATCGCCTTGTGCCGCCCGACATTGACGAGCCAGGCGCGGGGATTTGCCGGGATGCCTTCGCCGGGCCACTGCGCGAGCGCCGCGGCGAAGGCATCCTGCATGGCATCTTCGGCGAGTTCGAAATCGCCGAGCAGCCGGATCAGCGTGGCCAGTACGCGGCCGCTCTTCGTTGCGGAACAGGAGTTCAAGTCTGGTCCGCCATGGATCACGCTCACCGTTCCGGTACTACGCTTCGCGCCGGGCGCCCGGGGCGCCGGGATATTGCCGTCGTCAGCTGTACACCATGACCGGACGCACCTCGATGGCGCCGATCTTCGCCGACGGAACGCGGCCCGCGATTTCCAGCGCCTGATCGAGATCCTTGGCATCGACCAGATAATAGCCGAGCAGCGCCTCGCGCGTTTCGGCGAACGGGCCGTGTGTGGCGACCGGCTTGCCGTCCTTGACCCGAACCGTGGTCGCGGTCGAGGTCGGCTGGAGCGCGTCGCCCGCCTTGAAGTTGCCGCTCGCGATGATGGACTTGGTGAACTTGCCGTATTCCTCCATCATTTTGGAACGGTCGACATTCTGACGCCCGGTTTCGTTTTCGTAGATGAGCAACAGGTACTGCATGACGTTTCCCTTCATGATCAGGTTGCGATCGGGATACAGTCGAACGGGCGCCGGCAAAATCGACAGCGGAAATCTGGCGGACCTTTGACCTGAAAGGCGAGGGGGGTGGACCGGGCCGCACTTTACCGGATTTTGCCTGCTTTCGGGGCGTGCCCAAAATTTCGACGCCGGCAGCCCCAATGCACGGCAGGGAACTTTCACCGATCCTGATTGTCAAGGTTTTCCAATCAACTAAGGGCTGGCACGCCGCTTGCTGCATTTTCACAAAGGGCAGCCACGGCCGGCCGACGTCACGATGTCCCGGCCCCTCGAACCCGAAGGGACCCCGGATATGGACTACGTGAAGCCGGTTGATGTCGCGGCTGCCATGATCAACGCCGGGCGGACCAAGCTCGCGCTCGCCCCGACCGACCTTGTTATCCGCGGCGCGCTCGCAGGCGCCATCCTCGCCGCCGCCACCAGCCTCGCCATCACCGCCACGGTGCAAACCGGTCAGCCTCTGGTCGGAGCGCTGGTGTTTCCGGTTGGATTGATTTTGATCGTGCTGCTCGGCCTCGACCTCGTGACCGGCAGCTTCGGCCTGCTGCCGCTGCCCCGCATCGAGCGCGGCGCCGACGGCAAAGGCATGCTCGCGAACTGGGGCTGGGTCTTTCTCGGCAATCTGGTCGGCAGCGTCGTCTACGGCGGCCTTCTGGCAATCGCACTTACCAATTTCGGCGCCACCGCTCCGGCCGGTGTCGCAGCTAAAATCGTCGCGATCGCCGAAGCCAAGACCACCGGCTACGAGGTGCTCGGTTTCGCCGGCCTGATCACGGTTTTCGTCAAAGGCATTCTCTGCAACTGGATGGTCTGCCTCGCCATCGTCGCGGCAATGACCACGACGTCGACCATCGGCAAGATCGCCTGCGCCTACATGCCGGTCTTCATCTTCTTTGCCCAGGGCTTCGAGCATTCGGTCGTCAACATGTTCATCATTCCGACCGGGATGATCATGGGCGCGAAGGTCACTGTCCCCGAATGGTGGCTTTGGAATCAGATTCCGGTCACGCTCGGCAATCTGGTCGGCGGCTTCGTGTTCACGGGGCTTGCGCTCTACGTCACGCACCGGGCCCGCGGCGCCGCCCCCGCGCCATTGACTGCGTCGACGCGGGTTCCGGCTGAATGAACGAGACCGACGTCAAACTCGGTGCGGCGGAGCAGGGTGGCGACTTCAGTCCGGAACAGAAACGCTACCTCGAAGGCTTCGTTGCCGGCGCGCAGATCGCCAAAGCGGCGAAGACGGTCGCGGGCATGGCTGCGCCGGGCGCGGCGGCATCGCCGCCCGAACCGGTCGGACCTGACGCCGCAGGACTCAAGGCGCAGGACCGGCTGCTGGCGTCCGGCGGCAAACTTTCCGATCCGGAAAAGTTCAAGCGCGAGCAGCACCCGTTCGACACCTACGAGCGGCTGAAGGAACATGCGGCCGGGCGGCCAATACCCGAAACCGCCGGACAATTTCCGCTGGCGGTTTTTCGGTCTGTTCTACGTCGCGCCGAACCAGAATTCCTACATGTGCCGGCTGCGGATCCCGAACGGCATCCTCCGCGCCGCGCAGTTCGCCGGTGTTGCCGACATCGCCGAACGTTACGGCGGCGGCTACGCGCATGTGACGACGCGCGCCAATCTCCAGATCCGCGAGATCGGGGCGCACGACGCGGTCGCGGTGATCGAAGCGGTCCAGGATATCGGCCTCTGCTCGCGCGGCTCCGGCGCCGACAACATCCGCAATGTCACCGGCACGCCGACCGCCGGAATCGATCCGCAGGAACTGATCGATACGCGCCCGTATGCGCGCGAATGGCACTTCCACATCCTCAATGACCGTTCGCTGTACGGCCTGCCCCGCAAGTTCAACGTTGCGTTCGACGGCGCCGGCACGATCGCGGTTCTGGAAGACACCAACGATATCGGCTTCCAGGCGGTCGCGGTTAAAGAAGGCTTCGGGCTCGCGCCGGGTATCTGGTTTCGGCTCTGTCTCGGCGGCATCACCGGACATCGCGACTTTGCCCGCGATACCGGCGTGGTGGTCGCGCCGCAGGATGCCTGCAGGGTCGCCGACGCGGTGGTTCGTGTGTTTGTGGATCATGGCAACCGCGCCGACCGCACCAAAGCGCGGCTGAAATATGTGCTCGACGCGATGGGCTTCGAAAAATTCCTCGGTTTGGTCGAGGAACGTCTTGGACGAAAGCTCGACCGCGCGGCGCCCGATGCCGTGGTGCCGCGCCCGCCGGTCGATCGCACGGCGCATTTCGGCATTCACGCGCAGAAGCAGCCGGGCCTGCACTGGATCGGCGTGGTCGTGCCGGTCGGGCGGCTCTCGGTCGCGCAGATGCGCGGCCTTGCCGGGATCGCGGCTGACCTGGGCGACGGCGATCTGCGTCTGACAGTGTGGCAGAATTTGCTGATTTCCGGCGTGCCTTCCGAACACCTCGCATCGGCGACCGAACGCATCGAAGCACTCGGTCTCGGCATCAATGCCAGCGCCATCCGTTCCGGCCTCGTCGCGTGCACCGGCAATACCGGCTGCAAATTCGCCGCCTCCGACACCAAGCGCCACGCAGGCGAGATTGCGGACTGGTGCGAAACCCGCGTGCCGCTCGATCATCCGGTCAACATTCATCTGACCGGCTGCCATCATTCCTGCGCCCAGCACTTCGTTTCGGAAATAGGCCTGCTCGCCTGCAAGGTGCAGGCGGACGAAGAGGCCGATCCGGTCGAGGGCTATCACATCCTCGTCGGCGGCGGATTTGGCGCCAATGCCGCGCTTGGCCGCGAACTTTATCGCGACGTTGTCGCAGAGGAGGCGCCGCGCACCGTCGAGCGCATTCTCAAAGCATATCTCGCGCGCCGTGCCTCTCCCGACGAGACGTTCCTCGCCTTCGCGCGCCGGCACGAGATCGGCGACCTGAAGGCGATGTGCGATCGCGAGGCGGCCGCATGAGCGTGCCACCGCGGTTTTCGGTCCCGTCGTTTATCCCGGAGTCCGCGCCATTCACGGCAGAACAGCGGACCTGGCTCAACGGGCTGTTCGCGGGACTGTTTGGCCTCCAGGAGAGCGTCACGCCGCTTTCCGGCGCCGACACCGCGAAGCTGCTTGGCGCGCTGTTCGATGGCCCCGGGCCTGGAACCGCGCCGCAGGAATCCGACGACGGCGCGCCCTGGCACGATCCCGCCATGCCGTTGCCGGAACGGATGAAGCTTGCAGAGAACCGGCCGCTGCCGCGGCGGCTGATGGCCGCGATGGCGCAGCAGGACTGCGGGCAGTGCGGTTACAACTGCAAAGACTACGCCGACGCACTGTTCGGCAAATCCGAGAAGCGGCTTAATCTTTGCGTGCCGGGCGGCAAAGACACCTCGCGCATGCTCAAGCAGCTTTATCAGGAGCTTGACGGCGCGCCTGGGGTGGCCGCGGAAACGCCGGCGCTGGAAAAATCCGCTCCAGCATCGCTTCCCGGCCGCTCGCGCGACAATCCCGCCGAAGCGACCTTCCTCTCGCGCCGCCGCCTCAACCGGCCTGGTTCGCAGAAAGACACCTGGCACATCGAGATCGATCTCGCCGGCACCGATCTCGATTACGCGCCCGGCGACAGTTTCGGTGTTTTCCCCAACAACGACCACGACCTCGTTGCTGCGGTGCTGGCGGCGCTCGACGCGCCGCCGGATTTTCCGATCGGCGGGCGCACGTTGCGCGCGGTGCTCACCGACGGCGTCTCGCTGTCGCCTGCGCCCGACATGCTGTTCGAGCTGATCTCGTACCTCACCGGCGGTGAGCGCAGACAGAAGGCAAAGCGCCTTGCCTCCGGCGCCGACCCCGATGGCGACGCGGCCACGCTCGACGTCCTCGCCGCCCTGCACAAATTCCCCGGCATCAGACCCGACCCCGAGGCATTCATCGAAGCGCTCGAGCCATTGCAGCCGCGGGTCTATTCGATTTCCTCATCGCACCGGACCGAACCCGGCAGGGTGTCGCTCACGGTCGATGCGGTCCGTTATCAGATCGGCAGCCGGGACCGTCTCGGAGTCTGCTCGACGTTTCTCGCGGGCCGGGTTTCGCCCGGCGACAAAGTGCGGGTCTATGTACAGAAGGCGCAGCATTTCGCGCTGCCGCAGGATCCGGCGACGCCGATCATCATGGTCGGTCCCGGTACCGGCATCGCGCCGTTTCGCGCCTTCCTGCATGAACGCGCGGCGACCAAAGCGTCCGGCCGCAACTGGCTGTTCTTCGGGCATCAGCGCAGCGAGTGCGATTTTTTCTACAAAGACGAACTGCTGGCGATGCGCGAGGCGGGTCACCTTACGCGGCTCACGCTCGCATGGTCGCGCGACGGCGACGAGAAAATCTACGTGCAGCATCGCATGCGCGAGGTTGGCCGCGATGTGTGGGCGTGGCTGGAAGACGGCGCGCACATCTATGTTTGCGGCGATGCCCTGCGGATGGCGAAGGACGTGGAAGCGGCGCTGACCGACATCGTCGCCGGGCACGGCGGCCGTACGCCGGCCGAAGCGGTGCAGTTCATCGCCGATCTCAAAGCCGGCGGCCGTTATCAGGTCGATGTTTATTAGAACCGGCGCGCGATAATTCCCGCGTGCCGCGTGCCTTGCGCGGGCCGGTCGCGGCTCAACCGCGCCGCTCCAGCATCATCGGCAAACCATAGCGCGGCCGCAGCGTAATCAGGCCCTGGGGCTCGACCACCGCGCCGGGCTTGAGGCGCAGCCGATAGCGCTGCGCGATGGTGGCGAGCATCAGCACGGCCTCGGTCATCGCGAAAGCGGCGCCGATACAGATGCGCGGCCCGCCCCCGAACGGCAGATAGGCGAAGCGCGGACGCGCCGCCGTCCGCTCGGGCGAAAAGCGTTCGGGTTCGAAGCGGTCCGGATTCTCCCACAGCGACGGCTTGCGGTGCAGCAGCCAGGGCATGACCAGAACTTCGGCGCCGGCAGGTATGCGATGCCCGAGCACTTCGTCAGGCGCGACCGGCTGCCGGCCGAACGTGTGGGCCGGCGGGTAGAGCCGCATCAACTCCTCGATCACCATGCGTGCGTAGCGCAGGTTCGCGACATCTTCGTAGCGCGGCGTGCGTCCGCCGATCACTTCGGCCAGTTCGCCATGCAGCTTCGCTTCGGCGGCCGGATGCTGCGACAGCAGATACCAGGTCCACGACAGCGCCTGCGACGTGGTCTCGTGGCCGGCCATGAAGATGGTGACCACCTGGTCGCGGACCTCCTTCGGCGTCATGCCGCCGCCGGTCTCGCTGTCGCGCGCCGCGATCAGCCGCGCCAGCAGATCCTTCGGCTCGGCTTCGGGCGCGCGCCCGCGCTCGGTCAGGAGCCTGTCGACTTTCGCGTCGAACTCGTCGAAAATTCCGTCGGCCGGCAACGGCGCGATCAGGCGCGTGAGCCACTGCGGAACGTGCAGCAGGTCGAGCACGCTCGGCCGCACGGTGGTCTGATATTTGTTGACGCCGCGTTCGACCAACTCGACGATCTCGGCTGAATCCGAAGAGAACATCGCGCGCGAAATGATGTGCAGGGTGGCGTGCATCATCGCGGCGGCAACGTCGGTCTCGCGCGGCTCGGGCAACGCGTCCCATTTCGCCAGCATCTCTTCGGTGACGTCGGTCATCACCGGCGCGTAGCCCGCGACGGTGCGCGGGTCGAACGACGGCGCCATGATGCGGCGATGCCGCCGCCAGGTTTCGCCTTCGCTGGTCAGAAGGCCGCGGCCCAGTCCCGGCTCCAGCAGCCGCCGGCCGACTTCGGATTTGGTGTAGTTGGCGGCATTGTCGAGCAGGATGTGCCGGATCGCGCCGGGCTCGTTGATGATGAACATCCGCCGCCACAGGATGCGCTGCACGATGATGTCGGCCGAGAAATTCTCCGGCGTGTGTGCCGTGAGCGCGTTCTCGCGCATGTCGCGCAGCGATTGCCGCATGCTGGTGCGGCCCTGCGGCGGTCGCGGAGCGGCAAGAACCGGAAATTCACTGCTGTCGGCGACGCTCATGGGCGCCTCGCAATTCGTTTGATGGATCGAGCATGACCGAAACCGTACCAGAGTGCCATGCTTGAGAACCGCCGGACAATGAGGCATGTTCGCGCGACAGGCCGGTACTGGCGCCGGGGCGAGGTTGCCGGCCTTGAGATTGCCACCAAGCGATTGGTATAGTCGGACATGGGGATGCCCAGCATTGGGGCCACGGGTGGCCGGTTTGTTGCCGGACGTGCGTCGCGCATGCGCCTGCTGTGCGCCGTGGCGCTGCCTGGTCTGGCGCTGGCGCTTGCGGGCTGCTCCGGTTTCTCCTCGTCTCCGACGAATTCCGCGCAGGTGGCTCCCGCCGCGCCACCCGCGAATACCGCCATGACACCGCCTCCGGCCTACGCCGCATCGCAGCCGGTTGCCGCCACGAATTACACCGCGCCGGAAGCGGCTTCGACCGGCGTTTATCCCTCGGTCTCCATTTCAGAGCTGTTCACGTCGGACTCGGCGCCGGCCCGGACAACAAGCGTGCCACGGCCGCCGGTCACCTACACGGCCTCCGGTCAGCCGTACACGCCGCCGGCCGCGCAGGGTCCCTATGGCGACGCACAGCCGGCGGTCCCTGCGCGTCCCGCGCCCGAACCGTCTGCGACCGGCGTTTATCCGAACGTATCGCTCAGCGAGCTGTTCACGTCCGACTCCCGGCCGGCCCGCACGGCGAACGTTCCGCGTCCGCCGGACACATACACGCCTTCCGGTCAGCCCTATGCTCCGCAGGCGGGCGCCGCCCCTCCGCCGCCAAATCCCGAACAGTCCGGCACGCCCTATCCCCAGCAGACGCTGTTTGACGTTTTCTCGGACAGGCGTTAGCCGCAGTGCGGTTCCGGAATACATCGGGACGGCGCCTTGCCGCCGGCCGCCAGCCGATCAATCAATAAATCAATCAGATAAATCCGCTCGCGCTGTTTAGGGTCCGGCCAATTTTCGCCGGCCTTCGTGCCATTCCGGAACCGCGCAGTCACTTGCCGCCGATTTCGGGCCGCTGTCACGGCTGACCAAATCGCGGTTGCCGCCGCTCCAGAAAAGCGCGCACGCCTTCCTGAAAGTCGCGCGTGCCGGCTGCTTTCACGAAGCCGTCGCGTTCGCTGTCGAGCTGGCGGTCGAGCGGTGTATAGGGCGCCTGATCGACAAGGCGTTTGAGGCTTGCATAAGCCGTCGCAGGACCGGACGCGATGCGGCGGGCCAGCGCGTCCACTTCCGCGGCAAGCGCATCGCGCGGAACAACGCGGTTGACGAGACCCGCTTTCTCCGCCGTCCGCGCGTCTTTCGGCTCGCCGAGCATCAGCCATTCGAACGCACGCTGCGGTCCCAGAAGCCGCGTCACCGTCCATGTCGTGCCGCCGTCGGGATTGGTTCCGAGCTTCGTGTAAGCCGGAACGAACGAAGCATCCTCGCTTGCGATCACGATGTCGCACGCCAGTGCGAGGCCAAGCCCGCCGCCGGCCGCGGCTCCATGGACGCCCGCGATCACCGGCGCATTGAGCCGCCGTATCGCCCGGATGGTGCGGTGAAACATTGCGATCAAGGCGCCGATCACCTCGGGCGCATCGGTGCCGGCGGACTTGAAAACCGCGATGTCGCCGCCGGCCATGAAGGCGCGGCCCGCTCCCGTCAGCGTCACGGCCCGCAGCGCCGGATCGCGATCGAGGTTTTCAAACGTCTCGGCCAGCGCCTTCGCGAGATCATGGTCGAGCGCGTTGAGCCGGTCCGGCCTGTTGAGCGTAACGCGCGCGATGCCGCTTTCGACTGCGACCAGTACAGGGTCCTGCCCGGGCATGCCTGTCCTCCCGTTTGGCGATCTGGTTGTCATTCCGCCGCCGCTAATCTACCCTTCCCCAAAAATGAATCTAACTCAATATGGGAGGGATCGGTGGCGGAGGTCCGCAGCGAACGCAAAGGGCCGGCGTTGTGGCTCACGATCGACCGGGCGGAGCGGCGCAACGCACTCAACGGCGCCGTTGTTGATGGCCTTTACGCCGGCGTGAGCGGCGTGGAGCAAACTCCCGATGTCCGGGCGATCGTCATTACCGGCGAAGGCGACAGGGCGTTCTGCGCCGGCGGCGATCTTAAACCCAATGCCGAGGGCGACCCGTTCAGCGTCGATCCGGCGGAGCGCGACAATCCGGTCGTCAAACTGTTTCGCGCCATGATCGATGCGCCGGTCCCGGTGATCGCGCGCGTCAACGGTCATGCGCTCGCGGGCGGCTTCGGCATTGTCTGCGCCTGCGATTTCGCGATCGTTGCCGACCATGCGCGGCTCGGCGTGCCCGAAGCCCGCATCGGCATCTTCCCGATGATGATTTTGCCGTTCATGCTTCGCACCATCCCGCGACGGAAGCTGCTTGAACTGTGCGTCACCGGCGAGCCGATGGCGGCCGCGGAGGCGCTGGCGCACGGCATCGTCAATCACGTCGTGCCGCTCGCTGAGCTGGACCGCAAGGTCGAGGCAGTCGTGGCTTCGATTGCCGCGTCGTCTCCGACGGCCATCCGGATCGGCCGGCGGGCGCTGGCGACGATCGACGGGCTCCCGCTGGACGCGGGCCTCGAATATGCCCAGCGCGTGCTGCCGCAGCTCGCCCGTACCCAGGACGCCCGCGAAGGCTTTCGCGCATTCAACGAAAAGCGCGCTCCCGTATGGACGGGGCGGTGACGGCCATGCCGCGCGACACCATCCGGATCGGATGCGCTTCGGCGTTCTGGGGCGACAGCACCGCCGGTGCGGGCCAGCTCGTCCGTCACGCCGAAATCGACTTTCTGGTCTTCGACTATCTGGCGGAGATCACGATGTCGCTTCTGGCGCGGGTCCGCGCGCGCAAACCCGAACTCGGCTATGTGCCCGACTTTGTCGACGCGCTGGCGCCGCTGCTTCGCGACATCAAACAAAAGGGTATCCGCGTCGTCTCGAACGCGGGCGGCATCAATCCTCACGCGGCGGCGGCTGCGCTGCGGAGCCGGGCGCAGGATGCGGGCGTCGCGCTTGAAATCGCGGTCGTGACCGGGGACGATCTCACCGGCCGCACGGAAGAAATTCAGGCGGCGCAGATTACCGAGATGTTCACCGGCGCGGCCCTGCCGGAAAAGCCGATCACCATGAACGCCTATCTCGGCGCGCAGCCGATTGCGGTGGCACTCGACCGCGGAGCCGACGTGGTGATCACCGGACGCTGTGTGGATTCCGCGGTCGTGCTCGGGCCGCTGGTCCATGCGTTCGGCTGGTCGTGGACGGACTATGACCGGCTGGCGCAGGGCAGTCTCGCCGGCCATTTGCTGGAATGCGCCGCGCAGGTCACCGGCGGTCTGTTTACCGACTGGCGTGACGTGCCGGGATGGGACGACATGGGCATGCCGATCGCGGAGTGCCGCGCCGACGGGAGTTTTGTTGTTACGAAACCCGACGGCACCGGCGGGCTTGTCAGCCCGCTGTCGGTCGGCGAGCAGATGCTGTACGAGATCGGCGATCCCGGCTCCTATATCCTCCCCGACGTGGTATGCGATTTTCGCGGCGTGACGATGGTGTCGTGCGGCCCGGACCGGGTCCGCGTCGAGGGTTCAACCGGGCGCGCGCCGCCGCCGACCCTCAAGGTGAGCGCGACGTGGCATGACGGCTATCGCGTGATCGGCACGCTCGTGGTCGGCGGCTACGAGGCGGCCGCGCGGGCCGAACGCGTCGGCGAGGCGATCCTTACGCGCGTTCGACGGTTGCTCGCGGCACGCGGCATTCCGTATTTTTCCGAAACGTCGATCGAGGTGCTCGGCGCGGAGAGCATATACGGGCCACGGCGTCGTGCCGCGGCCAAAGACAGCCGCGAGGTCGTGCTCAAGATTGGCGCGCGGCACGCCGACCAGCAGGCGCTCGAATTGCTGGCGCGCGAGCTGGCGCCGTCTGGATCGTCGATGGCGCAGGGCATTACCGGCTTTTTTGGCGGCCGGCCCGGCGTGCAGCCGGTGCTGCGACTGTTTTCGTTCCTGTGGCCGAAGGAAAAAGTGGCTCCGCTCGTTCACATCGGCGGTGCAGAGATTCCCGTTGGCTTCGCCGCTTCGCAGCCGCTTTCCGCTCCGCCTCCGGTGCCGGCCCCGCAGGCCGCGGCTGGCCAGGCTGACACTGCGGTACCGCTGATCGCGCTCGCCGTCGGCCGCAGCGGCGACAAGGGAAATCTGGCAAACATCGGCATCATTGCCCGCAGGCCCGAATATCTGCCGTGGCTGCGCGCAGCCCTGACCGAAGAGGCGGTTCGCGACTGCTTTGCGCATAACGGCGTTCGCAGGGTCGATCGCTTCGATCTGCCTGGAATGAATGCGCTTAATTTTGTCCTGCACGACGCGCTCGGCGGCGGCGGCGTCGCCTCGCTTCGGGTCGATGCGCAGGGCAAGGCGTTTGCCCAGATGCTTATGGACTATCCGGTTGCGGTACCGGCTGCCATCGCGACGTCTTTGACGGGCGATGCGCGCGAAATCCGCAACGCCGCGGCGCCGGCATGACGCAGTTCGGAAAGACCGACGACGAACTGGCCACGATGCCGCTGACTTTTCGCGACGGCCTGTTTGCCGATCAGGTCGTGCTGGTATCCGGGGCTGGCCGCGGCATCGGAAAGGCGATCGCCTTTGTGTTCGCGAGACTGGGCGCGAAGCTTGTGCTGTGCGGGCGCGACCAGGCGCGCCTCGACGCGGTCGCCGGCGCACTGTCCGGTCTCGGCGCCGAAGTGCTGGCGCAGCCGATGTCGATCCGCGACCCGGATGCAGTCGGAAAGCTGTTCGACGCGACCGCCGGGCGTTTCGGCGTTCCCGACATTCTCGTCAACAATGCGGGCGGACAGTTCCCGCAGGCCGCGATCGACTTTTCACCGAAAGGCTTCACCGCCGTCGTCGAAACCAATCTCAACGGCACGTGGTACATGATGCAGCAGGCGGCGCGCCGATGGCGCGATGCCGGGCAGGGCGGGCGCATCGTCAACATCGTTGCGGTGACCACGCGCGGCATGCCGGGTGTCGCGCACACCGCCGCGGCGCGGGCGGGGGTCGTTGCGCTGTCGAAGACGGTCGCGATCGAATGGGCGCCGCTTGGCATTCAGGTCAACTGCGTAGCGCCTGGCATAATCGCGACCGAGGGCATGAACGTCTATTCGCCGGAGGCGCGCGAGGCGTTGCCGAAAACCAATCTGCTGCGCCGCTTCGGCGACGTTCGCGATGTCGCCGAAGCCGTGTGCTATCTCGCGGGGCCGTCAGGCTCTTTCATCACCGGCACGGTCGTCACGGTTGATGGCGGCAACGAAATCTGGGGCGATCAGTGGACCATTCCGCGGCCGGACTGGTTCGGCGCGGGTTCCTGAGAACGCCGCGGCGAAGCCACTGACTTTAAGCTGCCAGGTGTCGTGCGAACCACTCGATTGCATGCCCTGAGCTTTCGGCAAAACCGGCTTCGTACGCATCAAAGTGACCACCGGGGATCTGGACAAGGTCAATCATCGGGACAGTCGCCGCGATCTTCATTCCTTCTTGAGGCGGCGTGAGCCTGTCATCGGGCGCAACAATGCAACGTAGCGGGATTTCTGGTTTTGACAAGGAAATCGACTGGATTGAACGGCTCCGCGAGGGCTCCAATTCTAACCTCGTTGCGCCAGGCCGGAGCCCGCTCCCTGCTGACCCGAGTGAACCAGCCGTACGCGTCATCCGGATACATGATGCCGAGCCCATCAGCAGTGGCGGATGCAGCCGGAATAATATCGTCAAGACGCCCGTTCTGCATCGCGTCGGTAATTGCAGCGACCGTTGCTGCTGAAAGTTGCAATCCATCACCACCGAAACCGGGAACCTGAGCGACGGCACAACGGATCGGCAGAGGCTCCGCCGCAAGCATGATCACCTGTCCGCCGGAAAAGCTCGAACCCCAAATTCCAATGCGGTCAGGGTCGCTCCAGGGCTGGCGACGCAACCAGTCGATGGCATCGCGATAGCCCTCCAGTTGCAGGCTCGGCGTCGGAGACTGACGGGGCTCGCCATCACTGGCACCAAAACCGAAGTGGTCATAAACCAGCGTCGTAAATCCCGCCGAGGCAAACGCCTCGGCATAACGATCGAGGAACATCTCGCGTACTGCCGTGAACCCGTGAGCCATCACGATGCCCGGCCCCGGCGTGTTACCTTCCGGCCTAAAGAGCCACCCCCGAAGCGTGGCGCTATGAGAAGTGAACTCGACATCTTCGCGAAAAAACTTCACTGAAATCTCCAGGTGGCACGAACTCGCTTGAAACGAAATTGGCGACCGGCCCGCGCGAAGTCAATCAGCGAAGGGGCGGACACATAAGTCTTTTCGGGGTCATTGAGCGACATGCCGAAGTGTGCTGGCGATGTCGGCTCCTGCACCCGATCGCCGACCGTGGAAGCGGGGCATTTTAGAGTACTCACCTGGTCCCGCATCAATTTGCCGCCGATAATCAGCCGGCGAATCTCCGACGTGCCGGCGCCGATCTCCAGAACTTTGCTGGCGCGACGGAGCCGGTGGATCCCGGTCTCGCGCATATAGCCGGCGCCGCCGAATATCTGCACCTGTCGCGGCCGGCCGTCGTATTCATTGAAAGTTGCTCAGTAGCGAAAGGCAACGAATGGACGTTGCTCACCCATGGCGGTGGAGCGGCGGTGCAGATGCGTCTGCCGTGAACGGATCTTTGTGCTAGTCTCGATCAGGTTGCGGCAGAAGGGTGCGTCATGGCCGAGACCCGGAAACTCGTGGCGATCCTGGCGGCGGATGTAGTCGGATACAGCAGGCTTGCCGGCTCCGACGAGGATCGCACGTTGGCGCGGCTGCGGGCGCTCCGGAGCGATCTGCTCGATCCAACCATCGCAGTGCATAACGGGCGGGTCGTCAAGCGCACCGGCGACGGCATCCTTATTGAATTCCGCAGCGTCGTCGACGCCGTGCGCTGCGCCGTTGAGGTGCAGAACGGCATGCTCGAGCGCAACACCGGTGTCGCGCCCGAGCGCCGCGTCGAACTCCGCGTGGGTATTCATCTCGGCGATGTGGTCGAGGAGAGCGATGGCGACTTGATGGGCGACGGCGTTAATATCGCGGCGCGGCTCGAAGGCATCGCGGAGCCGGGCGGCATCTGTCTTTCCCAGGCGGCGTACGAACAGGTGCGCGATAAATTGAAGCAGGATTTCGTCGATCTCGGAGAAACGAATCTCAAAAACATCGCGCGGCCGGTACGGGTATACAAGGCGCGCCGGGACGAGATCGCTTCGGTGTCAGGACCGGCGCTTCCTGACAGGCCGTCGATTGCCGTCCTTCCTTTTACAAACATGTCCGGTGATCCCGAGCAGGAATATTTTTCCGACGGCATCAGCGAGGACATCATCACCGCGCTCTCGAAGCTGCGCTGGTTCTTCGTCATCGCCCGCAACTCCTCTTTCATCTACAAGGGCAAGTCCGTCCACATGAAGCAGGTGGGCGAAGAGCTCGGCGTCGGCTACGTGGTCGAGGGCAGCGTACGCAAAGGCGGCGACCGTGTCCGGATCACGGCGCAGCTCAACGACGTCGCCACCGGCAGCCACCTCTGGGCGGAGCGCTACGACCGCAGCCTTGCCGACGTATTCGCGGTGCAGGACGAGATCACCGAAGCGATCGTGGCCGCGATCGAGCCGCAGCTCTATGCCGCGGAAAATTTCCGCGCCCAGCGCAAGCCGCCCGACAGTATGGACGCCTGGGATCTGGTTATGCGGGCGCTGTCGCATTACTGGCGGGTGACCCAGCAGGACAATCTCGTCGCACAGGCGCTGCTGGAAAAGGCGATTGCCATCGATCCGAATTACGGCCAGGCGCTCGGCGTGCTCGCCGCCAGCCACACGTTCGGCGTCCACATGGGCTGGACGGACGCGGCAACCGTCGCGCCAATCGCTGAACGCGCAGCGCGGGCTGCGATCCGCGCCGACAGCGAGGATCCCTGGGCGCACTTTGCGCTGGGATCTGTCTATGTGTTCGCCCGCCGTTTCGACGATTCGCTCGCCGAGTTCGAGCTGGCGCTGCGGCTTAATCCGAACTTCTCCTTGGCCCAGGGCTATTATGGCCTGACGCTGGCCTATTGCGGCCGCTGGGAGGATGCCGACAAGGCCGCCGACCGTGCGTTGCGGCTGAGTCCCCGCGATCCGTTTTCGGCGGTCTATTGCGGCATTGCCGCTTACGCGCAGTTTGTCGGCCGCCATTATGAAAAGGCGATGCAGCTGTCACGTGAGGCGATCCGTCAACGCAGTGATTTCGTCGGAGCCCACCGCGTGCTGACCGCTGCCGCCGGCATGGCGGGTGAGACTCATATTGCTGCGGAGGCGTTGCGGGAGCTTCGTCGCGCACAGCCCAACATTTCCCTCGCGTGGATCACAACCTGGATGCCGATGAAGCGGGACGCCGACCGGGAGCACTATCTGGAAGGTTTCCGCCGCGCGGGCCTGCGCTAGCTTCGGCCTCAATCAGCGGGTTCCCCTGGCACTTCCCGGCTTGTACCTTGCTGCGGGTTTTATTGGGGTGCTTTGATGCGAAAAATTTTATCGGCGATGATGGTTGTGGCCTCGGTATCGCTGGCGCACGCGGGACCGAAGGAGGATGCTTATCAGCTCGTGGCCAAATGGGGCAAAGCCTTCACCGATGGCGACGTGGACGCGATTGCCAAATGTTATGCGCCTGATGCTTCGATGATCGGTACGGCGGGAAAAGTCGTATTCACGAAGCCGGAGCAGATCCACTCATATTTCGATGGCGCATTCAAAAGCTTTGATAAGCCCCGCACAGTCGCGCTCGACAGTTCAGAAGCTGTGCTGGTCGATGATAACACGGTCGTTATCGCTGGTTTCGACACGATCACAGGTACCAGGGATGGCCAGCAGATTACCAGCAAAGGCCGCCTGACGTTCGTGGTTGCCAAACGGGGTGCTGACTGGATGATCGTTCATCTGCACCGGTCGCCGCTGCCTCAGACCTGACGCCCCCATTATCCACCGACGGGGCAGCCGCCACCAGACAATGCCTCGGGTGGCGACGCGCCAGGACCGGTTTGCCGCCAACTGCCCTGCCCTCGTTCAATCCGCGTCAATCGGGCTATGGCTGCGCCTTGAAGAGTCCGCGTCCTAGTCCCGCATCAATTCGCCGCCGATGATCAGCCGGCGGATCTCCGAGGTGCCGGCGCCGATCTCCAGAAGTTTGCTGGCGCGGTAGAGCCGGTTAATCTCGGTCTCGCGCATATAGCCGGCGCCGCCGAATATCTGTACCGCGTGGTCCATCACCCGCGTGCAGCCCTCTGCAGCATAGAGAATGCTCGCGGCGGTGAGCTGGTGGATGGTGCCGCGCCCGCCGCCGCCGACCTCGAGATCGTTCGCTTCGGCCAGCGTGCGGTAGGCGAACGTCCGCATGGTTTCAATCGCGGTATACATGTCCGCGAGTTTGGCCTGCACGAGCTGAAACTCGCCGATCCTTTTGCCGAACTGCCTGCGGGTCTTCGCATAGTCGAGCGCCAGCGCGAATGCGCGCTCCGCCATGCCGACATTGATCATGGCGACGATCGCGCGTTCGAGATCGAGACCGCTCATCACGACCGCGACGCCGGCGTTTTCCCTGCCGACGCGGTTTTCGGCGGGCACGCGGCACTCGTCAAACACCAGTTCGGCTGTGGTGCTGCCGCGGAATCCCATCTTGTCAAGCTTCTGGGCGACTCCGAAGCCGGGCATGCCGCGTTCGACGATGAAGGCCGAGATTCCCTTCGGGCCCTTTGCCTTGTCGGTCTTGGCGTAGACCAGCACGATGTCGGCCACCGGACCGTTGGTGATATAGAGCTTGCGGCCGTTGAGCACGTAATGGTCGCCGTCGCGGCGCGCCGTCGTGCTCATTGAACCGAGCGCATCCGAGCCCGCACCCGGTTCCGTCAGGCCAAGCGCGCCGATCGCGGTGCCGTCGCAAAGCCGCGGCAGGAAGCGGGTGCGAATTTCGTCCGAGCCGTTGCGCGCGATGTTGTTCAGACAAAGATTCTCGTGGGCCACATAGCTCAAGGCAATCGCGGGATTCCAGCGCGCCAGACCCTGCGTGATCAGGCCGGACGTGAAAAAATCGCCGCCCGCTCCGCCGAGCTGGGTCGGGGCGGTGACGCCGAGGAATCCCATGCGGGCGAGCGCCGGCATCGCTTCCGGCGGCCACCATTCCTCGTCGTCCATGCGCTGCTGCAGCGGCCACAATTCCGCCTGCGCGAACCGGTCGCTGACGGAAAGAATTTCCTCCTGCTCCGGGCTGAGCCGGAAGCCATTGGCGGCGAGTGAGCCAGCACGCGGCTCCGCGGCCCGACCGGTCATGCGGAATTCCTCCCATCGCTTTTTGTTTGCAGACCGCAAGGGGGTCCGCGTTGACAGTTCAAAGTGAAGCGTATTCAATATGCGCAATCAAGAGCCGGCGGCATAAAAGATCGCGGCCCGGGCGGGAGGATTGTACGGCATGCGGCTTTCCGGTCGATCATCGTCTTTTGGCATTTATCGCGTCCCGGCCGCCTGATGCCTGCGATAAGCCCCGCGCGGATGCGCGACCGCCATGAAACGATCCTTGCGGCCGCCTCGCGTGCGTTTTCGGAAAAGGGCTACGAGACCACATCGATCACCGAGATCGCGCGGCTGGCGGACGTGTCCGACGGCCTGATCTACAAATATTTCTCCAGCAAACGCGACCTGCTGGAGCATGTTCTGCAGGACTTCTACGAACGCGTGATCGCGGATGTCGGGTCCAAAGTGGCGCGCGCCGAAGGTTTTGGGGAAAAGCTTTATATTCTCATCAGCGAGCACCTGGCGACGTTCGTCGCAGAGCGCAATCTCTGCCGCCTGTTCATTTCCGAAGTCCGCATCGCAAGCGATTATCGCGGCTCCGCCATTCAGCAGCTCAATCGCCGTTATACCTCCATTCTTGTCGATATGGTCGACGATGGCGGTGGCAAGCGGCGAAATTCCCCGCACGGTCGATCCGCGCGTCGTGCGCGACATGCTGTTCGGCGCCATCGAGCATTCCGCCTGGCGGCACACCATCGGAAAGCGGCCGCTCGACGTGCAGGCCGTGGCGCGGGCGATCACGGATATCTTCCTGAACGGACTGTGCCCGAATGCGCGGAGCGTGCGCGCATGAGCCCGGCGGCCGCGTCACCGCCCGCCGGCGGCTGGCCCTTCAGGCGCGTGCTGATCGCCAATCGGGGCGAGATCGCGCTGCGCGTTGTGCGCACCGTGCAGGCGCTCGGGCTGGAAGCGGTGGTGGTTCACCACGCGGCCGACGCATCGGCGCCTGGCGTACGTTGCGGCCGACCGGGCGATCGAGATCACCGGGCCAACTCCGGTCGCCGCCTATCTCGACGGCGCGCAGATCATTGCCGCGGCCCGCGCGAGCGGCGCCGGAGCCATCCATCCCGGTTACGGCTTTCTGTCCGAGAACGCCGGTTTCGCGCGTCAGGTGGCGGACGCAGGCCTTGTTTTTGTCGGACCGCGGCGCCGACGCGATCGAACTGATGGGCGACAAGGTGCGCGCCCGCAATTTTGTCGCCGCACGCGGCTTTCCGGTCGCGCCGTCGGCGATCGAAGACGACGATCCGGTAACTTTCACGGAACGTGCGCGGGCGATCGGCTTTCCGCTGTCTGATCAAGCCTGCGGCAGGCGGCGGCGGGAAGGGAATGCGCATCGTGCGCGAGGCGCAGGCGCTGGCGGAAGAGATCGTGCGTGCCCGCAGCGAGGGCGCCCGCTATTTTGGCGACGGCCGGCTCTACGTCGAGCGATACATCGAGCGGCCGCGCCACATCGAGGTGCAGGTGCTGGGCGACGCGCACGGCAACGTGCGTTCATCTGTTCGAGCGCGAGTGCTCGATACAGCGGCGCTTTCAGAAGGTCGTCGAGGAAGCGCCTTCTCCGGCCCTTGACGGCGAACAGCGCCGTCGCATCTGCGAAACCGCTGTCGGCATCGCCCGCGCGGCCGGTTACCGCAATGCCGGTACGATCGAATTCATCTACGGAAGCGGCGAGTTCTATTTCCTCGAAATGAACACGCGCCTGCAGGTCGAGCATCCGGTGACGGAGATGGTGACCGGGATCGACCTCGTGGCCGAACAGCTTCGCGTCGCAGCCGGCGAACCGCTTCGCTTCACGCAGTCGGCGGTGCGGATCGACGGGCATGCCATCGAATACCGGATTTATGCCGAAAGCCCCGCCCGCGGGTTTGTTCCGACAACAGGGCGGATCCTCAAAATGAGATGGCCGGACGATCCGGGCGTGCGCGTCGATTGCGGCGTGTCGGAGGGCCAGACGGTGACGGCGGCGTTCGATCCGATGCTGGCGAAGCTCATCGTCCACGGCAGCGACCGCGAGGAGGCGTGCGCGCGCGGATTCGACGCGCTGGGCGGAGCGGCCATTCTGGGCTGCGAGACCAACACCGCGTTCCTGCGGCGTCTGACCGCCGACGCCGATTTTGCGGCGGGAAAATTTCACACCGGCTTTCTCGACGGGCATCCGCTGCTCGCCGCCGAGCCGCCGCTGACCGAGGACCAGTCGATCAAGCTGATCGCCGCGGCTGCCCTTTCGCTGCGGCCAACGCGCGACGCTGCCGACGCCGTACCTGAGATGTTCAGCGCCATGGGCGCCTGGAGGAATTGACGGTTGTCCATATCCGCGGGCATCCAAGCGCGAGTTCAAAATGACCCTGCCGGCCCTGCTGAAAAACAGACTTTCCGTGCCCGTGATCGGCGCGCCGATGTTTCTTGTTTCCTTCCCGCCGCTGGTGACGGCGCAATGCATGGCGGGCGTGATCGGCGCTTTTCCGCACGTCAACGCCCGGCCGTCCGCGCAGCTCGACCAGTGGCTGACCAAAATCGAAACCGATCTGCGTGACTACAAGGCGGCGCACCCGGCGGCGACGGTAGCGCCACACGCGGTCAATCTGATCGTGCACCGGACCAACGCCCGTTACGAGCCCGATCTGGAGATCATCGTCACGCACCGGGTGCCGCTGGTCATCACCTGTCTCGGCGACCCGCGCCGCGCGGCCGAAGCGGTGCACGGCTACGGCGGGATCGTGTTCTGCGACGTGGTCAATGCCCAGCACGCGCGCAAGGCCATCGAGGCGGGAGCCGACGGCCTGATCTGCGTCGGCGGCGGCGCCGGCGGCCATGCGTCCAGTCAGAGCGCATTCTCGCTGGTGCGCGAAGTGCGCGAGTTCTGGGACGGTTGCCTCGTGCTCGGCGGCAGCATCAGCGACGGTCATCAGATCCGCGCGGCGGAGGTGCTTGGCGCCGACCTTGCCTATATGGGCACCCGCTTTATCGCCACGAGAATCGCAGGCGCAGGACGCCTACAAACAGATGATCGTCGACTGCAGCGTCAGGGATATCATCTATTCCGACCGCTTCTCTGGCGTGTTCGCCAATTTCCTGCTGCCCTCGATCACGCGCTACGGCATCGATCCGGAAACCCTGCCCAAGAAATCGCCGGACATGAGCGGGCTGGCGGATGCCGAAGCGCGAACATGGCGAGACATCTGGAGCGCGGGGCACGGCATCGCAACGATACACGACGTGCCGAGCGTAGCCGAACTCGTCGGCCGGCTCGCGGCCGGCTATCGCGCGGCGTGCGCGGTGCCGGCGGCCCGGCACTGGCGGCATCCTGATGCAACACACATTCGTCGTCGCAGAAAATCGAGTATGAAGCGTGGCTGTCGCGCCGCGGCGAAGGGTATGCGCTGCATTTTGGCGAACGCGCCGTTCCGGTCTCGCTCGCGTCAGCGCGGCGGCGGATTGCAGGTTCTGCACGTCGGCGCGGAAACGTCCGCGCGTGCTTGTCGCGGCCGATGGCGACCTCGTTCACATCCACATCGACGGCTCGACTTTCAGCGTCCGCTTTGTCGATCCGGTCCTGCGCTACGCGGGCCAGGCCGGCGGCGGCTGCGGACGATGTTGCCGAAGCCCCGATGCCGGGCGTGGTGATTTCCGTCCACGTTGACAGAAGGGCAGCGTGTGACTGGCCGGCGAAACGCTGATGGTGATCGAAAGCATGAAGCTCGAGACGGCGATCAAGGCGTGGCGCGAAGGCGCGGTCGCGGCCGTCCATGTCGGCGTCGGGCAGACTTTTCAGCGCGGCGCGCCGCTTCTGTCGCTGGCGCCGCAGCGCAGGAGCCTGAGCATGCGGCGGATCGAGACCAAGAATCGATCCCGCGTCCGAGGAGTTCAGGCGCAACCGGGCGCACAATCGCGGCCTCGCCGATGCGCTCAAGGAGCGCCACCGCGCGGCCCGCCACGAGCGGCCGGCGCGCGACCTCGAACGTCTGTCGCGCCAGAACAAGATGTTCGTGCGCGACCGCATCGAACTGTTGCTCGATCCGGGCACGCCGTTCCTGGAACTGTCGACGCTGGCGGCCAACACGAATATGACGGCGAAGTGCCCGGCGCCGGCATCGTCAGCGGCATCGGCATCGTCAACGGGCCGCGAAGTCGTCATCAATGCCGGCGATGCCAGCGTGAAGGGCGGCGCCTGGTATCCGCTGTCGGTGAAGAAGATCGTGCGCACGCTCGACATCGCCATCGAGAACCGGCTGCCGGTGGTGCATCTCTGCGACAGTGCCGGCGGCTTCCTGCCGTTGCAGGCGGAGCTTTTCGCCGACCGGTATTTCGCCGGGCGCATCTTCCGCAACCAGTCGATCCTATCCAAGATGGGCGTGCAGCAGGTCGGCGATCGTGCTCGGCCACTGCACCGCCGGCGGCGCCTACGTGCCGGCGCTGTCCGACTACAGCGTCATCGTGCGCGGCACCGGCGCGATCTTCCTCGCCGGCCCGCCGCTGGTGAAGGCCGCCACCGGCGAGGACGTGACGGTGGACGAACTGGGCGGCTGCGACATGCACACGCGCGATTTCCGGCACCGCCGACTATCCGGCGTCCAGCGAGGAGGAGGCGATCGCCATCGCGCGCGACATCGTCGGCCAGATTCAGCGATCCCGACAGAAACGCGAGTCGAATGGCAGGCGCCCGAAGCCGCCGCTACTACGATCCCGGCGAGCTCTACGGCGTGATTCCGCGCGACATCAAGGCGCAGTTCGACATCCGTGAAGTGATCGCGCGCATGGTCGATGGCAGCCGTTTCCACGAATACCAGCCGGCCTACGGCAGGACGCTGGTCTGCGGCTATGCCCACATCTGGGGTTACAAGGTCGGCATCCTCGGCAACAACGGCGTGCTGTTCAACGACAGCGCGCTCAAGGGCGCGCATTTCATCGAGCTGTGCAACCAGAACCGCACGCCGATGGTGTTCCTGCAGAACATCACCGGCTTCATGGTCGGCCGCGAATACGAACAGCGCGGCATCACCAAGGACGGCGCCAAGATGATCATGGCGGTGTCGGGCTCGGAGGTGCCGAAATTCACCGTGATGTGCCATGGCTCGTTCGGCGCCGGAAACTACGGCATGTCGGGCCGCGCGTTCGATCCGCGCTTTCTGTTCATGTGGCCGCAGAGCCAGATTTCGGTGATGGGCGCCGAGCAGGCCGCCAACATGCTGGCCGACGTCAAGATCCGCCAGCTGGCGCGCGAGGGCAGCAGCCTGACCGCTGCGGAAGATCGCCGCCATCCGCGAGCCGATGCTGGAGGAATACCGCCGGCAGTCGAGCGCCTAGTATTCCACCTCGGAACTATGGGACGATGGCATTCTCGACCGGTCGGATACCCGCAATGCGCTGGGCATCGCGATCAGTGCCGCACTGAATACCCCGATCGACCGGCCGCACTACGGCGTATTCCGGATGTGATGGCGGCGATGTCATGATCGAGGCAACAGATCAGCACGATGCGATCCTCCGCTGCCGCGATATCGAGCTCGCCTTCGGCGGCCTGCGCGCTCTCAAGGAAGTGTCGCTTGACATCGCGAAGGGGCAGATTTTTGGCCTTGTCGGCCCCAACGGCAGCGGCAAGACCAGCATGGTCAACGTGATCACCGGCTTCTACCGTCCGCAGTCCGGCAGCGTGAACCTGTTCGGCCAGGACGTGACCGGCCTCAAGCCGCACCGCATCGCGGCGCGCGGTGTCGCGCGCACGTTCCAGAATCTCGCGCTGTTTCGCGGCCTCACCGTGCTGGAGAACATCCTTCTGGGTCGTCACGTCTTCATGGGGGCAAGCGCGCTCGGCGAGTCTGTTCTACTGGGTCTGGGCCTTGCGCAGCGAGGTCGCGCATCGGCGGGTGGTCGAGGAACTGATCGACTTCATGCAGATTCAGGATATCCGCGACGAGCCGGTCGAGGTCATCCCTCTCGGCATGCAAAAGCGGGTCGAGCTGGCGCGTGCGCTTGCGGCGGAGCCCTCGCTTCTGATCCTCGACGAGCCGATGGCCGGCATGAATCAGGAGGAAAAGGAATATATCGCGCGATTCATTCTCGACGCGCGGCAGGAGCGCAACACCACGATCTTGCTGATCGAGCATCACATGGATGTGGTGACGGCGCTGTGCGATCAGGTTCTGGTGCTGAGCTACGGGGAGAAGATCGCCGAGGGCGAGCCCGCGCGAAACCATCGCCGACCCGCGCGTCGTCTCGGCCTATCTCGGCCAGCGCGCCGCCCAACGGCGCGCGGAGGTGGCGTGATGAACATGCCGCTGCTTCAGCGCCCTGTGGTGACGTCCTGGCCGGTGACGCCGGACGGCCAGCCGGCCACGCTTGTCGCAGCGCTCGCGCGCAATGCCGCTGAAGCCGGCGCCCGCATCGCGTTCCGGGAACGCGACCGGGGCGTCTGGCAGGAGCGGAGCTGGTCCGACATTTTCGCCGAGGTGATGGCGCTTGCCGCGGCGTTCGAAGCACTCGGCCTCGGTCCCGGACCAGGCGCTGACGGTGATCGGCGACAACCGGGTGCGCCTTTATACTTCGGTGCTGGCGGCGATGGCGCTGCGCGCATTTCCTTCGCCGGTCTTTCCTGACGTGCCGCCCGATGAGCTGACGGCCTACACCCGCCACGGCAATCCGCATATCGCGGTCGGCGAGGACCAGGAACAGGTCGACAAGCTGCTCGAGCTGCGCGAGCGGACCGGCCGGCCCGTGACGATTCTCTACGACGATCCGCGCGGACTTTCAGCATATCGCGCGCCGGGGCTCCTGTCGCTCGATGCAGCGATCGCACGCGGCCGCGAGCTGATCGAACTCGAACCCGTCGCTTGCGGCGGATCTCGTGGCGCGCGCGCGGGCGGACGATATCGCCGTGCTGCTGCATTCATCGGGAACGACGGGGGTGCCGAAGGGCGTGCCGCTTCGCCACCGCAATCTTGTCGCCGGCGTAAGCAACGCCGTGGCCGGCGACTATTTCCGGAAGCACGAAGACCACTACGCCTATTTGCCGATGGCGTGGGTCGGGGACCTTGTATTCACTGTCGGCGCGGGCGTGCTTCTGCAATTCATCGTCCATATTCCCGAACGGCAGGAAACCGTGCTGCGCGACATGCGCGAAGTTGCGCCGACGCTGTATCTCGCGGCCCCGCGGGCATGGGACAACATGCTCACGCGCGTTCAGATCGGCATGGCCGATTCCACGCCGCTCAAGCGCCGGCTGTTCGACTATTTCATGCCGCGAGCGATCGAGCGGGAGCGTGCGCGACTGGCGGGCAGGGCGCCGGGCCTCGCCGACCGGATCGCGCGGCTTCTTCGGCGAAATTTTTGTGTTTCGGTCCGCTCAAGGACTTTCTCGGCATGACGCGCACCCACCGCGCCTACACCGGGGGCGAGGCGATGGGCGAGGATACATTCCTGTTCTTTCGCGCGCTCGGCGTCGATCTTCGCCAGTTCTACGGACAGACCGAAACCGCGGCGCTGACGGCAGCGCAGCCCGAAGGTCAGGTCATGCTGCATACGGTCGGCAAGCCGATGCCCGGCGTCGAGGTCCGGATCGACGACAGCGGAGAGATTCAGGTGCCGCTCCGGTTCCGTCATCGACGGTTATTTCGACGATCCCGAGGCGAGCCGCAAAGCGCATCGTCGACGGCTGGCTGCACACCGGCGATGCCGGTTATCTCGAGACCAACGGACAACTGGTGGTGCTCGGGCGCGTCAGCGAAGTCGTGCGCACACGCGCCGGCGAGCGCTTCATTCCCAATTACATCGAGAACCGCATCAAGTTCAGCCCTTACGTCCGCAACGTCGCGGTACTCGGCGCCGGCCGTGACGATCTGACTGCGATCGTCTGCATCGACCTCGAGGCGGCGGGGCACTGGGCCGAAGAGCGCGGCATTTCGTTCACGTCGTACGCCGATCTCTCGCAGAAGCCGGAGGTTGCCGGCCTCGTCGCTTCGATCCTCGCGCACGTCAACGAACGCCTGCCGCCGCCGTTGCGCGTCCGCCGCTTCGTGAACCTGCACAAGGATTTCGATGCCGACGACGGCGAGATCACGCGGACGCGCAAGCTTCGGCGCACTGTCATCGAGGAGCGTTATCAGGCCCTGATCACCGCGCTCTATTCGGGCGCGCTCTCGATCGTCGAGAACGCGCGCATCACCTACGAAAGCGGGCAGACCGGAACCATCAGCCGCACGCTGTCCATCCATGAGGTGACATAGCCATGGACTTTGGTCTGCTCGGCGAACTTGCCCTGACTGGCGCGCTTGTGGGCGCCATGTACGGCCTCGTCGCGCTGGGCATCGTGCTGATCTACAAGACCTCGGGGACCGCCAACTTCGCCCAGGGCGCCATCGCCATGATGGGCGCTTATGTCGCCTGGGTGTTCGCCGGCGCGATCGGGCTGCCGATGTGGCTCGCCGATCCCTGGGGCCGTGATTGTCATGTTCGGCTTTGGTGTCCTCGTCGAGCGTACCGTGCTCCGCCGCATGATCGGACAGCCGGTCATCATGGTCGTCATGCTGACGTTCGGGATCGAACTGTTTCTGCGCGGCGCGGTTCCCGGATTTCTGGGTTCGGCGGTCAAGCGCCTGAGCCTCGGCATTCCGCAGGCGCCGGTGTTCCTCGGCGACATGCTCATCAACCGCGCCTATCTGATCGGCGGCGGAATCTCTGCGGCGCTGATCGTCGCCGCGATCGTGATTTTCAACTCCCCGGCGGGGGTGATCATGCGCGCGGTGTCCGACGACCAGACCGCATCGTGGTCGGTCGGCATCCGTGTCGAGCGGGCGATTGCAATCGCCTGGGGTCTTGCGGCCGTGGCAGCGACAGCCGCCGGCGTCCTCTGGGGAAGCATGCAGGGCGTCGACTGGAGTCTGTCTTTGCTGCTGATGAAGGCTCTCGCCATCGCGATCCTCGGCGGACTGGACAGCATCCCCGGCGTGCTGCTCGCGGCCCTGATCGTCGGCGTGTGCGAAAGTCTTGCGACCGGAATGCTCGATCCGATGATCGGCGGGGGCACGCGCGACATCGTTGCCTCCGCCATCATCGTCATCACCCTGATGGTCCGGCCATACGGCCTGTTCGGCCGCGATGCAGATCGAGAGGGTGTGATGTTCTACCGCCGCGCCGGCATCCGCCACACCGGCTATCGCGCCGAGCGCCAGCTTTGGCCGTTGCCGTTCGACCGGGTCCTCGTCGGTATTATCGTCGCCGCTGCTGCTGGCCGCGCCGTTCCTGGTGGACCGGCTCTATCTGGTCGCATACCTGCTGCCGTGGCTGATCTGGTCTTCGGCTGCGCTGGGGCTCAACCTTTTGATGGGCGGAGCCGGCCAGATTCATCTCGGGTACGGCGCGGTCATGGCGATCGGCGCCTATACGTGCGTTCACCTGGTGCTGGCCGGCGTTCCGCTGGAACTGGCGATGCTGGCGGGAGGTCTCGCGAGCGCGGTGATCGGCGTGTTCTTCGGCATCACCGCGCTGCGGGTCAAAAGCCTCTATCTGGCGATGGCGACCATCGCCATGCAGTACATCGTGGACTTCGGGATCACCCATATTCCCGGCGTCAGCGGCGGCGGGATGGCGTCCATCGCCGTGCCGCCGGTGCGGTTTCTCGGGGTGCGGATCGAAGGCGACCTGCCGACATATTATATGGCGCTGCTGGTGTGCGCGGTCATTGCGCTGTTTATGCTCAACGTCGGACGTTCCGCGTTCGGGCGCGCGCTTGCCGCCATCCGCGAAAAGGATTACGCCGCCGAAATCATCGGGATCGACACGTTCAAGTACAAGCTGCTGGCGTTCTGGACCAGCTCCTTTATTGGCGGCGTCGTTGGTTCGGTGCTGGTGGTCTGCTATTTGCGCAGCGTGTCGCCGGAGCAGTTCCATCTCGATCTGTCCGTGCAGCTCCTCGCCATGGTGATCGTCGGCGGGCTGGGCAGCGTACTGGGCAGCTTTTTCGGCGCGGGGCTGGTATTGTTCGCGCCCATCGTTTTCAACAATCTGATCGGCCGGCTGGCCGACGGCTTCGGGATCGGACTTACGTCGGATTTGCGGGCGCATCTGCCGCTGATGCTTTATGGCGCGCTGATCATCGTATTTCTGGTCGTCGAACCGCTTGGTCTCGCCAAGATCTACGACAACGCACGCAATTACTTTCTGGTCTGGCCGTTTCGTACTGCCAGGAGGTGAAGACCGCGGCCGGCTGCGGAACTTTGAAGCCGGCGATAACAGGGAGGAAACAATGAAACTGTCACGGCGCACGTTCGTCGCCGGCACGGCCGCAGCCGCTCTCGCGGGCACACGGCCGGTCTTCGCCGCCGATGAAAAAATAATCCGCTTCGGCATGCCGATGGATTTCACGAAGATCTATACCTTCGTGACCGCGGAATACAGCCAGGGTCAGCGGGACTACATCAGCCTCGTCAACGGGCGCGGCGGCATCAACGGCTACAAAGTCGTCGCCGACGTCAGCGACCACGCCAACGATTTGCCGCGTGCGATCGAAGCTTACGAACGGCTCAAGCGCGAGGGCATGGTGCTGATCGATCCGCTGTCCACGCCGGTCGCGCGCGCGCTGGTGTCGCGGGCGCTCGAAGACAAAATCAATCTCGTCACCGCGTTTTCGGGGCGCAGCGACGCAGCCGACGGCTCGGTGTTTCCTTACGTGATGCCGCTGTCGCCGAATTACTGGACACAGGCCGGCGTGATCGTCGATTTCTTCCGCCAGCAGGACAAGGACCTCAAGGGCAAGAAAGTCGTCCTTGTCCATATCGACACACCGTTCGGCAAAGAGCCGATTCCGATTTTCCAGGCTCTCGCGCAGAAGCTCGGCTACACGTTCGAGACCTTTCCGTACACGCCGCCCGGCAACGATCAGGCGGCGATCTGGCCGCAGGTGCGGCGTGCAAAGCCGGACTGGGTGGTGTTCTGGGGAGCGGGCGTCGGGCAGACAACGGCGCTGAGCGAAGCGATCCGGAACGGCATACCGATGGATCGTATGTCCTCGAGCGTCTGGCTTTCGGAGTCGGACATGGACGTGGTCGGCAAGGACGCTGCCAAAGGCGTGCTCAAGTTCGAGCCCTGCGCCAGCGGGCGCAGTCCGACGGTTGTCGCCGACATCCTCAAGGAAGTCGTCGGCAAAGGACATGGAGCGGGGCCTGAGGCCAAGATCGGAACGGCCTACTACAATTATGGAGTGATGATGGGCGCTATCATGCTGGAGGGCGTTCGCGTCGCTTTCAAGAAATCGCCGGACGGCCCGATCACGGGCGCCTGGCTCAACGACGGACTGACCTCGATCACCGACTTCACCGCCGAAGGCCTGCTGCCGGCCATGACGGTGACCAAAGAAGATCATCAGGGCGGCGGCAAGGGCCGCATCGCGCGATGGGACGGAACAAAGTTTGTTCCGCAGACCGACTGGTTTTCGGCCAATCAGGACGTGGTGTGGGCGGAAATCAAAAAATCCGCGGAAGGGTTCAAAACGACCGGCAAATAATCCCGCGACCGAAAATAATGCTCAGCCTCAATAACATCGAGGTTGCTTACGACCGCGTGTTTCTTGCGGTCAAGAGCATTTCGATCGACGTGCCCGAGGGGGGACTTGTCGCCCTCCTCGGGGCAAACGGCGCCGGCAAAAGCACAACGCTCAAAGCCATCAGCGGTCTGCTGCGTCCGGAGCGGGGCGAGGTGACGAGGGGCGAAATCAAATTCGCCGGCCGGGATCTGCTTGCGCTCGATCCGCCGGACCGTGTCCGGCTGGGGATCGCCCACGTGCTCGAGGGCCGGCGGGTATTTGTTCATCTCACGCCGCGGGAAAATCTCCTTGCGGCGACGTCCATGCACCGCGATCGCAGGCACGTGAACGACCTGCTCGAACGGACGTTTGCCTGGTTTCCGCGCCTGGCCGAGCGCGCCGATGCCCAGGCGGGGTATCTCTCGGGCGGCGAGCAGCAGATGCTCGCGATCGGCCGCGCGCTGATGACCGAGCCGAAGCTGCTGCTGCTGGACGAGCCGAGTCTGGGACTTTCGCCGATGCTGGTCGACGAGATTGTCGATATCATCAAACGCATCAACGGCGAGGCCAAAGTCGGCGTGCTGCTGGTCGAGCAGAATGCCGTTATGGCGCTCGATATCGTCCAGCACGCCTATTTGATGGAAAGCGGGCGGATCGTCATGAGCGGTCCCGCCGAAGTCGTGAAATCCAATCCCGACGTGGAGGCCGCCTATCTCGGCGGTGGCCACCGGGTCGATTATCTGGCGGTCAAACATTACCGAAGACGCAGGCGATGGCTCGCGTGACGCCGGCGCCGATCGCGATCTGCTGACGGATCAAGCGCGCCCGTGCGCTTCCCTGACTTTTGCGCGGTCAATCGCGCCGGAGGCTGTCCTCGGCAGTGCATCCACGAACGTCACATGCCGCGGGCGTTTGTAGCGCGCGATTCTGCCGCCGACGAAATCGATGATCTGCTGTTCGGTCACGGTCAGTCCGGCTTTGCGCATGCAGACCGCCTTGATGGACTCGCCCCATTGCGGGTCCGGTACGCCGAGCACGACGACCTCCACGATCGCCGGGTGCGCCGCGATCTCGCGCTCGACCTCGGCGGGGTAAACATTCTCGCCGCCCGATTTTATCAGTTCCTTGGCCGGCGAGCGGCCTTTGTACCAAAGATGGCCGTCGGCATCGAAGGCGCCCTGATCGCCGGTGTGGTGCCAGTCGTTGCGAAGCGTAAAGGCGGTATCGGCGTCGCATTTCCAGTAGCCCTGGAAAACGGTCGGTCCCCGCACCGCGATTTCGCCGGTTTCGCCGGCGGGCATCGGCATGTCTGCATCGTCGAGCACGGCGACGGTCGCGAGGATCGCGGGCCTTCCCGCCGAACCCGGCCTGTTGCGGAACGGATCCAGGGTGACGAAGCCCGACGTCTCGGTCTGACCAAACACCGACCAGAAACGCGCCTCGCTGCACTGGCGCTCAAAGCGGGCGATCGTTTCCGGACTGTCGAGGCCGGTCGCTATCCGCAGGCTCGCGAGCGCGGCAGGGCGGCTTTCGGCGGCGTCGAGCAGCGAGGCGAGGATCGGCGGAAATTCTGCAAGCAGGGTGACGCGCTCGGCCTCGATCAATGACAGCGCGGTGGCGGCGTCGAATTTCGGCATGATGACGCTCGCTCCGCCCGCATACTGCGCCGCGAGCAGCATTCCCAGACCGGCGATGTGGAATAGCGGCAAAGCGCCGAGGTTCACGTCGTCAGCCGTCAAACTCCAGTGATGCAGAAGCTGTGCGCCGGCGGCGACGAGGTTTGCGTGCGAGAGCAGGGCGCCGCGCGGCCGGCCGCCGACCGCCGCGGTGTGAATCATGACCAAAGCTGCATCGCCCGCGGGCCTCGGGCCGGTCGAAGACTGCGCGATGCCGGCATCGGCTTCGATCAGCTTCGCATAATCCGCGAACGGATCGGTGCCGCCCCCGATCCCGTACCATCGTTCGACCGCCGGGAGCGATTCCCGTATGCCCCGCAAAACGGACTGGTTGTCCGGGTCGGCGACAACAATCTTCGGTGCGGCGTCGCCGACGATATAAGCGATCTCCTCCGCACTCAGGCGCCAGTTGACCGGCACCAGAATTGCGCCGAGGCGTGCGGCCGCTCCGTACAGCTCCACGAATTCGAGGCTGTTTTGCGAAAGGACCGCGATGCGGTCGCCGGGCGCGATACCGGCCTTGGCGAGGCCCTGTGCCAGCCGCCCGACGCGCACGGCATAGTCAGCGTGCGTGACCCGTTCGGCGCCGAAGACGAATGCGGGGCGGTTCGCGTAAATTCCTGCGTTGCGATCGATGACGTCGGATAATGTGAAATCGCGCAACCCCATCGGTGCCCCTTGAACGCGTGTCCTGCCCTGTCGCAGTGGGACATTGCCGCAGATCGGCCGCGGAGGAAATGGCATCCCTGCCGGCACCGCGTGGTCCGCGGAGCGTCTGCCGCTCCGGGCCGTCTGCAGGGTATCGCGGGCGAGGCCGGGCGTGGAAGCACAATGCGGCCGGGATTGCTGGAGCCGGGGGCTGTGTTTCAACCGAGCCCGCGGGCCTTATCCGCGTTCTGATTTTGCTGCAAACGTTCGGAGCGAGAGCGGCGTCGCTAGTCGGCCTTGCCGTGGTTGATGACAAGCCAGTATTTTCCGATGTCGCGAACCGCTTCCGTAAACTGTTCAAAATCGACCGGCTTGATGATGTAGCTGTTGGCGCCCATGTCGTAGGTCTGCATGACGTCTCGTTCCTCGCTCGAGGATGTGAGGATGACGACCGGAATGCCCCGGGTGCGCGGGTCGTTCTTGATGCGTTTGAGGACCTCGTGTCCGTCGATTCTCGGCAATTTCAGGTCCAGCAGGATCAGCTTCGGGTTCTCCAGCGTTTCGTGAACGGGGTCTGAACTCCGGGCCGAACAGGAATTCAAGTGCCTCCACGCCGTCGCGTGCGACACGAATGGTATTGGCAAGATTGGCGGTCTTGAAGGCGTGCAGCGTGAGCGTCACATCGCTCGGGTTGTCTTCGACCAGCAGAATTTCGGCCCGCGGATCGACCATCATGGTTGGTCTCCTGTCGTAAAGTAGAATGTAGCTCCCCGGTCGACCTCCGCTTCAGCCCAGATGCGCCCGCCGTGACGCATGACGATGCGCTGCGCAATTGCCAGACCAACGCCGGTGCCCTCGAAATCTTCCGCGCGGTGCAACCGCTGGAATACGCCGAAAAGCTTGTCGGCGTATTCCATGTTAAAGCCGGCACCGTTGTCGCGGACAAAGAAGACCCGCTCGCTGTCGATTTCACGCGAACCTATCTCGACGACGGCCTGCGCGCGTCTGCGCGTGTACTTGAAGGCATTGTCGATCAGATTGAAGAAGACCTGGTTGAGCAGCGCCGGATCGGCCCAGGCGTCCGGCATTTCGCCGACACTGACGTTGACCGAACGCCCCTCAACCTGTTTTTTGACCTGCTCCACGATCTTTTCAACAAGCGTTCCCGTCGCCACCTGCTGCCTGCTGAGCGGCTTGCGGCCAAGACGCGAGAATGCGAGCAGATCGTCAATTAAATGGCCCATCTGCACCGCGTTGTCGCGCATGTATTGCAGGTATTCGCGGGACTCGGGAGGCAGGGCCGATCCACATTGCTCGAGCAGAATTTTGCTAAATCCGTCAATCGCCCGCAACGGAGCACGCAGATCGTGGGAAACGCTGTAGGAAAATGCGTCCAGTTCCCTCACTGCGGCGTTGAGTTCGTTATTCCGTTCCAGTAACGCGCTCTCATACTGCTTTCGCTCCGTGATGTCGCGGATGGCACACGAAACGAGCGTTCCTTCTTCGGTTTCCAGGGGGCTGAGGCTGATCTCGATGGGGAATTCCCTGCCGTCTTTACGCTGACCGTACAGTTCGAGACCGACGCCCATTGGGCGCGATTTCGGAGCTGCAAAGAACAGGTCCCGGTGTGCCGGATGCCTGGCGTGAAAACGCGGCGGCAGAAACACCTCGATCTGGCATCCGATGACCTCATTTCTTGCATAGCCGAACATCTTCTCCGTCTGCGCATTGGCGATGACGATGTTACCCGCGCGATTTACGATGATGATCGGATCGGGAGCCGCTTCGAGCAGGTCCTTGAATTTCTGATCGGCTTTTCGACGGCTCGTCATGTCGCGGGTCACTTTGCTGAAGCCGATCAGCTCGCCGCCGGCGCCGTAAACCGGGGTGATGACCACTTCCGCCCAGAACTGCGTTCCGTCTTTGCGTACGCGCCAGCCGGCGTCCTCAAGCCGGCCTTCGGCGACTGCCGTTACCAGTTCCTGTTGCGGCTTTCCCTGCGCAACATCCTGCTGCGGATAAAAACATGAAAAATGTCGTCCGATGATTTCTTCGGATCGGTACCCCTTGATGCGCTCGGCACCCCTGTTCCAGCTCGTTATCAAGCCGTCGCGGTCGAGCATGAGTATCGCGTAATCTTTGACGCTGTCGACCAGACGGCGAAACCGGTCTTCGTCGTCGGCCGGCAGCATGGTTCCGGATTGGTCAATAAGGCCGTCGTCCCGTTGCTGCCCGGTCACCGCAGCGCCCCCTCTGTGCTTTTGAGGGGGCCCGGCGCGTGCTGCTCCGGAGCGGATGCAGCTGTCGCCGCACCTTCAGAATCGCAGGCGGGAAGCTCGACGCTGAAAATCGCACCTCCGCCCGGCGCGTCGGAAAAGTTTACCTGGCCGCCGAGGCGCGTGACGATCTGCTTGACGATGCTCAGCCCGAGGCCGGTGCCGCCCTGACGCCGGGCGTCGGTGGCGTTGGCCTGCGCAAATTTCTCGAATATGTGTGGCTTGAACTCGTCCGGAATGCCCGGGCCGTGGTCGCGCACGGCTATCCGTACGCTGCCGTTACGCTCTTCCACGGCAACGGTAACGTCGCTGCCCGGCGGAGAGAATTTGATCGCGTTTGACAGCAGGTTGGTCGCGATCTGAAGGACCCAGTCGGAAATCGGCGTGTATTTCGCCGGTCGTTGACGAAGGATCGAGGATAATCCGGACCTCATACGTTTCTGCGAACGCCTGATTTGCTTCGATTGCCTGCCTGACCAGCGACTGCACATCGAGCCGTTTGAGGGCGAACACCAGCTTGCCGGACTCGAGTTTTTCCATCGTAAGAATGCTCTCGACCAGCCGCATGAGCCTCTGACTGTTCGCGTATGCGATCGTGAGCAGCCGCAACGCGGAGCGCGGCAGCTCTCCACCGGCATTACCGACCAGAAGACCAAGTGCGCCGCCAATCGAGGTGAGGGGGGTGCGCAGTTCGTGGCTTACCGTTGCTACGAACTCGTCCTTCATGTGTTCGATTCGAATTCGTTCGCTGATGTCGACGATCACGCCGAGAACGTGGATACCGTCATTGGTTCGAATCTGGTTGAGACCGATCTCCACAGGAAATTCGTCGCCATCCTTCCGCCGCCCCGAGAGCCTGCGATCTCTGGCCATGCGAAGATCGGAACTGGCCGTGAACTGGAGGCGGTGGCGGGTGTGCCGGGCACGCAGATTTCCCGGCACGAGAACCTCGATCGCCTGACCGACAAGCTCACCCGGCGCGTATCCGAACATTCGTTCCAGTTCTTTGTTGGCCAGAAGAATGTTGCCGAGATGATCGCAGAGGATGATTCCGACAGGGTAGACCTCCATCACGCCGTTCAAGATGGAGTTTAGTTCCATCGGTCCCGCGTCACCTGGAAACTGCATCAGCAAGCGCTGCTCCGGTCGAGATCCGCCGGTTCACTGTGGCCCGTCCGGATATGCGGCGTCCTCTGTTAATGCCGGATCAAGATTCGAAATCGGATCTCCAGGTAGAAACACCTGGGCGCAGACGGCGGACATTATGCGTGCGCCCGGTCGCCTCCGCTAAGGAAGGCCGCGCCATGCCTGCGGCATGGGAACGTTTGGCAGTCACCGGCAAATCCTGCTTCTGCCGGCCGTTTGAAACCGCAGACGGCAGTTCCAGCCGTCAGCAATCGCGCTCAGCGCCGAGGACGGGGCCGGCCTTCAGGTGCCCAGCAGAATCAGCAGGGAGCCAATGACGGCCAGAACCGAGACGGTGAGTCCGGCGGCGATAAACCCGGATTCAACAGCCGTGGTACTTTTTACAAAACGCACGACGGGATCGTTCATGATTCCAGCTCCGGTGCTTTCGAGGGCTCCTCTTTCCGGCAAGCTGCGACGGAGAGGGGAATGTATGCGCAGCTCATATGGCGACTGTCGCACTTTCCGGGCACCAAAACTGCGCGGACCGCAAAGGCAATTCGTCAGACTGGTTAGTTGAATAAACTGAAATCCGTTAGACAGTTCGCCAAAGTGTCGGACAATGTCCGTAATGCGGAACTCCGGAGTTCGGGTTCGCGCATGAAAAGTTCTTCGATACTGCCCGGCGGTGATGACTGGTGCGGGCGGTTAAAAATGGCAGGGCGTGGTTTGCATACATTTGCATACACAGGTCAGGTGCGGCGGGCGCGCCGGCGCAAGCCGCCGCGAAAAATGCCGCCGATGCTAAACCGCCGGCAATAAAGCCAGCCTTCCAGGCGAAAGCATGCGACGCAGCCACGCACGCGACGGCTTTTCAATAAGCAGGTAGCTGCCATATGCAAACACGGTTGTCAGCAGGATACAAACGACCGAACTCACGCCAGAATTCAGATATGCCAACGGGGAAGGTTCGGTCGGGGCAAATTCATTGCCGAGCAATCTCATGATTGCCCAGGACCAAATATAGACCGAATAGCTGATGGTGCCGGCCAGAATCAGCGGCGGTGAACTGAGCATCCGGGTGAGCCAGGTATCGTTGCGGCAGCAGACGAGCATAAGCACGGCCAGCGCCGGCGCCAGAATGAAATTTGGCAGCAGCACCTTGAGAAACGGCAATTCGGTGAGTGGCACGATAAGGATGACCGCAGCGCACCACCCGACACAGAGCGACAGGACGACTGTAGCGTAGCGCGATCGGCGGTCTGACTGTTGAAGGGCGGCATAGGTTCTGGCGGCCAGTATTCCGATGATGAAATCGAGCAGACGCACATAGGGCGAAAAATAAGTAAGCCATCCCAGCGGATCGGCGCTGACGTTGGTGCCGTAAAAGCAGCATTGCCGCGCCAGCGATGCTGCCTGTGGGCCAAAGAACTGAAATATGACACCCGTTCCGACGAGACCGACGGCGGCGAAGACGGCGAATGTCGCGAGTGGACGGGGATTTGCCGGCATCAGCAAAGCCCCGATCGCGAACACGAAGTAGAAAAACCATTCGGTGCTGATCGACCAGAAGGGCGGAAATGTCGCCATTTCGACGTTGAACCAGGATTGGGTCATCGTGAGATAGGACAGCAGCACCAGTTCGTTGTCTGCGAAATGCGGGCTCGGAATGAATTCGATCCCCAATGCTACGAGCGCAAATATATAGAGTGGATAAAGCCTGGCGAAACGGGCAACAAAGAATGTCCAGACGGCGCGGAGCGGCGGTTCTTCGCTGAACAGCGGTGCGTAATTGTACGAAATCGCAAATCGGCACGAAAAACAGCGACATTCCGAAATAGGCGAGATGGCCTGAATACGGCGCGAAGGATGCCACGCCACCATAGTTGAATGCACTGTCAAGCGCGTGACCGGTCAATACCGAATAGGCGGCCACGCCGCGAAGCCCGGTGAGGGGGGAGAGTTGCTTTCTTTCCACAGCGGCCATTTGCGCGGGAGTGGTAAAGAAGTATTGGATCGACAACAACGCGGATCGAGCATTAAGGCTGTAGCGCGAAGTTTTCGAGCCCTCGAACCATGCCTGGCCGATGTGCAGATAGCGACGCGTGGCAAGTCCCGCCGGACAGTCTGATGCGGTTCGTCTACGCCTGGATGCCGCTGTATGGCCATCCCCCGCAGCCCCGGTCGCGGGTCAAATAAAACTCGCCGCAGTCGTCCGTGCAGGCCGTTGGGGCGTGCGATGTATGCTGTTGTCAGGATTGTCCGAACC
>CAVYCI010000014.1:2500-88742 GCA_963766925.1 uncultured Alphaproteobacteria bacterium
CCCTTCTTTTGATAGCGGAAATCCGAAACCTCGCCGATCCCTTGTGCGGGATCGTTGCGGTCTCGTCTCCGAGACGCAAGGTCTCGGAATTCCACTATCGAAGGTGGGTTTCCCCATTCGGAAATCCGCGGATCAAAGCTCCTTCGCAGCTCCTCGCGGCTTATCGCAGCGTAGTACGTCCTTCATCGCCTCTCAGCGCCAAGGCATCCACCAAATGCCCTTAAGACACTTGATCGCTCTCATTATCAATGCCCATCCATCTCGGCGATGGTCCGCAACGAACTGTGGAGTTCGCTGCGGGCGGACACTGATTAGAAAGACCAGCTTGCTTCATAAGACCAATCCAACGGCAATGCGGTCAAGCTTTGCCGACAAATGCATCGCATGCCCGCAAATACCGCCGCACGACTTTCGTCGCCGGAAACATCCGATGCAGGAAATGCCTGGAGAAAGCGCGCCGCCCGCGACTTCACAGCCACGCGCAGCGCTCGGATCGATCTCCTCTTCACGATGTCAGATACCACGCGCGCCCGCCGAGCGAAGCCGAGAGCGCGACGAATTATGTATTCTCACGAACGAGCTGTGCGTCGATTGGCGGCGCATCGCCAGGCATCGTCGCCGCAAGACGTTCGAGCGCATCGGCAAACCGGCTCGCGACAGATCGAACGTCTGGTGGAGCCAGACGGGATCGAACCGACGACCTCCTGCTTGCAAAGCAGGCGCTCTCCCAACTGAGCTATGGCCCCGTACCAGTCGGCGTCAGCTGAGGCCGTCGAGCCGTCAGCTCGCGCACGCCTCGTCACCGCTTGCGCGAGTCCTGAAGGCTGGTGGGCCTGGGAAGATTTGAACTTCCGACCTCACGCTTATCAAGCGCGCGCTCTAACCAACTGAGCTACAAGCCCGGACCAGGAGTCAGTAATCAGAAACCGGCAATCAGAAGACACGTCCGGATCTGATTACTGAATACCGATTACTGACCCCTGGTCTGCTCGTTCGCGAAGAAAGAGAAATGAAGACGGCGGCGTCCCGCAAATGGGCATAATCGGTCCTGAGATCGATCTGCCCTGATGTTTCCAAGAGATCCGATAAAGACGCGTGAGGCGTCTCTGAAGGATCATCCTTAGAAAGGAGGTGATCCAGCCGCAGGTTCCCCTACGGCTACCTTGTTACGACTTCACCCCAGTCGCTGACCCTACCGTGGCCGGCTGCTTCCTTGCGGTTAGCGCACCGTCTTCAGGTAAAGCCAACTCCCATGGTGTGACGGGCGGTGTGTACAAGGCCCGGGAACGTATTCACCGCAGCGTGCTGATCTGCGATTACTAGCGATTCCAACTTCATGTGCTCGAGTTGCAGAGCACAATCCGAACTGAGACGGCTTTTTGAGATTTGCGCAGGGTTACTCCATTGCATCCCATTGTCACCGCCATTGTAGCACGTGTGTAGCCCAGCCCGTAAGGGCCATGAGGACTTGACGTCATCCCCACCTTCCTCGCGGCTTATCACCGGCAGTCCCCTTAGAGTGCCCAACTAAATGATGGCAACTAAGGGCGAGGGTTGCGCTCGTTGCGGGACTTAACCCAACATCTCACGACACGAGCTGACGACAGCCATGCAGCACCTGTGTTCCCGCCAGCCGAACTGAAGAAGTTCCATCTCTGGTACTCATACGGGACATGTCAAAAGCTGGTAAGGTTCTGCGCGTTGCTTCGAATTGAACCACATGCTCCACCGCTTGTGCGGGCCCCCGTCAATTCCTTTGAGTTTTAATCTTGCGACCGTACTCCCCAGGCGGAATGCTTAATGCGTTAGCTGCGCCACTGACGAGTAAACCCGACAACGGCTAGCATCCATCGTTTACGGCGTGGACTACCAGGGTATCTAATCCTGTTTGCTCCCCACGCTTTCGCACCTCAGCGTCAGTACCGGGCCAGTGAGCCGCCTTCGCCACTGGTGTTCTTGCGAATATCTACGAATTTCACCTCTACACTCGGAGTTCCACTCACCTCTCCCGGACTCAAGCTTCTCAGTATCAAAGGCAGTTCTGGAGTTGAGCTCCAGGATTTCACCCCTGACTTAAAAAGCCGCCTACGTGCCCTTTACGCCCAGTAATTCCGAGCAACGCTAGCCCCCTTCGTATTACCGCGGCTGCTGGCACGAAGTTAGCCGGGGCTTCTTCTGCGGGTACCGTCATTATCTTCCCCGCTGAAAGGATTTTACAACCCTAAGACCTTCATCATCCACGCGGCATGGCTGGGTCAGGCTTTCGCCCATTGCCCAATATTCCCCACTGCTGCCTCCCGTAGGAGTCTGGGCCGTGTCTCAGTCCCAGTGTGGCTGATCATCCTCTCAGACCAGCTACTGATCGTAGCCTTGGTGAGCCGTTACCTCACCAACTAGCTAATCAGACGCGGGCCGCTCCTTTGGCGATAAATCTTTCCCCGTAAGGGCATATCCGGTATTAGCCCAAGTTTCCCTGAGTTGTTCCGAACCAAAGGGCACGTTCCCACGTGTTACTCACCCGTCTGCCACTCCCCTTGCGGGGCGCTCGACTTGCATGTGTTAGGCCTGCCGCCAGCGTTCGCTCTGAGCCAGGATCAAACTCTCAGGTTGAAGAGATTTTGATCTCGGCTGATCACACGTTTGACGAGGTCCCACTTTTGTTTCCTGCGAAGCGTGAGCCCCGCAAGAACCAATAGTGTTACCTTAAAACGTCGACCGCCGAAGTCTCTTCCATGGCCGCCACTCTGCGGACAAAACCCAAGCCGTGAAGCTCAGACCTTCTCCGTTCGAGGAAGCGGCCCGCAAGGACTCCGCCGTCCACGTTTCTCTTTCTTCCGATTCACTTGTCAAACATCCCGGAGCCTTACGGCCCCGTCCCCGGCAAAAGCCGGAGCCGCCGAAGCCCGCACATCCGACATGGCCATAGCTCATGGCCGGATGATTCACCGCGTAAACAGTGAGGGGCTTCGCAAGACGCGCCATCGCGAGGCGGCGGCGCGCCAAGACGGCCTATATAGGCGTGGGCCGACGGTATTGTCAACGGCTGTGATTCCAAAATTCGTCCTGTGGATGGCGAGCCGGACGGCTGCTTCGGCGACGCTGCAAATCGCCTGTGCCCGCAGGCGTTTCGCGCGACGCCGGATCGCGCGGGCGGCGTCCGCGCCGCACTGCGGCCACATTCCTCCGCCGTTCTTGCGTATTGTATCGGGTTGTCGGGGCGTCGCGATACGGGGGACACGCCAGCTCGCCTGACCTTAGTTGCATCGGCGATTTCGCCGGCCTTTGTCGAGGCCGGCGCGGATGCCGAGTGACGCATGCGGTCGGGCCGGTCAGGGCGTCTGTCGGATCTTTCCTCCGTGCCGCGTAGGGGATGTCGCACCGTGTGCGACCGCGAGTGCAGGGAACGGTGGTCTTGGACCAGGTTAAGCCGCGCGGCGCACATCGGAGGCTTGAGGCAGAAGCCATTCAGCTCGGCAACGAGCCGCCGTTGTCGGTCGATGGCGGCAACGGCGTTCTGGTCGATCGCCGCCGGCTCTCGGTACAGTGGTTCAGCGGGACGATCCTGACCGGATTATGCGGCGCCGCCCTGATGGGAGGCGCCGTTTTTGCGTCGCTCGACGGCGAAACCACTTTCGCCTCGGCGCCGGAGCGGATCGAGACCACGTTGCGCGGTGCGGCCGCGGGTGCTGCGGCCCGCGTCGACGGCATCCGCAAAACCGACCGGCTCGCCACCGCCGTCGAACCGAGCGTGGCGCGACAGGTCGTGCGAATACCCACGACGACCAGGGTACGCGAACGCGAGCTGATCCGCACCCGTTCCTTCGCCCGCGTCACCGGCAACCTGTCGCTGGCGGCCTCCGAACTGTCCGCCAGCATTCCCCCCTTCAATCCGCAAAAGCTTCTGGCCGACGGCGTCGCCAGCACCGACGATGCGCCTCCCGCGGCCGAGCCCGACGCGGAGGTTTCCTTCGTCACCTGCGATCTGGTGACGACCGGCGGCGGAAAAGGCAAAATCACGCCGGCGCAGTGCGACATCAATTCGCTGATGGCGAAGGTGAAGCCCTCCACGCTGCTGCCGCCGGACGAGATCCTCGCGCGCGTGCGCGACGTCGCGAGCCGGGCGCGCGGCCGCGGCGCCGCTCCTTGCCGGCGGCGATCCGGCTGCCGGCGCTGCCGGGCTCAAGCTCAGCTACGCCGCCGAGGGCGACACCGATCCGTATGTCGGCTTCGAGGCGCGCGTGGTGCCGGAGAACATCACGCTGCTGCCGAAGACCAGCGCCGCCAGCCGACTGGAGCGAGCATGCCGTCGTTGTCAAAAAAGGCGAGACGGTCGGCTCGATCCTGCGCGAGCTTGGCGCCGCGCCCGAGGAGATCAAAAACGTCATCGCGGCGCTCGGCGCCGCCGCCAGGGAAGGCGGCATCAAAGAAGGCACAAGCTTCGCGTGCTGACGGCGTGCGGCCGGGCCCGGCCACATGCAGCCGCTGCGCGTCATCGTCTCGAACGACACCGCGATCGAGGCAGCGGTTGCCATCTCCGACAGCGGCGCCTACGTGCCGGTCGATATCCGCAACATCGCCGCCGAAGTCGCCGATGCGGCCGGCGACGATGCCGCTGACGACGACCGCGGCGGCGTGCGACTTTATCAAAGCATCTACGAGACCGGCCTGCGCAACAACATCCCGCCGCCGGTGATCGAGGAGATGATCCGGATCTACTCCTACGACGTCGATTTCCAGCGCAGGGTGCAGACCGGCGACGCGTTCGACGTGCTCTACGCCGACGACGAAACCGGCGAAGGCCACGGCGAAGTGCGCTATGTATCGCTGACGCTCGGCGGCGAAACCAAGCGGTATTATCACTATCAGACCACCGACGACGGCACGTACGACTATTACGACGAGACCGGGAAGAGCGCGAAGAAGTTCCTGGTGCGCAAGCCGGTTGCGGTCGGCATCATGCGGTCGGGGTTCGGCGAGCGGAACCACCCGCTGCTCCACTACATGAAGAGCCACACCGGCGTTGACTGGGCAGCGCCCTTCGGCACGCCGATCTTCGCGGCCGGCAACGGCAGTATCGACGAAATCGGCGTGAAAGGCGGCTACGGCAAATACGTTCGCCTCCGCCATGCCAACGGCTATGAAACCGCCTACGGCCACATGACCGCGTTTGCCCGCGGCCTCAATGTCGGCAGCCGGGTGCGCCAGGGCCAGGTGATCGGCTTCGTCGGATCGACCGGGCTTTCAACCGGGGCGCACGTGCATTTCGAGATTTTGATCAACGACCGCTTCGTCAATCCGATGACGGTCAGGCTGCCGCGCGGGCGGGTGCTCGACGGCACTGCGCTTGCGTCATTTGAAAAGAACCGCGAACAGCTCGACGCGCTGATGGCGCACGTGCCCGGCCGCGTCGCGCAAATTCGCTGATCCTGTTTCGCGTTATTTCGCGGTGATCGCGTTGCGCAGCGAAAGCGGCGCTTCGACCCGCCGCAGCGGCTCGAATGTCATGCCGGTGCCGCGCACCGTGACCGTGCCGTAGTCCAGCAACCGCCCCAGCACCGACTGGTCGACGTCGATCGCCGCCACCTTGTCCATGTGGGTCTCGATGGTGTGCCGGTTGATGAAGCCGCGTTTGTAGATCACGCGCCGGTCGGTGACCGCTATCTCGGTCATCCAGCGGACGAACCAGGCGTGCACGGCGCCGGCGAGAGTGAGCACGCCGAAAATGACCGCGGTTGCCAGAAGGACCACCGGCTCGTCCCAGTACAGATGCTCCACGACCAGCAGAACGACGCCAAGGACCAGATACCAGATCGCGCGGGAGTAGACGATCCAGTGCAGCCTGCCGAGCATGATCAGCTTTTCGCCCGGCTGAAGCACGGACTGGATGTAGCTCATCGCGGCGGCTCCCGAAGCGAATCGCCCCGGCGCTGCCGGGGCGATCGAGAGATGCCAAACACGGCGCCGCCCCGCAAGACGCAAAGTCTCGGGAGAGGCGTCCGCGGGGGGAACCAGCGGCCGCCGCTTACGCGGCCGCTGCCAGCTGGCCGTTGAACTTGAGCCCCTGCTTGCCGGCCGCGATGACGACGTGGTCGCCATCCTTGATGCGGCCGGCGAGGATCATTTCCGCGAGCGGATCCTGAACCGACTTCTGGATCACGCGCTTGAGCGGGCGCGCGCCATAGGCCGGATCCCAGCCTTTTTCGGCAAGCCATTCGCGCGCCGCCGGTTCGAGTTTCACGGTGATCTTCCGCTCCTCGAGCAGCTTTTCGAGCCGCATCATCTGAATGTCGACGATGCGGGTCATCTCGGACTTTTGCAGGCGGTGGAACAGAATGATCTCGTCCACCCGGTTGAGGAATTCCGGCCGGAAGCTCGCGCGCACGATCTCCATGACCTGAGCGCGCACCACGTCCGTGTCCTCGCCTTCCGGCTGGTTGACGAGGATTTCCGAACCGAGATTCGACGTCATGACGATCAGGGTGTTGCGGAAATCGACGGTGTGGCCCTGCCCGTCGGTGAGACGGCCGTCGTCAAGCACCTGCAGCAGAACGTTGAACACGTCCGGATGCGCCTTCTCGATCTCGTCGAACAGCACCACCTGATAGGGACGGCGGCGAACCGCTTCGGTCAGCGCACCGCCCTCCTCGTAACCGACATAGCCGGGCGGCGCACCGATCAGACGCGCCACCGAATGCTTCTCCATGTATTCCGACATATCGATCCGCAGCAGCGCGTTTTCGTCGTCAAACAGAAACGCGGCCAGCGCCTTGGTCAGCTCGGTCTTGCCGACGCCGGTCGGGCCGAGGAACATGAACGAACCGATCGGCCGGTGCGGATCCTGCAAGCCGGCGCGCGCGCGGCGCACGGCCGTGGACACGGCCTTGACCGCATCCGTCTGGCCGACCACGCGCTTGCCAATCTGCTCCTCCATATGAAGCAGCTTCTCTTTCTCGCCTTCGAGCATGCGATCGACCGGAATGCCGGTCCAGCGCGACACCACCTGGGCGATGTGATTGGCGGTGACCGCCTCCTCGACCATGGCGCCTTTGCCGGCGCCCTCTTCCATCGTCTTGAGCTTCTTCTCGATCTCCGGAATGCGGCCATAGGAAATCTCGCCGGCGCGCTGATACTCGCCGCGGCGCTGCGCGTTGGCGAGTTCGACCCGCAACTGGTCGAGTTCGTACTTGAGCTTCTGCGCGCCGGACAGCTTTTCCTTCTCGGACTTCCATCGCGTTGTCAGGTCGGCCGACTGCTTCTCGAGCGAAGCGAGTTCGGTTTCGAGATTGACAAGGCGGGCGCGCGAGCCGGGATCGTGCTCCTTCTTCAGCGCCTCCTGCTCGATCCTGAGCCGGACGATCTCGCGGTCGATCGTATCGAGTTCTTCCGGCTTAGAATCGACCTGCATCTTCAGCCGGGCGGCCGCCTCGTCCACGAGGTCGATCGCCTTGTCGGGCAGGAAGCGGTCGGCGATGTAGCGGTGCGACAGCGTCGCCGCCGCAACCAGCGCGCCGTCGGTTATGCGGACGCCATGATGGGCTTCGTACTTGTCCTTCAGGCCGCGCAGGATCGAGATCGTGTCCTCGACGCTCGGTTCGTCGACAAAAACCGGCTGGAAGCGCCGCGCGAGAGCGGCGTCCTTTTCGACGTGCTTCTTGTATTCGTCGAGCGTGGTCGCGCCGATGCAGTGCAGTTCGCCGCGCGCCAGCGCCGGCTTGAGCAGGTTCGAGGCATCCATGGCGCCGTCGGCCTTGCCCGCGCCGATCAGGGTATGCATCTCGTCGATAAACAGGATGTAGGCGCCGGCAGCCGACGTCACTTCGCCCAGCACGGCCTTGAGACGTTCTTCGAACTCGCCGCGATACTTTGCGCCGGCAATCAGGGCGCCGAGATCGAGCGAGAGGAGTTTCTTGTCGTGCAGGCTTTCCGGCACGTCGCCGTTGACGATGCGCAGCGCCAGACCTTCGACGATGGCGGTCTTGCCGACGCCCGGCTCGCCGATCAGCACCGGATTGTTCTTGGTGCGCCGTGACAGCACCTGAATGGTGCGGCGGATTTCCTCGTCGCGGCCGATCACCGGATCGAGCTTGCCGTCGCGCGCGGCCTGGGTGAGATCGCGGGCATATTTCTTGAGCGCGTCGTACGCGTTTTCCGCCGACGCGGAATCCGCGGTGCGGCCCTTGCGCAGCGACTCGATCGCGGCATTGAGGTTCTGCGGCGTCACGCCGGCATTGGCGAGTATCTTGCCGGCTTCGGTATTCTTCTCGAGCGCCAGCGCAAGCAGCAGCCGCTCGACGGTGACGAAGCTGTCGCCCGCTTTCTCGCCGGCCTTTTCGGCCACGTCGAATACGCGCGCCAGACCCGGATCGAGATAAACCTGCCCGGCGCCCCCGCCCGACACTTTCGGCCGCTTCGCAAGGGCCGCCTCGACCGCCGACAGCGCGGCACGCGAGTTGCCGCCGGAACGGTCGATCAGCCCGGCGGCGAGGCCTTCCGGGTCGTCGAGCAGAACCTTGAGCAGATGTTCGGGAGCAAACTGCTGGTGTCCCTCGCGCAGCGCGAGCGACTGGGCGGACTGGATAAAACCGCGGCTGCGGTCGGTGTACTTCTCTGCATTCATGTCGTTTCCCTCGGCCTGCTACGAACGCCCTTCCGGCGCGAACGGAACATCGTCATTGGGTTAAGTCGGACTGCACCGGTGTGCCCTGATGCAGATCAAATCATCAGGGACTGGCCGACGCGGCGGACCCCGTTCGGCGATCCACGCCCACAAATATGGGGGCGGTCCTTTCCGAAAAAAGAGCCCGCAAGGCTGCCGGAATCGGCAAATTTACCCGGCGCGGCCCGACAATTCCGTGTCTCCGGATCACCCGAACATGCGCTCGCCCTGAAGGTCCACAAGCTGCCTCGCCTTGGCGAGGCTGAAGGTCACCGCGTCATCGTAGGCCGCAAACGCATCGGCGCGCACGAAGCGGTGCTCCTGGCGAACCCCGCCGGTTTCGCGCTCGATGATGCCCGCGGTCTGGTACTGGCCTTCGCTTTTGAAGGGCGCGGCGCGGATCACGAAGCCTTTGTATTCCACCGGCTCCGGGGGCTTTTCCGGTTTTGCGCCGCCGCCGAACAACGCGCTGAGAAACGACATCGAACGCTCGCTTTCGGGTCACGACGGCGGCAGGTTACTCCCGCGGCAGGCCTGCCGAAAAGTGCCTGCCGCGGCAGCGTCGCGGCCGGCGGTCTAATATCCCCGCGCGTAAAGCGCGATCGCACGCGCCTCGTTGCCGCCGGCGGCACGATACGCGCCGGCGAGGTAACGCACCGCGTAGGTCATGTTGGTTTCGGCATCGAGCAGACCGGACGCCGGGCCGCTGTAGCCCATGGCGCGGGCGGTGCCGAGCCTGATCTGCATCAGTCCGTAATTGCCGGCGCTGACCGCATGCGGATTATAGCCGCTCTCGCGCATGATCACCCGATGCACCAGCGAAGCCGGCAGGCCGTTGGCGCTGGCGTGCGACGCGACCAGGCCCTCGAAAGCCGGCGCCGGCGATGAAGCTTCGCGCGTTAATGTCTGCCGCACCAGCTGCTGCGAAGTTTGGGCCGGCGCCCGGGGTTGGGGCTGGCCCGCCGCAGGATCCATGACCCAGCCGGCAGCGGCAGGCTGCGCCAGAGCGGCCAAAATGAGCGCGGAAAACTTCAAATAACGCGAAGCCGAAAACTGCATCACTCACTCCCGGTTTGTCCCTGTCGCCGAACGGCCGTTGTCCCGGCCGAACACGGCATGGGTCGGGCCCCGAAACGGAGAGGAGGCGGCGATGTCGTGGCGGGGGAACATCCGGCCGGCGCGCTCCGGCGCAGTCGGCCGCGAACGCGGAATGGGCGATGCAGAACCGGCGATGTTGCCCGGCAGTCCGCCGGGTTAATCTTTGGTCCCTACTTTCACCCCGGAACCCGCGGAGCATCCATGACCGGTATCGAGTTTCTCAACCCTGACACCCTGGCGAAGCCGGCCGCGCCCTTTTCAAATGTCGCGCGGGTCAAAGCCTCGGAATTTTTGTTCATTGCCGGTCAGGTCGGCATCGGCCCTGACGGCGCGACGCCTGCGGATTTCGAAGCACAATGCGCGATCGTATTCGCCAATATCGGCGCGGCGCTCGCCTCGCAGGGCGCGAGCTTCGCCAATGTGGCCGCCTTTACCAGCTATCTGGTCCACTCGCAGGACATTCCGAAGTTCGCGCAGTACCGGGCGCGGGAGTTTCCGCGTCTGTTCGCCGGCGGCCGGTACCCCACCAACACGCTGCTGATCGTCGACCGCCTGGTGCGGGAGGATTTGCTGGTGGAAGTGAGCGCGGTGGCGGCGCTTTAGCCGGCGCCGGCGGGCATTGCCGGCCTGACTGACGGCCGAACCCGAAGCGTCCTGCCGGATTTCGCCGGCCGGCTTTCAGGATTGTTCACCATGGCCGTCCCGCCGGGGCGATGCCGGGCAAGGCCGATTGCCAAAACGTCGCAGTGCCTTTATATACGCGAACATTCGCGATTGAGCTTGCCTTGCCGGCCTGACGCGTCATGCGGAAAATGCCTGCCCGGACTCCTCCGGGGTGGCTACCGGTGTTCCGAATTTAAGCATGCGCTCTAAAACAATGGCCTTTCCCAAGACCACGCAAAATCCGGATAGCAAACCGTGCGAATGGTTCGCACGGCCGCAAGACGCTTTTGCGTTTTAATGGAGGCCATCATGGCTAAGGTACCGTCAAGTTCTTCAACGCCCAAAAAGGTTACGGCTTCATCGTTCAGGACGCCGGCGGCCCGGACGTATTCGTCCACATCTCCGCAGTCGAGCGTGCAGGCATGCGCAGCCTGGTCGAAGGCCAGAAGGTGTCGTTCGACATCGAGGCCGACCGCCGCAGCGGCAAGTCGGCTGCTGCCAATCTTCAATCGGCCTGAAGCATACCTATCTAACGGACGCCGGCGTCATTCTGGCGCCGGCGTTCGCGCGTAAAAAGCGGCGACGCGCGAAGGGCTCAATAACAACAACAGCGAGAACCGCCATGCCGAGAAAGCCGGGACTGAACTCCGAATTCGTGATGTTCGACGTGCTGTACGAAGACGGCACGCAGCGATCGAACCGCAAGGTACCCCGCGCGCTGACAGGCGGGATCGACGGCGACAAGCCGGCGCACGGTTTCCTGATCGAGCAGGACCGCGAGATCGCGGAAAAATCCGGCCGCCCGCCGGCCAAGATCAAAAGCATCCTGCGGTCGGGCGGGAAGAAAAAAGACCGCGATTCATCCGAACGCCGCGCCGGCTGATTCCGGGCCGGAATTCGTTTCATGATTCGTTCAGTCCGACACCGCGTTCGGCAAGAAATTTTTGCGCTTTGCCGGTGAGCTGATATTTCTGCGGCCCCTTTGAAGAGCGGGCGGGTTCGACAAAGCCTTCCGCGATCAGACGCTCCAGCCTCTGGCGTTTCACGGCGCCGGCCCTCGCCGGAAACGAATCGCCGACATCGCAAAGGACCGCAATGTCGTCGTCGCTGAGCGACGGGCCATCGGCATCATCGGCAGTCCCGGGCGCATTCATGGAACAGACCTCCCCTTGGCCGCACGCGAAGGCCAAACCCCGAAGGCACGGGCCAGGTTCCGCGTTGTGCCGGCGTGCGTCCGGCACGCCCTGATCTTTTACTGAAAATCAGTCATCCGGCGCCGAATTCGCGGCCTGCCGGGCCGGCAACCGTCGCGACGATGACACAACAATGACTGCGGTTTCCGTCCGTTAACCCCCGCCTGATACCTACGGCCGGGCGGGCATCGGGGTGGGTACCGGTCCTGCTGTCAGGGGATCCGGTGCATGTCGCCATTCGCGTCTGCGGCCACATTTCAGCTTTCGCCGGGTGGGACCAACGCGCTGCTGATGGCGGCCGAGGCGGTGGTTTATTTCGCGGCACTGGCGGGACTGTTCCGCGCCCGGAGCCGCATCGGCATCGGCGCCTTCTTTTGCGCGCTCGGCGTGATGCACTTTCTCGAGACTTATCTCGCCAGCGTCATTTATCTGCCGCTGCCGTTCGGCATCATCGCCTCGCCCGGCTCGACCGTGCTGTTCAGCGGCAAGCTCATGCTGCTGCTGCTGGTCTATATCCGCGAGGATGCCGTGGTGGTGCGGCAGCCGATTTACGGTCTGCTGCTCGGCAATCTGCTCCTGTTCGCGCTCGCCGCGCTGACGCGCCTTCATGACGCCGGACCGTCTTCGGCAGGTCCCGATCCCGGCTTTCTCAACGAGATGGGCGCGCTCATGGTGTGGGGCACGCTCGTTCTGTTCGCCGACTGCATCATGATGATCATGCTGTACGAGCGGCTGCGCACGCCGACCGCCGGCCGGCTTCTGCTGCGGCTCGCCGTCACCGGCGCGGTGGTGCTCAGCTTCGATCAGTTCGCGTTCTATGCCGGCCTCCGCTATCTGACCGGCGCGCCGCTGTCGGTGCTGTTCGGCGGCTGGGCGTCGAAGATGGCCGCTATCACGATCTATGCCGGCCTGGGCACCTTTTACCTGCGCTGGCTGGAGCTGCCGCGCGGCCGCGAGAAACGCGCGCCGCGCATCAGCGACGTGTTCGACCTTCTCACCTACCGTGAACGCTACGAGGACCTGATGGCGCGCTCCGGACGGGACGCCCTGACGGGCGCGCTGGACCGCGGGCGGCTCGAATATCTCGGCAGGACGAGCATCGAGGAAGCGGCGCGGGCCGGCCGGCCGGCGAGCCTGCTCATTCTCGACATCGATCATTTCAAGAGCTTCAACGACCGTTTCGGCCACGCCGCCGGCGACGTGGTGCTGCTGCGCATGGCGCGCATCGTGATGGCCGCGGTCGGCGCCGACGATTCGGTGTTCCGCTATGGCGGCGAGGAATTCGTCGTGATCGCACCGGGTTTGCAGCGCCAGGCGGCGCTGGCGCTCGGCGAACGCATCCGCCGCGACGTGGCAAGTCACCTCGACGCCGACGCCGGCGCGCCGCTCGTCACCGTCAGCATCGGCCTCGCCACCTGCGCCGACGACGCCTCCGACTACGACAGCCTGTTCCAGTGCGCCGACCGCCGCCTCTATCTCGCGAAATCCGCGGGACGGAATTGCGTTGTCGGCGATGACGGCGACGGAACGGGATCCGGCTCGCGCAAGCTTGCGTGGGCGGGGTAAGCGACCGTCGATCCGGCTATCCAGTCGCGGACCCTCCGCTTTTCGTGCGACACCTGCAAAACTCGTTCGGGTGAAGTTCATTCTCGCGCGGCACCCTGGAGCTCAGAGAACGAAATTGGACGGCGGAAAACAGCGTAAATGCCATTCAGTATGCGTCGCCGGCGGCAGGCGGCGCGGTCCGCCGGCCATCACCTGATCGAATGCCAGTCTTTGCAGCTCTGCCGGCATCAGCGGCCAACCGCGCTTGAGGCACGTCGACGCCTCGCCGCTGCAGGCTTTATGCCGCCGGCAATAACCACGCGGGCAACTCCGCCACAGCGGCAGGGCCTCCGCGTACAGCCGCCGGATCGCCGCGAAAGCGGCTTCGCGCTGCGCCGCCTGCCCGTCAGGCGTCAAACGTTTGTTGTAGAGGCCGCGCCTTCCGGATTTTTTCCGCCGTTTCGTCATCCAGTAGCCCTTCTCGCGACGCGCAGGTTTCATCCCGCCCCGCGACAGCGGGGAGGGGGGACCACGCGAAGCGTGGTGGGAGGGGCCGCGGCCTGACGTACACGCATAGGATCCAGTCTGTCCGACGAGACCGAACGCCCCCTCCACCGCCTTCGGCGGTCCCCCTCCCCCGCTTCGTTTCACTGCGCGGGGGCGGACAAAATAATTCACTCCCGCGACGCGGGCGCGTCCGGGTTTTTGCCAACCACCATGCCAGGGAACCAGGCTCACAATTCGCCTCCGGATAAAAAAGGGAGGCAGAGCGCCGGAAGGCGCGTCGTATCGTGACCGCGCCGCACATCGGATGTTGCCATCCGGAATGTGTGCTGGCGCAGACGCGCGCTCATCGGAGCACGCTCGCCTTTCGGCGCTCCACCACGGCTCTTGTCGCAGCGAACGAACGCCGCCACTCAGCCCGGGCCGCGCTTCACGCGAGCGAGAGGATGCGGCATTACCCGCGCCGTCGTTCGCGCTTAAGCAAGGCACCTTGCACACCGGCCGTAGTACCGGCGGGGACGTTACCCGGACCGCCCGGGAGCGGGGTCACGAACCTCGCCCGCAGGAACCGCACCCGCTCCGCTTCAGGGATCGTCTCGAGAAGCGTCCCTCGTGATTCGATGAGCGGGATAATTGCCAGTAACTGAAACCGGGACGTGGGCCAATGAAATTGTGACATCACCGTGCGGGGCGATTATGCGAGACTTGACATAACTAGCATGTCGCCGGTACGGGTACGTCCCGACAGATCGACGCAAGTTGGCGGAAATAAGAAAGCCCCCACGAAAGGGGGCCATCCAATGCTGCCTGGCGTTATGTCTTAGTTTTGTGTTTAGTCTTGTCTTTCCAGGGCTGGTAGAACGAGCTGTAGCAGCCGGGCAAGGAGTTGGAATTTCCGTCGAGGCGCAGACGGTGTTTCCATCCCTGTCTCTGCATCTTACCGAACACATCTTCGTAAGTGATATATCCGCACGATATTCTAGGCTTCAAAATGTCGTAGCTGAGCCCGGCAATAATCTGAATAGGTTGTGGCGGTATTACATTTTCCCTACCGTCGAAGACATCATAGGTAAATTTTCCAGCATTGAAATCGTTCTCAGAAATAATTGCGTGATGGATTGTCTGAATGATTCCGGCCGTTCTACCTGTATTGTGCAATGTAATGAACCATCTCCGGCCGTTTGGAAGCGGCTCGTTATGGCCAAATCCGGGCCAGACATAAGCGCGCTGCAATTTTTCATCGGATTTTTCGGCGGTATCGACCGCTCGTTTCAATTGGGCGCCTTGATACCAGCCAATAGCGATCAAAAATGCAGTTACGAGGGCCAACAGTTCGGTGAAGGTCGCCAATCGTCCGGTATACGCGGCAACCAAACACTCATATTTATGAGTCAGGTCGGCGTTGGGCTGGCTGGCTGTTTTGTTATGTTGTTCGGCTTCGTTGCCAGGAATAACGGTCGGCGGATTATTTGGGGCGGAATCGTTGCCTTGGGATTTTTGCTCTTGCTGTTTACTGAACTCGGTGCATTGGGCGATGGACCGTTCAGTTGGATTTGGTGGGAAAAAATCAGGTAATACCCATGTCAATCCGCCAGCTAGAGCTACAGCAAGAATTGCGGAAAAACCCGCGAATTTTGCCCAATTCTCTAACATCCGCCAACCACCGCGCCGAAGATATCGGGGTTCATGCGGTTATTATACCGGAACCGAAACTCAGCGACATAGAGCGGCAGGTATTTGGCACTAACTTTGTGGAACGTGCCAACGCCGCGCTTGAAGATACGCCAAAAGCCTTCAATCGTGTTTGTTTGCACTACACCAACAACATATTGATGTTTGCTATGGTCAACAGAGCCGTGCGGATAAGCAGTAGGCAAACCTCTGTATCCGGGCCAAGCATCGGTTGCGAGCAAACTAACCTTGTTGGAAACCGCTTCGGTAACAAACGTGATGATGGAATCGCCAGTTGTTTGCTTCAGCACGCGCGCAATGACGTTGCCCTTGCGCTGTACGGCACCGATGACTGGCACTTTCCCGCCGTGGTGGCCTTTCTTCTTATCCCAGTGACGGTTCTTATCGTTGCCGCCTATGTAGGTTTCATCAACCTCCACGATGCCGCCAAGTTTCTCTTGCGGCTGCATCATGGCCGCGCGGATTTTGTGGCACATGCTGTGCGCAGTGCCGTAGGAACCAAAGCCCATTTGCCGCTGAATTTGAAGCGCGGAGATGCCTTTCTTGCTTGTGGTCATCAGGTGCACGACCTTGAACCAGTCGCGGAGCGGCTTGTTAGTGTTCTCGAATATGGTTCCGGCGATCACGGAAAACCGATAGCCGGTAGAGCCGCCGGAGCGCATTTGGTGCACTGCCAGTGCCATTTGCGGGACGGGAGATCATAGACCGCGGGATTACCGCAACGCGGGCACCGAACCCCGGACGACCAGCGTCGCGCTTTCAGGTACGCCTTGGGGCTTTCATCGTCGCCAAGCGGGAAACGTTCCTCAAATTCCCGTTCGGTCATCTGATGGACTGGCTTAGGATGTTTTGGCATGGCGGCTACCACGCTTCCCTGTCTGTGGGACGATAGTGCCATGGACGGGGATTATGTCAAGTCCCGCATAATCGCCCCGTGCACCCTTCAGCGAAGCACCGACCCGTAGTTTCGACGGCGCCGCCCAAACTGCCACTTCAGGGTGCAGGAGTCAGTCCGAGCCCCGACCGCACCGCGGCCACAAAACGCCCGAAGCCTGCGGCATCGCCGGGAGCGGGCGTCATGTGACCCCAGACCGGCCGCGGCCACAGCGGATCGGTCTTCCAGCGCGCGACCAGATGGACATGAAGCTGCGGGACGACGTTGCCGATCGCGCCCACGTTGAGTTTGTCGCAGCGGGTGATGTGTTTGAGCACGCGTGAAACCACCGCGATTTCCTCGGTCAGCCGCGCGGCATCAGCATCTGCCAGATCAAAAATCTCGACAGCGCCGGAGCGGCGCGGGACGAGCAGCAGCCACGGAAAGATGGCGTCGTCGATCGCGAGCACGCGGCAAAGCGCGAGGTCGCCGATCCGTACGGTGTCGTGTTCAAGCTGCGGGTGAAGCGACCATCCGGATTTTGACATGGCGCGTTTTAGCCCGTCGTCCCGCCGGTCACCACCGGACACATGATCGTTTCGGCGGAGGGCAACCGCTCTGGCGTTCCGGCAGAGCCAAGATCGCTCGGGTATCGTCATGCCCGGCCTCGTGCCGGGCATCCACGTCTTCAGAACCACGCGCCACAAAGACGTGGATGGCCGGAACAAGTCCGGCCATGACTGACAGGACGTTGCGCGGAGGTTCGCCACTCCTTCTCCCCGCGTGCGGGGAGAAGGCCGGGATGAGGGGGCGCAGCCGCCAGGCTCAGAATCGCGGAAGCGCCCCCTCACCCGCTCGCTGCGCTCGCTACCTCTCCCCGCACGGCGGGGCGAATTGAATCAAAACAAACGTCGCTGCAGGGATCGGTCGGAAGCAAGACGTGGATGGCCGGGTCAAGCCCGGCCATGACGAACAGGACGTAGATCACCCCCGACGCAAGACGTGGATGGCCGGGTCAAGCCCGGCGATGACGAGTCGGGGCGTGCGATCTCTTCTCCTTCTCCCTGCGTGCCGGGAGAGGCGAATTTCAGCAGCCAGGCGCAGCGTCGCGGATCAGGGATGGCCGCCGAGCTGCTCGGCGAACAGCACAAGCGTCTTGCGGTAGATCTCCGAGTGATTCCACTCGCGCATGGCGTCGAAATTCGGGGTGCCTTCGCGGTATGGCTGTCCGGCCTGCCAGCCGTTGGTGTGCAGAAGATTGGCAGTCGAGGCGAGCACGTCCGGGACCGAGTGGCGCAGGTCGACGCGGCCGTCGCCGTCGTAGTCGACGCCGTATTTGATGTAGGACGACGGCAGGAACTGGGTCTGGCCGATCTCGCCGGCATAGGCGCCGATCAGGTCGGACAACGGCAGGTCGCCGCGTTGCAGAATCTTGAGCGCCGCGATCATTTCGCCCTGGAACAGGTCGGTCCGCCGGCAATCCCAGGCGAGCGTCGAGATGGTGCGGATCACCGGCAGCCTGCCCATGTCGCCCGTGCCGTTGTCGGTCTCCATGGTCCAGATCGCCATGATCAGTTCGCGCGGCACGCCGAACTGGCGCTCGATGCGCGTCAGCAGGGCGGCATGCTGCTGCATCAGTTTCCGCGCGCGGTTGATGCGGGCGGGAATGACGCGGGTGCGCGCATACTCCTCGAAACTTTTCGAGTGGAACATGCCGCGCTGGCGGCGGTCGAACGACAGCACCGTCTGGTCGGCCGAAAGTCCGGCGGTTGCGCTGGCGATCACCTGCGCGCTGATACCGGCCGCCTGCGCGTCACGTTCCATCTGGGCGAGAAAGCCCGGGTAACTGCCACCGCACTGCGCGCCGAACGCCGGCGCGGCAGCCACCAGCGCTGCCGCCGCAAGCGCACAGCCGGCAGCGATCAGGCGGGCCATAACAGAACGGTCAGTGCCAAAACAACGCGCGCGCATCCCTCACCCCGTCGTGGTTCTGGCGGCGGTTCTACATGTCAGGAACGGTTCTGTCGCGCATTTTGAGGGCGCAACGGAGGAGCCGGTATCAGCGGGAAGCGGCGGGGCGCGACAGCAAACGCGCCCTGCCCGGCCTTTATGCCGGGCAACAGGGTCATGGATGGCGCGGATCAGTTATCCAGGAAGCTCCGCAGCTTCCGGCTTCGCGACGGATGCTTGAGCTTCCGCAGCGCCTTGGCTTCGATCTGCCGGATGCGCTCACGCGTCACCGAGAACTGCTGGCCGACTTCTTCCAGCGTGTGGTCGGTGTTCATGCCGATGCCGAAGCGCATGCGCAGCACGCGCTCCTCGCGCGGCGTGAGCGAGGCGAGCACGCGCGTCGTGGTTTCGCGAAGATTGCTCTGGATCGCGGCATCGATCGGCAGGATCGCGTTCTTGTCCTCGATGAAGTCGCCGAGATGCGAATCCTCTTCGTCGCCGATCGGTGTCTCCAGCGACAGCGGCTCCTTGGCGATCTTGAGAACCTTGCGCACTTTCTCGAGCGGCATGCCGAGCTTCTCGGCCAGCTCCTCGGGCGTCGGCTCGCGGCCGATCTCGTTGAGCATCTGGCGCGAGGTGCGCACGATCTTGTTGATCGTCTCGATCATGTGCACCGGGATGCGGATGGTGCGCGCCTGGTCGGCGATCGACCGGGTGATCGCCTGGCGGATCCACCACGTCGCATAGGTCGAGAACTTGTAGCCGCGGCGGTATTCGAATTTATCGACCGCCTTCATCAGACCGATGTTGCCTTCCTGAATGAGGTCGAGGAATTGCAGGCCGCGGTTGGTGTATTTCTTGGCGATGGAAATCACGAGGCGCAGGTTCGCCTCGACCATTTCCTTCTTGGCCTGGCGGGCTTCGCGCTCGCCCTTCTGCACCATGTGCACGATCTTGCGGAACTCGCCGATCTCGAGCCCGGTCTCGCTCGCGAGCGCATGGATCTGGCCGCGCAGTTCCTTGATGCGGTCCTTGTCGCGGGCGACGAAATTCTTCCAGCCCTTGGCGGACAGCTTGGAGACGCGGTTGAGCCAGCGCGGATCAAGCTCGGAGCCCTGGTAATTCCGCAGGAAGTCTTCGCGCGTGACGCCGTGGCTCTCCGACAGCCGCATCAGGCGGCCTTCGTGGCCCACCAGCCGCTTGTTGATGTCGTAGAGCTGCTCGACCAGCGCGTCGATGCGCGCCTGGTTGAGGCGCAGCGACTTGACCTCCTGGATGATCTCTTCCTTGAGCTTCTTCGACTTGCGCTCCTGCGCCGGCGACAGCGTCTCGTTCTTGAGCTTGTTGGAAATGTCGAGCTCCTGCAGGCGCCGCAGCCGCTTGAACGTGTCGGCGATGTTGTCGAAGGTTTCGAGCACTTTCGGCTTGAGCTCGGCCTCGATGGCGGCAAGCGACATCGAATTTTCGAGATCGTCCTCGTCCATGTCCGGTTCGCCGAGCGCCGCTTCGAGCGCCTCTTCGCCGTTACGGCCGGCGGGCTGCGCTTTGAACGGCGTCGCGGCGGGCGGCGCGGACGGAGGAGCGACGGCCTGCGGCGGCGCGAAGCCGGGCACGCCTGCCGCGGCGGCGGCAGCGCCGCCGTCGCCGGGAGGCGCTCCCGGCGTCACGTTCTTGGCGTCGGGGCCGGCATAGGTCGCTTCCAGATCGATGATGTCGCGCAGGAAAACTTTGCCTTCGTTGAGTTCGTCGCGCCAGATGATGACCGCCTGGAACGTCAGCGGGCTTTCGCACAGGCCGGCGATCATCGCCTCGCGGCCGGCCTCGATGCGCTTGGCAATCGCGATTTCGCCTTCGCGCGACAGCAGCTCGACCGAGCCCATTTCGCGCAGATACATGCGCACCGGATCGTCGGTGCGCTCGGTCGGCTCCTTGGCCTCGGACTTGGTCGGCGGTTTCGGCGGTGACTTCGACCAGTTCGCCGGATTCGGACTCTTCCTCTTCGGGCTCCTCGCGGGCGCCCTCTTCCTCGTCGGCCTCGGCTTCCTCGGTCTCGACGACGTTGATGCCCATCTCGCTCATCATCGCGAGCACGTCCTCGATCTGCTCGGAGGTGACTTCCTCGGAAGGCATGACCGAATTGAGCTGTTCATAGGTAACGTAGCCGCGCTTCTTGGCCTGCTTGATCATCTTCTTGACGGCGGCGTCGGAGAGATCGAGCAGCGGCAGCGGCGCATCGGCGGTCTCGGACGCCTCTTTCTCCGGCGCTTCGCCTTCCTTCGGCGCGGCCGGCTTGACCTTGCCTGCGACCGTCCGGGTGACCGCGCTCTTGCTTACCATGTCTGTCTCCACCAACGCTTTTCCTTACCAACGCGCAGCTTCGCGCTTTGCCCCAGCCCTGGGAAAATTGTCCCCGTCGGGCTCCGGACTTCCCTGCCTTGTGCGCCCGGCCGACCTCCCCGGACGCCCACCCCGACACACGAACGCACGGCCAAAAGCAGCGCCGTAACCGGACGCTGCCGAATTGGGATCTCACTCTTCGCGGAACTCCGTTAAGCTCCGACTAACCCTGTTCGCCGCGCCCCGCGGTTTCCTTATTATTCGGCCACCCTGGCGTCCAGAGCCAGCGCCAAACTAGAGCGCGCGCGTCGGACGGCCGGATTCGTCGCCGAATCCCTCAATTAATGCCTCGGTACCCTCGAGGGTCGACAGCCGGGACTTCACGTCGCGCAGACGAGAATAATTAGCCTCGCTGTTGTCCTGTCCGAGCGCCAATTCTGCGTCCTTAAGTTCCCTAGTTAGGGAATGCCACTGCCGATGCAAGGCAAGAAGCTGCTTCCAGGTCTGCAAAACATCGCCGGAACCCGCTTCAGGCCTCGCACCCCAGACCGAGGGCGTGGTGATCGACCGCTCAACCCGCGCGAGAAGGTCCGCGAAGCCCCGGCGCGCGAGTTCCACAAGGAGCCTCGCACGTCCTGCTTCGCGGGACTGACCCGATTCCGCGTCCGGCTGTCCCGGCTCCTCACCGAAATGATGCGCAAGAACGTCGATCAGCGCGGCTTTGAGCCGGTTCGCATCGCCGTGGCGGAACTCGGTTTCGGCGAGTTCCTCGAGGCGATCGTGCAGCAGCGAAGGATGATTGAGCGCCGCCTGCAGGATCAGCGCCTCCCGCAGCGGAATGGCGGTGCGGTGGCCCCGGTGCAGCGGGCTCGCCGCGAGCTGCGGGCTCGCGGTCACGTAGGTGTCCGGGCGGCCATAGGCCATGCGGGGCGAATAGGTGCGGCCCCGCTCCCCGCGCTCGCCGCGACCGCGGTCGCTGCGGTCGCCGCGCTCACCGCCGCGTCCGCGATCGTTCCAGCTGCCGCGGCGCGTATTGACCTCGACCGGCGCAAACAGCGCCCGGAGCCTCGCGGCGAAGTCGGAGCGGTAATAGCGGCGTACGGTTTCGTCGGCGATGGTGTTCGTCACCTCGATCAGCCGCGCTTCGAGCGCGGCACGCCGCTCGGGGGTTGCGAAGGTGCCGGCTTCTGTCTCGCGCGTCCACAGCATGTCGGCGAGCGGCCGGGCGGCGCCCAGCACATCCTCGATCGCCTCGCGTCCGCCGGAACGCACCAGATCGTCGGGATCCTGTCCGTCCGGCAGTGCTGCGAGCTTGAGGCTTTTGCCCGGCTTGACCAGCGGCAGCGCGACATCGAGCGCGCGATACGCCGCGCGTTTGCCGGCATCGTCGCCGTCGAAGCACAGCATCGGTTCGTCGGCCATCCGCCACATCAGCGCAAGCTGCTCGGCGGTCAGCGCGGTGCCAAGCGGCGCGACGGTGGCCTCGAAGCCCGCCGTCACCATGGCGATGACGTCGATATAGCCTTCGACCGCGATGACGCGCCCGCCTTCGTGCGCGGCCTTGCGCGCCGCGGCGATGTTGTAGAGCGTCGCGCCTTTGTGAAAGAGCGGCGTCTCCGGCGAATTCAGATATTTCGCCGCACACTTCCTTTTCGAGCGCGCGGCCGCCGAAGGCGATGACCCGTCCGCGCCAATCGCTGATCGGAAACATCACCCGGTCGCGGAAGCGGTCGTACGGCACCGGGATTTCTTCGCCGCCGACCAGCAGCCCCGCCTCGATCATGTCCTCGACCGGAATCTTCGCGGCGCCGAGATGCTCCTTGAGCGCGTATTGCTCGCCCGACGCATAGCCGAGCCGGAACTTGCAACTGCGTCGCAGGCGAAATGCCGCGATCGGCGAGATAGCCGCGGCCGCGCGCGCCGGCGCGCGCCGCGAGATTGGCCTCGAAAAATTTTGCCGCCAGCTCGACGATGTCGTGCAGCGACTTGCGGCGCTCCTCGTGAGCCTGCGCCTCGCGCGTCATCACCGGCAGCGGCACGCCGGCCTGCCCGGCCAGCCGCTCGACCGCCTCCGGGAAGCTCACGCCTTCGGTCTGCATCACGAAATCGAAAATGTTGCCGTTCTTGCCGGAGGAGAAGTCGAACCACATCGCCTTCTGGTCATTGACGAAGAACGACGGCGTCTTCTCCTTGTTGAAGGGCGACAGCCCTTTCCACTCGCGGCCGGCTTTGCGCAATTTGATGCGCTGGCCGACGACTTCCGAAACCGGAAGCCGCGCCCGCAGTTCATCGAGGAATTGCGGCGAGAATTGCATGGTGATTGGAGAGCTTATCGCGGAAGCGGGCTAAATAGGGGGCAACCGGCCCGTCAGGCCGCCTCCGGGCTGATTGTCCCGGTTATCCACAGGCAAACAAGGTGCAGGCCGGATTACCCGGCGAGCAGCTTTTTCACCATCGCGCTGGCCTTGCCGAAATCCATCTGTCCGGAGAAGCGTTCCTTGAGCGCGGTCATGGTGCGGCCCATGTCCTTGAGCGTGGCCGCTTCGAGTTCCTTGATCAGCGACGAGATCGCCTCGCCCGCTTCGGCGTCGGAAAGCTGCTTCGGCAGGTATCCGGAGATGATCGCAATCTCCTCGCGCTCCTGGTCGGCGAGTTCGGCGCGTCCGGCTTTTTCGTAGATTTCGAGCGATTCCTGCCGCTGCTTGATCATCTTGCCCATAACGTCGAGGATTTCGGCATCGCCGAGCGAGAGGCGTTCCGCGGCGCTGGTCTCGCGCTTCAATATCTCCGAATTGATCAGGCGCAGCGTCGAAATGCGGCGCTTGTCGCCTGCCTTCATTGCGGTTTTGAGGGCGTTGTTGATCTCGTCGCGCAACACGGCTATGGCCTCATGCAATTTCGCCCGCACGCAGGGCGGGCGCGCAGATGATGTAGGCGCTTGCCGATGTTGACACAACCGCAGACCCGGCAGCTCCGGGACGATCCCGCGCCGACGGCGCTGCTCGTGCTGGCCGACGGTACCGTGCTCGAAGGCGAGGGCTTCGGCGCGATCGGCCGTGCCGTCGGAGAAGTCTGCTTCAATACCGCGATGACCGGTTACGAGGAAATCCTCACCGATCCGTCGTACGCCGGCCAGATCATCACCTTCACCTTTCCGCATATCGGCAATGTCGGCACCAACGAGGAGGACATCGAGACCGTCAACCTCGCGGCGACGCCAGGCGCGCGCGGCGTCATTCTGCACTCGCCGATTACGGCGCCGTCGAATTATCGCGCCACGCGCCATCTCGATGCGTGGCTCAAGAGCCGCGGCGTGATCGGACTTTCGGGGATCGACACCCGCGCGCTCACCGGCTTCATCCGCAGGAACGGCATGCCGAACGCGGTAATCGTCCACGAGCCGACCGGCCGCTTCGATCTCGATGAGCTCAAGCGCGAAGCGAAGGCCTGGCCCGGACTGGTCGGCATGGACCTCGTGCCGATGGTGACTTCGGGCCAGCGTTTCACCTGGCAGGAGACGCCGTGGGCCTGGGGCGAAGGCTACGGCGAAATGCGCACGCCGGAATTTCACGTCGTCGCCATCGATTACGGCATCAAGCGCAACATTCTGCGCCAGCTCGCCGGCAGCCATTGCAGGGTGACGGTAGTGCCCGCGCAGACGTCGGCCGCCGAGATTCTGGCGCTCGAGCCGGACGGCATTTTTCTTTCGAACGGACCGGGTGACCCGGCCGCGACCGGCGCGTATGCCGTGCCGGTCATCCGCACCCTGACCGCGCACAAGCCGGTATTCGGCATCTGCCTCGGCCATCAGATGCTCGGCCTCGCGCTGGGCGGCCGCACCATGAAGATGCACCAGGGCCATCACGGCGCCAACCATCCGGTGAAGGATCTCGCGACCGGCAAGGTCGAGATCACATCGATGAATCACGGCTTCGCGGTCGACCGCTCCAGCCTGCCGCCGAACGTGGTGGAAACCCATGTGTCGCTGTTCGACGGCTCAAATTGCGGTCTCGCGCTGAAGGACCGGCCGGTATTCTCGGTTCAGTACCATCCCGAGGCGTCGCCCGGCCCGCGCGACAGTCACGGGCTGTTCAAACGGTTCGTCGATCTTATGCGGGAGTTCAAACGGAGTTGAGCAGCGGGCAAAATCCGGGCCTGAGGTCAGACAATCTCAACCTCATGGCTGCTACAATTCGGCCGCCTCGCGAGACGAACACAGCATGCCGACCCCAAGCCCGCGTTCCGTGCCGATCACCCATAAATTCGCCGACGACGGAACGATCCCGAACAATCCGGTGCTGCCGCTGGTGATGTACCGCGCGGGCATCGATCTCGCCGGCTCGCCCGACCCGGAGGCGATCGTCGAAAAGACCTTCGCCTCGAACGGCTGGGGCGGGATGTGGCGCAACGGCGTTTATCCTTACGTCCACTATCATTCGATGATTCACGAGGCGATGGGCGTCGCGCGCGGCCGCGCCGGGTCCGCTTCGGCGGCGAGCATGGGCGCGAGATCGATCTCGCGCCCGGCGATGTCGTTGTGCTGCCGGCCGGCACCGGCCACCAGGGCCTGAGCCACACGCCGGACCTCGTCGTGATCGGCACCTATCCGCCGGTCGGCACCTACAATCTCTGCCGCGGCAGCAGGTCGGAACACGCAGCCGCGCTCGACCTCGATTCCCCGCGTGCCGCTGCCGCAGACCGATCCGGTGTTCGGCGCCGAAGGCCCGCTGATCGCATTGTGGCGATCATGATCACCGACTGGCAGGCGTTCTGGGACGGCCCGCATTTCATTTACGTCAGCAGGCGGCACAAGGACGTCCACTATCGCCAGATCGCGGAAGCGATCGTGGCGCTCGTCCCCGGCCCCGACGCACGCGTGCTCGATTACGGATCGGGCGAGGCGCTGCATGCGGACCTCGTCGCGGACGCCGCCGGCGAAGTCCTGCTGTGCGAGGCCGCCGCCAGCGTGCGCACGGGCCTCGAACAGCGTTTTGCCGGCAACCCGAAAATTCGCGTCATCGCCCCGCACGAAATCGCCCGCGTGCCCGAGCACTCGCTCGACCTGATCGTCATGCACTCGGTCGCGCAGTATCTGACGCCGGCCGGCACCGGCGCGCTGTTCGGGCTGCTGCGCCGGATCCTGAAATCCGACGGCCTGCTTGTGGTGAGCGACGTGATCCAGCCGCAAACCGCTGCCGCGGCCGATGCGGTTTCGCTGCTGCGGTTCGGCATGGGCAACAAATTTTTCTTTGCCGCGCTGTGGGGCCTCGCCCGTACGCTGGTGTCCGATTACTGGCGGCTGCGCTCGAAAGTTGGGCTGACGCGCTACGCAACCAGCGCCATGATCGAGAAACTCGGCGCCGCCGGATTCACGGCGGAGCGCGCGAAGATCAACATCGGACACAACCAGTCGCGCACCGCGTTCTACGCACGGCCCCGTTGAAGATCCACGCCAATACCCGGTGCATAGAGAAGCCTCACCGGTTGACATGCCGTACCTGCTCGGCGAGCGTGGCACCATAAATTTGGTGATTGCGCTTGCTGGGGGGCGGAGCGTGAAGAAGAAGAGTTTTTGGGAGCCGCTGCTGCGGCTCTTTTTGCTGTCGGTACCGCGCACGCCGAAGAGGCCGCAAAGCCCGGCGCCGCGTCTTACAACTGGACGGGCTTCTATGGCGGCGTCGCCGCCGGCGCAGCGCTCGGGCAATACGATTTGCAAATTTCGACTGTCGGCGGCGGTTATATGAACGCGACCCAGGCGGCGGCGGTCACGGCGGCTGGCGCGCAAACCATCAAACCGCTCGGCTTCACCGCCGGCATCGAAGGCGGCTACAACTGGCAGATCGGCCCGTTGCTGCTTGGCGTCGAAGCCGACTTCCAGGCGCTGCATCTGAACGACTCGACCGGCAGCGGGGCCGTTCCCTACCCGAACACGCGGCGTTCTGATTTCACTGCGACGTCCTTCGGCAACGCCGACTGGCTGTTCACAGCGCGACCGCGCGTGGGCCTGGTCGCGCCCAACCACTGGCTGTTCTATGGCACCGGCGGTGTCGCGATCACCCAGCTCCAGTCCGATTTTTCGTTCGTCGACAACAAGGGCGCGCTGGAATCGGGCTCGCTCAACACCGCGAAGGTCGGCTACGCGGTCGGCGGCGGCGTCGAAGCGCCGCTGACCGGCCGGATCACCGTCAAGGTGGACTATCTGCACGTCGCCTTCGCCAATACCGCGGGCTCCGCCTCGGCCAACAGCCTCTCGACGTCGTTCCCGGCCCAGCAGTTCTCCTATTCGGGCGACATGAAAGCCGACATCATCCGGGCGGGGCTCAATTACCGGCTCGGCGGCCCCGACGCGACGTCGTTGAACGATCCCGTCCTGTGGTTCAAAACGCCGGGCTCCAGGCCGCAGCCGGCGTTCTTTGCCGGGTGGCAGCTGGAAACCGGCGCGCGGCTGTGGCTCGGAACCGGAAGCGTCGGCGCGCCGCAGCCGCTGCTCAACGACCCGCCGACCACGCTTGCGTCGCGGCTGATCTACAGCGGGCTCGACGCGGTGTCCGGGGAAACATTCGCCCGCGCCAACCACAGCAGCGGATTTTTCGTCAAAGGATATCTCGGCGCCGGCGGCATCACCGGCGGCCGTCTCAACGACGAGGATTTCCCGGCGTCGGTCGTCTACTCGAACACGCTGTCGACCACGAACGGTCATATCGGCTACGCCACGATCGACGTCGGCTACGACATCTGGCAGACGCCAGGCGCGAAGGTCGGGCCTTTTGTCGGTTACAATTATTATACGCAGGCGATCAGCGCCTGGGGCTGCACGCAGCTTGCGGGCGACCTCACCTGCTCCCCCGCGCTTCAACCGGGCCTGCTGACGCTGACCGAAAACGATTCCTTCAATTCGCTTCGGATCGGCCTGTCGAGCGAAGTGAAGCTCGCCGACCGGGTCCGCCTGACGGTCGATGCCGCTTATGTTCCGGTGGTGGCCTTCGGCGGGCTCGACAATCATCTGCTGCGGCAACTGCTGCTGCCCGGCGCCGCCAGCAGCGGCGATGGCGTGATGCTGGAAGCCGTGCTCGATTACAGCGTAACGGACATGTGGAGCGTCGGCGTCGGCGCACGCTACTGGGCCTGGAACACCGACACCGGCACGGAGACGTTCAACTTCCTCGGCGCCCCGCCGCCGTCGTTCGTCGAGCCGGGACGCTTCACCACCGAACGGCTCGGCATGTTCGTGCAGTCGAGCTACCGTTGGGGCGATCCGCCGTTGCCGTCGGTTTCCGCGTCAGGCGCGCCGATCGCCGTCAAAGCGCGGCCGGTTGCATCGGCACAGCCGATGAACTGGACCGGCTTCTATGTCGGCGGACATCTGGGCGGCGGCTGGAGCGACGGTGACTGGGCCGATCCGTTCGGCCCGACCACCGTCCGCGGGGGACGGTTCACCACTTTCACCAACGTGGCCGGATTCGGCGACAGTACCCACGCCACCGGTCCGCTCGGCGGCGGTCAGATTGGCGTCAACTGGCAAACCGGACACCTCGTGCTGGGCGCCGAGGTCAGCGGCAGCGCTGCGAACCTGAGCGGCGAGAACACCTGCTTCTCGGGCATCGGCGGCGTCGATTGCCAGCACACCGTCACCACGCTCAGCACCGTCACCGGGCGTGCCGGTATCGCGTGGGATCGCTCGCTCGCGCTACGTGAAAGGCGGCGGCGCCTGGGCCAGCGACCAACTACAGCCTGCTCGCCAACACCGGCGCGCTGTCGCTCGGTACCGGCAGCACCACGATCGATACCTGGGGATGGACCGTCGGCGGCGGCATCGAATACGCCATGACCAATCACTGGACCGTGTTCGCCGAGTACGACCATGTTGAGCTGCCGGCGGCGGTGGTTCCGTTCCCGACCGTCGCCCTCATCAGCGCCCAGACAATCAGCGTCAGACAGTCGATGGAACTCTTCAAGATGGGCCTGAACTACAGGTTCGATCTGGCCGCGCTGGCAGCGGGCGCCGCCGGCGCGACCAAGCACTAAGTTCGCCGCGCGAACTCCCGCCGCTTCGACGCAAATTTTCCGGCGCAAAAGAACGACCGCCTGCGATCTGATCGCAGGCGGTCGCGTTGCCGGTTCGATACGGGGCCGCTTCGCGGTGATCCGTCAGTTCTTCTGCGGAGCCTGGTTGGCTGCCTGCTGGTTGGCCGCGAGATAATCCTGATAGGTGCGGCCGGCGTAGTTCGGAGACGTCGGGGCCTGCGAGGCATCGGGGCCTGCTGCCGCCGGCACCGGCGTCGCGTCGGCGGCTTTGCGATCGATCGCCGGGGCCGGGGTCGCGGCGGCGGAGCTGCCGTCTGCCCGCGCGCTGGCGGCTTCTTTGGTGCACACGTCGGCGAACACCACGAGGCCATCCGGCGTGTAGTTCTTGGTCAGGCAGGTGCACGGGCCGGGCGCAGGCACGACGACCGGGACGTCCTCGACGACCTGGTCGATGATGATCCAGCGGCCGTCACGGAAAATCCAGTGGCCGTGATGGTGGAGCGTCCAGTGGCCGGGATGCCCGGGAAGCCCGGACGGCCGCGGGAAACCCGGACGGCCGGGATAGCCGGGGTGACCGCCGCCCGGATGGCCGCGGACTGAGCGACGTGGCGCCAGCGGTACACCGCCGCTGCCGACCAGGATGACCGCCAAACCGCCGCCAGGCCCCGGGCGTCCGCCAGCCGGTGGAAGCAAGACTCGGCGGCGGCGATCGTGGCCGCGGTCGCGAGGGCGAGGATGAGTTTGCGTGACATGGTCGTTCTCCGGGGTTGGGGTTGGGTCGGGTTTAGATCGAAATCCAATGCCCATGGGTCGCGGGCAGCCGGAAAAAGGTTCATGCGGCCCGCAAAAAATTTGCCGGCGCACGTCTCACGCCATTTTCTTCGGCAATATCAATGAATTATCGCGGGAGCCACGACCCGGTAATTTATGTCGGCGGCTTCGGTTCTGTCCGGGCAAAACGCCGAACAGGGGCCGCTTGCCGTGTCATGGCCGAAGAGAGAGACTGCCACTAGTAGCCTCGCAGGCCTGCGCAAATTTTTCCCGGTCCGGTTTGAACCTGCGCGCTGCCCCCGCGGCGACTACAACTGCCGATGCAGACGACTTCGGACGAAGATCTGATCGGACGGATCGCCAGCGGCGACCGGCTCGCGATGCAAGTGCTGTTCGCGCGTCATCAGTCGCGGGTCTATCGGTTCGTGCTGCGCATGGTGCGCAACGAGGCGACCGCGGAGGATTTGATGAGCGAAATGTTTCTCGACGTCTGGCGGCAGGCCGGAAAATTCGAAGGCCGCTCGGCGTCTCGACCTGGTTCTGGGCATCGCGCGCTTCAAGGCGCTGTCGGCATTGCGCCGCAGGCGGCAAAGCGGAACTGGACGACGAGACCGCCGGCGCGATCGAGGATCGAAGCCGACGATCCGGAAGTCGACGCTGGCCAAAAAGGACAAGGGTGCCGCGATGCGCGAATGCCTCGGCGAACTTGTCGGCCGAGCATCGCGAGATCGTCGACCTTGTCTACTACCACGAGAAATCGGTGGAGGAGGTCGCGGCGATCGTCGGCATCCCGGAGGCGACAGTGAAGACGCGGATGTTCTACGCGCGGAAGAAATTATCGGAGCTCCTTAAGGAGCGGGGGATTGATCGAGGTTGGCCATGAACACGGCGAACGAAGAGCGAACGCGGCGAGATCGAAGATCTGCTGCCCTGGCACGCCGCCGGCACGCTGAGCCCGCGCGACGCGCAGCGCGTCGAAGCCGCGCTCGCCGCCGATCCCGAACTCGCCCGCCGCTACGAACTGGTGCGCGAGGAACTGGCGCAGACCATCCATCTCAACGAGACGCTTGGCGCGCCATCGCCGCGCGCCATGCAGGCGCTGTTTGCCAAGATCGACGCCGAACCCGCGCGGCTCCGGCGGCTTCACTCAATCTCGGCGCACGCGGCGCGGGACTTTTTTGCAGCGTCTGTCGCCGCGCACGCTCGCCTGGTCGGCAACCGCCGCTGCGCTCGCGATTGTTTTGCAGGCCGGAATGATTGCCGGCGTCATGCTCAGGGAGGGAAGCCCGGCCGGTTACGAAACCGCTTCGGCGCCGTCGCGCGTCGCTGCCGGCGGCAGCTATGCGCTGATCCGTTTCAGGCCCGACGCGACCGCCGCGGCCATCGCCGGGTTCCTGGAAACCAACAGGCTGGACATCGCCGGCGGTCCGCTGGCGGGAGGACTTTTCCGCGTGCGGATCGCAACAGCGAAATTGCCAAAAGCCGATGTTGCCCGTCTCATCGGGACGCTGGAAACCAACCCCGTCGTCGGCTTCATCGCGCCGGCGGAGTGAGCGATCCGGACAAGGAGTTTGCCATGCGACGCAATCCGAAACGCCTCGGCCTGATGCTGGGCCTGATGCTCGCGGCCCCGGCCGCCGCCGTGCTTTGCGGGAGCGCATCGCCGGTGGCGGCGAGGGGCGGCTTCGGCCACGGCGGCGGCGGTGGCGGCGGCTTCGCGGCCGGCCGGGCTCCGGTGGCGAACGGCGTGGGCCATGCGGCTCCGGTCGGGCACGCGGTCGGCCATCCGGTCAACTATCCCGTCACCCATCCGGTTACTCACCCCGTCGCCGGAAGGCCCGGCAAACCCGGAGGTGGCGAAGCCGGCCGCGATCCGGGGCGTCACCCCGGCGGCGGCGTTGCCATTGGCGTCGGTGTCGGCATCGGCGCCGAGCGTTGTCATCGGCACGGGCGCCGGCGGTGCAGGCGACACCGGCGGGAATATCATTCCCCCGGTTGTCGCCCCGCCTGTGGCCGCAGGCGGCGGCAAGGTGCCCGGCAGCGGCGTGCCGCCGCTGGGCGAACGCCGTTTCGTGCCTGACGAAATCATCGTCGCGTTCCTGCCGGCGGCAACGCCGCAGACGATCGACGTGATCGCGCGCCGCTACAATCTGACCCAGCTCGAATCGCAAAGCCTGCCGCTGCTCGGCGCCACCTATTATCGCTGGCGCGTCGGCGGCCGCCGCTCGGTGGCGGACACGATCGGCGCGATCGAGGACGAGCGCATCGTCGCCGCCGCACAACCGAACTACGTCTTCACGCTCCAGGATGACGCACCCAGGGATGTGACCAGGGATGCGACCGAGGACGCGCCCAAGGACACACCCGGCGACACGCCCGCGAACGCATCCAGCAACGCGCCGCAAGCCACGCCACAGGACGCACCCCAGGCGCCGCCGGTGAAGAAAGCGGACGACGCGCAGTACGTGCTCGGCAAGCTCCAGGTCGAACAGGCGCACGAACTTGCAACCGGCAAGGACATTCCGGTGGCGGTGATCGATTCCGGCATCGACGCGCGGCATCCCGATCTCGGTGGCGCGATCGTGAAAAGCTTCGATGCGGTCGGCGGCGAAGACAAACCGCAACAGCACGGCACCGCGATCGCCGGCGCGATCGCCGCGCACGGCAAACTGTCCGGCATCGCGCAGGGTCCGCGCCTGCTGGCAGCACGCGCATTCGACAACACGCCTGGCGAATCCAGAGGTACCTCGTTCGCGATCTGGAAGAGCCTGCAATGGTCGGCCGACAACGGCGTGCGCGTGATCAATATGAGCTTCGCCGGCCCGCCCGATCCCGCGATGCACCGCATGCTGACGGCGGCGTTCGAGAAGGGCATCGTGCTGGTCGCCGCCGCAGGCAATGCCGGACCAAATTCCGCGCCGCTGTATCCGGCCGCCGATCCTGACGTGATCGCTGTCACCGCCACCGACAGCGGCGACGGGCTTTTCAGCATGGCGAACCACGGCAAATACATCGCGGTCGCAGCGCCCGGCGTTGAAATTCTCGCGCTGGCGCCCGATGGCTCCTATCAGGTGACGACGGGAACCTCGGTCGCCGCCGCCCATGTCAGCGGGATCGCGGCGATGCTGCTGCAGCTCAAGCCGTCGCTCAAGCCGGCCGAGGTGCGCGAACTGATCATGAGCACCGCAACGCCGCTGGGAACGGCTGCACAGCAGCCGGAATTCGGCGCCGGTCTCGTCAATGCGTACCGCGCGGTGACGCGGCTGAACGAAGAGTCCGGGAAAAAGACCGAGAACCAGAAGCCCGCTGAAGACGCTCCGGCGAAGCCATAACGCCGCGCTGCCGCTCAGACCTGGCGCGCGCCGACGGTATCGGCCATCACGGCGCCGCGCTCGCCGAGCGGCTTGTCATGGCCGATCGTGGAATCGCAGGCGGTCTGGTGCTCGATCTCGGCGTTGAGTTCGGCGCCGAGCAGCACCACGATGGTCGAAATCCAGAGCCATATCATCACGCCGATCACCGCGCCGAGCGAGCCGTAAGTGGCGTTGTAGTTGGCGAAACTCGACAGATACCAGGAAAACAGCGTCGAGACGGCGATCCACGTTACCGCGGCAAAGACGCTGCCGACGCTCACCCATTGCCAGCGCGCCACCCGGCGATCCGGACCGTAGCGATAGAGCGCCGACAGGCCGATCAGCAGGACGATCAGCAGCACCGGCCAGCGCAGGATCCGCGTCAGTGTTTCGGTCGCGCTGCCGAGCCCGATCGGCGACAGGATCAGCGGCAGCACGATCACGCCGCCGATCGCCAGCAGCAGACAGACAAAGCCGCCAAGCGTGAACACCAGCGCGATCAAATTGAGCTTGAAGAAATTGCGGCCTTCCTGCTGCTCGTAGATCACGTTGAGCGCGTCGATCAGGGCCTTGACGCCGCTCATCGCGCTCCACAGCGACACCAGAATGCCGAGCACGAGCCCGAACGACAGCGCGCGCCCGCTGCTCGCGGCGATGTGGCGGGCCTGCTCGGTGACGATGCCGAGTACGTTCGAAGGCACCACATCGCCCAGCATCGACAGACTGCCGATAATGGTGGAGGCGTTGAACATCAGACCGTAGGCGGAAACGAGGGCGGTGATGGCGGGGAAAATCGCGATCAGGACGAAGAACGCGACGCCGCCCGCGATCGACAGCAGCCGGTCGGACTGCATCTCCGCATAGGTCCGCCACAGGATGTCCTTCCACCCGCTCCACGGGATTTGCAGCGGGTGCGTCGCGTGGCGGCCGCGGCCGCGTTCCTGCGCGCGCAGCAGTTCCAGTTCGCGCGGCTCGTCGGAACTGCGCGGCTCGCCAAAGGGCGGCCTGTTGTCCACAGGCCGTTTTCGCCGGCGTCCGTCATCGGCAGGACGCACCACAGGGACCACGAGCGTCAGCAGGGCCGTGGCCGCGAGGCTGATCCAGAACGGCAATTCCGAGCGTTTGAGCAGCATCGGCGGGGTCGGTCACATTATGGCCGGAAGCTAACCATCGGGGGCCCGCAAAGTTGCGTGCCGCGCATAACCCGCGCAGGCGGTATTCCTGCCCCGCGGGCCGGTCCAACCCCTTCCCTGCCCGTCATTTCTCGTCTAAACACCGCTCGCGCGGGCCGGCCCCGGCGCCGCACGGCGTACTTCAGCAAAAGCGGCCTCCGGCTTTGCGTCCGAACGCGCATCTCCCTATCTAGGGGGCGCGCCTTGAGGCGGCTGACCGGTACCGCCCGGCCTGAAAGCGTGTGGGACGCGCGGTACGCGCGCCCTTTTTTTGTGCCCTTTCTGCACCTTTTCCCGGGGGAACGGGTGACCCGATACGACGGATCAGTCTGACGCGATGCCCAAACGGACCGACATCTCTTCGATCCTGATCATCGGCGCGGGGCCGATCGTGATCGGCCAGGCGTGCGAGTTCGACTATTCCGGGACGCAGGCCTGCAAGGCTCTCAAGGACGAGGGCTACCGCATCATTCTGGTCAACTCGAATCCGGCCACGATCATGACCGATCCGGATCTGGCCGATGCGACCTATATAGAGCCGATCACGCCCGAGATCGTCGCCAAGATCATCGCGAAGGAGCGCCCGGATGCGCTGCTTCCCACCATGGGCGGCCAGACCGCGCTCAACACCGCGCTGTCGCTGCGCAAGATGGGCGTGCTGCAAAAATACAACGTGCAGATGATCGGCGCGACCGCGGACGCCATCGACAAGGCCGAAGACCGGAAGCTGTTTCGCGAAGCGATGCACAAGATCGGCCTCGCGACGCCGCGCTCGCACCAGATCAAGACCCTTATCCAGGCTCTCGAAGCGCTGGACGACATCGGGCTGCCCGCCATCATCCGGCCCTCGTTCACGCTCGGCGGCACCGGCGGCGGCATTGCCTACAACAAGGCCGAGTTCATCGAGATCGTGGAGGGCGGCATCGACGCGTCGCCGACCAGTGAAGTCCTGATCGAGCAGTCGGTGCTCGGCTGGAAAGAGTACGAGATGGAGGTCGTTCGCGACAAAAACGACAACTGCATCATCGTCTGCTCGATCGAGAACATCGATCCGATGGGCGTGCATACCGGCGATTCCGTCACGGTGGCGCCGGCGCTCACGCTCACCGACAAAGAATATCAGATCATGCGCGACGCCTCGATCGCGGTGCTGCGCGAAATCGGCGTCGAGACCGGCGGCTCCAACGTGCAGTTCGCCGTCAATCCGCAGGACGGCCGGCTTGTCGTGATCGAAATGAATCCGCGCGTGTCGCGCTCCTCGGCGCTGGCGTCGAAGGCGACCGGTTTTCCGATCGCCAAGGTCGCAGCGAAGCTCGCGGTCGGCTACACGCTCGACGAGATCGCCAACGACATCACCGGCGGCGCGACGCCGGCTTCGTTCGAACCGACCATCGACTACATCGTCACCAAAATACCGCGCTTTGCGTTCGAGAAGTTTCCCGGCGCCGAGGCGGTGCTGACCACCTCTATGAAATCGGTCGGCGAGGCGATGGCGATCGGGCGCACGTTTGCCGAGAGTTTGCAGAAAGCGCTGCGCTCGCTGGAAACCGGCCTCACCGGCCTCGACGAAATCGCCATTCCAGGCCTCGGCCAGGGCGACGACAAGAATGCGATCCGCGCCGCGCTCGGCACGCCTTCGCCCGACGGACTGCTCAAGGCGGCGCAGGCGATGCGGCTCGGCATGAGCGATGCGGAGATCCACACCGCGTGCAGGATCGACCCGTGGTTTCTCGCCCAGGTCCGCGACATCGTCGAAACGGAAGCCGACATCCGCGCGAACGGACTGCCGGCGACCGCCGCTGCGCTGCGCAGGCTGAAAGCCACCGGATTTTCGGACGCGCGGCTCGCCCGGCTTACCGGCCTTGCGCTTGATGAAGTCTCCGCCCGCCGCCGCGCGCTCGGCGTGCGGCCGGTCTACAAGCGCATCGACACCTGCGCCGCCGAATTCGCCTCGCCGACGGCCTACATGTACTCGACCTACGACGCGCCGTTCGCCGGGCAGGCCGCCAACGAGGCAGACCCTTCGGACCGTAAAAAGGTGGTCATCCTCGGCGGCGGCCCAAACCGCATCGGCCAGGGCATCGAGTTCGATTACTGCTGCTGCCATGCCTGCTTCGCACTCAAGGAAGCCGGCTACGAAACCATCATGATCAACTGCAATCCGGAGACCGTGTCGACCGACTATGACACCTCCGACCGGCTCTATTTCGAGCCGCTCACCGCAGAGGACGTGATCGAGATCATCGATATCGAGCGCTCGCGCGGCACGGTGCACGGCGTCATCGTACAGTTCGGCGGGCAGACGCCGCTCAAGCTCGCGGAGTCGCTCGAACGGGCCAACGTGCCGATTCTGGGCACGTCGCCCGACGCCATCGACCTTGCCGAGGATCGCGACCGCTTCAAGCAGCTCCTTAACCGTCTCAAGCTGCGGCAGCCTAAGAGCGGCATCGCCACCAGCACCGAAAAGGCGCGCGCGATCGCGGACTCGATCGGTTACCCGGTCGTCATCCGCCCCTCCTATGTGCTCGGCGGCCGCGCCATGGAGATCGTGCACGACGCCGGCCAGATCGACCGTTATCTGGTGCGGTTGACCGCCGATCTCGACGGGCCGTCGGAACTGGCGGTTTCGGAGCGCCGGCCGCTGCTGATCGACCGCTACCTCACCGACGCGATCGAGGTCGATGTCGACTGCATCGCCGACGGCACCGACACCTACATCGCCGGCATCATGGAGCACATCGAGGAAGCCGGCATTCATTCCGGCGATTCCGCGTGCTCGCTGCCGCCGCATAATCTTTCGGCCGACGTGATCAACGAGCTTGACCGGCAGACGCGCGCGCTCGCGCTGGCGCTCCAGGTCGGCGGCCTGATGAACGTGCAGTACGCCATCAAGGACGGCGACATCTACGTGCTCGAAGTCAATCCGCGCGCCTCGCGCACCGTGCCGTTCGTCGCCAAGGTGACCGGCGTTCCCGCCGCCAAGATCGCGGCCAGGATCATGGCGGGCGAATCGCTGGCGAGCTTCGGCCTCGAACCGCAGAGTTTCGATTTCGCCACCGCCAGCCACTTCGGCGTCAAGGAGGCCGTGTTCCCGTTCGCGCGTTTTGGCGACAGGGTGGACACCGTGCTCGGCCCCGAGATGAAATCGACCGGCGAGGTGATGGGCATCGACCGCGACTACAACGTCGCGTTCGTCAAAAGCCAGCTCGGCGGCGGGGCGCGGCTGCCGCGAAAGGGAACCGTGTTCGTGTCGGTCAAGGACGCCGACAAGCCGCGGATTCTGGAAACCATGCGGCTGCTGGCGAGCCTCGGTTTTCGGGTGCTTGCGACCTCGGGAACCCAGCGCTACCTCGCCGGGGAGGGCGTTTCCGCGATTAAAATCAATAAAGTAGCGGAAGGCCGCCCGCACATCGTCGATGCCATCAAGAACGGCGAAGTGCAGCTTGTTTTCAACACCACGGACGGTGCGACCGCACTCGCGGACAGCCGTTCGCTGCGTCGGGCAGCCCTCTTGCATAAAGTGCCGTACTACACCACTCTCTCAGGGGCCGTCGCCGCAGCGCAGGGTATCAAGGCCTATCTTGGGGGAGACCTCGAGGTATGTGCGCTGCAAAATTATTTTGCGCCCGCCTCTGATCCCGATCAGGACCAGCCAGAGCGACGGCACGTGTAGCGGCAGATTGGGTCGCGAGGCCGGATGTCGCGTCCGGTCCGCGACCTGAATTTTGTCGCTGCGGGTTATGGAGGTTTGAGACCGATGGACAAGATTCCGATGACCGCCGCAGGGCCACGCGGCGATTGAGCAGGAGCTCAAGCATTGCCAGCAGGTGGAGCGCCCCCGCATCATCCAGCAGATCAGCGACGCGCGGACGCACGGCGATCTTTCGGAGAACGCCGAGTATCACGCCGCGAAGGAATCGCAGTCGCTCAATGAAGGCCGCATCGCCGAACTTGAGGACAAGCTGGCCCGCGCCGAGATCATCGACGTTTCGAAGCTGTCCGGCGACACCATCACGTTCGGCGCGACCGTGACGCTGATCGACGAGGATACCGAGAAGAAGACCGTCTGGCAGATCGTCGGCGAACCCGAAGCCGATGCCAAGAAGGGCAAGATCTCCATCACCTCGCCGCTCGCCCGCGCGCTGGTCGGCAAGAAGAAGGGCGTCCAGGTCGAGGTGGTCACGCCCGGGCGGCGCCAAGGCCTACGAGATCGTCAAGATCGAGTGGAAGTAACTGACGCGGCGTTACGGCGTCGCGCCGCAGACGGCGCGCGCGAGGAATGCGCTCTGCGGCTGAAGCGCGGCGGGCCGCTGAAGGGCCGACGCCCACCAATGGGCACGTGCAGATCTGCGGTTCGGCAGTTCGTGTCTTCTAACTTCCAGTCTTTACAAGTTCTAAAATTTGCTTACGAATATCAGTTTCGTCCGACATGCGGACGAAGGGAGAAACCGTGCCCGTTGATGGAGGCGCGGAACAATAAAAAACAAAGCCATATCGCTCGAGCACCGAACGGAGGGGAGGTACTCATGACGACGGTAGCCTTTACGATCAATGGCAAGCCAGCCAGCGTTGAAGCCGATGGCGACACGCCGCTGCTTTGGGTCATTCGCGAACATCTGAAACTCACCGGCACGAAATTCGGCTGCGGCGCCGGACTGTGCGGCGCATGCACCGTGCACCTCGACGGCAAGGCGGTGCGCTCCTGCCAGACGCAGCTTTCGGAGGTCGCCAACAAGAAAGTAACCACCATCGAAGGGCTGTCGCCGGACTCCAGCCATCCATTGCAGAAGGCCTGGATCGCGATGCAGGTGCCGCAATGCGGCTACTGCCAGTCCGGCCAGATCATGCAGGCCGCCGAACTTGCTGGCGAAGACCCCGAAACCGACACGCGAGCAGATCGTCCAGCATATGGACGGCAACATCTGCCGCTGCGGCACCTACAGCCAGATCATCGAAGCCATTCAGAGCGTCGGGTAAGGGGGCAGTCATGTTGAACGAAACATTCAGCCACAAGCGTCTCGCGCCGTTCGTTTCTGGTGACCAGCGGCGCTTTCAGCGTCGCGGTTGCTTTCGGCTCGGTCGTCGAACACGGAGACGTCATCCGCCGCCGGCCCGTTCGCGCCCAACGCCTGGGTCACGATCGGCGAGGACAACATCGTCACCATCGTTCCGCCCATGGTCGAAATGGGTCAGGGCGTACGCACGTCGCTGCCCCTGATTCTCGCCGAAGAACTCGACGCGGACTGGAGCAAGGTCCGCATTGCGCCAACTCCGGACGACGACACCGTCTACGGCAATCCGATCTTCAATGAACCGGCTCGACGACGGTCGGAAGCTTCTCCGTCACCGGCTATTACGAAAAGCTGCGGATGACCGGCGCGCAGGCGCGGAAGGTGCTGATCGCCAACGCCGCGGCGGCCTGGAAAGTGCCGGCGTCGGAGCTCACGACCGAGCCTGGAATGGTCGTTCACGCCAAATCCGGCCGCAAAATCAGCTACGGCGACATCGCCAAAACCGCGACAGTGCCGAACCCGCTTGCCGGAGGTGACGCCAGGCCGATCTGAAGCCGGCTTCGCAGTTCCGGCTGATCGGGCACGACACCGGACGGCTCGACGTGCCGTCGAAGGTCAACGGCTCCGCGCAATTCGGCATCGACGTTCAGATTCCCGGCATGCTGTACGCGACGGTGCTGTTCCCGCAGGTCCAGCACAGAAGCCGCGGAACACATCGACGACGCCGCGGCGAAAGCCGTCAAGGGCGTGGTCAAGATCGTCACGCTGCCGTCCGGCGTCGCCGTGATCGCGGAGACGATCGATGCCGCGATGAAGGCCAAGGGGCTGCTCAAGGTCACGTGGACCAAAAACGACGCCCGGCGCAGACCTACGATCGACGACCGCGTCCTGCAGGACTATCGCGCGATCGCGGCCGACTGGAGCCAGGCCGGCGTCGAAATGGTCAAAGTCGGCGACGCCGACGGCGCGATGAAAGGCGCCGCCAAGGTGCTCTCGGCCGACTACTTCTCCGATCACGTCTCGCACGTCTGCATGGAGCCGATGAACGCGACGGTGCGGGTCGACAACGGCGTTGATCGACATCTGGTCCGGCAATCAGTCGCCAAGCACGATGAAGATGCTTGGCATGATTGTCGGCAAGACCACGCCGGACAAAGTCCACGTCCATACCCAGCTGCTCGGCGGCGGCTTCGGCCGGCGCTCGGACGGCGACGATCTGGTCATGGCGTTGATCCTCGCGCTCAACGTGCCCGGCAAGCCGGTGAAGATGATCTGGAGCCGCGAGGACGACATCCGCAACGACAAGCTGCGGCCGTTGACCGCGCAGCGTGTCGAAATCGGCCTCGACGCCAACAATAACGTCGTCGGCTGGCGGCATCGCATCGTCAACGAGTCCTACTTCGCGCGCATCCTGCCGCCCGACCTGTTCGCCAAGATCAAACCGGACATCGTGTCCGGCGGCGGCGGCGAAATGAGCTACGCGGTGCCGAACCACCGCGTCGAATGGGTGCGCTCCGCGCGCGGCATCGACGTTGGCGCCTGGCGCGGGATTGCGGCGGGCTACACCAAATTCGCCATCGAGACGATGATGGACGAACTCGCCGCGCTCAAGAAAATGGACCCGCTCGCCTACCGCCTGGCGATGCTGAAGGATGCGCCGCGCGCGGCCAACGTGGTGCAGCGCGCGGCCGACGATGTCGAACTACAAAACCAAGCGCGACGGCCGCGCCGTGGGCATCGCCTACTCGGATGCGCTGCACAGCCATACCGCGGTGGCGGCTGAAGTTTCGGTCGACACCAAAAGCGGCCAGATCACCGTCCACCATCTGTGGGCTGCGGTCGATGCGGGCCAGGCGGTGCAGCCCAAGAACATCATCGCGCAAATGAAGAGCGCAATGACGTTCGGGCTCGGCGCCGCGCTTCGCGAGCAGGTCCCAATCAAGGACGGCGTGATGCAGGCAGACCAATTTCGACGCCTATCCGGTGCTGCGCATGTCCGACATTCCGCCGATGGACGTGGCGGTGATTTCCACCGGCGATCAGCCGACCGGCATCGGCGAGGCCGGCGTCCCCGCGGTCGCGCCTGCCATCGCCAACGCGGTCGCGCAACTCACCGGCAAGCGGCTCCGCCACCTGCCGATGACGCCCGACCGGGTGAAGCAGTCGCTCGGCTGAAGACTGTTGCGACTAATCCCGCCGCGGGGAACCTCCCCCTTGCGGCGGGATTTTTATTGGCGGGTTGCGGCTGATGGTCCCCCCGGGAAACGCCCGGAGCGGTACCATTCGGTTAAATAATTGATAATTCTAACAATTTCGCGATCCGTGCCTTTCTGGGGGAAACGGGTTGCGTATCTTGCATAGCTCCCGAAAGCTCATAGATTTATCGGGCGGCTGTGCTGCGCGTTTCCCGGGTTTGCGGCCGGCCGCCAATTACGCGATGACCCCCCGGCAGATCGTTCCAGACGCCTGCCTCAACGGACGGATTGCCGGTGAGCAAGACCACCCACGCCAAACTCGTCATCATTGGCTCGGGACCCGCGGGCTACACGGCAGCGATATATGCCGCGCGCGCCATGCTCGATCCGATCTTGATCCAGGGCATCGAGACCGGCGGCCAGCTCACCACCACCACCGACGTCGAGAACTATCCCGGCTTTGCCGATGTCATCCAGGGCCCCTGGCTGATGGAGCAGATGCAGAAGCAGGCGGCGCATGTCGGCACCAAAATGGTGCCCGACCACGTCAACAGCGTCGATCTCGCGCGCCGTCCGTTCCGGATCGAATGCGATTCGGGCGACGTCTACATGGCCGACGCGCTGGTGCTCGCGACCGGCGCCCAGGCGCGCTGGCTCGATCTGCCGTCGGAGCAGAAATTCCGCGGTTACGGCGTTTCCGCCTGCGCCACCTGCGACGGGTTTTTCTATCGCGGCAAGGAAGTTCTGGTGATCGGCGGCGGCAATACCGCGGTCGAGGAGGCGCTGTTTCTCACCAATTTCGCCAGCAGGGTCACCGTCGTCCACCGGCGCGACAGTTTCCGCGCCGAGCGCATCCTGCAGGAGCGCCTCTACCAGAATCCGAAAATCTCGGTGCTGTGGAACACCGTGCTGCACGACGTGATCGGCGATGAAAATCCGCTCAAGGTCAAAGCCGCGGTGCTGCGCAACGTCAAGACCGACGAGATCACCGAGCGGCCGGTCGACGGCATTTTCATCGCCATCGGCCATTCGCCGGCAACCTCGCTGGTGGCCGGCCAGGTGGAGATGAAGCCGTCAGGCTACATCAAGACCGCGCCGCATTCGACCGCGACGTCGGTGCCCGGCCTGTTCGCCGCCGGCGACGTCGCCGACGAGGTCTACCGGCAGGCGGTCACCGCGGCCGGCCTCGGCTGCATGGCGGCGCTCGAGGCCGAGAAATTCCTCGCGGCGCACGGCGAAGCCGAACCGGCCGTCGCCGCCGAATAATTTTTTCAACTCTCCCGCGTTCGCGCTGGAAGAAGGCAGGCATATGGATTGGGACAAGCTCAAGGTATTTCATGCCGCCGCCGAAGCCGGCAGTTTTACCCATGCAGGCGAACAGCTCGGCCTCTCGCAGTCCGCGGTATCCCGTCAGGTCAGCGCGCTCGAGCAGGAGCTTTCGGTCTCGCTGTTCCACCGGCACGCGCGCGGACTGATTCTCACCGAGCAGGGCGATCTGCTGTACCGCACCGCGCACGATGTATTCATGAAGCTCGAAGCCGCGCGCGCGAAGCTGACCGACAGCCGCGAGCGGCCGAACGGCGACCTGCGCGTCACCACGACGCCGGGCATCGGCATACACTGGCTGACGCCGCGGCTTGGCGAATTCATCGATCTCTTTCCGGAAGTGCGCATCACGCTGCTGACGACGGAGGAGGAACTCGATCTCGCCATGCGCGAGGCCGACGTCGCCATAAGGCTGCGCCAGCCGACCCAGCCCGATCTGATCCAGCGAAAGCTGTTCTCGGTGCATTTCCACGTCTACGCCTCGCCTGAATACCTCAAGCGGTACGGCACGCCGCGGACTTTCGAGGACCTCGACAATCATCGCGTGCTGGTGCTGGGCGGAAAGGTACCCATTTATCTCCAGCGATCGATGCTGCTGACCGAAATCGGCCGCGACGGCAAAGGGCCGCGGACCCCGCAGCTCATCATCAACAACATTCTCGGAATTCTCCGCGCCTGCCAGCGCGGCGTCGGCATCGCGATGCTGCCGGATTATCTGGTCGGCGGCGACGGCGGGCTGGTGCAGATGTTCAGCGACGCGGACCCGATCGCGCTCGACGCTTACTTCGTCTATCCCGAAGAGCTCAAGTCAGTGGCGCGCGTGCAGGCGTTTCGCGACTTCCTGGTCGCCAATGCGCAGCGCTGGAGTTTCTGAGTGTGGACGCTGCGGCGGATTTCCAACAAGGCTCGACCCACCAGGAACTCCTGGTGTTATTTTAACGCGGGCTCGTACCGCATGGCTGACATGTGCACCGCAATGTTGCCGCGCAAACCTCGGCTGTTAATAATCGATTTGCTGCTGCTGCGGACGTTGCGGTTAATTCCGATCCTCCCCGATCGGGCGTCCGTTGGTTGTAGCTCCTCCCTGTGGAAGGTGCTCGCCGGCGCCCCCACGCTGGCGACACAAAACCGGGCCCGCAAGGGCCCGGTTTTTTTTGTGCAGCATTGACGGCGCGGTTATGCCGACGGCAATACCGGCCATGAGAAACAAAACCGTTACCGTCAACGACAGGATGCAGCGCGGCTATCGCTACGTGCTGACCGCGCCGGCGGCCGCGAATTTCGATCCCGAATTCCGCCCGCGAACTGACGCCCGCCGAGATGCTGCGGCTCGGCGTGTTCGGCGGCAAGTACATGACAGATTGTCGCAGCGAGTTTCCGCGAAGCTGGTTCGTCGGCGCGAAACTCGCGGCCGGCAAACGCGATCGCGTCCCTGAACTACTTCGGCGTCAACGCGAGCCAGCCGCTGTCGGTGTGGCGCGCGAAGGGATGGATCTACCGCGACGATCCGCGCGGCTGGTTCCAGTGGTATTGCCGCTACTATCTCGGCCGTCGCATTCCCGATGAAGACGCCCGCCAGATCAAGCGCTGGAAGGCCATCCGCCGGCACGTTCGCCAGATCGAGCGGAATTGCGAACCGGGCGATGTGACCTGCCGGCCGCGGCAGCGCCAGGCCCTGCTGCACTGGGCCTACGACAGCCGCAAGATTTAAGGACCGGCCGACGCTGCCGCCCTCGCCGCCCCTCCTCATCGCCGTCCCGTCATCGCCCGGCGCTGCCGGTTCACCAAGTGTTGCGGGCGTCGTTACCGCACGCGCCGTGACGGCGGATGGCGCGCGCCATATAACTTGCACAGGTTTTCAGGAGGATGGACATGCTCACGCGCAGACATGCTTTCTTCGCCGGCACGACCGCGCTCGCGGCGCTGTTTGCCGGGCGACTGACGCGGGACCGGCGCGGCCCGCGCCGCGACCTCCTACGAAGTAACCCACACCGACGAGGAGTGGCGCAAAGCTGCTGAGCCCCGAACGCCTACCAGGTGCTTCGCCACGAAGGCACCGAACGGCCTTTCACCAGCCCGCTGCTTAGGCGAACATCGCGACCGGCACGTTCGCCTGCGCCGGCTGCGACCTGCCGCTGTATTCGTCGAAGACCAAGTTTGAAAGCGGCACCGGCTGGCCGAGCTTCTGGGCGCCGCTGGAAAACGCCGTCGACGAAATAAAGGACAGTTCGTACGGCATGATCCGCACCGCGGTGGCGTGCCGGCGCTGCGGCGGCCATCTCGGCCACGTCTTCAATGACGGCCCCAAGCCGACAGGGTTGCGCTACTGCATGAACGGCGTCGCGCTGAAGTTCGCGCCGATGGCGGCAAGCTCGAGCTGATCGCTGACAATCGGCCATCTGCGCATTAAAGTGCCGTCACCCTGAACGGCGGGCGAAGCCCGCTCCGCAGCAGCGGGGGGAGGGCGGGCGCACGATGACGGCCATCAATCCGGAACCGTTCACGACACGGCCGGAAATCGACGGCACGTTCGGCGTCGTCACGTCGACGCACTGGATCGCGACCGCCGTCGGCATGGCGATGCTGGAAAAAGGCGGCAACGCCTTCGACGCCGCGGTCGCGACCGCCTTCACGCTGCAGGTGGTCGAGCCGCATCTCAACGGTCCGGGCGGCGACGTGCCGGTCATCGTCCATGACGTGCGCCGCGACCAGGCCGGAAGTGATCTGCGGCCAGGGACCGGCGCCCGCCGGCGCGACCATCGCGCACTATCGCAGCGAAGGGCCTCGATCTGGTGCCCGGCACCGGCCTTCTTGCGGCCTGCGTGCCCGGCACGTTCGAGACCTGGATGCTGCTGCTGCGCGACTACGGCACGCATGCGGCTGCGCGACGTGCTGGCGCCGGCGATCGGCTATGCGCAGAACGGCCACCCGCTGGTCGAGCGCGCCAACGCCACCATCGGCACGGTCGCCGAACTGTTTCGCGAGCATTGGCCGACATCGGCGGCGGTCTATCTGCCGGACGGCTCGGTGCCGCCGACCGGCACGCTGTTCGCCAACACCGCGCTCGCGGCGACATATACCGCGCATCCTCAAGGAAGCCGAAGGCGCCGGCGGCGATCGCGTCGCGCAGATCGAGCGCGCGCGCAAAGTCTGGTCGCAGGGCTTCGTCGCCGAGGCGATCGACCGCTTCTGCCGCACGCAGGACGGTGATGGATACGAGCGGCGAGCGCCACCGCGGCGTGCTCACCGGCGACGACATGGCGCGCTGGACGCCGCGCGTCGAAGCGCCGCTCACCTACGACTACGGCCGCTACACCGTCTGCAAGACCGGGCCGTGGGGCCAGGGCCCGGTGATGCTGCAGCAGCTGGCGCTGCTCAAGGGCTTCGATCTCGACGGGCTCGACCCGGCCGGCGCCGGATTTCATCCATCTGCAGGTCGAATGCGCGAAGCTCGCTTACGCCGACCGCGAGGCCTTCTACGGCGATCCCGATTTCGTCGAAGTGCCGATGGCGACGCTGTTGTCCGACGCCTACAACGCCGAGCGGCGCAAGCTCGTCGGCGCGAAGCGGCGTCGCTCGAACTGCGGCCCGGCTCGATCGAGGGTTTCACGGCGTCGTGCCACTCGGCGCGCGAGCGAGCCGTCGGCGGCCGGCACAGGCGAGCCGACCGTCGGCGGGCTCGGCGCCGGCGAGCCGACCGTCGGCCGGCTTGGCGCGCACGCGCGGCGACACCGTGCATTTCGACATCATCGATGCAGGCCGGCAACATGGTGTCGGCGACGCCGTCGGGCGGCTGGCTGCAATCCTCGCCGGTCATTCCCGAGCTTGGTTTCTGCCTCGGCACGCGCGCGCAGATGTTCTGGCTCGAGGAAGGCCATCCGGCGGCGCTCGCGCCCGGCAAGCGGCCGCGCACCACGCTGACGCCGACGCTCGCGCTGCGCGACGGCGAGCCGTATCTCGCCTGGGGCTCGCCCGGCGGCGACCAGCAGGACCAGTGGATCACCCAGATGTTCCTGCGCCACGTCCATGCCGGCATGAATCTGCAGGAGGCGATCGACGCGCCGGCCTGGCATTCCGAGCATTTTCCAGTCTCGTTCTGGCCGCGCACCGCGCGGCCCGGCGTGCTGGTGGTCGAAGGCCGCGTGCCGCGCGAAACCGTCGGCCGAGCTCAGGAACGCCGCGGCCACATCGTCGAAGTCGGAGCCGACTGGTCGGAAGGCCGGCTCACCGCCGCGGCGCGCGACGGGCAAAGCCGCCGCGCCGCCGCCAATCCGCGCGGCATGCAGGGCTACGCGGCGGGGCGTTGAGCGGCCTCCTCGCCGCCCGTGACGGTTTTCAGGAAGCCTTCGACCTCGCTCGCGCAGCTTGACGGTGGCGTTTTCCACTTCTTCCGAGGCCGCGAGCACGGTTTGCGCCGAGCTGCGCGTCTGCGTCACGCCGCTCGCGACATCGCTCGAGCGCGGCGACCACGGCCTTGCTGCCCGGCGCGGCGCTGGCGACATTGTGCGAAATCTCGCCGGTCGCGACTTCCTGCTGCCCGATGGCGCCGACCACTTCGGCGGTGTGCAGGTTGATGTCCTGCATCCGCTGCGTGATGGCGCGGATCGCGGTCACGGCATCGCCGGTCGAGCTCTGCACCGACTGAATTTCACGGGTGATCTCGCCGGTCGCCTTCGCGGTCTGCACCGCCAGCGATTTCACTTCCGACGCCACCACGGCGAAGCCGCGCCCGGCATCGCCGGCGCGCGCCGCCTCGATGGTGGCGTTGAGCGCCAGCAGATTGGTCTGCCCGGCGATGTCCTGAATGAGCTTGACCACGTCGCCGATCCGCTGCGCCACCAGCGCAAGCGCGGCGATGTCGTCGTTGGTGGCGGTGGCGTCGGCTGCGGCGCTGCGCACTACCTGCCCGGCGTGCGCGAGCTGCCGGCTGATCTCCTTGATCGAAGCCGACAGCTCTTCGGCAGCAGCGGCCGCGGTCTCGACATTCGCCGACGCTTCGTTCGATCCGCGCACGGCGCCCTCGGCGCGCTGCAGCGTATGATCCGACGTCGCCAGCAGGGCGTTCGCCGCGGCCTTCATCGCGACGGCGCTTTGCGCGACGCCCCGCAGCACACTCTCCACCCGGCTGCGGAATGAAGCGATCCCGGCGTCGACAACGTGGCGCCGCTCTTCGCGCTCGCGCAGCGAATCGCGCTCCTTCGCAGTCCGCACGTGTTCGGTCACATCGGTATGGGTGATCAGCCAGCCGCCGCCGGCGACCGGATTGACAGCCATCGAAACGAGGCCGTCCTTCATCTGAAGCGTGAAACTTCTGGGCTCGCGGTTCGCCGAGTTCTTTTTCCATTCATCGAGATACACTTCGGCATCGCCGGGCAGCATGCCGGACCGGACGCGCAACATCACCAGGTCGCGAAACGTAGTGCCGCGGCGCATGTCCTCCGGCCGGAGCTGATACTGCCGGAGATACCGTTCGTTGCACAGGATCACGCGATCGAACCGGTCCAGCATGTACAGGCCCTGGGGCATTCCGTTGAGCGCAACGCGCATCAGCCGGTTGTCGCTCCGCAGGCGGCCTGCGATGAACAGACCTGCGATCGCGACGAAAACCAGTGCGACGAGCGCACAGACCGCGACAGCCGCGACCGCAGGCGGCACGGCGGTGAACAGGCGTGCGACGCCATCCGGTCCGAGCGTCATCACAATTACCGCGCCGGCGAGCACCCCGCACACACCCGGCAACGCGATCAGAACGAGGTCGCGACGAGCGCTTGTCATGTTTCGATTGCCGCCTGCGATTACGTCCCGAGGTGAATCGAGATTATTCGCGCGGAGGTTCTTTTGCGGTTAACGCACGGCGCCGTTCGGCCACGCGCATCGCGTGCTGCAACCGCGCACGGATAAATCCGCGCACCGATTTGGCACCGGCGCGCACGGCACAGCGCCAGCCTTCCAGCACGCGCGCACGCGCGAACGGTGCATCCGGGCGGATCGGCAACAGGCGGTCGCATAGCACCAATCGCTCGCGCCAAAGATGATCGATCATCGGATGGTTGGCGGTGGCGCATGAATCGGTGCGCGCAATGCCTGCGTCTTCGATCAGTGCGGTTGTGAGTTCGACCGTGAGCATGACGCCTGGCGAATAGCGTGCGTAATTTTCGTCGTAGGCGATTTTCCAGAACCACGCGGCGCGTCCGCTGCGCAGCACGATGCCGGCGGCAATCGCGCGGCCGTCAAGCAGCAGCCGGTGGATCGAGACTTTGCCGCCTGCCGCGAGGCCACCCGTCGCGCGCAGGACGAAACTGCGAAGCTGTTCATGATCGGCCGACGCGGTGCCGGCCCGGCCCTTCCAGCCGCCCGCTTCCAGCGCGAGAAAATCGGAAAGCGCCCGGTCAACGTCCGCAGTTCCGACCGCTTCGCTGAACAGCACCGCGCCCTGCTCGCTCAGGCGCCGCCAGCGCCGCCGCAGCTCCTTTTGCTGATGCTGCCCGACCGAGCGTCCGACATAGTTGGCGCGATGGCCGTCCGGCGCCAGCAGCGCCCGCTGATGGCGGTTGAAATCGGCCGCCTGCATCTGCGAGCGTCGCATGATGGCGTCGAGCACGGCCGCGAACGGACCATCGGCAGGCAGATACGGCAACAGCAGCAGACCCGGCATCGCCGGATCGGCCGCTACATGCGCGACGAAAGCGGCAATCACCGGCTCGGGCGCCTCGTGTTCCACCAGCGGCACGCCGAGCGGCGCGTAGGGATGGGTCAGAGCGACGAGAACCGGCAGCTTCAGGCCCTAGCGGCGGGTTTCGATCCGCGCCGGGAAGAAGCCGAGCAGCCGCCGCGGAGTCTCGCCCGACCAGACCAGCACCGCGCCGGCCTCGCGTTCAAACGCCGCGGCCGCGGCGAGCGCAAAGGCCGGCTCGTAAAACACATTCGGCTCGAGCGCGCGCGCCGGCCAGCTCCCGCCATTCGGCGGCGATCGGTTCGAGTTCAAGCAGCCTGCGCCATTCGACCGTGAAAGAGTTGGCGCGCATAGCGATCGGCAAGCGTCGCGCGGCGCGCGCTGGCGATTGCCGAGCCGCGGCGTCGCGCAGCGGGACGGCGGACGCCGGATCGGCCGAGACTTTGCCGGTCATGTGCGCGCCTTTGCTAGTCCCTCGGGCCGCCGAAGATCAGGCAGTGCAGGCCGAGCCGATACTTCGCGACGAGGAACAGGCTGGCCGACTCGAACACCAGCGCGACCGCGCTGGCGATCGCAGCGCCGGCGAGCCCGAGCGGCGGGATCAGGAGGACACAGAGCAGAATGCTGATCGCGAACGAAGCGGCGTACACCAGCGCGCACGAGCGGCGCTCGCCGAGCATGTTGAGAAGGCGCTCCGCCGGACCGACCGACGCGCGCGCCAGCAGCCCGATCGCAATAATGAACATCAGATAGTAGCCGGAGACGAATTCGGGGCCGAACAGCCGGAGCAGCGGGCGGCCGAGCGCCAGCAGCACGACAATGGCGCCGAGCGATGGCCAGAACGTCAGCCGCACCGACTGTTTGAGAAATGCTCTCAGCCGCTTCTGGTCGCCGCTGACGTGATATTCGGCGAATTTGTGCGCGATGGTTTGCGCCACCGAGTAGTAAATGAACGCCACCAGCGCCAGCGTCTTGACCGCGGCGTAATAGATCGCGACTTCGTCGGGCGGACGATATTGCTTGAGCACGATGATGTCGGAATAGGTGAGCAGCAGATAGAACGCCTCGACCACGAAAATCGGCGTCGAGGTGGCGAGCCACGCGCGTACCGCATAGGCTTTGGGACCCCGCTCGACCGTCCGCGCGAGCCGGCGGTTGAGAATGGTAGTCTGGGCTACTCCGACACTGAGCAGGGAGACGACGCCGATCAGCGTCGCGGTGACGGCGTCGGTTGGCAGCCCGAGCGCGTAGATCGGCGCCGACCAGAACCAGCAGCACGATCTGGCGCTGCACGTAAACCGGCGACAGCCCCAGATGGACCCAGTTATAGGACCGCGCGATGCCGCTCTGCACCTGCAGGAACGCGAATATCGGCAACGCCACGCATGACAGATACAGCGGCACGATCGTGGTCGGGGTCGAGATGCGGTGCCAGCAGCCGTATCGCCAGCGCGCCGCATCCGGCGACCGCGCACGAGATCAGCAGTCCGAGCCAGCGGCTGCCGCCGAGAAATCCGCGCAGCAGCGCGAACTGTCTGTGTTCGGCGTATTCGGGAATGAAGCGCTGCGCGGCGGAGCCGAGGCCGAGGTCGGCCATGCCGCCGATCAGCAGCACCCAGGTCCACGCATAAATGTAAATGCCGAATTCGAATCCGCCCATCCAGCGCGCCAGCAGGATCTGCGACACGAAGGCGATCGCCGCGCTGATGACGCGGATGAGGAAAGCCGCGCCCGCGAGCCGCCGCACCAGCGACGAATCGCTGCCGTCTGCAAACAGCGCCCACGCCTTCGCCACCGGGGCCGCGAACCGCGAGCCGCGCCACGCGACGCCTGACCACGTGCGCCAATCCGAACGCGGCGCGCCTGAACCAACCGATGCCACAAAGACCCCTCTGCGCCGCGCCATGCGGCACGTGAGCGATGCGGAATCGCTAGCAAGGAACCGTTAAGATTCAGTTGGAAGAAATTAACAATTGCGGCGCGTCCGCCGCGACCGCGCGCACCTGGCGGGCGGGACCCGCGGACATCTCTCAATAATCTTTTAGCAGCCGCTCGATGTAATCGAGTTCTTCCTGGGCGCGGCCGACATCGCCGAAACGCCGGCGCAATTCTTCGATGATGCGGCGCGCGCGCTGCACGTCGATTTCGCCAGGCACTTTCACCGTGACGTCGTCGCCGAAGTCACGGCCGCGCAGCGGGCGGCCCAACGGATCGGTGTCGCGCTGCGCGCGCGGCAGACCGAGCCGACCGTTCTGGCCCGGACCCGGCCCCTGGCCCATCTGCTGCTGCATCGACTGCGCGAGACCCTGCGCGCCCTTGCGCAGCGCATCGAGCGCCTGGCCCTGCGAGTCGACGGCGCTGTCGGCGTTGCCTTCGCCAAGTTCACCCTCGGCTTCGCCCATGGCCTCGCCGGCGCGGCCGAGCTGATCCAGTTCGCCTTTGCCCTGTCCCTGCTGGCCTTGCTGTCCCTGCTGACCGAGACCGCGGTTTTTGAGTTCTTCCAGCAGTTTTTTGAGACGATCGCGCAGCGCCTGCTGGCCCTGGCGCAGTTCGTCCATCGACTGCGCCTGCTGATCTCCCTGCTGGCCCTGCTGACCCTGCTGGCCTTTTTTGCCCTGCTGGTTGCGGCTGCCCTGGCGGCGCTGATCCTGGCCCTGGCGGAACGTGCGGTCGCGCAAATCCTGCTGCTGGCGGATGACGTCGCCGAGCTCGTCGAGCTGCGACATCATGTCGTCGAGGTCGTCGCCGTTGTTGTTCGGCGTCGCCATCTGCAGATTTTCCATCATCTGCTGGAGTTCCTGCAGAAGCTGGCGCGCGGCATCCTTGGCGCCGCTGCGCGCCAGGTTCTCGAGCCGGTCGAGCATGCTCTTGAGGTCGCGCTGGCTGAGCGTGCGGGCGTTGCGGTCGAGCGGGCGCGCCAGTTGCTGATTGTTCTTTAGTTGCTCCTGCATCGACTGCATGAAGCGGTCCATGGCGGCGCGCAGCTGGTCCATGAGCTGCCTGATTTCCTGTTCCGACGCGCCGCGTTCGAGCGCCTGGCGCAGCGCTTCTTCGGCGTTGCGCAGAGCCTGCTGCGCGTCGGAGACGTTGCCGTCCTCGATGCCGACCGCCATCTGCCACAGCCGCGCGGTGACATCCCGCAGATCGTCGTCATTTTTGGAGCGGACCAGCGACCAGAAGATCGAGCGCAGTCCGAGATACACGCCCGCGTCCGGGGTGAATTTGTCCGGCGCGATCGCGAGCGCGTCGAGCGCCGTCACGACCTGCGAGCGCGCGCCGGCGTCGAGCGCGAGATTGCGCCGCTGCTCGATCAGCGCGCGCGCCAGCGGCTTGATGAACGTGCGCGCCGGCAGACGCAGCGTGAACGGCGCGCTTTTTCCCTGATTGCCGCCTTCATCTTTGGCGATCAGCGTCATCACCACTTCGGCGCCCGCCCACGGATGATCGGTCAGATCCTTGATGGTCTGCGCGACGCCGTTCCTCGCGCGGGCCTGCGGCAGCACCAGCGGAAAGTCGGGCGGGCCGAACAGCGGATGCACCGCGGCGCCCGGTGCACCCGGCAATTCCTTGCGGGCAAACGTCGCCTGCGCTTCGGCTACGCCGTAATCGTCTTCGACCCGATAGGACAGCAGCAGCGAGCCGCGGTTCTGCTGCTCGGGATCTTTGGCGAGCGCGATGACCGGCGGCCGGTCCGGAACCGCATTGAAGGCCCAGACCAGATCGTCGCCGACGCCATGCAGCGTGGCGGCACCCGTGCCGGTGATCTTGAAGCGAAATTCCTGCGCGCCGGCCGGCGCGCGGACATCTTCCTTCGCCGGCGTCACGCCGCCTTTTCCGGACACTTCAAGATCGACCTTGCCGGTCGCGCGTACCACCAGCGTACTGCCGGCAGGCACCGACACCGGTTCGGAAATCTCATTTTCCTGGCGCGCCATATCGCCGGGGTGGATGCCGGCGAGAATGACCGGCGGCTTGCCGGTGTAGCCGGGCGGCGTGACCCACGCATCGACGCGGAAATTCGCCGGCAGAACCACGCCCTGCCAGTCGAACGCCGCCGCAAGCCGCTTCCAGTGTTCGCCGCCGGCGGCAACGAAGGTTGCGACGACGGCGACCAGCACCAGCGCGCGCAGCGCATAAGGATCGCGCACCGCAAGCCGCGGCGACGGCCAGCCGGCCTTAAATGCGCGCGCAGCGGCGCGGGTGCGCTCGACATGCGCGCGCCACAACGCCAGCGAATAGGAATCCTGCGGGGTGACCGCGAGCGCATCGGCAAGCGCCGTCGCCGGACGATGTTCGAGGCCGCTGCGGCGATCGAGCCGGGTCAGGCCATCCGCCGCGGCAGGGAGCCGCAGGCGCACCAGCGGGACCAGCGCCGCGAGCGCCAGCAGCGCGAAGGCCGTCAGCCCGGCAACGCGCCCGGCCGGCGGCAGCCAAAGCCAGACCCCGAGCCACGATACCGTGAGGAAAAGTCCGACGACGGCGGCAAGTGTGGCGAGTGCGGGCCAAAGCCGTTCCCAGAACAGGCTCCAGCGGGCGCGGCGCAACGCCCCACCTAGCAGCAATCGGGCGGCCGGCTCAACGTTCCGGGGTGAAACGGATGGATCGCCTGGCGAGGTGTCCGTCACCAATGTCTCCGCGGAGAAACTCCGCATCACAACACGTTAACATGAGGGCCGGTTCAAGGCAGTTCAACCCGCTGGCAAGCAAGATCAGAGCCATGCAGGCATGCGGTCGAGCGCGATCAGCTCCTCGGCGGTGACGCGCGGGCGCACCACGGCCCATTCGCCAGCGCGGACAAGGACTTCGGGGACCAGTGCCCGGGTATTGTAGGTTCCGGACTGCACCGCGCCGTAAGCGCCGGCGGTCATCACCGCGAGCAGGTCTCCCGGCTGCGGTTCGACCATCCCGCGGCCAAGTGCGAAAAAATCCCCTGATTCGCACACGGGCCCGACCACGTCGGCCACGATCCGCGGCGCGCCCGCCGGGGCCTCGCGGACCGGCCTGATGTCGTGATGTGCGTCGTACAGCGTGGGCCGCACCAGATCGTTCATGCCGGCATCGACGATGACGAACGTCTTTGCTTCGCCCTTCTTCAGATAAAGCACGCGCGTGACCAGGATGCCGGCATTGCCGACGATCAGGCGGCCGGGCTCGAAGATCAGCCGGCAGCCGAGACCGCGCGTCGCGCGCTTGACGACTTCGGCGTAGGCGGCAGGATCGGGCGGCGGCTCGTTGTCCTCGCGATAGGGAATGCCGAGGCCGCCGCCGAGATCGACGTGACTGATGGTGTGGCCGTCCGCGCGGAGCACGCCGACGAACTCCGCAAGCAGCGCGAATGCGTCGCTGAACGGATCAAGCTCGGTGATCTGGCTGCCGATATGCATGTCGACGCCGACCACCCGCACGCCGTCGAGTTTGGCGGCGCGGGCGTAAACCTCGCGGGCGCGGCTGATCGGCACGCCGAATTTGTTCTCGGCTTTGCCGGTCGCGATCTTGGCGTGGGTCTTCGGATCGACGTCGGGATTGACGCGGATCGAAATATCGGCGCTGCGCCCCTTGCCGGCGGCAATCGCGGCGAGCAGTTCAAGCTCCGGCTCGGACTCGACGTTGACGCAGAGGATGCCGCGATCGACCGCCATCGCGAGCTCGTGCGCGGTCTTGCCGACACCCGAGAACATGATCTTGTCGGGCGGAATGCCGGCCGCGAGCGCACGCATCAATTCGCCACCGGAGACAACGTCGGCGCCGGCGCCGAGCCGCGCCAGCGTCGCGATCACCGCCTGGTTGGAATTGGCTTTCATCGCGTAGCAGACCAGCGCGTCCACGTCGGCGAAGGCGCCGGCAAAGACGCGGTAATGGCGTTCAAGCGTCGCGCTCGCATAGCAGTAGAACGGCGTGCCGACGGCGTCGGCAAGCGCGGTCAGATCGACGGCTTCGGCGTGCAGCAGGCCGTTGCGATAGGCGAAATGATGCATGGCGCGTGTTTAAAGCATGAGCGGGCGGGGACGAAGCGGTTTGCCCGGCGGGCAGTTGGCCGGGCCAGTCTGCCGGCCGCCGCTATTGTAGCAGCGGATCGAGCAGAAATGACTTCTTCTCGCCAGGCGGGGCGACCGGATTCGAGAAGATATCGAAGCCGCTTTTCTGCGCATTGGCCTGCGCGGCCGGCGTGTTTCCGAAATTCGAGGCCGTGCCGCCAGGCGGCGCCGCGGTCGAGCCGGGTGGCGCGGCCGCGACGGGACCGGGCGGCGGCAGCGGAGGCCCGTTGCGGCCGCATGCGGCGAGCGTGACCGCGGCCAGCATCAGCGCAGCCAGCGCCAAAACCTGATTCAGGCGACGAAAGGCCAAAAAACGCTCCCCCACAGGCGACCGCGAAACCGGACCATACCAGATCAGGCCGCGGAGGCGAGATTTTGACGGCAACACCTTGCCAGCCCGTTTATCTTCCCGGCTGCCGGGTCAGCCCTTGCCGTTGAGGCGCTTGAGCCAGCGTTTGGCCTGGGCGCGCACATTGTTCGGCGCGGTTCCGCCGTAGGCGCTGCGGCTTTTGACCGAAGCCTCGACCGAAAGCACCCCGAATACCTCTTTAGTGATGCGCGGCTCGATCGCCTGCATCTGCGCCAGCGGAAACTTCTCGAGCGACACGCCGGCGGCGGCGGCCCCGGCCACGATCCGCCCGCTGATATGATGGGCCTCGCGGAACGGCAGCTTGAGCGTCCGCGTGAGCCAGTCGGCGAGATCGGTCGCGGTGGCAAAGCCGTCACCGGCGGCTTCGCGCATGCGCGCCGCATCCGGCGTCATGTCGCGCACCATACCGGTCATGGCCGCGATCGAAAGCGCCAGCGTGTCGAGCGCGTCGATCGCGCCTTCCTTGTCTTCCTGCATGTCTTTTTGATACGCGAGCGGAAGCCCCTTCATCACGACGAGCAGCGACGTCAGCGCGCCGACGATACGGCCGGCGCGTGCACGCACGAGTTCGGCCGCGTCGGGATTGCGCTTCTGCGGCATGATCGAAGAGCCCGTGGTGAACTTGTCCGAAAGCCGCAGCAGACCGACGATCGGCGACGACCACAGCACGATCTCCTCGGCAAAGCGCGAGAGGTGCACCGCGGTGATAGCGCCCGCCGCCAGCGTTTCGAGCACGAAATCGCGATCCGCCACGGCGTCGAGCGAATTCGCGGTCGGGCGGTCGAAGCCGAGCGCCTTCGCGGTCATCGCGCGATCGATCGGAAACGAGGTTCCGGCAAGCGCCGCAGAGCCGAGCGGGCTTTCGTTGAGGCGCCGGCGCGCATCGGCTAACCGGCCGCGGTCGCGCGCCGCCATCTCGACATAGGCGAGAAGGTGATGGCCGAACGTCACGGGCTGGGCGGTTTGCAGGTGGGTGAAGCCCGGCATCACCGTCGCCGCATGCTCGAGCGCCTTCTCCGCGAGCGCACGCTGGTAAGCCGCCAGCGCCGCGTCGAGCCCGTCGATCGCGTCCCGTACCCACAGCCGGAAATCGGTCGCGACCTGATCGTTGCGCGAACGCGCGGTATGCAGGCGCCCGGCCGCCGGCCCGATCAGTTCGGCGAGCCGGCTCTCAATATTCATGTGAATATCCTCGAGCGCCCGCCTGAATTCGAATTTGCCGGCTTCGATCTCCGACAGGATCGTGTCCAGACCCTGCGCGATCTGCTTCGCGTCCTTTGCCGCGATGATGCCGGTTTTGGCGAGCATGGCTGCATGGGCCTTGCTCGCGGCGATGTCCTGCCGGTAGAGGTGGCGGTCGAAATCGATCGAGGCGTTGATCTCCTCCATGATCGGATCGGGATCGGAGCCGAACCGGCCGCCCCACATTTTGTTGCTCATCTGACGCTTCTCATAAGGCGCTGCTCATAAAGTGAACGTTTCTCATAAAATCCGGCTCATCAAGCCTGCTTCGAGGAACTGCTGACGTGACCGAACAATCCGTCCCGCCGCGCCGCGCACGAGCCCGCTACCGGGTGCTCTCGATCATCGCGACGGTTATCGTCGTGGCCGTGCTGGCGGGGGTATACGGGATTGAACGGTTGCGAAGCAATCCGGCCGCCGCCGCCTGCGAGCCGGCGGTGAAGATTGCCAGCCGGATCGCGCCGCTGGCGCATGGCGAAGTCGCAGCAGTAGCGGTGGCCCGTACACCGTTCATCGTTCCCGACCTTTCCTTCAAGGACGCCGAAGGCCACGACCGCACGCTCAAGGACTGGCGCGGCCGTACCGTGCTTCTCAATCTCTGGGCGACGTGGTGCGTGCCCTGCCGCAAGGAAATGCCGGCGCTCGACGCACTGCAGGCGGCGCTCGGGGGCGCCAGCTTTGAGGTGGTCGCCGTCAATATCGACACCCGCGACGCCGAAAAACCGCTGGCGTTCCTGAAAGACACCGGCGTCACCCGCCTCGCCTACTATTCCGATCGCAGCGCCAAAGTGTTTCAGGACCTCAAGGCGGCCGGCAAGGCGTTCGGCATGCCGACGACGCTCCTCATCGACCCCGCCGGCTGCGAGATCGGCGAGATTGCAGGACCCGCCGAATGGGCCAGCGCCGACGGCCTCGCGCTGGTCAAGGCGGCGATCGGCAAGCCCGATTAGGCCAAAGCTGCAAAGCATTTAATTGGGCTGCTTGACAGCGCGCGCGGCGGTTTTATACTTAACCACATGGTTAAGTTAAGCGCTGCTCCACTCGACCGGACATTTGCAGCCCTCGCCGATCCGACGCGGCGCGCGATCCTGGCGCGGCTCGCCGAACAGCCGGGGCTTTCCGTCAGCGCGCTGGCGGAGCCGTTCGAGGTGTCGCTGCCGGCAATCCTCAAACATCTCGACGTGCTGGCCGACGCCGGCCTCGTGGCGCGCACAAAATCCGGCCGCACCGTCACCTGCCAGCTCAATGCCGCGCCCATGCAAAACGCCATCGCCTGGCTCAATCGCTACGAACGGTTCTGGTCCGGGGCGCTGCAACGCCTCGCCGCTTATCTCGAGGAGGATGATCCGTCATGTCCGTCCAGTCCGCCGTCAAACCCAGTCTCACCCTCAAGCGGCGGTTCAGAGCGTCGCCGGCCAAAGTCTTCGCCGCCTGGACCGATCCGGAAAAAATGAAGCAGTGGATGGGTCCGGGCGAGATTGTCACTGCGCGCGCCCAGACCGACCCGCGGACCGGCGGCCGCTATCGCATCGAGATGCGGACGCCGGCCAGCAAGTCGCACAATGTCGGCGGCGTCTATCGCGAATTCGTCGCCAACGAAAAGCTGGTGTTCACCTGGGCCTGGGATACCGCCGCGCCGGACGAACCTTATGAATCGCTGGTGACAGTCACCTTCAAGCCGGACGGCGATGGCACGCTTCTGACGCTGACCCACGAACAGCTGTTCGACGAGGAAAGCCGCAACGGCCACGAGAAGGGCTGGATCGGATCGCTCGACAAGCTCGAGAAATTCGTTGCCTGAAACACACAACCAGACACCGGAGGAGCGCAATGACCTGGTCGCATGGCCACTTCCACTGGAACGAGTTGATGACGCGCGACGTCGAAAAAGCGAAGAAATTCTATGCCGACGCGATGGGCTGGAGCTACGACACGATGCCGATGCCCGGCGGCGGCAGCTACACGCTGGCAATGGCCGGCGGCCAGCCGGTCGCGGGCATCTTCGACATCGGCGGCGCCGACTACAAAGGCGTACCGGAGAGCTGGATGGCCTATATCGCCGTCGATGATGTCGACGCCCGCGTCAAAAAGGCGACTTCGGCAGGCGCAAAAGTGATGAAGCCCGCGTTCGACGTGCCCGGTGTCGGCCGCATCGTCATCCTGTCCGAGCCCGGCGGCGCCGGCATCGGCTGGATGACGCCGGTTTGAGGATCCATCCCTCCCCGACCGGAAAGAGCAATATCGGCAAAGCGCGATTACGAAAGGAGCCCGTCATGACCCCGCACAGGATCGTTCCCCACGATGAGTGGATCGCCGCGCGCAAAGAGCATCTCGCCGAGGAAAAGGCCTTCACCCGCGCCCGCGACGCGCTGAGCCGCAAGCGCCGGGAGCTGCCCTGGGAAAAGGTCGAAAAAAATTACGTGTTCGACGGTCCCGACGGAAAAGAAACGCTGGCCGATCTGTTCGCCGGCAAGAGCCAGCTGATCGTCTATCACTTCATGCTCGGCCCGGACTGGGAAGAAGGCTGCAAGAGCTGCTCGCTGCTCGCCGATCACTTCGACGGTTCGGTGATCCATCTCGCGCAGCGCGACGTCGCTTTCGTCGTGGTCTCGCGCGCGCCGCTGTCGCAGATCGAGAAATTCCGGCAGCGCATGGGCTGGCATTTCAAATGGGTGTCGTCGCTCGGCAGCGACTTCAACTTCGACTATCAGGTCTCCGCTTCGCCGGAAGAGAAGGCGACGGGAAAGGCGCTGTACAACTACGAAGAAACCACGTTCCCGAGCGACGAACGCCCCGGCGCCAGCGTGTTTTTCAAGAACGGGGCCGGCGAGGTGTTCCACACCTACTCAAGCTACGGACGCGGCCTCGACATGCTGATCGGAGCCTACAACTTCCTCGATCTCGCGCCCAAGGGCCGCGACGAAGCAGGCCTCTCCTACGGCATGGCGTGGGTTCGTCATCACGACAGATATGACGGCGCGCCCGTCGATCCGAAAGCGCCGTATCAGCAGCCGAAGAGTGCGGATTCCTGCTGTGACTGAACGCGCCCGGTACGAAATTGTGATCGGGCGCGCCGGCCATATCGACTACAAATAACGGGCTGAGGAAACGTTACAAACGAGGGAGGGAAAATCAGATGTCACCCGAACTGAAATATCTGGCATTGACGGCGATGCTTACGGCGGCGCTGTGGATTCCGTATGTCGTCTCGCAGGTGATGACCAACGGCTTTCTGAGCGCCGAGAATTACGTCGATCCGACACCGCGGCCGTTGCCGCTGTGGGGACACCGCGCCAACCGGCTTTACATGAATGCCGTCGAGACGTTCGCGCCGTTCGCTGCGCTGGTGATCGCGATCCAGATCGCCGGCAAGAACGATTCGATGACGACGTTCTGGGCGATGAGCTATTTCTGGCTGCGCGCCGCGCATGCCGTCGTCTATCTGTTCGCCGTTCCGTTCATCCGCACGCTGATCTTCGTGCTTGGATTTGTGTGCATCGTCGGCCTGTTCATCGAACTGATGAAGTAGCGCCGCAAACCCTGCCCGGTCATTGAGGCCTGCCGCGGAATCCGGCACCCTGCCCAGGCATCGCTCCCATCACGGCTGCGATGCCCGAAAGCGAGCAGCGCCTCGATGACCGAACCGGACCCGCCTGCCGCGCCGATGCCGGGCGCAGCGATGCTCGTCACCCCTGGGGGCGCGACACCCGGGCCTGATCAGGCCGGGCCCGACCCGCTTCCACCGGACATTCCACCTCCACCGATTCCCGCGCCGCCGCGCGAAACTGCCGGAGTCAGGCCCGGCCGAAGCTATAGCGGCATGGCGACCGGCTCGCTGGTGTGCGCGATCGTCGGCGTTTTCATCTTCCAGCCGCTGCTGGGCGCCGTCGCGATCGGGCTCGGTGCGGTGGCGCGGTGGAAAATGCGGGGCTCGAAAAACTTCGACGGCTACGGACGGGCTCTGGCCGGCATCATCATCGGCGCCATCGTGCTGGCGATCACGGTCGCCGTCATCGTGTCGGTGATGCTGCTGCTGCAGCACCCGCACTTCCGGGCGCCGGGCAATTTCTATCGGGTCGGAACCGGCTTCTCGCCGCGGTAGTCGTAGAAGCCGCGCTGGGTCTTGCGGCCGAGCCAGCCGGCCTCGACGTATTTCACCAGCAGCGGACACGGCCGGTATTTCGAGTCCGCGAGTCCTTCGTGCAGCACCTGCATGACCGAGAGGCAGACGTCGAGCCCGATGAAGTCGGCAAGTTCCAGCGGTCCCATCGGATGGTGTGCGCCGAGCCGCATCGCGCTGTCGATCGCTTCGACATTGCCCACGCCTTCGTAGAGCGTGTAGATCGCCTCGTTGATCATCGGCAGCAGAATGCGGTTGACGATGAACGCCGGGAAATCTTCCGAGACGGCGATCTGTTTGCCGAGCCCGCTGATGAACAGCTTGGTGGTCTCGAACGTGGCATCGTCGGTGGCAATGCCGCGGATCACTTCCACCAGTTCCATCAGGGGCACCGGATTCATGAAATGAATGCCGATGAAACGTTCCGGCCGGTCGGTCGAAGCGGCGAGCCGCGTAATGGAAATCGACGAGGTGTTGGTGCCGACGATGGCCGCGGGCTTGAGGTGCGGACAGAGCGCGCTGAAAATCTTGCGCTTGACGTCTTCCTTCTCGGTGGCGGCTTCGATCACGAGATCGCAGTCGCCGAGATCGGCCAGCGCGTTCGCCGGGCTGATCCGCTTCATCGCCGCTTCGCGCTCATCGTCGGTGATGCGCTGCCGGCTGACCTGGCGCGCCAGATTGCCGCTGATGGTGGCGATGCCTTCGGAAATGCGCTCGACGACGACATCGTTGAGCAGAACGTGAAGGCCCGAGAGCGCGCAGACATGGGCGATGCCGTTGCCCATCTGGCCTGCGCCGACCACGCCGACCTTGCGGATCGGATGCGTCACCGCGGCGGCGTTCGCTTCGTTGCGCGTCTTCGGCCGCTCCTTCACTTCGACCATCTTCGCTTACCTTTTTCGACCATCCCGGGGTACGCCACTTTGGTCAACGACCGCGCTTTTCAAGTTCCTGGGCCAGTTCCGGCAAGGCCGTGTAGAGGTCTGCCACCAGTCCGTAATCGGCTACCTGAAAGATGGGCGCATCCTCATCCTTGTTGATAGCGACAATAACTTTCGAATCCTTCATGCCGGCGAGATGCTGAATAGCACCTGAGATGCCTACGGCAATATAAAGCTCGGGCGCCACGACCTTGCCGGTCTGTCCGACCTGCCAGTCGTTGGGCGCATACCCGGCATCGACCGCGGCGCGCGAGGCGCCGACCGCGGCGCCGAGCCTGTCGGCGACCGGCTCTATATATTTGGTGAAGTTGTCCCGGCTTTGCATCGCCCGGCCGCCGGAAATTATGATCTTGGCGGAGGTGAGTTCCGGCCGTTCCGACCTCGAAAGTTCCTCGCCGACGAAGCCCGAGATCGCGGGATCGGCGACCGCCGCGGCCGGCTCGACCGGCGCGGGTGCGCCGCCTTCGCCGGTGGCCTGGAACGCAGCCGTCCGCACCGTGATCACTTTCTTCGGGTCGAGCGAGCGCACGGTCTGGATGGCGTTGCCGGCATAGATCGGCCGCTCGAACGTGTCCGGCGCGACCACCCTGCTGATCTCGGAAATCTGCATCACGTCGAGCAGCGCCGCGACCCGCGGCATGATGTTTTTTCCGTTGGTCGTCGCCGCCGCCATGATGGTTTCGTACGGCCCGGCGAGCGAAACGATCAGCGCCGCGACCGGCTCCGCCAGCATGTGCTCGTAGGCGGGAGCATCCGCCAGCAGCACCTTCTTCACGCCGTCGAGCTTCGCCGCGGCTTCGGCCACCGGCCCGCAGTTATGGCCCGCAATCAGAACGTGCACGTCGGCGCCGAGTGCTTTCGCCGCGGTCAGCGCCTTCGAGGTCGCGTCCTTGAGCGACTTGTTGTCGTGCTCGGCCAGCAGAAGTGTCGGCATCAGATCGCCCCCGCCTCGTTCTTAAGCCTGTCCACCAGTTCGGCGACGGTTTTCACTTTCACTCCGGCTTTACGCACCGGCGGTTCGGCGGTCTTCAGGATTTCGAGGCGCGGCTTGATGTCGACGCCGTAATCAGCGGCGGTTTTGTCCTCGATCGGCTTTTTCTTCGCCTTCATGATGTTGGGCAGCGACGCGTAGCGCGGCTCGTTGAGCCGCAGGTCGGTGGTGACGATCGCCGGCATCCTGAGCTTGACCGTCTGGAGTCCGCCATCGACTTCACGCGTCACCAGCAAAGCATCGCCGTCAATCACGACTTTGGACGCGAACGTGCCCTGCGCCCAGCCGAGCAGGGCCGCGAGCATCTGCCCGGTCTGGTTGCTGTCGTCGTCGATCGCCTGCTTGCCCATGATGATCAGGCCGGGCTGCTCGGCGTCCGTCACCGCCTTGAGGATTTTCGCCACCGCGAGCGGTTCGACGACGCCGTCGGCTTTGACCAGAATGCCGCGGTCGGCGCCCATCGCGAGCGCGGTGCGGATGGTTTCGCCGGCCTGCGCCGGCCCGATCGAAACCGCGATGATCTCCGTGGCCTTGCCGGCCTCCTTGAGGCGGATCGCTTCCTCGACCGCGATCTCGTCGAACGGATTCATCGACATCTTGACGTTGCCGAGCTCCACGCCGGATCCGTCCGACTTGACCCGGATCTTCACGTCCTTGTCGACCGCGCGTTTTACTGGGACCAGAATCTTCATGAGGGCTTTCGAATACTGCCTTTCGGCTATGCTGCGGTGCGGGAACGTACCGGCGGCCAAGCCTCCGGTCAACGGATCGGGCGGGTGAACGGCAGCGTCGAGGACAGGCCGCCATCGACCGGAAACGCCTGGCCGTTAACGTACGAGGCCTCATCCGAGGCCAGAAACAGTGCCATCGCGGCTATTTCCTCCGGGCCGCCGGCGCGCTGCAACGGATTGAGCTGGCCGATCTTGCCATGGGTGCCGCGTTCGCGCGCCCGCTCGAAGGTCTCCTGCGTCATGCCGGTCTCGATCAGGCCCGGGCAGATCGCGTTGACACGCACGCCTGTGCCGAGCAGCGAGGTCGCCGCCGTCTGCGCCAGACTGATGACACCCGCTTTGCTTGCGCTGTAGGCCGCTGCGCCGGCATTGGCTTTAAGGCCCGCAACCGATGCCGTGAGCACGATCGCGCCGCGCCCGTTCGCCACCATATGCGGAGCGGCGTGTTTGATGGCGAGAAACGGGCCGATCAGATTGGTCTGAAGAATTTGCTGCCAGTACTCGACGGTCTGCTCGAACAGCGGCGTGAAGCCGCCGCTGATCCCCGCGTTGGCGTAAACCACGTCGAGCCCGCCGAATTCCGCGAGCGCGCGGTCGACATAGGCCTTGACGTTTTCCTCGCGGCCGATGTCGGCGGCGAACGCCTGCACCGTCCCGCCGTCACGCGCTATCGCGCGCGCGGTCTCGTTCAGGCTTTCGGCGTTTTGGTCGACGATCACGAGGCGGGCGCCCTCGCGGGCAAACAGCGAAGCGCTGGCGCGGCCGATGCCGCTTGCCGCGCCGGTGACGATTGCAACCTTGCCCTCGAGCCGGCCCATGACCCCTCCCGTGCGACCGGTTTTTGGTTGGTGTTTGAACCAGCCGGGCCGCGTTGGCTCACCGGACCAATTCTTTACAGCAGTCGCGGAAGGTCCGCTACTGCGCCACGACGGCATCGTAGATGTCCTCCTCCTGCGCCGTGTGGATGCGCACCAGCGCCTCGATCCCTTCGATCACGCGCTGCGCGTCGCGGACCAGATAACGGTCGATCTTTTCCGTCGGCAGGTCCTCGACCACGCGGGCGAGGAGGCGCGCGAGGTGCAGGATCTCGCGGTGCGCCCGGCTCATTGCGGAAAGACCGTGCGCGTCGGTGAGGACCCTCGCGAGCCGCGGATAGACGCTGCCCTCGTCGTTGCGTTCGTGCTCGACGACCTCCGACTGCACGATGCTGTTGGCTTCCACGATCAGCGCCGCTGCGTCTTCCGGCGCCGTATCGTCGAGCGCGTCGGCAATGGACCGCAGCCGGTCGAGGCTCGCGACCAGCGCCACGTGGTCGCGATGCATCTCGCGTCCCATCGTTGCCGGAATCGTGCGCTGCGCGCGGCCGCGTGCCGGCTTGAGTGCGCGGAGCGCATTCAGGATCACGGCGACGTCGATCGCTTCCTGAACGATCGCCGCCGGGACCGGAGCCAGCAATCCCGCCGCCGCGAAGGCCATCGCCAGGACCGAAAAACTCATGCCGACGATGATGCTTTCAACGGCGATGCGTCGTGCGCGCTGCGCGATCGTGATCGCATCGCCGACCCGATCGAGACGGTCGGCGAGGATCACCACGTCCGCCGCCTCTGACGACGCGCTGGCGCCACGCGCGCCGAGTGCGATTCCGACGTCGGCCGAAGCGAGCGCTGGCGCATCGTTGATGCCGTCGCCGACCATGACGGTCGGATTGAGCCGCTGCTCGGAGCGCACCGCTTCGACCTTGTCGAGGGGAACGCGGTCGGCCAGCACGCCGTCGAGGTCGAGCGCGGCGCCGATCGCCTGCGCGGACGCGGCGTTGTCGCCGGTCACCATCACGATGCGCGCGACCCCCGCCGCGCGCAGCATGCGAATCGCGTGCGGCGTGTCGACGCGCAGTTCGTCGGCGAGCAGCATGGCGCCGACCGGCCTGCCCTCGACGGCGACGAATACGACCAGCGCCGACCGCCATGAGGCCCGCCGCATGGCCCGTCGCGCCCATTCGGCGATGTCCCGGTGCGCAAAGATCATGTCGCGCGAACCGGCGTTCACCCGTTTTCCTCCGACGACGCCCTCGAGGCCGGAGCCCACCGCTTCCCGCACCTTTTCGGGCATCTCGAGAGCGAGGCCACGCTCCAGCGCCGCCTGCACGATCGCGCCGGCGACGACGTGATGCGAGGCCTGCTCCAGCGAGGCGCCGAGCCTCAGCACTTCATCGGGTTGCTCACCCGGCGCGACCTCGACGGAGAGCAGACGCGCGCCCCCGACCGTCAGTGTCCCGGTCTTGTCGAAGAGAACGGTATGGGTTCGCGCCAGCGCCTCCAGCGGACCCCCGCCCTTGATGAGAATGCCGCGCCGCGCCGCCTGGGCGACGCCGGCAATGAACGCGACCGGCGCCGCCAGTATGAGCGGACACGGGGTAGCGGCGACCAGCACGGCGAGACTGCGAACAAGATCGCCCGAGATCAGCCACGCGATCAGAGCTATCGCGAGCGAGACCGGCAGGAACACCAGCGCGTAGCGGTCGGCGAGACGTATGAACGGTGCTTTGGCGGTCTGCGCCGCGGTGACCAGACGGACAATGCCCGCATAGGTGCTTTCGCCAGCCGCCGACGAGGCGGTCATCTCAAAAACCTCGCCGGCGTTCACCGCGCCGCTGAAGGTCGCGTTACCCTGCGCCTTCGTCACGGGAATGGGTTCGCCGGTGAGAGCCGACTCGTCTATCGTCGCGACGCCCGAATTCACGATGCCGTCGACCGGAACGATCTCGCCCGCACGCACCAGAAGTCGGTCGCCGGCTGCGACCTGGTCGACGGGGATGTCCTCGATACCGGTCCCGGTCAGACGATGCGCCACGCGCGGCGCGCGATCGACAAGCGCGCGCAGATTGTTGACGGCACGCGCGACGGCGATGTCCTCCAGCACGTTGCCGCCGGAATACATCAGCGCAACGACAGCCCCGGCCAGCGGCTGACCGAGCGCGAGCGCGCCGCTCATCGACACCAGCGCAATGGCATCGACGCCGAACCGGCCCGCCAGCAGATCCCGCACAATCGACACCGCGAGGCCCGCCACCACGGGGACGGTCGCGGCGGTCCAGCAAAGATGCGCGATATCCGGCCTTCCAGCGGCGTAAGCGAAAATGCCCGATGCCAGTCCCGCGACGGCGATCAGGACCAGCGTCCAGCGCAGGATGCGTTCCAACGACATGAATCTGTTCCGCACTCGGGGCCGCGACGATGCTAGGCGGAAAAGCAGCCGGTTCCCTTGAGCGAAATCAATCGGGATCGATCCGGATCAGGACCCCGCAGGCACAGAGCCGTGAGGTGGCGGCAGAGTCCGGGATCTAGCGATTCTGGCCGGGTTTCCAGAGCACATCGCGCGCGCCCCTGTCGTTGGCATAGCGCGCGGCGACGAACAGGTAGTCAGACAGCCGGTTGACGTATTTGAGCACCTCCGGCGTGACGCTCTCGTCCGGCGTGTCCATCAGTTCGGCAATCAGCCGCTCGCCGCGACGGCAAACCGTGCGCGCGAGATGCAGAAAGGCCGCGGCGGGGAAGCCGCCGGGCAGCACGAAGGAGCGAAGCGGCTCAAGGTCGTCGTTGAGCCGGTCGATTTCGTTCTCGAGCCAGGTGACCTGGGCCGCGGTGACAGTCAGACGCGCGCCGTCCGGCCCTTTGCCCTTGCTGCCGGGCGAGCACAGGTCGGCGCCGACGTCGAACAGATCGTTCTGGATCCGGCCGAGCGCGGCGTCGAGCGTTGCTTCCCCGCCGGTATGCAGGCGCGCCAGCCCGATCGCGGCATTGGTTTCGTCGAGCGTGCCGTAAGCTGCGACCCGCAGATCGTACTTCTTGCGGCGCGCGCCGGTGGCGAGCGCGGTGGTGCCGTCGTCCCCGGTCCGCGTGTAGATTTTGTTGAGGACGACCATGATGGCTACTTCGACATCACCCAGATGCTGAACATGATGACGACGATGGCGACGAACTGAAGCACCACGCGCAGCCGCATCAGCTTTTGCGAGGTGTTGCCCGATCCCCCGCGCATCATGTTGACAAGGCCGAGCACCAGCACGATGGCGACGGCGCCGATGGCAATGGGGACGAGACCGTGAGACAGAAATCCTGACATGGGCGCCCTTGTAACCCGGATTGGCCGGAAGCGAAATCGGGGCGATCCGAAAGGCGCGCGACTCTTGGTCCCGTCAGGCCTTAGCCGCTAGTTGGAGCCGTCCAACAGGCGCCGCGCGATCACCTGGGCCTGAATTTCGGCCGCGCCCTCGAAAATGTTGAGAATGCGGGCGTCGCAGAGGATGCGCGAGACGGGAAACTCGACCGCGAAACCGTTGCCACCGTGAATCTGCACGGCGTTGTCGGCGGCAGCCCAGGCCACACGCGCAGCCAGCAGCTTCGCCATGCCGGCCTCGAGATCGCAGCGCCGGCCCGAATCCTTCTGCCGCGCCGCGTAATAGGAAAGCTGGCGGGCAATCATGATCTCGACCGCCATCATGGCGAGCTTGTCGGCGACGCGCGGGAAATGCACGATCGGTTCGCCGAACTGCACACGGTCGAGCGCGTAGCCGAGCGCCTGTTCAAGCGCCGCCTGGGCAACGCCTACGGCGCGCGCTGCGGTCTGGATGCGCGCCGATTCGAACGTCGCCATCAGTTGCCGGAACCCGAGGCCTTCAACACCGCCAAGCAGATTTTCGGCCTTCACCCTGAAGCCGTCGAACGCGATTTCGTATTCCTTCATGCCGCGATAGCCGAGCACCCCGATCTCGGTGCCCGACATGCCGGCTGCGGGAAACGGATCGGCATCAGTGCCGCGCGGCTTTTCGGCCAGCAGCATCGACAGGCCGCGGTGGCCCTTCTCCGCCGGATTGGTCCGCACCAGCAGCGTCATCAGATCGGCGCGCACCGGATGCGTGATCCAGGTCTTGTTGCCGAACACCCTGTAGGTGTCGCCATCGCGTACCGCGCGGGTTTTCAGCGACGCGAGGTCCGAGCCGGTATTCGGCTCGGTGAACACCGCCGTCGGCAGCACCTCGCCGGATGCGATCTTCGGCAGCCACTTGCGCTTCTGGTCTTCGGTGCCGCTGCCGAGAATAAGCTCGGCCGCGATCTCGGAGCGGGTGCCCAGACTGCCGACACCGATATAGCCGCGCGACAGTTCCTCGGAGACGACGCACATCAACTCCTTGCCGAGGCCCATGCCGCCGTAATCTTCGGGAATAGTGAGGCTGAAGACGCCCAGCTCGGACATCTGCGAAATGACATCCAGCGGAATGTATTCGTTGCGAAGGTGCCACTCCTGCGCATGCGGGACCACCTGGCCCTCGGCGAACTTTCGCATCTCGTCGCGGATCGCATCGAGCGTGTCCTCGAGACCGCAGGCGCCGACGGTGGCGTCCTGGCGCAGCCGCATCAGCTCGACCAGGCGGGCGCGATGCGGCGCGGTGTTGCCGTGGGCGATCAAATGCTCGACCTCGGGCGTGATCCGCGCGGCGACCGCGGCGGCACCCAGCCCGAGATCGGAAAGGCGCACGATCTCGCCCTGGCTCATCGGAATCCCGCCGATGATCTGCGCCAGATATTCGCCGGCGCCGATGCGGACGATGAGGTCCTCGATTTCGCCGAAATTTCCGGTGGCCATAAGGCGGGTGGCGTAGGCCTCGAGCTGCCTTATCGCCTCGACATAGGTCGCGAGCCAGGCAAGCCCGTGGGCCGCGCGCTGCTCGCGGTCGAGCGTACGCGCCACGGTGCGGCCGTCCTTCGTGACCTTCGCGGCGACCGTCCGGCGCGCCTCGACGAACAGCGCCTCGATGGCGTCGATCGCCCGGCGCAGCGTGGCGCCCAGCTCCTGATCGTTCGACGCGCTGGATTCGGCAAGCGACATGGGCGGACTCCGATGGACCTGGGCGACATCCCGGCCGTCGCCGGACCGTCGCCGCATCCTTACGCGTGCAGTGCACAAAAGCAACGCCGCCCCGGTTCCGGCAACGCCCTTCGGCGCGGTCCGTTGACAGTACCGGCGGCCTGCCTTCGGATGGCGCAAAATCGGGGGAGGATATTTTGGTGGCAGGCGCGATCTCGCGAAACGACCGGCGTTCGACCAATCCGGCGTTCAACCGCCGAAAGCTCAAGCTCGGGACGTTCCAGACCAATCTCGACTACGGATGCGTCATGGCCGACGTCGAGGGGCGGCTGAAGATAAGCTGGCCGAACACGGTCGCGCTCGCCAAACTCGGTGACGCGATGGAGTTCGAAGCGCTGGTGCCGGTGGCGCGCTGGCGCGGCTTCGGCGGCAGGCTCAATCCGCAGGGGCCCGGCTTCGAGACCTACACCTGGGCAGCGGGAATCGCGGGCGCGACCGAGAACGTAGGCGTGGTCGCGACCTCGCACTGCTCGATCAACCATCCGCTGATCGCCGCGAAACAGTCGACAGTCATCGACCACATTTCCGGCGGCCGGATGATCCTCAACATCGTCACCGGCTGGAACAAGCCGGAGATCGACATGTTCGGCGTCGAGATGCTGCCGCATGCCGACCGTTACGACATGGCCGAGGAATGGCTCGGCATCGTCAAGAGACTGTGGACCGAGGACGAGGAATTCGACCACGAGGGCAGGTTCTACAAAATCGTCAAAGGCTACCTACAGCCGAAGCCGCTCCAGCAGCCCTTCCCCGCGGTAATGAATGCCGGCGGCTCGGAGCGCGGCCGGCACTTCGCCGCCAAATACTGCGATCTCGTCTTCACCGCGCTCGGCCAGCCGGATTTCGAGCAGAACCGGGCACAGGTCGACGCCTACCGGCGGCTGGCGCGCGAGGAATACGGCCGCGAGGTCGAGATCTGGACCTCGGCGAATATCGTGCAGGGCGAAACCGAAGCCGAGGCGCGGCGTTTCGACGAATACGTCGTCCAGCAGAAGGGCGACCGGGAGGCGGCGACGTTTGCGCTCAAGACGCTGGGACTGAACGCGCAGACCTTTTCGCCGGAAGCGATCAAACATCTCACCGAACTTTTCATCGCCGGCTGGGGCGGCTATCCGCTGATCGGCACCAAAGAGCAGGTGGTCGACGGCCTCAAGACGCTGTCCGCCATGGGGATCGACGGCGTGCTGCTGTCGTGGCCGCGCTACGAGGAAGGCATGCGCGAGTTCAGGGACGTAACGTACCCGCTGCTGGTGCAGACCGGGTTGCGCTGAGCGGCCTTTTCGCCATGCGTCCCAGCGCGGTCGACCAGTCGGCCCCGGCGAGGCCGGTGTCGCGGGCCGCCGTCAGGCGCTCGACCAGCACGCGGGCGAAAGCGAGGTCAAGGCCGCTCTGATCGCCGGCGCGCAGGGCAAAGGTCATGTCCTTCAGCGGCAGGCTCAAGCCTCCGGTAAGCGGACTGACGTCCGCGACGGAGGCCGCGTACGCCCGGTAGAGCGGCGCCGAAAACAGCGTCTTCGACATCATGTCGAGGAACGCCGCGCCGTCCGCACCGTTCGCGGCGAGCACAGCCGCGCTCTCGGACATCGCCTCGATCGCGCAGCCGATCATGAAGTTGCCTGCGATCTTGGCGAGACTGGCAACCCGCGGCCGATCGCCCATCGGCCAGGTCTGACCAAAAAGCCGGAGTATCTCCTGCGCCTCCCGCACGGCATCCGGCTCGCCCGCGACGACCATGTTGAGCTGCGCTTTGGCCGCGGCATCCGGCCGACCGAATAACGGCGCCGAAACGTATCTGATGCCGTGCTTCTTGCAGGCGTCGTCGAGCTCGTCCGCAAGTTCCGGCGAAATTGTCGACATGCAGATGTGCAGGATCCCGCGCCGCGCAGCGCCCAGCACGGTCTCGTCGAGCAGCCGCTCGCGCACCGCTTCATCGTCAAACAGCAGCGTGATCACGATGTCGGCCTGGAAGGCGTCGGCGACGGTTGCCACGGGCCGGGCGCCTTCGCCGGCCAGCCGCGCCGCGGGCCCGGGCGAACGGTTCCAGACCAGAACCTCGTGACCGGCTTTGACGAGATGAAGCCCAAGCGCCGAACCGATGGCGCCCAATCCGGCAACTGCGATTTGCATGATGATTTTCCTGTTGCGGTCAGAACCGGGGCCGGCGCGACAACGATCAGCGCCGCGAGGCTTTCTTCCGCGTCCTTTTCCTGGACGGCGTTTGGGCGGGAGCTTTCTTCAACGAGCCGGGACCCGGCACCGGCGTACCGAAGCGAAGTCCCGCCGTGAGAAACGCCACCATGTGCGCCACGGCCCCCTCCTCGTCCTCGGGGCGGCAGAGACCCCCGCTGAGACGCGCGATGCGTCCGTTGTCCGCCATCACGAAGACCAGAGCGCCCAGCATGAACTGATAGGCCCACCGGATATCGCGCGCCGACCGGCCGGGAAGCGCGGACGCGAGCGCTGCCAGCAGCTTTTGCGCAATCGGATCGATCATATCCCGAATGATGCCGCGGGACTCGCAGTTCGGGTCGGTCGTCTCGTGGGCCAGAAGGCGGCCGAGGCTGGGATCCTTGTCGCGCGCGCGCAGCCGCAGCATCGGCATTACCATTGCCTTGACGACGAGTTCGAGACGGCGGTCGAGATCGGCTTCGCTCATCGCGATCGAAAGGCCGGCGAGACGCTGCTCCACGATCGCAGGCACACGGCGATAGAACACGGCGCGGTAAAGTCCGTCCTTCGAACCGAAGTGATAACTCAGCAGAGCGACCGGAACGCCCGCGGCATCGGCGATCTGCCGCATCGAAGCGCCGTCGTAGCCGAAACTGGCGAAAACCCGCTCTGCCTCCTGCAGGATGCGGTCCGGCGCAGACGCCGCCGCCGCGCTCTCCGGCGCTGCAGCCGCTTTCTCCCGCCGGGCGATTTTCGCAATCACGGTTTCAACCAAGAGTGGCGGCCTCGCGTTCGTGTTGACGTATGTAGGCCGTTTGAACGAACGATCAAGATACTGGCCAATTTGACCAAACTATCCTAGCGTCCGGCTGAATCAATGCGCCGGGAGCAATGTAAAATTCATCATCGACGCGCGAAGCCGCGTACGGCGTCCCATGCGCACGGGCACGATCATCGCGCCTGATCGCGACGGCACACAACAAAAAACAGGAGGAAACGATGGGTAAAACATCTGGAACGTTGCCGGGAAAGGGTCTGCGCATACTCGGCGCGGCGCTCCTCGCCGGTCTGTTCGCGGGCAGTTCCGCTCTGGCGGCCGACCCGCTGCGGATCGGATTCAGCTACTCGTTGAGCGGCCCGCTCGCGCCCAATGGCAAGCAGGCGCTGCTCGGCGCCAAAATCTGGGAAGAAGAGATCAACGCCGCGGGCGGCCTGCTCGGACGCAAGGTCGAACTGGTCAACTATGACGACCAGTCAAATCCGTCGAACGTGCCGGGCATCTACGCAAAGCTGCTCGACGTCGACAAGGTGGACCTCATCATGGGGCCCTACGGCACCAACATGGTGGCGCCGGCGATCCCGGTCGTCATGCCGAAGGGCAAAGTCATCATCGGCCTGTTCGCGCTCGACGTGAACCGGGAGTTCAACTATCCGCGATATTTCTCGATGATACCGTACGGTCCCGACCCGAAGGTATCGAATACCGAGGGCTTCTTCCAGGTCGCGGCGGCGCTGAATCCGAAGCCGGAGACGCTTGCCATCGTCTCCGAGGACGCCGAATTCGGACGCAACGCCGCCGAGGGCGCCCGCATCAGCGCGAGGAAGAACGGCATGAAGGTCATCTACGACAAGACCTTCCCGCCCGGCACGACCGACTTTTCGCCGGTCATCCGCGCGGTCCAGGCCGCCAACGCGGACGTCGTGGTGTTCTGCTCGTATCCGCTGAGTTCGGTCGGGCTGGTTCAGTCCGCGAGCGAGCTTGGGCTTAAACCGAAGTTGATGGGCGGCGCCATGGTCGGCCTCCAGGCCACCGTGTTCAAGGACCGTCTGAAGTCGAAGCTCAACGGCTTCGTCAACTACGAAACCTGGGTGCCTTCGCCGAAAATGCTGCCGCGTGCGGCAGCGTTCTTCCAGAAATACCAGGAACGGGCCAAGGCCGCGGGCGTCGATCCGCTCGGCTATTATCTCGCCGGCTGGGGCTACACCGATTTTCAGGTGCTCGGCCAGGCGATCGAAGGCGCCAAAAGCATCGACGACGAAAAGCTGGCCGACTACATGCACAACAACGAATTCAAGACCATCATGGGCGACATCCGGTACGGCAAGGATGGCGAATGGACGAAGTCCGGCATGCTCACGGTGCAGTATCATGACATCACGGATGCCGCGAACCTCGAGACCTGGCGCGGGATGAGCTACCAGACGGTGCTGTTTCCTCCCGAGCAGAAGACCGGCGACCTCATTTATCCGTTCGAAAAGGCGCGATAGCCGCCGTTCACCTGCCTCGCGCGGGCGCGGCCTGGAGGGTCCGCGCCCGTCCGGACTTCGCACGCGGGCGCGAATGACGTATCTGACTGTGTCGCCAACCCGCGCCGGGGCCGCACGCATTGGATACGATCCGCCTGTGCTATCGCGTCGTCTACGAGGCCTTCTATCGCTTCAATCGCGACGACGGCTGGGCGATCGCGAGTCACATCGCGCTGTCGATCCTGATGGCGATGTTTCCGTTTCTGATCCTGGTCACGGCTCTCGCCGGCTTCATCAACTCGATCAATCTCGCGTCGGAAGTGGTGCGCCTGATCTTCGCGGTCTGGCCGCAGCAGGTCGCAACCCCGATCGCCGCCGAAATCCACCGCGTGCTCACCACAGCGCGGGGCGACGTGCTCACGCTTGGCGCGGTGTTTGCGGTTTATTTCGCTTCGAGCGGCGTCGAAAGCCTGCGCATCGGACTGAATCGCGCCTATGGCCTCGTCGAAAGGCGGCGCTGGTGGCTGCTCCGGCTTGAATCCATCGGCTACGTGCTGGTCAGCGCCGTGGCGCTGCTCGCGCTGGCGTTTCTGATCGTGCTGGGACCGCTGGTGTTCCGCGCCGCGGTCGCCTATGCGCCGTGGCTTGCGCCGCTCGAGGCCCATTACAACTACGCGCGCTTCGGCATCGCCGGACTGGTATTCGCGCTCGCGCTGTTCATCCTGCATATGTGGCTGCCGGCCGGACGGCGGTCGCCCGGCGGGGTCTGGCCGGGCATTCTGGCGACGCTGCTGCTGTGGATGATCTGCGGCTTCGTGTTCGGCCGCTACCTCGCGGATTTTTCAAACGCCTACGTGACCTATTATGCCGGCCTCGCCTCGGCGATGACCGCGCTGGTGTTTCTGTATTTCAGCGCCTGGATTTTCATCTTCGGCGGCGAACTGAACGCCGCCATTGCACGCGCGCGCGAAGGCCTTGCGTAACCCCGTCATTGCGCGGAGCAACAACGGCCTGATGAACATTCATTCCGTCATTGCCGGGCTTGACCCGGCAATCCATGCTCCGCGAGCACCGTGCGCTGACCGTGCGGTCTGTTGTGCTGCGCCTCCGCATGGACCACCGGGTCAAGCCCGGCGGTGACGGAGGAAGGAGGCCTGGGCTCTGCCTGCGCGCGTATTGAATCCACGCATCCCGTCATTGCGAGGATCACCGGATCAAGTCCGGTAGCAGGCTCCGCGACGAAGCAATCCGGCCCGGCCCGCAAAGAGGCCGACGGCCGCTCCCGTCAGACGCGCGTGGACTCGCGGTTCGCCTGCGGCATCGAGGCTGCTTCCACAACGTCGTCCAGATTGCGAAGGCCGGTACGCGGGGCGTTGACCAGCACCGCCATGTTGCCCGGCTTGTGGCGGTTGGTGCGCATCAGTTCGTGAGCGTGAGGGATCTTCGCCCACGGAAACACGTCGCTCATGCACGGATCGATGCGGCGGTCGATGACGAAGCGGTTGGCCGCGCTCGCCTGTTTGAGATGCGCGAAGTGGGAACCCTGCACGCGCTTCTGCCGCATCCAGACGTAGCGCGCGTCGAACGTGATGTTGAAGCCCGACGTGCCCGCGCAAAACACCACCATGCCGCCGCGCTTCACGACGAGGCAGGACACCGGGAAGGTCGCCTCGCCCGGATGCTCGAACACGATGTCGACGTCACGCTTGCCGGTGATGTCCCAGATCGCCTTGCCGAAACGGCGGGCTTCCTTCACCCAGGCGTCGTATTCCGGCGTGCCGACTTTCGGCATCGCGCCCCAGCATTTGAACTCGCTGCGGTTGATGACGCCCTTGGCGCCGAGATTGAACACATATTCCGCTTTCGAGTCGTCGGAGACGACGCCGATCGCATTGGCCCCGGATGCGGCGACCAGCTGGACGCCGAACACGCCGAGGCCGCCCGAAGCGCCCCACACCAGCACGTTGTCGCCCGGCTTGAGCGTGTGCGGCGGATGGCCGAACAGCATGCGATAGGCGGTCGCGAGCGTGAGCGTGTAGCAGGATGCTTCTTCCCAGGTCAGATGCGCGGGCTTCTGCATGAGCTGGCGCGACTGCACCCGGCAGAACTGCGCGAACGAACCGTCCGGCGTCTCGTAGCCCCAGATACGCTGTGACGGCGACAGCAAAGGATCGCCGCCGTTACAGTCTTCGTCGTCGCCGTCGTCCTGATTGCAGTGGACGATGACTTCGTCGCCGATCTTCCAGCGCTTCACCTTGGAGCCAATCGCCCATACCACGCCCGACGCGTCGGAGCCTGCGATGTGAAAGGGGTTTTTGTGCACGTCGAACGGCGAGATCGGCTGGCCCAGTCCCGCCCAGACGCCGTTGTAATTAACTCCGCCGGCCATGACATAAACCAGCACTTCGTCTTCGGCGATCGGCCAGGTCGGCAGCACTTCAAGCTGCATCGCCTGCTCGGGCGGGCCATGACGCTCCCTGCGGATCGCCCAGGCGTGCATGCTGGCCGGAACGTGACCGAGCGGCGGGACCTCGCCGATGTCGTAGAGGTCCTTGAGCGGCGCCGCCGAAGGCTTTCTTTGTGCTACTGCCATTTTTGAGCTCCCGGCTCGAGCGCCTTTTCCACAGTCTCGCGGACCGCGAAATGGACGCCGGCAGTCTGCCGTAGTTTATGTTGCAGTGCAATAACTACTTCGGTTTGACCAGCCGCCTGCTGACACCGGTCGCCGGGCGGGCTAGGGTCCGCGGCTAATGCGCCCTTCAGGGAGGCGCTTGCAGGGGGATCGATCCCATGGGCGTGGAAAGCGTGATTATCTGGCTGATCGTCGGCGCGATTGCGGGCTGGCTTGCCGGCATGGTCGTCAGAGGCGGCGGCTACGGGCTGATCGGCGACATCGTGGTCGGCATTATCGGCGCCGTTATCGCCGGCTGGCTGCTGCCGCGGCTCGGCATCTTCATCGGCACCGGCTTTGTCGCCGCCGTGATCGATGCGTTCATCGGTGCCGTCATTCTGCTGATCATCCTGCGTCTCGTGAGACGCGCCTAGCCGCCGCGAAAGCTGCGTTCGGCACTTAAGGGTTCATCAAGGCCGACTGGCCTAGCTTCGCCGCGTTCTGACGCGAGGCGCGGTCGCCGATGGCCCTTTACGCCGTTTCTCCCGGGCACGCTGCCGGCGCGAAGCTCAGCCGGCCGGTGGAGCTTGTCTGCTTCGCGCTCCTCGTCGCGCACGCGGTCTATCTGCTCACGGCCTGGCTGCAGGGTCTCTGGATCGTCGCGCCGGACGGCAGCGGCGTGGAATCGGATTTCGTCAACGTCTGGGCTGCGGGCCGAATGACGCTCGCGGGCCATGCCGCGACGGCCTATGACTGGCCGGCGCACAAGCTGGTCGAGGAAGCCGCGGTCGGGCACGCGTTCGACGGCTATTTCGGCTGGCATTATCCGCCACCCTTCCTGTTCGTCGCCGCCGCGCTGTCGCTGATGTCTTATCCCGCCGCTTACGCGGTCTGGGTATTCGGCACTTTCCCGGCCTATCTCGCGGCGATCCGGGCCATCATCGGCGACCGTATCGGTTATCTGCTGGCTGCTGCGTTTCCCGCGGTGCTCAGCAATTTCATCGTCGGCCAGAACGGCTTTCTCACCGCGGGCATGATCGGCGGGGCGCTGGTTCTGCTGGAGTCGCAACCGGTCGCTGCCGGCGTGCTGATCGGTTTGCTGACCTGCAAGCCGCATCTCGGGCTGCTGTTTCCGGTCGCGCTGCTGGCCGGCGGATACTGGCGCGTCCTGTTCACGGCGGGCATCGTCGCGACCGCGCTTGCAGTGGCCTCGTGGCTCGCGTTCGGCACCGATACCTGGCAGGCCTTCTACGACAATATCGGCCACACCTCGCAGGCGTTCCTGTCCAATGGCTGGGCCGACTGGAACAAACTGCAGTCCGCGTTCGGCCTCACCCGCACGCTCGGCGGCAGCGAAGCGCTGGCGTGGACCGTACAGACAATCGTGGCGCTGCTCGCCGCGGCCGCGGTCGCGATAGTGTGGCGGAGCCCCCGCTTCAGCTTCGCCCGCACCCCGTCGCGGCGAGGGTACGCCTATGAAGTCAAGGCAGCAGCGCTCGGCGCCGGCGCGATGCTGGCGACGCCTTATCTGTACACATACGACCTCGTGGTGCTCGCGGTGCCGCTTGCGTTTCTGTTCCGGCTTGCGCGCGCGCGCGGGGCGTTGCCGCACGAAATGAGCGGCATTGGTCTCGCCTGCCTGCTCATCCTGGTGTTCCCGTTCGTGAAGGCGCCAGTGGGTTTCGCCGCGGTCATCGTGGTCGCCATACTGATCGCGCGACGCGCGCTCAGGTCGCAGAGCGTCGCGGCATGACTGAACAGGCAGGTGTCCTGTCCGCACATTCCCGCGAGCGCGGCAACCCGAACGCGCGCCGCGGCGCGCAACCTCCTGCGGCGCGCATGATCGCACTCGCCGGCCTGATGCTGGCGCTCGGCTATCTGATCGTGCTCGGCGGCGCGTGGCGCGACGGCCAGTTCCTCACCGACGTCCAGGGCCGGCCGATCGCGAATGACTTCGTCAACGTATATGCCGCCGGACGGCTGACGCTCGACGGCACCCCGGCCACGGCTTACGACTGGCCGGCGCACAAGGCGGCGGAGGTCCACGCCGTCGGTCACGATTTTGCGAACTATTACGGCTGGCACTATCCGCCGACATTTTTGTTCGTCGCCGCCGCGCTCGCGGCGCTGCCTTATCTGGTCGCAGCCATCGTATTCCTTGCCGGCACGCTCGCCGCGTGCGCTGCGGCACTCGGCAACATTCTCGGCGGCCGCGCCGGTGTGTTCCTCGCGCTCGGATTTCCGGCCACGCTCTGGAACGTCACCGCCGGACAAAACGGTTTCCTCACCGCGGCGCTGATCGGCGGCACGCTGGGCCTTCTGGAACGGCGGCCGGCGCTTGCGGGGGTCTGTCTCGGGCTGCTGTCCTACAAGCCGCATTTCGGACTGCTGTTTCCGCTGGTGCTGATCGCCGACCGGCGCTGGCTCGCGCTTGCCGTCGCCGCACTGGTCGCGGTGGCGCTTGCTGCCGCGTCATGGCTCGTATTCGGCGCGGCGAGCTGGGAAGCGTTTGCGCAGGGCATTCCGCTGACCGGGCGCGTCGTGCTCGGCGAGGGTGGCGCGGAATTCGCCCGGCTTCAGAGTCTGTTCGGCCTGACGCGCACGCTGGGCGGAAGCGAAAATCTGGCGTGGAGCGTTCAGGCGGCGGTCACCGTGGCGCTGGCGGCGGGTTTGATCGCGCTGTGGCACAGCCGCGCCGCCTTCGAACTGAAAGCGGCGGCCCTCGTCGCGGGCGCGCTGATCGCCACGCCTTATCTTTACATCTACGACTTCGTCGTCCTCGCCGTCGCTGTCGCCTTCCTGCTGCGGCTCGCGCTCAGGCAGGGCCTCGCCGCGACGGAAAATCTCGGCCTCCTCGCCGCCGGTTCGCTGCTCCTGATCTATCCCTATGCCAGGACGCAGGCTGGACTGGCCGCCGCACTGATCGTGCTGGCGCTGGTCGGCCGCCGTGCGCTGTTTGGAAACCCGGTGCCGCGGGCCGATTGACGGCGTTGCGCCGCAACGGTGATTTCCGCTAACAACATTCCCGTCACGTCGATCCCAGAAACCCGCCGCAGGAATTGCGGCAAGGAGCCGCGAATGTCCGTCAGGTCGCGAATGCAGGGCGTGACGCATGCCGCGAAAGCTCTTGCCGCAGCACTTGCGGTCGCCTTCGCGATGCCGGCGCACGCGGCCGATCCGATCAAAATCGGCTTCGGCATGTCGCTGACGGGCAAGCTCGCCGCCACCGGAAAGATGGCGCTGGCCGGCATGCAGATATGGGAAGACGACATCAACGCCGCGGGCGGTCTGCTCGGCCGGCCGGTGAAGCTCGTTTATTACGACGACCAGAGCAATCCCGGTCAGGTTCCCGGCATCTATTCCAAGCTGCTCGACATCGACAAAGTCGACCTCATCGTCTCCGGCTATGCCTCGACCCAGATCGCCGCGGCCATGCCGGTCGCGATCGAGCGCAAAAAGCTGTTCATGGGCCTGTCCGGCACCGGGATCAACGAAGCCTTTCAGTATCCGATGTATTTCGCGATGATCCCGACCGGCCCCAACGCCAAGCCGGCGTTCACGCTGGGCTTCTTCAAGGTCGCCGCCGCGCAAAATCCGAAACCGCAGACCATCGCGCTGTCCTACGCCGACGCCGAGTTCGGCCAGAACGCATGCGACGGCGCACGCGAGAATGCGAAGGCGTCCGGTTTTAACGTCGTGTACGACCGCAACTATCCGCCTGCGACCGTCGATTTCACGCCGGTCGTGCGCGCCATCGCGGCGCGCAATCCGGACCTCGTGGTGATCTGTTCCTATCCGCTCGACACCGTCGGCATCATCAAGGCGATGCACGAGGTCGGCTTTCATCCGAAAATGTGGGGCGGTGCGATGGTCGGCCTGCAATCGACCGCGCTGAAAACCCAGCTCGGGCCCCTGCTCAACGGCATCGTCAATTTCGAAACCTGGATGCCGGTCAAGGCGCTGGCTTCCGAAAGCGCGCTCGGGTTCCTGAAAAAATACCGCGAGCGCGCAGGCGCCGCCGGCACCGACGCGCTGGCTTTCTATCCGGTGATGGCCTACGCCGATCTGCAGGTGCTCGGCGACGCCATTGCCGCCACCAAAACCCTCAAGGACGACACGCTGGCCGCCTACATGCATCAGACGAGGTTTGCGACCGTGGTCGGAGACATCAAATTCGGCAAGGACGGCGAATGGGAAGAAGACCGCATGCTGGCGGCCCAATTCCAGAACATCAAAAGCAGCAATATCGACGAATTCCGCGATCTGACAACCGAAGTCGTCGTTTATCCTCCCGACCTGAAAACGGGCGACCTGATCTATCCGTATGAAAAGGCCGTCGGAAAGTAACTCAGCCCCGTCATTCCGGGTACCGCGAGGCGGCACATCCGGAACCCGCACTTTCTGAACCCGCGGCTTTTGCCGGCACTGGAAGTTTGTTGAATGAACTCGAGAACCCGCAGAACCCGCCCGGCCGCCGGAAGTCTTGCCGTCAGCGTAATCATCGGCACAGCCATTGCGCTGGCCGGCTGCGCCGACACCGCGGCGCCACCCGGCCAGCCTTCGTTCTATCAGGACCTCGCCACCTCCGGCGTCGCCGTGGACGCCGCCGCGGCCGCCTCGATGATCTCCGGCTATCGCAGCAACAACGGTCTCTCCGCGGTCACGGTCGATCCCGAACTGATGCGGCTCGCCGGCGAGCAGTCGCGCACGATGGCGGCGCACGACAAGATGGATCACGACATCGGCCGGCCTTTTCAGGACCGCATCCGCAACTCGCCGATTGCCGGCAGCGTTGCAGTCGAAAACATTTCGGCGGGCTACCACACGCTCGCCGAAGCCTTTTCCGGCTGGCGCGATTCTCCGCCGCACCGCGCCAACATGCTCAATGCCGGCGTCACCCGCATGGGCATCGCCGCCACCTACGCGCCCGGCTCGAAGTACAAGGTGTTCTGGGCGCTGATCCTCGCCGGGCCCGCAAAGCGGGGGTAGCACTGGCCAGGGCGAAGCCCGTCGCGAGCGTGAGGCGTCCTCCCCGCGACGCTCTGGCGTGAGTGCGCAAGGCGTGCAACCGTAGGTGACCCTTTTTGGGTACATCTACAGTGACGCAACGGTCACACGCGTCACTGCGCGACTGACAATAAAATCCGGGAGGAAGCGATGACAGGTGCAGCAAGACCGATTTTGCTGGTTGGCAGCGTTCCGTTGAAATCATCGAGCGCAGTATTCGAGGCGGTCGGTACGAAATTAGGAAAGCTGATCAAACGTGTTCCTGATGGCGAAACAGGAACGCGAAAAGACTGGATCGGGTGGCAGGGCGACGTGTTCAAAGACGCGAGCGGGCTCGAGCCTGGCGCTACGCGAGAACTCCAGGGCGGCTACCGTTTCATCCTCTACAAAGTGAAGCCGGGTGAAGCCGTCAAATTCGGTCCGCTCGGATACGCCGCCGCGGCAATTCGGTCCTATGAAGATTTCAAACGGGCCCGCTCCGAAGGCAAGATCCCGGCAGGAACACGCTTTCAGGTCAGCCTGCCGACGTCGATCGCGGTGGTGATGACGTTCTCCGATCCCCAGGCTCTTCCGCAGATCTGGCCAATCTACGAGGCCCGTCTCAATGAGGAGATTGCCGAAATGGCGGCGGCAATTCCGCACCAGGACCTCGCCATCCAGTGGGACATTGCCGCCGAGATTTGCTTCGTGCTGGAAAATCCGGAAATGGTGAAAGTGATTCCGATGGAGGTGCTGGTCGCCTCGATCGCACGCAGCAGCGAGCACGTACCGGCCGGAACTGAACTGGGCCTCCACCTTTGCTACGGGGATCCCGGCCACAAGCACGTCGTAGAGCCCAAAGACACCAAACTGATGGTCGATTTTACCAACGCCCTTGTGGCGTCGATCAAACATCCGATCGCGTGGGTGCATATGCCGGTCCCGCGCGAGCGGGAGGACGTAGGCTACTTTGCGCCACTCAAGGGATTGAAACTCGCTCCCGGCACAGAGCTTTATTTAGGGCTGGTGCATCGTACCGACGGGCTGGCCGGCGCGCAGCGTCGGCTTGCGGCGGCGAAACAGGTCGTAACCGATTTCGGCATAGGCACCGAATGCGGTTTTGGCCGCCGCCCCCCTGAGACGGTTCCCGACCTGATCGAGCTTCACCGCGAGGTGGCGCACGCCGGGTAGGCAAAACTCCGGGCATTGGGAATGATTTCATTTTTGCCCGACAGCGACGCAATACGAAAGGCACGTCACAGCAAGCTGCTTCTTTCGTCGTTGCGGTCGAAGCGAAGCAATCCGGTCTGCTGCCATAAATTCTGGATTGCTTCGTCGCCTTCACTCCCCCCGGCAATGGCGTGGTCGGGGATCGTTTCGCGGGTGAGCATCTGTCTCTCCGCCCACGCGTAGCGCGGGAGGGCCGCTGCCGCCCGCGTGCGAACGTCTGCGCGTGATTTCGCGCGACAGTCCGGCCGTACATTCCGGTTTCAGGCCTGCCCGCCGTCGGGGCGTGCGGAGCGACGGACGAAAAACACCTGAACAAGATTGCGGTCCGCGAACATCTCGTCGAGCATTTCAAATGCAAAAAACGGGACCAGGATCAGCAGCAGGACAATACTTGTCGCCAGCATCTGATCGAGCGCGCCGCCGCCTATGCCGGCGACAACTTCCTGAATCGTCCGGTGATGCAGGAAGCCGAGGCAGATCTCTTCGACAAAGTTCAGGGCGGTCAAAAGCACGAGGAACGCCAGCGATTTGTACAGAACCGGCCAAAACAGCGGCAGCGTCCTGAACCGCTCTCCGAGCCGGAGGGCGCGTCCGAAAAGAATGAATTTCGCAAAAATCAGCGCCTTGGCCGCCGCGAAACCGAATGGCGCGAACGCTACACCCTGCGCCTCCAGAATTGTGGCCTTCAGATAGGCGACCGCGGTGAAACAGACCCAGAGATAGATGGCGATGACGACAAAGGCCCTGAATTCCGAAACCACCTTCGCGCGGACACCGGCCTTTGGCTGGGCCAAACCCGCGCCGGCTGCGGCTATTGGGTCGACGGTCATGGTCTGAACCTGCCTGAAACCGGCCACGCATGGATGATGCGACCTGCATACATCACGATGAGGCCCCTGGCGAGCGCATGGCCGGGGAGACCCCGGCTTTGAACCTTTTTCCGGGCTGGTGCGACCAATGGGCATCGGAACCATTACTCCGGAAAACGATCATGTCGCCGCGCAAGCCCGTTCGCATCAAAACAGTTCGCCGCGAGGCCGCCGGCGCGCCGACGCCGGAACGCCCCCGTGAACGGCGGATTGGCGACGACGAGCCTGCACCGCACAGGCAAGGCAGGCTGCGGTGGCGGCAATTCGTTACCACCCTGCGAACGCAGGCCGCGCAGCGCGGCGCGCAGCCGGGTAAATCATGACCGGGCATTGTGGTCCACCCCCACGAAGCGCGGCCAGGCAGGGACGGAACGGCCTGTGGCGAACCCGCCTTGTTGCGTTGCAATAAAATTCGCGTCACATTCGTTGTGCCGAAGTCATTTGCCACCAGGCGTGCGACGCCGACGGGCGGACAGTCGCATCACGACAAACCGGTACGCGAGAGGCCTTTGCGCGACAAACCCTGGATCTCCGCACCTATGCCGGGCATTCGACCGCGCGCGCATCGAACGAGCTTTACCGCCGGAACCTGAGCAAGGGGCAGACCGGCCTCTCGGTCGCGTTCGATCTGCCGACGCAGACCGGTTACGACAGCGACCACGTGCTCGCCAAAGGCGAAGTCGGCAAGGTCGGCGTGCCGGTCTCGCACATCGGCGACATGCGCGCGCTGTTCGACGGCATTCCGCTCGGCGCGATGAACACGTCGATGACCATCAACGCCACCGCGGCGTGGCTGCTGGCGCCTATGTCGCGCTCGCCGACGAACAGAACGTGCCGCGGAAAACGCTGACCGGCACCACGCAGAACGACATCATCAAGGAATATCTCTCGCGCGGCACCTACGTGTTTCCGCCGGAGCCGTCGATGCGGCTGACCCGGGACGTGATTTGTTCCGGCGGTTGGCTGAACAAATCACGTCCGAGGTCACGGCATCGACGGCTCCGGCGGAAACACGTAGGTGCCGCGCGAGGAGGTATTCCTTGATGATGTCGTTCTGCGTGGTGCCGGGTCCGCGTTTTCCGCGGCACGTTCTGTTCGTCGGCGAGCGCGACATAGAGCGCCAGCAGCCACGCCGCAGTGGGGGGGAGGGTCATCGACGTGTTCATCGCGCCGAGCGGAATGCCGTCGACACACGGCGCCGTCTCGCCGATGTGCGAGACCGGCAACCCGAGCCTGCCGACTTTCGCCTTTCGGCGAGCGCGGTGGTCGCTGTCGTAACCGGTCTGCGTCGGCAGGTGGAACGCAACCGAGGGCCGGTCTGCCCCTTGCTCAGGTTCCAGCGGGGGAGCCCGTTCGATGCGCGCGCGGTCGAATGCCCCGCATGCATCCGGGAGTAGAGGGTTTGTCGCGCAAAGGGTCTCGAGACCCGGTTTGTGCGTGATGCGGCTGTCCGGCCCGTGAGCATGGCGCGCCTGGGTGGCGAATGACTTCGGCACAACGAATGTGACGCGAATTTTATTGCAACGCAACAAGGCGGGCTCGCTACAGGCCGTCCGTCCCTGGCCGCGAACGTGGGGGTGGACCACAATGCCCGTCATAATTCACCCGGCTGCGCGCCGCGCTGCGCGGCCTGCATTTTCGCAGGGTGGTAACGAATTGCCGCCACCGCAGCCTGCCTTGCCTGTGCGGTGCCGGCTCATCATAGTTCTCCGGGGGCGGTCCGGCGTCGGCGCGCCGGCGGCCTCGCGGCGAACTGTTTTGATGCGAACGGACTTGCGCGGCGACAGATCGTTTTCCGGAGTAATGGTCCCGATGCCATTGGTCGCACCAGCCCGGAAAAAGGTTAAAGCCGGGGTTTCCCCGGCCATGCGCTCGCCGGGGGCGTCAGCGTCATGTATCAGGTCGCATCGTCCATCCGTGGCCGGTTTCAGACAGGTTCAGACCATGACGCGACCCAATAGCCGCAGCCGGCACGGTTTCGGCCCAGCCAAAGGCCGGTGTCCGCGCGAAGGTGGTTTCGGAATTCAGGGCCTTTGTCGTCATCGCCATCTATCTCTGGGTCTGTTTCACTGCGGTCGCCTATCTGAAGGCCACAATTCTGGAGGCGCAGGGTGTAGCGTTCGCGCCATTCGGTTTCGCGGCGGCCAAGGCGCTGATTTTTGCGAAATTCATTCTTTTCGGACGCGCCCTCCGGCTCGGAGAGCGGTTCAGGACGCTGCCGCTGTTTTGGCCGGTTCTGTACAAATCGCTGGCGTTCCTCGTGCTTTTGACCGCCCTGAACTTTGTCGATCTGCCTCGGCTTCCTGCATCACCGGACAATTCAGGAAGTTGTCGCCGGCATAGGCGGCGGCGCGCTCGACAGATGCTGGCGACAAGTATTGTCCTGCTGCTGATCCTGGTCCCGTTTTTTGCATTTGAAATGCTCGACGAGATGTTCGCGGACCGATCTTGTTCAGGTGTTTTTCGTCCGTCGCTCCGCACCCCCGACGGCGGGCAGGCCTGAAACCGGAATGACGGCAGGACTGTCGCGCGAAATAACGCGCAGACGTTCACCGCGGGCGGCGGCGGCCCTCCCGCGCTACGCGTGGGCGGAGAGACAGATGCTCACCGCGAAAACACCGACCACGCCATTGCCAAGGGGAGTGAAGGCGACGAAGCGATCCAGAAATTATGGCAGCAGACCGGATTGCTTCGCTTCGACCGCAACGACGAAAGAAGCAGCTTGTAGGCGATACA
>CAVYCI010000015.1:0-24601 GCA_963766925.1 uncultured Alphaproteobacteria bacterium
TAGTTTGATGGAGCCGTCCTTTTGCTGGGAACGCCTGACCAGATGGCCTTTCTTGCGGGCCTCCAGCAGGGTTTTGTGGACGCCGTAGAGCTGGATCAATTTGCCGTAATCCTTGCCCGTTTCGTTCTCCACACGGTCATCCCATAGGTCGGCCGTGAAACCGAACGAACCGTCCGGCTGCTGGTTGAGGGCGATGTCATACGGACCTTTCAGTTTGATGATGTAATCGCCCTTGATTTTGTTATCCAGATAACCCCGGGCCTTGGTATTGGGAACCAGGGTAAGACCCAGTTCCTCACACGCGGACCGCAGGGCTTTCAGATCCTTGATTTGTGTTTTAATGGTTGTGAAATGACTCATTTAAGATTCCTTTCGGTTGTGGTTGTGGACGTGAACAGGGGCAGGACAAAAGCGAAGGTTTTGCTATGCAGGGCGGGTGTTTGCAGCTTTAATGCCCGGCTCGGTTAACCAACAAAACGTAAATAAATCAATTATGGCAAAAGCACTCACGAAGTCCCAGGTAGTATCAGCGGTCGCAGAAAAGAACAGCCTGAGCAAAAAGCAGGCGGATGAAATCCTGAACACCATTGCTGAACTGGCCTACAAACATGCGAAGGACACCTTTACCCTGCCTGGTCTGGGCAAATTGGTGCTGGTCAATCGCAAGGCGCGTATGGGCTTCCTTAGCTTGCGGCGATTGCAGATAGTCCGACAATGTCGGCGCACGGTCGCGCATTCTGCGATCGATCCCGATGATCTGCGCCATTCGCGCCAGCGTACCGCACAACACGACATGCTCGCTGACGTTGATTATTTCTCCACGCAGCAGCCGGACCTCCATTTCCTCGGCCAGGACGGCGCTGGCGGCGAACCGCCGAATCAGTTGTAGCCGCGCCTGAGACAGATGATTCGCTCCGCCCTGGTCGTCCACGACGGCCAGGAAGATGTCGCGGTAGCGCCGGGTGATGACTACACGTCCTTCGATATCGAGTAACGTGTCGCGCCCGTCGTTCATCAGGTTGTGACCTTGCATGGCGCGCTTCGATAAAATATGGTTGATTGTCGAACCTTCGATATTCGGTTCAGGCGCGCCCCTTGAAGCTTCCCTCTGCTGAATCTTTGCCATCCTGACGCGATTCATATGTGCACCTTAAGAGAAACCAGCTTTCTTTTGGTCCGGCGACTTGCACGTGCTCTTAGGGGGCGAGGCATTGCTGATCGCCTCATCCATATTGTTTTTTTCAGGAACCGGCTCGTCGATGCCGAGATAGCGACGTAACGCTTTTCGAATTGCCAACGTGATATTTATCGTGGTCTTGAACAGCGGGCTGCGTACTGTAGTGTCTGCAGCCAGGCGCAGCGGATCGTCTGCTTCGTCATGGTTCTCATATCGATAGTTTAGAAAACCAGGATCGAGCCGGTTCGACCACGCCCTCGGCGGATCCCATTTCGCCCCAAATGCGTCGACGAAACTTTTTTGCCGGAGATCGAAAACCGGCCGCTGCCGTGGAAGGGCAGCCACAGGACCAACGACTTTCCCTGGTCGCGCAGATCCGCATAAATAAATGGCTCCGGGTCTGGCTTGTTGGCAATTTTGTAGATCGCTCCGATGAAACGCGCCTCGTAGATTGCAATCAACCAATCATTGGGATCGGCTTTCGCGGGCGTGTCGGGGTCGAACCAGTTTTCCCTTGGCGGGTTCCACCTCGGTGGTAATCCGGTGTCAGGATCGTCGTCTGCCGCGTGCATAAAAAGGATCGTAAACGGATCCCAAACTGCGAAGAGGAGTTCCTCGAACGGCAGGAAATACGCAATTTGCCCAGCGGTCGCGAGGCTAAATCCGGCCGAGTTGATCGCCGCAATGACGGCCGCACGCTTGAACGTGGTGGTATCACACAGTCGAACGCAGCCAGGGCCACGGCCCTGCGTAACCGTTCGAACGGCCTTGATTTTGATGAGCTCCCTCCAGGCCCTAACCGACAAGCCGGTGCAGTGCACAATATCGTCGTCGGTAAAGTGCCCGTTCCGGTACCGGCGAAGTGCCTCATCATAGGCCATGCCCAAAAGGATAAATAGCTGACAGTAAGCCGTCAACATATATTGACGGTAACCCGTCGATATTGTTTACTGATGCGCCATATTTGCAAGTTGTGGAGCGTTCAATGACTCTCCGGATCAAGAAACGGCATCCTGCGCTAAGGCATGCGGGATATTCGGTCACGACCATTCTGCCCGGTGAAAATGCAGCCGAATTTGAAAAGCTGCACCGGGATCTGATCTCCGAGTGGTCCCGGACGGTACGCTCGATGAGGAAACCGTCGCGACGCTAGCCCGGCTGGTGTGGCGCAGAAGAAATCTTCATACGTTTCACATCGCGGAGCTCGCTCGGAAGCACGTAGCAAAACTTCAGGAAAGCGTGGTGCCGGACCCGGATTTGCCGGGATCTGCCCCCTCAACGGAGGTCGACAAGCTATTCATCGAAAAACTACGGGCCGCAGAAAGCCAGGCGCGGACAGAACTTGGTGACCTTTACGCGCTCGTGGAGATGGGTGAAGAGGCGACAGTTGATCGCCTGATGAAGAACCTGGAGGTTCAGGAGCGAATCGATGCAATGATCGATAAGTGCTTGAAACGTCTGTTGTTTATGAGGGGGCTCAAATCCATCTCGCTGGCGTCAGCCGCGGTTCCTCAGGCACTTCCCGGCCCTTCGCGAGCGGGCTAATGCATTCCGAGTACCCGAGGAAATCAAGAAGAAGGAATGATTGTAATATCAAGAAATGATCTCGGAATGGTTGCATTTTCTCCAAATGAATTATAGATTCTTTTGTTCGCGCAAAGACTTAGATGGTCCTGATGTTCAAAAAGCTTGGCCTCCAAGTGACGAAAAGGGTAAAAAGGCCGCTCCAATTCCGGCGCAGTTCTGTTGAAAAGAGCTCTTTTCCTGCACCATTTGCCGCTGGCGGGTCGGCTAAGACATGTGATCTACCGCGCACAGAAACGATCGAGATAGCGCCGATACAAGCGCTGCGTCGGTAAGGCTCATGGCACCTCTGCGTAACTCTGAATGAATCTGCAGACCGTTTTGGAGTGCCGGTTCTGCTCTAGCCGCGCTTGTTGTCTTCGTTTCGCGCGAAGGCCGATCGGGTTTTTCCGAGATATTTCTTACACCTCGTATCTGGTTCACGGGTAATCGGATTCCTGATCACCAATCTGATGCTGTCTAAGGCTTGGGGTGCTCGACGCTGCGATCTCGGATCTACCGGCAATGGACGCCCTTGCCAATTAAGCGGCCCGATTGAAGCCCAGAAACCGGCCAATCGTCGGCCAAATGGATGCAATTCCTATTGATTTCCGCGGTAAGCTGCCGTTTAACGCCCTGTGTTTCCGGCTCCCCGAAGCGGCAGGCGGTTTCGGCTGGAACAAAACGGGACTTAGGCGCTCCCGTTTCACAAGCTAACGCGTTGCAAGGATGACTTCCGTCACATTATTTTGCCGCCAGCGGTGGAATAAGAAGGTGGCGAAGATACCGTTCACCACATGGTTGAGCATTTCGGCCATGGAAACCAAGAGTTTTTCCGTGACGCAACCTGCATCTCTGGATCAATCGCCGCCGACCCCGACCCGAAGCCGCCTTACGCCGCATCTCGCGCGGCTGGAGGCCGAATCCATTTATATCCTGCGCGAAACCGCGTCCGAATTCGAACGCCCCACCATCCTTTATTCGATCGGCAAGGATTCGAGCGTGCTGCTGCACCTTGCGATCAAGGCATTCAGCCCCTGCCGCCTGCCGCTTTCGCTGCTCCACGTCGATACGACCTGGAAGTTCCGCGACATGATCACGTTCCGCGACGCCACCGCGAAACGGCTCGGCGTCGACCTCACCGTGCATATCAACGAGGAGGGCGTAAGAGACGGCGTCAACCCGATCACGTCCGGCTCTGCGCTCCACACCCACGTGATGAAGACGCTCGCACTCAAGCAGGCGCTCGACCGCTACGGCATCGATGCCGCGATCGGCGGCGCGCGCCGCGATGAAGAAAAAAGCCGCGCCAAGGAGCGGGTGTTTTCGCTGCGCTCCGCCGGACACGGCTGGAACCCCCGGGCCCAGCGCCCGGAACTTTGGAACCTGTTCAACACGAAGCTCGCGCCCGGCGAAAGCATGCGGGTATTCCCGCTGTCCGACTGGACCGAACTGGACGTCTGGGAATACATCGCCGCCGAAAATATTCCGGTGGTGCCGCTCTACTTCGCCGCCGAGCGGCCGGTGGTGGAGCGCAACGGCACGCTGGATCATGGTGGACGACGACCGCATGCCGCTGGCAGCCGGCGAACAGCCACAGCAGCGCCGCATCCGCTTCCGCACGCTGGGCTGCTATCCGCTCTCGGGCGGCATCGAATCCGATGCCACGACGGTCGAGGACATCATCGCCGAATTGCGCGCCAGCCGGTTCTCGGAACGCCAGGGTCGTCTCATCGATCACGACAGCACCGCCTCGATGGAGCGCAAGAAGAAGGAAGGGTATTTCTGATGCACGGATCGGCGACGGCACAGAAGAGCCTGCTCCGCTTCTTCATGGGCGGCTCGGTCGACGACGGCAAATCGACACTGATCGGGCGGCTTCTCCACGAAACCGGAGCGGTCGCGGAGGACGAGCTTGCCGCGCTGACGCGGGATTCCGCGCGCTTCGGCAACAGCGGCCAGAAGCTCGACTTCGCGCTGCTGGTCGACGGCCTTGAAGACGAGCGCGAACAGGGCATCACCATCGACGTCGCGCATCGTTATTTTTCGTCGCCGCGCCGCGCCTTCATCGTTGCCGATACGCCCGGGCACGAAAGCTACACCCGCAATACCGCAAGCGGCGCATCGAATGCGGACCTCGCGATCATTCTGGTCGATGCCCGGCGCGGATTGCTGCCGCAGACGCGGCGGCACGCGGTGATCGCGCATCTCGTCGGCGTCCGGCATGTGGTGCTCGCGGTCAACAAGCTCGATCTGGTCGGCTGGGACCGCTCGGTCTATGACGGCATCGTCAACGGCTTCCGCGAGTTTGCACGGCCGCTCGGCCTGACTCTCTGGTCCCGATCCCGCTGTCGGCGCTCAACGGCGATAACGTGTCGGCGCCTGGCGGCAATACGCCCTGGTATGACGGGCCCAGTCTGCTCGGTCATCTCGAAACCGTCGATATCGCGGCCGACCGCTCCAAATCCCCGCTGCGCGTTCTGGTGCAGACCGTGCTGCGCCCGGATCGCGACAGCCGGCTTTATGCCGGCATCGTCGCCGGTGGAACCATCCGACCCGGCGATCCGGTGCAGGTGGCGCCGTCCGGCGTCAGCGCCAAAGTGAACCGCGTCATGGTGGCGGGCGAAGAGCGGACGCATGCGACTGCGGGCGAGTCGGTCGCCATCGGCCTCGACCGCCACGTCGATGTGGCGCGCGGCGACACGCTGGTCGCGCCCGACCGGCCGCCGCAAGTCACCGATCAGTTCGAAGCCCACCTGATCTGGATGAGCGAGCAGCCGCTGCTGCCCGGACGTGAATACCTGCTCAAGGTCGGCGTCCGCGCCGTCACCGCGAGCGTGACCGGTGTCAAGCATCGCGTCGATGTCGAGACGCTGCGGCGGGAGCCCGCGCACACGCTGGCGCTCAACGAAATCGGCATTTGCGACATCGCCACCGCGACGCCCGTTTCGCTCGACAGCTTTGCGGAGATTTGCCAGACCGGCTGCTTCATCCTGATCGACCGCTTCACCAACGCCACGGTCGCCGCCGGCACCGTGGATTTTGCTCTGCGCCGCGGTCTCAATGTGCGGCAGCAGGCGCTGACGGTCACCAAGGACATCCGCGCGGCGCTGAAGGTGCAACGCCCGTGCGTGCTCTGGTTCACCGGACTTTCGGGCGCCGGAAAATCGACCATCGCCAATCTGGTCGAGGTCCAGCTCGCGGCGCGAAAGCGCCACACCTACATGCTCGACGGCGACAACGTCCGTCACGGCCTGAACAAGGATATCGGGTTCACGGATGCCGACCGGGTCGAGAACATCCGCCGCGTCGGTGAGGTGGCGAAGCTGTTCGTTGACGCCGGGCTGATCGTCCTTTGCTCGTTCATCTCGCCGTTCCGCGCCGAACGCGCGGCCATCCGGCAAATCCTCGAGCCCGGCGAGTTCATCGAGATTTACGTCTCGACACCGCTCGAAATCTGCGAGTCGCGCGACGCCAAGGGGCTTTACGCCAAGGCCAGAAGCGGCGCCCTGCCCTCGTTTACCGGCATCGACTCGCCGTACGAGCCGCCGGAATATGCCGACCTCGTGCTCGACTCCAGCAGCGCCGGACCCGATGAACTCGCGTCCCGCGTGGTCGACATGCTGGCGAGCCGTGGCATGATCGCCCAGGAGGGAACGGACCAGGCATGACGGTTCCGGGGGCCGTCGCCGGCGTCGCGACGGCGGCGCTGGCCGCGCTTGTTTGTGCGGGGCTGATTGTACTGCTTCGTCCGCTGCTGGCGCAGTATGCGCTGGCAAAACCGAACGCCCGGTCTTCGCACGTCAGGCCAACGCCGCAGGGCGGTGGCATTGCGGTCATCGCCGCGACGATCGTAGCTGCGCTGTTCGGCCTCGCAGCATCCGGCAACGTCGCCGCAGCGCCGCTTGCGCCGATTCTCGCCGCCATACTGCTGATGACGATTGTCGGCGCCGTAGACGATATGCGTACGCTGGCTGTGATGCCGCGCCTGGTCCTTCAGGCGCTGGCGGTCGCTACGGTGATTTACGTTCTGCCCGATGATCAGCGTGTGGTGCCCGCAATACCCTGGTGGATCGAGCGGCTGCTGATCTTTGTGGCCGGGCTGTGGTTCGTGAACCTCGTCAACTTCATGGACGGGATCGACTGGATGACGGCGGCGGAAGTAGTGCCGCTCGCAGCCGCGCTTGCAGCGCTCGGATGGCTCGGCGCGCTGCCGCCCTACGGCCTCGTGACCGCACTTGCACTCGGCGGCGCGATGACAGGATTTGCCTGGTTCAACCGGCCGGTGGCGACGCTGTTTCTCGGCGACGTCGGCAGCCTGCCGATCGGCCTGCTGCTGGGCTGGCTGCTGCTTCTGCTTGCCGCCGGCGGTCATTTGGTCGCAGCGTTGATCCTGCCGCTTTACTATCTCGCCGACGCCACCATAACGCTGCTGCTGCGGCTCGCGCGTGGTGAAGCGATCGCGGAAGCGCACCGCAGCCATTTTTACCAGATCGCCACCATGCGCGGCCTTTCCGTTACGGCCGTCGTCACGCGGGTGTTCGTGGTTAATTGCTGTCTCGGCGTGCTCGCCGCGATAACCGTGATCGCGCCCGGACTCGCGCAGCGATATCGCAGCTCTCGTCATTGCCGCGATCCTGGTGGCGTGGCTCCTCGCCGCGTTTCGCCAGGGGCGGAAAACCGGCTGACGCCCGGCCGCAATTTCGCCCCGGCGGATTAAGGTAAAAACCAGCGTCTTCTGGCGTTCGGGGATGCCACGAGCAGAGAATCGTCCCAGCGCCTGCGCGTACTTCCCGCGCGATTGCCTTTTGGGCTACGAGGACAGTCTTCGATGAGTTTTTCGAGAGTACGAACACTGGTAACCGGCGGTTCCGGTTTCATCGGCTCGCATCTTTGCGAGCGGCTTCTGGCCAATGGCCACGAAGTCCTGTGCGTGGACAATTATTACACCGGACGGCGGCAGAACATCGAACATCTGCTCGCCAATCCCCGGTTCGAGGTGATGCGCCACGACATCACCATGAATCTCTATGTCGAGGTGGACGAGATCTACAATCTGGCCTGCCCGGCGTCGCCGGTGCATTATCAGTTCGATCCGGTGCAGACGCTCAAGACCAGCGTGCACGGCGCGATCAACATGCTGGGCCTCGCCAAGCGCATCAAGGCCAAAATATTCCAGGCATCGACCAGCGAAGTGTACGGCGATCCGCATGTCCATCCGCAAACCGAATCCTACTGGGGCCACGTCAATCCGCTGGGCCCGCGCGCCTGCTACGACGAAGGCAAGCGCGCCGCCGAGACGCTGTTCTTCGACTACCACCGCCAGCACGACGTTCGCATCAAGGTGGCGCGGATCTTCAACACCTACGGCCCGCGCATGCATCCCGACGACGGCAGGGTGGTGTCGAACTTCATCATCCAGGCGCTGCGCGGCGACCCGATCACGATCTACGGCGACGGCGAGCAGACGCGCTCGTTCGGCTATGTCGACGATCTGATCGAAGGCATGCTGCGGCTGATGGCGACCGACGACGGCTTCCTCGGCCCCGTCAATCTCGGCAATCCCGGCGAAGTCAGCGTGCGCGAGCTGGCGGAGCTTATCATCGCCATGACCGGTTCACGCTCGAAGCTCGCGTTCCGGCCGCTGCCCGCCGACGATCCGAAGCAGCGGCAGCCGGATATCACGCTGGCGAAACAGAAACTGAGCTGGACGCCGCGGGTCGATCTGCGCGAAGGGCTCGAGCGAACCATCGACTATTTCCGGCCGATCGTCGCCGCGGAAGCCGCCACGCGACCGGCGCACTCGGGCTCGCCGAAGATTACAGACCGCCTGCCGATTCAGCCTGAAGAGATGGCGTTCTGAATTTGGACGGCAAACCGTCCGGCGGCGGATATCGTCGCCGGACGTTTCTGCTTTTCAGACGCGAAAGATTTTAGCGCGAAGGCCCCGGCGCGAACGTAAAGCCACACCCGGCGCGCGGTTCTACAGAGCCTCTGCGGATTTAGTCTGAAGCGCCGGCGCCTTGGCGACCAGCGCCAGCCGGCGACGCACATCGCCGGCGCGCTTGCGAACTTTGGTCACGCCCACGCCGCCAACGCCGACATAGCGGAATTTGACCTTCGCCATGTCGTCCGGGCGGTAGACGTTGCGCAGATCGACCATAGTCGCCTGCTTCATGATGCGCTTGAGCCGCCTGAAATCGAGCGCGCAGAATTCCTTCCACTCGGTCGCGATCACCACCGCATCGGCTTCTTCCGCCGCGTGGTAGGCATCGCGGCAGAACGTCACGTCCGGAACCTGCTGCCTCGCCTGTTCCATTCCGGCCGGATCGTAGCTGCGCACGCGTGCGCCCATATCCTGCAACGCCGTGATCAGCGGGATCACCGGAGAGCCGCGGGTATCGTCGGTGTCCGGCTTGAAGGTGAGGCCCAGCACCGCGATGGTCTTGCCGGCGAGCGAGCCGTCGAGCGCCTCGACCACTTTATGCGCCATCGCGCGCTTGCGATGTTCGTTGACGGCGACGACCGTCTCCACGATGCGCAGATACGAGCCATGATCGTGCGCGGTCTTGAGCAGCGCGGTGGTGTCTTTGGGGAAGCAGGACCCGCCGAAGCCCGGACCGGCGTTGAGGAATTTCGCGCCGATGCGGTTGTCGAGGCCCATGCCGCGCGCCACTTCATGCACGTCGGCGCCGATGCTTTCGCACAGATCGGCCATCTCGTTGATGAACGTGATCTTGGTGGCGAGGAAGGCGTTGGAGGCGTATTTGATCAGCTCGGATGTGCGGCGGCTGACATAAAGGATCGGCGTCGCGTTGTTCTGGAGCGGCCGGTAGATTTCGGCGAGCACCGCGCGTGCATGGTCGTCATCGGTACCGATCACGATACGGTCCGGATGCTGGAAATCCTCGATGGCGACGCCTTCGCGCAGGAATTCCGGATTGGATACGACCTGCAGGTCCGCATCGGGACGCTGCTCGCGCAGAATTTCCTCGATCTCGTCGCCGGTGCCGACCGGCACCGTCGATTTGGTGATCACCACTGCGTGATCGGGCAGCAGCGGCGCGATCTCGCGTACCGCCTGATAAACGAAGCTCAGATCGGCGTGGCCGTCGCGCCGGCGCGCGGGCGTGCCGACCGCGATGAAAACCGCGTCCGAGTCGGCGACAGCAGCGGGATCGACCGAGAAGCCAAGACGGCCCTGCCGGACATTGGCGGCGACAAGTTCTGAAAGTCCGGGCTCGAAAATCGGAATCTCGCCGCGCTTGAGCGCGGCGATGCGGCGCGGATCCTTGTCGACGCAGGTCACATGATGACCGAACTCGGCAAAGCACGCACCGGAAACAAGTCCGACATACCCGGCGCCGATCATGGTGACGCGCACGAAGGCCTCCGCTTAAGGTTTTGGGCGATTCGGTGACGCGGCCACAGCGCGAAGTTTCCTACGCACGTTGTGTGACATGTTCACGAAAGCGTCCGCCCGTTCAAACAAACCGTAGCGCACCGCAGCGGAGGGGTGGAGTTAATGGAACTGGTAAACTGCGGGACGGGTTAACGCGCGCGATCAGGCGGCGGCGCCCTGAAAATCCGGCACGGCATCGCGCAGCACGCGGTAGATCGCCTCGCGCTCTTCGCGCTGCAGGCCCTGCTCGAGCATCGCAAGCCAGCCCCGCATGACATCGAGCGACGGCTGCGCCGGACGCGCCGCGACCACGCCGACCACACCGATGTCGATGGTCGGCTCGCCCTGCGCGAACAGCACTTCCTGCATCCGCTCGCCCGGCCGCACGCCGGTGAATACAATGTCGATGTCGCGGCCGGGCTCGAGACCGGCGAGCCGGATCATGTGTTCGGCAAGCTCCACGATCTTCACCGGCTGGCCCATATTGAGCACGTACACCGCCACGTCGGAGCGCCCCGGTCCCAGCGCGTGACTGGCGGCGGTCACGACCAGATCGCAGGCTTCGCGAATGGTCATGAAATAACGCACCATGTCCGGATGGGTGACGGTCACCGGGCCGCCGGCATCGATCTGCGCCTTGAACTTGGGAACCACCGAGCCGTTGGAGGCGAGCACGTTGCCGAACCGCACCGCGATCAGCCGCATCGGTCCGCGGGTAGCGGCCCGCCGCGCGAGATCGGCATCGAGCGCCTGGCAATACATTTCGGCGAAACGCTTGGTGGCGCCGAGCACCGACACCGGCTCGATCGCCTTGTCGGTCGAGATCATCACCATCGCATCGGCGCCGGCCGCCGCCGCCGCATCGGCGACGTTGACCGAACCGAACACGTTGGTCTTGATGCCCTCCTCCCAGTCCTGCTCCAGCAGCGGCACGTGCTTGAGCGCGGCGGCGTGGAAAACGATATCGGGCTTGAAATCGCCCATCAGGCGAAAGAGCCGCGCGCGGTCGCGCACGTCGGCGATGCGGCCGGTGATCGCCGACTTCGAGCGCTTGGTCGCAAGCGCTTCCAGCACCGCGTGCAGCGCAGGCTCGGAATTTTCGATGATCAGCAGGCGCGATGCGCCGAAGGTGATGACACGGTCGCAGATTTCGGCGCCGATCGAGCCGCCGCCGCCGGTCACCGCGATCGAGCGGCCCTTGAGCAGGCCCTCCAGCCGGGCGAAATCGATTTTCACCGTCGGGCGCAGCAGCAGGTCTTCGACATTGACCGGCGCCAGCCGCGGGGTCTCGCCGCCATCGAGCGACGGCAGACGCGAGACCGTCAGTCCGAGCCGGCGCGCGTGCATCAGAATCGCTTCGGGCTTCGCGTCGGGATCGAAGGCGGAGGGCGTGAAGATCACGCGCGCGACGGTGGTGCCGCGCTGCGCGAGGTCATTGACTACACTGTCGAGGGCATCGAACCTGCCGCGTACCGGGATGCCCCGGATCGTTTGCCCCTGATCGGCGGATGACGGCGACAGGATACCGACCGGCCAGATTTTGGTGACCGCGCCGCTCTCGATCGCCCGCAGCAGAACTTCGGCGTCGGCGGCGCGGCCTACCAGCAGGGCAGGATTGGACCCCTCGGCGCGGGCGTGGTGCCGGGCGCGCGTGTAGCGGAAGTAGCGGTAACCGATCCGCCCTGCGCCCAGGAACGCCATTTGCAGCAGCCAGTAGAGCGCGATGGTGATCTTGCCGAAGAAAAACTGGCCGAGAACGTTGGGCGCGACCAGAACGTAATCGACGGCCAGCAGCGAAACCGCCAGCACCGTCGACGCCCGCACGATATTCATCAGGTCGGGCAGCGACGCGAACCGCCACTTAGACTGGTAGAGGTGGAACAGGAAATAGACGACGCCGGCATAGGCGACGAAGCACGGCAGGAACACCTGCAACGCCTCGCGGCGCTCCATCACGCCAACGGCCTCAAAGCGGATATAGAAGCTCGCCAGCACCGCCGCCGCGGTCACGACCAGATCGTGCGTGACGACGAGGGCTCTGCGCGGGCTCATGAACAGTCCGAGCATTCTGCGACCTTGCCGGCGGATCGTGCCCCAGCCTTCCCATACCGGTCTTTGGGCCACCGCGCCACCCCGCGCGACGGGCGCCGGGCGCAGCCGCCTGATCCCCCAATCTCAAGCGTAATCAGACCCATAGCAGCAACCGCCGTGACCCCTCGACCGGCAGCCGGAAGGACGGCTCCCGACATGCAATTCCAATGCTGCGCAATACCATGGTTAACCGCGCATTAACCTCTCTGAATCAAATCTTTACCATCTTACCGGCTTAGTGATTCAGGCGTCGCCTCCACCGGGCGCATCGGTGCAGGGGAGACTACTTCATGACCAATCTCGTTACCTTGCTCGGCCGGAAATTCAACTCCGGAAATGCGAAACCCGCCGCCGCCGCCCAACCTGTTAGTCCGCCGCCGCCCGTCACCGTACCGCCACCGGTCATGCCGCAGGCTCCTGCCGAAATCGCTCCGCCTGAAACCGACCTCGAACTCGACGACGACCTGTTCTTCCCGCTCGCCGCCCGGCTCGGCCAGGAGAATGAAGCGGTCCGCAACCTGCTGCTCGATGCCGAGCACAAGATCGGGGAACTGGAAACCATAAAGCTGTCGATCGCCCGGCTGGTCGATCCGGTCTGCAATACACTGCGCGGCTACGAGGAAACCAAGAACGAAAAGCTGCTGTTGCAGCGCGCACTGACTGCAACGCGGGAAGCGACGAACAAGCTTCGCGACGACCTCGCCGCCGCCGAGAAAAAGGCCGGCGGCTTCAAGGCCGAGTGCGGGCGCCTGCAGGAAATGGTCAACGTCGCGAAGCAGAACATCGCCGCGCTGGAGCGCAACAAGGCCGAGCAGAACGCCGAAATCGGCGTGCAGCGCGCCCACGTCGCGGAATTGCAGGAAGTCGTGCAGCAGCAGGCCTCGGACCTGCGCCTGTCACGCGAAGAGAACCGCCGGCTGGCCGAACGCATCGCCGCGGGCGACCAGCGGACGGTTCTGCTCGAGGGCGAACTTCAGGCCGCGCAGCAGAGCGCCCGGCAGGCGAGCCAGGAGCGCGCTTCGATCCAGGCGTCGCTCGACAAAAGCCACGCCGAACAGGCGCAGATGGCGCGCCGCCTGAGCGACGCCGACAAGGCGCTGGCCTCCAGTCAGGTGCGCCTTGCCGCGATGGAAGCCAACCTCGCCGAAGTTCAAAATGACCGGTCCCGGCTTTCGACCGCGCTTGATGATGCGAAGCACCAGCACGCCGACACGATGAACCAGCTCAACTCGCGGTTCGAGGCGGTGCAGGCCCGTTCGCGCCTGACCGAGAGCATGCTCGAGGAGGCGCGTCAGGCGCTGATGGCACGCGCGGAGGAGATGCGAACCTTCGAGCGCCACCTCGGCGAAGGTCTGACCGCGAACGACATGCTGGCCGAGCGGCTCAGCGGCGTCGAGGCGGTGCTCAAGCAGCGCGAAACCCAGATCAAGGATCTCGAAAAATCGCGGATGGCACTGACCGAACAGACCCATAAGCTGATCGAAGTCGCCACCGAACGTGAAGCGATGTTCGATGACGCCCAGCGGAAGGCCCGTGAGCAAAGCGATCTGGTCGAAATGCTCCAGCAGGAGCTTCAGGCCGCCCGAAATTCCAGCGAGATCCAGATCGAAGAGATCACCGCGCGGCTCCAGCGCGAGCATCTCGACCGTTCGATGGCCGAAGGCGCGCTGGAAACCGCGCGCAAGGACGTCGCGCGCCTGCTCTACGAAATCGCCGCGCTGCGCGTGCGCGCCCCGGCGGCAGACAGCCATGAAGCGCAGGTCCGCAAGGACCCCTTCCAGGAAGCCGCCTAGGTTTCATCGCGCTGCAAAATCGAACCGCCGCCGGGCGCACCCCGGCGGCGGTTTTTTATTGGCGGACACGTCGGCGCGCGCGATCGTGCGTCCGGCTATTTCCGGAAATGCTTTTCCAGCCCCTGCCAGCCTTCGAAATAATCGTGCTGAAGCTCGGAGGATTCCACCGCATAGCGCGTGAGCCGCATCGCGTAGCGGCTTTCGAACATGAAGGCCATCGAGTCTTCGATCTTGTGCGGCTTTAATTCCGCGCGCGACGCCCGCTCGAACGTCTCGGCGTCGGGTCCGTGCGCGGTCATGCAGTTATGCAGACTGGCGCCGCCGGGCAGAAAGCCTTCCGCCTTGGCGTCATAGGAGCCGTACAGCAGGCCCATGAATTCCGTCATGACGTTGCGGTGATACCACGGCGGCCGGAAGGTATCCTCACCGACCAGCCAGCGCGGCGGAAAGATGACAAAGTCGATGGTGGCCGCGCCCGGCAGGTCGGACGGCGCCGTCAGCACCGAGAAGATCGACGGATCCGGATGATCGAAGCTGATCGAGCCGATCACCATGAAGCGCGCGAGATCGTATTTGTAGGGCGCGAAGTTGCCGTGCCAGGCGACGACGTTGAGCGGCGAATGATCCATCTCCGCGGCCCACAGATTGCCCTGGAATTTCGCGACGAGGCTGCACGATGACCTTGCGTCTTCATAAGCCGGAACCGGCGCGAGAAAATCGCGCGGACTGGCGAGCCCGTTGGCGCCCAGCGGCCCGAGTTCGGGCAGGCGCAGCATCGGGCCGTAATTCTCGCAGATATAACCGCGCGACGGGCCGTCCGGCAGTTCGACCCGAAACCGCAGGCCGCGCGGGATAATGACGATCTCGCCGCAGCGCGCGTCGATAATGCCAAGCTCGGTGACAAACCGTGCGCGGCCCTGCTGCGGCACGATCAGCATTTCGCCGTCCGCATTGTAGAACACGCGGTCGGTCATGGAACGGTTGGCGGCATAGATGTGAACCGCCATGCCGATCTGGGTGGCGACATCGCCATTGCCGCCGAGCGTAATGATGCCCTCGATGAAATCGGCGGGTTGCTGCGGAATCGGAAACGGCGACCAGCGAAGCTGTGTCGGCGTCGCATCGGCTTCGTTGAACGGCGCACTGCGAATCAAACCGTTGTCGATCCGCGCATAAGGCCGGTGAACCACCGACGGCTGAAGCCGGTATGTCCACGTCCGCCGGTTTTCCGCGCGCGCCGTGGTGAAGGAGGTGCCGGATATCTGCTCCGCGTAAAGTCCGAACGGCGCGCGCTGCGGCGAGTTCCGTCCGACCGGCAGCGCGCCCGCAACCGCCTCGGCGACGAAATAATTGCCGAAGCCCGGCTGATAATCGGGCGACGCGGCGACCGCAGCGTCTTTGTTTGGTGTCTTGCCGGCTTTTGCGGCGGTCTTGGCCCGTTGTGTGACGGTCTGCGCCATCGCAGTTTCTCCCAGCAGCCACACGGTCGTTGCCGGGGCCGCTAAATTGGTCTCGCCCGCAACTAATATCCGCCTTTCACCATTTTGACGCAAGACGGTATCGAAACGGGGCGCAAAGTTCCGCAACGGCGCAGAAAGTTTCAAATTCACACTGCCGCCACATCCGGGCGCGGCAAAGGCCATGAACCGCCATAACCTCTTCCTGATATCTCCAAAAAACCGCCTGCATACACCGTCATCCCCGGTCCCAGTCGAGGGGAAATCTCTCATGCGTTCCGCGAAAGCGGCGGGGTTTGGGCGCCGCCTGCGTGATATTTTGGGGGACGGGGATGCGACCAGCTTTTGCACTTGCGATTCTTTTGCTCGGCCTGAAGGCATCGGCGGCCGAAACCAGATTTCAGGACGTACTGCCCCCCGCCGGCGGGCATGCCGCAACGTCATCGCTCGAACACAACGTGACAATCGGCAGTCCGGATCTGAAAGTGTTGCTTCCGCCGGAATCATCCAAGTCGCCGCACGATCAGGCCGAAGCGCCGGGCGAGCCGCCGCACGCGAAGGCTCCGGCTCCCGCGGCTCGTTACAGCGGAAATGGAGAAGAAGCGCACTCGGTCAGCGAACTGTGTCACGCGCTGCTGGCTTCGGCGCAGGATAACGGTCTGCCCGTGCCGTTCTTCGCCAATCTGCTGTGGCAGGAAAGCCGTTTCAAACTGGACGCCCGCAGTCGCGTCGGCGCGCAGGGCATCGCGCAGTTCATGCCGGCGGTCGCCCGCGAAGTAGGACTGCTCGATCCGTTCGATCCGCACGAAGCAATTCCGGCTTCGGCGCGTTTTCTCAACATGCTGCGCCAGCATTTCGGCAATCTCGGATTCGTCGCCGCGGCCTACAACGCCGGCACCTCGCGCGTCGCCGACTGGCTCGGTCATCGCCGCGGGCTGCCGCGCGAGACCCAAACCTACGTAGTGCGCGTCACCGGCCATACCGCGGAAACGTGGCGCAAGGCCCCGGTGCGCGATACCCAGGTGGCATTCGCCGGAGAGCTGCCGTGCCGAAAATTCTCGGCATTCGCGGAAGTGGAGCAGGCGCGGCGGCGCGAAACGCCGGCCCCCGAAGATGCGCCGGATCCGGAACTCGTGCAGGCAGACGAACCAGCGCCGAAGCCGTCGGCGATCAAGGTCGCGCTGGCGGCACGGAAAGTCGCGCACCGCGCCGGCGCGAAATCCCGCGTCGCGGTCGCGCCAAAGCCCGGGAAGAGTTCTGGCTGAAATCCTTCAGATCGCGGCCGAACCCAAGGCCGCGCGGGCACCGGGCCGCGAAAGTGGCCCGCAACGTTCAGACCGGCAAACGCAAATCAGCCGCGCGGCACCCGCACAGCCCGAAGGGGCGGGTCGCGCAGTCGGATTAGCGGCCGTGGTGGCGGGGACGCCGCATCACAGCCGTCCGGCGAATGCGTCGGCGATGAACTCGTTCATCAGCGCATACGTGTAACGCGTCGCAGGTTCGTTCCACGCGGAAACCGGAGGATGGTCCGCGCCCCGGTCGGTGTAGGCATGAAGCACGCCGCCGAACACATGCATCTGCCATTTGGCGCCGGCTGCATCCATCTCCAGTTCGAACGCGTCGCGGTCCGCTTTCGGCGCGACGGGATCGGGTGCGCCGTGCGTCACGAGAAGCGCGGCCTTGACCGCGCCGGGCTTTGCCGGGGCCGCGGTCTTGAGATCGCCGTGGATCGATACCACCGCGGCAACATCGGCGCCGTCGCGCGCCAGCTCCAGAACATTGCCGCCGCCGAAACAGAATCCGGCCGCGGCGTGGCGGCCGTCGATCAGACCGAGCGCGCCTGTTCTGTCGATCATCGCCCGGTAGGCGGCGCGAATCCTTTTGCGCTGCTCGACGGGGTTTTCGCGCAGCGGATTGGCAAGCGCCGCGGCCGCACCGAAATCGGCCGGGCGCACACCCTGACCGTACATGTCGGCGACGAAGACGACATAGCGGTCGGCGGCCAGCAGTTTCGCGCGTTCGACTGCCTGGTCGGTAACACCAAGCCAGTTCGGCGCCATCAGGAGCGCCGGGCGTTTCGCGGAGATTTTTTCGTCATGGACCAGCACGCCCTCGGCGGTGAGCGAACCCATCGCATAGGTGATCGTTTCGGATTTCATGAATGTCCTCTTCGAGCGCCGGTCAGCCCGAAGAGTCCGGAAAGTTCGGGAAGTCCGGATCGCGCAGGGTCGCAGGAAATACGGCCGTCAGGCCGCCAGCATCTTCTGCACTTCGTTGACAAGCTCGCGCAGATGAATCGGCTTGGAAAGCACCTTGGCGTGCTTCGGGGCGTTGGAATCGGAGTTGAGCGCGACGGCGGCAAAGCCGGTGATGAACATGATCTTGATATCGGGATCGAGTTCGGCGGCGCGGCGCGCGAGCTCGATGCCGTCCATTTCCGGCATGACGATGTCGGTCAGGAGCAGCTCGAACGGCTCCTCACGCAGACGCTGATAGGCCGCAAGGCCGTTGTCGTACGACATCACGTCGTACCCGGCATTTTGCAGCGCCTTCACGAGAAAGCGCCGCATGTCGCTGTCGTCTTCCGCAAGCAGGATTTTCGGCATGCACTCAGTTCCCGGCCGAGGAGCCGGCCCCCTTCTTCCCATAAGCCGGACGGCGGGTAAACATGAGGTGAAGGCAACCGTGACCAGGCGAACGGTAGTCTGGACAATGGCCGCGGCCCCGCGCTAGGGATCGATACTCGCTTGCCGGATTTAGAACCTCCGGAAGCCAGAAGGTGTCACTTGGAGCTGCACGACGATTTCGATCCGCCGTTCGAGGTGATCGAGCCGGCGGAATGCCGCGGCCCGCTGCTGTTCAATTCGCCGCACAGCGGCCGTGTTTACCCGCCCGAGTTCCTTGCAGTCTCCCGGCTCGACCTCGCCACGTTGCGGCGCTCCGAGGATTCCTTTGTCGACGAACTCATCGCGGGCGTTGTGGCGCGAGGCCACCCGATGGTACGCGCCCATTTTCCGCGCTGCTATGTCGACATCAATCGCGAGCCCTACGAACTCGATCCGCGGATGTTCGAGGGACGGCTGCCGTCATTCGCCAATACCCGCTCGATGCGGGTGGCCGGCGGGCTCGGCACCGTCGCGCGGGTCGTCGGCGACGCGCAGGAAATCTACGATCAGCGCATTTCGGTCGCCGAGGCGCTGCGGCGGATCGATGACGCTCTACAAGCCCTATCACCGCTCGCTGCGGCGGGTATTCATGCGGCTGCATCGAGAATTCGGCGCGGCCGTCCTGATCGACTGCCATTCCATGCCTTCGGCAACGGATCGCCGCGACGAGCGCCCGCGCGCCGATCTGGTGCTCGGGGACCGCTACGGCACGAGCTGCGTTCCGCGTTGTGGCCGAGACGATCGAAGCCACCATGCGGGGGTTCGGCTACGTGGTCAGCCGCAACAAGCCTTATGCCGGCGGCTTCATTACCGAGCATTACGGCAACCCCGCCGCCGGCCTGCACGCCATCCAGCTTGAGATCAACCGCGCGCTGTATATGGACGAACGGCGCTACCAGCGAGCGGCATCGTTCGCGCGGCTGGCTTCCGAGTTCGAAATTCTGGCGGACCGGCTGGCTGAGATTCCGCTTGAGGAGTTGCGGCCGTATCGGGCGGCGGCAGAATAGAGCTAAAGAAGTGGCAAGGACCGCCGGCGGGACCCGAAGACGATAGCCGAGACGGAAAAGACGTCGCGGCGTTGTTAAAGATTTGTTGCGCCGCCAAAGAAAAAGGGCCGCTCGCCTTGCGGGAGCGGCCCAAGTCTAGGGAGGAAACGCCCAAGGAGGGCGACGGTAACGGGAGGAAATCTCTCGCTACCGCACTGCAACAACATACACTGCGCCGCACAAAACGCAAGTCCTGCTGACCTATTACCCGCCCTTTTCCCGTTGATTCTCCTGCAAATTACGCAGATCAGGTCTGCCGTATTTCAGGCGGGCGGAACGCCCCAAGGTCTCGGCAGAAAACTCGAGGTCATCAAACGCTTCCCTGAATCGCGGGCGCGATGCAGTTTTGCGTAAAACTAAGGCAATACCTCATCGCCGCCGGTTCCGGAGGCAGGTGTGATTTTCATTTACCGGCCCCGCGTTGCCGATCGGCAACACCGGTTCGGCGCTCTAACAGAGGAAAACGCCAATCGGCGGAAGGCGGAAGGCGGAAGCTAGGCATGACGGCGATCGATTTCGCAGCGTTCGTCGACCGAGCTGGCCGCCGTTGCCGGCGATACCATCCGGCCGTTCTTTCGGACCACGCTCGGCGTCGAGAACAAGAGCGTCTCCGGCGGCTTCGATCCGGTCACGGCGGCCGACCGCGCGGCCGAGGCCGCCATGCGCACGCTGATCAAGGCGACCTTCCCGGAGCACGGCATCGTCGGCGAGGAATTCGGCGCCGAGCGTGCCGACGCCGAATATGTCTGGGTGCTCGACCCGATCGACGGCACCAAATCGTTCATCTGCGGCATGCCGGCCTGGGGCACGCTGATCGCGCCTGACGCGGGGCGGCGAGCCGATCTACGGCATGATGCACCAGCCGTTCACGCGCGAGCACTTTTCCGGCGACGGCAGCGCCGCGCGCTACCGCGGCCCGGCCGGCGACCGCGCGCTGCAGGCGCGCCCCTGCGCCGCACTCGGTGACGCGATGCTGCTCACGACCAGCCCGCTGCTGATGAGCGAAACCGACCGCACGGCATTCCGCCGGGTGGAGCAAGCGGTGCGGCTGTCGCGTTACGGCGGCGACTGCTACGCCTATTGCATGCTGGCCGCCGGGCACATCGATCTGGTGATCGAAACCGAACTCAAGCCTTACGACATGCTGCCGCTGATTCCGATCATCGAGGGATCCGGCGGCATCGTTACCACCTGGGAAAACGGGCCGCCGCACGCCGGCGGCCGCGTCGTCGCAGCCGGCGACAGCCGCATGCACGCCCAGGCCATGGAATTGCTGAACGGCTCGCGCCCGAAATAACGCGCTCGCGGCTCAGATACAGCGGCGTGCCGGGCACGAACGCGTCAAACGCCGCCCAGAACTGCGAGCGGAAGCGATCCTGCTCCATGAGCAGCTCGTGCTGGGCGCCGACCACGACCAGATGCGAGCCGGCGCGCAGCAGCATCGCAGAATCCTCGATCGCGGCGTTTGAGACGATGGCGTCGCGGCCGGCGCGCGACGATCAGGATCGGCTGGCGGATTCGCGACGGGTAGCTGGGCTCGTGGAATTCGCGCATGGCGCGGAACGCCGCGTCGACACCAGGCGACGGTCGGGCCGCCGAGACGCGAGAGCCGGCTCCGCTTCGAGAATGGCGGCATTGCGCGCGTAACGCACCGGGTCGGAGGTCAGGATGTTGCCGGCAAAGGGCCGCAGATCGAGCACGCCCGGTAACGGCCCGGTACATACATCGAGCCAAAGCCGGCAAACCGCAGCGCCCGCAGCGATGCGCGCCGGCAGTCGCCATCGAGGTCGACGAAGGCGATGCCTATCATCGGTGCCGAGAGGACGATGCGGTCGAACCAGCGCTGGCCGCGAGGCGAGGCGCGGAGCAGCACGGTCGCGCCCATGGAATGGCCGAGAGCGAAAATCGGCGGCGGGCAATCCGGCAGCACGACCTCGCGCATGAAGGTTTCGAGGTCGGTGTCGAAATCGGAGAAGTTGCGCACATGGCCTTTGCTGCGGATCGCACAGCGCGCGATCCGACAATCCCTGGCCGCGCCAGTCGAGGATGGCGACGGCGAAGCCGCGGCTGCGCAGATCGCGCACGGTCTCGAAATATTTCTCGATCCACTCGGTGCGACCCGGGAAGATGCACACCGTGCCCCGCCGGCCCGCCGGCGGCGCAAACCGCGCAAAGCGCAGCGTTGACGCCGTCCGGTGTCTTGAGCATGCCCGTGACGGCGTTGTCGGGAACGGGATTGGCGGGGATGGAGATGAGTTTCATAACAACCGGTGGCGGGGACGGGGCTTGCTTACTAGTGGAGCCGATTTGACATTCGCTCGCCGACAGCTCCGCGACTCGCGAAGCGAATGTCAAATGCCAAAGCTCCACTAGCACTTTTATTTGCTGTGGTGCTTCACATCGAACATCCGCATAATGCCTGCCGAACCGGATGCAATTCGAACTAAAGGCCATCCGAAAACCCGCTGAAATTCGGGCTTCCCCACCCCCTTGAACCCCCTGGGAGCCGCTCCTAAATCAGATTCTGCGCAGGCCAACGACGGTTGCGCATTCGTCCATCGGTCCGGCCCCTTAAAGGCGGACCATCCGCATGTCGCTTCAGAAGGAGGATATGCCATGCGAACTTTCGATCTTGCACCCCTCTATCGTTCCACCGTCGGCTTTGACCGGCTGTTTTCGATGCTCGATCAGGGCGTCGACGGCAGCGCGCCCGGCTACCCGCCTTACAATATCGAGCGGACCGGTGACAACGACTACCGCGTGACAGTGGCGGTCGCCGGCTTTGCCGAGAAAGACCTTACGATCGTAGCCAAGGAAAATACGCTGACCATCCGCGGCGAGAAGAATGCCAGAGAAGAGGAAAAGCGTGGCGAAGTGCTCTATCAGGGCATTGCCGCGCGCGCCTTCGAGCGCGTCTTCCAGCTTGCCGACTTTGTCCAGGTCAAGGGCGCGAGGCTCGAGAACGGCCTCCTGCACGTCGATCTGGTCCGCGAGATCCCCGAGGCGAAAAAGCCCCGGCAGATCCCGATCGGCAACGGCCAGGCCGTCAACGGTCAAGCCTCCAGCGCGCCAGTCGTGGAGCAGCAGAAGCAGGCTGCTTAAGACCGGGCGACGCTTAAACCCGCAGAGTGAGGCGCCCCGGACCGCTCCGGGGCGCTTTTATTTTGGGCAGGTGTCAGGTCGCAGCCTGAACGTCCGCGGTGCGCTCCGAAAAATCGGCGCAGCTTGATCGTGCCGTCAGGTAGCGGTCGTGCCGCAGGCAAAGACCGTCGTCGGAACGCACCGAGCCGTAGGCCGAACTGAGACTGGTCAGGCCCGCGAACGCCTCTTCCAGATAGCCGGGGTCATTGCGGAAGTGCCGGCAGGCACCGCACACTTTCCCGGCCGCGCCCGCACTGCCGCTCTTCGCCATGCCTTTCGGCTCCGTTCGCGTCCTAACGGACGAGATTTTCCCAGTGCGAAGCGAACACGATCGCCGACAGAATAAAGCCGATGATCACGTTGACGATCGCGCCGGCGCTGAACGCGATGAACGGCTTCCTCCCGGCGCTCGCCAGCCCGCGGAACCGGGTCGTGAGCCCGATGCTCAGGAAGCAGAAGATGAACGCCCAGGTCCGCAGATCCTTGATCGGCGCGACCAGCGACGGGACCACGGTCTTGTTGTAGTCGGCGAGGCTGTAGCCGGTGGTGACCAGCGTCACCAGCAGGGACGCCACCAGAAAGCCGATGACGAATTTCGGGAAACGCCACCAGATCTCGCCCGGTTCCGCCTTGCGGCCGGTCTCGGCCGGCTCCCATTGCGTGGTTGCGATGATCGCCAGCACGAACGCCCAGATGCCGATCCAGACGTCGCGGCCGACGACCTTGATCAGAGTGTACGCGAACACCGCCTGGTCGCTGGTGCCGGCGACATCGCCGTGGCTGGCAAGATTGCCGTAGGTCTGCGCCGCGGCGAAGCCTGCCGCATCGGCAAATTCCGAGGTGCCGATCCAGGCGCCGCCGACGCCCGCGGGCAGATGCAGGTATTGGGCTGCGAACGGCAGCACGAAGATCATCACCACGGCCCAGATGATCACGGTGGTGATCGCAATCGGCGCGTCTTCCTTTTTGGCGCCGACGGCGCCCGCGATGGCGATCGCCGCCGAGACGCCGCACACCGCGCCGCCGGCGCCGAGCGTCGCCGCCAGCCGCCGGTCGAGCCCGAGGCGGATCGCGACCCAGTAGATCACGAGGAAAGTCACGATCGACACGATCGAGGCCTGCAGGATCGCGACCGGGCCGGCCCACAGAATCAGGGTGAACGGCAGCGTCGCGCCAAGCAGTACGATGCCGGTTTTGATGTAGAACTCGACGCGGAAACCGGCATCGAGCCAGCGCGGCAGGCCGATCAGATTCGACAGCAGCAGACCGACGACGAGCGCCACCAGCGGCGGCTCGAGGTTATAGGTACTGGCCCGGTCCCACTGGCCGAGCGCGAAGATCGCAACCGAGAGCACATAGAGCGCGGTGAAAGACGGCACAAAGTCGCGCGCCTTATGACCGAGCGCGGTGAGCGCGATGCTGAACGCGACCAGCCAGGCAGCAAACTGGACGATGTAGCGATCATAGTTGGCGGCGAAATGCGCGCCGAGCTGATCCCAGCTCGACCACTTTGCCGGCGTGACCGCGATCCACTTGATGCTGCCGCCGCTGGCGAAGAACGCATAGGCGACAATAACAATGCCAAGTCCGAGCCAGATCGCCCACCAGTCCTCTTTCAGCCAGAGTTCGCGCCAGCGCAGCGGCGGAGCAATCGTGGGTTCTCGGCGTACATCGACATTGGCCATCGCAGCGATCCTCGGCTTCGCCGCGGCCCTGCGAGGTCGCGCGGCAGGAAGGTTCGATGGCAGTAGATAGAAGGAATTTTCTTCAGACTAAATAGTTGGAAAGCAAAAAAGAATAATCATGCCGCGCAAAAAGAAATCCGCAGCATCGCTTTCTTCGAAAGAGTTATGGCGCGAAAGCCGCGCACCGCCGGAATCAGTCGTTGATGGGAGGCGGTGGTGCTGGCCGTAACGGCGTAACAGGCGGCTGGGTTTTCGCGGCTGCCGGAGCCGCCGGCTTTGCCTCCGGCCTCAGCGCCGGCGGCTCGGACGGCTTCACGCCGGCGTCGCGCGCGGCGATATCGGCGGGACGCGGACGCGGCAGCGGCAGCCCGGAAGGTTCGGAGGAAACGGGGCGAGCTCCCTGGTGCGTCATACCGGCCGGCGGCGCGCCTGGCGCCGCAACACCGTCCTCGCCCGGCATCGGCGGAGGGGCGCCGAATTCCGGCGGCCCGTAGGCTGCAGGCTCGGCGTAAGCCGGCGGCACAGCGTAGGCAGGCGGCACGGCGTAGACAGGCGGCATCGCCACGGCAGGATCGTACGG
>CAVYCI010000016.1:0-86089 GCA_963766925.1 uncultured Alphaproteobacteria bacterium
GCCGTTCGAGCCCGTAGGTCAGTTCGCCCGAGACCGGCGCACATTCGAAGCCTGCGACCTGCTGAAAGTACGTGAACTGGGATACTTCCATGCCGTCGCACCAGCATTCCCAGCCCAGCCCCCAGGCGCCGAGCGTCGGGCTCTCCCAGTCGTCCTCCACGAAGCGGATATCGTGCCGCTCCGGATCGATCCCGATGGCGTAAAGCGATTGCAGATAAAGCTCCTGAAGATCGTCGGGCGACGGCTTCAGGATCACCTGGATCTGATAATAGTGCTGGAGCCGGTTGGGGTTCTCGCCGTAGCGGCCGTCTTTCGGCCGGCGCGACGGCTGCACGTAAGCGGCGTTCCACGGCTTCGGGCCAAGCGCCCGCAGCGTCGTAGCCGGATGGAACGTGCCGGCGCCGACTTCCATGTCGTACGGCTGAAGGATGACGCAGCCCCAGTCGGCCCAATAGCGCTGCAACGCCAGGATCAAACCCTGGAACGAGCGCTGGGGGCGCAAATGGGATGGCGAATCGTCGTTAGACGCGGCGTTCATGCGGACGTTGTTGGGGAAACGTCCGCTCGCGGTCAAGTGCGGAGGTCACCCCGGCCGGTATTCGCCCGTGCGCGGATCGCGCTTGAGTGTCGGGAGGGCGCCGCGGTCGACGGTTTCGGCGGTCGCGCGCCGGCGTACATCGTCGAGGTCGACGTTAACGCGCCTGACCTCTTTAACGCACCAGCGCACCAGCGCTGCCGCGCCCACCACGCCGAATGCCAAGGCTACGACCGGCGGCATCGTCTGCTCCTGTTAAAGCCCAAAACGGGCCCACATTGCACGCCGTTCAAGCGCCAGAATTATGTCCTCGGCAAGGCCCGCCAGCATCAGCCCGTCCTGCCCGACGCCGACCACCCGGCGGCCGAACAGGCTGCGGTCGGCGCTGATCAGGGGGGTGTAGACCTCGTCCCCGAACCGTTCGCGCAGCGTCGAACGCAGGTCGCCGATGGCGTCCACCAGCCCGAACCCCAACGCCCGGGTTCCAGTCCAATATTCGCCGGAGAACAGCTCGTCTTTCCGGGCCTGTGAGTTTGGCGCCTCGCCGCGACTTCACCAGCGCGATAAAGCCGTCGTGGATTTCGCGCTGCAGCCGCTTCAGCCGCTCGACGTCGGTCTGGTCCTCGGGCAGGAACGGATCGAGCATGGCCTTGTGCTCGCCCGACGTATAGAGCCGCCGCTCGACGCCGATCTTTGCGATCAGCTTGTCGAAGCCGAACGAGCCGCCGACCACCCCGATCGAGCCGACGATGGAATTGGGATCGGCAACAATCTCGTCGGCGGCGCAGGCGAGCATGTAGCCGCCCGACGCCGCGGCATCTTCCACAAACGCGATCACCGGAAGCTTTTTCTCGTCAGCGAGTTCGCGGATGCGGCGGAAGATCAGATGCGATTGGGCCGGCGAACCGCCCGGCGAATTGATCGAAAGCGCGACGGCCACGGCATTGCGTACGGCAAAAACCCGATCGAGCATGCGCGCGACACCGGCAAGCGTCAGCCCGGGACGCAGCGGCGACGACACGCCGATGACGCCGGCAAGACGCACCACCGGCACCACCGGACGATCCCTGCGAAAACGCTGCGGAATGAGTTTCCGAAGCGGCGTCAGCGCACGCGTCCATCCGTCTGTCACGTCTTCACCCTTCCATCCATCGGTCATGAATTCCACATAAGGTCGTCCTGCGAAAGCCTCAAGTAACTGTTTGTTAATGCGTTCGGCAGCTTTTTAGCCGGGGGCGGTTTCCGGTCCGACGCAAGAGCGCGCCAGCGATGAAAATCTGTCTGTTATTGATGCTGATCGGCGTCATCGTCGGCGGATCGCATTTTGCCGGCCGTCGCAGGACGAAAATGCCGGACGCAATGGCGCCGGAGACGGCTGCGGTCAGCGTCAGCATCTGAGCAGCGAGCTGCACTTTTTCAGCTTCCGGAGAGATCGAGCACCGCGCCGTCGCGGAGCACGGCTTCGGCCTGCGCGGCCGGGCGTCCCGCCTCGTCGGTGAGAAACAAAGCCGGCAGGAGCGACAGCGGCGCGCTGCTTGATCTGACGGCCCTCACCAGCACCCGGATCGCCGGCGCGTGCGGCTTGCTGTGCACCGGCAAAACCGTCACCGCACCGAAACCCTCCGCAAGCCCGGCGAGTACGTCGCCCAGTCCCTCCGCGCGCCAGATCAGCGTCATCGTCCCGCCCGGGCGAAGCAGCCGCGCTGCGGCGCCAAGCCAGACCGGCAGCGTGTTCTCCGTGGCGGCATGAGCGAGCCGCCGGCCGGGATCGGGCGAACGTGCCTGCGTGCTGTTGAACGGCGGATTCATCATCACGTGATCGGCGCTTTCGGAGCCAAGCCCGGCAGCAGCGAACGCAGCCGGCGGCGCTGCGACATCGAGACACACCGTCCGTACCCGCCCGGCAAATCCGTTCAGCGCCACATTGTCGCGGGCAAGCGACACCAGCGCCGGATCGATCTCGACCAGCGAAACCGCGAGACCGTCGATGCGGCGCGCTACGGCAAGACCCGCCGCGCCGACGCCCGCGCCGAGATCGACCAGATGCCCGCCCGGCTCCGCCACAGTCGCGGCCGCGAGCAAAATCGCGTCGTGACCGACGCGATGGCCTTTGCGCGGCTGGCGCAGCACCAGCCGTCCGCCGAGCACGGCATCCTCGGTGACCGCGGCCGGCTCAGCGGCCATCGCGGCGAATTTCGCCGGCGAAGCCGGCGTCCTCGAGCAGACGCTGCGCCGCCCCGAGCTCGTCTTCTTCGACCAGGATGCGGCGCGGGAAAATGCCGATCGAGCCTTCCAGAACGCTCATGTTCTGATCGACCACCATATGGCGGATGCCGGCGCCCTTGAGCAGCGCCTCGATCGCCGTAATCAGGACCGCGTCGTTGGTGCGAACCAGTTCGCGCACGCATCAGCTCCGGCGTCGTTCCTCGCCCGGCGCGCGCAGGGCGAGATAGGCGATCAGTTTGAGTTCGCGGCGGCCGCGGGTGACGGTGTCGAGGATCAGGCCGCAGGCAAAGGACAAGAAACGCAAGCAGCATCAGTCCGGTCGAGAGCACGGCCGTCGGCAGCCGCGGCACCACGCCTTCCTGCACGTAAGTGACGAAAATCGGCATCGCGAGGCCGATCGACATGATGGCGAGCGCATGCTCCGCATGCGCCAAACAGCGAAAGTGGCCGCTCCGCGCGATAAATCTGCAGCACCGTCCACAGAATGCGAAAGCCATCGCGCCAGGTGGAGAGCTTCGACACCGATCCGCTCGGCCGCGAAAAATACGGCGTCGCCACTTCGCCTACCGGCAATTCCAGCTCGAGCGCGTGAACCGTCAACTCGGTCTCGATCTCGAATCCGCCGGACAGAATCGGAAACGATTTTACGAACCGGCGCGAGAACACGCGGTAGCCCGACAGCATGTCGGTGAAAGAGTGCCCGAACATGTGGTGACAAAGCCGGTCAGCAGCCGGTTGCCGGCGCGGTGGCCGGGCCGATAGGCGGCCTCTTCGCGGTCGACCCGCGGGCGCCGACCACCATGTCGAGCCGCTCGTCGACCAGCTTGCGTCGACCATCGCGCGGGCGCTCGGCGCATCGTAGGTCGCGTCGCCGTCGACCAGCACGTAAACGTCGGCCTCGACGTCATTGAACATGCGCCGGACTACGTGGCCTTTGCCTTGATAGGTTTCGCGGCGGACCACGGCGCCGGCTTCCTCGGCGGCGGCCACCGTGCCGTCGGTCGAATTATTATCGTAGACGTAGAGTGCGGCATCGGGCAGCGCAGCACGAAAGTCGGCGACAACCTTGGCGATGGCGCGCTCCTCGTTATAGCAGGGCACCAGAACTGCCACATCAGAGGCGCAACGGTGATGCTTGCGGCTCGGCGCTGGTCGCTTGACATTGCCCCTCTCCGCCGCCACGTCCGGTGGCGTGATCAACTGCGTGCCGCAACAAGTAGCGGCCGCCGACGCGAACCTGGGTACCCACTGCCGACACACTTGCTGCCTCACCATAGCGTTTCTATGCTTGCCCGTCCTGCGGAGAAGATTTTGGCGGAGAAGTTTTAAGTGGCCGTCGTCGTCCCGTTCGAAACCCCGGGCAAACCGATCGATCGACCCGCTGGTCGATCTGGTCGCCGCCGGACATGGAGCGAGTCAACGCCGTCATCCTCAGCGCGCACCGGCTCGGAAGTGACGATGATCCCGGAAGTCGCCAACCACCTCATCAATTCCGGCGGCAAGCGGCTGCGGCCGATGCTCACTCTCGCGCTGGCGCGGCTCGCCGGCTACGCCGGCGAAAGCCACATCAAGCTCGCGGCTGCGGTCGAGTTCATGCACACGGCGACGCTGCTGCACGACGACGTGGTCGATCAGAGCGAATTGCGGCGCGGCCGGCTCGCGGCGCGCATGCTGTGGGGCAACGAGGCAAGCGTGCTGGTCGGCGATTTCCTGCTCGGGCAGGCGTTCAAGATGATGGTCGAGGTCGGCAGTCTCCGGGCACTCGAAATCCTCTCGTCGGCCGCCGCCGTCATCGCCGAGGGCGAGGTCATGCAGCTTGCCGCCGCCAAGAACACGGCGACCACCGAGGACGAATATATCGCCGTCATCCGCGCCAAGACCGCCGAGCTGTTCGCCGCCGCCTGCGAGGTCGGCCCGGTACTGGCCGGCCGGCAGCGCGACGAGCAGGCAGCCTGCCGGTCGTTCGGCATGAATCTCGGCATCGCCTTCCAGCTGATCGACGATGTGCTCGACTACGGCGGGGCTGCCGCCAAGCTCGGCAAGAACGTCGGCAACGATTTCCGCGAGGGAAAGATCACGCTGCCCGTCGTGCTCGCCTTCCGCCGCGGCGGCGATACCGAACGCGAATTCTGGCGCCGCACGCTCGAGCGCAGCGAGGCAACCGACGCCGACCTTGAGCACGCCATCGGGCTGATGACCAAGCACCGCGCGCTGGAGGATACGATCGGCCGAGCGCATCATTACGGCGCGATCGCGCGCGACGCGCTGGCGCTGTTCCCGGATTCGGACATGAAGTCCGCACTCGCCGAGACGGTCGACTTCTGCATCGCGCGGACGCATTAGGCACGGCGCCGCGCCCCGGACGCCGTCAGCCTTCGCCCAGACTGCCCGCCCTCACCCACCAGTGCGGATGTTTGCCGCGGAGGATCCGCGCAGCATTGCGTGCCGCCGTGACGCCGGTGAAAACCGCAAAGCAGGTCGCCCCCGATCCCGACATGCGCGCAAGCCTGCATCCGGAAAGCGCACGGAGCGCGCTGAGAACTTCAGCGATGGCCGGCGCCAGCGCGACGGCGGGCGCTTCCAGATCGTTCGCCTGCGCGATCAACAAATCCAGCAATTCGTCCCGACCGGAGAGTTTCGCGAGCGCCGCCGGGTCGTGCGGCAACGGCGCCGCGGCCGGAGCACGCCATCTGGCGAATACGTCCCTGGTCGCTACAGCCACGCCGGGATTGACCAGCACGGCCGGCAACGGCGCGAGCGCAAGCGGCGCGGAAAGCAGTTCACCGATGCCGCGCATCAGCCGGGGGCGCGGATCGAAGCAGACCGGCACATCGGCGCCGGTCGCGCGCGCCGCAGCGAGCAGCGCCGGGTCGTCACGGGACAGCCCGTTGGCGCGGGCGAGCAGGCGAAGCGCCGCTGCCGCATCCGACGAGCCGCCGCCAAGGCCGGCGGCGACCGGCAGCCTCTTGTCGAGGCGGAACGTTCCCATGACAAGGCCGGGCCGGGCGGCGGCGAGCGCCCGCGCGGCCTTGAGCACGAGATTGCTGTCGTTGTCGCCCGCCTGGGCCGCGGACGGCCCGCGAACGGTCAGCGCGAGCGCGCCGCCGGGCGCCAGGCTCAGCCGGTCGCCGAAGTCGGCGAATACCACCAGGCTTTCGATCTCATGATAGCCGTCGTCGCGACGCCGCACGACGCGCAGCGTCAAATTGACTTTGGCCGGCGCAGCCTCGACCAGCGAAACAGGCAAGACTTTCCCCAGCCTCAGACTTTCCCGGGCCCAGACCTTCCCGGTCTCAGCCGCCGCTGCCGGCCTTCTTTTTGGCGGCATCCGCAGCCGACGACGTATCGTCGGGCAGCCCGACCTTGAGCTTCTGTTCGATCTTCGGAAGGTCTTCCGGCTCGGGCTTGAGGTCCTTCGCGTGCGACCACTGGAAGTGCGCTTCCAGCACGCGGCCGACCCGCCAGTAGGCGTCGCCGAGGTGATCGTTGATGGTCGGATCATCAGGCTTGAGCTCGACGGCGCGCTCGAGGTTCTTCACGGCTTCGTCGTAATTGTTGATGCGGAAATTGGCCCATCCGAGCGAATCGACGATGTAGCCGTCGTCCGGCCGCTGCTCGACCGCGCGGCGGATCATCTTCATGCCGTCGTCGAGATTCACGCCCTGATCGATCCAGGAATAGCCGAGATAGTTGAGGACGAGCGGCTGGTCGGGAAAGAGCTGCAACGCCTTTTTCAGATCCGCCTCGGCCTTCGGCCAGTCTTTGGAGCGCTCGTAACAGATACCGCGGAAATAGAACACCACCCAGTTCGACTTCTCGGTGGATGTCAGGTTGGCGATCGCCTTGCTGTACGCGTCGGCGCACTGGGCGAACTCCTTGCGGCCGCGCAGAACGTTGCCGAGCGCCATCATCGCCTCGACGTCCTTCGGATGGTCGGCGATCAGACGCTCGAGCCGTTTTTTGGCTTCGTCGGTGCGATCGAGCGTGTCGAGATCGGAGCTGACCTGAATTTCGGCGTTGCGCCGCAACGGCGACGACGCCGGGATACGGTCGTAAACCGCAATCGCCAGATCGGGCTTCTTCAGCGACTCGTAGAGATCCGCGAGCGACAGCAGCGCCATCGCGTGGTTCGGTTCGAGGTAAAGCGCAAGCTGGAGATAGATCAGCGCCAGATCCTCGCCGCCGCGGCGGCCGATCGAAGCGCCGAGCCCGTACAGCGCTTCGGCAGCGCCTGCCGACGCCGAGTCCGCCAGCGGCGGCAGCTTCTCGCCCGCGGAAACCTGTTTCATCTCCTCGGTAATCACCGGGTGATCCGGCACCGCCTTGCTGAACTCCTGATAAATCTTGAGCGCTTCGTCCTTGCCCGCGGTGCGCGAGAGGAAATGGCCATAGGCCTGCACGGTGCGCAGTGCCACCGGGTCGGCCTTGTAGGCGTGCTCGTAACGCTTCGCTGCGTCCTTTTTGTTGTTGCCGATGTCGAGAATGATGCCCGCGTGCAGATCCTTGAAGATCGCGTACCAGTCCGGCCCTGACAGTTTGTCCAGGGTTTCGATCGCGCCCTTGGTGTCGCCTGTGCCGGACTGCGCCCAGGCGGCCAGCAGCGTCGCCGTGAGATCGGTGACCGGACCGCGCACCGACTGTGCGAAATTCTGCCGCGCCACCCCGTACTGCTTCAGCTTGAGTGCGCGCACGCCGAGCACCAGACGCGCGATGCGGTCGGAGCGGTCGAGTTGCAGCAGCCGGTCGGCAAGCCGTCCGGCTTCGTCGATGTCCCCGTTGGTCAGGACCGAGAGAAACGTGCGGCCGAGCAGATCGGCATTGCGCGGATCGGCCTTGAGCACGTTGAGATAATAGGCGGCGGCGGTGCCGGATTCGCGCTCGACGCCGGCATGTCGCGCGGCCAGATAGCTGCCGGCGGTGGTTGCGTGCGCCAGTTCCTGCGGCGTCGGCGTCTCGGATGCGAGCGAAACCGTCAGGCTCGAAAGGACAACGGCGCCAGCGATGACGGCGTGCCGGGGCAGCAGCAAATGAATCACGGTAGCTCCATTGTCGAACTTTCAGATCGGCAAACAGGGAATCAGGCGCCGGCAACAGTCGCGCGCCCGAGAATGGCCCGTTTACCCTGCCCCCGCAAGCATACCGGGGGTACGCCCCAAGGGAGGCAAAATCGCGGCAGCACCGTTGAGGCCGGTTTGCCGGAGGTTTGTTGCGTAAAGCGTGGATGCCGTTCGCTGCCGGAAGCGCGTAACCGGCACCCCTTCACGATCACCTGAACCCCAGGTGAAGTCACATGTTTGGATAGTTGGGTCCGCCGCCGCCTTCAGGCGGTACCCACGTGATGTTTTGATTCGGGTCCTTGATGTCGCAGGTTTTGCAGTGGACGCAGTTCTGCGCGTTGATCACGTAACGCGGTTGACCCGCCTCCTCGACCCATTCGTACACGCCCGCCGGACAGTACCGCGCCGACGGTCCGGCAAAAACGTCATGCTCGGATGATTTTTGCAGAGCCATGTCGCGGACCACGAGATGCGGCGGCTGGTCTTCCTCGTGATTGGTGTTTGAAAGATACACCGACGACAGACGGTCGAACGTGAGTTTGCCGTCGGGTTTCGGATAAACAATGCGGCGGCACTCCGCCGCCGGCCGAAGCGTGGCGTAGTCCGGCTTGCCGTGCCTGAGCGTGCCGAGCAGCGAGAAGCCCGCGGTGTTGGTCCACATGTCGAGCCCGCCGAGCGCGACGCCGGCGACTGTGCCGAGTTTCGACCAAAGCGGCTTGGCGTTGCGGACCCGCCACAGGTCGTTCCCGATCGGCGAACCGCGCCACGCGGCGTCGTATTCCGCAAGCTCGTCGTGCGCGCGGCCGGCAGCGAGCGCCGCCGCGACCTGCTCGGCCGCAAGCATGCCCGAGAGCATCGCGTTGTGACTGCCCTTGATGCGCGGCAGGTTCATGAAGCCGGCCGCGCAGCCGATCAGCGCGCCGCCGGGAAAAGCCAGTTTCGGCACCGACTGCCAGCCGCCCTCGGTGATGGCGCGCGCGCCGTAGGCAAATGCGCTTGCCGCCGGCGAAGGTGTCGCGCGATCAGCGGATGGGTTTTGAACCGCTGGAATTCCTCGAACGGCGACAGATAGGGATTGGTGTAGTTGAGGTGGACGACGAAGCCGACGGCCACAAGATCGTCGCCGAAGTGATAGAGAAACGAGCCGCCGCCGGTCCTGTTGTCGAGCGGCCAGCCCATGGTGTGCTGCACGAGGCCCTTGCGGAATTTGTCCGGCGCGACCTGCCATAGCTCTTTCAGGCCGATGCCGTATTTCTGCGGCTCGCGGTTCCGGTGCAGTCCGAACCGCGCGATCAGCATTTGGACAGGCTGCCGCGCGCGCCCTCGGCGAACAGCGTGTATTTGGCGCGCAGCTCCATGCCGCGGGCGAAGCCTGCCTTGTGGTGTCCGTCCTTGCCGATGCCCATGTCGCCGGTCGCGACGCCGGCGACCGCGCATCCTCGAACAGCACCTCGGCGGCGGCAAAGCCCGGATAGATTTCGACCCCGAGCGCTTCCGCCTTGCGGGCGAGATAACGGCAGACGTCGCCGAGCGAGACGATGAAGTTGCCGTGATTGTTCATCAGCGGCGGCATCAGGATAGTTGGGCAGCCGCACCGCGCCCGACGACCCGAGCAAGTAGAAGCGGTCGGACGGTGACCGCGGCGTTCCCAGCGCCGGGTCTTCTTCGCGCCATTCGGGCACCAGCCCGTTGATCGCCGATCGGATCGATGACCGCGCCGGAGAGAATATGCGCACCGACCTCCGAGCCCTTTTCGACAACGACGACGGACGTGTCCGGCGAGACCTGCTTGAGCCTGATCGCGGCGGCGAGGCCGGCCGGACCGGCGCCGACAATGACGACGTCGAACTCCATCGCCTCGCGGGCGGGAAGATCGGCTGCATTCATGGCCTGCTCCATTGTCCTCGCGAAAGGCAATATTCCATCGTTTCGTCCCTCGCATAGACCTTGATGATGGTCCATAAATCCGCGTCAGCCATGAACCCGACCACCGCCAGCCTGCGCGAGCTTATCGCCTTCTACCGCGACGCCGGGGTCGACGCGCTCCTCGTCGAGGAACCGGTCGACCGTTTCGCCGACGAGCCCGGCGCGGACACGTCGGCGACGGACGCGCGGCCGCGACGGCAACGCCGTTCGGACCGGGGGCAATCCCGCGGACGCCCGCTCCGATCCGGTCCCGGAACGCCAGCCCCTCAACCTGACCGCTGCCCTGCCCGCAGACGAGGCGGCCTCGCGAGCGCTGCCAGTGCCACAGGCGCCGGACGTCGCGATCATGGCGGCGCGCGACGCCGCGAAATCGGCGGGGAGCCTCGACGAACTGCGCGCGCTGCTCGAGGCGTTCGAAGGCTGCATGCTGCGCGCCACCGCGACGCAGCTTGTGTTCGCGGCCGGCACGCCGAAGTCGCGGGTGATGTTCGTCGGCGAAGCGCCGGGGCGCGACGAGGACCTCAGCGGTGTGCCGTTCGTCGGCCGCTCCGGACAACTGCTCGACCGGATGATGGCAGGCGATCGGGCTCGACCGCAGCAGCGCCTACATCGCCAACGTCGTGCCGTGGCGCCCGCCCGGCAACCGCACGCCGACACCGCAGGAAACCGCGATCTGCCTTCCGTTCATCCGCCGTCAGATCGAACTCGCGGACCCCGATATTCCTCGTCTGCCTTGGGCAGCCGGCGACGCAAACGCTGCTCGGCACCCGCGAAGGAATCTCCCGCACGCGCGGACGCTGGTTCAAGTTTGACACCGGCAGCCGCGAGATTCGTGCGCTCCCCACTTACCACCCGGCGTTTCTGCTGCGCAGCCCGCTTCAGAAGCGGCTGGTCTGGCGTGACTTTCTGTCGCTCAAGAAGGCGCTTTCGGGATAGCGCGAGAGCTTCGCAAGCGGGCTCGCGGCGGCCTCGCCAAGACTGCACCGGACATCGTATAATCAACAACGTTCGCGGCTGCCTACGGAGGGCATCGCATGGATCTCGATCCGGTGCTGCTGGCGCGTATCCAGTTCGCTTTCACGATCTCGTTCCACATCATCTTTCCGAGCTTCACGATCGGGATCGCCGCCTGGATCGCGACGCTGGAAGTGCTGTGGGGCTGGACCGGCGCCGACCGCTACAGGCGGCTCGCCACGTTCTGGACCAGGATCTTCGCCGTCTCGTTCGCCATGGGCGTCGTCTCGGGGGTGGTGCTTTCCTACCAGATCGGCACCAACTGGAGCCGCTTCTCGGTTGCTGCCGGAAACGTGGTCGGGCCGCTGATCGGCTACGAGGTTCTCACCGCATTTTTTCTGGAGGCGACGTTCCTCTCGCTGCTGCTGTTCGGGGGCGACCGCATACCGCGCTGGCTGCACGTCCTGTCCGCCATCGCGGTCGCAGTCGGCACCGCGACGTCGGCGTTCTGGATCCTGTCCGCCAACAGCTGGATGCAGACGCCCGCCGGTTTCAGAATGGAAGCCGGGATTGCCCAGCCGGTCGACTGGTTCGCGATCATCTTCAATCCGAGCTTTCCATACCGGCTGGCGCACATGCTCAATGCCTCGCTGCTGACCGGCGGCTTTGTCGTGATCGCGGTCGGCGCGCGTTATCTGCTCGCCGGCCGTCACGTCGAGGAAGCCCGCACGATGCTGCGTATGGCGATTTCGCTGACCGCGGTGCTGGCGCCGCTCCAGCTCATCATCGGCGACCAGCACGGCCTCAACACGCTTGCGCACCAGCCGACCAAGGTGGCGGCAATGGAGGCGCACTGGGACGGCAGCCGTCCGGGCGACTTCGAAATTTTTGCCTGGCCGGACGAGAAGACCGAAACCAACCGCTTCGCGATTTCGATTCCGCACGCCTCCTCGCTGCTCCTGACGCATGAGTGGAACGGCCTGTTTCCCGGATTGAAAGACGTGCCGCCGCAGGACCGTCCGCCGGTGAAGAACGTTTTCTTCGGCTTTCGCATCATGCTGGCGGCAGGCTCGTACATGATCGTTGCCGCGCTGTTCGGCGCGTGGCTGCTTTGGCGCGGCCGCCTGTTCGGAACGCGCTGGTTTCTCTACATCGTCGCCAACACCTGGTGGGTCGGCTTCGTCGGCGTCATCGCCGGATGGATGGTGACCGAGAGCGGGCGGCAGCCGTGGATCGTGCAGGGACTGCTGCGCACCGCCGACGCCGCGTCTCCGGTGCCGGGCGGCAGCGTACTCACGACGCTCGTTCTGTTTGTCGTCGTCTACCTGTTCGTGTTTTCGTTCGGCGCCTATTTCATCAATCGCCTGATCGTGCGGGGAATTGTGGAAGCGAAGCCGCGGGACGCGACGCCCCGGCTCGCCGCCGGCCACCCGCACTTCGAGAGCGGGACATCGCCATGAACGCCGCCACGCTCCTTCCGCTGATCTGGGCCGGCATCATCGGCGTAGCGGTGGCGTTTTACGTCATCCTCGACGGCTTCGATCTCGGCATCGGCATGCTGTTTCCGTTTGCCCGCGACGACGCGGAGCGCGACCGCATGCTGGCCGCGATCGCACCATTCTGGGACGGCAACGAAACCTGGCTCGTGCTCGGCGGCGGCGGTCTTCTCGTCGCCTTTCCGCGGGCCTACGCGATCATCATGCCGGCGCTTTATCTGCCGATCATGGTGATGCTGCTCGCGCTGGTGTTTCGCGGCGTCACGTTCGAATTCCGCGGGCTCGCGCAACGCAAGCCGTTCTGGAATGTCGTGTTCGCAACCGGCTCGACCGTCGCCGGTTTCTGTCAGGGCCTCGTTCTCGGCGGGCTCATTCAGGGGATCGACATCGCCGACGGCGCGTTTGCCGGCGGCCCGTTCGACTGGGCGACGCCGTTTTCAGTGATGTGCGGGCTCGGCGTCGTCGCCGGTTACGCACTGCTCGGAGCCACATGGCTGCGGATGAAAACCGACGGCGACATGGCGGAGCGCGCTGCCGGCAAGGCGAAGATTCTGCTCGGTGCGGTGATTGTGTTCATGGCGGCGGTCAGCATTTTCACGCCGCTGGAATTTCCGCGCATTGCCGACCGCTGGTTCACGTACCCGAACCTGATTTACCTCGCGCCGGTGCCGATCCTGACGGCGCTGCTCGCGCTCACGCTGTGGCGTTTTCTCGATCGGGGCCGCGAAATGGCACCGTTTCTCGCCAGCATCGCGCTGTTCCTGCTCGGCTATCTGGGTCTCGTGATTTCGACTTTTCCCTTCATCGTGCCGCCCGACCTCACGATCTGGGACGCAGCCGCAGCGCCTGCGAGCCAGACCTTCATGCTGATCGGCACCCTGATACTATTGCCCTTCGTGCTGGGCTACACGGTGCTGACCTACTGGCTGTTCCGCGGCAAGGTGGCGGAAACGGCCGCTTATCACTGACCGGCCGGCCGCACGGCTTCAACGCGCCGGCGCAACCGAAGCGCCGGCCGGCCGGATCATGCCCCAGCCGATCCGCAACGGCGGCATTCGTCCGCGCACCGGCCGCGCAAAGGCTTCCGGCACTTCGGCGACCAGGCCGGGAAAATGTACCTTGATCGACTCCGGCGGCTCTGCCGTCGCCTCCGACGCCGGCCACACCACGACAGCGCCCTGGTTGCGGATGTCGTCCGCCGTCACCGATGGCGAACGCGCGGGATCGGCATCCAGATAGATGCGGGGCCGGCTCGGCGCGGCGAGCGCGATCAGTTCGGCGGTCCGCACGTCACCGCTCACGATCGCGAGCGGCTGCCCGGTCCGGCGCTCGAAACTCTGGGCAAAGAACCGCCCCATCGCCGCGGCCGGCTGCGAGACGCTCAGGTCGGTGCCGGCGGTCCAGGGCAGCAGCACGATGGCGGCAGGTACGAACAGCGCGGGCGCGAACAGCAAACCCGCCCAGGCAAAGCCAAGAATGCGCGTGTAGCGAAGCGCAATGCTGTCGCCGGCGGCGACAATCACCGCAAGCCCGGACAGCACCAGCAACGGGGCCGAACCGCCCGGCGGCTGGCGATCCCCGATCAGCACCGCGATCGCGGTCGCCGCGATCGCGGGCCACAGCGCGAGCGCCATGACGAAGCGGTGTGCCAGCGGATCGACCGGCGGCCGGGCGATGGCGGGCGCCGGCTCGGCCCGCGTCCGCGGCCAGCCGCCGGCCAGCGCCACCAGCACGATCAAGCCGGCCTGCACCACCACCAGACCGGCGAGCAGCAGCAGCCAGGCCAGCGTGTTGGCACCCGCGGCATCGGCGTTGCGCAGTCGCCCGATCACCGGTGCCAGCGCAGCGGCGGCGCCGGCCTGCCGGAGCCAGAACAGATGCGCGAACACGACGAGGATCAGTGCCGTTGCGACGAGCCACGACTCGATGCCGGTCAGCGCCGCGCGCCCGCGCCTCGTCAGCAGCGTGAACAGGGCGAGCGTGCCCAGCAGGACCAGCGCCGTTTCGCTGGTGCACAGCAGCAGCGCCGAGGCGACCCCAAGCGCGTACCAGTACCGGGGGCGGCCTTCGATGACGGCACGGCAATAGAACAGCAGCGTTGCCGCCCACAGCGCCATTGCGAGAACCGGGGGACCGAAATCCGGCGTCCACACCGTGAACGCCGAAATACCGATCATGAGCAGCACCGCCATAACGGCATGGGTGGCACCGACGATCGCGCGGGCCAGTGCGAACACGCAGACCCAGGTGGCGACTACGCAAATCTGTGACAGCGCGTAGACGCCAGTCGCACCGGCCGCACGAAACACGATCCCTGCAAGCCAGTACGCCAGTGGGGGACCGAACGGACCATCGAGCCGGAAGTCGCGGCCGACGGCGAGAACGTGCACCAGCCCTGCGGGCGGCGCGGAATAGAACAGCAGCGGCACGATGAACCACAATGCCGCCTGCACCAGCGTGGCGAACCAGAACACCAGCACCGGACGCGAACGCAGTGCTTCAAAATAGAGGGGTACGTGGAACATCGGGCTCCGGTCCGCGCAGTCCGGTCCCTTGTGCCGTAAAGGCCCTCAGAGAGGCAACATGGCGGCCGCGATATCGTCGGGCCTCGCAAGCTCGCCGAACGCGATGGCGACCGGCGCGAACGAACGCCTGTGGTGCACCGTCGGCCCAAGGCGGTCGAGCGCCGCGAAGTGTTCCGGGACGCTGTAGCCCATGTGCCGTTCGAAGCCATAGCCGGGATGGGCGGCGCCGAGGCAGGCCATCAGACGGTCGCGCGTTACCTTGGCGACGATGGAAGCCGCCGCGACCGACGCCACGAGGCCGTCGCCGCCGATCACGGCCTGACAGTCGCAGCCGGCATCGATGCGGTCGCGGCCGTCGACGAACACCAGCCGCGGCCGCTCCGGCAGCGAGGCCACGGCCCGCGCGAGAGCCCATAACGAGGCGCGCAGAATGTTGTCACGGTCGATGCGCGCCGGCGGCGCCATCGCCACCGCGACCTGCGCCCGCGCGCAAATCCGCTCATAGAGGACTTCGCGGCGCTCCGCCGTCAGCCGTTTCGAATCATCGAGGCCGCGGGGGATATTGTCCGGATCGAGAATCACGGCGGCGGCGACCACCGGCCCCGCCAGCGGACCACGCCCGGCTTCGTCGCATCCCGCTACCGGCCACACGCCGCGCTTGAGCGCGGCGCGCTCGCGCCGGAAGGTCGGGCGCATCACCTCTTCGTCAAGCGGCAGGCGGGCGGCGCGGGTTGCGGTGCGACTCATGCCCCATCATGACCACGCCCCAGCCCGGGCCGCAACGCGACCGGCCGGGAGGCGGAGGATTACGGGGATGACGCCCCCCTTCGGCTGGGGAGCGCACGGAAAACCCGGTCAGAACAGATCGAGTTGCGCGGTTGCGGGGCGCGGGCGGCGGAAATGGGCGGTGGTGGTCTTCACGCTGGTCGCATTGAAGCCGAGCCGTTCGCGGGCCACCTCGAAGCGGCGGCCGATCATCCAGGCAATCGGCCCCTTTCCGGTCATGCGGCTCCCGAAGGTCGAAGTCGTAGTCCTTGCCGCCGCGCACGTCGCGGATCAGCTTGAACACGTGGTTTGCGCGGTCGGGAAAATTCGCCGTCAGCCATTCGCGGAACAGGTCGCGCACTTCGAGCGGCAGGCGCAGCATCACGTAACCGGCGTGGCGGACGCCCGTCGACGCGACCGCTTCGAGGATACGTTCGATCTCGGTATCGTTGATCGCCGGAATGACCGGCGCGACGAGCGTGGATGCCGGCACACCGGCTTTGACAAGCTGCCGCAACGCCTCGAGCCTTCGCGAAGGCGTTGACGCCCGCGGCTCCATTACCCGCGCCAGCGCCGGGTCGAGCGTCGTCACCGACAGCGCCACCTTGACCAGATCGCGCTTCGCCATGCGCACGAGAATATCGAGATCGCGCAGCACCAGCGCCGACTTGGTGACGATGCCGACCGGATGGCCCGAGCGCTCCAGTACTTCGAGGATGCCGCGCATAATTTTGTACTGCCGCTCGATCGGCTGATACGGATCGGTGTTGGTGCCGATCGCGATCACCTTCGGCACATAGCCAGGCGCAGACAGTTCGCGCTCCAGCAGTTCCGGAGCGTTGGGCTTCATGAACAGTTTCGATTCGAAATCGAGCCCGGGCGACAGGCCGAGATAAGCGTGCGTCGGCCGCGCGAAACAGTAGACGCAGCCGTGCTCGCAGCCGCGATACGGATTGATCGCGCGGTCGAACGAGATATCCGGCGAATCGTTGCGGGCGATGATTTTTCGCGTCGAATCCACCGTCACGGTGGTCTTGAACGCCGGCAGTTCGTCGAGGCTCTGCCAGCCGTCGTCGAACGCCACCCGCGCCAGCGGCTCATAGCGTCCGGACGCGTTCGAGTGCGTGCCGCGTCCGCGCCGCCGCTCGCGGTCAACGGCGGTCCCCAACTCGCCCGCCGGCGCGGAAGGCAGCAGTGGCGCCGGCGGGCGTCTTAAGGCGGAAGTGCGTGTCATGCTCCGAACTTAATGCGGGACTGTGAACAAAACAAGAACACATGTCCGTGAACGCCAACAAAAGTAGTGGTGGAACAACAGCCCGCCCTACGCCAATGTTCCGAACATCAACCGGAACCGCCGCAAGCCGAATGCTGAGCGTCATCATCGCGACTCTCGATTCGGAACGGCCGCTGGTGCGTACGCTGGCAACGCTGGTGGCGGGCGCGCTGGATGGACTGGTCAGCGAGGTGCTGGTGGCGGACGCAGGCTCCCGCGACGAGACAGCCCAAGTCGCCGATGCCGCCGGCTGCAACTTCATCACCGTCACCGGCCCGCCGGGCCGGCGACTCCTCGCCGCAAGCCGGGCGGCGCGCGCGCCGTGGCTGCTGTTCCTGCATCCCGGCATCGGGCTCGAACCCTCCTGGGTCGCCGACGTGACCGCCTTTATGCAGGAAACCCGCGCTGAAGCCCGCGCGGCGACGTTTCGGCGCGGCACGGGCAGCGGGCCGGCGTTGAGGAACATCTGGCGCATTGTCACGGCCGCCATCGGCGGACCCCATCCCGCGCAGGGCCTTCTGATCTCGAAACAGTTCTACGGAATCCTCGGGGGCCATTCGGACAGCGCGACCGATCCGGAGGCGGAGCTGCTTCGCCGCATCGGCCGGGCGCGGCTGTCGGTGCTCCCGACCGGAGCTTCGGCTGCGGGGCTTGATACTTGACTTTGTCAAGTATCTGCCCGACGTTCCGCGCATGGCCGGCCTTCAGCAGCGCGTCGCCGCCGTGCGCCGCTTCAACCGCTTCTACACCCGGCGGCTTGGCGTGCTGCGCAAGACCTTTCTCGACAGCCCCTACTCGCTCGGCGAAGCGCGGCTCCTCTACGAGATCGCCCACCGTCGCACGGCGACCGCGAGCGAAATCGGGCGCGCGCTCGAGCTAGACGCCGGCTATCTGAGCCGGGCGCTGCGCAACTTCGAAAAGCGCGGACTGATACAGCGGAAAGTTTCGAGCGGCGATGCGCGTCAAAGCCATCTGATGCTGTCGGCGGCGGGACGAAAAGCGTTCGCGCCGCTGGAGCGCCGTTCCCGGCGCGACGTCGCGGCAACGCTCGAGCGGCTCAAACCGGCCGATCAGGCCCGTCTGGTCGCCGCCATGCGCACGATCGAGACGCTGCTCGAAGGCGATGCCGAAGCCACGGCTCAGCCGGCACCTCGTATCGTGCTTCGCGCGCCTGTGCCGGGCGACTTCGGCTGGATCGTCAAACGCCACGCCGAGCTTTACGGGGAGGAATACGGCTGGGTTGCGCCGTTCGAAGGCGTCTGCGCGCAGATCGTCGCGGATTTCGTCAACACATCGGATCCGGAGCGCGAGCGCTGCTGGATTGCGGAGATCGACGGCGAGAATGCCGGATCGATCATGCTGGTGAAAGATTCGGAAGATGTCGCGCGCATCCGGCTTTTGCTGCTCGATCCGGCCGCACGCGGACTGGGCCTCGGCACGCGGCTGGTCGACGAATGCATCGGCTTCGCGCGCGAAGCGGGTTACCGCAGGATCACGTTATGGACGCACAGCGTGCTGACGGCCGCGCGGCACATTTACGAGAAGGCGGGGTTCCGCCTCACACGCACGGAAACACACCGCAGTTGGGGGCGGCCGGTGACAGGCGAGCACTGGGATCTGGACTTGCAGGAGCCGGTACACCCTCCCGCGAAGGCCGCATTGCCCGCGCCCCGGGTCACGAGAAAAGCTAAACCGTAGCCCCTCCGGCCTTCGGGCGGCGCAGGTGCTCGTCGAGGCGCGGCATGATCTCGACGAAGTTGCAGGGGCCGTAGCGATAGTCGAGCTGGTGCACGAGGATTTCATCCCACGCATCCCGGCACGCTCCGGGCGATCCCGGCAGGCAGAAGATGTAGGTCTTGCCCGCAAGTCCCGCGGTGGCGCGCGACTGAATCGCCGAAGTGCCGATCTTGGGAAAGCTGATCACCAGAAACAGCGCAGAGAAGGCATCCATTTTCTTGTCGAACAGCGGCTCGACCGCTTCCGGCGTCACATCGCGGCCGGTGAAGCCGGTGCCGCCGGTGGTGATGATCACGTCGATCATCGGATCGGCTATCCAGGCTTTCACGCGCGCGCGGATGGCCTCGATATCGTCGCCGACGATGCTGCGCTCCGCGGCAATGTGGCCGGCTGCAACGATGCGCTGCACCAGCAGCGCGCCGGATTTGTCGTCTTTCATATTACGTGTGTCGGAAACGGTCAGCACCGCGATCTTGAGCGGCACGAATTCTTTGGTCTCATCGACGCCCGGCATGACACGGCACCTTACGCCACATACGCTCCCGGCCGACCGGCAGCGCGCAATATTACACTAAAGCCGCTGCGCCGACAGCGTATCGCACGCTGAAACCCTGCCTTCCCGGAAGCCGTTCGAGAACCAGCGCTCACGCTGCTCGGAGGTGCCGTGGGTGAAGGCGTCGGGCACGACATAACCCTGCGCCTCCTTTTGCAGCCGGTCGTCGCCGATGGCGGACGCGGTCTGCAAAGCCTGATCGACGTCGCCGGCATCGAGGAAGTGATGCTTCTGCTGCGCACGATTCGCCCACACGCCGGCGAAACAGTCGGCCTGGAGCTCGATGCGCACCTGAAGGCGATTGGCCTCGGTGCGGCTCGCCGCGGCCTGCTGCATCTGCGTGACGCGGGGCAGGATGCCAAGCTCGTTCTGGACGTGATGTCCGACCTCGTGCGCGATCACGTAGGCTTCTGAAAACTTGCAGGCGTTGCTGTTCGAGCAGCCGCCGAACTTGCGCTGGAGATCGTCGAAGAACGACGTGTCGAGATAGATGCGCTGGTCGCGCGGGCAGTAGAACGGCCCCATCGCCGACTTCGCGAACGCGCACGGCGTCGGCTCCGATCCTGCGAACAGCCGCAGCTTCGGCGGATGGTAGGTCTGGCCGCCGGCTGAGAAAATTTCGCTCCAGCGGTCCTCGGTATCGCCCAGCACGAGCGCCACGAATTTGCCGGTGGCGTCCTGCGGCGTACCGGAGGAAACCGGCGGAGCCGGACTTGTCTGCTCCTGCCCGCCGTTCATAACCATTTGCGCGCCGTTGAGCAGCACGCTCGGATCGATACCGAAATACCAGCTGATCAGCCCGATGATGACGATGGCGCCGAGACCAAGGCCGCCGGCGCCGCCCGGCATGCCGCCGCGCGACGCGCTCGCTTCCCGATCGTCCTCGACATTGTCGCTGGGGCGGAAATCATCCGTGCGCATTCGTCACTCTCCGTTCGCGGTCCGCATGAGTGCAACTTTCTGGTGGCCGTTTACTGTTTGGAAAAACAGCATCAGGATTCTACCCGTTTAGCCCCGTGTTTCCCGGCATTTTTTGCCTGGTGCGAGCGTGTTTTGATTAAGCCGATCTTTACCTTGGCGCGTCATGATCCGGTTCGTCGGTTGTAGGTCCCGCGTCGCCGACAGCGTCGCCTGAGTCAGAGTTCTGAGTCATGGTTGTGTCGCGTCGCGGGGCGTCCGAAAGGGCGCCCCGCGTGAGTTTTGAGTCCGCAGCGCCTGCGCGCATTGTCGTCGGCGATTGCGTTGCCGAAATGGCAAAGCTTCCGGCCGGCTCCGTCGATCTGGTGTTCGCCGACCCGCCTTACAATCTCCAGCTCCAGGGTGACCTCAAGCGTCCCGACGATTCGCGCGTCGATGCGGTTGACGACGACTGGGACAAGTTCGCCAGCTTCGAGGCGTACGACGATTTCACCCGCGCCTGGATCACCGCCTGCCGTCACGCGCTGAAACCGAACGGAACGCTCTGGGTCATCGGTTCCTATCATAACATCTTTCGCGTCGGATCGATCCTTCAGGATCTCGGATTCTGGATCCTCAATGACATCGTATGGCGCAAGTCCAACCCGATGCCGAATTTTCGGGGCCGCCGCTTCACCAACGCGCACGAGACGCTGATCTGGGCCGCGCGCGATTCCGCAAAGCGAAACTACACCTTCAACTACGAAGCGCTCAAAGCCGGCAACGAAGACATTCAGATGCGCTCCGACTGGTTCATTCCGCTGTGCACCGGCGAAGAGCGCCTCAAGGACGCCAGCGGCCGCAAGCTGCACCCCACGCAAAAGCCCGAAGCGCTGCTGGCGCGCGTTGTCCTCGCCGCTTCGCGTCCTGGCGACCTCGTGCTCGACCCGTTCTGCGGCTCCGGCACCACAGGCGCGGTGGCGCGACGCCTGCACCGCCGCTTCCTCGGCATCGAGCGCAACGCCGAATACGCCGCTGCCGCCACCCGCCGGATCGAGGGCGTCGAGCCGTTGCCGGAACCTTCGCTCGCCTCGTTCATGACCCCGCGCGAAGCCCCGCGGGTGCCGTTTTCGGCGCTGATCGAGCGCGGCCTTGTGGCGCCCGGCGTGAAGCTGGTCGACGCCAAACGGCGGCACCGCGCTCTGGTGCGGGCCGATGGCGCCATCGCCCTTGGAGAAACCGTCGGTTCGATCCACCGGATCGGCGCACTGGCGCAGGGGCTTGAAGCCTGCAACGGCTGGACCTTCTGGCACGTCGAGACCCCGCAGGGCCTGACGGTGATCGACGCGTTGCGGGCGCGGATACGCGCGGAGATGGGCGCGGCTTAATCGTCTTTCGGGTCGATCGCAGAGGCCACGACCTTGCGCATCAGGCTCGGGAACGCCTCGGCCCCGATCGCGGAAAGCGCGATCCAGCGCATCCCCTTCGGCGCAGGCGTCTTCGCCGCAAGCGTGGCGCGCCAGACCGACAGTTCCAGCGGGAAATGCGTGAACACGTGGCGTACGATGCCCGGCACGCGCCGCCACGCGACCGGGGCTTTCGTTCGGGCGGAAAATCGCGGAGCGCCGTCGAGCGCGTCGTCATCCCGAAAATCCGCCGACCATTCGGTGGTCGGAACTTCGGTCATGCCGCCGAGCAGACCTTTGGGCGGTCGCGGCCGGACCAGCAAAAACCCGTCCGCGCGAATCGTGACGAATGCCGCGCCCCGGCGCAGCGCGCCTTCGCGCTTCGGCACGCGACGCGGAAACAGTTCCGCCTCGCCGGCCGCACGCGCCGCACAGTTTTCGTTCCAGGGGCAAAACGCGCAGGCGGGCTTCTTCGGCGTGCAGATGGTGGCGCCGAGATCCATCATTGCCTGCGCGAAATCGCCGGCGCGCGGGGCCGGCGTGAGTTCACGCGCCAGACGGCGAAGCTCCGGCTTCGCGCCTGGCAGCGGCGTTGCAACAGCGAACAGCCGCGAGACCACACGCTCGATATTGCCGTCCACCGGACTGGCCGGCGCATCGAAGGCGATCGCTGCGATCGCCGCCGCCGTGTATTCGCCGATGCCGGGCAGCGCGCGCAACTCGGATTCGCCCTCGGGAAACTCGCCGCCGTGGCGCTCGACCACGGCGCGGGCGCAGGCGTGCAGGTTGCGCGCGCGGGCGTAATAGCCGAGCCCGGCCCAGGCCTTGAGCACATCGTCGAGCGGTGCTGCCGCGAGCGCACGCACGTCGTGCCAGCGGGCGAGGAACCGCCCGTAATAGGGCACGACCGCCGTCACCGTGGTCTGCTGCAGCATGATCTCGGAGAGCCAGACCCGGTAGGGATCCATCCGCGCGCCCGGCGGCGCGCGCCACGGCAGCGCGCGGCGGTGCCGGTCGTACCAGGCGAGCAGCGCGGCGGACTGGGGGGCGGAATGCGGAAATGTATCTTTCGCGCGATCCCTGGTGCGCTGTCGCACCGCCGTATTCGCTGCTACCGTCATGTCCACCTCCGGACCGGCCCCGGATCCCGCGCGTGACGTTTTCGCGTGCGGATTCGAGGGATGACAGAGCGCCCGATCGTGAACAAGCCCTCCGCCTCTTTCGCAAGGCCGCTGCGCGACCTCGTCCACAAGGTCGTCGGCGAGACCTTTACCCGGCAGGGCTTCGCGTCCGCCGAACTGGTGACGCGCTGGGCCGAAATCGTCGGCGCCGAAATCGCAGCCCACAGCCAGCCAATTAAAATCCAGTGGTCGCGCCAGCCCGCGTCCCGCTCCGCCGCGGCAGGCCGCGCTTCGGCCGTGGAAGCGCAGGCGGCCGGCACGCTGATTCTGCGGGTCGAGGGCCCCGCCGCGATCGAAATCCAGCACCTCGCCAATGTCGTCTGCGAGCGCGTCAACCGCTTCGTCGGCTGGCGCGCGGTGGAGCGCATCGCGCTGCGCCAGGCCCCGCTGCGCCGCGCCGCGCGCCGCGCGCCGCGCACCGCCGACCCGGTCCTCACAGCCAGTATCGCCGCCAGCATGCCGGAAATCGACGACGACGATCTGAAGCAGGCGCTGGCCCGCCTCGGCGCCGCGGTGCGGCGCGGCTAGCCTTGTTTCCGGCGCGAGCCCCCTGCTCCAAGCCCTTGGCGAATGTCCCGCGCAATGCCACATTCGCCGCGTATCCTTTCCTGGACCAGGAGACGACCTTGACGCTGACCCGTCGCCAAATTGTCAGTGCTGCGCCTGCCTTTTTGCTCGCAGGCCTCGCGGGACCCGTGCTGTGGCGCCTGGCCGGGCCGGTGCCGGCGAAAGCAGACACCGATCCCGCGGAACTGGCGCAGGCCGGCCCGGACGGCGATATCGTGCTCGGCAACGAGAAGGCGGCGGTCACCGTGATCGAATATGCTTCGATGACGTGTCCGCACTGCGCGCACTTCTCGACCACGACCTTTCCCGAGTTTCAGAAGCGCTACATCGATACCGGCAAGGTGCGGTTCATTTTCCGCGAATTCCCGCTCGATGCGCTGGCCGCCGCGGGCTTTATGCTGGCTCGCTGCGCCGGCAAGGACAAGTTCATGCCGGTGGTCGAGACCCTGTTCGCCAAGCAGCCGGAGTGGATGGTGCAGAAGCCGATCCAGCCGCTCGCGGACATCGCGAGGCAATTCGGATTTACCCAGCAGACGTTCGACCAATGCCTCGCGAATCAGAAGGTGCTCGACGGCATCCAGGCAGTGCGCGACCGCGCGTCGGAAAAGCTTGGTGTCAATTCCACCCCGACCTTCTTCATCAACGGCAAAAAATTCTCCGGCGACCTGTCGATCGACGCCATGGCGAAGGAAATCGACCCCTATCTCAAGGAAGGATAGGGTTTTTTGCCGTTTTTGGGCTTCGCCGCGGCGCTGCGGCCTTTCCGCCCCTGCACAGGCTTCGCGAAACGCGGGATAACGCCGCGGACCTGATTGCGCTTGCGGGCGCGCCGATTCATTCTCCGCGCCGGTGCGGCCAACCCCGACTCGCCATAAAGGCGTGATTCGCCAGCAGTTTCCCTTTCCGCCGCACTGGGCAACAAGGATTTAGAACCGGCATGAAGCTCACGCGGCTGCGCCTGATCGGCTTCAAATCGTTCGTCGAACCGACCGACTTCGAGATCGAGCCCGGCCTGACCGGCGTCGTCGGTCCGAACGGCTGCGGCAAATCCAATCTGGTCGAAGCGATGCGCTGGGTGATGGGCGAAGCCTCCCACAAGGCGATGCGCGCGGCCGAGATGGACGATGTGATCTTCTCCGGCAACACCGGCCGGCCGGCCCGCAATCACGCCGAAGTATCGATCCTGCTCGACAACGCCGACCGCAAGGCGCCGGCCGCATTCAACGATCAGGACGCGCTGGAAATCTCGCGGCGCATCATGCGCGAGCAGGGCTCGACGTTCCGCGTCAACGGCCGCGAGGTCCGCGCCCGGGACGTCACCGTGGTGTTCGCCGACGCCTCGACCGGTTCGCGCTCGCCGGCCCTCGTGCACCAGGGCCGGATCGGTGAAATCATCCAGGCGCGGCCCGACCAGCGCCGCCGGGTGCTGGAAGAAGCCGCCGGTATCTCCGGCCTGCATGCCCGTCGCCACGAAGCCGAACTGCGGCTCAAGGCCGCGGAGCAGAATCTCGCGCGCGCCGAGGACGTCATCAACCAGCTTGCCTCGCAGGTCGCGGCGCTCAAGACCCAGGCGCGTCAGGCAGTGCGTTACCGCAACATTTCCGGTCAGGTCCGCCGCACCGAAGCGCTGCTGCTGCATCTGCGCTGGCTGGCGGCGGGAGCCGAAGTCGCCGACGCGCAAACCACCAAGGACGAAGCGGTGCGCATCGTGGCCGAGCGCACCGGCGAGCAGACGGTGGCAACGACGCGCCAAACCGAAATCGCATCCGGGCTGCCGGCGCTGCGCGACGCGGAAGCCCGCGCGGCCGCCGCCTTGCAGCGGCTCATCGTCGCCCGCGACGGACTGGAACGCGAAGAGGCCCGCGCCAGGGAACGGCTTGCCGAACTCGACCGCCGCCTCGAACAGTTCGCCGCCGACCTCGGGCGCGAACAGCGGCTGGCGGCCGACGCCACCGCCGCGCTGGAACGTCTCGCCATCGAGGAACAGCAACTGCGGACCGAAGCGCAGGAGAGCGCCGCGCGCCTGACCGGCGTCAACGACCGCGTCGTCCAGGCGGACGCAGCGCTCGCGGAATCCGAAAAAGCATTCGGCGAAGCGACCAGCGCGCTTGCCGATCTCACGGCCCGCCGCAATCAGCTCGAAACCGCCCGGACCGGACACGAACAGCGCGCCGCCCGCCTTTCGGCGGAACTTGCCAACATCGACGCAGGCCTCGCCGCCACCGGCAGCGGCGCCCCCGACGTGGAGGCGCTCGGCCTCGCCGTAGCCGCCGCGCAGACCGCGCTCGCCGAAGCGGAAAGCGCTGCGCGCGAAGCCGAGAGCGCCCACAGGCAGGCACGCGAAGCCATCGAGGCGGCGCGCGGGCCGCTCGCGGAAGCCGAACGCCGCGTGCAGCGGCTGGAAACCGAAGCAAAGACCATCGGCAAGCTGCTCGCGGTCGAGAACAAGAATCTCTGGCCGCCGGTCATGGACGCGCTGGCGGTGGAGAAGGGCTACGAGAAGGCGCTGGGCGCAGCGCTGGGCGACGATCTCGACGCACCGGTCGATCCTTCCGCGCCGATGCGCTGGGCCGGCGCCGATCTCGATCCGTCCGATCCGTCGCTGCCCGAAGGCGCCGCCGAGCTGTCGCGTTTCGTGAAGGCGCCGCAGGAACTGGCGCGGCGGCTCGCCCAGATCGGCGTGGTCGAGCGCGCCGACGGGCCGCGCCTCACGGCGATGCTCAAGCCCGGTCAGCGGCTGGTGTCGCGCGAGGGCGATCTGTGGCGCTGGGACGGGTTTGCCGCAGCGGCCCATGCGCCGACCGGCGCGGCGCGACGGCTCGCCGAGCGTGGCCGGATGCAGGCCATCGAAAGCGAACTTTTGACCGCGCGCTCGGACGTCATCGCCGAGCAGGAACGGGTCGCCGCCGCCAAAGCAGCCCTCGCCGCCGCGGCTGCCGCCGAGACCGACGCGCGCGCGCGCGCCCGGGACGCGCAGCGCGCGACCGACGCGGCGCGCGAAGAGCATGCCGCCGCCGAACGCGAGATCAGCCGTAATGCGGCGCGCATTTCCGCGCTTCAGGAGGCCAGACAGCGGACGACCGCCGGCCGCGACGAGGCGTTGGCGGCCCACCGCGAGGCGGAGACGGCGCTTGCCGGATTGCCGGCGGCGGGCGCACTCGAAGAGCGGCTCGCCACCGTCAACGAAACGATCGCCCGCGACCGGAGCGCGCTCGCGGAGGTCCGCGTCGAGGCGCAGGCCATTGCCCGCGACGCCGAACTCGCCAGCCGCCGGCTCCAGGCGATCGCGGCCGAGCGGACCGACTGGGACAAACGCGGACACAGCGCCGCCGCCCAGATCGCAACCATCGGCGAGCGGATCGAGGAAGCGAAGCGCGAGCGTGCCGAACTCGACAACGCGCCCGAAAAATTCGCAAGTCAGCGTCAGGCCCTGATCGGCGAGATCGAGACGGCGACCGCCGCCCGCCGCACCGCCGCCGACCTGCTGGCCGAGGGTGAAACCGCGCTCGCCGCGGCCGACAAAGAAGCCCGCGCCGCGGTCGAAGCGGTCGGCGAGGCCCGCGCGGACGCGGCCCGCGCCGAAGAACGGCTCGACGGAGCGGGGCGCCGTCTCGCCGATGTCGCGCATGAGATTCGCGAAGCGCTCGACGTCGAGCCGGCGGGCGCCGCCGAAATCGCCGAACTCAAGGATGACGCGGAACTGCCGCCGATCTCCGAAGTGGAAACGCGGCTCGACCGCATCCGCAAGGAACGCGAGCGGCTTGGCTCGGTCAATCTGCTGGCCGAACAGGAACTGATCGAGGTCGAAGGCCAGCACGGCAAACTCGTCGCCGAACGCGACGATCTGGTCGAAGCGATCCGGCGGCTGCGCTCGGGCATTCAGAGCCTCAACCACGAAGCGCGCGAGCGCCTGCTCGCGTCGTTCGCGACCGTCAACGAGCATTTCAAGAAGCTGTTTGCCGAGCTGTTCGGCGGCGGCACCGCCGAGTTGCAACTGATCGAGAGCGACGACCCGCTCGAGGCCGGCCTCGAAATTCTCGCGAAGCCGCCCGGCAAGAAGCCGGCAACGCTGTCGCTGCTGTCCGGCGGCGAACAGGCTCTGACCGCACTTTCGCTGATCTTCGCGGTGTTCCTGACCAATCCGGCGCCGATCTGCGTGCTCGACGAAGTCGACGCGCCGCTCGACGACTACAATGTGGAGCGGTTCTGTGACCTGCTCGACGAGATGACGCGCTCGACCGAAACCCGCTTCATCATCATCACGCACAATCCGATCACGATGGCGCGGATGAACCGGCTCTACGGCGTCACCATGGCCGAGCGCGGCGTGTCGCAGCTTGTGTCGGTCGATCTCGAAGGCGCGGTGAAACTGCGCGAGGCGGTTTAGCCCGGCACGCAAGGCGTCCCGCCCGGGTCTGCCGGGCGGGAGATCATTGCAAATGCCGGCCGTCAGTCGTTTCCGAGCTTGAACAGCCGCCGCGCATTGGTGCGGCCGATCTTCAGGCGGTCGTTCTCGCTGATCGGGCACGCGTCGAACCAGTTCGCAGCATGATCGATGTTTTCGAACGGCCAGTCGGTCGAGAACATGATCCGGTCCGCACCGACCTCGAGCATGGCGTTGAGCAACGCTGCGGTGTTGAAATTGCCCGACGTGGTGACGAAGAAGTTTTCGCGGAAATATTCGCGGATCGGTTTCTTCGCCGGATATTTGTTGCGGTCGGCAATCCAGCCGTTGGCGTTGTCGACCCGCCACAGCGCGAACGGCAGGTTCTCGCCCATATGGCCGAGAATGATCTGCAGGCGCGGATGGGCGTCGAACAGTCCGGAGCCCATCAGCCGCAGCGCGTGAACCGCGGTTTCCTGCGCGAACGCCCAGATCGGGCCCATCAGCCAGGAGTGACCTTCGTAAATCCTCGCGTCGCGCGGCAGCGGATTGCGCGGGTGCAGATAGAACGGCACGTCGAGCCGCTCCATCGTCGCCCAGAACGGCCGGTACTGCGGCAGGTCGTAATACACCGAGGTATCGGCGTCGTTGACCTGCGAGAAGCCGTTGACCAGCGCGCCGCGGAAACCGAGTTCTTTCACGCACCGCTCAAGCTCGCGGGTCGCGCGCTCGGGGTCCTGCATCGCCAGCGCCGCCAGCCCCTGAAAGCGGTCCGGCCGCTTGCTCACCTGTTCGGCCAGATAGTCGTTGGTCCGGCGCGCGGTTTCGTCGGCCTTGACCGGATCCGGCATGGCCTGCACGGCCGGCGCGTTGAGCGACAGCAGCATGGTTTCGATGCCGTACTCGTCCATCAGCGCAAGCCGCCGGTCGTGAATGTCGAGCACCCGGCTCTTCACTTCCTCCCACACCCGGTCCGGAAAGTAGCCCCTGGAATCGCCCAGAGTTTCCGGAATGGCGAAATGCTCCTCGAGCGCAATCTTTCCCTTCATCGTTCCTTCCCATCGCAATCCGGCGAGACTGCGCCGGCGCGTCAGGCTTAACACGCCGGGCCAATCCCGCCACGGGTTCAACCGGCTCAACAGTGCGCAATGCTGCCCCGGTGGCGTCTGCCGCTCCCCCCGGGGGACCCGCGGCCCTGGCACGGTTCTGGCCACCAGCACCCTGACCACCCTTCCGGTGTCCCATTTCGGGGCAGCGGCGGACGCCGTTTCGCAGTGAAACGGCGGTCAGGCAAGCGGACTGATGAATACCCACCAGAGCTTGAATACCCATCAAAGCTACACGCTGGCTTCGCAGCCACAGACCGGGCAGTTCCTGCGGGCATGGGCGGTGCTGTCCCGCGGTACCTTTACGGGCACGATCTTCCTCGCCGATGTCGCCCTGATCGTGGCGATGTCCTGTTTCACCGGCGTCGCCTATCACCTCGTGGTCTACGGCGATTACGGCAATGTCGACTCGTTCGTGCAGGGCGGCGTGGTCGCGGCGTGCATTTTCGCCATTTCCAATCTGTTCCGCCGCGAGTACCGGCTGCCGAATTTCTTTTCCTTCCGGCCGCACGCCCGCCGCACCATCCAGTTGTGGAACGTGACGCTGATCTGCATGCTGATGCTGGGCTTCCTGACCCAGATCGGCGTCGGCTATTCGCGCGCCTGGATCGTGCTTTTTTACGTCACGACGCTCGGCGCGCTGATCGTCCAGCGCTACGTCATCGTGCGCGTCAGCGAATTCGCGCGCAGGTCGGGCCTGCTGTCCGCGCAACGCATCTTCCTGATCGGCACCGGCGCCAATGTCGGCGCCTTCGTCAACCGCTACGAGCCCTGGAAGCTCGGTATCGATGTGGTCGGCTGCCGCTTCCTGACACCGGTCGTTGCCGCCGCCCCGGCCGAGGTGCGCCAGACCACGCTCGACCGCGATCTCGCCGAAGCCGTGGCGAGCGTCCGCAGCCTCGAGCCCGACTCGGTGTTTGTGCTGCTGCCGTGGTCGGCGACCGCGATCATCGAGCGCTGCGCCGAGACGTTCCTCACGCTGCCGGTCGAGATTCATCTCGGTCCTGAGGAAATCCTGCACCGCTTCGAGGAGGTCAGGCTGTCAGCACTCGGCCCGGTGTCGAGCCTGCAGCTCACGCGGCGCGCGCTGACGCGGTTCGAGATCATCCAGAAGCGGACGTTTGATCTGATTTTCGCCGGCGCCGCGCTGCTGTTCGCAACGCCGCTGCTTCTGCTCGTGGCGGCGCTGATAAGGTTCGACAGTCCGGGGCCGGTGTTTTTCGTACAGCGCCGCTACGGCTTCAACCAGCAGCCGTTCCGCATCATCAAGTTTCGCACCATGAGCACGCTCGACGACGGCAGCCATCAGGCGAAGCGCAACGATCCGCGCCTGACCCGGATCGGCGGCTGGCTGCGGCGCTGGAACATCGACGAGATTCCGCAACTGTTCAACGTGCTCACCGGCGACATGTCGCTGGTCGGTCCGCGCCCGCACCCGCTCCCGCTCGACCAGGATTATCAGCGCCGGATTTCGCTCTATGCGCGCCGGCATAATGTCAGGCCTGGCATCACCGGCTGGGCGCAGATCAACGGCTTTCGCGGCGAGACCGATACCGACGAGAAGATGCGCAACCGCGTCGAATACGACCTGTTCTACATCGACAACTGGTCGCTCTGGCTCGATCTGAAAATCATCGCCCGCACCGTGCTGTCGCGCACCGCCTACCGGAACGCGCGCTGATCGGGTCCCCGCAGCGCGGGGACGGGACGCAACCCGCCTCAGCCGACGAGAGCTGTAATCGCGAACACCGCGCCGAGGGTGGCAAGCGCGGTCGACAGCCACAGCACGCCGATCAGCAACCAGACCGGACGCGCCTGCTGCGATGCCGTTGCGGGCGGGGTGGTCCACGACTGGAGACCTGGCTCCGCACGCCGCAGCATCGCGGTGGCACGCTCGATGGCGGCGATCTCGCGCTCGAACTGCTCGCGGTCGGCCGGGGCAAGCGGGCCCGCATCGTCGGCGCCCAACTGCCTGCCGTACCGCGTCTGTCCGGAAGCGCGGATATTGTCGGGCACGCCGTCGTCCTGCCCGGGATCGGAAGCACGCAAGTCGAGACGGGGAATGGCCATCACAATCGCCTGTTACAATCGCTGCAGGGCACTGTGGATTGTCTAACCGAAGCACGGCAACCGCGCGATATTCATTGCCTGCTAACCTTAACAGCGGCGCCGAATTGTTTTATCTGGAAGCAGGTGGGACGAGCCGGGCGGAAGACGCAGGGAGCGAAACCCGGGCCATGCCGACGACAGGCCGGAAGCCTGCGCGTAACTGCGCTTTGCACTGCCGACGATGCACCCGATAATCCGCACCTGACGATGCACACCGAAGGATATTGCCGATGAGCACCGGGACACTGATCGTTCTTGCCGTCATTGTTGTTCTGATCGTATGGGCGATCTCGATCTACAACGGCCTCGTTTCGATGCGGCAGCGGGTCAATCAGGCCTTTGCCGACGTCGATGTGCAGCTGCGTCAGCGGCACGATCTCGTTCCGAACCTGGTAGAGACCGTCAAAGGCTACGCCGCGCACGAGCGCGGCACGCTGGACGAGGTGGTCAAAGCGCGCAACGTCGCGGTCGCGGCCCAGGGCCCGGCGCAGCAGGCCGCTGCCGAGAACATGCTCTCGGGCGCGCTCCGGCAGCTGTTCGCGCTGTCGGAGGCCTATCCCGACCTGAAAGCCAACACCAACTTCCAGGCCCTGCAGGCCGAACTGACCGACATCGAAAACAAGATCGCCGCGGCACGGCGTTTCTTCAACAACGCGGTGCAGGAATACAATACCGGTATCCAGCGATTCCCCGCAGCGCTGTTCGCCGCTTCCTTCGGCTTTGCGCCGAAGGAGTTCTTCGATCTCGGCGACGAACGAAAGAGCCTCGGCGAGGCTCCGCAGGTGAAATTCTAGCAATGGATTCCGCAACCGCGGTTCACGCCACCATTCCGCCGGAGTGACAGGCTGCCGATGGCCGCATACGGGCTCTACAGCCACATCCAGTCGAACCGGCGGCGCTCGATCGCACTGCTGGTCGGGCTGTTCCTGCTTGTGTACCTGATGGTGTTTGCCGGCGCCCTTATCGCGGAGGGGCTGTCGGTCAACGCCGATATCAACGTGCTGATCGCGCGCGCCCTCAACGACCTTGTCAGCGCAGCCCCGCTGGCGACAATCGGGACCGCGCTCTGGGTGGTGATCGCCTATTTCTTCCATCAGAACCTGATCGACGCCGTGACCGGCGGTCATGACGTGACGCGGGCGCAGGAGCCACGGCTCTACAATCTGCTGGAAAATCTTTGCATCTCGCGCGGCATCACCATGCCGAAGCTGAAGATCGTGGATTCCGGCGCGCTCAATGCCTTCGCCACCGGCATGAACGAGAAGCAGTACGCCATCACCGTCACGTCGGGCCTGCTCGACAGTCTCGACGATACCGAGATCGAGTCGGTACTCGGCCATGAACTGACGCACATCCGCAACGGCGACGTCCGCATGATGGTGGTCGCGGTCATCATCGCCGGCGTGGTTTCATTTGTCGCGGAACTGGTGTTCCGGCTCTGGATTTACGGCGGCCTCCGCGGCTCGCGATCGTCGGACGACCGCAGGAGCGGCGGCGCGGGACTCGCGATCCTGATCGGGATCGGATTTATCGTCGTCGCCTACATTCTGTCCTTCATCATCCGGCTGGCGCTGTCGCGGTCGCGCGAATTCCTCGCGGATGCCGGCTCGGTGGAACTCACCAAAAATCCCGACGCGATGATCTCGGCGCTTCGCAAGATCGAAGGGCGCGGCGAGCTGCCAGGTGCGACCTCGGCGGTGATGGAAATGTGCATCGACAATCCGCGCCAGGGTTTTGGCGAACTGTTCGATACGCATCCGTCGGTGGACCGCCGGGTCGCGGCGCTGGTGAAATTCGCCGGAGGCCACGATCCCGGACCACTCGCGCTGCCGCCTCCGGGTCAACCGGCCATCGACGACGAGCCGGCCGCTGCCGGACCTTGGGGCCCGCCCGCGCAGGACGCAGGCGAACTCATCGGGAACGGGCGCAGCCGAAGCAACCGGCCCGTCCGATGCCGGGACCGCCGGACCGTGGGGCCCGCACGGAAGCGGTCGGTAGCACGGCCGTCGCCGTTAACCATATCCACCGGGAAACATGCTGCGGGCATAGCGAAAGCCCGCGCCAACATCTTAACACTTTCAAATCCGGAGCCGGGTGTTGTAGAACCGTGACCGGGGAAAATCGCGTGACACACCCGATTTGGCCGCCGTCATCCCACTGGACCTGACAGGCCGGCCGACCGGGTCTTACGGCGCCGAGCGCCGGTGAGGGAGCGGCCATGGCCAAGCCAACGGTGGTCGTCGTCGGGGCGGACAAGGGCGGAGTCGGCAAGACCACGGTCGCACGTACGCTGCTCGACTACTTTTCGGCCCATCACATTTCGACCCGCGCGTTCGACACCGAATCCCCCAAGGGGACGCTGAAGCGGTTTCATCCGGACAGCAGCGACGTCGTGGACGTCACTTCGACGGCCGACCAGATGAAGATTTTCGATACGCTCTCGAGCACCGACGCGAGCGTAACGGTGATCGACGTGCGCGCCGGACTGCTGTCCCCTACCCTGCGGGCGCTGCGCGATATCGGATTTCTCGACGCCGTGAAGAAAGGGCAGCTCAACCTGCTGGTCTTCCACATTCTCGGCTCTTCGATCGCCTCGCTGAACGAGATCGAGGAAATGTCCGCCTTCGCCGCCGACGCCAAATATTTCCTGGTGAAGAATTTCATCAACAACACCAGCTTCTTCGAGTGGGACCAGGCGACCTATGCGTCCTATTTCAAGAAGTTCAAGGATGCGATGGAGATCTCGATCCCGAAACTCAACGAGATGGCCTACGAGCAGGTCGAACTCGCTTCGGTGCCGTTCCTCACCTTCGTCGCCAACAAGAACGTCAACGGCGACGCGGCGAACTACTCGTTCGTGCTGCGCGGCTATGTCCGGCACTGGCTGGGCAACGTGTGGGCCGAGTACGACCGCATCAAGCTCAACGAGATGGTGTCGGGCGGCGGCGCGGCGCAGCCCGCGAGCCCCCGCGTACAGGTTGTCGGCCGTTCCTGACCGAACGGCGAACATTCTTCCGCCGCAGGACGCACCGCGGCAAACCCGAAATGGCTTGCCCTCTGTCATGACAAGGCCGGGTCCGCTTTACATCATCACGTCGCCGCAACCGCGCATGGGCAAGACGCTGATCGCGCGGCTGCTCGTCGAATTCCTGCAAAGTGCCGGCCGGCCGCTGGTCGGCTATGACCTCAACCCGCGCGACCCGATGTTCGCCGGCCGCTTCCCGCGCCTCGTCTGGCCGGTGGACATTTCCGCCACACGCGGCCAGATGGAATTGTTCGACCGGCTGATCGCCGACGATGTCAGCAACAAAGTGATCGACCTCGGCTCCGGCCCGTTCGAGCAGTTCTTCTCGGTCATGGGCGAAATCGGCTTCATGTGCGAAGCGAAGCGGCGCTCGATCGAGCCGATCGTTCTGTTCATCACCGACACGTCGGCGATAACCATGCGCAACTACGCCGAACTGAAGGTCGGCTCCCCGCGGCGACAATCGTGCCCGTCCACAATGAAGCGGCGTCGCTGATCTTCAACAAAGAGGACTTTCCGCTGTCGCGCGCCGAATGCGGCCCGATCGTCATCCCGCGACTTTCGCCGATCGTGCGCGGCGTGATCGACCGGCCAAATTTCTCGTTCGCCGCCTATATGACCGAGCAGCGCGGCGGCCCGACCGAAATCCACCAATGGGTCGGGCAGATTTTCACCGGGTTTCGCGAACTCGAATTGCGGCTGCTGATGGGCCGGCTCAGTTCGTCGCTGGCGGCTTCCGCGGAGCCGGGCGCACGGCGCAAATAGCGCTCCGCGCGACGGCGGGCGTCAATGCCCCTCGAAGCTCACCAGCGTGCGTACCGGCACGCCGAGCTTGCTGATTTTCGCCGCCCCGCCGAGGTCCGGCAGATCGATGATGAAGCAGGCCGCCAGCACATCGGCGCCGATCTGCTTGAGAAGCTTGCAGGCGGCTTCAGCGGTGCCGCCGGTGGCGACCAGATCGTCGACAAGGATGACGCGCTCGCCGTCGAGCACCGCGTCCTCGTGCATCTCCATTTCGTCGATGCCGTATTCGAGCGAATAGCCGATGCTGACGCGCTTGAACGGCAGCTTGCCTTTCTTGCGGATCGGGACGAAACCCGCAGAAACCTGATGGGCGACGGCGCCGCCGAGGATGAAGCCGCGCGCTTCGATGCCCGCGACCTTGTCGATCTTGCTGCCGGCCCAGGGCTGCACCAGCGCGTCGACGGCGCGGCGAAACGCGCGCGCGTCGCCGAGAAGCGTGGTGATGTCGCGAAAGATGATGCCGGGCTTCGGATAGTCCGGAATGTTGCGGATCGCGGACTTCAGGTCATCGTCCAGCACGGCCGTGGTCATGGTCCAAACCCTGTTTCTTGCCCCGCCGAAGGAGGCCACCGGGCCATGAGGCCCCGGCCGCAGGCCTGTGGCCGCTGCGGCCGGCGCACTGTGACGAACCATCACGGCCGGCGCAACCGGAAGAGAGCGTCATGAGCAGCGACCCGCCGTGCCGCGTCCCGCCGCGCCAACCTCAAAGCGGCCGCGGCTGAGCGGCACCGGCCGAACCGGACGTCAGGCCCGCGGCTTCAGCAGCTCCGGATCATGATGCACGTCGTGCCAGATCTTCTTCTTGGTGAAGTACAGCAGGCCGGTGAGCACGATCAGGAACAGGAACACCTGAAAGCCAAGGCGCTTGCGCTCATCGAGTTTCGGCTCGGCCGCCCACATCAGGAAGGCGGCGACGTCGCGGCCATACTGATCCACCGTCGCCGGCGTGCCGTCGGTATATTCGACCTGTCCGTCGCTCAGCGGCTTCGGCATCGCGATCGCGTGGCCGGGGAAGTATTTGTTGTATTGCCCGCCGGGCGGCAGCGTCACGCCGGCCGGCGGATCTTCATAGCCGATCATGAGGGCGTGGATGTAATCCGGGCCGTCCTCCTGGTATTGCGTGAATGCGTCGACAATGAACCAGGGGAAATCCGGGTTCGTAGCTGCGGGCTTTTGCCAGCACCGACATGTCCGGCGGCAGTCCGCCGCCATTGGCGTTGCGCGCGGCCTGATCGTTCGGAAACGGCGGCGGAAAATGATCGGCGATCTTGCCTGGGCGCTGGAACATCTCGCCCTGGCTGTTCGGGCCGGCGGTGACCTGAAAGGCGGCTGCGATGGTCGCCGCCTGCGCTTCGCTGAATTCCGGGCCGCCTGGATCGGCGAGATTGCGGAACGCGAGAAGCTTTAGGCTGTGGCAGCTCGAACAGACCTCGCGATAGACTTTGAAGCCGCGCTGAAGCTGCGCGGGTCATAGGTGCCGAACGGCCCGTGGAACGACCAGTGCTGCGCGCGGCGGAGCTTCGGCCTCCTGCGCGGAAGCGACGCCGCATGCCGGACGCGGCCAGACGGCGGCGAGCCGCGCGAGAATCAGCGAATTGTTGCGACGGGCTTTCATGGCGGGCTCCTAAACCTTCGCGCCCGAAGGCTGCGGCGCCGACGCGCCGGCGGGCAGGCCCTCGCGCAGCACCGATTCCGAGATCGAATTTGGCAGCGGCTTGGTCGTCTCGAACAGGCCGAGCAGCGGCAAGGATGATGAGCAGGAAGATGAAATAGTAGGCGGTAAGGATGCGCGCCGCGATCACATAGCCGCCTTCCGGCGGCTGCGAACCGAGATAGCCGAGCCCGATCACGACCAGGAAGAAAACGATCAGGAACTGCCGGTAACAGCGGCCGGTAATTCGCCGAGCGGACCCGCGACGTATCGAGCCACGGCAGGAAGGCGAGCAGCACGATCGATGCAAGGAGCGCGATGACGCCGAGCAGCTTGCTCGGGATCGCGCGCAGGATCGCGTAGAACGGCAGATAGTACCATTCCGGTACGATGTGCGTCGGCGTCTGGCCGGGATTGGCCGGAATGTAGTTGTCGGAGTGGCCGAGATAGTTCGGGATGTAGAAGATGAACCAGGCAAAGAACAGGCAGAACACGCCGATGAAGAAGGCGTCCTTCGACGGTCGCATAGGGCGTGAACGCGACCGTGTCCTTTTGCGATCTTCGGCTCGACGCCGGTCGGGTTGTTCTGCCCGACCATGTGCAGCGCCCAGATGTGCAGCACGACGACGCCGGCGATGACGAACGGCAGCAGGTAGTGCAGCGAGTAGAAGCGGTTGAGCGTCGGATTGCCGACCGCATAGCCGCCCCACAGCCAGGTCACGATCGGATCGCCGACGCCGCGGGATCGCCGAGAACAGGTTGGTGATCACGGTCGCCGCCCAGAAGCTCATCTGGCCCCACGGCAGCACGTAGCCCATGAAGCCGGTCACGACCATCAGCAGGAACAGGATCACGCCGAGGATCCACAACACCTCGCGCGGCTCCTTGTAGGAGCCGTAATACATGCCGCGCACGATGTGGGCATAGACCGCAACGAAGAAGAACGCGGCGCCGTTGGCGTGCAGGTAGCGCAGCAGCCAGCCGTAATTGACGTCGCGCATGATCGATTCGACGGAATTGAAAGCGAGGTCGACATGCGGCGTGTAATGCATCGCCAGCACGATGCCGGTGACGATCTGCGCGCCGAGCATGAAGCGTCAGGATGCCGCCGAACGTCCACCAATAGTTCAGGTTGCGCGGCGTCGGATAAACGATGAAGGAGGAATAGACGAGGCCTGCGATCGGCAGCCGCCGCTCCAGCCATTGCATGACGGGATGTTGCGGCTTGTAGACCGAATGTGCGCTCATGATCGAACCTTATGCGTTGGCTGAAGATGCTGCTGCACGATGCCGCGCGACGTTGCCGGATCGCACTGTCGAAGCCAAATCGACAGGGATCACGCCGCGAAGGCTGCCGCTGCGGAGATTGTTGTCACCCGTCCCACCCTCATCCGTCTTGCCGGCTGCTCCATCCGCGCTGCGAACCGCCCCCGGAAGGTCCGTGCGGCGGCGAAAGGCCCGGTCGCATCCAATCTGGGGGAGATCGAAGCGACCAATCCGGCGCCGTTTTATTGGCACCCTTACCGCAAGAGCGCAAGTGTGCCAACGAAGGCGGCGGAAACGCCGGGGCCGCAAGGCTTTCGCCGCCCCTGCCGCGCACAACCGCGGCCGGAGAATCGCGCAGCCGGCACTCGCCGGCACACGAGTTCGAATCCGCCCATGCGCATCGCCCTCTACCAGCCCGACATCCCGCAGAACACCGGAACAATTTTGCGCCTCTGCGCGTGCTTCGGCATCGAGGCCCACATCATCGAGCCGGCTGGCTTCCCGACGACCGATCGCGCTTTCCGCCGCGCCGGCATGGATTACCTCGATGCGGTAACGATCGACGCGGCATCGAACGCTGGCGCGATTTCGAAGACTGGCGGCAGGCAAACCCGCGGTCGCCTCGTGCTGTTCACAACCGCGGCGACGCTGTCCTATCTCGATTTTCGCTACCGGCCGGACGACATGCTGCTGTTCGGGCGCGAATCGGCCGGCGTGCCGGACGAGGTCCACGCCGCAGCCGATGCGCGTGTTGTCATTCCGCTGCGCTCCGGGATTGCGCTCGCTCAATGTAGCCGTCGCCGCCGCCATGGCCGCCGGCGAAGCGCTGCGGCAGACGCGGCGGCAATGATCGAGCGTCCGGCAACCAAGCTGCTACCGCAGCCCCCGTTCGCTTATGCCGCCACACCCGGATGCCCGGCCTCGACCGCGAAGGTCTGCAGCGTCGCGATATCGGCCTTGGGATCGGCGGCGTCGGAGACCACACGCATGCGCACCTGCATGTGCGTGCGGTCGAGATCGACGCAACATAGCCGCGCCGGCGGCTTTCGAAGAAATGCACGTGCGGATTGTCCGGCAGCGCCTGCGCGATCGGCTCGTAAGGCGGCCCGTAGGAGGAGATCGAGGTGCCGACGAATTCCGTCGCCACCATCGGCGACGCGGATCATCGAAATCAAGCTGCAAATCGTTGGCGAAGAACGAATGCGATGTCGCCGCCTACCACGACCGGGTTTGACACCTTCGACTCGTGGATGCGTTTAAGCAGGCGCGAACGATTGGCCGGGATAGCCGTCCCAGTCGTCGGTCGAGAAGCCGAGATCGCTGTTCTGCCTGAGCGGAACTGCGCCATCAGCACGTCCTGCGCGATCAAATTCCATTGCGCCTTGGAACGGGCGAGATTGGTATGAAGCCAGGCTTCCTGCGCGAAGCCGAGCATGGTCCGTCCCGCGTCACGCCGCTCCGGGCAGGTGGCGTCGGTTTCGAGATGTGTGCCGCCCTTGTTCGGCGGCGCGTAACAGGCTTCGCGCGAACGGTATTGCCGGCCGTCGATCATCGAAATTTCGATCAGGTCGCCGAAGCTGAAGCGATCATAGATCCGCATGACCGGCCCTTCGGGCCGCGACAGGATCGGCCGCACCGGCATGTGCTCGTAAAACGCCCGATACGCCGCCGCACGCCGATGCAGGAACAGCGCCGGATCGTCGAAAAATTTCGACCATTTGTCGGCATAGTCGTCCTGCACCTCGTGGTCGTCCCAGGTGACCAGAGCGGGCGCCTCGGCATGCAGGCGCTGCAGGTCGGGATCGAGCCGATATTGCGCGTAGCGATTGCGGTAGGTCGGTAAGCGTCGCCGCTTCGATGCCGTCGGAGTGGCGGCGGACCGTCGGGCGGCGTTCCTCGATGTATTCGTAAATGTAGTCGCCGAGAAACAGCACGAAGTCCGGATTTTCGTCGGCGAGATGCCGGTAGCGCCGAGAAATATCCGTGCTCGTAATTGGAGCAGGAGACGAATCCGAACCGCAGCCGGTCGACCGGCGCGCCGGCGCGGGCAGCGTGACGGCGCGGCCGATGCGGCTTGCGGCGTCGCCGCTGGTGAAGCGGTACCAGTACGGCCGTCCCGGCTGCAGACCGGAAACGTCAAGATGCACCGAATAGGCGAACGCCTGCTCGGCGGTCGCTTCGCCGCGGCGGACGACGTCGCGCATCGCGGAATCGGCGGCGATCTCGAAAGCGACCGTGACGTCGCCGCCGCGCATGCCGCCCGGCGTTTCCGGATTCGTCGACAGCGGTTCGGGCGCAAGCCGCGTCCACAGCACGAAGCCGTCGGATCGCGGAGCACCCGACGCCACGCCGAGGCTGAAGGGATCGCCGGCGCGCCAGCTTTGCGCCGCCGCGTGCCGCAGCAAAGCCGGCGCGGCGATCAGGCCCAGGCCTGCGGCGGTCGCGCCCTTGAGCAGGCGGCGGCGGGTCGGGCCGCCCGGAATCTTCAGCATCGGCGCAAGGTCCTGTTCAAGGCGATTACAGGGCGTCAATCTTCGCGCAGTTTTGTGACATTCTGCCCATTATGGACACAAGCCAAACCGAGATTCGCAAAAGCCGCGCCCGCGCCTGGTTCGAGGCGCTGCGCGATCAGATCGTGGCCGCTTTCGAGAGACTGGAAGACGCCCTGCCCGCCGGCCGTCTGCCGCTGTCCGGGCACGCTCCCGGCCGCTTTACGCTTACTCCCTGGCACCGCACGGACCATTCGGGCGCACCCGGCGGCGGCGGCGTGATGGCGATCATGAAGGGGCGGGTGTTCGAGAAGGTCGGCGTCCACGTCTCGAGCGTGTTCGGTGAATTCGCACCCGAATTCCGCAAGGACATTCCCGGCGCGGCCGACGATCCGCGCTTCTTCGCCTCCGGCATTTCGCTGATCGCACACATGCACAATCCGCATGTGCCGGCGGTCCACATGAACACCCGGTTCGTCGTCACCACCAAATCGTGGTTCGGCGGCGGCGCCGACCTGACGCCGGTGCTGGCGCTGCGGCGCAGCCAGGACGACCCCGACACCAAAGCCTTCCATGCCGCGATGAAGGGCGCCTGCGACGCCCACAAGGCGGTCGCGCCGTACGACAAATTCAAAACCTGGTGCGACGAATATTTCTTTCTCAAGCATCGCGGCGAAGCCCGCGGCGTCGGCGGCATTTTCTACGACTGGCTCGATTCCGGCGACTTCGACGCGGATTTCGCCTTCACGCAGGATGTCGGCCGCGCCTTCCTCGCCATCTATCCCGAACTGGTGCGGCGCAACTTCGCCACCCCCTGGACCGAAGCCGAACGCGAGGAGCAGCTTGTGCGCCGCGGCCGCTATGTCGAATTCAACCTGCTCTACGACCGGGGCACGATTTTCGGCCTGCGCACCGGCGGCAATGTCGAGTCGATCCTGTCGTCGTTGCCCCCGGTAGTGAAATGGCCGTAAGACTTTTCCGGCGGCGCGGGCCCGCCCGGGCGCGGCAAACGGTTATCAGGAGATTGCAATGAAACTTGTTCGCTTCGGTGCACCAGGACGCGAAAAGCCCGGCATGATCGATGCCCAAGGCCGGATCCGCGACCTGTCGAAAATCGTGCCCGATATTGACGGCGAGGCGGTCTCGCCGAAAGGCCTCGCCAAACTCCGCAAGCTGAAGCCCGAAAGCCTCCCGCTGGTGCGCGGCACCCCGCGGCTCGGCGCGTGCATCGGCAATGTCGGCAATTTCATCGCCATCGGGCTGAACTACTCCGATCACGCCGCCGAAACCGGCTCTCCGCTGCCGAAGGAGCCGATCATTTTCAACAAGGCGCCGAGCAGCATCTGCGGCCCGAACGACGACACCATGATTCCGAAAGGCTCGACCAAACTCGACTACGAAGTCGAACTCGGCATCGTGATCGGAAGCCGCGCGCGCTACCTGTCCAAAGACAAGGCGCTCGACGTTGTCGCCGGCTACTGTCTCGCCAACGACGTCTCCGAGCGGATGTTTCAGATCGAGCGCGCCGGACAGTGGACCAAGGGCAAGAGCAGCGAGACGTTCGGCCCGCTCGGTCCATGGCTGGTCACCAGGGACGAAATCAAGAGCCCGCAAAATCTCGACATGTGGCTCGACGTCAACGGCGAGAAACGCCAGCGCGGCAACACCTCGACCATGATCTTCGACTGCCGGCACATCGTGTGGGCCTGCTCGCAGTATTTCGTCCTGGAGCCGGGCGATGTCATCATCACGGGCACGCCGCCGGGCGTCGCGCTCGGCATGAAGCCCGAGCCGGTATTCCTCAAGGCCGGCGACGTGGTCACGCTCGGAATCGACGGCCTCGGCGAGCAGCGGCAGAAAATCGTGCGGTTCAGGAAATAATTTCCCCGCTACGCGTCCCGGGCTTCCAGCGCCGCCCGCAGCGAGATCCGCGACCAGGCCGCGATCTTGCTGCGGAAACCTGCAAAGGCCTCGTGTACCTTGCGCGCGGCCGCACTCTTTCCCGCTACCTCGGCCAGTACATCGGCGGCGGTCGAGCGCGCCGCGGTGACGAGATCGGCGGGAAAGACCCGAAGCGCTACGTTGTCGCGCGTGGTCAGTGTCTGCAGCGCCTCGATGTTGAGACGTTCCATCTCGGCGAGCGCGAACGACGCTTCCGCGGCGCAGGCATGTTCGACGATCGCTTTCAGCTCCGCGTCGAGCGCGTTCCACGCCTTGAGCGACACGATGCATTCGCCGGTGCCGTTCGGCTTGTTAAAGCCAGGTCCGTAATAGAACGGCGCGAAGCGATGCAGCCCGAGCGCGATGTCGGAACCGGGACCGACGAATTCGGCACCGTCGATGACGCCCGACTGCAGCGCGACCACTATCTCGCCGGGCGACGTGGTCTGCGGCATCGCGCCAAGGCGCCGATAGACTTCGCCGCCGAGGCCGAGCGAACGGATTTTGAGCCCGCGCACATCGTCGCGCCCTTTGATCTCGCGGCGAAACCAGCCGCCCATCGACACGCCCGTATTGCCGCCCATGAAGGGCTTGACGCCAAACGGCGCGTAAAGCTCGTCCCACAGCACCTGACCGCCGCCGGCATCGATCCATGCGACATGTTCGCCGGGCGTCAGCCCGAACGGCACGGTGGTGAAGAAGGCGGCCGCCGGTTCCTTGCCCTGCCAGTAGAACGCGGCGGAGTGTCCCATTTCGGCGACGCCCGCGCCGACGGCATCGAGCACTTCGAACGCGGGCACGATCTCTCCCGCCGCCGAGACGGTGATCTCAAGCCGGCCGCCGGACAGCGTTGCGACGCGCGTCGCTATCCGTTCCGCCGAAAGGCCGGGGCCTGGAAGGCGTTTCGGCCATGACGTCACCATGCGCCAGCGCCGCGTTTGCGCTACTGCCACCGCAGGGGCGGCGATTGTGGCCGCCAGCGATGCAATGCCGCCGCGCGCCAGATTGCGTCGCGTGAGTTTCTTCATGGTGCCCCTGCGCAAAAGTATATTAAGAAGGCGGCACGAAGTATAACCATCGTATATCGAGCGAACCCGGGGCGATCACCATTATGAAACTTGGCTTCTTTACCATGCCGATCCACCCGCTGGACAAGGATTGGCGGACGTCGCTGCGCGAAGACCGCGAGGCGTTTCTCCTCGCCGACAAGCTCGGCTTTGTCGAGGGCTATGTCGGCGAGCATGCCACCGACCGCGCGGAAAACATCACCTCGTGCGCGGTTTTCATCGCGAGCCTGATCGACGCCACCAAAACCATCAAGCTCGGGACCGGCACCATCAACATGCCGAACTCGCATCCGGCCGCGACCGCAGCCCAGATTGCGATGCTCGACCACATGCTGGACGGCCGTTTCATTTTCGGCATCAGCCCCGGCGGCCTTCTGTCCGACGCCGAAGCTTTCGGCAATCTCGATGCCGACCGCAACGCGATGTTCCTCGAAGCCATCAACACGGTGCTGAAAATCTGGAAGGGCGAACCGCCCTACAACATCGAAGGCAAATACTGGAACATCAGGATCGAGCGGCAGGCGATGCCGGAGATCGGCCAGGGCTTTTTGCCGAAACCGCTGCAGCAGCCGCATCCGCCGATCGTAGTGACGGCAGTCGCGCCTTTCTCGAAAGGCGTCACGGAAGCGGCCGCGCGCGGCTGGGACCCGATCTCGGCGAACTTTCTGATGCCGGAATGGGTCAAGAGCCATTGGCCGAAATATGTCGAAGGCTGCGAGCGCGCCGGCCGCAAGGCCGATCCCGCGAACTGGCGCGTGGCCAAAAGCATCTTCGTCGCCGACGACGACCGTACCGCGAAAGCCTACGTCACGGGTCCGGACAGCCCTTACCGTTATTACTACAGCCAGCTTTACACCAAGCTGAAAAAAGGCGGCCGTATCGAGCTGTTCAAGAAGCGCCGCGACCAGCCCGACAGCGAAGTCACGCTCGACGGCATCTGCGACGATCTGATCATCTACGGCTCTCCTGAAAAGGTCGCCGACGAAATCCTGAAATTCCGCGAGCGCGTCGGCGATTTCGGCACGCTGCTGTATGCCGGCAAGGACTGGCGGGACCCCGCTCTCGCGAAGCGCTCGATGACGCTGCTGGCGGAGAAGGTGCTTCCGAAAATCAACGCCGCTCTCTGAAGTCTGTTTCAAGGTCCCTCCCGGCGTGAGCGGATGTGGCCTCCGGGAGGGGGCACGTCACAATTCCCGGCAATCCCTCAACAAAGAGCCAGCGCATGTCCCGTCCGCGCGTATTCGTTACCCAGCCGATCGCCGAGAGCGCGCTCGCGCGGCTCCGCGAAATCGCTGATGTCGAAGTCAACGCCGACAGCAGCCGCGTGCTCGACCGGCAGAAACTGATCGAAGCGGTCAGAACCTGCGACATTCTGATTTCACTGCTGCACGACACCATCGATGCGGAGGTCCTCGCTGCCAATCCGGGCCTCAAGGCGGTATCATCGATGAACATCACCGCGGACCAGATCGATGTCGCGGCGGCGACGGCGCTGGGCATTCCTGTGACCAACATTCCGGCGATCGTGACCGACGCCACCGCCGATATCGGCTTCGGCCTGCTGCTCGCGGTGGCGCGCAACATCGCGCTGGGCGACCGGCTGTTCCGCGCCGGCGTCTATCCCGGCTCGCAGTCCAATCATCTCGCGGGCGCAGCGGTCAGCGGCCGGACGCTGGGACTCGCCGGCTTCGGCCGGATCGGACAGGCAATGGCGGCGCGCGGGCGCGGCTTCGGGATGACGATCCTCTACAGCGATCCGCGAAGGCTGACCGCGGAGGAGGAAGCCCGACACGGCGCGGGCTGGCGCAGCTTCGACGATCTCCTGCGCGAGGCCGATTTCATTTCGCTGCATCCGCAGCTCACGCCGGAAACCCGGCATCTGATGAGCGACCGGCAGTTCGCGCTGATGAAACCGACCGCGTTCGTGATCAACACGTCGCGCGGGCCGGTGATCGACGAGGCGGCACTGGTACGCGCGCTCCGTGAGAAGCGGATCGCAGGCGCGGGCCTCGATGTTTACGAGCACGAGCCCGCGGTGTCGCCGGAGCTGATCGCAATGCCCAACGTGGTGCTGACGCCGCATCTCGGCAGCGCGGTGCTGTCGCTGCGGGAAGGTATGGCGAATGTCGTGGTGGACAACACCATCGCCCTGATCGAAGGTAGGGCTCCGGTGTCCTGCCTCAATCCGCAGGTGCTGAAAAAGCTGTTTTGAGCCTGATCCGGAGCAGCGGGTCCGGCCGTGCGGAAGGATCACGCTCCAGTAGCCCCACGCATGACATCAGCGCGCCGACCCCGCGTTTTCATCACCCAGCCGGTCGCAACGGGCGCCGTCGCACGGCTGCGTAAAATTGCCGGCGTGACGGTCAATCCGGATGCGAGCCGGGTATTGCCGCGACGCGCGCTGATCGCAGCGGTCCGGCGGTGCGACATCCTGTTCTGCCTGCTGCACGACAGAATCGACGCCGGCGTGATCGCTGCCAATCCCGATTTGCGCATGATCGCCGCCCAGTCGGTGTCGCCATCCCATATCGACGTCGCCGAAGCGACCGCGCGCCGCATTCCCGTGACGGTCATTCCGGTGCTGCAAACCGAGACCACCGCGGACCTCTGTTTCGGCCTGATGCTGGCCGTGGCGCGGCGGGTGATCGAGGGCGATCACCTCGTGCGCGCGGGAAAATTTCCGGGCGCGCAGTCGGCCTTTCTGCTCGGCTCGCCGGTGTTCGGCAAAACGCTCGGTCTGATCGGCGGCGGCGGATTGATCGGCAAGGCAGTGGCGCGCCGCGCGCACGGGTTCGACATGCGGGTTTTGTACTGGACGCCGCGGCGCAAGACCCGGCGCGAGGAACGCGAAGCCGGCCTGATTTACGTGCCGCTCGACCGGCTGCTGCGCGAGTCGGATTTCGTCTCGCTGCATTCGCCGCTCAATGAAGAGACCCGCCATCAGATCGGCGCGCGCGAATTCAGGCTGATGAAGAAGACCGCGTATTTCATCAACACCGCCCGCGGCCCCGTCGTTGACGAAGCGGCCATGATCCGCGCGCTCGTCGGCCGGCAGATCGCGGGCGCGGGCCTCGACGTGTTCGAATTCGAGCCGAAGGTCAGCAGGGAATTGCGCAAATTGCCGAATGTAGTGCTCACCCCGCACCTCGGCAGCGCGGTCGGCGAGGCGCGCGAAGCGATGGCGCACCTTGTGGTGGACCGGATCGCGGCGTTCCTCGCCGGCAGAAAGCTGGAGAACTGCGTCAACCCGCAGGTTTTCGCGCTTTGAGAAGAATGCAGGCGTTAGCGAACCCCGGCATCGTGCGGCGCGGCGGTCGCCCTCCCCCGCACTTCGGGCGGGGGAGGAAAGGGGAGCCTGTTTGAAAGGGGAGCCTATTTGATCGCCTGCGGATTGATCGGGGAGCCGGTGCCGCCGGTGATGATCAGCGGCGAACCGCAGAAGAAAAACTCGTAGATGCCGTCGGCGTCGCAGTCTTCCGCCAGTTCCTTGACGAAGAACATCTCCCCCATGGTCAGGCCCATGGCCGGAATGACCACCCAGTGCCACGGCTGGTTCACTTCCGTGGTCTCGTTCGGCCGCACTTCGACGCCCCAGGTGTCGGAACAGATCGCCGCGATCTCCTTCTCCTGGCACCAGTAGCAGTTTTCAAATCTCACGCCCGGCGCGTTGCCGCCGGCGTAGGCGCCCCAGTTCTTCTCCGCAAGGCAGCGCTCCATCTGGCCGGTGCGCAGAATGACGAAGTCGCCGCGCCTGATCTCGACATTGGCGTCCTTGGCGCAGCGGTCGAGTTCGTCGTTGGATATCGCCTCGCCGTCCTTGAGCCATTCGACGCCGCGCAGCCGCGCGATGTCGAGCAGGACGCCGCGGCCGACCATTTTATTTCTCGTGTGCTCGATGCCGAGCTTGCCGAGCCCGCTGCTGTCGACCTCGCGCGCATCGTACCCGTTGTACATTTTGTCCTGGTAGAAGATATGCCCGAGCGAATCCCAGTGCGTAGCGGCCTGCACCGGCATGTTGAGCGCATCGTCGGCGTAACGGATGCCCGGCACCCTGTCCTGACGCCCCGCCACCGCATCGGTGCCGGTCGCGAGCATGGTGTGGATCGGATTCCAGCGCCCGCCGAACAGGCCGGTCTGCGGGCCGTTGCGGTCGAGCGGAATCCCGAGTGCGAACACCTTGCCGCTGCGGATCAGTCCGGCGGCACGGACAATATCCTCGGGCGTGATGTGATTGAGCGTTCCGACCTGGTCGTCCTTGCCCCAGCGGCCCCAGTTCTTGAGTTTCTCGGTCGCTTCGGCAACAGCCTGTTTTCCGACATTGATGTTCATCGGAGAATTTCCTTCCCGGTATTTGCGCCGCCAGTGTTGCCGGATTTCCGGATGCCAACAAGACCGGCGGGCGGGAAAGGTGCGCGTAACTTCCGCCATTCCCGCAGCGCGGGAATCGGGCGTGACAATCGCCAGCGGCCCCGTTTTAGCGGGACCGCCGGGACGATTTGAAAGCTTACGCCTCCGCGCCCGCGAGCTGCGGGACGGACGCCGGCGCGTCTGAAGACTTCAGCGGCTCCAGCGCACCCGCGACGGCTTCCTCGACACGCTCGAGCCAGATGAATTCCATCTCGCGGCGTGCGACTTCGGGAATGTCGTCGTAATCCCGGCGGTTGCGCGCGGGCAGCATGACCCGCTTGATCCCGGCCGAGTGCGCGGCGACCACCTTTTCCTTGATGCCGCCGACCGGAAGCACCAGCCCGCGCAGGCTGATTTCGCCGGTCATCGCGGTATCGCTGCGCACCGTGCGGTCGGTCATCAGCGAGGTCAGCGCCATGAACATCGCAACGCCGGCGCTCGGTCCGTCCTTCGGGATTGCGCCCGCCGGAACGTGGACATGGATGTCGCTCTTTTCGAAGCGGCCTGCGTCGATGCCGAGCGCGGCTGCACGGTTCTTGACGATGGAGAGCGCCGCCTGGGCGCTTTCCTTCATCACGTCGCCGAGCTGACCGGTCAGGATCAGCCGGCCTGAACCGGGAATCCGCGTCGCCTCGATGAACAGGATGTCGCCGCCGACCGGTGTCCACGCCAGCCCGGTCGCGACGCCGGGCACGCTCAGACGCATGGCCGTCTCGCTCTCGAACCGCGGCGCACCGAGAATCGCCACGACCTCATCCCGGGCAATGCGGATCGGGCCGCTGTTGCCTTCGGCAATCCGCACCGCCGCGTTGCGCAGCACCTGACCGATCTGCCGCTCGAGACCGCGCACGCCCGCCTCGCGCGTGTAACCCTGGATGATCTCGCGCAGCGCGTCGTCGCCGATCTCGACCTGGCCCGGCTTGAGGCCGTTGGCCTCCATCTGCCGGCGCACCAGATAGCGGTGCGCGATCTGGAGCTTCTCTTCGCCGGTGTAGCCGGCGAGGCTGATGATCTCCATGCGGTCGCGCAGCGGCCCGGGAATGGTGTCGAGCATGTTTGCCGTCGTGATGAACACCACCCGGCTGAGATCGAACGGCACGGCGAGATAGTTGTCGCGGAACGTGTTGTTCTGCTCCGGGTCGAGCACTTCGAGCAGCGCCGCGCCCGGATCGCCCTGAATGCCGGCGCCGAGCTTGTCGATCTCGTCGAGCATCATCACGCAGTTGCGCGAGCCGGTCTTGCGGATCGCCTGGATGATGTTGCCCGGCAGCGCCCCGATATAGGTGCGCCGGTGGCCGCGGATCTCGGCTTCGTCATGCACGCCGCCGAGGCTCACGCGCACGAACTTGCGGTCCATCGCGCGCGCGATCGACTGGCCGAGCGACGTCTTGCCGACGCCGGGCGGCCCGACGAAGCACAGGATCGGCGCCTTGCCCTGCGGCGCGAGCTTGCGCACGGCGAGATATTCGATGATCCGCCGCTTGATCTTGTCGAGGCCGTAGTGGTCCTCGTCGAGAATGCGGCGCGCTTCGGCGATGTCGATCGGCTTCTCCTCGGGCAGCGCCCAAGGCAGTTCGATCAGCCAGTCGAGATAGGTGCGCACCATGCCGTATTCGCCGGCCGCTTCCGGCATGCGTTGCAGCCGGCGCAGCTCCTTGCGCGCCTGGTCTTCGACCTCCTTCGGCATCTTCGCGTCGGTGATGGCCTTGTCGAGCTCGGCCATTTCCGCGGCCTTGCCCTCCTCGCCCTCGCCGAGCTGCCGCTGAATCGCCGCCATCTGCTCGCGCAGCAGCACTTCGCGCTGGCGCTCGTCGAGCGCGCTCTTGGTCTGGCGGCCGATCTCCTGCGACAGCCGCAGGACTTCGATGCGGTGCGCCAGCAGCTTCGAGCACCTTGTCCATGCGCGCCGAGATGTCGATCGTCTCGAGGATTTCCTGCTTCTCGTCCGGCTTGATGTCCATGTAGGCGACGGCAAGGTCGGCGAGCGCCGCCGGCTGGTCGATCGACTGGATCGCGCCCAGCAGATCGGGCGGCGCCTGCGGAAGCAACTGCACCGCTTCGAGCGTCTGCGCCTTCAGATTGACGAAGCGCGCCTCGATTTCCGCCGTACGGGTTTCGGATTCGGGAATCCGCAGCACGCGCGCGACGAAGAACGGCCAGCCGCTGAGATATTCGACGATCTGGAAACGCTGCTCGCCCTGGCAGACGAGATGGTGCGAGCCGTCCGGCGCAGTGATGTAGCGCACGATGTTGGCGAGCGTGCCCATGCGATGCATGTCGACGGGCGCGGGATCTGCAACCTCGGCATCGCGCTGCAGCAGGATGCCGACCTGCCGCTGATCGCGCACCGCCTGCTGGGCGGCGGCAATCGACTTCGGCCGGCCGAGCGTGATCGGCAGCACCAGACCGGGAAACAGCACCGTATTGCGCACCGGCACGATGATCAGCGCATCGGCCGGTATCGGCGGCAGGCTCGTAGTGGTGCTTTCGCTGGTTCCGTTCTTTGCCATGATTTCCATTTCAGCCACGGCTCACCCCCGTTTTTTGCAAGGTGATCAACAGGCAGCCGTCAGCGGCAGAACGGTGCACCGTGCTGTAACGCCCGGGCGGCAGGCGCAGCCTGCGGTGAAAGCGGCCTTGTGGCAGTTCGAGACGATGAATGATTGCGGTGCGCAGCGCTGCCGGATAGGCGCGCGTGCCGCCAATGACCAGCTCGCTGTCTTCGATGACGGCCTCTACCTTCTCGGGATCGACGCCCGGCAGGGCGACCAGAACCAGCACGGCGGAGTCAGTCTCCAGAATGTCGACCGGAGGCTCCCAGGCCGGCTGCTGCGTCCGCGAGGGCCGCCGGGCGAAACAGGTCACGGTGCATCCGCTCGGCGCGCGCCAGCATCTCGCACGCTTCCGACCACATCCAATCGCGAGCGAAGTCGCGAGACACGTCACGGGCCATTCTGTGCCCCTCCCAGCTTTGGATGAGTTATGTGTGCAGCCGGGGGCCCAAATTCAACGGCAGCCGCCCCGGGGCCGCCGGGCGGAACCAAAAGCAACAACAATCGGCCCCGTTCAACCCCGGACGGCTTCAGATCACCCGGGATGCGGAGCCGGACCGGTTAGGCCGGGCCTTTCCCCCGACCGACCGGAGGCGCGACCTAGAACTCGCCCTTGAGGAAGGCCGCCACCACGCGGCAATTCTCCTCGGTGCCGTCAAACAGCGACGAATGCCCGGAGCCTTTGATCACGTATTTCTTCGCGCCCCTGATATGCTCGACCAGATACTCCTGGCCGGCGCCGTTCGGGCCCTGCTGCCAGGGCGTCATCACGTCCTCGTCGCCGCCGATCACCAGCGTCGGCGCGGTGATGTTCGGCAGCACCGGCCGCAGATCCATGTCGATCATCGCCTGACAGGCGCGCTTGAAGACATCGGCGCGATTACATTTTCCGAGAATGTCCTGCACCATGTCGACCGCCGTGTACCCGTTGGGACCGTCGAGAAAACGCCGAGACAGCGCCTGCATCGAAATCAGCTCCGCGAGTGTCCGCGAACCGACGCCATAGCGCTCGGCGATGTCGATCCAGCCACGGAATGTCAGCACGCCGGCATGGTCGAGTTTGGCGGCGGAGCAGTTGATCACCAGACGCTGGGTGCGGCCCGGATATTTGGACGCGAACCGCTGCGCCACCATCCCGCCCATCGACGTTCCGTGGATATGGGCGATGGGAAGCCCGAGATGGTCCATCAGTCCGGCGACGTCGTCCGCCCAGACGTCCATGTCGTAATGCTGCGACGGCCGCTCGGACTGGCCGTAGCCGCGCATGTCGAAGTCGATGCAGCGGAAACTCTGCGAAAGGATCGGGGTGGCGGCGGAGAAATTGTAATGCCCGAAGCCGGCGCCGTGGATCTGGACGACGGGCTCGCCCTCACCCGTTTCCTTGTACCAAATTCTGGCTCCGTTGATTCGCGCGTCTGGCATTCACCCCTCCGGTTGCTGTCGCCACAAGTCGCCGGAGTGCCGGATAAAAGTCCGCGCGAGTCAAGTCCCGGCGCTGGCCGCAACGCGATGGCCGCCGCGAACGCCGTCCGCCAGCATGCGGACAAGATCCGCAACCGCTGCGGGCGTTGCCGGCGTCGCCGCACCGTCGGCGTCGAGGCTCCTGAAAACCGCTTCGACCAGCGCCGAGCCGACCACCACGCCGTCGGCGCCTTGCGCAAGCGCCTGCGCCTGCGCTGCGGTGCGCACGCCGAAGCCGACACACACCGGCAGGGCGGTATGGCGCTTGATCCGCGCCACCGCCGCGGTGACTTTTCCGGCATCGGGCGCCGCCGAACCGGTGATGCCGGTGATGGAGACGTAGTAGACAAAGCCCGATGTGTTCTGGAGCACCTTCGGCAATCGTCTGTCGTCGGTCGTCGGCGTGGCGAGCCGGATGAAGTTGAAACCGGCCTTGAGCGCCGGCAGGCACAGTTCGGTATCCTCCTCCGGCGGAAGATCGACGACGATCAGGCCATCCACGCCGGCGCTGCCGGCATCGGCGAGAAATTTTTCGACGCCGTAGATGTAAATCGGATTGTAGTATCCCATCAGCACGACCGGCGTGGCGTCGTCGCCGCCGCGGAATTCGCGGACGAGGCTCAGCGTCCGCTTCATGTTCTGGCCGGACTTGAGCGCCCGCAATCCCGACGCCTGGATCGCCGGACCGTCAGCCATCGGATCGGTGAACGGCATGCCGAGCTCGATCACGTCGGCGCCCGCGCCCGGCAGGGCCCTGAGGATCGCGAGCGAGGCCGCATAATCCGGATCCCCGGCCATGACGAAGGTGACGAGGGCCGCGCGGCCTTCCTGTTTCAAGGCGGCAAAGCGCCGATCGATGCGGGTGGTCATCAGCTTTTGCTTCGCAGGTGTTGCGCGACCGAATCGAGGTCCTTGTCGCCGCGGCCGGAGAGATTGACCACCATCAGGTGATCCGCGGGCTTTTTGGGCGCGAGGTCGAGGACTCTTGCGATGGCGTGCGCCGGTTCGAGCGCGGGAATGATGCCCTCGAGCTTCGACAGGAGCTGGAACGCATTGAGCGCCTCGTCGTCGGTCGCCGACAGAAAGCGGACGCGGCCAAGGTCGTTGAGCCAGGCATGTTCGGGCCCGACGCCCGGATAATCGAGCCCGGCCGAGATCGAGTGCGCCTCGTCGATCTGGCCGTCCTCGTTCATCAGCAGATAGGTGCGATTGCCGTGCAGGACGCCCGGCCGGCCGCCGGTGATCGAAGCGGCGTGCTGGCCGCTTTCAAGGCCGTGCCCGGCTGCCTCGACGCCGTAGATTTCGATCTGCCGGTCGTCGAGGAACGAATGGAACAGACCCATCGCATTCGAGCCGCCGCCGATGCAGGCGATCAGCGAGTCCGGCAACCGCCCCTCGGCAGCGAGCATCTGCTCGCGTGTCTCGCGGCCGATGATCGACTGGAAGTCGCGCACCATCATCGGATAGGGGTGCGGCCCCGCGACGGTGCCGATGCAGTAAAATGTCGATCCGACATTGGTGACCCAGTCTCGCAGCGCCTCGTTCATCGCGTCCTTGAGCGTTTTGGCGCCGGACTGAACCGGCACGACGCTCGCGCCGAGCATGTTCATGCGGAAGACGTTCTGCCGCTGCCGCTCGACATCGACCGCGCCCATATAGACGATGCATTCCAGACCGAAGCGAGCGCACAGCGTTGCCGTCGCCACCCCGTGCATCCCCGCGCCGGTCTCGGCGATGATGCGCTTCTTGCCCATGCGCCGCGCCAGCAGAATCTGGCCGAGCACATTGTTCACCTTGTGCGCACCGGTGTGATTGAGTTCCTCGCGCTTGAGGTAGATTTTGGCGCCCCCGCAATGCGCGGTCAGCCGCTCGGCGAAATAGAGCGGCGAAGGGCGTCCGACATAATGCGCGAGATAGCCGTCCATCTCCTTCTGAAAGGCGGGATCGGCTTTGGCCTTCGCGTAGGCCTGCTCGAGCTCGAGAATGAGCGGCATCAGCGTCTCGGCGACGAACCGGCCGCCATAGATGCCGAAGTGACCGCCCTCGTCAGGCCCGGTGCGAAACGAATTCGGTTGCTGCACGGTCATGCGTGGCTCGTTGCGGGCGCTGCTGCGAGGCGTGCGGCGGCGGCGCGGGCCGCGCGCACGAAGGCGCGAATCCTGTCAGGGTCTTTTTCGCCCGGCGCGCGTTCGACGCCGGACGAGACGTCGACCCCGGGGGCTGCGGTAATGCGCAAAGCCTCGCCGACATTGCCGGCGTCGAGCCCGCCCGAGAGCATGAATGGCAGCCTTCGATCGACGTGGTCGAGCAGCGTCCAGTCGAAAGGCCTGCCGAGCCCGCCGGGTCGCGTCGCATCCCGCGGCGCGCGGGCATCGAACAGCAGCCGGTCCGCAACCGCGGCGTAAGCCGTCGTCGCGGCAAGATCGTTGCGCGTTTCCACCGCGATCGCCTTCATCACCGGCAGACCGAAGCGCTTTTTGAGCGCTTCGACACGCGCCGGCGTCTCCTTGCCGTGCAGTTGCAGCATGTCGGGCTTCAACACATCCACCAGCGTATCGAACAGGGAGTCGTCGGCATCGACCGTGAGTGCCACTTTGAGCGCACGTCCGGCGACACGCCGTCCGAGCATGGCCGCCGTGTCCCGGCCGACATGGCGTGGCGAAGGCGGAAAGAATACAAAGCCGACCATGTCGGCACCAGCGTCGAGCGCGACGTCGAGCGCCTCCGGAGTTGAAAGACCGCAGATTTTGACGATGACCGACATGCTCACAACGCGCGACTTGATCCTGGATTTCGCCCGAGGCGTGACCTTCATGCAAGGCACGCCGCCCGGCACGATCCCGAGTGCCGTCGTTCTACATGCCCCGGCGCGACTTGTCTTGCGGCAGGCCGCTTACCGGGCCGGCGGTTTGAGCCGCAGCGGCTGCGCAGGCTCCGACGGTTCGGGCCGGATCGCGGTTTTCGGCCCGGCGGCCTCGAAGGCGGCGAGCTTTTCACGCAGGCGAACGAGGTCGCGGTCGAGCCGCCGCACGCTCGATCGCCACTTGCCCTGCCGTATCCAGGAAGCCGTGCCGCCGATCAGGACGCCGACAATCAGCAGAGCGATGATCAGAACGAACAGTGGCAGCGTCAGCGTGGCGGCCGGCTCGCCAGAGCTGAACGGGTCGAACGAGACGGTGACAGCCTCCCGGTTGGCGACCGCGAACGCGACGATGAGCACGCCGAGCGGAACGAGAATGACGATCGTGAGCAATTTGCGGAGCAATTTTCGACCTTCGTCTGCCGGGCTTTTCATTGCCGCGCGGGGCAATCCGTCCGCAACACCCGCCGTTGCGGTGGGACTGCCGGTCGGCGCGTTAAAGTACGGGCGGAATTGCGAAGCGGATCAGGCTTCGGCCGCCTGATTGAGCCGCTCGCGCATTTCCTTGCCGGTCTTGAAGAACGGCACGCATTTCTGGTCGACGGAGACGTGGGCGCCGGTGCGCGGATTTCGGCCGGTCCGCGCCGGCCGCTTTTTGACCGAGAAAGCGCCAAAGCCGCGCAGTTCGACCCGGTCGCCGCGCGCCATCGCCGCGATGATCTCGCCGAGGATCGCGTTGACGATTTTTTCGACGTCGCGCTGATAAAGATGCGGGTTCTGCCCGGAAATGCGTTGCACCAGCTCGGACTTGATCATGATTGCCCCGCCGCGGCTCAGTTCGCGCCGGCAGGGTGCCAAAGCGCCAAAAGCCCGTCAAGATTAAGCCTCTCGACAGCCCGCATGGCGCCCCATTCGTCGAGCGCCTGGGCAAGCGTGTCAAAGCCGGCGGCCCTGAGCGTGACCGCGGCCGCGGCATGCAGGAACGGCAGGTCCCTGAACCGGTCGTGCAGTCGATAGTCGCGGACCGGCAGCTTCGCGTCGATGTTCTTTTCCTTCGCAAGCCAGGCAATGCCGGTTCGCTCGTCGCCGATCTCGTCGACGAGCTTGAGCGGAACCGCCTGGTGGCCCGTGAAAACCCGCCCGTCGGCGACGGTTTGCAGTTCGTCGCCGTCGAGGTGGCGGCGGTCCTGCACCAGGCCGCGGAACCACGCGTAGGAATCCTTGATGATCGATTCGATCGCGGCGCGCGCTTCCGGCGAGGTCGGCTCGAAGCCGTCCGGCGCAGCCTTGAGCGGCGACGATTTGATGGTTTCGACCTTGACGCCGATCTTGTTCAGCAGTTCGCCGACATTCGGGTACTGGAACAGGACGCCGATCGAGCCGACCAGCGAGGTCTGCTTGGCGACGATGTGATCGCCGGCGAGCGCGGCGATATAGCCGCCCGACGCCGCGAGGCCGTCGACCACGATGACCAGCGGCTTCTTTTCTTTCAGGCGCTGCAGTGAATCGTAGAGCTGCTCGGAGCCCGCCGTCGTGCCGCCCGGGCTGTCGACATGAACGACGACGGCGCGCACCGACGCCGCACGGGACAGCCGGTCGAGCTGCTGCACCCGCTCCTCATCGTCGCGGATAAGGCCCTGAATGGTCACGCGCGCGATATAGGCGCCGGCCAGTCCGGTCCGGTTGCCGACCAGCGCCGCGGCACCGGCGATGGCGATAACGACCACCACGACGGCCAGCACGCGCCAGAACGTAAGCTTCCGCCGCAAACGGCGACGGTCGACGATCAAATCGGCATCAAGCGACATGGCCGAATTCCCTATCTGCCCGGTTGGTGCGGGCGAAGCCCGGGGCCCGGAATTTCACACCGGTAAAATGAGCTCCGGGCCGCGGCCTCGCGGCCGCGGCCCGGAACGGTCAGGAAACGTTACTCGTCGTCCGACTCTTCTTTTTCGCTCTCTTCGCCCTTGCGCTTGAGCGCGGTACCGAGGATGTCGCCGAGCGTCGCGCCGGAATCAGACGATCCATACTGGGCGATGGCTTCCTTCTCCTCGGCCACTTCGAGCGCCTTGATCGAGACCGCGACTTTGTGGGTACGCCGGTCGAACTGGATCACGCGGGCATCGACCTTCTGGCCCACCGCGAAGCGGTCCGGACGCTGCTCGGAACGGTCGCGCGCCAGATCGTTGCGCTTGATGAAGGAGGTGTATTCGGTGCCGACGATGCTGACGTCGATACCCCCCTCCTTCACGTCAGTGACTTCGCAGGTCACCACCGAGCCCTTCTTGAGCTCGCCGGGTGCCGTCTCGCCGGGCGCAGCGGCAGCGCCGGCCGAGAGCTGCTTGATGCCGAGCGAGATGCGCTCCTTCTCGACATCGACGTCGAGCACCTGCGCCTGGACCCTGTCGCCCTTCTTGTATTCCTCGATGACCTGCTCGCCCGGCCGTTTCCAGTCGAGGTCGGACAGATGCACCATGCCGTCGACGTCGCCGTCGAGGCCGAGAAACAGGCCGAATTCGGTCTTGTTCTTGACCTCGCCGTCGACCACGGAGCCGGGCGGATATTTTTCCAGGAACACTTCCCACGGATTGCGCATGGTCTGCTTGAGACCGAGCGAGATGCGGCGCTTGACCGGATCGACCTCGAGCACCTGGACTTCGACCTCCTGCGAGGTCGAAACGATCTTGCCCGGATGCACATTCTTCTTGGTCCACGACATTTCCGAAACGTGGATCAGGCCTTCGATGCCGGCCTCGAGTTCAACAAACGCGCCGTAGTCGGTGATGTTGGTGACGCGGCCTTTGAAACGGGCGCCGACCGGATATTTCGCCTCGATGCCCTGCCACGGATCGTCAAGCAGCTGCTTCATGCCGAGCGAGATGCGGTGGGTCTCGTGGTTGATCTTGATGATCTTGACCTTCACCTGCTGGCCGATGCTGAGCACCTCGGAGGGATGATTGACGCGCCGCCATGCGATGTCGGTGACGTGCAGCAGGCCGTCGATGCCGCCTAGATCGACGAACGCGCCGTAATCGGTGATGTTCTTGACCGCGCCGTCGATAACCTGGCCCTCTTCGAGATTCTGCACCAGTTCGTGACGCTGCTCGGCCCGGGTCTCTTCCAGCACGGTGCGTCGGGACACGACGATGTTGCCGCGCCGGCGATCCATCTTCAGAATTTGGAACGGCTGCGGCTGATTCATCAGCGGCGAGACGTCGCGGATCGGGCGGATATCGACCTGCGAGCGCGGCAGGAAGGCCACCGCGCCATCGAGGTCGACGGTGAAGCCGCCCTTGACCTGGTTGAAGATAATGCCGGTGACTTTTTCGTTGTTCTGAAACGCCTTCTCGAGCTTGCCCCAGCTTTCTTCGCGTCGCGCTTTGTCGCGCGACAGCACGGCTTCGCCGAGCGCATTCTCGATCCGTTCAAGATAAACTTCGACGGTATCGCCGATCTTGATCTCGCTGGTGCGGCCGGGGCCGGCGAATTCGCGAAGCGCCACGCGGCCTTCGGTCTTCAGTCCGACATCGATGACCGCGACGTCCTTTTCGATGCCTACGACCGTTCCCTTGACGACCGAACCTTCCTGAAGATGGCCGTTGCCGAAGGCCTCATCGATCATACTGGCGAAATCTTCGCGCGTCGGCGCAGCAGTCGATACTTGAGCCATGAATACTCCGAGCCCCGTGAAATGAAAATCATCCCGAACGCGCGGCAGCCGCCGGTTGTGCCGGCGGGTGGGGCCAAGGCCATACGATCGGGACAAAGCTTGACCGGGCCGAACATGCGAAACGGGAACGGGCTTTCCTCCAATGACGAAAGCGCGGTTAGCGGCGCTTTCGGCCCGTTCGGACGGCTTCGATGACTTCAACGGCAGCCCGGAATGCCGCGTCTATACCCAAATGTGTGGTATCGAGCAAGTGCGCGTCGGGGGCGGCCTTGAGGGGGGCTGCGGTACGCCGGGAATCGCGCTCGTCGCGCCGCAGTAGATCGGCAAGGACTTCCTCCTCGGTCACCGCCTCCCCCCGCGCCTGCAATTCGAGCGCGCGGCGTCTGGCGCGGACTTCCGGGCTCGCCACCACGAACAGTTTGACGTCGGCGCCGGGCGCAATAACCGTGCCGATATCGCGGCCGTCGAGCACCGCGCCCGGCTTTTTGGTCGCGAACTGGCGCTGATAATTCATCAGCGCCTGGCGCACGTCCGGGATCGCCGCAACCACCGAGGCGGCCTCGGTAATCGCCTGCGCTTTCAGCGATTTTTCATCGAATGCAGCCGGATCGAGCGCTACCGCCGCCGCGATCGCCGCCTCTGCATCGTCGGGCTGCCGGCCGGCATCGAGTACCGCTTTGGCGACGGCCCGGTAGATCAGTCCGGTGTCAAGGTGCGGCAGTCCGTAGACCGCGGCAATCTGTTTTGCGATCGTACCCTTGCCCGACGCGGCCGGTCCGTCGATGGCGATGATCATCGTCACTCAAAATTCCCCGCGTCCCGCGCCGTTGTGCACTGGCCGGGAAGCTGGCAGTCCCGCCGGCGAGCCTTTGCAAATCGGCATCGGTCTTTTTCCCGGCGCAAAAAAAGTCGCGAAGTCAGTCGTGATGGATCATTCAATCGCCTGCCCGGTATGGACGCCGCCCGCGCGGGACAGCCGGCGGCATTGCGCCGGCCGCGCCCCGGTCTAGGGAACGGGCGTCGATGGCGTTGGCGCGTCGCCTTAAAGAATCAACCGTGGGTGCGCAGGACGGTCGGGTTGCTGGCCGCGGAGTATCTTCGGTTTGTCTGGAAGACCAGCCGCTTCGTCATGGAGCCGGCGGACTTCTATAAAATGTACGACACGCACCAGCCGGTCATCATCGCGATGTGGCACGGCCAGCATTTTCTGATGCCGTTCCTGCGGCGGCAATACCGCGTCAAGGTTTTGATCTCGCGTCACGCCGATGGAGAAATCAACGCCATCGTCGCCGAGCGGCTCGGCATCGGGACCGTGCGCGGCTCGGGCGATCACGGCCGGCGTTTTCAGATTAAAGGCGGCGTCGCCGGCTTCATGGAGATGCTGGACGCGCTCGATCAGGGCTGGAACATGGCGCTGACCGCCGACGTTCCGAAAGTCTCGCGCGTGGCGGGCCGCGGCATCATCAAGCTGGCGCAGGAATCCGGCCGCCCGGTGTTTCCGGTCAGCGTGGCGACCAGCCGCCGCATCGTCCTCGACAACTGGGACCGCACCGAAATCAATCTGCCGTTCAGCCGCGGCGGCGTGGTGGTCGGCGATCCGATCCGCGTTGCAAAGGATGCGGATGCGCAGACACTGGAACAGGCGCGCATTGCGCTGGAAAGTGCGCTCAACCTCGCAACCGGCCGCGCCCATGCGATTGCGGACGGAAAGCTGCGTGCGGCACCGGCAACCGGCGGTCCGGCTTGAGATTGAGCGCCGGGTGTGAATAATGTCGCGCTGGCGAGTGCCGTTTGAGTGAAAACGGCTGCGCGGGGATCGCATTGGCAGTTATCGATGACGTTCAGGCAATAATCGCGAAATCGCTCAACATTCCCGTCGAGCGGCTGACGCCGGATTCGCGGCTTGACGATCTGGGTGCCGAGTCCCTTGACGTGATCGAAATCGTCTTCGGTCTCGAAGAGAAATTCGACATCACCGTCCCGCTCAAGGCGGACGACGCGACACGGCTTTCGACCTCCGGCAAGAGCGGCAATCAGGAGATGCCGTTTTCGACCGTCGGCGACGTTGCGGCGATGGTGGAAAAGCTGGTGGCGGCGAAAGTCCCGCAATGAACCGGGTCGTCGTCACCGGGATCGGCGTCGTGACGCCGGTCGGAAGCACGCGTGAAAAATTCTGGACGGCCCTGGTCGAGGCGCGTTCCGGCATCGGCCCGATCACAAACCTCCCCACCGAACGCCTCAATATCGGGATTGCGGCGCAGGTCCGCGATTTCGATCCGGCTCAACATTTCGAGCCGAAGCGGGAAAGTCTGCTCGACCGATTTTCGCAGTTCGCTGTGGTCGCCGCGCGCTCCGCGCTGCTAGACGCGCAACTGACGTTGACCGAAGAGATGGCCGAACGCGCCGCCACCATCGTCGGCAACGGCGCCGGCGGAAAAACCACGCTCGACGACGCTTACAACAAATTCTACGGACAGAATGCGCAGCGCGTGCATCCGCTCACTATCCCGCGCTGGATGATGAACGCGGCGGCAAGCCAGGTTTCCATCGATATCGGCCTCAAGGGCCCGACCTACGTGGTCTGCTCCGCCTGCGCCTCCGGCACGCACGCCATCGGCCAGGCGTTTCAGATGGTGCGGACCGGACAGGCGCCGGTGGCGCTCGCGGGCGGCACCGAAGCCTGCCTTACCGTTGGAACGTTCAAAAGCTGGGAGGCGCTTCGGGTGCTGAGTGCCGATACCTGCCGGCCGTTTTCGAAAACGCGCACGGGGCTGGTGCTCGGCGAAGGCGCGGCGATGGTCGTGCTGGAGGAACGCGGGCGCGCCATGGCGCGCGGCGCCACGATCTATGCGGAAATTACCGGCTTCGGCATGAGCGCGGATGCCGGCGACATCATCGCGATCGATCCCGACGGCGCCGCGCGCGCGATACGCGCCGCGTTTGACGGACGCAAAGGCCAATCCCGACGACATCGATTACGTCAACGCGCACGGTACCGGCACGGCACTCAACGACAAGGGCGAGACAGTCGCGCTGCACAAGGCATTCGGCGACGGCGCCGGACGGCTGGCGGTGTCGTCGAGCAAGGCGGTACTCGGCCACAGCCTCGGCGCCGCCGGCGCGCTTGAGTTTGCCGCAACCGCGCTCGCGCTGCATCACCAGACCATCCCGCCGACGGCTAATTTCGAGGAGCCCGATCCGGACTGCGATCTGGATTATGTTCCCAATACCGCCCGCAACGCGCCGATCGAAAAGGCGATGTCGAGTTCGTTTCGCGTTCGGCGGCCTAAACGCCGTGCTGGTGCTCGGCCGTGCGTAACGGCGCGTCGGCCGGGCGCCGGCAGACAGGCGGGCTCGTCACATGAAGGCCGCGGCCAAACGACTCCAAAGCCTGCGCCGTCTGCTGCTTCACCTGCACGGCCGCCTCGGCATCGATCTCGGCTTCGTTCTTTGGGACGGATCGACGGTGCCGTCTGCCCTTCCGCAAGACGCTCTCGCGATTGCAATCGCCGACGAGGGCGTCGTGCCGGCGCTGATGCGCCGGCCGCGTCTCGACACGGTGCTCAACCTCTGGGTGACCGGCCGCGTCGATCTGCGAAACGGCAGCCTGTTCGACCTGTTCGCGCGCCGCACGAAAGTGCGAACCAAAGATGCGCTGCGAACGCTCGACAAAGGACTGGCGCTGCGCGTAGCCGCCAGGTTTCTGCTGGTGCCGCGTGGCGGGCCGTGGCCGCTGGACCACGTTCGCGGCGACCGGCCCGCCGACGGCAGCGAAGAGCACCAACGGGAAAACATCCAGGACCATTACGACCTGTCGAACGCGTTCTACTCGCTCTTTCTCGATCCCGACATGGTCTACACCTGCGCGTATTTCGCCGATCCGGCCGACGATCTGTCCACCGCGCAGCACAACAAGCTGGAAATGTCGTGCCGCAGGCTGCGGCTCAGGCCGGACGAGACGCTGCTCGACGTCGGGTGCGGCTGGGGGGCTTTCATCTGTTACGCCGCGCAGCATTATGGCGTCCGCGCGCACGGCGCGACGCTGTCGCAGCAGCAATACGACTATGCCAGGGAAAAAATCGCGCGGCTCAATCTGCAGGACCGCGTGACCGTGGAACTGCGGGACTACGCGCGGGTCGAAGGCAGCTTCGACAAGATCGCCTCGCTGGGCATGTTCGAGCACGTCGGCATCGACAACCATCCGGCCTATTTCCGGACCATCAACCGTCTGCTGAAACCCGGCGGACTTTATCTGCATCACGCCATCAGCCGGCCGGCCAAAGGCAGTGACAGGGCGTTCCGCAAAAAACAGCCGGAATATGCGGCGATCACGCGCTACATCTTTCCGGGCGGCGAACTCGATCATCTCGGCATGACGATCGCCGGTCTCGAGCGGCACGGATTTCAGGTCCACGACGTCGAAGGCTGGCGCGAGCATTACGCGCGGACGTTACGTTTCTGGCACGACCGGCTGCTGGCGAACATGGGCGCAGCCGAGCGTGAAGTCGGCCGGGAGAAGGCCCGGCTCTGGCTGATTTACCTCGCCGGCTGCTCGATCGGATTCGAACGCGGCAGCATCGGCATTTTTCAGACGCTGGTTTCGAAGCGAAGGCGCGGGCCTTCCGGGCTGCCGCCGACGCGCGCCGACCTTTACCGTTAAACGCCGGACCGCAGGCCGGCGCCGAGCGAACGCATCAGGCCGGTGAAATCCGGAAAGCTGGTCGCGATGAACGCGCTGTCGTCGACTCTGAACCGGCTTCGCGCTTGCCAGTCCCATCACCAGCGCCGACATCGCGATGCGATGATCCATGTGGGTCGCGACCAGACCGCCGCCCGGGGCGCGGCCGCGCCCGTGCACGATCAAATCGTCGCCTTCGATTTCGACCTCGACGCCGTTGACCCGCAGCATCGCGGCGGTGGCTGCGAGCCGGTCGGATTCCTTGACCCGCAATTCCTTCAAGCCCGCGCATGCGCGTCGTTGCCCTCGGCGAACGACGGCGGCGACCGCGAGCACCGGATATTCGTCGATCATCGACGGCGCGCGCGCCGCCGGCACTTCGACGCCGCGCAGCGCGCCGGCGCGAACGCGGAGGTCGGCGACGTCCTCCCCGCCTTCGTTGCGGACGGCCAGCATCTCGATCGCGGCGCCCATCTCGCGCAGCGTGGTGAAAAGGCCGGTGCGCAGCGGATTCAGCATCACGCCTTCGAGGATCACGTCCGAGCCCGGCACGATCAGGGCCGCGACCAGCGGAAACGCCGCCGACGACGGATCGGCCGGCACCACGACCGGCTGCGGCGCCAGTTCCGGCTGGCCCGTGAGCGTGATGCGGCGGCCAAGCGCGCCGTTGGGCTCGACGCGCAGCGCCGCGCCGAAATGGGCGAGCATTTTCTCGGTGTGATCGCGCGTCGCCTCGCGCTCGATCACGACGGTCTCGCCCGGCGCCGCAAGGCCGGCGAGCAGCACCGCCGATTTCAGCTGCGCCGAGGCCACCGGCGGCTCGAACACGATCGGTATCGGGTCGCGGGCGCCGGCAAGCGTCATCGGCAGCACGCCCCTCCCCGGCAACAAGCGTCCGCGCGCCAATGCGCTCCAGCGGCTCCAGCACCCGCCGCATTGGCCGCCGCCGCAGCGATGCGTCGCCATCGAACGTCGCGGTGACCGGACATCCGGCGACTGCGCCAAGCATGAGACGGAAGCCGGTGCCGGAATTGCCGAAGTCGAGCACGCTGTTCGGCTCGGCAAAGCCGCCGACGCCGACGCCGTGAACCCGCCATTCGCCGTTGCCGCTTCGCTCCACCGAAGCGCCCAGCGCTGCCACAACCTTCCCGGTATTGATGACGTCCTCACCTTCCAGAAGGCCGGAAATCCTCGTTTCGCCGACCGCCATTGCTCCGAGAATGAGCGCGCGGTGCGAAATCGACTTGTCGCCCGGCACGCGGACCCGCCCCTTGAGCGGTCCGTTCCGGGAAGACGTGAGCGGCGTGAGCGTGGTGTTCATCGCGCGTGCTCTATCATGGGCCGCGGCGACGCGTCATGGCGTTCTCTCATATTGCGACACCCGCCCAAGCCGGCTTCGCTGCGGCTCGCCGAGCTTGCGGGCGGTGCGGTGTCCTTCGAAGGTCGCTTCGTACACGGTGCGCGGCGCGACCGCGCAGCCAATCGCTTCGACGCTCAATCCACGCCCGCGCAGCAGGTGATACATCTCGTTCTCCGAGCTGCGCGACGTCGCCATCACGATGGCGTCGGCGGTGATCGGGCGAACGCGGGACGGCTGATAGACGTTCGCGATCTCGACATCGCGGCCCCGAATGCTTTTGACCGCATGGTCGGTGAGAAGCTCGACGTCGGCCTCGTAGAGATAGGTCATGATCCAGTGCAGATAGACCTCGGCCGCCGTCTCCATGCCGATCATCGGCCATTTGGTCAAAAGCCGCACGCGTGAACCGAGCTTCGCAAGCTTGACCGCCGTCAGCGGCGCGGCCACGTCCGCCAGTTCGTCGATCACCAGCACTTCACCCGAGATTTTGACCTTGTCGAGCGCCACCTCGTCCCAGGTCACGCACCTGGCGGTCTCCCAGCCAGGCATAGGTTTAGCGGTCTGCCCCTGAAATCCGTCGCGGCGATAGCGTGCGCCCGATGCGACCACGATGTGAGCAGGCCGTTCGGCAGCGAGCACGGCGTCGATATTTTCGGCCGTCACCGGGCTGCCGAGCCTGATGACCGCGCCGTTGCGCCGCGCCTGGTCGGCGAGCCACGTGGCGATGGTGCCGTAGGGCTGCCGGTTCGGCAGTGCTCCATAGGCGCGAACATGCCCGCCGACCTCCGGCTCGCGCTCGTAGACCACAATGTCATGGCCGCGGGCCGCGGCGACGCGCGCGAATTCAAGTCCCGCGGGGCCGGCTCCGATCACCAGCACGCGCTGCGGCGAAGACACCTTGATCATCGAGCTCGCGCCCCACACCGCTTCGCGGCCGACCACCGGATTGTAGGCGCATTGCACGCGGCTGCCGCGGATGACGGCGCGCCAGCAATAGTTCGCGGCGACGCAGCGGCGGATGTCGTCCACCCGGCCCTGCTTCACCTTGGTCATCCACTGCTCGTCGGCAATCATCTGCCGGGCGAGCAGGATGGCGTCGGCATCGCCCGACGAGACAAGACTCGTCCGCAACGCCTGGATGACTGACCCGGCCGACAAGAAGCACGGGCTTGGTCGATACCGTCTTGATGGCGCGGGTGTATTCGCGCTCCCAGCCTTCCTCGAATGTCATCGGCGTGTGAATCCACGAATGGTGCACGCCCGCCGAGACGCTCACATAATCGAGGTCGACGGCTTTCTCGAGATCGGCATGAACGCGCTTGACGTCGTCGATTTCGAGATCGCCCTCCCAGAACGACGTCGAGTTGATGCGGTAGCCGAGAAATGGCCGGTCGCCGATTCGCCTGCGAATGCGCCGCATCGCCTCGATCGAAAACCGCAGCCGGTTTTCATACGAGCCGCCCCACCGGTCGGTGCGGCGGTTGTAGAACGGCGACAGGAATTGCCACGGCAGATAGCCGTGCGCGAGATGAAACTCGACGCCGTCGAGACCGGCGGAGATGGCGCGCCGCGCCGCGTCTTCGAAACATTGCAGAATGTATTCGATCTCGTGCTCTTCAAGCTCCTTCGGCGTCGGACCGCCGGGAATTTCCCCCGCCGGCTGCTGGCTCGGCGCGAGCATGTAAGGATTGTATTCATAGGGATCCCGGGCCGGATCGGTTTTCAGGAATGGCGTCGGCGAGCGCAGGCCGAGGTGCAGAAGCTGCACGCTGAGGGCACAGCCGTGCCGCTTTACCGCGCGCGCGACATTGGCGAGCCCTTCAAGCTGGGCGTCGTTCCAAAGTCCCGGGAAGCCCATCGGCGTGTAGATGGTATCCCGGTCGATCAGGTGACCACCGAGGATGATCATTCCGATCCCGGTCTTGGCGCGCTCCTCGTAGTAGGCAACCGCCTGTTCGGTAAAAACTCCTTCGTGCGGGCTTCGCACCCAGGTCGGACAGACCGGCGCAAAGACCACGCGGTTCGGCAGCGTTGTGTTCCGGATTCGCAGCGGCGACATCAGATGGCGGTACGGCCCTGCATTCATTGCGTTTATTCCTCCCTGGCACCGGCCGTCTGTGCGCGGCCGGGTGCGTCGCGGGCATGTTAGGGAAAAGCTTTCTTCGCGTCCCGCCGGTCGTCGGCCGTTGCCGGCTATTGACAGGGGCACCCCGACTAGCCAAGTGAAGCAGCCGATTTGAAGGATTTCGTCAGTGGCAAAAGCTGAACTGGGCACGAAGCGCATCTGTCCCGAGACGGGACGGAAGTTCTATGACCTCAACAAGGACCCGGTGATTTCGCCCTATACCGGCAAAGTCGTACCGGTGGACGTGCCGACCTCGCGCTCGCGGCCCGAGGCTGCGATGCCCGCCGCGCGGCCCGCTCCCGCTCCGGAAGAAGTGGCCGTTCCCGAGCCGCAGGAAGCCGAGTTCGTTTCGCTGGAGGAGGCCGACGCCGAAACCGCCGGCACCAAAGTTCCGGCAGGCGCGGGAGATGTCGAGGAAGATGTCGAGATCGACGAATCGCTCGACGACGCCGCCTTCATCGAGGAGCAGGAAGAAGAGGACGCCGATGTCACCGATATCATCGGCGGCGACATCGAGGACGAAGAGGAAGGCTGACCGGACGCCTGTGTTCCCGGCCGGCCCTTTGATACGCGGCCCGATCGTCCCTCCAGGTTTGACTGCTTCCGCTTGCCAGGATTTTCAGATTTGATAAACGCGGATTAATGAACGCCGATTAATAGAAGCTGATACTAATACCCAGGTTCGGGGCCATAGCTCAGTTGGGAGAGCGCTTGAATGGCATTCAAGAGGTCGGCGGTTCGAACTCCGCCTGGCTCCACCACCCCACCCTTTCGTTTGACGATCTTCTCCCGCCCGCGGTTGCCGCGATTTTCACGAGAACAATTTCCAAGGCCTGGCGCACCCGGCTTCTTTTTTGCCCAATTCGCGCGCTAGCAGCGTGCGTCGCTCGAAGGCTTTCGTGATCGAAAGATTGCCTTTGACAACGTCCGTTATCGAATGCAAGCAAGCCTAATTCCTCGGGGGCGCAGGAAGGATGCCAGCATGGCACACCGTATCACGCGCTGGAGTTTGATCTTCGCGACACTGTTGATTGCACCGGCGGCTTTCGCGCAAAACGACATGCCGCCGCCTCAGGACATGGGGCCCCCGCCTGGAGAGCAACCGCCTCCGGGGATGGAGCCTCCGCCGGGCATGCAGCCCCCGCCACCCGGGATGCAGCCAGGAGGACAGCGCGGTGCCGGTGCAGGCGGACATCGGGAATGTGCTCTTGACCGTCAGCGGTTTTGTTCCGGCATAGAGCGCGGCGGCGGCAGGATCGTACAGTGTCTGCAGGCCCATCGCCGCGCGCTGTCCCCCGGATGTGCGGCGAGCCTCGCCGCGGCGCGGGACCAGCGCCGCATGGCCGCGATGGCGCCTCCCGGCGGCCCGCCGCCACCACCGCCGCAAATGGCTCCGCCGCCCCCGCCCGGCCCGCCTCCAATGGGCGAGCCAATGCCACCGCCCGGTTCAGGCGGTCCGTCGCCGAAAGCCAGCAGGGCTGCGATGCAGGCGTCATGCGGCCCCGATTTGCAGGCGCTTTGCGCAGGCGTCGACAGGCACGGTTCGATGAAATGCCTGACTGCGCACCGCACGGAACTGTCGCCACCCTGCAGGGCATTCATCAAGGAAATGCGAGCGGACCGGGCAGCGTCGCGCAGCGCCAATCCACCCCCGCCGGCTGCCGTGTCTCCGATGCCCCCACCGCCGGCTTCCAGCGCTTCGCCGCCTCCGCCATCGCCACCTCCGTCGGCTTCGACGGCGCCCGTACCGCCGCCGCCCGCGGCGAAAAGCGCCCCGCCGCCGGCACCGCCGCCGAACAACGAATAAGGGTCATCGTGCCGGCGGCATCGCGACCGTCGGCGCAGGCCGGCCTTGGCAGGATGATGCAGGAAATGGGCGCGGCTGGCGCCCATTTCGCCTCCAGGCTGTCCGTCGTGCCTGGCGCGCGGGACGCGGAATTGATAACGTCAAAAAGATGATACGATAAAACTGTTCCGTTGACGCCTTGGCGAAAGCTCTCCCGATAATGTCCTCCAGGATTCCGAAGCGCGCGCTGCTCGGCTTTGCGGCCATACTCGCGCTCGCCGCCATCGTATCGGCGCAGGTGTCGGCGGAGTCGGGCATCCGTTCGCGCTACGGGACCCGCGATCCTGTGAGTTGCGGCTCACGCAAGGAGCCGGTGACGGGCGCGATTTCGGAGGAGCAGGCGAGGCGGTATTTTACGTGCGGGCTGGAGTCCAAAGCCGGCATCGAACGAACCGACGGTCAGGTCTTCCTCGTTGAAGAACTCAAGCTGAAGGTCGGAGAGGCGGCACCGGAAGGATCGGCTCCGATCCCAGACGCCGCGGGGATATCGGCGGTGTATCCGATCAGCGGGAGCTTCGTGCTCTACGCCTGCGTTCCGATCAGCACGACGCCTCTGACCTACAACAAGGGCAAGAACTGCAGCGTCAAAACGCAGCCGAACGCCAACGGCTGGTGTTACAAAAACATCAACGGCGACTGGCGCTGCGACATGATCGACACCCGCAATCGCACGATGCAGATCGAGATGCCGCCGCCTGCCACGCCGTAGAAGGTCGCCGGATTATTCCGAGTTGCTGTCGACGTCTTCGCCCGCTTCCATCTCTTCGGAACGATCCTGGGCGGGCCCCGGTGCGGAACCGCGGGTTCGCAGATTCTTCGCAAGCCCGTAGCCCTGCCTGCCATTCCATTTGACGAGGCACCATCCGTCGCTGCAGCCGCTCGCCTCGACGGTCACGCCGCGCGGAACTACCACGACGACCTCGCTTTGGGTGGTGCGCTCCGTGTGCAGACGCTCCGGCGCTGTCACAAGGGCATCTTCGCTGCATCCGGCAAGTCCCGCGCAACCACTGATAACCAGGGCCGCGTAAAGCAGACGGGCCACAAGCCGCTCCGCAATCAGGGTCACCGCTCTTCGTCCACAATGCGGTCCGCGTCGTGCGGGGCCATCATGCCGGCTGCATCAATCGCGGCTGAGCGTGCCTCGCAGCCCAACCGCACGTGCGCCATACGATCGAAACCAAGATTTACGCGGGAAGCCGTCATGCGTCAATTTCAGGACACACAGGCATCCTGCTTGACGCAACCTCCCGGTTGGCCGATGAGCGTCTGGATATTTGCGCGTCACCATTTCGCCGATGCATCGAACGCTCCCGCAATCCGGAGGTGGCCTTTGATCGACAAACCCGGCGCGGATTCGATCCGTCTGGCCGAGGCCAGGAGCGAAGCGGATATCCTGGCCTGCCTGCCGGTGCTGCGCGAGCTGCGGCGCTACATCGGACAGGCCGAGGATTTCGTCGGGCAAATCCGGCGTCTTCGCAGGCACCAGGGCTACCGCTTGCTGGCGGCGTGGCAGGACGACCGTGTCGTGGCCTGCGCGGGGTTCGGTGTCAGGGAGAATCTCGTGAGCGGACGCGTTATCCACATCGAAGAACTGGTGACAACGCGCGATGCCCGGTCGCAACGGCTGGGAGAGCGTCTGCTGACTGCGCTGAAGGACGTCGCACAGGACGAGAACTGCAGGGCGGTGGTACTGGAATGCGGCACCCGTAACGCCCGCGCGCATCGATTCTATTTCCGTGAAGGAATGCGGATTACCTCATTCCGGTTTGCTTTGAGCTTTGCGCCGGTACCGGGGGAAGAACCTCTCTAGCGTCAGTCATTTTCCATCGCGAACCCTTTGATACGAACTCTCTTCCCGCCATGCGTGCGCCACTGTCGTCCGATAATTTCAGCGAGCTTGTGTCATGGTCATGAGTTCATATGATCGCGCGCATAGTCGGGGGCGACGTTGATGACGGAGACATCGATGGTCGCGGCAGTGCGGGTGCACAAAGTCGGGGGCCCCGACGCGCTTGCATATGAGGAAGTCAGGGTACGGGATCCAGGGCCTGGCGAAGTGCGCGTCAGGCAACACGCCTGCGGGATCAATTATATCGACAGCTATTTCCGTTCCGGCGCCGTTCGGGCGCCCGGCGGTCTGCCCTTCGTGCCCGGCAACGAAGCCGCCGGTGAAATCATTGCGGTCGGCGAGGGCGTAAAAGGATTTCGCAAAGGCGATCGCGTCGGCTACGTGACGCTGCTCGGCTGCTATGCGGCCGAGCGCGTAATCGGCGCCGACCGCCTGCTGAAACTCCCCTCAAACGTCAGCTATGAGAATGCGGCGAGCCTCATGGTCAAAGCCATGACCGCGCAGATGCTGCTGCATCACACGTTCGCGGTGGAGAAAGGCCATACGGTTCTCGTGCACGCCGCCGCCATCGGAATTGGCCTCATCCTTTGCCAATGGGCAAACAGGCTCGGCGCGACCGTAATTGGCGGGGTTGCCTCCGATGACAATGCAAAATTCGCCAAAGCCAACGGCTGCCGTCACACCGTGGTTTACGGGCGCGACTTCGTCGGCCAGGTCAGGAAGATCGCCGGCGGCGGGGGCTGCGATGTCGTCTACGATGGCGTGGGCAATGACACGTTCGCGATATCGCTCGACTGTCTGCGCCCGTTCGGCACGTTCGTGAACTACGCCAGCACTTCGGGACCGATCAAGCCGTTCAGCATCAGCCTGCTGGAGCAGAAAGGCTCGCTTTACGCGACACGGCCAAATCTCGCGAATTATATCGGCACCAACGCCGGCCTGAAAAAAAGCGCCGCCGAAGTGTTCGCCGTTGTCGGCAGCGGCGCGATAAAAATTCCGCTTCAGCGCCATCGGCTTCAGGACGCCGTCAAGGCCCACAGAGAACTGGAAAACCGCAAGGTCGCAGGGTCCTCCATTCTGATACCTTGACGGCGGCTGCGCCCAATCGTCTGCTTCCGGGGCGCCCGGCGCGGCCCGGCATTCGCTGCGGCCGCTTTCACTGCAAGTGAGGAATCCGGCACCATGAGGTTTGACGAGTACCGCAGGCATGACGCCGTTTCGCTCGCCGGCCTGATCGCAAAACGCGAAATCACCGCTGGCGAAGTGCTGGAACTGGCCATCGCCCGCGCCGAAACTGTCAACCCGTCGATCAACGCGATTGTTTACAAACAATACGACGAGGCCCGCGCCGCCGCCGCGAACGCCTTGCCGCAGGGGCTGCTGACGGGCGTGCCTTTCCTGATCAAGGACCTGTCCGTCTATCAGAAGGGCGTTCCGGCCTCGTTCGGCAGCAACCTCTATCAGGACTTCGTGGCGGATCACGACAGCGCCTATACCGTGCGCTGCAAGCGCGCCGGTCTCGTCATCATGGGCCGCAGTCTCAGTCCCGAACTCGGGCTGAGCCCCAGCACCGAGCCGGTGCGTTATGGTCCCTGCCACAATCCCTGGAATCTCGACTATTCGCCCGGCGGTTCGTCAGGCGGCGCCGCAGCCGCCGTCAGCGCCGGGATTCTGCCGGTCGCGCACGGCACCGATGGCGGCGGGTCGATACGTACGCCGTCCGCACATTGCGGACTGTTCGGGCTCAAGCCGTCGCGCGGCCGGATTTCGTTCGCGCCGGATTCCGGCGAAGGCTGGGGCGGCCTGGCGGCGGGGCACGTCATCAGCCGTTCGGTGCGCGACTCCGCCGTGATGCTCGATTGCACCAGCGGCGTGGAACCCGGCGATCCCTACGCCGCGCCGACACCGGCCCGGCCGTTTGCGGATGCGGTCAGAGAGCCGCCGGGGCGGCTGCGCATCGCCATGATGCGCAAGGATCATCGCGGCATTGCGCTGCATCCCGAATGCATCAAGGCGGTGGAGAACGCAGCCAGACTCTGCGAAAGCCTCGGACACGTCGTCGAGGAAGCCGCGCCCGATATCGACCTCAACACGCTGCGCCCGCATAGCCAGGTGCTGCTGTGCGCCAATGTCGCGCGCTCGCTCGGGATGCGCTGGAAGCTGCTCGGCCGCAAGCCCGATCCGAAGGACGTGGAGGCCCTGACCTGGTCGGTTTACAGTCGCGGGTTCAAAGTCACCGGCACCGAATATGTCGAAGCGCTCGCGGCGACCCACAGCGCCGGCCGCAGGCTCGCGGCGTTTCTGACCAACTACGACGTGATCCTCACCACCACGCTGCCTGCCCCGCCGCCGAAGCTGGGTTATTTCGACACCAACGGCGATCTTGCGGTGTTCCGCGCCCACGTCACCGACTATCTGTCCATCACGCCGGTTTACAACGCGACCGGCACACCGGCGATGACGGTACCATTGCACTGGACTGAAGACGGCCTCCCGGTCGGGGTGCATTTCGGCGCCCGTTACGGCGAGGAGGAAACGCTCCTGAAACTCGCCGGCCAGCTTGAACAGGCGCAGCCGTGGTTCGACCGCGTGCCGCCGCTGTGACGGCAAGCCGCGTTCCCGTCCGGAACGGCGTGCGCATCAAACCGGCGGATGTTATGGTCGAAGCGATCCGTTCCGCCGATCAGGCAAGCTCGCAGATGATTTCACGCATTTGTCGTTCGGGATGGCCGCTCACACGAACCGGCTTGATTGAGTTGGCCCGCCTGACGGAAACAATGCGTTTCATGGGCCGATCGCGGAAGTCCGCTGTCATGATATCTGCTGCCGCCGCGGTGGCGCTGATTCTGGCCGGCTCGCTGCCGCAGGCGGCGGCGCAGACGCCTGCGCTGACGCCGCTGTCGAATTCCCCAAACCTATCAGGACCAAACAATCCAGCTTAACGCCTGGCTCTCGACGCCTTCGGGTTCCGGTCCGTTCCCCGCCGTCATTCTCGCGCATGGCTGCAACGGCGTTGACGCCAGCGTCAAAACCAGCGCGTGGCCGAGCCTGAACAAATGGGCCGCGTGGCTCAATCAGCAAGGTTATGCCGCCCTCATCCTCGACAGCTACACAGCCCGCGGCATCAGGACCATTTGCCGCGATCAGGGCGTCGAGATTGCGCGCGAGCTGGTCAGAAAGATTCCGGCCGATACGCGCGCTCTCGACATCTACAAAGCCGCGGACGTTCTCGCCAGAATGCCGAACATCAGCACCGGGAAATTCGCCGCCATCGGATTTTCCCACGGCGGAGCTCAGTTCTCCGGGCCGCCGCTACCGACAATCCGCTCGCAGCGGAGAGCGAGGCTGCGCTCGACGCCGATCACGGCACATTCACGGCGTTCATCGCGATGTATCCGGTATGCGGGGAATCGGTGCGGTCCACTTTCAACGTTCCGGTGCTCATCTTGATCGGGGACGCCGATCAAAGAGCGTCCCCCGAAGCCTGCCAGCGGCTCGCCGGGCACCCCCGCATCGGGGGCGGCCCGGTCACGTTCAAGCTCTACCCGGGAGCCACGCACTCGTTCGATGTAGAAAAGCCCGACCGAAAGACGAAATTCGGCGACACGCTGCGGTTTTCCGCCGACGCCACCGCCGACGCCCGCGAGCGGATCAAGGCCTTTCTGGTGCAATATCTGCCGAAACCGTAACGCGCGAAGGACGCAGCACGCGGCGGCGTTCAGCCGGCGAGTTCCAGCACATAGGTGCGGCGGCGGTCGTTTTCGTAGTCGCGGACGCCTTCCCAGTTGCTGATGCCCAGCGACTGAAAATCGACGGTCTCCCAACGGAAGCCATAGATATCGCACAACAGCGCGATCAGCTCGTAGCTGGGCGTGGCCGCGATGGAAGCGGAAAGCGGCGCCGCACCGGCATTCTCGCGCTGCTTGAACACGAACCGCATCACCGGATTCTTTCCGGGCATCACCGCGGTGTCGAGGATCACATGCTTGGGCCGCAGGCGGCGGATCTGGTCGAAGAAGTGCCGCGGATCCGCCTGCTCGAAAAAGCCGGTGCAAAGAACCAGGTCGAATTCGCCCGGCGTGAATTTCTGCACCGCCGGAAACACCGCCGACGCGACGAACTGATACGATCCTGCATCAGCGCCGAGCTTTTCGAACGTCGCTTTGGCGTTATCGGCCGCCTGGCGCCTCGGCTCGATACCTGTGACTTTGGACGCGCCGGCATCGAGCGCCGCCATGCACCAGGTGCCGTCGCCGCTGCCGACATGGAGCACGCGGGCGCCACGAAACAACGCCCGGTTGCGCGCGACGATCGCGTCGTAGCGGCGGCGCAGGCGCGCAGGGCGCGGCGGCTTGCCGCGTGCGAACACCTTATAGCGATCGAAGAAATTCGCGCCGGCTGCCCCGCCCGGCGCCGGCGAACCTTTGCCTCTGGCTGCGCCGGCCGCGGGCCTTGCCGGGCGGCGGTTTTATGGCGGCGGCGTCCTCGTTCGACATCACGCCGCCCTGAACTTCGCGCTGAAAGCGCTGCCACCCATTCCTTGTTGGTATCGTCGCCCTGTTTTCGACCGGCGGCAGACGGACGACGTTGGGCTGGTCGTCCTGCACGTCCAGATATTCGAGGATGCTGCGCACCACGCCCGCCGGGTTGGCGGTCATTTCCTCATACACCACCACGAACGGATTGATGTCGTTTGCCTCGAACCAGCGCTGCCAGCCGAGCTTCTGCATCTCGAGCTTGCCGAGGCATTGCGAAATCAGATCGCGGTCGTAGCGCAGCTTCTGCTCGTCCGGTTTTGACAGCGAGATCCAGCTGTGGGTCTGCATCGCGCGCGCCATCGACACCGCCTGGGCAAGCCCGTCGCGCCGTTCCATAAAAATATAGGTGGTGGGAGCCAGCGCCTCACGCATTCCCGGAAACTTCTTGAGGGTCGCCTCAAAATCCGGGAAATGCGCCTTCATCCCGAACACGCCGTTCCGCGACGTGCGGGTCGCGACCAGTTTGGCGATGTAATCTTCCGTCGATGAAGCCCCAAGCCGCTTCATCATGGTGTCCTGGATCGAGTCGGCGTTGGGGCCTTTGCGCGGATTCAGATATTCCCACGGCGCGCCGAGCAGCCCGGTCAACCAGAGCTCCTTGCACAGAAAAGTGCTGCCGCAGCGATACGACGAGGCGACGATGTACGATTTCCGCAGCGGAACCGAAACCGCGAAATCAAGCCGGGGATCAGTCAGATGCAGGATCGGTTTTCCCGCCCTGATCGGCCGCGCCGGCTTTTTCACAGGCTGTCGCTGAACGTTTCCCGGTGGCATCGAGCGTTACTCCTTCGGGGGATGTCCACTTGCCGCTCGCGAGCCGTCTCGGCTGCGGGCTCCCATAATAATATGTCGGTCAATAACAACGCGGCACTGGCCGGAGCCATTCCTGATCTGACGAAACCTAGGGATCGGGCATCGTCGTCCAGGCATCGGTCTCGATGTTTTCGCTACCGGCGCTCCAGCTTTCCTGCGCGCCCTTTTTCTCCTGCCCGAAGCGGTTGCGCCACTCCATGTTGATCTCGTCGGACTGTTTTTCGACCGCCGGCAGGCTGACCCGCTCCGGCTCGTCGTTCTCCGCGCCCATCAATTCCACGACGCTGCGCACCACGCCCGTCGTGTCCGCTATCAGATCCTCGTAGGTGACGACGAACGGCGTGATCTGGCTGGTTTCGAACCATCGCCACCAGCCGAGCCGCTGCCGTTCCAGTTCCGCGGCGCACTGCTCGACGAAGTCGGTGTCATAGCGGAGCGTGCGACCGGTCACCTCGTCAAACGAAATCCAGGCATGGGTCTGCATCGCCTTTGCCATCGACACCGCCTGGGCAACCTTATCCCGCCGGTTAATGTAGATATACGTGATCGGTGCCAGCACTTCGAGCATGCGCGGATACCAGATCAGTGCGGGCTCGAAGTGATGAAAGTGCGCTTTCATGCCGAAAATGCCATTGCGCGAGGTCCGGCACTCCAGCAGCTTCGTGAAATAGTCCTCGGGTGTGGAAACTCCGAGCCGGCCCATCATTCGGCCCGTCTCCCGCGGCGTCGTGATCACCGCGCTCGCCTGATCGGTATTGAGATATTCGGAGGGCGCACCGAGAACACCGCTTTTCCAAAGCTCCGAGCACAGGAACGTACTGCCGCAGCGATATGACGAGGCAATGATGTAGGAGCGCCGCAGAGGCACCCTGTTCGGGAAATCAAGATCCGGGTGATACCAGATCAGGTAGGGATCCGCTTTCGGCGGCTCGCCCTGCTTCGGCGGTTCTGCGTTCGATTGGTTCGCCACGACGTCCTCTATTGCACGCACCCTGCCTCAGCCGGCGCGGCGTTCACTCCGCCGCGGTAACGGCAGGCTGCGCGGCGCGGGCTTTGTCCTGCCGTGCCAGTTCCTCGATTTCGGTCAGCAGTTTGTCTTCCACCAGAACCGCGAGCTTCGCGACGGTCGGGCTGGCGAAGAACTCGCGCGGCTCGAGCAGGATTTGATACTTCTCGCGTATGCGCGGCAGGAGCTGCAGCGCGAGCAGCGAATGGCCGCCAAGCTCGAAGAAGTTGTCGTCAAGGCCGACCGGCGAGATGCGCAGCAGTTCCATCCAGAGACCGGCCACTGCCGTCTCGAGCTCGGTGGTCGGCTCGCGGTAAGGCGTCGCGAGCTTCGGACGCGGATAGCCTTTGCGCACCGGGACAGCCGCCGCGGCCGGCGCGCCCGCCGGCTTCGCGGCTCCGGCACCTGCCGGCCGCTGTTGCGGCGCGGTGATGAACGGTACCGGCGCAGGCTTGCGCGAGATCACCTGGGGATGCCGGGCGACCAGGGCCTGGGTGAAGGCGCGAATGCCCTCCGCCGTGCCGAGCCCGTATTTGAGGGCCTTGGGCTTCGCCTGGCCGGGCGCCACGCGCAGCGTGTTGATCGCCATCCCGACTTCGCGCCATGTGTCCCAGTTGATCGAGACCACCTTCCACCTCGACTTCTCCCACATGCGGACGGCGTAGGAGTCGAGGTAAGCGTTGGCGGCGGCATAATCGACCTGCCCTTCCCGGCCCCACAATGCGGCGACCGACGAGAACAGCGCGAAGAAATCCAGATCGCGGTCGGCGAAAATCTGTTCGAGCACCGCGAGCCCCAGAATTTTCGGGTGCAGCACCACGTCCACTTCCGCCGGCGTCTTCAGGCCGATCGGCGTGCTGCCGGAAATTCCGGCGGCATGAATCACACCGTGAATGGCGCCGAATTTTTCATAGGCGTCGTTCACCACCTTGCGCATCTGCTCAAGGTTCGATGCGTCGGCGGCGCCGACCATCACCTTGCCGCCGGCATTTTCGATGTGCCGGATGCCGCGGATCATGCGTACGACGCGGTCTTCGGGCGTGCCCTTTTCCACGATGCCGTCCCATTCCTCGCGCGGAGGCAACGGCGTACGGCTCATCAGAACGAGGCTGGCCTGATATTTTTCGGCAAGGTGGTGCGACACGGCAAGTCCGAGATCGCCGAGGCCGCCGGTGATCAGATAGACGCCGTTCTTGCGCAGCGCGATCTCGGGGTTTCTCATCAGCCCGGGCGGGATCGGGTTGAAGCCGCGCGCCCAGCGCGACTTGCCGCGATAGCTGGTGACGATACTGGGTGCCGGATCGGCGAGGTCTGCCGCAATGCGCTGGACGAAATCGTCGGTAAAGCGCTCGTTCGACAGAATGTCGACCATGCGGCACTGAAGACCGGGGTACTCACGCATGCCGGCCAGACATGGCCCGATCGGCATCGCCATCATCGGATCGACCAACTCGGTGCCGAGGATCTCCTGGCCGTCGCGCGTGATCATCGTCAGCGTGACGTTGTTGGGCTTGGTCTGCTTCATCAGCGAACGGATCAGCACGATCGGCGCGTTGACCTTGTCGTTTACTTCGCTGCGATACTGCGAAACCACTTCGGCTGCCGTGCGCTCCCGCGGCGGATCGCAGAAATACACCACCTGCAACCGCTGTTTTTCGCCCAGCCCCTTGACGATCTGGCCGCACACCAGGTCGAGATCGCCTTCGCGGGTTGGATCAAGCACGAACCGGCTCTCGTCGATCTGTTTGAAGTCGCCGCCCTTTTCGACCACCGAGACCTTGCCGCCGCGCGCGCGCAGCGCCGCAATCAACTGCCCGGCAACCGGCTCGCCGGTGGAGATCACCAGCCACGCCGGCTCGACGCGGTCGGGATTGAGCTTCGGCAACGCCGAATATTGGACGCGGCGCCAGGTGACCGTTTCCATCAGATACGGGACCGCGGGCTTCGCCGGCGGACGTGCCGCGGCGGCGCCTGCGGCGGGCACGGGCGCCGGCCTTCCGCCCTGCTCCGCGCCACGCTGATCCTGGGTGAGAATCCAGTACCGCTCGCGCTGGAACGGATAGGTCGGCAGCGGCCGTTTCAGGCGGCGCTCGCCCTCGTAGCGCTGTCTCCAGTCGATCGTCGCACCGGCAAGCCAGAGCGCGGCTGCGGTATGCAGGAAGGATTTGAGTTCGCCCGTGCCACGGGCCGCCGGATGAGCCAGCGACGAATGGACCACCATGTCCTCGCCACCCGACGAGCGCGCCAGCGTCGTGAGAGCGCGGCCGGGTCCCACTTCGAGGAAGAGGCTCGGCATCTGGTCGTGGATGGTGGACAGACCTTTGTGAAACAGCACCGGCTCCCGCAGATGACGGCCCCAGTATTCGGGATCGGTCGCCTGTTCGTCGGTGATCCATTCGCCGGTGATGTTGGAGATGAACGCAAGCTGCGGCGGCTTGAGGTCGATGCCGCGCAGCAGTTCGACCAGCGGTCCCACTGCCGGCTCCATCATCACCGAGTGGAAGGCATGTGACGTGTGCAGTGGAGTGGCCGAAATGCCCTCAAGCTTGAGCCGCTCCTCGAGCGCGGCGATCTCGTCTTTCGGGCCGGACGCAACGCAGGCGTTCGGCGTGTTGACCGCAGCGACCGAGACGGAACCTTTGAGCAGCGGCTCGACCAGGGCCACGGGCGCCATCGCCGCCAGCATCGACCCGGCCGGCAATGCCGCCATCAGGCGGCCACGGGCCGCGACCGCGCGCAGCGCATCTTCCAGCGTGAACACCTCGGCAAGGCAGGCGGCGACAAATTCGCCGATGCTGTGGCCGAGCGCCGCCACCGGGCGAAGCCCGAGATGCATCCACAGTTTCGCCGCCGCATAGGACACGACGAAAATAGCCGGCTGTGCATACTGCGTGTTGCGCAGCAGTTCCTCGGCCTCCTTCTCGCCGGCCGGCTCGGGGAACATCAGCGCGCGAATGTCGATGCCGCCGAGATGCGGCTTCAGAATCGCGGCGCAGGCATCGACCTCGCGCCGGAACACCGGCTCCTCATTGTAGAGCTCGCGGCCCATATTGACGTGCTGCGAGCCCTGTCCGGGAAACAGAAACGCGATCGGCTGTCCCGACAGGTTGCGCACGCCGCCGGCGAATGCCGCCGGGTCTTTCGACTCCAGCGCCTCGGCTGCATCCTCCGGGCTGGTACAGACCACGGCGCACGCGTGCGTATTGAGCGAGCGGCCGGTCGCGAGCGTATGACAGACGTCGGCGATGCTTTCCTGCGGGTGCTCGCGCAGCCATTTCGCGAGTTGTGTGCAGGCGGCATCGATCGCGCCCTCGTTTTTTGCCGACACGATCGCGACATGCATCGATTTCGCGGTCGGATCGCCTTCGACCGGCGGCGGTTCCTCGATAATGATTTCGGTGTTGGTGCCGCCGATGCCGAACGAGCTGATGCCGGCGCGCCGCGGTCCGTCGCCCGGCCACTTCATCAGTTTGGTCGGAACGTAAAACGGCGAATTGGCAAAATCGATCTTTGGATTGGGCGTATCGAAATGCAGGCTCGGCGCCAGTTCGCCTTCCTTGACGGAACGCGAAGCCTTGATCAGGCCGGCGAGCCCCGCAACCGTATTGAGATGGCCGATATTGGTCTTGAGCGAGGCGATGGCGCAGAACTGCTTGCGGTCGGTGGCCGCGCGGAACACCTGCTGAAGCGCTTCGACTTCGATCGGATCGCCCAGCGCCGTACCGGTGCCGTGCGCCTCGATGTAGCCGACGGTCTCCGGCGAAATGCCCGCCACCGCCATGGCCTCGGTGATGACGGCGGACTGGCCGTCAATGCTGGGCGCAGTGAAACTGACCTTGGTGGCGCCGTCGTTGTTGGCGGCCGAACCCAGTATCACCGCCTGGATGTTGTCGCCGTCCGCAATCGCGTCTTCCAGCCGCTTGAGCACAACGATCGCGACGCCGTCGGAGAAAATCGTTCCGGTGGCATTGGCGTCGAACGCCCGCGTGTGGCCGTCCTGCGAGAAGATGCCGCCTTCGACGTAATGGTAGCCGGCGCACTTCTGGATCCAGGTGACCGAAACGCCGCCGGCAATCACCGCGTCGGACTCGTGCGACAGCAGACTTTGAATGCCGAGATGCACCGCGACCGTCGAGGTCGAGCAGGCACACTGCACCGTCATGCTGGGACCGCGCAGACCGAGCTTGTACGACGTGCGCGTCGCCAGATAGTCCTTGTCGTTGCCGATCACCGCCATCTGGCGCGAGATGCCGATCATGTCCTGCTCCTTGAAAAGCAGGTTCATGTAGTGGGTCTGGCCCTCGCCGGCGAAAACGCCGATCGCGCCCGGGAACCGCGCCGGATCGATGCCGGCATTATCCAGCGCCTCGACCGAGCATTCGAGAAACACCCGCTGCTGCGGATCAATGAATTCGGCTTCCCGCGCACTGTACTTAAAGTATTCAGCATCGAACATTTCGAGGCCGGGAAGCGGTGCCGCGGCCCTCACGTAGCTCGGCAGTTTCAAAAGCGCGTCCGACACCCCGGCCTGCCGGAGTTCGTCGTCGGTCCAGAACGAGATCGATTCGATCCCGTTGCGCATATTGTGCCAGAACTCGTCAACATTGGTCGCGCCGGGACAGCGAATTGCCATTCCGACAATCGCAATGCGCTGCGATGTGTCGGCATCATCTTGCTGGTTCATAACCGCCTCGTTCACCGTGCGCCCTACTGACGGGCGCGCCGTGCCAGGAATTTCTTTCGGGCCTCGCCCCGGCTCGCCGACTGGACCAGACCGTCGCTCTTCTGCCCTTCGGCGAGATACGACGAGAGCGCCCGGACCGTCGGATACCGAAACAGCATCGTAACCGGAAGGTCGCGATGCAGGCGTTCGTTAATGACACCCTGTACCCGTACCAGCATTAGCGAATCGCCGCCATGCTCGAAAAAATTATCATCGATTCCGATCTCGGCGACGCCAAGGATCTCGCTCCAGATCGCCGCGAGCGTGCGCTCGGCCTCGGTCTTGGGAGCGGCATGCCTGCGGGCTTCCTGCTGCCGGGGCTGCGGTGACGGGAGTGCCGCGCGGTCGACCTTGCCGTTCGGCGTCAGCGGCAGCTTCGCGAGCATTACAAAGTGCACGGGTATCATATGGCTGGGCAATTTGGCCTGCAAATGTGCACGGAGCGCCGCTTCCGCACCCAGGGTCGATTCAGTTGCCACATAAGCGACGAGGCCGGGCTCACCGCCCGGCAGATCGTGGCGCAGCTGGACCGACGTGGCGGAAACGATCGGGTGCTGCTCGAGCGCGCGCTCGATTTCCGAAAGCTCGATGCGATGGCCGCGAAGCTTGATCTGCCGGTCCTTGCGGCCGACGAATTCGAGAACGCCATCCGGGAGGCGCCGGGCGAGATCGCCTGACCGATAAATCCGCTGGCCGTCGCCGAAGGGATCGGGAAGGAACCGCTCGGCGGTCATTGCCGGTTGCCCGAAATAGCCGCGGCACAGCCCCGCGCCCCCGATATAAAGCTCGCCGGCGATGTTCGGGCTCACCGGATCGTAACCATCGTGCAGCACGAGCGCCCGCATGTTGTTGATCGGCTTGCCCAGCGGGATGCCGCTGCTGCCCTGGTAACCGTCGGTCGAAAACCAGGTCGCGTCCCAGAACTCCGAGGTTCCATAGATGTTGATCAGCTCGGCGTGCGGCAGCCTGCTGCGAAAAGTCGCCGTGAGCTGGGCCGAGAGCGGCTCGCCGCTGCACGCCCAGTGACGCAGTCTGGGCAGCCGTTGCGCGAGATCCTTCGGACTTTCGAGGATCGCGCGGAGCAGTGAGGGTACGAGAACGATTCGCGTCACGCCTTCACGCGAGAGCAGATCAACCAGACGATCCGGATCGCGCACCACGTCTTCCGGAACGATGACCGTGGACTGCCCGCGTATCAGCGGCATGAAGATGTCCCACAGTGCATCGATGAAATTGGGCGTGGTCTTCTGCGCGTAGATTTCGTCGGCGGTTCCGCCGGGCACATCCCAGCACAGCCGGTTGACGACGGCGCGGTGCGTACCCATCACGCCCTTCGGCCGGCCGGTCGAACCCGACGTGTAAAGCAGATACACCAGATTGTCCGGATAAACCGTGACCGGGGGCGCCATCACGGAATTGGCGGCAATGGCGGCGGCGTCGGCGTCGACCTGGACGCGGTTCCTGACCTGCCGCAGGATCGCGACCGCCGCCAGCGTCGGCCAGTTGATTTTGCCGGTTTCAACCGCCGGATGCTGTGCCGGCAGCGCCGCGAGCAGCGGCGCCTCGGTCACCAGCACCTTCGGCCGCGCATCGACGAGCATGTGCGCGAGCCGGTGCGATGGATAGTTCGGGTCGAGCGGCAGATACGCTCCACCGGCTTTCAGGATGGCGAGCAGGCCGATAATGAGTTCGGGCGAGCGCCGCAGACACAGCCCGACGATCACGTCAGGCCCGACGCCGAGCGACTTCAGATGCCAGGAAAGCTGATTGGCCCGCTGGTCCAGCTCCCGATAAGTGATCCGCTGATCCCCGAACACCAGCGCCACTGCATCCGGAGTTCGGGCGGCCTGCTGCGAAACAAGTTCGTGCAGGCACGTTTCCGGAGACGGCGCTGCCGGACCGTCGGCCTGGGCCAGCGCCGCCCGGCTTTCTTCTTCGCTCAACATCGGCAACGCGGAGACCCGCTGCAGCGGATCAGCGGTGACGGCGGCGAGCAGCGACAGATAGTGCTGGTACATGCGCTCGATCGTTGCCGGCTCGAACAGATCGGTCGCGTATTCGATGATTTCGCCGACGTCGCCGTCTTCGCTTTCCCACAGGATCAACGTGAGATCGAACTTGGCGCCGCGTGGCGTCAGGACGGCGGGATCAACGCCAAGCTCGCTGGACACCGAAGCGGCGCGCGGCGGCTGCATGGCGACCATTGTCTGAAACAACGGCGAGCGATCCTTCTCGCGCTTGACGCCAAGCTCGTTGAGCACGGTGTCGAACGGCACGTCCTGATTATTGAAGACGTCCATCGCTTCGGCGCGGACCCGGGCAATAAAGTCCTTGAAGGTCGGATCCCCGCGGAAGTCGAAGCGGAATGTCACGGTATTAATAAAGAGACCGATCAGCGGCTCGACTTCGCGAAAGGCGCGGTTGGCGACTGGCGAACCGATCAGAATGTCGTTGGCACCCGAGTAGCGGTGGAACAGCGTCGCGAGCGCCGAAATCAGCACGGTGAAGAGCGTTGTCTGCTCGCGCTGGCACAGCAGTCGCAGCCGCCGGACCAGCCCGCCATCGAGCGTGATGCCGCGCCGATGGCCGCGGAACGAGCGGTCCGGAGGACGCGGCCGGTCAAACGGGAGATCGGTAGACGTCGGAGCATCGGCCAGATGTTTCTTCCAGAACGCCAGTTGCCGCTCGATCGCATCGCCCGCAAGCTTCGAGCGCTGCCAGGCGGCATAGTCGCCGTATTGCACCGGCAGCGGCAACAGCGGCGAAGGCTTGTTCTGGGCGTAAGCACTGTAGAGCGTCATCGTCTCGCGCACGATGACGCCGAGCGACCAGCCGTCACAGATGATGTGGTGCAGATTGAAGAATATGACGTGGTCCTGCGCCGACATGCGCACGAGATCGGTGCGCAGCAACTCGCCATCGGCGAGGTCGAAAGGTTCCACTGTCCGCTTGCGCGACCACCGCACGAATTCTGCTTCGCGCTCCTCAGTCGGCAGGTGGCTGAAATCGACCATACCGACGCTGACCGGCTCCGGCGGCCGGATCACCTGCATCGGTACGCCGTCGATGATTTTGAAGTTGGTGCGCAGCACGTCCTGACGCCGCGCGACTTCGGTCAGGGCAAGTTCCAGCACCGCGCGGTCGATCGGCCTGCCGACGCGCAAGGCACGAAACGTGTTGAGGACAGTGTTTTCCGGCTGAAGCTGTTGAAGCATCCATTGTCCCTCCTGCGCGAGGGACAGGGGGGCGATGCCTTGATCGGGACGCCTAGTTATTTTGCCGGCAGACGCTTTGCTCGGAATTTCGCCGCGGATTCTTTTTTCGAGAAGGGTCTTCTGATCCTGCGTCAGGTTCGCGCGGCGGCTGGGCCCTGCAGTCTGCTCCATCAATCGCCCCTAACGTCGAATTGCCCTCTAACATCAAATGCAGAAGGGGCCAAGTGTGCAGAAGGGCCAAGTGTCCGGCCTGACGATACGACATGGTGCCCGAGGAAAGCCATTTAAGCGCACCTATGTGTTTAAACATGATTTTCAATGTGTTGAAAATTGGACATTCCGGGACTAAGTGCCCGTCTCGCGAAAGCGTAGACATGCGACACGGTCGTGACGCTTACGCCGGCGGCGGACTCGCTGGCGAAGGGAACTCCGGCCAGAAATCCGGCGACGCAGGCCGCAGTCTCAAGAGGGTTGTCCAGCATGACGGAATGCCCTGCACCCGCGATGGTGGCCTGCGCTGCCCGTAATCGCTCCGCCATCCGGGCCGGCATGTCGTAGGGGAAGACGCCCGAGCCCATTCCGCGGACTATCAACGCGGGGCATTTGATGCGGTCCAGTTCGAGCCACATCTGCGGATCGCAGTAGCGGGCGTCTTTGGCCTCGAAGCGGTCCAGCAGCAGCGCAACGTCGAGCATCGGGTCCGCTTTGGATTCCCACGAACCCTCCGGCGTCTGCCGAAGCGTGCAGCGTGCGAACTGGCGGAGCAGCTTTGGATCTCCGAGCGGGCGCCGCTCGATCAGCCACTGCGCATATTGCTCGATCGAGGCGAACGAGCGCGGCGTTTCGGCAAACGCGCGCATCACCTCGTCGACTCCGGCTCTGGTGAGTTCCGGGCCAAAGTCGATAATGACGAGCGCGGCGACCCGATCCGGATTCGCGGCGGCGTAGCGGATCGCCACGCCCGCGCCAAGCGAATGACCGATCAGGATCGCGCGCTCGAAGGCAAACGATGCGATGGCCTTTCCGAGGTCCTCGGCAAACACCCCGGTGTCGTAACGTTGCCGGGGATCCCGGTCGGAACCGCCGTGTCCGCGCAGATCGACTGCAAGGACATGAAACTGCGGCGCCAGCCGGCTGGCCAGATGGGTCCACACGCAGTCCGGCATCGGCAAAACCGTGGAGCAGAACGCAGGGAAACCCGCGGCGGCTCCATTCCGTCACGTTAATCGAAACGTCGGGATCTTCGCTGACGGCAACCGGGCGGGACCACATGGTTTGGGCAAATCCGGTTCTTTGAGCCCGGCGGCGGCGCAGAGGGAAACGATACCGGAGGAAGGGCCATCACGGGTGCATCGCCCGATCGGCTCGACGGCACGACTACGAACCGCCTTCGTCTCCGGTTCCTTCCATTTTCCGGCGCAGGCTCAGCGGCCTCATGTCGGTCCAGACCTGCTCGATATATTGAAGGCACTCCGCCTTGCGACCTTCCTTGCCGACGGCGCGCCAGCCGCGGGGGAGTTCGCGATGGCTCGGCCAGATCGAATATTGTTCCTCGTAATTGACGACGACCGTGAAAATCGCGGCGTCGTCGTCTTCAGTCGCGGTCACAACACCTCCGGCCGTAATAAATACAAAAGCGCTGTCGCGAAGCGCGGCTGACACATCTCAATCCACATCCTGCAGCGAGATTGCCGGATGGAAGTCGCCCTTGACCGGTGCCGGCAAAACTACTCCGCCGCCACCTTGTTTCAAGGAGAGCGTTTATAGCGGTGCACGATTTCGAAATCGTGAGTCGCGGCATTCGTGCCTGGCCGCCCGCTCAAAGCACTATCGACCCGGACGGTCCGGTGGTTTATTGATGGCGATTCACGCAGGAAAGTCGCTGCTTAATCGGAACAAGTCATGTCAAATCAAGCCGACGACGACAGTGAGGTCGAGGACTGGAGCCGGCCTCAGAACGATGCCAGGCGGGGCAACCGCATGGGCCAGATGATCCAGCGGGCGCTCATTCCGGGAGCCGAGGCGCAGAAAACGATGGCGCGCACC
>CAVYCI010000017.1:0-90950 GCA_963766925.1 uncultured Alphaproteobacteria bacterium
GAGCCGACTCGATTTCGGCCTTGAGGATGTTGGACACGTCGGTACGGATCGCGACCACCCGGCGGCTCCAGGGCGAGTCGCCTGACAGATCGAGCTCGGTGCGCAGCCCGCGCACCGCATCGTGGATCGCCTTGAGCTGCGACGTGACCGGACGGTGGCCCCGCAGCTCCGTCCGCAGTTCGCCCACCATGCATTCCGCTTCGGAAAGCACGATCTCGACCGCGATCCCGCAGGGATTGTCGGCAATGCGCTGAGCGTCGTCGCTGTCGGCGGCGCGGGTGGCGATCCGGATGAGCTGCCACGGCGAAGCGAGCCTGCTCATGACGAGGAGAAAACCGTAAAGATAGAGATCGGCTTTGCCGGCACCGCCGGCCGGCTGCTTCTGCGCCGGTGCGGTTTCAATCAGCGCCCTCACCGCATCGGCGAGTTCGGGTTCGAGCGAGCGGACTGGCAGCGGCAGCCGCCGCGCAAGTTCGGCAAGCTGATCGCGATTGGCGAGAATGCCGGCAAGGGCCGCGAGATCGTCGAGCGCGCGCGGCGTTCCGACTTCCACGGCGAGCCGGCGTCGCGCCTTTTCCTCGCCCGAGACCGCAGCGATCGTCTCCCTGATGCGCAGGACCGCGCGTTCGTGCAGCGTACGGGTCAACTGCTCGGCCTTCTGGCGATCGCCGTCGAGAAGCGCGCGGTTGATGTCGTCGCTCAATGCCTTTGCCGGGGCCGGCATCAGGTCGCGGCCGATCCATTCCCAGATCGGCGTCAGCGAACGGCGCGAGAGACGGCCGACGCGCTTGTGGTCAGCGGGGTCGTCGATCAGGAACGGCTCAAGCGGGGTGAAGAACATCCGCGCCGCGTCGCCGACGCGACCGACCGGCTGGCCTTCGCCGCGGATCGCGCGGCGCAGTTCCTGGAGCACCAGTGCATTGCCGGCGTTCTCCTCGCCGCGCAGCGTGGCGCGCTCAAGCTCGGCGACCAGCATGGCGCGCGCTTCCGGCTTGAGGCTTTTGAGATAGTCGCGCAGCCGCTCGACGGGCGGGCCTTCGCTCGCCATGGGCACACCACTGCTTTCCTACGATTGGCGAGGTTTAATGGGGGGCCGCTTAAAAAGGCGTTACGGAAAACCCGTACAAAACCGGCATCGGTCGAGGCACCGTCGCGGCCATCAGCCCACGATCATCCAGCTCCCGTCCGGATTGCGGCAGGCAGCGCCGTGGCCGATCTGCGGCTGGCCGTCGATATAGACCGTATAGGTGTATTGGCGACACGGCGCGCCGTTCATGTCGTAAGCGGGGCCGGGCACGACATTGCCGTAGCGTCCCGAATCCGGATTGCGCCAGGCGACCGGCGCGCCCGAAGGCCCGGTCTCCAGCGCCTGGATTTGTGCCTCATAGGCACGCCGGCGATCGTCGTCGTCGAGCGCCGCCCCGATGCGGTTGCCGAGAAAGCCTCCGAGCGCAGCGCCTGCGAGCGCGCCGGCGACGCGGCCGCCCGGACCCCGCCCGAGCGCGGCCCCGATAAATCCACCCGTCACCGCGCCGGCCGCCGTACCACCGGCCTCCCTTGGCCCGTTGCCGGACGCGCAGGCGGCGACGCCGAGGGCAATGAACGCCAGCACCGAGAATCTGATCCGCCGCATTTCGCTCCCGATACGCCCGGCGGATGAAACGAACGCCGGCCGCGCGCCGCGTCATCCGCGCGGCCGATTGCGGCAGAACTCAGACCTGGAACGATGATGCTATCCGCCCGGCAGCGCCAGTTCGGCCCGCAGCCCGCCGATCGGCGCGGTACCGAGCGTCAGCACGCCATTGTAAAGGCTGGCGAGCTCGACCACGATAGACAGGCCGAGGCCTGAGCCCGGCTTGCTCTCGTCGAGCCGCTGACCGCGCAGTGCGACCTGCTCGCGCTCGGCCGGCGACAGTCCAGGTCCGTCGTCATCGACAATGACCCATACCTTCGCCTTGCCGTCAGACGTCGGGCCTTTGGCGCCGACTTCGATGGCGACCCGTGAGCGCGCCCACTTGCAGGCGTTGTCGACCAGATTGCCGATCATCTCCTCGAGGTCCTGCTCCTCGCCGCGAAACTGCGCATGCTCCGGCACGTCGACGTCGATCGCGATGTCGCGCTCGCGATGCAGCTTTTCCATGGTGCGCGCCAGCGCCGTCACCACCGGCGGCACGTCGATCAGCGTACCGACCACGGTGGACCGCGCCGCAAGACGCGCGCGTTCGAGCTGCCGCGCGACCTGGTCGCGCATGATGTCCGCCTGCTCCAGCACCTTTTGCGCCAGCGGATCGTTGCCGCGCGCCGCCGCCTCGTTGACGATGACCGACAGTGGCGTTTTCAGCGCATGCGCCAGATTGCCGACATGGGTGCGCGCGCGCTCGACGATCTCCCGGTTGGCATCGATCAATGCGTTGGTCTCGCGCGCGAGCGAAGCGATCTCCACCGGAAATTCGCCCTCGAGCCGCTCCGCGCGGCCGGAGCGGATGGCGGCGAGGCTTTCCGAGATGCGCTTGAGCGGCGAGAGGCCGAAGCGGACCTGCAACGCCGTGGTCAGCAGGAGCGCGACCGCAAGCGCCGCGAAAATTCCGCCGATGATGCGATCGAAGCTCACCATCTCGGCATCGATCTCGGAGGCGTCGCCCGCGACCGCGATCAGATAGCGGCCGTCGTCGCCGAGATCGATGTTGCGCTCGACGAGGCGAAGCCGAGACGTCCTCCGGACCCTGGGCGTAGCCCTTGCGATAACCGCCGGCCGCGGAGGCATCTTCGGCTTCCGGCAGGCGCGGCAGATTCGAATCCCACAGCGAGCGCGATGAATGGACTTCCGGCTTCGCGGCATCGAGCCGCGTCACCTGCCAGTACCAGCCGGACAGCGGCAGATCGAACAGCGGCTCGCCGATCGACTGCGGAATCTTGTCGCTGCCCTCCTCGGGGGACGCCACGTCGGCAACCAGCGTGCGCAGATAGACGTCGAGCCGGCGGTCGAACGCGCGCTCGACCGCGTTGCGGTAGATCGTCGAAAGCGCGATGCCGGTGACGATGAGGATCACGACGGTAAGCCGGTCGCCCAGAGGAACAGCCGAAACGCAAGCGAGTTAGCGCGCATCGGGCGGAGTGAGCAGATAACCGAGGCCGCGTACCGTCTGGATCACGTCAACGCCGAGCTTTTTGCGGATACGTCCGACAAACACTTCAATCGTGTTTGAATCGCGGTCGAAATCCTGATCGTAAAGATGCTCGACCAGCTCGGTGCGGGACACCACGCGCCCGGTATGGTGCATCAGATAGGACAGCAGCCGATACTCGTGCGAGGTGAGCTTGACCGGATTGCCCTCGACCGCAACGCGCCCGGTGCGGGTATCGAGGCGCACCGGGCCGCAGGTGAACTCGCTCCGCGCATGACCGGCGGAGCGCCGCAGCAGCGCGCGCACGCGCGCCAGCACCTCTTCGAGGTGGAATGGCTTTGCAACATAATCGTCGGCGCCGGCATCGAAGCCCTGCACCTTGTCGCTCCAGCGGTCGCGCGCGGTGAGAATGAGCACCGGCATGGCGCGGCCGGCGCGCCGCCAGGATTCCAGCACCGAGATGCCGTCCATTTTCGGCAGGCCGATGTCGAGGATGACGGCGTCATAAGGCTCGCTCTCGCCGAGATAGTGACCCTCCTCGCCGTCGAAGGCACGGTCGACAACGTAGCCCGCGTCGGTCAGCGCCGTGGCGAGCTGCCGGTTCAGATCGGGATCGTCCTCGACAACAAGAAGGCGCAAAACGCAGCTCCGTTCAACGCTCGCCGACCAGCGTGCCCTTGACTGCGTCCACGGTCACGCGCGTCACCTTGCCATCGTGGCCGAGGACTGTCAGCACGTAGGCCATTCCCTCGCCCCGATGGCACAGCCTCGCACGGACCAGCGTGCCCGGCACCATGCCACGCACCGCATGCACTGCGGCGGCGAGCCGCAGCACCGCGCCGCTTTCGACCAGTGCGCGGCGTTCCTTCGGATTGAGGCAACCCCGCGAGGCTTCCAGGTTCACATTGGCGTAGGTCGGGCGCAGCGCCTCCTCCGCCCGCACCGGCGCAAGCGTGACGGCGCTGGCGAGCAATGCGGCTGCGAATGCCCGTTCGGCGGCACCCATTCGGGCCTCCTGGAGCCGACAAAGGCTTGTGGCCCTGGCCTGTTCGGAGAGCGCGGCTTCCCGGAAAAGCGGCTCCCAACCGCATTGATCTAGGGCTTGCCGGGTGAACGGCCCCTGAACGGCCGATTCAGGCCGGGCTCATCCGGTCAAACGCCCTATTCGGCGGGAGCTGCGCGCCGGACCGGGCCGCTGAGCGGTACTTCCTCCACCACCAGCAGGCACACCAGCGTGATGGCGACGAAAACCGCTCCCGCAATGAAAACCATACGAAACGCCTGCACGAAATCGGTATGGCCGGCGGCGAGCGTCGCGACCGCCAGACCGGCCGTGCGGCTTCCGCCTCCGAACACCATGGCGCCGAACACCGCGACGATGATCGCGCCGCCGAGCAGCCGGAAAAAGTTCAGCGCCCCGGTGGCCGTTCCCATCTGATGCGGCTTGACCGCGTTCTGCATCACAATGGTGCTGGTCTGATACATCGGACCGATGGCGGCGCCCAGCGCGGCGAACAGCAGCGTAAAGGTCAGGATCGAAAAGCCTGCGGGATGGATGGAGAGGAACACCAGCAGCGCAACGGCCACGGCCATGCCGAAGATCGGAACCCGCATGTAATGCTTGAGACGCGTGATCAGCCGCCCGGTGAGGAACGAGCCACTCGTGGCGCCGATCATGAAGCCGATCAGGGCGATTCCGGAGAGGCTCGCTGAAACCCCGAGCACGACCTGACAGTAAAGCGGGGTGTAGATCGACAGTCCGATGATGGTCCCGACGCCGAAGAAGCCCGCCGCCGTGATCGTGCCGGTGATCCGGCCGCCGAGGATCGCAATCGGAATAAACGGCTCGCGCGCGGTGAGAAGCCTCGCCCCCGTCAGCGCCCACAAAAACGCCGAGAGCACGATCAGCCCGACGATCTGCCACGACAGCCACGGATAGTGCGTGCCGCCCCAGTCGAGCGCGATCAGCAGCGCAATGGCCGCCGAGATCATCAAGGCGACGCCGGGGATATCGAGCCGATGCGGCCGCTCGTAGCGCGGCAGACGGCGCAGCGCCCGGGACGTCATCACCATCGCCAGCGCGCCCAGCGGCAGATTGATCCAGAAGATGACCGACCAGTGCAGGTGATCGGTCAAAAGACCACCGAGCACCGGCCCAAGCACGCTCGCGCTGAGGAACACCACCGACGTGTAGCTCTGGGCCATCGGCCGCTCCCGGGGCGAGAGCATGTCGGCGATGATGATCTGCGCGATCGGAATGAGCCCCCCGCCGCCGGCGCCCTGGAGCGCACGGCCGACAATCAGAATCCACATCGACGGCGCCATCGCGCATACAACCGAACCGGCGATGAAAATGCCGATCGCCGTCAGCATGATCATGCGGCGGCCGTGAATGTCCGTGAGCTTGCCGAACAGCGGCGTCGCAACGGTCGCCGCCAGCAGATATGCGGTCACCACCCAGGACACACCGTCGAGGTCGCCGAGACTTTTTCCGATCGCGGGCAGCGCGGGCGCGACGATGGTCTGCTCCAGCGCCGAGAGGAACATCGCGAGCATGATGCCGCCCATAATGGTGTGGACGGCGGCGTGATCGAGCGCCGGCAACGCGCCGGTATCGTGAGTTCCCCGCGCCAGCGCCGCCGATTCGGCGCGCCGGCGGACGGCTGCGTCCTCTTCGGCACGCGCACGGGCATGAGCCTCGCCGCCCTGGTCGGGCGCGATACTGTGGGCGTCGTCGGGACTTATTTCGCGAGTCATGTTCCCGTTCATGCGCGCGAGGTGGTAACCGCCGGTTTCATGGGGGCGGCGCCGCACGGATTTAGCGCAAATCTCCGCAATCGCGCCCCGCGCACACTTGGCGGCCCGGCCGCGCGAATGCAACTCCTTTTGCCGCAGGGCAGACCTGTCCCCCCGATCCGGGCGGCTTCCAGAACGCCTGCGAAAGGAATAGGGTTTGCGAAACGCATCGGGAGCCGGCGATGGCGTATTCGACCTTTTCGCGTGACTTAGCCGTCGATCCCGGCCGGTTTCCGGCATTCAGGCTGGTCGCCGCGCTGGCGATGATCGCGCTGATGAACCTGCTGCCTGTCGGTACCGGCATCCGCGCGCAGGCACAGACGGATACGCCCCCGCCAGCAGCTCCGGCGACAACGCCTCCGTCGGAGGATCAGGCTTTCAGCGCCCAGCAGCTCGAGCAGCTCGTCGCCCCGATCGCTCTCTATCCCGACCCGCTCCTCGCCGAGGTGCTCGCCGCGTCCACGTATCCCCTCGAAATCGTGCAGGCCGACCGCTGGGTTACGGCCAACAAGACTCTCAAGGGGGACGCGCTGAAGGCCGCCGCCGAAAAACAGGATTGGGACGACAGCGTAAAGTCGCTGATCGCGACACCCGACGTGCTGTCGATGATGAGTACCCAGCTCGAATGGACCCAGAAACTTGGCGACGCCGTGCTGGCGCAGCAGTCCGATGTGATGGACGCCGTGCAGCGCCTGCGCGCGAAGGCCCAGGCCCAAAACAAACTCCAGACGACGCCGCAGCAGACCGTATCGGTGCAGCAGGACCAGGGCAGCCAGGTCATCACGATCGTGCCTGCCCAGCCCGACACGATCTACGTGCCCTGGTACGATCCGGCCGTGGTGTATGGAACGTGGGGCTATCCTGGCTATCCGCCCTATTACTTCGGGGCGCCCGGATACATTGCAGGCGCTGCGATCGCGACCGGCATTGCGTTTGGCGCCGGCTACGCAATCGGCCGGTGGACTGGCGGGGCCTACTGGCGCGGAGGCGTGAACTGGCACGGCAACACGATCAACAACTTTCAGCACAATTCCTATCACCGGCGCGGAGTGGCCTACGGCAATGCCGGTGTGCAGCAACGCTACGGCGGCAATAATGCGGTCCGCGGCGGCGCTCAGGGACGAACCGATTTCCGTGGTCGCGACAACGCCGGAAATCGTGGCGGCGTGCAGGGCGGCAACGCCGGAAACCGCGGCGGCGTGCAGGGCGGCAACGCCGGCAACCGCGGCGGCGCGCAAGCTGGCAACGCCGCAAATCGCGCCGGCGGCGCGAACGCCGGAGGCCGCGCGCAAGGCGCGGCCAATGCCGCAGGCCGCGGGCCGGGCGCAGGCAATGCCGGCGGCAGACCGGCCGGCGGCTCGAACGCGCTCGGCAACGTACAGTCCCGTGGCGCTGCCAACGCGCAGTCGCAACGCGGCCGGTCAAGCGTCGGCGGGGGTGGCGGAGGCGGCGCGCGCGCAGGCGGTGGCGGAGGCGGCGCGCGTGCGGGCGGTGGCGGCGGCCGTGGAGGCGGAGGCGGAGGCGGACGGCGCTCCGACATCCGGCTCAAGCACGACATCGTGCTACTGGGCGAAATCGGGCAAGGCGTCGGATTCTACCGCTTCGCTTATAACGGCAGCCACAAGGCCTATGTCGGCGTGATGGCGCAGGAAGTGCAAAGCGTGAAGCCCGAAGCTGTCGAGCGCGGCGGCGACGGATATCTGAGGGTGCATTACGAGAAACTCGGTCTGACCTTCGAGACCTACGATCGGTGGGTCGAAGACGGTGCGCAGATCCCGACGCTCCAGACGCGCGATTGAGGCTGTCATGAACGCCTGTCTTTCACGGACGAACCGATTCCCGCTTCGCGCCCCAGGCAGTATCGCGCTTGCCGCGATGCTCGTGCTCGCGACCATGTCGGTCGCGGGCGCGCAGCAGTCTTTCAAATCGCCGGAAGCGGCCGCCGAGGCTCTTGTCCGTGCAGCGGAAAACAACAATGAGAAAGAGCTTCTCGCCCTGTTCGGTCCCGACGGCGCAGATATTGTTGCGTCGGGCGATCCGGTCGACGACGAGGCGCAGCGCAAAAAATTCGTAGCTGCATACGGCGTCAAACATGAAATTGAGAAGGCCGGCGACGCCAAAGCCATCCTGCTCGTGGGCGAGAAGGACTGGCCGCTCCCGATTCCGCTGGTGAAGAAAAAAGCCGCGTGGTCGTTCGACGTCGACGAAGGGCATCAGGAGATTCTCTTCCGCCGCATCGGCCGCAATGAACTCGATACAATCCAGGCCTGTCTCGCCTACGTCGATGCGCAAAACGATTATGCCCGGATCGTTCGCGCCAAAACCGGAGTCCCGGCGTACGCGCGGCGCATTGTCAGCGAGCCGGGAAAAAAGGACGGGCTCTACTGGCCGACGGAGGCAGGCGAGGAACCGAGCCCGCTTGGCGAACTCGTCGCCAGCGCGGCCGCGCAGGGCTACAGCGTCACGCGGCGGCCGCGCGCCGTACCACGGCTACTACTACAAAATCCTCACACGCCAGGGGCCGGCCGCGCACGGCGGCGCCTACGACTATGTAGTCCACGACAGGATGATCGGCGGCTTTGCGCTTGTCGCCTGGCCCGCGACCTATCGAAATTCAGGCGTGAAGACATTCATCGTCAGTCATGAAGGCGTGGTCTTTGAAAAAGATCTCGGCCCGCAGACCGAAAAACTGGCGGCGGAAATGACCGCATTCAATCCCGACGAGACGTGGAAGAAAGTGCCGGACGTATCTCCGGTGAATTAATTAATCGGCGGGCATCGCGTCGTCGCGAACATAAAATTGACCGCTTCGGGCTGAGCCGGCAGCCCTCATTTTCTCAGACTTAAGATGTAATCCACGATCTCCTTTCTCTGGTCCGCCGTGAGGACGATGTTTGGCATCGTGCGATGCGAGGTGTTGAGGAAGGAATTCATTGCGATTGCCGTCATGCCCGGCGTCGCTGCGATGGCAACGAAGCTCGGCGCCGGGAAATTTCCCGGGCTCAAAATTGGCGCCTGCACGGCATGACATTCGCCGCAGAACTGCCGCGCAAGGATGCGGCCCCTGTGCCGGGGGTCCAGATCGCGCGCTTCTGCGCACTGGACGGCCGCCGCGATGCCGATGGCGACGAAGCTCAGACATGTGAAGCGCATGTTCAAGGTTCCTTGACGATCCGGTCGGTTGGAGATCGGGAGACTGCATAATACAGCCCGCGCGTCGCTTCGCGCTGCGCGACGATGCATCAATGCGAAGCCCTGCCCTACGGCTTCCGCCGCCTCGCACCCTTCGGCAGCTTGAGCGGCCAGCTCACGATGTAGTCTTCGAGCATGTCGTCGGACACGTGCGTCTCGCTGGCGCCGACGCGGCCGCGGACCGATACGCCGGCCGTATGGACGGTGTCGGGGTCGCCCGAAACCAGCGGATGCCACCAGTAAAGGTCCTTGCCCTCCGCCACCAGCACGTAGGCACACGATGGCGGCAGCCAGGTGATGGTCTTAAGGCTTTCCGGCGTAAGCTGGACGCAGTCTTCGACCTGCTAGAGACGGTTCGGGTAGTCCCGGCAGCGGCAGGTCTGGCCGTCCAGCAGGCGGCAGCCAACATCGGTGTAGTAGGTGCGGTCCGTTCCCTCTTCCTCCAGCTTGTTAAGGCAGCACCTGCCGCAGCCGTCGCAGAGGCTCTCCCATTCCGAATCCGTCATGTCCGCCAGCGCTTTACGCTGCCAGAACGGGAGCTCGTCCGGGCCTTGATCTGCCTTCATTCTGCCTTCCAGGCCGGTACTTTGGGCCGCATCACGGCTCGGGACACCATATCTGTCACTGCCCATTATGGTTTCAGCGCCCCCCGATAAAGGTCCTACGCCCAAATTGCCCCCAATTTCCATTCACACTGTCATTCACGCATCGTTGGCCCGCGGCGCGGGCTCGGCTAAGTCTTGCTTCGCGGACGACGAACAAGGCGGGTCCCGAACCCGTTCCGGGAGTGCCTGAAGCGTGAGCGACCTGTTTCCAGAACGTCGTGACGGCTGGCTGGTCAAGCTCCGGCGGCTGCTGCTGGACCTCGACGCCCGGATCGATTTTGCCGTTTACCGAAGCGGCAAATGGGCGCGGGACGTCTATGAGCGATTCACGGCATTTATGGACCGCTTCCATATTGCCGGCTGGCGGCGCTGGCTTATCGTCGAACCGCTGTCGGAGATGGCGACTTGGGGCACCGCGGGCCTGCTCCTGATGCTGATGCTCGCCATTCCCTCGTTCCGGGAAACTTCCGACGAGGGATGGCTGAAAAAATCCGAACTCGCGGTCACGTTTCTCGACCGTTACGGCAACGAGGTCGGCAACCGCGGCATCAGACACAACGATTCGGTGGCGCTCGAGGACATGCCGGACCATCTGATCAAGGCCGTGCTGGGCACCGAGGACCGCCGCTTCTACGAGCATTTCGGGATCGACTATCTGGGTACCGCGCGCGCGCTGCTGACCAACGCCAGAGCCGGCGGCGTGGTGCAGGGCGGATCGACCATCACCCAGCAGCTCGCCAAGAACCTGTTCCTCTCCAACGAGCGCACCATCGAGCGCAAGATCAACGAAGCGTTCCTGGCGCTCTGGCTGGAGACGCGTCTTTCAAAGAAAGAAATCCTCAAGCTCTATCTCGACCGCGCCTATCTCGGCGGCGGCACGTTCGGCGTCAACGGCGCGGCACAGTATTATTTCGGCAAATCGGTGCGCGACGTGACGCTGCCGGAGGCGGCCATGCTCGCCGGCCTGTTCAAGGCGCCGAGCAAATTCTCGCCGCTCGCCAACCTCCCCGCGGCCCGCGCGCGCGCCAACGTGGTGCTGGACAATCTGGTCGATGCCGGACTGATGACCGAAGGCCAAGTTTACGGCGCGCGGCGCAATCCGGCGACACCGGTCGACCGCCGCCAGGAAGATGCCCCGAACTATTATCTCGACTGGGCGTTCGACGAGATGCGCAAGCTGGTCGATACGTTCCCGAAGTCCGTCACCGAGAGCTTCTTCGTCGTGCGCACGTCGCTCGACACCAACCTTCAGCGCTACGCCGACCGCGAGGTCGAATCGGCGCTGCGGCAGTACGGTCACGACTACGGCGCAAGCCAGACCGCGTTGGTGATCGCCGATCTCGACGGCGGAGTGCGGGCGATGGTCGGCGGCCGCGACTACGGCACCAGCCAGTTCAACCGCGCGGTCGACGCGATGCGCCAGCCCGGCTCGTCGTTCAAGCCTTACGTTTACGCCACCGCGCTTGCGAACGGCTTCACCCCGCAGTCGGTCGTGGTCGATTCGCCGGTCTGCATCGGCAACTGGTGCCCGCACAATTATTCCGGCGGTTATTCCGGCTCGATCACTTTGACGCAGGCGATCACCAATTCGGTCAACGTCATCCCGGTGAAGCTGTCGATTGCGCTCGGCGACGGCAATCCGAAGCTCGGCCGTGCCAAGATCGTGCAGACCGCGCGCAACTTCGGCATCTGGACGCCGCTGCCCGACACACCGTCGCTGCCGATCGGCGCCGACGAGGTCAACGTGCTCGAACACGCGGTCGCCTACGCGACCTTCCCCAATCTCGGCAAGTCGGTTACGCCGCACGCGGCGCTGGAAGTGCGCACCGGCGCAGGCGAACTGGTGTGGCGCTTCGACCGCGACGGAAAACGGCCGCAGCAGGTCATCTCGCCGAAGGTGGCGCTCGAAATGATCGCGATGATGAATTCGGTGGTCATGAACGGCACCGGGCGGCGCGCCGAGCTTGACGGCATCCAGGTCGCCGGCAAGACCGGAACCACCAACAGCTGGCGCGACGCCTGGTTCGTCGGCTACACCGGAAACTTCTCGGGCGCGGTCTGGATGGGCAATGACGATTACACGTCGACCAAGCGCATGACCGGTGGCACCATCCCGGCGCTGATCTGGCACAACGTCATGGCTTATGCGCATCAGGGCGTGGAATTGCGGCCCCTGCCCGGCCTGCCGCCGCCGCAGCACGCGCCGACGCTCGCCGACGCGGCGCTTGCCGGCGCCCCTCCGCCGCAGCAGATCCTGCTGACCCGCAAGGGCGCCGAGGCGCTGGTCAATGTCGAACGCATGCTCGACGACGCGAGCCGCGCGCTGTCGCCGCAGGCACCCGCCAAAACTCCCGGCGGACTTTCAGACAGCGGACGCGCTGCAACCACACTCACCGCGGCGAGCGACCTCAAGCCCGGCGAAACGTCCCGCGGCGATTAACCTTCCGTCTCGCGAGCGATCGGGATCCACGTGCGGCTATTTCTCAGTTCCTGTTTCACGTTGTTGCTGGCGGCAGCCATCGGGCTCGGCGCGACGTGGATGACGCTGACCCGCGGCGTGGCGTTCGGCGCGCTGTCCATCGGCGCCTGGACCGCGTGGCCGCGCAGCGGCTCGGTCGACATCGACCCCTATGCGCGCGCCGCCATCGCCCGCAGCGGCGCGCTTCCGCTCGGAACCGGCGACGGCGTCGCCTTCTATGCCCGCGCCGACGATGGCGGCAACACATTCGACGGCCGCTGCGACTTTGTCGTCAGCGGCATGACGCCGGCGGCGCGATACTGGACGCTGACGCTCTACGACACCGCCGGACGGCTGGTCGCCAACACCGTCGACCGGCACGGCTTCACCAGCGCGGAAATTCTGCGCGACATTACCGGGCGCTTCGCCATCACAGTCGGGCCGCGCGCGCGACCGGGCAACTGGCTGCCGAGCGGCGGCGCTGAACGGTTCGTTCTGGTCTGGCGGCTGTACGATACGCCGATCGGCGTCGCATCGCAGATCAACAAGGAAGGCCCGATGCCGTCGATCGTGCGGAAAGGCTGCCCATGATCCGGCTGCCGCTCTGGATCCTCGGCGCGCTGCTGCTCGGCGGCATCGTGCATCTGTCCACGGTGCTGGCGATGCCGCGCGCCGCCAACCAGGACGCCTATTCCCGGCTGGTGGCGATTGCCCCGGTCAACACCGTCGTACCGCTGCCGGCGCAGGACGCGCAGAACGCCACCATGCCGTTCATGGATCCGGCCTTCGCCGTTGCGGTCTGCCGTTACGATCTTTCCGCCGGCGCGCTCAAGCTCAACGCGCCGCTAAGTCAGGCCTACACGTCGGTGACGTTCTACACGCGCAACAGCGTCGCCTATTACGCCATCAACGACCGCGCCGCCGGACGCCGCGCCATCGAGCTTGATCTGATGACGCCGGAGCAGCACGCGGAACTGCCCGAGGAAGAGGACATCACCGCCGCCGACCGGCTGATCATCGAGTCGCCGACACGCACCGGGCTCATTGTGCTGCGGGCGCTGGCGCCGGAACCAGGAATGATGGCGATGGCGCGCCGGGCGCTGGCCGGCGCGCATTGTCGCGTCGAGCCGGTACCGCAATGACGCTTTCGAAGCGCGGACTTATTTGACGATCGGTCCCGGCGGCGGTCCGGCGACACGCGGCAGCGATGGCGGCTGCACAAGCTGATTGGCCGCGATGTGCTGCTGCAACTGGACGAGCACGAGGTCGGCTTGCGCCGCCGCATTTTCCGGCTCGCCGACGATCAGGTGATCGAGCGCGAAGCGGTAGGCGGCGCAGCGTTGCGCCAGCGCGCTCTGCACCCAGACGACGGTGAGCGCGTTCTCGCCGACCCGCGCCATCGCGTTGAGCCGGTCCATTGCGCCGACGTCGGGCACGTGCGGCAGGCTCTGCTGTCGCCGCTGGTCCTGCTCGAGCACCCGATGCGCCACGTCGAAGAACGGGTCCATGCGGACCACGTCGTTGCGGACGTCGTCGATCAGCCTGTTGTAGCGGCCCGCGGCGGAGCGGTAGTTGGCCGCCAGCAGTTGCCGGTAGTAGGCGCCCGGATCGGGAAATATCAGCGCGCGCTGGAACTCGCGCTTGACGCCGTATTCGTAGAGCACCGCGTCCCAGCGCTGTCGGTCGTAGGGCGGTTCGATCAGCGGAAACGCGAGGTCCCGCAGCAGCCGCTCGTCATCGGTCAGGTGAAAGAGTGAAACCGGCGCGCCGTAGCGCGCGGCGGCCTCGCGCCCGACCCAGGAGTGCATGTCGTCGGTGATGACAGGGTCCTGAAGAAATCCGAGATCGCCGATGCTCGAGCAGCCGGCGAGCAGCGGAAAAGCGACGGCGGCGAATGCCAGCCTGGTCCTGCGACTGCAACCGGCTGGCGGCGGCATGATGCATGCCCGCCGTCAGCGGCGCCGTACGCGCCGGCGTCCGCCATTGTCCGCCGGCGGACGAGTGCGCGGTTCGGCATCTTCCGCGCGCGCCTGATCGTGTCGCTCGATGCGGACGACCGGAAGGATGATCACGGTCGCAAACTCTTCCGGCATGTCTGTGTGACCGAACCGTACGATACGCCCCTCATCGGGGAACTTGACGATGGTGCCCATGGTGGCGGCCAGCCATGTCCGACGCCTGCCGGCAACGGACCCCCCTGCGCCGATGCGATCGCATCAGCCCTGCTGCGAATAAGCCGCATGCACGGTTAACGCTATGCTAACGCGCGCGACTTAGGTTTGCGGGTGGATCGTTCGCGGCGCGGCCCAGGCGGGGCGGCTCGTGCCCGCCCGGCGGCGGTCCGCAGTAGTGACGAGTAAAACGGACCATGCGCAATCAAAACCTTTTCGCGCTCGACGGGCTCGCGGATCTCGGCGCGCGCACCGGCGCCGACATGCGGCCGACCCTGCTGCGCGTTCTCACCGACCTTTACGTGCACCGGCTGAGCCATACGGCCGAAGAAGAACGCCTCTACAGCGAACTGGCGCTGCGGCTGCTCGACGACGTGGACGTCGCAACGCGCGTCGCGGTCGCGAAGCGATTTGCCCGCTACCTGTCGCCGCCGCTGCGGATTCTCCAGCGGCTGTCCCGCGACGTGCCGGACGTGGCCGCCGAACTTCGCGCGCATCCGCTGCTGCAACCGGCCGGTTCCGCGGGCGCGACCGCGCACAGGGCCGCGGTGGAAGCCGCCGCAAAGCGCGAGGAAGCCGCCCCGCCCGTCCCGCGCGCTGCGCGGGTCCGCGCGCTCGACCGTGCTTCCGCGAGCGAACTGACCGACAGCTTCTTCGATGCCAGCGTCGCCGAACGGCGGCTCATTCTGCTCAACCTGCACGTGGTCGCGCCGGTCGCCGCCGGAAGCGTCCCGATTTTGCGCGAGACGGCGATCATCCAGAAACTTGAAGCGGCCGCACTCGGGCGGCAACCGCACCGTCTTCGTCCAGGAGCTCGCCCGCGCGCTGCACATTCCCCGCGAGCAGGCCACGCGCATCGCGCGCGACGAATACGGCGAGCCGGTGGTGGCTGCGGCCAAGGCGCTCGGCATGCCGCGCCACGTGCTTTACCGGATCCTGATGTTCATCAATCCGTCGATCGGCCATTCGGTGCAGCGCGTGCACGCGCTCGCGGCGCTCTACGACGAGATGACGCTGCCGGCCGCGGAAGGCATGGTCGCGATCTGGCAGGCGCTTGTGCCGCGCGAGCGCGCGGCTCCTGCCTATCGGCCGCTTGCGTATGACGACGAGGCCCGAAGGCACGCACGGCCGGGCGCGGCGGCAGGACAGCGCACGCCAGTTGCGCCGCGCACGACCGAGCGCCGCAACGCCTCTTAGCGCCGTTCAACCGGGAACGATGTCGAGGAAATTACGGCCCTTGCTGTCGTCAAGCTCGATGATCCAGGCGTCCGGGTCGTATTTGATCTGGCGCGCGAGATAGGCCTCGACCGAATTCATCGGAGGCCGGCTGGGTGGCGAGACTCGGAGCGAATGCGCGCCCCTTCCCGGCTGCGGCGTCGAAAGCGCTTTGCGGCGCCGGACCGAACAGATCCGAGGTGCCGTCGAGCCGGCTGATCCGGACAAACACGGCGCCCGCCTCCTCCGCCCCGCGACGGCGCACGACAGGGAACAGGCCCTCGACCTGACAGCGCCGCAGCCAGGCGGCGACCCACAGTGCAGTTTTGAGACGCATGATCCGGCTCGCAGGACAGCCCGCAGATATGCCCCGGTCCCGCGGCTGCCGCAATCGGCCTATTCGACCGGGCGGCCTGTCATGACGGCAAGCTCGGTGAACAGCCGCGCCGAAATCCGTCCGGTCACCGGCAGCTTGCGATCGGTCTCGAATTTTTCGATCGCCGCGCTGGTCGCCTCGTCCACGACGCCGGTTTGTTTGATCTGGCCGTAGCCGAACTCCGAGAGTACGCGCTGCACCGCCATCACGCGCGCCGGCGTGCCGATGGCCGACCCGATCAGATCCGCGATCGGATCGTTGCGGCGCGTTCCTGACTGCTGTGCCGCGCGCGGGCTGACCGGCGGATGGATCGAAAGTGCATCCGCGGGCCGCGGCGGTGGCATCACCGCGACCGTGAAACGGCCGTCGGCCGCCTGCGGCTGCGTCGTCGGATTGGCGAAGAACGGCGCCGGATGCGAACCCGATTGCAGGAACACCGCGTTGGCAATGATCACGACACTTGCCGCGCTCGCCATGAAAATCGCCGTGGAATCCACCGGACGGTGCGCGGCCTTCGCCCACAGCCGCGATCCGGCCGATGCGATGGCGGCGGCTGCTCCGCCCGATCGCGGCGCCGCCGAACGACCTTTCCTGCTGCGCTCACGCACTTTTCTTCACCCGAATGTCGATCGGCGTCACGGTGCTTTCGCACCCGGACGCCTGGGAAGTTTGCTGATGGACCGGCACATGATGCTTCAGTTCGGCCGGAGCCGGCGGCACAGTCCTTTTGCCGGCGCGCGTGCGCTCGCAGTCGAGCGGCAGCCGCACGCATACGCGCGTGCCGACGCCGATACGGCTGTCGATGGTGACGTCGCCGCCGTGCAGACGGACCAGGCCTTTGACGATGGACAGCCCGAGACCTGTGCCGTTGTGGCGGCGCTCGTACGTCGCCCGCGCCTGGAAATATGGCTCGCCGACGCGCGCGAGATCTTCGTCGCTGATGCCGACGCCGTTGTCCTCGATCAGGAAGGCGATGCTTCCCGCCTCGGCCCGCGCGCCGATCGTGACCTTGCCGCCGCGGTCGGTGAAGCGGATGGCGTTGGAGAGCAGGTTCAGCAGTATCTGACTGAGCGCGCGTTTGTCGGCAACGATGTCCGGAAGTTCGCCGATGACGGTCTGCTCGAGCTGCACGCCCGCTTCGCGCGCCGGCGGCGCCAGAATTTCGCAGCAACGCGCAATCACCTGCGGCGGCGCGAACGGTTCGGGCGTGATCTCGAAATTGTCGGTCTCGATTTTCGACATGTCGAGAATGCCGTTGATGACGCCGAGAAGGTGCTGCCCGGAACTCGTTGATGAGGCCGGCGTACTCCGTGCGGCGCCCGAAATCGAGCCGCAGCGAGTATTCTTTCTTCAGCATGTCGGAGAAGCCGATGATGGCGTTGAGCGGCGTACGCAGTTCATGGCTCATGGTGGCGAGGAAGCGGCTCTTGGCGGCGTTTGCCCGCTCGGCCTCGGCGCGGGCGTCTTCGAGCGCCAGCTCCTGGCCTTTGCGCTCGGTTACGTCGCGGAGCACTGCCACGACTTCGCGCCGGCCTTGACCCGCAAACTCCGCGCCCGCCGCCCGCTCGAGCGGCCGGCAGCGCATTTCGATCCAGACGAACTGCACGGCGGCGGCGCCGCTGGCGTCGGCTGTCTCGCGCCGAACGCGAAACTCGACGGAGCAGTTCTGACCCAGCGCCGCGGCATCGCCGAGCGCCGTCAGATACGCAGGGCGATCGGCCACGTGAACGCGGTCGAACAGGCCGTGCGCGTGCAGATCGCCGATCCGGCAGCTGAACAGCGCTTCGGCGGCGGGCGACGCGAACAGCACCGCGCCGTCGCGGCCGTGCCGCGTGATCACGTCCGTCATGTTGCGCGCCAGCAGCCGGTAGCGATCCTCTTCGGCGTACAGCAGCCAGAAACTGGTGCGGGCCAGCGTCTCGGACCCGAGCGCGAGACCGGCTGCGTACAGTGCGGCGGAAACGATACCGAGTGCCGCCAGTGCCGCCGGACTTGCCAGCGGCGCAGGCAGCAGTTCGAGTTCGCCGATCACGACGAGCAGGCCTGCCGCGGCAAGCGCAAACGTCGACGCCAGCGCCACGACACGGCGCGACGACGACAGCGCGGCTTCCAGCGGCACCACAACGAGCCAGATCGCGGCGAACGATGCGATGCCCCCGGTGAAGACAGCGACCACCGTGACCAGACCGGTCAGCGCCAGCGACGACAGAACGTGGGCGCTTTCGTAGCGGCCGGTGCGGGAGAGAAAATACGCGGTGAGGATCGGCGCGATGAGCCAGGCAAACGCGATCAGTTCAAGTATGGTCGGCGCGCCGCGCACGATCAGATAAACCGGAAACGACGCCAGCGCGATGATGCTGCCGAGCAGACGCGGCGCAATAAACGCGCGATGACGCGCCGCAGTGAGCGCATCCTGCTGCGCCGAGGGGTGCACCAGCGTTTCGATATAGTCCCGTACCGGCGCGAAGAGGGCCACTTCCCGATCGCACGCCCGGCTTTGCAGACGCGCTCCCCATTGTTCTGTTGCGGGATCGTGTCAGACGGCACTTAAGCGAACCCTAAGCCGCGGCGTGCGCACGCCTTCCGACACGCGCCGGGACGCTTTTACGCCGGTGTGAGACTGCCGGAATCGACCGTCATGGTGAACGGGACGTTGCCGCGAAATGCGGTCGCGTCGAACGGACGTTCCTCGGGTCCGGAAAGATGCGCGCGGTGCCGGCAATCATGCGTATTGCAAGCCGCAGCTTTGCACCGGTGCAGCGGCGTTCGCTAAAATTTTAGGTAAATTTTATTTTCTCGATTTGCGCTAAAATTTTCGTCGTATTCTGCTCGATTATGGACAAAATCGTCCCTGCCCCGCCAACGCGGCTTTCAAGGGTGCCTGCTACGTTGACCACACGCGCGGCAATGCCGGCCGCCGGGGATGTGGGTCACATGTTCTTTCTGCTGCGCATCGCGTTCTGGCTCGGCCTTGTGCTCGTGCTGTTGCCGATCGGCACCGGACAGCACACGCCGTCGGCCGAGGTCAGCGCGTCGGACGCGATCTCGGCTGCGTCGGCGACCGTCGGCGATCTGCGCGGATTTTGCGGCCGCCAGCCGGACGCGTGCACGATCGGCTCGCAGGTCGCGACGGCGATCGGCTACCGGGCACAGGCCGGCGCCAAAATGATCTACGGTGCGATCAGCGACGCAATGACGAAGCACGATGCCGCACACGACGGCGCCTCCCCGCACAATTCGCCCGCGGCCGCCGACCCGGCGCAAACCGCCACAACCAGGGCGGCAGCCGGCAAATCCCAGCCGTCGCGCGCCATGCAGGGCACGCTAACCCCGGCGGACCTCGTGCCGTCGTGGCGGGGACCCGCGCTGCGCAAAGATGCAAGGCCCTCCGCCTAGTCCTGATCCCCACCGCCAGTTCGCCGCCCGCAGCATCATCGACCTCGCGCTCCCGACGCTCTATATGGAGGGCGACGAGGAACCCGCGCCGCGATGGCTGATATCGAAGAAATCATCGACAATTTCTCGACCCTGGACGACTGGGACGATCGCTACCGCTATCTGATCGAGCTGGGGCGCGAACTGCCCGCGCTTTCGGAGGCCGCGCACTGCGACGCCAACAGGGTGCAGGGCTGCGCGAGCCAGGTATGGCTCGACACCCGCGTGGATCCGGACGGGGCCGGCGGCCCGGTGCTGACATTCGAAGGCGACAGCGACGCGCATATCGTGCGCGGTCTGATTGCCGTTCTGTTCGCGATCTTCTCCGGCAAGCCCGCGCGGGACATCCTCGGCATCGACGCGCTTGCGGTGTTCGAACGCATCGGGCTTCGCGAACATCTGACGCCGCAGCGTTCCAACGGCTTTCGCTCGATGGTGGAACGAATCCGTTCCGATGCGCGCGCCGCGCTTGTCGCCGCGACCGCGTGACCAGCGTGTGACGGAACCGCGCCACCCACCGCATGGCGGTTACGACGGCTTGGCGCCGAGGGAATTGTGGTGTCGTCACCCTCCGTGTTGTAAACCGTCGGAGGGGCTGCGATCATCGCCACAATCGAGCGGGGAACTTCAACGATGGGTGTCGGCTCTGTCGGCGTCAACGGCACCTCGAGCAAACTGAAATTCAGCCTTTTATTGAACGACGTGTTTGCCGGCGGCATCGCCAGCACGCTGTCGGTCGCGTATTGCCTGTCCTACGGGGCGCTGATTTTCTCCGGGCCGCTTTCGCATCTGCTGGCCTACGGCGTCGCGGTGACGTTTCTGTCCGCGGCGATCGGCGGAACCGTCGTCGCCCTGCGCGGCTCGCTGCCGTTTGCCATCGCCGGGCCGGACAGCTCGATTTCCGTCGTGATCGCCGCCCTGGTAGCGACCGTGGCGCAGCGTAACGTCGCGGCGGGCGTAACCGACCTGCTCGCGCCTACGCTGATCGTGATGTCGCTCGCGACCGCGTTTACGGGGATCACGCTGTGCATTCTCGGATTCGTCCGTGCCGGGCGCGCGATACGCTTCGTGCCGTTCCCGGTGATAGGCGGCTTTCTCGGCGCTACCGGCTGGCTGTTGATGACCGGCGCGAGCCAGGTGATCACGGATCAGCGCCTGACTCTGGCCAATATCGGCATGTTGTTCGATGCGGCCGCGGCCGCCAAAATCGCCGCCGCGATCGCGGTCGCAGCAGCCCTGCATCTTCTGATGGCGCGCTCGAAAACCCCGGTCATGCTGCCCGCCATCCTGCTGGCGGGGTTCGCGGCGACCTACGTCGTCATATATCTGAGCGGCTCGTCGGTGGCGGGTGCGCAGGCGGGCGGCTGGCTGTTCCAGCCGCAGCCGGCGGCGACGCTTATGCTGCCGTGGAAGGCCGAAGCACTGCGCGACTTTTCCTGGACGGCGCTGCCTTCGCTAGCCGGCGACATGCTCGCCATCCTGTTCGTTACCATCAGCACGCTTTTGCTGAACACCACCGGAATTGAAATTGCGACCCGAAGCGAGGCCCATATCGACCGCGATCTCAAGGTGCTCGGACTGGCCAACCTGCTGACGGCGGCATGCGGCGGCTATGTGAGCTGCACCTCGCTGAGCCGCTCGATCCTCGCCCGGACCGCGGGAGCCACCGGGCGGCTGGCGGGGCTCACCGTGGCGGCAGTATCGGTTGCGATGCTCGTGGCCGATCCGTCACTGCTCGGCTATGTGCCCAAATACCTGCTCGGCGGCCTGCTGATTTTCCTCGGTTCGGCGCTGGTCTACCAGTGGATGATCCAGTCTTCGCGACACCTGCTGCCGATCGAATACGCCTCCCTGATCACGATAGCGTTTCTGATCATTTATTGGGGCTTCGTCGCCGGTGTCCTGATCGGCATCGTAATCGGCTGCGCCACGTTCGCCCTGAGCGCCAGCCGCGTGGCCGCGATCAAGTTTAATTTCGACGGCTCGGAATATCGCTCGTCGCTCGACCGCGGACCGAAGGAACTCGCGCTGCTCGCCCGGCACGGCCGTGAAATTCAGGGCATGGCGCTCCAGAGCTACCTGTTCTTTGGCTCAGCGAACCGGCTCTATCTGCACGTCAAGGCGCTGCTTGCGAGAGAGCCGGACTGCCGATTTCTGATTTTCGATTTTCGCCAGGTCACCGGCATCGATTCCTCGGCTACGCAGAGCTTCGCGCAGATCAGGCAGGCGGCCGGCGAAGCAGGCGCGCGGATCGTTCTGGTCAATCTCACTCCGGAACTCGAGCGGCCGTTTCGCACCGCCCGATTCATTTCCGACGATATTGTCGTCGCTCCGGACCTCGACCGCGCCCTGGAAGCCTGCGAGCAGGCGATCATCGAAATGCACAGGTCGGAAGCCGCCGATTCGCGTTCGCTGGGCACCTGGTTTACGGAAGTGCTCGGCAGTACGGAGCTTGCCGACCGGCTGGCGGGTTATTGCCGGCGGATCGAGGTCAACTCCGGCGACATCATCGCCCGGCAGGGCGAGCCGGCAGCTTCGATGCATTTCATCCTCGAAGGCCGCATCGGCGTGTTCGTCGATTTGAACGAAGTCCGCGGTACCCGGGTCCGCAGCCTCGGCCCGCACACCACTGTAGGCGAAATGGGCCTCATTACCCGGTCGGTTCGCAGCGCCACCATCCAGGCCGAGACGCCGAGCATACTCTACGAACTCGACGCCGACGCCTTCGACCGGATCAAACGGGAGCAGCCCGCACTCAGCCAGGCGCTGCTTGCTTACGTGATCGCGGTGATGAGCGAACGGCTCAGCTTCGCCAATCGGGCGATCGGCGTGCTGCAACGCTGATGCTGCAACGTTGATCAACCGCTGCGCCGCTGACAAGGACGGGCTTGCAAACGGGGCGCTCTTGTAAGCGGGACGATTTCATATCGGCGCGCCTCGCGCCGATATGCCAAAGGCCAGAAACAGTCAGGCCCGCCGGCGCCGGCGTTGCTGGCCGAGGCCCATTTCTTTGGCGAGCTGCGACCGCGCCGCGGCGTAATTCGGCGCCACCATGGGATAGTCCGGCGGAAGGCCCCACTTCTCGCGGTATTGCTCGGGCGTCATGTCGTACTGCGTACGTAGATGGCGCTTGAGTGATTTGAATTTCTTGCCGTCCTCAAGGCACACAATGTGCTCGGCCGTGATCGAGCGCTTCACCGGCACGGCCGGCTTCAGCGGCTCCGACGGCGTCGTCACCTGCCCGCTCGAGACCCGCAGCAGCGCCGAATACACCTGCCCAATCAGGGTCGGGATTTCCGCGCTGGCGACGCTGTTGTTGCTGACGTAAGCGGAGACAATGTCAGCGGTCAGATGGATGAATCCGCTCTCCGAATTATCAGACATGTTTAGGCCTAAATCTTTGAGTGTAGCCGCCCCGGCCACGCCTGATGTTGCGTGAGCAACCAAAAACGCTTCACGGTTTTCAGACCAATATGAAGATATGTCAGTCCGAATATCAACGCAATCAACTAAAACCGGCAGCGGTGAACAAGAATACCCAAGAAATAGGCAAGAAGTATACAGAACTTTGGTCGAGATGGTGGTTTCAACTGGTTTTAAATGGGTGAGATCGGTCACGAACGGTAGTATCCACTCGTGGCGCGCGTAACCAATCTACCATGCAAACCCTTCAAATACCGGATCGCGGCCGTCACGACCGCCTCCGGGTGCCCCGAAATCGCAGATCGAAAATCAGGGAGTGTTTTCAATGTGGCTGCGCAAGGCAGCAATTGAGCCGAACCGCAAAATACCCTGGGGAAGTTCGGCCTCGATCGATCCGTCGGAATAAAGCTTGTAGGCCATGCCCTCGACCACCCCCGATTTGAGGACGCTGACAGGGCCGGTAACGACCGAATCCTCATATCCCCCGTGAAGTTCGGCGGAATTTGTAACAGCCGGAGGGAGAGGGGATGGCGTATTCACAACCTTTGGCGAATTTGGTCGCGACCCCTGCACTGCGGCCTGCGCAACCGCCGGCTGTGGATCGCGGCGGGGACCGGCAGGCCAGAACGTGTTGAGCGACGAATCCTTTTGCTTTACCGGCGCCACCGGCACCGGGCGAACTCTTGTATCGGCGCGCAATTGCGGCCGCTGCGGTGCAGCGCCACTGCCGCCACGACCGGCGGCGGCGACCTGTCTGATCTCGGCGAACGTTTCTTCCACGCGAACCGGCGCCTGCTGGATAAGGGCGACCTCGGGCGCTGCAACCTGCGGAACACTCTCGACGCGGGCAAGCGTCGGGAATTCTCGCACGCAGACTCTCGAGCGCCACGGCATCGTCGGCTGCCATTGCCGGCGCAGCGACGGGAGCCGGTGCAGCAACAGGAGCCGGCGCAGCAACAGGAGCCGGCGCAGCAACAGGAGCCGGCGCAGCAACAGGGGGCTGCGCAGCGACGGGAACGGGCGCAGATACCGGCAGCGGCGGCGGCGCGCTGAATATCGGTTGCTGCTGCACCGGAACAGGCGGCGGAAGCTCGGAAGCTGTAACGGTGTCTGCCGCTTCGCGCTCGCGGGCGGGCTGCGACAGCGGGCGAAGCGTAACCGCCCGCTCGATGCGCAAAAGCGTTTGCACCGCAATCCCGATACCAACCAGAAGCAATCCGCCGATGATGGTGATCGTGCCCGGCGTGACGAACTCGCTGTCGAACGTGCGATCGTGGATCGATATGCCCGATCCGGTCAGCGCCAAACCGGCAGCGATGGTCACGGCCCCCAGAATAAATAAAACTACTGACATTACGCTCGCCCCCCGCCTACCCGACGTCGACGGCATCACATAATTGCCATTTTGGAGGCTAACCCGCTGCCGTGCAAGACATAATTCGGGACGCCGGACCGGCCGGGCGGGTCAAAAACCCTGCCGGTGCCGACCGAACAGGCGGCAGGGCGGCCGTAAACGCCCGCATGACCCCGTGAAAAAACGCTGTGGAAAAAGCCCCGGCAGCCCGCTGGCAACGCCGCCGCCGGCCGGACCGCGCACCCCGGGGGCGTCATTGCCGAGACACGGTGATTGCGCCTATTAGGGAAACCTTACGTTCCAAAGGCGTTTTACCGACGCCGCCCGCCGAACGGATTCACATTAAGGAGCTGCCCCCATGGCATTCACCCTTCCCGAACTGCCCTATTCTTACGACGCCCTGACCCCCTACATGTCCCGCGAGACGCTGGAATTTCACCACGACAAGCACCATCAGGCCTACGTGACCAACGGCAACAATCTCGCCAAGGGCACCGAGTGGGAAAACAAGCCGGTCGAAGAGGTCGTCAAAGGTACTTTCGGCAAGAACGCGGGGCTCTTCAACAACGCCGCCCAGCACTACAATCACATCCATTTCTGGAAATGGATGAAGAAGGGCGGCGGCGGCGACAAGCTGCCGGGCAAGCTCGAAAAGCAGATCATCAGCGACCTCGGTTCCGTCGCCAAGATGAAAGAGGACTTTATTCAGGCCGGCGTGACCCAGTTCGGCTCGGGCTGGTCCTGGCTTGCGGTCAAGGACGGCAAAATCACGGTGATGAAGTCTCCTAACGGCGAAAACCCGCTGGTGCACGGCGCCTCGCCGATCCTTGGCTGCGACGTCTGGGAGCATTCGTACTACATCGATTATCGCAATCGGCGACCGGATTATCTGAAGGCGTTCGTCGATCACCTGATCGACTGGGACTACGTCGCCGAGATGTACGAAGCGGCGGCGAAATAAGCCCGTCCGTTAGCGAATGCGGCGGGGCCGGCCGGCCCCGCCGCTACGCTCGTGACAGAGTGCCGCGTTGTCAAAGCTCCACCGGATGCGCCATGCAGTGCCGTGTTTGCCGCACCACGAGCGTACGTACAGGGCAGACCGAACCGGGCTTTTGAAATCACGGGCGCCTGCTTGCGACTCCTGCCAGTATCCTGCTTCTGATAATATCGCTGCAAAGAGGCACGAATTGGGACCTCGAACCGGTGCATGAACCCCGCGCTTTCCAGGCATCGCCGCTTCCCGGTTTTTGAATTCGATCCGTTCGATCTCGCGTTCGCCGCTTTGATCGCGGTGCTGGTGGCGCTGGTGTTTGCCACGGTGCGGCAATACGCGGTCTCGAACGACGAAGCGCTGCAGCACCACTACGGCGAACTCATCATCGCCTATTACCGGAGCGGCTTTACCGACCGCTCGGTGTTCGACTTCCGCAATCTCTATCTGTACGGCGGACTGTTCGACATCATCGCGGCGCTGCTCGCCCGTGTGCTGCCGTTCGATCTCTACGACATCCGCCACGTTATGAGCGCGCTTGCCGGCATCGGCGGGATTGTCGCGACCGGAGCCACGGCACGCATGGTCGCCGGGCCGCGCGCAGGCTTCCTCGCCGCTCTCGCGCTGTCCATCTGCGGCGTCTGGTACGGCGGCATGTTCAATCACACCAAGGACATTCCGCTGGCCGCGGCGATGATGGGCGCACTGTATTTTCTGATGCGCGTCGCGCGCGACCTGCCGGCTCCGCGGCGGAGCGACGTTCTCTGGTTCGGCGTACTGCTCGGCGTGGCGCTGGGCCTGCGCGCCACGGCGCTGCTGATCGTGCTTTATCTCGGCCTGCTGGGCGCGCTGTTTCTCTGGCGAAGCCGTCAAAAAGGCTGGCGGAACGCGGCATGGTCCGGCGTTCGTGCCGTAATCGCCCTTCTGCCCGCTCTCGCGATTGCCTACGCCATCATGATTGTATCGTGGCCGTGGGCGTGGCTCGATTTCTGGAATCCCGTGCGCGGAATTTTCGCCTTTGCGCACTTCCACTATCCGATCCGCACTCTCCTTGCGGGTCATGTGTATTACATGGCGGACGTGCCACGCTGGTACGAGCCTGACTATCTGGCGATCAAGCTGCCGCTCTTCGTGCTGATCGCAGCAGCCGCTGCGCCGGTCCTGGCCGTCTGGCCGGTGTTGCGGCGGACCGGCCGTCCTTCCCCCGATGTGCGCTGGCAGGAAACCGGATATCTGCTGTTCGCAATCGTCTTCCCGCTCACCTGTCAGGTCCTCGGCCACGGCCCGTCATTCACCGGCATGCGCCACTTCATGTTCGTGGTGCCGCCGATCGCGGCGCTCGCCGGCATCGGAACGCACCTCTTCCTCGCGGACATCGCGGCAAGAAGGCGCGCCGCCGGTTACGCGGCGGGCGTGCTGGTGGCTGCCGCGTTCGTGTGGAACGCAGTGACGCTGGTGCGGCTGCACCCTTACGAATACGTGTTTTACAACTCCGTAGTCGGCGGTCTTGAAGGCGCGCAGCGGCGCTACGAAACCGACTACTGGGTCAACATCATGCCCGCCGCCGTCAAAGACCTTGAGGCCTGGCTGGACCGGACTGAGAGCGCGACCGCGGAGCCGCACGGACCCTACACGGTCGCGGTCTGCGGCGAGCGTGCGTCGTTCGAGAACGAAGCGGACAAGCGCCTGGTGTTCACGCCGGACTGGAATCGCGCCGATTTCTTCATCGCGCCCTCGCACATGAACTGCGACCTCGTGCTGCGCGGCAGGACCGTGGCCGTGATCGAGCGGCTCGGGGTGACAATTGGTGTGGTCAAGGATCTGCGCGGCATCGTTCCGCAGGCCCGGTGGGCGCCTTCCGAGCTCGCCGACGATCCCGCCGGCAACCCAGGATCAGGCGGTGCGCCGCGCGGATAAACCGGCCGCGTCAGTGGCCGCCAGCGTGAGCGTATTCCCAATATAGTTCGCGTGCCCTGCGGTAGAGCGGCCCGGGTTGCAGATCCCGGTCGTCGATCCGGACGACGGGAGAGACTTTGGTATAGTTGCCGGTCGAGAAAATCTCGTCGGCCGACTGAAAATCCGGATAAGTCAGCGAGCTCTCGACCACCGTGACACCGCTGGCGCGCAGCAGCGCCATGACCCGCGCCCGCGTGATGCCGGCGAGGAACGTGCCGTTGCGCGCCGGCGTGAACACGACGCCATCTTTCACCATGAAAATATTCGCGGTGGCGAGTTCGGCAACGTTGCCGAGCATGTCGCACATCAGACAATTGTCGAAGCCGCGCGTGCGCGCTTCGATCATGGCGCGCGCATTGTTCGGATAGAGGCAGCCGGCCTTGGCGTCGAGCGGCGCGGAGTCACGCGTCGGGCGGCGAAACGGCGACATGCGTAATCGCGGTGCCGGCAGGCTTCGGCAGCGGGGCCACGTAAAGCGTCAGGCACCAGCGGGTGGTTTCGGGGTCCGGCCGCACCGCACCGCCCGCGGCATCCTCGGGCCAATACATCGGCCGGATGTAAAGTTCGGCATCGCGGTCGAACCGCTTGAGGCCCTCGCGCGCCAGGTCCTGCCAGGCATCGGCGGAAACCAGCGGCTTGAGGTGCATGGCTTTGGCCGATTCATTGACCCGCGCGAAATGCAGATCGAGATCGGGCGTGATGCCCTCGAAGGCGCGCGCGCCGTCGAACACCGACGTGCAAAGCCACGCCGCGTGGGTGCGCACGCCCATGATCGGCACGTTGCCCTCGTGCCAGTCATTCTCGAAAAACGTGACGGTCTTCGACCAGGTGACAGGGCGGCTCATCGAATCATCCTTCCTCGCTATTGTCCCATCAGGCCTGACTTTGTCACCATGACGCCGAAAGGAGCACCGGCATGCTGAATATCTGTGTGTTCGACGCCTACGGAACGCTGCTCGACGTCCACGCTGCGATCGGACGCCATCGTGCCACGGCGGGGCCGGACGCGGAGCGGTTTTCGGAAATATGGCGAACGAAGCAGCTTGAATATACCTGGACGCTGACGCTTGCGGGCCGGTATGTGGATTTCTGGACACTCACCGGACAGCGCGCTGGACTACGCGCTGGCGCGCGTTCCTTCGGTGGACCCTGCGCTGCGGCCGCAGCTGCTGGACGCTTACTTCAAACTGGACGCATTTCCCGATGCGCGTCCGGCGCTGACGGAACTGAAAAACCGCGGCGACGCGTCTTGCCATCCTGTCCAACGGCTCGCCGGCCATGCTCGACGCGGCGGTCGAGGCCGCCGGTATCGGCGGACTGCTCGACGCCGTGCTGTCGGTCGATACCGTGAAAGCCTACAAGCCGCGCCCGGAAGTCTACGCGCTGGTGACCGAAAGAATTCGCGCGTACCGCAGCGCAGGTCACCTTCGTATCCTCGAACCGCTGGGACGTCATGGGGGCGGTGTCGTTCGGCTTTCGGCGCGCTTGTGGGTCAATCGCGCGCGCAATCCCGGACGAGTACCGCGATTTCGCTCCGCTTCGCGAAATCCGCGATCTTGCGGCACTCACGACGATCGACGAATAGCGCGACCGGCGGACGGACCGGTCACGCCGCGTCGTTGCGCGATACGAAGCCGCCCGGATTTTTGAGCGCGGAGACGATCTGCTGCTTGGTGAAGCGCGTGCCGTCATCGCCCTCGATCAGCAACGTGACACGGCCGCTGTCATTGACGTGGCGCGCCCAGTTCATCGCTTCATCGAGAAGCGTGAACTCCTTGAACAGGTGGCGGTCCTTCTCCAGCGGCGAAATCGACTGGGAGCCGCGCGGGCCGGAATAGACGCGATAGGTCATCGTTGACCTCCTGCTTGAAAGCCACCCAGCCTAACGACCTATACCTCGGCGAAAAATGCGCCAGCGCCGCGTCGCCGCAAGCGCCGCGGCGCGTTGACGCGGGCGGAGTTGCATCGGGACGGGGCCGGCGCGGCAAACGGGCTCAGTTCGTGGACGAAAGCCGCTCGCTGCAGTGCTTGGGGAAGGTTTCCTGGCAGACCTGATAAAGCGCCGGGCAGGCTTTCGCTCCCGCGAGCGCGGCATCGATGGTCTTGAAGCGCTCACCGGACGCGGCGGACTGCGGATCGTAGGTCAGCACGGCGTCCGCCCGCTCGATCTTGCGATCCGCCATCAGAAAATGCTCGGCGCCAACAAAATAAACCGTGCCGGTGCGGATCGCCTCGGTCAGCTTTTTCGAAAATTCGGAATTCGCCCGCGGATCCGGACGGTCGATCCGCGCGTGCACGGCGGCGTCGGTATAAAGGACATTCAGCTTGAAATAGATTCCACCGCATTGCGCGAGCGCGAGCCAGTACGGCTTTCCGTTGTAGGGGCCGGGCGCCACAACGAGTGTATCGCGCCGGTCGACCGGTATCGCCGGCTCCGCAGGCGGCTGCGGATTCTGCTGGCGCTTCTGCCGCGTCTGCGCCTGCGTACCGCCCGCCGCGAGCGTAAGCGCAAGCCCGATCAAAACAGCTTTGAGAGTCAGTCCCGGCATCGTCCCGCGCCCGCGACCGCCCACGAACGAGCTTAAAACCGCTCGACCCAGGGCCGCACCTCGATTTCCCATGACCAGGCGCTGCGATGCTGCCGGAGAAGCCCGAGATAGGTCTCCGCGATCGCATCGGGATCGAGCAGGCTGTCCGGCTTGTCGGCCGGAACCGGACGGCTGTCGCTGCGGATGCCGCCATCGACCACGACATGGGCGACGTGAATGCCCTGCGGGGACAGTTCGCGGGCCATGCTCTGGGCCAGTCCGCGCAGGGCGAACTTGCCCATCGCGAACGGCGCCGACTGGGCATAGCCCTTCACGCTGGCGGATGCGCCGGTAAACAGGATCGCGCCGTGCTTGTGGGGCAGCATGCGCTTCGCTGCCTCCTGCGCAACGAGGAAGCCCGCGAAAGCCGAGACGGTCAGCGTTTTCTCGACGTCGGCGGGATTGAGTTCGACGAACGGACCCGCGGGTGCGGAAACTCGCATTGTAGACCACGACATCGGGAGCGCCCCCGAATGCGGCTTCGGCATCCGCGAACAGCTTGACCACGTCGGCCTGGCGGCTCGCGTCGCAGCCGAATGCCTTGCCGCCGATTTCATTGGCGAGCGCGACAAGATCGCCGGAACGGCGCGCGGCGAGGCCCACTGTGAGGCCGGACTTCGCGAACAGGCGCGCGATCGATGCGCTCAAACCGGAGCCCGCGCCGACAATAAGTGCCCGCCCGTAGTTGCTGCCAGACACCGTGCCGATCCTCCCTGCGATGAGACGCAACAGGTATCACGCCGCCGGTTCAGGGTCACGGCCAACTTCGCTGCGGTAACGCCGCCGTGACGACACCCGCAGACGCGCGTTCAATCGACCACGGCGACCGCGTTGATTTCGACGAGGCAGCGCGGATCGGTCGCGAGCCGCACCACCTGAACGGTCGTGGTCGCGGGCTTCGCATCGCGGAAGTATTCGGCCCAGACGCGGTTGAGCGCGTCCTGGTCGGTGAGATCGGTGACGAAGCGGTCGGCCGTGACGACATCGTTGAAAGTAGCCCCCACCGCTTCGAGACCGCGTTTGAGATTCTCGAGCGTCGCCCGCGCCTGCCCCGCCATGTCGTGGGGCATGGCGTCGAACTCCTCCGGCCGGTGCGGATGATGATGATAGACCGGCGCCGCGGTGACGCCGGCGAGATACACCGTGGTGCCGCCGCGCACCTTGATCGCCGGCGCATAGGGCATCCACATGTCCGGGGCGTCGGGCCAGTGAATGTGTTCAACGGTTTTGGTCATGATCGGGCCTGCCGGTTGCTCAACACACTATCGCGGTGGTTACACCAATAGAACATCGCCGGCGACGATGCGTTACATCCGGAACACGCCGAATTTCGTCTCCGGGACAGGCGCGTTGAGGGCCGCCGAGAAGCTCAGAGCCAGAACCCGGCGGGTTTCCGCGGGTGTGATGATGCCGTCATCCCACAGCCGCGCCGTCGCGTACCACGGATTTCCCTCGGCCTCGAACTGGTCGCGGATGGGCTGCTTGAACGCTTCTTCCTCCGCGCTCGACCAGGTTTTGCCGCCGGCCTCGATGTTGTCGCGTCGCACCGTTGCGAGCACGCTCGCGGCCTGCTCGCCGCCCATGACCGAAATGCGCGCGTTCGGCCAAGTGTACAGAAAGCGCGGACTGTAGGCCCTGCCGCACATGCCGTAATTGCCGGCGCCGTAGGAGCCGCCGATGATGAGCGTGATCTTCGGCACCTGCGCGCAGGCGACCGCCGCCACCATCTTGGCGCCGTCCCTCGCGATGCCGCCGGCTTCGTAATCGCGTCCGACCATGAAGCCGACGATGTTCTGGAGGAACAGCAGCGGGATGCGGCGCTGGCAGCAAAGCTCGATGAAGTGCGCCGCCTTGAGCGCGCTTTCCGAGAACAGGATTCCGTTGTTGCCGAGAATGCCGACCGGGATGCCGTGAATGTGCGCGAAGCCGGTCACCAGCGTCGTGCCGTACAACGCCTTGAACTCGTCGAACTCCGAACCGTCCACCAGCCGCGCGATCACCTCGCGCACGTCGTACTGCTTTTTCAGATCGGCCGGCACAATGCCGTCGAGCTCGCAGGCGTCGTATTTGGGTTCCATCGGCGCGGCGAGCGCGATGTCGACGTTTTTTCTGGTGTTGAGGGTGCCGACGATACGGCGGCACAGCGCAAGGGCATGGCGGTCGTTCTCGGCGTAATAATCGGCCACCCCGGATTTCCTCGCATGCACGTCGGCGCCACCGAGGTCCTCGGCCGAGACCACCTCGCCGGTGGCCGCCTTCACCAGCGGCGGGCCGCCGAGAAAAATAGTGCCCTGATTGCGCACGATGATGGTTTCGTCCGACATCGCCGGCACATACGCGCCGCCCGCCGTACATGATCCCATCACAACGGCGATCTGGGCGATGCCCTGCGCCGACAGTGTCGCCTGATTGTAGAAGATGCGGCCGAAGTGATCGCGGTCCGGAAAAACGTCGGTCCAGTGCGGCAGGTTGGCGCCGCCGGAATCGACCAGATAGATGCAGGGCAGACGGTTCTCGCGCGCGATCTCCTGGGCGCGCACGTGCTTCTTCACCGTCATCGGATAATAGGTGCCGCCCTTGATGGTGGAATCGTTGCACACCACGACGCATTCGCGCCCGGCAATACGGCCGATGCCGGTGATGAGTCCTGCTGCCGCGATGTTTTCGCCGTACATGCCGTCAGCCGCAAGCGGCGAGAATTCCAGAAACGGCGAGCCGGGATCGATCAGCGTCGTCACGCGATCGCGCGGGAGCAGTTTGCCGCGCGCCAGATGACGTTCGCGCGAACGTTGCGAGCCGCCGGCGGCGGTTTCCGCGCGGCGCCGCTCAAGTTCCCCGATCAGCGCACGCATCGCCGACCGGTTGGCGTGGAACTCCGGCGACGCGGTATCTACTGTGGACTTGATGACGGTCACGATCCCCCCTCATGCATTGCAGCGCGGAGCAAAACTACCGACATGAACAAACAGTCAAACTACGGCAGTGTTCTGCACGTCTGTTCATGTGCGCAGCTAAAGCCCGCCCGGATCGTTAAAATAACACACGGAACCGAAACTTTCCCCCGGACCATGCGTTCGCAGTGCATAGCGCATTGAACGCTCCGAACCGGATGCAGCGCGCAAAAACACAGGACACACCAGAATGAGAACGCACCGAAACATTTTCCTTGCCGGCATCGCCTCTCTGGCGCTGGTCGCGGGAACCGGCCTTGCTTTGGCCCAGGACGCACCCGAACACAACGCACAGGAGCACAAAGGTCCGGCGCAGGCGACCCAGCCGCACGCGCCGCAGCAGATGAACAGGGCGCCCTCCGGCAACACGGGTCATGGCGCGACGATGGGCCATAGCGCCCAGCAGGAGAACAATCGCGCCCCGGGCGCCCGGTCAGAAAACCGGATGGGTCACAGCGCGGAAACCGGCGAAACGAACACCAACCTCAAAAGCCAGAAGTCCGGCCAGAACGCGGCCGAGATCAACCGCGATGCGAAAGGCGACAAAACCCGCGACAGAACCGACAGAAGCGCAAATACCAACATGCGCGACCACGGCGCGGACCGGACGGCGCAGGATCGCGCCGGTCGGGACGGCATGCGCGGCCTTCAGGCGAACGCGTCAGGCGTCAATGTCCGCCTGAACGACGAGCAGCGTACGCAAATCCGCACCACCGTGATCGAAGCGCGGGGCGCGCCACGGGTGGATCACGTCAACTTCGACGTGACAGTCGGTACCGTGGTGCCGCGCGGCAGCATCCACATTGTGCCGGTTCCGGCGACGCTGGTGCAGATCCAGCCGGAATGGCGCGGCTTCCTCTATTTCGTCTATGAGAGCGAAGTCATCGTCGTCAACCCGCGCAACATGAGGATCGCCGCGGTGCTGGTGGTCTGATGCCCGCAACACCGGGGTTGTCAAAACGCCGGTTCAGAAAGTCAAAACACAGGTGGGGGCGCGCAAGCGCCTCCGCTTTTTTAAGGAATTTAGGCGCGCACTTCCTGGCGCTGAAAGATCACGTACCCGATCACGAACAGCACAATCGCGCTCGCGATCAGGCCGACGGTCTGCGGCCAGGCGATCAGCATGCTCTCCGACAGCGGCAGCGGCGCGCCAAGCACTGCGCCCTGAAGCTGGCTCAGATAGATCGGCCCCAGCGAGCGCGTGCTCGGATCGAGCAGCGCCACAACGGTTTCGGCGAACAGCGTCGACGGCGACAGCCGCGCCAGGATCAGTTCCATCTCCGCGGTCGCCGGCGTCGGCAGTCCCATCGCCAGATAGCGGGGATCGAGCGGCGCGATGATCTGTGCGAGCGCGCCCGCCAGCACCGGCCAGATGAACGTCAGAAGAAGCCACAGCCCGAGCGTGACAAGCGCCGCGGTCGCAGCCGACCGGAATACGATCGAGAACAGGATCGCGAGCGCGAGCCATACGCCGGAATAAATGATGGTCACCAGCAGGAACAGGAAAGCGCGGCCGATCTCCTCCGCACCCGGCGGAACGCCAATCAGCAGCAGGCCTAGACCGATCACGAGCAGCCATAGGGCGACCAGGCTGATTGCCAGCGTGATCAGGCCGGCCAGGAATTTTCCGAACAGCAGCGCATCCCGATAGATCGGCTGCGCGAGAATGCGGGACAGCGTGCGCCGCGTGTACTCGCCGTTGACGGCGTCAAAGCCGAGCCCGATCGCCATCAGCGGCACGAGGAACGAGATGAAGGATACGAACGACGGCAGCGGCTCGCGCGAGGTCGTGAACAGCCGCAGGAACAGAAACGGGTCCTGCGCGGTGGTGTCCTTGATCTGCTGAATGGCGCCATAGAGCGCCGCGAGCGCGACCAGCACCATCAGCCATTCCAGCACACGCATGCGGATGCTGGTGAGGTGGTCGGAGAGTTCCTTGAGCACGACCACGCCGAGACCCTGAAAGGCCGAGCCTTCACGCCGCATCGCGTGTCCCTTCCTTATCGCTCCCGGACCGATCCGACACGGATTCGAAGTAACGGGTGTAGATCGCGTCGAGGCTCGGCTCCTGAACGCCGAGAAATTTGAGCCGTCCCTGCATCGCCACGACTTCGGCGGCGGCTTCCGGACGAACGTCGCGGTCGGAGTGCAGGCGAAGCTTGCCGATACCGGTCCGCTCGACGCCGCTGACGCCGGGAATGAGCGCAAGCCGTTCGGCGAGACCGGCGCCCTCCGCCTCGATGTCGACCACGTAACCGCCGCCCAGCACCTCGCGGCCGAGTTCGGCGACCGACCCCATCAGCGCGATGCGCCCGCCGCTGAACAGCGCGACCCGGTCGCACACGCTCTGCACGCGCTCGAGCAGATGGGAGGACAGCAGAACCGAAACGCCTTCGCTCTTGAAGCCGCGGATCATGGTCAGCAGCTCGGCGGTGGCATGCGGATCGAGCCCCGAGGTCGGTTCGTCGAGAATGGCGATCTGCGCGCCCTTCATCAAAATTTCGGCAAGCCCGAGCCGTTGCCGCATGCCGCGGGAAAACGTGCTGACCCGCTTTTCGGCAACGTCCTGGAGACCGACGCGCGCGAGCGCGCTGGCGATGCGGGCCTCGCGTTCGTCCTTTTTGAAGCCGATCAGGCGTGCGGTGTAGCGCAGATTGTCGGCTGCGGTGATGTGATCGTAGAAGCCGACCGTGTCGGGCAGGTAGCCGACCCGGCGCTTGACCGAAAGCGGCTCGCGCGCCGGATTGAAACCGAGCACGCTGACTTCGCCCCCGGAAATCTCGGTCAGGCCGAGCATCATCAGGATGGTCGTGGTCTTGCCCGCGCCGTTCGGGCCGAGCAGGCCGAATATCTCCCCGCGGCCGACGCTGAAGGAGATGTGGTCGACCGCGACCGCGGCGCCGTACTTTTTGGTCAGCCCCCTCGCCTCGATGACGGCTTCCACGGTCATCTCCGGCCGAAGCGTGCGACCGCGCCGACCATCACCAGCAACGCTACGCCGATGATGCCGACGCCGGCGATCCCCCACATGGTCGACGTCGTCACCGTGACGCGGAACGTGGTCGAAGCCGACTCGCCGCGCGCGGATGCGCGGATCGTGGTGACGTAGTCGCCCGCTATCGCCTTCTCCGTCGGCGTGATCAGCGCCTGGACTTCTTTGCTCTCGTTCGGCGCGATGTGATCGACCGATTTCGGATCGAACGTGATCTTCCAGCCACCCGGCGCCGAACCGCTCAATTCGACTTCGTCCGCAGGCGCCGTGCCCGCATTGGTGATGACCACCGGCACGGAAGTCTCCCGGCCGGCCGACGCGCGCGTCGAGACGAGGCCTTCGCGACCGCCGACCTCGAGCTTCGGCTGGCCGGTGATGTCGAGCGCAAGATCGACGGTCGCCGTGGTGTCCTCGGCCCCTACCCGCGCGACGATCTTGTAGTTGCCGGCGGCAGCGGTGTTCGGCGGACGCACTTTCAGTTTCACGTCTTTGGTCTGGCCGGCGTCAACCGGAACGGCGTTGAGTTCCTGGGCGCCGTAATTCTCGGTGAAGGATGCGTCGAAATTTTGCGGTGCCAGCGCCGCCAGACTGACGGTGAGCTTCTTGCCGCTGTCGTTCTTGATTGCGAGCTGATACTCGAAGCTCGACCGCGAGGTGCCGCGCAGTTCGGGAAGCTGCGGCGTCAGCGTCAGCTTCGCCGGAAGATCTTTCGCGAGCGTGACCGCGATCGGAAGTTCCGCAGTGGTGGAGCCGCCGGTGGCGGTTACGGTGAGCGTCTGGGTGCCGACGTCCGCCGTCTTCGGAACGTCGAGCCGCAGTTCGAGCGGCACGCTGGCGTTGGTCGCGGGCATGGCCGCTGCGACCGGCTGCCCGCCGCCCATCAGCGTCGCGGTCCAGCCGGCGGGCACGCCGGACACCGACAGCGCGAGCCGTTCGGGCGCAAGATCGTAATTGTGCAGTCGCAGACTGACCGAAGATGTCTCGCCCGGCCGCAATGTCACCGCCGGATAGTCGCTCATCAAATACAGGCCCTTGACGTCTTTCGGCGCATCCTCGGCTTTGGCGGCGGGATTGAGCAGAACCGCGGCGGCGGCAAGGGTGAGACCGGCGATAAACCGATATCGCATTGGCGTTGGCTCCCGTTCGGAAATGATCTGTCGGCCTCCGCGCCACGCAGAAAATTGCGTGGACGAAGAAACCGCTATTGTCGGCGCAATCGTGACAAAATGCAGACAACCGGGCGTTTGGCAAGGCCTGCGCCACAGAGCCGCACTTTCAGGGTAAATTGCGCGCATGCGAGGCAAACCGGAAATCAGCGCCGGCCTTCTGGCATTCCGGCGGAAAAGCGGGATTGAGGTTCTGCTTGCCCATCCAGGCGGTCCGTTCTGGACCCAAAAGGACGACGGTGCATGGACCATTCCGAAGGGCCTGGTCGAGCCCGGCGGCGAACTCCTCACCACGGCGCGGCGCGAATTCACCGAAGAGACCGGCCTGACGCCGGCGGATGACCTGATCGCGCTCGCGCCGGTCAAACAAAAGAGCGGCAAGGTGGTGCACGCGTGGGCGTTCGAAGCGGATTTCGATCTTTCGGGATTTTCCAGCAATACGTTCGAAATCGAATGGCCGCCGAAATCCGGCCGGCGGCAGCACTTTCCCGAGATCGACCGGATCGCGTGGTTCGAACTTGCGGTCGCGACAACAAAAATAATCGCCTATCAGCAGCCCCTGCTTCAGGAACTTCAGCGCCGCCTCGCGTAGGCCCTTCTACTCGCGCCTGACTTCGGGCCACTCGACTTCGTCGTGCGCCAGTACGCCTGGTTCCTGCCGCGCGGCTTCGCGCCATTCGTTCCACGCGGCAAGTCCGGCACACGCCCGCATGTAGTCCCGGGATGCCGCGCTCACCGCGACCGCGTAGGTGTGGAAACGCGACACGACCGGCGCATACATGGCGTCAGCGGCTCCGAACGCGCCGAACAAAAACGGCCCGCCGAACCGGGCACGGCAATCCGTCCAGATCGCGTCGATGCGCGCGACGTCGCGGGCGGCATCGGCGTCGATCGGCCAGGGCCCGGCCGGCCGGCGCACATTCATCGGCAGTTGCCGCCGTAACGGCTGGAATCCGGCGTGCATCTCCGACGCGATCGTGCGTGCGTGCGCGCGCGCCGCCGGATCGCGCGGCCACAGCGAAGCCGCCGGGAATTTTTCCGCGAGGTATTCGAGGATCGCGAGCAACTCCCACACCCGCGTGTCACCGTCGATCAGCACCGGCACCTTGCCGGTGCCGCTCACGGGGCCGACGCGCGCCTTGAAGTCGGGCGCATCGAGCGGGATCACCGTTTCGTCAAAGGCGATACCGGCGACTTTCAGCGCAATCCACGGCCGAAACGACCACGACGAATAATTTTTGTTGCCGATAATCAGATGCAGTCCCATGCGCCGTCCGTCCGACTTTGATTTCAGCACGGCACATGAGCACACGGGTCCCGTGCGGGCAAGAAATGCCGTCAGGGCGCGGGAAACAGTTCCGCGGTCCTGCCGCTGAGCCGGTATGCAACGAGGCCGATCCATTCGTGGACGGCGGCATCGGTCTGTACGAGCCCGCCGGCGAGCGAGAAAAACGGACGCACGCTGTCGGACGGCCCGCGCGTGTGCCAGTCAACCGGACAGGCCTCGACAGAAAATTTCGCCGCCCTGAACGCGGCCATCGCGCGCGGCATGTGAAGGGCCGACGTCACAAGCAGCCAGCGATCGCCGGGCTTGGGTGCCGCGATCTCGCGGGCGAAGGCAGCATTCTCGAGCGTGTTGCGCGAGCGTCCCTCGATCGTGATGCGCTCCGGTGCGACACCGAGAGCTTCCAGCTCACGGGCCGCGAAGCCCGCCTCGGCCTCTTCGTCGAAAATCAGCGCCGCGCTGCCGCCGCTGAAAATGATGCGTGCCTCCGGATACCGCCGCGCCAGTTCCACCGTGACCGTAATGCGCTCCGCGGCGTCCCCGAGCGCCACCGCGCCGCGCGCGGCTGATATGTCGGGAGATATGACCCCGCCCAGCACGACAATGCCGGCGGGCGGCCCGCGCAAAGCGTCACACGGCGGAAAGCGATCCTCCAGCGGCAGCATGAGGGCGTTGCCGAGCGGCGAAAATCCCGCAACGGCAAGCAGCACCAGGCTCGTGACCACGAGCCAGCTCGCGAGCCGGATAAACCGCGTGCAAAGAAGCAGAACGCCGAGAAGGCCGGCGGCCATCAGCAGATTGGACGGCGACGCGAGGAAACCGAGAACTTTTGAGAGGATAAAAAACATCGCAGACGGGTTTCCGCCCTCGAGGTTGTCAAGACCGGGATTTTCGCCATCCCGCGTAGCGCGCCTTCGCCTCGTCGTTCGGCGGATAAAGGCCGGGCAGCTTCACGCCGTTCTCGACTTCGTTGAACACCCAGCTCTCGTAGAGTTCATGCTCGGCGCCCTCATGGGCGACAAATTCGATCAGCGCCTGCGGCACGACGACCGCACCGTCATCGTCGACTACAATCAGATCGTCGGGAAAAACCGCGCAGCCTCCGCATCCGACCGGCTGCTGCCAGCCGACGAATGTGAGCCCGTTGACCGACGCGGGCGCCGCGACGCCGGCGCACCAGACCGGCAGCGCGCTCGCCACCACGCCGGCACGATCGCGCACCACGCCATCGGTCACCAGCGCCGCGACGTTCCGCTTCTGCATGCGGGCGCAAAGAATGTCGCCAAAAATGCCGGCGGTTGAGACGCCCATGGCGTCGGCGACCGCGATCACGCCTTCGGGCATTTCTTCGATCGCGGCACGCGTCGATATCGGGTGCGCCCAGCTTTCCGGGGTCGCCACATCTTCCCGCGCCGGAATGAAGCGCAGCGTAAACGCCCGCCCGACGATGCGCTCGCCTCCCGGCGCGAGCGGCTTCGGCCCGTTCATCCAGCAGCGCCGGATACCCTTCCTGAGCAGCATCGTCGTAATCGTCGCGGTCGTGACCTTGCGCAGAATGTCGAACAGGGCATTGCTCATCGTCAGCTCCCTCATCCGCTCTTCTTCAACCAGCCACCGATCCGCGCGACCGCTTCGCGCATCTCGTCGCGGCTGCCGGCATAGCACAGGCGCAGGAAGTTTTTGCCGCGCACCGGATCGAAATCGACGCCCGGCGTGGTCGCGACGCCCGCCTCTTCAAGCATGCGCGACGCAAACGCCATGCTGTCGTTCGAGAAGCGGGAGATGTCCGCGTAAAGATAAAACGCGCCGTCGGGCGGCAGGAAAGAATCGAAGCCGGCCCCCGGCAAACCTTCGAGCAGGATCCTGCGGTTTTCTTCATAGCCGCGGCGCACCCCTTCGAGTTCGGCGCGGCCGTCAAACGCCGCCTCGGCGGCGATCTGCGCGATCGTCGGGACCGATATTGCGAGATTTTGCTGAAGCCGCTCGACCGCGCGCACAAGCGAAGGCGGCACCACCATCCAGCCGATCCGCCATCCGGTCATGCAAAAGTATTTGGAGAATGAATTGACGACGATCGAGTCCGGCGAAATCCGCGCGGCGGTCTCTGCGGCAAAAGCGTAATCGAGGCCGTGATAGATCTCGTCGGAAATAACGACGATGCCGGCGTCTTCCGCGGCGCGGATCAGCTCGCGAAGCGCTGCCGCCGTCATCATGGTGCCGGTCGGATTGGCGGGCGAGCCGATGATGACGCCCTTGAGCGGAGCCCTGCGGTGACGGGCGAGCAGAGTTTCGGCATCCATCGACCAGCGCGTCGCGGCGGAGGTCTCGATGCCCACCGGCTCGCAGCCAAGCGCGCTGAGAATATGCCGGTACGGCGGATAGCCCGGCAGCGCCGTCGCGACCCGGTCGCCGGCTTCGAAGGCGGCGAGGAACGCGAGAATGAATCCGGCGGAAGACCCGGTGGTAACGACGATACGGGCGGGATCGACGTCCAGTCCGTGCCGCTCCCCATAAGCGCGCGCGATACGCCGGCGCAGCGACGCGATGCCCAGCGTTTCGGTGTAGCCGAGCGACCCGGACGAAAGCGCGGCCTGCGCCGCCGCGATCGCAGGCGCCGGCGCGCCTGCGGCCGGCTGTCCGACTTCCATATGAATGATCCGCCGCCCCTGCGCCTCGAGCCGGGCGGCCGCGGCGACAACATCCATCACCATGAACGGCGGCACCGCGCTGCGCGCTGAGGGTTGCAACAGGTGTTTTACGGTCTCGAGCATCGCTTCATCCAGACGCATTTCGGTCGCGATCGACCGCCCCGCTGCTGCCGTATTCGCGGGGTTTCCTCAAGCGGGCTGCGACGTTAACAGCACGCCGCCTTTAGTTGACCGTTGCCGGTTCCATCCATAGCCTGCGGTCCCTGACCGGGGGACCAAAAAATTCTGTCCCGCATGATATTTGCCAGAACTCCTAGCAAGATGCGCCTGGGGCGGCCAGCGGCGCGCCTGGTTGCGCTCGTCACTGCCATCGCGCTGGCGTTGGGTAATCTTCCGGCGCGGGCGCAGTCCGGCTCCAGCGCCGGCATTCCGATGATTCGCGACGCCGAGACCGAGCAGCTCCTGCGCGATTACCTGCAGCCCATTCTCAAGGTAGCAGGCCTCTCGCAGCAGAACGTGCAGGTCGTCATCATCAACGAGGATGTCTTCAACGCCTTCGTCATGGACGCGCACCGGATCTTCATCTTCACCGGCGCGCTGATGGAAGCGAAGACGCCGAACCAGCTGATCGGCGTCTTGGCCCATGAGACCGGACACATCGTCGGCGGCCACCTGTCGAAAATGCGCCAGGAACTCGCCAACGCGCAGACCGCCGCCATCGTCGCCATGCTGCTCGGCGTCGGGGCGATTGCCGCCGGCGCCAAGACCGGCAGTGCCGACATGGGCAATGTGGGCGCCGCCGTGATCAACGCGCCGCAGTCCTACCTCGAACACACGCTGCTCGCCTACCAGCGCGCCCAGGAAGATCAGGCCGACCGCGCCGGCGTGCGTTTTCTGAGTGCTACCGGCCAGTCGGCCAAGGGTATGTACGACACCTTCAAGCACTTCGCCGACGAGATGATGTTCACCGCGCGTTACATCGATCCGTACGTCCAAAACCACCCGATGCCGACCGAGCGCATGGCGGCTCTGACCGAGCTCGTGAAGACTCCCTACTGGGCCAAAACAGACCCGCCGGAGCTGCAGTTCCGCCACGACATGATGCGGGCCAAGCTCTATGGCTTTCTCCACCGGCGGGACGCGATTCTGCGGCGCTATCCGCTCACGGATACCAGCCTGCCGGCGCGCTATGCGCGCGCCATCTCCTCATACCGCTTCGGCGAGCTGCGCTCGACGATTTCGCAGATCGAAGGCCTGATCCAGGCGATGCCGAATAATCCGTATTTTTACGAGCTCGAGGGGCAGGTCTTGCTGGAAAACGGGCATGCGAACGAGGCCATTCCGCCGCTGCGCCGCGCGGTCGAACTGGCCCCCAGCCCCGCGCTCATACAAATTTTACTGGCGCAGGCGCTGATTGCCACCAACAATGCGAAAATGGCGAAGGAAGCCATACCGCTTCTGCGCGCGGCTCTGGCGAAGGAACCGGAATCCGGCGACGCCTACGAACAGCTTGCTATGGCCTATGGCCATGGCGGCGATCTTGCCGATGCCGATCTTGCTTCCGCGCAGGCGGCGTTCGCACGCGGCGACAACAGGACCGCCCGGGAGCTCGCCGCACGCGCCAAGACACGCTTTGCCATCGGCTCACCCGGCTGGGTCAAAGCAGACGATATCGTCGCCTTCAACAAGGGAAGGCAAAACCCGCTTCGCATCGGTCAATGACTGACAAAGGACAATTGCAATGACATTGGGTCTTCGCCTGGCAATCCCGTTCGCGGCAGCCCTGCTTGCGGCCTCGCCCGCCGTCGCGCCGGCGCAGGCGGAGACGTTTTCCGCCGATCAGCGGGGCGAAATCGAAAGCGTCGTCAAAGCCTATCTGCTCGGGCACCCCGAAGTGCTCCAGGAGGCGATGACCGAACTGGAAAAGCGCCAGCAGGCAGCGGAAGCCGACAAGCACCGCGCGGCTGTCGCCCAGAATAACGCGACGCTTTTCAGTTCACCGCACCAGGTCGTGCTCGGCAATCCGCACGGCAACGTCACGATGGTCGAGTTCTTCGATTACAATTGCGGCTACTGCAAGCGCGCGATGTCGGACATGCTCGACCTGATCAAGTCGGACCCGAACCTCAAATTCGTGCTCAAGGAGTTTCCGGTTCTGGGCGAGGGCTCGGTCGAAGCGGCCCGCGTCGCGGTCGCGGTGCGGATGCAGGATACCAGCGGCGGCAGGAAATACCTCGAATTTCACCAGAAGCTGCTGGGTGGCCGTGGCGCCGCCGACAAGGCCCGGGCGCTCGCGGTCGCGAAGGACGTCGGCTTCGACATGGCCCGGATCGAAAAGGACCTGGGCAGCGACGAGGTCAAGAAGACCATCGACGAGGATATGAAGCTTGCCGATGCGCTCGGCGTCAACGGTACGCCGAGCTACGTGGTCGGCGATGAGGTCATCGTCGGGGCGGTCGGAATCAACTCGTTGCGCGACAAGCTCAACTCGACCCACAAGCAGCCGTAAGCGCGCCCGGCCGGCCGGCGGCCGGCCGGATTTTTCGCGGGAACCGTAAGGCTTTCCCTTTGCTGGGGGCTTGCCTATAACGGAGCGCGGCACGACGGGCCCAGCCCCGCGGCGCCGACGGCCGGATCACAGCGCACAATGACGAAGACCGTTTACGTCCTTAACGGACCGAACCTCAATCTGCTGGGCACGCGCGAACCGCACATCTACGGGTCCGCGACGCTTGCGGACGCAGAGAAGCTTTGTCGCAGCACGGCTGAGCGGCACGGGCTGACGGTGCAGTTTCACCAGTCCAATCACGAAGGCGATCTGATCGACTGGATCCAGCAGGCGCGGACCGATGGAGCCGCCGGCATTGTCATCAACGCGGGCGGATACACCCATACTTCGGTTGCGATCCTGGACGCGCTCAACATCGTGGAGGCACCGATTATCGAAGTGCATATCAGCAACATTCATGCGCGCAGAGTCTTTTCGCCGCCGTTCCTTTATTTCGCCGGTTGCCCGCGCAGTGATCTGCGGCTTCGGGATCGAGGGTTACGCGCTCGCCATCACCGGTCTCGCCGAGCATCATCGGCTCCGGGGTCTGACCGTGGCGCGCAAGGCTGCAAACCCGCCCCCGGAAACGAAGTCCGTCGATCACGACGCGATCCGCGAACTGGCGAAGCTGCTCGACGAAACCGGCCTCTCCGAGATCGAGGTGCAGCGCAACGGCGTGCTGATCCGCGTTGCGCGGCAGGCGCAGGCCCCGGCGGGCCGAGATTCCCGGCGCCGCGATGGCGCTCCCGAACACCGTCACGACGCCGGGCCCGGGCCCGATCGAGCCCGCGCAGCATCCGGGGATGGTCGCCTCGCCAATGGTCGGCGTCGCCTACGTCGGCGCTGCTCCCGGCGCGCGCCCGTTTGTCGAGATCGGCAGCAAGGTGAAGACCGGCGACACCCTGATCATCATCGAAGCCATGAAAACGATGAACCAGATACCCGCGCCGCGATCGGGCACCGTCATTCAGATCCTGGTCGAGGATGGCCAGCCGGTCGAGTTCGGCGAACCGCTGATGATCATCGAATGAGGCAACCGGCAAATCCTGATAATTCGCCAACCACCCCGCCAGGCCGCCCAATGTTCGACAAAGTACTGATCGCCAACCGGGGGGAGATTGCGCTGCGGGTGCTGCGCGCGTGTAAGGAACTCGGCGTTCCGACCGTGGCTGTGCATTCGACCGCCGATGCCGACGCCATGCACGTGCGGCTCGCAGACGAAAGCGTGTGCATCGGCCCGCCCGCGGCCAAGGACAGTTACCTCAACATACCGGCCCTGCTGGCAGCCTGCGAAATCACCGGAGCGGACGCCGTTCACCCCGGCTACGGATTTCTCGCGGAGAACGCGCGGTTTGCCGAAATTCTCGCCGAGCATAACGTGGAATTCATCGGCCCGCGGCCGGAGCATATCCGCCTGATGGGCGACAAGATCGCGGCGAAGCGCGCCGCCGTCGAACTCGGCATTCCAACTGTTCCGGGCTCCGATGGCGGCGTCGGCTCCGACGCGGAGGCGGAGCGGCTTGCGGCGGATGTTGGCTATCCGGTGATGCTCAAGGCTGCCGCGGGCGGCGGCGGGCGCGGCATGAAAGTCGTCCGCGCCAAAAGCGAGCTTCCTTCAGCGCTCGCCACCGCGCGCGCGGAGTCCATGGCGGCGTTCGGCGACGATACGCTCTATCTCGAGAAATATCTCGAGCGCCCGCGTCACATCGAAATCCAGGTGCTGGGCGACGGCAAGGGCCGCGCCATCCATCTGGGCGAGCGTGACTGTTCATTGCAGCGCCGGCATCAGAAAATCTGGGAAGAAGGCCCCTCGCCCGCGCTCAACACCGCCGTTCGCGACCAGATTTGCGAGACGGTCGCCAAAGCGATGCGCGACATCAAATATCTCGGCGTGGGCACCGTCGAATTTCTGTACGAGGACGGCAAGTTCAATTTCATCGAGATGAATACCCGCATCCAGGTCGAGCATCCGGTGACCGAGATGATCACCGACATCGACCTTGTCGCCGAACAGATCCGGGTTGCGGCCGGCGTCGGTCTGTCCATGACGCAGGCCGACGTGAAATTCCACGGCCACGCCATCGAGTGCCGCATCAATGCCGAAAACCCGGTGTCGTTCCGCGCCTCGCCCGGCAAGATCGTGCATTACCATCCGCCGGGCGGCCTCGGCGTGCGGATCGATTCCGCCGTCTACCACGGCTACACGATTCCGCCTATTACGACTCGCTGGTCGGCAAGCTGATCGTCCACGGCAAGACCCGCGAGGAATGCCTGATGAGGCTCAAGCGCACGCTCGACGAATTCGTGGTCGACGGCATCGAGACGACGCTGCCGCTGTTCCGCGCGCTGGCGCGAGAAATCGGACATCATCGACGGCGACTATCACATTCACTGGCTCGAGGAATTTCTCGCGCGCGGCGCGGTCGAGCAGTAAGGATCAGGCCGGCACTCTCGTGGCGGCGTTGACCACGTCGGCCAGAATTCGCCCCACGCGCTCGGGGACGTAGGGCTTCGGCAACAAAGACCGAGCCCGGAACGCGGCTCGCCGCATCGAGCATGCCGCTCCGGCCCGAGGCGTAAACAACCGGCAGATCGGGCAAAAGATCGCGCGCACGCCGTGCCAGCACCGCGCCGTCCATGCCGCCCCGAAGATTGATGTCGGTGAACAGTGCGTCGACCGGCGAGGACCGCAGATGCATCAGCGCGTCGGCCGCATTGGTCACGGCCCGTACGGTGAAACCCTGTTCCTCGAGCGTTTCCGCGACACACTCGCTGATGAGGCACTCATCCTCGACGAGCAGAACGCGGATCGGGCGGACGGCGCTGACGATCGTTTCCATGACTTCGGGTCCGATCTCTGTCTTCTGTAACAGCGTAACCACCGCCGCGACGGATGTGTCCAATCTGGCGAAAATTTTACGAAGACTGTAGTTTCGGATTGCTTAAGAACCGGCCGTACGACGCGTTTGTGAACGCGTCACGCGTTGTCTGAATGCGACCCCTGGGCACGCCGGACGAAAATATGGCAAGCTGAACGGCGATATGGCCAGTCGAGAATCCGCGCTCGTTGAAATCACGCCCGAAGTGCTGCTGAAGGCTTATGCCTGCGGCATCTTTCCCATGGCGGAGAGCGCCGAGGACCCCGCCCTCTACTGGATCGAACCGGAGCGGCGCGGCGTGCTGCCGCTCGACCGGTTCCACGTACCCGGCCGGCTCGCGCGGACCGTAAGGTCGGACCGCTTTACCGTCGCCGTCGACCGCGATTTCGACGCCGTGATCGACGGCTGCTCCGAGCCGATGCCCGGCCGCACCCGCACCTGGATCAACACCCGGATCCGCAATCTCTACCGCAAGCTCTACGAGCGCGGCGACTGTCACACCGTCGAGGTGTACGAAGACGGGAAGCTCGCCGGCGGGCTTTACGGCGTCAGCCTGGGACGCGCGTTTTTCGGCGAGAGCATGTTTCATCGCGAGCGCGATGCCTCGAAGGTCGCGCTCGTTCATCTGGTGGCGCGGCTCAAAGCCGGACATTACCGCCTGCTCGATACGCAGTTCGTCACCGAGCATCTGCGTACTTTCGGCGCCACCGAGGTGTCGCGGCCCGCGTATCACAGGCTGCTGGATGCGGCGCTGGTCGGCGAGGCGGATTTTGGCGCGCTCCCGGTCAACCGGCCGGTTTCCGGCAGCGAAGCGCTCGCGCAGCTTGCGGTGAAATAGAAGACTCAGCGCGGCTGTGCGGGAGCGGGCGCGGTTCCAGGTGCGACCGGCGGTGGCGCGCTGCTGCTGGCGCGCGTTCTGCCGCTTGCGCTGTTCCGGCGGACGCGCGGCCGGCGCCGGCGCAGCCGCAGGCGGAGGGGCCGCGGGCTCGGCAACCTTCACCGGAGCCATGCAGTCGGTCAGCCACACGTCGTAGATCGGATGCTCGACGGCATGCAGGCCGGGACTGGCCGCGAACATCCAGCCCGAAAAGATGCGCTTCACTTCGCCACGCAGCGTGACTTCATCGACCTGCACGAACGCATCGGTGTTGGTCGCCTCGGTGGGAGGCCGCGTGTAGCAGACCCGCGCCGTGACCTGAAGCGCCCCGAACTGGACGGTTTCGCCAATCGCGGCGTCGAACGAAATCGTACGGCCCGTGATCTTGTCCAGGCCTGCAAACACCGCGCGGGTGTTTTCGATCTTCTGCGTCGGCATCTCGGTGATAACGGCATCGTCGGGTTGCGGCGATGTGTCGGCCGGCTGCTGCGGCGGGGCGTTCGCGGGCGCAGGAAGCGTAGCGCGCTGGGCAGGCAGCGTCTGCGGCGCCAGCGTTGCTCCCGGCGGCGGTGGCAACGGTTGCGCCTGAATGCCGGTTCGTGGCGGACCGGGCGCCGCAGCCGGCGCCGGCACCGGATAGTTCGCGGGCGGCGGAGGCTGGAAGCTCGATGGCGGGGGTGCGTTTACGGCCGACGCCGGGGGTGCCTGCCCTGGAAACTGCACCGGGGGCGGCTGGGGCGGAATGCCGCTATCAGGCACGCTTCCGGGCGGCCGCGGCGGCGAATCGCGACCTCCGAAGAGCGAATCGAGTTGCGCCTGGGCCGCACCCGCAGCGAGCGTCCCGCCAAGGGCGGCCAGTAGCACTGCGATACGGAACATGGGGCCTGCGGCGCGAGCGGTGTGGCGCATGATCGCGATCGGCCCCGTTATCATGCGGAATACGGCGCGGTAAGGGCGACGGACCGGCAGGCGCAGACGCCTAGCCTCCCGGCGTCCAGGGCTTGTAATCGCCGGTCGCGCCCGGACGACGCCCCTGCGCGAGCGTAGAGCCGCGCGGACGTAGCGCGCCGGGCGTTCCGGTCAGGTTCGGCCGATGCGGCTTCTCCCACGGGTATGTCCTCGTCCGGTCCTCCGGCGGCGGCACATCGTCCACATGATGCAGCCAGCCGTGCCAGCGCGGCGGCACGGTCGAAGCCTCGGCCACCCCGTTATAAATCACCCAGCGCCGCTCGAAACCGAGCGTCGGGTCGATTTTGCCGCCTTTGGTGCGGAAATAGCGATTGCCGAATTCGTCCTCGCCGACGAATTCGCCGTACAGCCACGTCCACCATTGGGTTCCGAAGGTCTGGCCGTTCCACCAGGTGAAGAGGCGCAGCAGGAAGGTTTTCATCGCCGTTTGTGCGTCCGCCGTTAAGTAATGCGCACCGGCGTTGATGCCATTTCGCACGCCCGCTGTCCAGGCGACTGGCCGGAACCCGCCCCGCGGCGCCGCCGTTCAGTTCGCCCGCCGCGACCGGATGTTCACCACCACTTTTCCGGGGAAAAATGGCCCGCCGCGCGTTCGATCACCGCGCCCAGCGAGAACAGCGTCGCTTCGTCGAACGGCCGCCCGATGAGCTGCAGACCAAGCGGCAGCCCCTGGGCATCGAGACCCGCCGGAACCGAAATGCCCGGCAGCCCGGCCATGTTCACCGTCACCGTGAAAATGTCGTTGAGATACATCTCGATCGGATCGGCGCTGCCCTTTTCGCCGATGGCGAAGGCGGCCGACGGCGTGGTCGGGGTGAGGATGGCGTCGACCCCGGCGGCGAAGCAGGTTTCGAAGTCGAGCTTGATCAGCGTCCGCACCTTTTGCGCCTGCAGATAATAAGCATCGTAATAGCCGGCGGACAGCACGTAAGTGCCGATCATGATGCGCCGGCGCACTTCCTTGCCGAAGCCTGCGGCGCGCGTCTGTTCGTACATCTCGATGATGTCGCGGCCCGGCACGCGCAGGCCGTACCGCACGCCGTCATAGCGCGCGAGATTGGACGACGCCTCCGCGGGCGCGACGATGTAGTAAGCCGGCAGCGCATACGCGGTGTGCGGCAATGAAATTTCCACGATCTCGGCGCCGGCGTCGCGCAGCCAGTCCTTGCCGCGCTGCCACAGCGTTTCGATTTCGTCGGCCATGCCAGGCATCCGGTATTCTTTCGGAATGCCGATGCGCATGCCCTTCACCGACGCGCCGAGCGCCTTCTCGTAATCGGGCACCGGCACGTCGGCGCAGGTGCTGTCCAGCGGATCGTGGCCCGCCATCGAGCGCAGCAGGATCGCGGTAGTCCTCCACCGTGCGCGCGAACGGCCCCGCCTGATCGAGCGAGGACGCGAACGCGACGATGCCCCAGCGCGAACAGCGGCCATAGGTCGGCTTGAGCCCGACGATGCCGCAAAACGCCGCCGGCTGGCGGATCGAGCCGCCGGTATCGGTGCCGGTCGCGCCCGCGCACAGCCCCGCAGCGACGGCAGCCGCCGAGCCGCCCGACGAGCCGCCAGGGACCAGCTTCGCGGCCGACCCGCGTCTGCGCCACGGCGACACGACCGGACCGAAGTACGAGGTTTCGTTCGACGAGCCCATGGCGAACTCGTCGTTGTTGAGCTTGCCGAGCAGAACAGCGCCGTCGCGCCAGAGCCTGGCGGTGATTGTGAACTCGTAGGTCGGAACAAAGTTTTCCAGAATGTGCGAGCACGCCGTGGTGCGCAGCCCTGCGGTGCAAAACAGATCCTTGATGCCGAGCGGCACGCCTTCGAGCGGGCCGCCCTCGCCTTTCGCGAGACGCGCGTCGGCGGCCTTCGCCATCTCCCGCGCGCGCTCCGGTGCTTCGAGCACAAATGCGTTCAGCGCGCGCGCCTTCTCCATCGCGGAGAGGTGCGCGTCGGCGAGCTCGGTTGCGGTAAACTCCTTCCGGCGCAGCGCATCGCGCGCCTGCGCCAGCGTCAGCGAGGCAGGTGCGGTCATCCAGCTTTCGGGGTGTCGCCAGTGAACGCACTGTTGTCGGCGGAATCGCCCGCCCCGTCGGCTCTGATCTCCGGCGCAGCGGTCTCAGGATCCGGCACGGTCTCGACCGGGTCGATGAGGGACGGCGGATTCTCGACCGGAAAACCGTCAGCCGTAATGAGGCCGCGTCTTTGCAGATACGCGAACCACATCGAGTCCTGCTCACATGCGAGGCACATCATTCCACCTATTTAATCCATAAGCATTTGATTTTGCCACATTTTCTATAAGACCCGAAGTGGCTGTGCACCCCGCCGTACACCCTCGGCCTGCTCGACGACCCCAGGGGCGGGTATGGAGTTGGGACCTGTGACAGAACCTGCACATGTCCCTTCCCTTTGGCAAGTTTCAAGCCCCTGCGGCCGGATTTATCGTGCGATGATGAGCCGCCAAGGCGAGCACGAGGAGCCCGGCGGTCCGATAAATGGCGCTGGTCGGCATCACAGTCGTTTGAACACGCCGAGGCGACCCGCCGCAATTTCAGGATTGTTAAGAGCCTGAGGGTCGTTGATCCTGATGATGGGAATGCCACGCGTCGTGTTGAATTTGCCAGCATGAGCGCTGCCGGCTGACGGTATTGAGACAGCCGCACTCCTCGTGAGTGCCGCGAGGCGCATTGCAGGCAAGTCGGCGCACTCCAGGAGAGGTCACAATGCTCCCGCACCCTGAATCGGCCCACTTCGTCATCGCCGATATTTCCGGCTATACGAACTTCCTCGCCGGGGTCGAGCTCGACCACGCGCAGGATATCATCGCCGATCTCATGGACACGGTGGTCAAGGGCCTCAGGCCGCCCTTCCGCCTGGCCAAGTTCGAGGGCGACGCCGCTTTCGTCTACGCCGCGACCGCGAAAATCGACGGCTCGATGCTGCAGGACATCATAGAGTCGACCTACTTCACGTTCCGCCGTCGCCTGCGCGACATCAAACAGGCCTCGATTTGTGAGTGCAAAGCCTGCGCGGCGATGGGCGATCTTGATTTCAAATTCGTCGCCCACCACGGCGAGATGGTGAAGCAGAAGATGGGCGGGCGCGAAGAGCTCGCCGGCCGTGACGTGATCATCGTTCACAGGCTGCTCAAGAACACGGTTGGCGAAAAGCTCGGCGGCCGCGCCTACGCGCTTTACAGCGATGCCTGCGTCCGGACGACGGGGATCGACCCGGCGGCACACGGTCTCGTGGAGCATCACGAAACCATCGATATCATTGGCGACGTCAAACTCTGGCTGCGCGATCTCGAAGCGGCCTGGCAGAAAGAAAACGGGCAGACGCGCGTAGAAGTCACGCGGGAGAATGCCTACGCGATCCTTGAGTTTGATCTCGCCGCGCCGCGCCAGACGGTGTGGGAATATCTCACCGTGCCCGGCCAATGGCAGAAATGGTGGCCCACAGACGGCATCGTCGACCAGACAGCCAGTCGACGCAGGGGCGTTGGCACCCAGATTCACTGCATGCACGGCAAGGACGCGATCGTCGAGGAGCTGCTCGATTGGCGCCCGTTCGATTACTTTACGCTGAGCGTCTCTCTTCCGATGCCGGGTGCGCCGAAGGTGGTGATGACGCGCGCCCTGCAGGACCTGCCGAATGGCGCAACGCGCCTGGAAATGCGGATCGCCAGCCCCAAACCCAGGGACAAGGCCGTATTCGATCAGATAGCGACGAAGTTCAAAGAGGACGTGACCACGGCAATCGAAAGTCTGCGACGGCTGCTGGAACAGCAGACATCCGTCGCGGTGATTGACGAACCATCGCCGATGACTTCGCACGAGCGATTCCTGACCGAGCCCGTGAAATAACGCGCAGGCCGGGGCATATACGCCCCGCTGGCCGAAACGCTGTCAGTTGATGGCGCGGCGGCAATCCGTTTCGTCAGATCGCTGATGTTTCGGCAATGACAGACGACTGGCAAACGCAGAACGTCATTCCACCACTTTGGGCACCAGGAAGAAGTGATCTTCCGCGGCCGGTGCGTTTTTCATGATCTCGTCGGCAATGTTGCCGTCAGTCACTTCGTCCTTGCGCATCCTCAATTCCATCGGCGTCACCGATGTCATCGGCTCGACGCCGCGCACGTCCACTTCCGAAAGCCGCTCGACAAAGCGGAGCATCGCATTGAGCTCGTCCTCGAGAGGGCCGATTTCTTCGTCGGCAACCGCCACCCGCGCAAGATGCGCAACCCGGCGAACGGTTTTGGCGTCAACGGACATGAATAATCTCTATAGCGTGCAATGGGATAAGCCCGCAGGCGCGGGTATACCAGAAGATGCCGGGCGAGCCAACCGGAGGCGGCGAGGCGCCTGTCAGGTTCCCCGCGAAGCGGGGTCATTCAGGCAATCCCGCCGGACATTGCCCGCCCCGCAAGGTAAGTCTAATTACACCACGTGACACAGACATTGGCACCCGTACACGTGGTCGGCGGCGGCCTCGCCGGTTCCGAAGCGGCCTGGCAGCTGGCGCGCCACGGCGTGCCGGTCGTGCTGCACGAGATGCGGCCGGTGCGCGCGACCGCCGTGCACAAGACCGAAAATTTCGCCGAGCTTGTGTGCTCGAATTCGTTCCGCTCCGACGACCCGCAGACCAGCGCCATCGGCCTCCTGCACGCCGAAATGCGCACACTCGGATCGCTGGTGCTGCACACCGCCGACGCGCACAAGCTGCCCGCCGGAAGCGCGCTCGCGGTCGACCGCGACGGCTTTTCCGCCGCGATCACGGCGGCACTCGAGGCGGAGCCGCTGGTGGAGACCAGACGCGAGGAAATCGTCGTACCGCCGCCCGAGTGGGACAATGTCATCATCGCCACCGGGCCGCTGACGGCGCCGGGTCTCGCGGATACCATCGGCGCGCTGACCGGCGCGACCGCGCTTGCGTTCTTCGACGCCATTGCGCCGATCGTTCATCGCGACACGATCGACTTCGGCATCGCCTGGTTTCAGTCGCGCTACGACAAGGCGGGACCGGGCGGATCCGGCGCCGATTACATCAACTGCCCCCTCACCCGCGCGCAGTACGACGCCTTCATCGACGCGCTGCTGGCAGGCGAGAAAACTTCGTTTCACGAATTCGAGGCGGCAACGCCCTACTTCGACGGCTGTCTGCCGATCGAAGTGATGGCCGAACGCGGCCGCGAGACGCTCCGGCACGGACCGATGAAGCCGTTCGGGCTTACCGACCCGCGCCAGCCGCTCACCAAACCATATGCCGTCGTGCAACTGCGCCAGGACAACAGGCTCGGCACACTGTTCAACATCGTGGGCTTTCAGACCAAGCTGAAGCACGCGGAACAGGTCCGTATTTTTCGCAGCATTCCAGGGCTTGCCGGCGCCGAGTTCGCGCGGCTTGGCGGCCTGCATCGCAACACCTTCCTCAATTCGCCGGCACTGCTCGACGAAACGCTGCGGCTCAAGGCGGATCCGCGGCTTCGCTTTGCCGGCCAGATCACCGGCTGCGAAGGCTACGTCGAATCCGCGGCAATCGGCCTTCTCGCCGGACGCTTCGCCGCGGCCGCCCGCCTTGGCGAGCGTCCGTCGCTGCCGCCGCCGACCACGGCGCACGGCGCGCTTCTTCATCACATCACCGGCGGGCATATCGAAACGGCCGGGGCCGGCCCGCGTTCGTTCCAGCCGATGAACGTCAATTTCGGCCTGTTTCCTGCGCTCGAGGGCGTGGCGCGCGGTGCAAGGAAACAGGCCGTTTGCGACCGCGCGCTCGCCGATCTGGCGGGCTGGACCGGCGCGGCGCTGCCGCACGCCGCCGAGTGACGTGAGCGGTATCGCGCGCATGACAGGGAACGAAGTGCAAGGGACCGGGATGCTCGCGGGACGCTGGCGCAGCGGCGTCGTGCTCAAACGCGACGTGTTCTCCACGATCGAGCGCGGCCATTTCCGCATCGAAGCCGGCGAAGTCGATGCGGTGTTGCGTTCCCTGCACGAAGTCCCGTGGTGGAACCGGCCGCTGGCGGGACTGCTGTTCCGGCGCGAGCGGCGCGCGCTGGAGAAGGCGGGCACGCTCGGGGTAGGCCCCGCTCTGCTCCATGCCGAACAAAAACTGCTGGTGCGAAGCTGGATTCACGGCGTCCCGCTCCACATCGCAAGGCCGCACGGCGATACCGGCTATTTCCGCTCCGCCAAAGCGGCGCTGCGGCGGCTGCACCGGGCGGGGATCACCCACAACGATCTCGCCAAGGAGCAGAACTGGCTCTATGCCGACGGCCGCGCCTACGTCACCGACTTTCAGCTTGCCTCGTGCTTTCGCCGCCGCACCGCGCTGTTCCGGCTCGCGCGCTACGAGGATCTGCGTCATCTGCTCAAGCACAAGCGCCGCTATGCGCCCGCTGCGCTGACCGCATCCGAACGCCGCGTTCTGGCGCGCAAAAGCCTGATCACCCGCATCTGGATGGCGACGGGCAAAAAGGTTTATTACGCGGTCACGCGCGGCATCGGATTTACCGACCGCGAAGGCCGCGGGGTGCGTTTCACCCGCGAGGCGCCCGCGATCGCGGCGCGGCTGCGAACCCATCCGCGGGTCAAGGATGTCGCGATCGTGCCGTTTCCCGACCGCCGCGCCGGCACCGGGCTTTACGCGTTTGTCGAAAGCAGTGCCAACGACCGCGAGCTGAGCGAATTTCTCGGACGCACCGGACCCGAGCACCTCCAGGTGGTCGAGGCGTTGCCCCGCGACGCGCACGGCGAAGTGCGCAGCGAAATTCTCGAGCTGGTGGCAATGAACCAGATCGATCTGATTGGCTCGCTGATCAAGACCGAGACGGACCGCGCGCTGGTCGGCCGTATCGTTTCCGGCCGGCGTAATCTGCGCGACCGTTTCGCTTTTTAGGCCGCAGCACCCCGCGGCGTCGGCGTTATCCCGTCAGCCGGCCGGTTCGCGCCGCCCGCCACATCAGCCATTGCCGCCGCCACGGCGCAATCTCCTTCGGAGCGAACGGATCGGCGCGCGCAACACGCGTCAGCGAGGGCCGGACCCGCGCGAGCGGCAGCAGCGCCGGTATCGCCTGCGGCTTGAGCGCCGCGATACCGATACGCGCCTGATCCAGATGATTCAGCGCGAGCCGCCGCAACTCGGCGAACGCCGCTTCGAGGCCCCGCGAAGAGCGGCCCGCGAACACGTCGTGCATCCGCACGCCGTGGCGCTCCAGCAGATCGAGCGGCACATAGAGCTGCCGTCGCGTGACGTGAAGCGGGAAAGCGCCAAGCACGTCGGCAATGGTCCAGGCGATACCGGCCGGATCCGTCACGGTGCCGGCGTCGCCGCCGTCGAGAATCCCGACCGCCAGCGAGAACAGCGCCGACGATGTGCGCCTCGCATACCCCTCCAGATCCTCAAGCTTTGCCATCGGCTCGTCGTAGAGGTCGAAGCGGTGCGCCTCGATCAGATCGAGCAGCTTTTCCGGCGCAAGCTGAAAACGTTCGAGCGTCGTCAAAAGCGCGGAGGCAACCGGGTTGGCATTGGCCTCTTCGGTTCGCCCGGCATTGATGACGTCGCTCCACCACTGCAGGCGGATTTCGCCCGGGAGCGCTGCGTGAGCCGCGCCCCGCACGCGCCCGATCTCGGCATTGAAGGCGTAAAGCGCGTGCAGCGCGCCGCGCCGTTCCGCCGGTGCGAACAGCGTCGCGATGTAGCGGTCGCGGTCGGCGGTGCGAACCAGTGCCGCGCAGTAGGCAAACGCATCATGCATGCGGCGGACTTTAGCAGCCTTCAGGGGATCGCGATCAGGCCTGCGCCGACGCGGCGATCTTCCATCAGCATCACGTTGTAGGTGCGAACAGCGGCGCCGGTGGTCATGGTGTCGAGGGAAATGTGCGCCGCGCGGAAGCGGGAGCGCAACGCTCCCGGCGCCACCCAGGGTCCGGTACCCGTGCCGAGAATAAAGAAATCAAGCGCGCCGGTGCGGGCGAAAACCATCGCCAGCGCGTCATTCGTCAGTTCGCCCGGCGATGCCACCGGCCAGGCCCAAATACCGTCCGGAAGGCAAAGCAGCGAGCCGCGATGCGAGAGGCCCGCGAACCGAAATCCGCCGCCGCCGTGCGCGTCGATCGGCGCCTGGCGGGGCAGATGAGGATCGTCCACTAGCGGCGGGCCTTCGCGCGCTGCGCTTTCGGCGGCTTCGACGGCGCCGGTGCGGTGGGCGCCGTCGGCGCGGTCGGCGGCGCTTCGGTCTCGGTATCCTCCGGCTCGCCGTGCCGGGTCTTTCCGACGCCGAGATAGATCAGGATCGGGGACGCGATGAACACCGACGTATAGGTGCCGACCAGCACGACGCCGAACATCATCGTCGCGGTGAAGCTGCGGATCGCCTGCCCGCCGAACAGCAGCAGCGCCAGGAGCGACAGCGACACCGTGAGATGGGTAACGATCGAGCGCGACAGCGTGGCGTTGATCGACGCATTGAGCAGATCCGGCATCGGCATGCGCTTGTAGCGGCGCAGCATCTCGCGGATGCGGTCGTAGATGACGACCGTGTCGTTGAGCGAATAGCCGAGGATGGTCAGCAGCGCCGCGATGCTGGTGAGGTCGAAATCGACCCCGGTCAGCGACATGAAGCCTACGGTCAGCACCAGATCGTGCACGTTGGCGATCATCGCGCCGAGCGCGAACTGCCATTCGAACCGGAACCAGAGATAGACCAGGATCGCGCCGATCGCGAGCACCAGGCCGATCGTGCCGTAGGCGAGAAGCTCGTTCGAGACGCTGGGGCCGACCACTTCGACCCGGCGATACTCGACGTCGCTTCCCAGCGCGTCGCGGACTTTCTGCACCGCCTGCTGCTGGGCGGTATCGCCGCCGGGCTGCTCGGAGATGCGGATCAGCACGTCGTCGGGCGCGCCGAACTGCTGGAGCTGGAAATCGCCGAGCTGCAAACCGCCGATCGTCGCGCGCATTCTGGCAAGATCGGCCGGCCCGGCTTTGGTCTGCACCTCCATCAGCGTGCCGCCGACGAAGTCGATGCCGAAATTCAGGCCGTGATAGAAGTAGAGCAGCATTGCCGCGATCGACAGCAGCGCCGACACAGGAAAGCTGATGCGCCGGAAGCGCATGAAGTCGAAGCGCGTATCATCGGGAACAATGCGAAGCAGGCGCACGGGAATTCTTTCTTAAACGGTCAGATCGGTATCGTGCGCGGCCGCCACATCCGCACCCAATACGCCACGATCAGCCTGGTCAGCGTGAAAGCGGTGAACAGGCTGGTGAGAATGCCGATGCCGAGCGTCACCGCAAAGCCGCGGACCGGCCCGGTGCCGATGTAGAACAGAACCGCCGCGGCGATGAAGGTGGTGATGTTGGAGTCCAGAATGGTCGCGAGCGCGCGCGAGAAGCCGGCGTCGATCGCGCTGATCGCGGTTCGGCCGGCGCGCACCTCTTCGCGGATGCGCTCGTAGATCAGCACGTTCGAAATCCACCGCGATGCCGACCGTGAGCACGATGCCGGCGATGCCGGGCAGCGTCAGCGTGGCGTTGAGCATCGACAGCACGCCGAAGATCATGGCGACGTTGACGGCGACCGCGATGTTGGCGAACAGCCCGAACAGGCCGTACGTCACCAGCATGAAGATCACCACCAGCACGCCGCCTGCGTAAGCCGCGTGCTCGCCGGCATTGATCGAGTCCTGGCCGAGGCCGGGACCGACGGTGCGCTCCTCGATGATGGTCAGCGGCGCCGGCAGCGCGCCGGCGCGCAGCAGAATCGCGAGATCGTTGGCCTGCTGAACGGTGAAGTTGCCGGAAATCTGGCCGGAGCCGCCAAGGATCGGCTCGCGGATCACCGGCGCGGAGATCACCTTGTTGTCGAGCACGATGGCGAACGGCTTGCCGACATTCTGCTGGGTTGCTTCCGCGAACTTGCGGGCGCCCGTGGTGTTGAAGCGGAAGCTGACGATCGGCTCGCTGTTGCGCTGGTCGAAGCCCGGCTGCGCATCGACGAGGTCCGCGCCGGATACCAGCACGCGCTTCTCGATCAGATATTTCTGTCCGGCCTGCTCGCCGTCGAGCACTTCCGAAATCCTGCGGCGGCCGCGACGCGGCGGCCGCTTCCGCGCTCATCGACTGATCGACCATGCGAAAATCGAGCTTCGCGGTCTTGCCGAGAATCTCCTTGAGCCGCGACGGGTCCTGTAGGCCCGGGACCTGCACCAGAATGCGGTCGGCGCCTTCGCGCTGGATCGTCGGCTCGACCAGTCCCAGCTCGTTGACGCGCCGTTCGATGATCTGGATCGACTGATCGACCGCCTGTCTGATCCGCTCGATGGTCGCGGACTCCGATGGCGCAAGCGTAATCAGCCCGCCGCTTTCGGTAATATCGACGCTGCGCTGGCCGGAACTGCCGAGAATGCCGGACAGCGGCTGCGACAGTTCGCGCAGTTTGGTGAGCGCGGTGTCCACGTCGGACTCGCGCGTGATGCGGACTTCAACGTTGTTGCCGTGGATGGCGCGGCCGGTGAACGGAATGCGCGCCTGGCGGAGCGTGCGCAGCACGTCGTCGGCGAGGCCCTGGAGCCGCTCCTTGCGGACCGCCCCGGCGTCAACCTCGAGCAGAAGATGCGAGCCGCCCTGCAAATCCAGGCCGAGCACGATGTGACGCTGGGCCCAGGCGGGCCACGACCGCACCGTGCTCTCGGAGAAGAAATTCGGCACGGCGAACAGGCAGACGACGAGCGCCGTGAGCAGGATAGCCGCCGCCTTCCACCGCGTGAAAAACAACATCGACTGGTCGTCCTCGCTGGGGGCGCGCCGGGCAAAAAGCCGCGATCAGCTCGCGCTTTCGTCTTTGACCGGTTCGCCCTTGGCCCGCACTTCGGAAACCATCGAGCGCATCTGTCGCACCCGGACTCCGTCGGCGATCTCGACCTCGATCTGGTCGTCATCGACCACTTTGGTCACCTTGCCGACCAGCCCGCCGTTGGTCACCACGCTGTCGCCGCGGCGCAGCGCCTTGACCATCGCCTGATGCTGCTTCACCCGCTGCTGCTGCGGGCGCAGGACCAGGAAATACATGATGACGACGATCAGGATCAGCGGCAGCAGAGAGGTAATCATGCCGCCGCTGTCGCCGCCACCGAGGCCGAACGGCAGGTTTTGCGCAAATGCGGGCGTAATGAACATGAGAGCTCCGGTCAATTGTGAAACGCGCCGGCCGCCCGGTGAAGGGTCGATTTTGCGCGGGAAATCGGCGCGGACTATAGCTGCCGTTGGCCCAATTGCAATCGCGTCCCGGGCTTCCGGCGCGCTTGCGACGGCTCCGGTGCCCCGCTAAGGGAAGGCCCGGAACCGGGATCGACATGGCCAAATCTCAACGACGAAAGCGCACCAGCGCCGCCGGCAAACGAACCTCCAGGGGTTCAAACGGGGGTGCAAAACAGCAATCCGCCGGCAATGCCTCCGCTGCCGTCCTCGACCGCATCGCGGCAGCGCTGGAACGGCTCGCGCCGCAAACGCCGGCGGAGCCGGATTTCGATGCCGCCGAGGCTTTCATCTGGCACCCGGATGGCCGGAAACTGGCGGGGGTCAGGCGCATCAACCGGGTCGAGATGTCGCTGCTCAAGGGCATCGAACGGGTGCGCGATCTTCTGGTCGAAAACACCGAACGCTTTGCGCGCGGCCTGCCGGCAAACAATGCGCTGCTCTGGGGCGCGCGCGGCATGGGGAAGTCATCGCTGGTCAAGGCGGCGCACGCCTCGGTCGGGGCCGCGCATCCCGCGGCGGCGCTGCGGCTGATCGAAATTCATCGCGAGGACATCGAGTCGCTGCCGGAGCTGATGGCCCTGCTGCGCGAGGCGCCGCAACGCTTCATCGTGTTCTGCGACGATCTTTCCTTCGAGGCGGAGGATACGTCCTACAAGGCGCTCAAGACCATGCTGGAAGGCGGCATCGAAGGACGGCCCGAGAACGTGATCTTTTACGCCACCTCGAACCGCCGCCATTTGATGGCGCGCGAAATGGTCGACAACGAACGCGCCACCGCGATCAATCCCGGCGAAGCGGTCGAGGAAAAAGTCTCGCTCTCCGACCGTTTCGGACTGTGGCTCGGCTTTCACCGCTGCAGTCAGGAAGAATACCTGGCGATGGTCGACGGCTACGTTGCCCGGTTCCGAATTCCGGTCGAGGCCGAGGCGCTGCGGCGCGAAGCGCTGGAATGGGCCACCACGCGCGGCGCGCGGTCAGGCCGCGTCGCATGGCAGTACGTGCAGGATCTGGCCGGGCGGCTGGGCGTGCCGGCAGGCGTCACGCCCCGCTGAGATCGCGCGCAACCGGCATCACGCTCCGCTGAGATACTGCGCGGGATCGACCGGGGTCGAGCCCTTGCGGATCTCGAAGTGCAACTGCGGCGACGTGACCGTTCCGGACTGTCCGGATTTGGCGATGACCTGGCCGCGTTTGATCGCATCGCCCTTCTTGACCAGGATTTCGCTGGCGTGAGCGTAGGCGGTGACGAAGCCGTTGGCGTGGCGCACCAGCACGAGGTTGCCGTAGCCTTTAAGCTCGTTGCCTGCATAGGCGACGACGCCGTCTTCGGCGGCCTTGACCGGTGTGCCTTCGGGCACGGCGACATTGATGCCGTCGTTCTGCAAGCCGTTCGGCTGCGGGCCGAAGCCGGCGATGATGCGGCCCCGTGCCGGCCATCGGAACGACGGCAGCGCTCCGACCGCCTCGGCACTCTTGACCGAGCCCTCGGGGACGGCCGGAGTGCCGGTCACCGCAAGGCGCGCGCTGTGCGGCGAATCCGCGGTGGCAAAGTTCTGGTTCGGCTGTGCAACGACCGGCGCTTCAGCGCGCGGCGCAACGATTGCCGGCTTCGCGATCGCAGCCGCGCTCACGCCGGGAATGACGATGCGGTCGCCGACCCGGACTTTGGTCTCGGGCGGGAAATTGTTGGCTTTGGCAAGCGCGAGCACCGGCTTGCCGTAGGCGCGCGCGATGCTGTGCAGCGTCTCGCCGGGGGCCACGACATGGACGGCGGAAGGCGCCGCGAGTGCCGTTTTCGGCGGGCCGACCGGCGCGGGTGCCGGCATGGCGGCGGTGGTAGCGACCCGCGTCGGAGGCGCCGAAAGCGCGGCGGCAGGGCCGCGATAGCGCGGAATGACAATGTGCTGGCCCGGGCGGACCAGGGCCGGATTGGTGATGTTGTTCGCTTCCATCAGGGCAGCGAGCGGCACGTGATGCCTGCGCGCGAGAGTTTCGAGGGTTTCACCCGGAGCGAGTGTAACCGGCGTCCCGCCTTCCCAGGTCCAGGCCGGTGGCGGCGGGGCCGGAGGCGGAAGCGAGCCGGTGACGTCGCCGTTGGCCGGCTGGTACGAGCCCATGCCGCGGCCACCGCCCGACATGCCATCGTTGCTGGCGATGTGCGGCAGCGGCCGGCTGTCCACCCGATTCTGCGGGATGGAGCCCGTCGTATCAGCCGCGGGGCGAAGGGTCGGTGCCGAACGCATCCGGAAAACGTCCGGAGTTGCTGCTGCAACCGGCTGCGCCCAGCCCGATCAACGCAAACACAAGAAGATGCGGCCCACTGGCCAACCGACGCGAAGCGCACATGGTTACTCGCTCGCACGCAACATTACCTGCGAGTGAATAAACATCGTTGGGGTAAACAGGCCTTTAAGTACGGCGAAAGAAATCTAACCGCGTCCGAAATGCGTCGGAATGGTTACAATTCTCGTGCTTTTCCCGGCAGCAAGCGGCACAAACCGTACCGCGATCAGGTCCTCGCGCGTCACGCCGGCCGGGGTCTTGCGCAGTTTGACAAGGTGCTGGGTGCCGTCGGGCGGTCCGACCGGCAGCACCATCAGTCCGTCATCTGCAAGCTGCCCAACCAGCGTCTGCGGGATTTCCGGCGCCGCCGCGGTGACGATGATGCGGTCGAACGGCGCCGAGATCGGGGCGCCGGCAAAACCGTCGCCGGCGAGAATGGCGACGTTGGTGTAACCCAGCGTCCTGAGCCGGTCGCGCGCGGTATCGGCAAGCGTGCGGTAGCGTTCGATGCTGACCACTTCGCGCACCAGCCGCGACAGAACGGCGGCCTGATAGCCGGAGCCGGTGCCGATCTCGAGGACGCGATGCATGCGGCTCCAGCTCGAGCTGTTCGGTCATGTAGGCGACGACATACGGCTGGCTGATGGTCTGCCCGCAGGCGATCGGCAGCGCCTGATCGGCATAGGCGCTCTCGACCAGATCGGCGGAGACGAAATATTCGCGCGGCACTTCGTCCATCGCGCGCAGCACCGCCTGATCGCTGATGCCCCGCCGCCGCAGCGCGAGCTGAAAGCCCATGCGCTCTTCGTCGGCTGACTTGATCCCGGTGGCCATAACCTCGCCTCGCCGCTCGCCGCTTTTATCATTTCGCCGCCCGTGTTCCGCACAAAACCCTGTGGAACCAACGCACTTAATAAGCATTAACGCGTAATCGCGCGGCTTCGGTCCGCTGTGGTCGCAGGTTGAGAAGCTTGTGTGGGGCGCGTACGGTCAGGGGGGTCGCCGATGGAAGCGGCAGGCGCGGGATTGGGAATCATGTCGCAGCACAATGCGGACGCAGGCAAGCGCATCCTCGTGGTCGAGGACGAGCTGATGATCCGCATGCTGCTCCAGGACATGCTGGCCGACCTCGGGCATACGCTGGCCGGCGAGGCCGGCCGGATCGAAGAGGCGCTGGCGCTCGCCAAAAACAGCCGAGTTCGATGTCGCCATCCTCGACGTCAATCTCAACGGGCAGCCGATTTCGCCGGTGGTCGAAGTTCTGGTCGAGCGCGGCCTGCCGTTCGTGTTCGCCACCGGCTACGGCCAGCGCGGCGTGCCGGAGCCCTACCGCAACACGCTGACACTGCAGAAGCCGTTTCAGGTCGATGCGCTGGCGCAGGCCATTGACGCGGCAACGCTGGTCATTCCCGGCTAGAGTTTTCAGTCGAATATCGCCGCCAGCCTCGTCATGTACGGCTCGTCCGTCATGTCGAGCCGCAGTGGCGTGACCGAGATGCAATGCTCCTCGATCGCTGCGAGGTCGGTGCCGTCCGGCGCCGGCGCGAAGTTCTGGCGCACGTAGGCGATCCAGTAATACGCGATTGCCGCGGCCGTCCTTGCGCTGGTCGATATTGAGCCGCTCGCTGCGCGCGGCGGCCCTGCGGTGCTGACCGCGATCCGCCTTACTTTGTCTGGCGGGCAATCGGGAAAATTGACGTTGATCAGCACGTCGCGCGGAATGCCCTCGGCAATGACGCGGCGGATGATGTCCGGTCCGTACTTCAGGCCGTTTCCCAATAACGGCTGCCGCCCGCTTCGCGACGCATAGGCCTGCGACAGCGCCAGCGACGGCACGCCGATCACGGTGCCTTCGACGGCGCCCGCGACCGTGCCGGAATAGATCACGTCCTCGCCCGCATTGCGGCCGCGATTGACTCCCGAAAGAACGAGATCCGGACCCTTGCCGTTGAGCACGTGCCGCGCGCCCATGATCACGCAGTCGGTCGGCGTGCCGCGCACCGCAAAGCTTTGCATTCGGCCACTTGGCGCAGCCGCAGCGGATCGTTGAGCGTGAGCGAATGTGCGACGCCGGACTGGTCCTGTTCCGGCGCGATCACCCAGACATCGTCCGACAGTTCGCGCGCGATCTTCTCGCACACTTCGAGCCCTTCCGCGTGGATGCCGTCGTCATTGGTGACAAGGATGCGCATGGCGTTATGATTTCCCGATCGTTTTAATGCCGCCCATGTAAGGCGAGAAGCGCGTCGGGAACCGCAATCGAGCCGTCCTCCTGCTGATAGGTTTCCATCACGGCGATCAGCGCGCGGCCGACGGCGACGCCGGAGCCGTTGAGCGTGTGGACGTGACGCACCTGGCGGCCTTCCCTGGTGCGATAGCGCGCATTCATGCGCCGCGCCTGGAATTCGCCGCAGACCGAGCAGGACGAAATCTCGCGATACATGTTCTGGCCGGGCAGCCACACCTCGATGTCGTAGGTTTTCTGCGACGCAAAGCCCATGTCGCCGGTGCACAGCGTCATGACGCGATAGTGCAGATCCGAGCCGGCGCAGAATTTCCTCGGCGCACGACAGCATGCGCTCGTGCTCGTCTTTGCATTGCTCGGGCGTGGTGATGGAAACGAGTTCGACCTTGGTGAACTGATGCTGCCGGATCATGCCGCGCGTGTCGCGGCCCGCGGCTCCGGCCTCGGCGCGAAAGCACGGCGTGCAGGCCGTGTAGCGCATCGGCAGTTGCGCTTCGTCGACAATGGATTCGCGGACGAGATTGGTGAGCGGAACTTCGGCGGTAGGGATGAGGCCACAGGCGATTGTCCGTTGAGTCTGGCAAAGCGGCCCGGACCGGCTTCGCACCAAATTACGTTCCGCATCGGCAGCGCCTGCTTCGGATTCGCCGTGCGAGCAATTCGCCCTTGATGGCCCAGAACTGATCATCTTCAAATTTCGGCAATTGCGCCGTACCGAACATCGCCTCGTCACGGACAAGCAGCGGCGGCGCTATTTCCGTGTAACCGTGCTCGCCCGTGTGCACATCGAGCATAAACTGGCCGAGCGCGCGCTCCAGCCGCGCCAGGCCTTTCTTCAAAACCACAAAGCGCGCGCCCGAAAGTTTCGCGGCCGTCTCGAAATCCATCTGGCCGAGCGCTTCGCCAAGCTCGAAATGCTGCTTCGGCGTGAAGGCATACTCGCGCTTCGCTCCGAACCGGTGGTGCTCGACGTTGCCCTTCTCGTCTTTGCCGTCGGGCACATCGTCGAGCGGCAGGTTCGGAATTTCCGCGAGCGCTTTTTCGAGTTCCTTGACGCCGCCTTCCGCTCTCGGCCTCCATCGCCGGGATGATTTCTTTGAGCGCGGCGACTTCGGCCAGCAGCCCCTTGGCCTTCTCCTCGTCCTTATTCTTTTTCGCCTCGCCGATTTCCTTCGACGCCGCGTTGCGGCGCGCCTGCGCGGTTTCCAGCGCGAGGATTTTCGCCGCGCCGCGTTTCGTCGAGCGCGATCAGCCGCTGCGGCCTCGCCGGCGCAAACCGCGCCGCTTGAGCGCGCGGTCGAAGGCTTCGGGATTGTCGCGGATGAAGCGGATGTCGTGCATGCGATCACTCTGTCCGCGTCATGGCCGGACTCGTCCCGGCCATCCACGTCTTCTCCTTGCGGTCATGCCCGCTAAAGACGTGGATGGCCGGGACCGGCCCGGGCATGACGAATCAATCGTGCAAACAATACGCCTTAATCACTCCGCGGGCTTGGCGGCCGCGGCCGCATCGGCCGCCGCCCGTTCCGCCGCCAGCCGTTTCTCGATGTAGCGCACCGACCAGATCGAGCCTTCGTAGAGCGCGACCAGCGGCAGCGCCAGCGACATCTGGCTCAGCACGTCGGGCGGAGTGAGAACGGCTGCGATGACGAAGGCGATCACGATGAAATAGCGCCGCTTCGATTTAAGCTGGGCCGACGTGATGATGCCGACCCGGCCGAGCAGCGTCAGGATCACCGGAAGCTGGAAGGCGATGCCGAACGCGAGGATCAGCTTCATCATCAGCGAAAGGTAGTCCTCGACCTTCGGCAGCAGCTCGATGCTCGCCTGATCCGGACCGCCCATCTGCTGCATGCTGAGCGAGAAGCGCGCCAGCATCGGCCACACCAGGAAATAGACCACCAGCGAGCCGAGCAGAAAGAAGAACGGCGTCGCGACGAGGTAAGGCAGGAACGCCTGACGCTCGTTCCGGTAAAGTCCGGGCGCGACGAACATGTAGATCTGTGTGGCGATCACCGGGAAGGCGATGAAGGCCGCGCCGAACATCGCGAGCTTGAGCTGGACGATGAAATATTCAAGCAGCCCGGTGTAGATGAATTTCGAATTTTCCGGGCCCGCCACCCAGATGTAGGGCCAGGTGAGCACGTTGTAGATCTGTTTGGCGAAGAAGAAACACAGGATCGCCGCAACCGCGAAGGCCGCAAGCGCCTTGATCAGCCGCCCGCGCAGCTCGACCAGGTGATCCATCAACGGGGCCTTGGTGGCCTCGATCTGTTTTTCTTCGTCGTCGCGGCTCATCCGGCGCGCCCTGGACTTTCCGGTCCGGCGCCGGCCGCCTCCGGTACGACCGGACCCGTCGCCGCCGCGACGACGTCGGCCGGAACCGGCTGCGCTTCGGGGACAGCTTCGGAAACTGCTTCGGCAACCGCTTCCGCTTCGGGTTTGGGCAGCGCTTCCGGCGTTACCGGGCCGGTCGCCAACGCCGCCACATCGGCCTCGCCCGGTTCAGCCGCAGCTTCGGCTGCCGGCAGCATGGCCGCATCCTGAGGGAGCGCATCGGCCGTCGGGGTGACGACCGGCTCCTGTTGCAGCGACGCATGGATGTCTTTGCCGGCGGCTTCGATATCCGCCCGCACATCCTTGAGCGGATCGTAATTCTTGACGTCCTGGGCGATGTCGTCGACCTGCTTCTTGAGGTCGGCCATCTCCGCTTCGCGCATCGCTTCCTGAAACTGGCCCTGGAAGTCGGCGGCCATGCTGCGCACTTTGCGGGTGTACTGGCCCATCGTGCGCAGAACGCCGGGCAGCTCCTTGGGCCCGATCACAATCAGCGCAACCACGCCGATGAGCAGGAACTCGGTCCACGATATGTCGAACATGGAAACTCCGGGCCGGCTCAACCGCCTGCTGTGTGTAGCCGCCGGCTAAATCCGCCGGACGGGCCCAGCCGCAGGCAAAGTCAGGAAAGACCCCCGACCTTGGTTCCTGCCTCGGCGCGCGACTTGATCGGGTCGACCGACTCGAGCGACTTCACCGGGGCCGCGGCCTTGGCGTCGTTCGAGGCTGTGTCCTCGTCGGCCATGCCCTTCTTGAACGACTTAATGCCCTTGGCGACATCGCCCATCATGTCGGAAATCTTGCCGCGTCCGCCGAACACGAGAAGCAGGACAGCGCCGACGATCAGCCAGTGCCAAATGCTCAGAGAGCCCATGAAAACCTCCGTACGCCGCAGCGCCAGCACCCATACAGGGTACTAATTCATCTCGAAACTAGGCTTCGGAGGCGGCAAAAACAAGCAGAACCCGACAGCCCGGTAAATCGCGGGCCGCCCTCACGCCGAATTGAAAGATAATGCCTAATTCTCGGCCCGTTCCGCCGGCGGCGCGAGCCCGAGATCGAGGTCGCCTGGTTCCAGCGGGTCCTCGTCCTCCCGCAGCGCCGGGTCGTCGGACGGTATTGGCATGGTGAAGCCCGCCGGCAGCGATTTGTCGATCAGGCCGGCGCCCTTGAGTTCGTCGAGACCCGGAAGATCGGCGATCGCATCAAGTCCGAAATGCGACATGAACGCTTCGGTCGTGCCGTAGGTCACCGGGCGGCCGGGCGCCTTGCGCCGGCCACGCAACCTGACCCAGCCGGTCTCCAGCAGCACGTCGAGCGTGCCCTTCGAGGTACTCACGCCGCGAATGTCCTCGATCTCGGCGCGCGTCACCGGCTGGTGATAGGCGACGATCGCCAGCGTCTCGACCGCGGCGCGGGAGAGTTTTTTGGTGACGACCGTCTCGCGCGTCAGCAGCCACGCAAGATCGCTCGCGGTGCGCAGCGACCATTTGCCGGCGACACGCACGACGTTCACGCCACGCATTGCGTATTCGCCCTGCAACTGTTCGAGCAGCGCGCGCACGTCGGTGCCCGCGGGCAGCCTTGCGGCCAGCGCTTTCTCGTCGAGCGGCTCCCCGGCCGCAAACAGCAGGGCTTCCAGGATGCGCAATTCCTCCGCGCGCTCCACCGGATACTGGTCACCAACAATCACACGCATCTCCGCAACGTTAGACATCATGTTCGGCCCCCCTTCATCGGTTTGCCGGTTCCGCCACCGTCGCGCCTGCGGCCTGATCGAGCCGTTTGCGGACGTAAAGCGGAGCAAAAGCCGCGTGCTGATGCACTTCCATGCGGCCTTCCCGCACCAGTTCGAGCGTGGCTGCAAAACTCGAAGCGCGGACCGTTGCTGCCTGCGACGGCTCCACCAGGTAGGCAAGGAGATAATCGTCGAGCACGCACCAGTCGGTGGCACGGCCGATCAGCCGCTCGATCGCTTCGCGCGCTTCGGCGAGCGACCAGACCATGCGCTTGGGAAGGCGCACATAGGCGCGGGCCTGCTTCTGCCGCTGCGATCCATACGCCGAAAGCAGGTCGTAAAGCGTCGCCGTCCATTCCGGCCGCTTGATCTCCGCGATTGGCTCGGGCTGACCGCGCTGAAATACTTCGCGGCCAAGCTGCGGACGGCTGAGCAACTGCTCGGCCACCAGCCGGATCGCCTCGAGCCGTCGCAGGCGCTGCGCCAGTGCCGTCGCCATGTCTTCGGCGCTGACGCCGTCCGGCTCATGCTGCTCGGGCAGCAACAGCCGCGATTTCAGATAGGCGAGCCACGCCGCCATCACGAGATAGTCGGCCGCGATCTCCAGCCGGAGCTTGCGGGCCTCTTCGATGAACGCGAGATACTGGTCGGCCAGCGCCAGAATGGAGATTTTCGCGAGATCGACTTTCTGCGCGCGCGCGAGCGTCAGCAGCAGGTCGAGCGGCCCTTCGAATCCCTCGACATCGATCACCAGCGCGGGCCCGTCGTCGGCCGCCCGTTCCGGAAACTCGGTGGCGAAATCAGGATTCTGGGCGATCATGCAAACCCCGGCGCCGGCTGCCAGACGTCGCGCAGCAGCGTCGCGAATTGCGCCCGGGAAGCGGCGGCATCGATCGGCGCGGGCGTCTTCTTCATCGCGAGCGCCGCGTCGGCGCGCCGCGCTGCCTCGCCCGCGAGCAGCGGCGCCTCGGCCGCCACCGCGAGCATTTCCGCCATGTCGCCGTTGCAGTGAAGGATGAGGTCGCAGCCCGCGGCAATCGCGGCGCGGCTCCGCTCGCCGAGCGAGCCGGACAACGCACCCATCGAAATGTCGTCGGTCATCAACAGACCCCGAAACCCGATCGAATCACGAATCACATCACGCACTATAGTTGCCGAAACGGTCGCGGGCGCGGCGGGATCGAGGGCTGTGAACACCACATGCGCCGTCATTCCGAGCGGCAGTGAAGCGAGCGGACGGAAAGCGGCAAAATCCGACGCGTCGAGTTCGGCGCGGCTCGCCGTCACGACCGGCAGACTCTTATGGCTGTCGGCGATGGCGCGACCGTGGCCGGGAATGTGCTTGAGCACCGGCAGCACGCCGCCGTCGGACAGCCCCTCCGCGACCGCGCCGGCAATAGCAGCGACCTTGACCGGGCCGGTTCCGTAGGCGCGGTCGCCGACCACAGGATCGGCGCCGGGAACCGGCACGTCGGCGATCGGCAGACAATCCACATCGATGCCGACCGCGGCAAGATCGGCGGCCATCAGGCGTGCGCCAAGACGGGCGGCGGCGAGCCCCTGCCCGCGGTCGCGGTCGTAGAGGGCGCCGAACACGGCGCCGGGCGGATAGGAGGGCCAGTCCGGCGGACCAAGACGCTGGACCCGGCCACCCTCCTGATCGATCAGCGCGGGTGCGGCGCGCCCGAGCGTATCGCGGACGTCATCGACCAGCCGCCGCAGCGCGTCCGGGCCGGCGACATTGCGCCGGAACAGAATGAAGCCCCACGGCTGCACTTCGCGAAGGAAGGCCCGCTCGCGATCGGTAAGGGCGGGTCCGGCCAGCCCGGTGATGAGAGCGCGCATCGCGGGCGCTTAGCGCCCGCGGGGCGGCGGGGTCAAGACCGCCTGTTAGTTTCTCTGGACGAGGCAGGTGCCGCCGGCAGCTTTCAGGCTGCTGCAAACGCCCGCGGCTTCATCCATCGAGGCGAACGGCCCGACCATGGCGCGGTAGAACACCCCCTTGGGACCCAGATCGGCGCGCCGGATGACCGCCTGACGCGAGCCAAGCTGGCTTGGGAATTTCGCCTGCAACGCCTGGTATGCAGACTGAGCGTCGGCCTCGCTGCGTTGCGACGTCAATTGCACGGCATAACCGCCTGTGCCCGAAGAGGAAGACGCGACCGTAGCCGGCGAGCCGCCGGCTGCGGCCACCGTCTGCGACGCCGCCCTGGATCGCAACGGCGCAGACGTCGCGACATTGCCGTCGGCGCCGGGAACGATCGACATCGGCGCGTTTCCGCCGGCCGGCTGGGCGACTGCCTGCTGGCCCGGCCTGGGTTGGGCGGTCGGCCGGGCAGCGGGCCGCGCAGCCGGCATCGGCGGAGTACCGGACGCGCCGCCCGGCGCCGGCATCGCATCCGCGCCGGCGGCCTGGTCGCCCCTGATGGTGACCGTGTGAACCTTTTTCGGCTCGGTCGAGGATGCCGCAGGCTGCGAGGCCGGCATCGTCGCGGGGGGCGTCATGGTCGCAGACGGAGCGGCGCCGAAGGCAGACCCCGGCTGCGGATTGCCGATCATCGGCGGCGCGCCCGGCGCCGTCGCGTCGGAAGGCATCGGCACGGCGCCAGCGGTCGGCGGGTTCTGCGACGAGGCCATCGGAATGGTCGAAACCACGCGGGAATTGACCTTGGGCGCTTCCATATTCACCGGCTGCTCTTCCCGCGAGACCATCTTTTCAGTCGCGCTCGAGGAGCCGCTGCCGAGCTGATTGGCATTGCTCCCCTGGGACTCGCCGTAGTTCGGCATGATCTTGTTCGGACCGCTGGTGGCCCTGATGATCGGCGGGAGCGACGGCAGCACATAGCCGCCGAACATGGCCCGATAGGCAAACGCGCCGGAAACCCCGACGACGGCAAGACCCAGCACCGCCATGACGACGATCACGCCGGTTCGCCGCGGTCGGGCCCGCGGCTCGTCATAATATTCTTCCTCGGCGTACTGGGCGTCGCCGGGCTGCGCCGGCTCGTCCGCATAGGCCGTTTGGCCGTGCGCGCCGTGGGGTTCGTCCTCGCGGAAACCGTTGAACTTTGCGGCAGGCCCCGAAAAGAACCGGTCGCTGACCGGCGGCGGTTCATCGTCGTAGCCGGCCGGCGGCGAAGGAATCGCCGGGGGCAACGGCGGCGGGGGCACGAGCGACGGCGCGTAGGGGTCGCGCGCGCGCTCCTGCGCTTCGTATTCGTCTCCGGCGGCCCAGTCGAGACCGGGAGCAACGGCATCGTCGTATTGAGGACCGGGTGCGTGATCGTCCAGGTGCCGCTCGCGCTCGGCGTAGGGATCGCCCTGCCCGATCAGCCGCGCCAGTTCGGCAAGCGGGTCGCTTGCGGCCGGATCGAAATCCCGCGGATCGCGGCTGCGGTGCGAGCGATAATTGTCGTCAGCCATTAAACCTCGTCCCGGTCAGGCGTTGAAACCCTCGGTCGGCTTCCGAACGCTGGTCTGCCGCTCATGGACCGCGGCAGCTACCGCATCTCGTTCGGCGCGGTGACCCCAAGCATCGCGAGCCCCGACGCGAGTACCGTCACCACACCCTGTACAAGCACGAGGCGAGCCAACGTCATTTGTGGATCATCTTGGATAATGAAGCGTAAATGAGGCGATCCATTACCCAGCGTCCATAACGCATGGAATTCACTCGCCAAATCGAACAGGTAGAAGGCGATGCGGTGCGGCTCGTGAGCGGCCGCCGCCGCTTCGACCGCGCGCGGGTAGAGCGCAAGCCGCCGCATCAGGGCAAGTTCCGCCGGGTCCGACAGCCGCTCGATGCCTGCGCCGGCCAGCGCCGACCGGTCGCTGAAATCGGACGGCAGGTCGGGAAAAATCTCGCGGGCGTTCCGGAAAACCGACTGAGCCCGGGCATGGCCGTACTGGACGTAGAACACCGGGTTGTCGCGGGACTGCTCGATCACCTTGGCGAGGTCGAAATCGAGCGCCGCGTCGTTCTTGCGAAACAGCATCATGAAGCGGACCGCGTCGCGCCCGACCTCGTCCACCACCTCACGAAGCGTCACGAACTCGCCTGCGCGCTTCGACATTTTCACCGGCTCGCCGGCCCGCAGCAGCCTCACAAGTTGAATGAGCTTGACGTCGAGCACCGCCTTGCGGTCGCTCAGCGCCGCGACCGCCGCCTGCATGCGTTTGACATAGCCGCCGTGATCGGCGCCCCACACATCGATCAGGACCGGAAAGCCGCGCTCGAGCTTGGAGCGGTGATAGGCAATGTCGGACGCGAAATAGGTGTAGGAGCCGTCGGACTTTTTCAGCGGACGGTCGATATCGTCGCCGAACCGGGTCGAGCGGAACAGCGTCTGCTCGCGGTCCTCCCAATCCTCCGGCGGCGCGCCCTTGGGCGGCGGCAGCCGGCCCTCATAGACGTAGTCGCGGGCGCGGAGCCAGTCGATCGTGGCAGCGACCAGATCGGCGCTGCCGTCGATCAGCGAGCGCTCGGAATAAAATACCTCATGGGTGATGTTGAGCGCGGCGAGGTCGGCACGCACGGCCGCCAGCATCGTGTCGATGGCTTTGGCGCGCACGACCGGAAGCCAGGCGGCTTCGCTCTGTTTCAGAAGCGCGTCGCCAAACTCCGCGGCGAGCGCCTCGCCGACCGGCTTGAGATAATCGCCCGGATAGAGACCCTCCGGAATTGCGCCGATGTCTTCGCCAAGCGCCTCGCGGTATCGCAGATACGCCGAACGGGCGAGCTGATCGACCTGCGCGCCGGCGTCGTTGACGTAATATTCGCGGGTCACCGCGAAGCCGGTGAAGGCCAGAAGATTCGCCAGCGCGTCGCCGAACACCGCGCCGCGGCAATGGCCGATATGCATCGGGCCCGTCGGATTGGCCGAAACGTATTCGACATTGACCGGCGCGCCGCGGCCGGCGTCGCTCTTGCCGTAGAGCGCACCGAGCCGCACCACGTTACGCAGCGCGGCGAACCAGGCCGATGGCTTGAGCGTCAGGTTGATGAAGCCGGGGCCCGCGACGTCGACGCTTGCGACCAGATCGTCGGCACGCAGCTTTTCCGCATACGCCTCCGCCAGTTCGCGCGGCTTTTTGCCGGCGTCCTTCGCAAGCACCATGGCGACGTTGGTCGCCATGTCGCCGTGCGCCGGATCGCGCGGCGGCTCGATGGTGGCGCGCGAGGTGTCGATGCCGTGCGGCAGCACGCCGGCATCGATCAGGCTGCGGCTGATGCGACCGACGCGGTCGAGCATTTCGTTGAAAATATTGTGCGCGACCATCAGGACTTTGCTTTTTGCGGGGCCGTGTTGAAGCGCCGCGCGCCTAACGCAATTCCGGGGTCGAGTCAAAAAGCCGCTGGTGCTCGGCAAGCGCATACCGGTCGGTCATGCCGGCAATGAAGTCGGCAATATGTCGCGCCCGGGCCGCCTCGCCGGCGCCACGAAGCCCTTCCCGCCACTCCGCCGGCAGTTCGCCGGGGTACCAGTTGTAGCGGGCGAAAAGATCGCGGACCACGCCGGCCGCGTCGTCCATGACCCGCTGGACCCGCGCATGCCGGTACATGCGCTTCTCGAGGAATTTTTTGATCATGCCCTCGGCTTCAGCGGTCTGCGGGGAAAACGCCACCACCGCCGAAGCCGCTCCCCTTACGTCGTCGGCCGACCGCGGCGCGAGCGCGGCCAGCCTGCGCCCGGTTTCAGCGATCACGTCTTCGATCAGAAGACCGATCAGCCGGCGGATAAATTCGTGGACGACGCGCGCGGTTTCGAGCCCCGGATAGTCCGCGTGAATATCGGCAATGATGGTTCCAGGTACCGCCACCGACGCAATATCGTCGATGTCGAACAGGCCGGCGCGCAGCCCGTCGTCGATGTCGTGCGCATCGTAGGCGATATCGTCGGCAAAGGCGGCGACCTGCGCTTCCACGCCCGGAAAGCTCCAGAGCTGCAGGTCCTGAAGCCGATTGTAGTCCGCGATGGTCTCGGGGACGCCGTGGGCCCGGTAGCGGCCAAGGGGCCGCGCTTCGCGGTCGATCAGCGGCCCGTTATGCTTGACGAGGCCTTCGAGCGTTTCCCAGGTGAGATTGAGACCGTCAAAGGCCGGATAGCGAACCTCCAGCGCGGTGACCACACGCAGCGTCTGGGCGTTGTGGTCGAAGCCCCCGAAGGCGCCAAGGCACGCATCCAGCGCCCGCTCGCCGGCATGTCCGAACGGCGGATGACCGAGGTCATGCGCGAGCGCCAGCGCCTCCGCCAGGTCCTCGTCGAGGGCGAGCGCACGCGCGAGCGCGCGGGCGATCTGGGCCACTTCCAGGGTGTGCGTGAGCCGGGTGCGGTAGTGGTCGCCCTCGTCGAACACGAACACCTGGGTCTTGTGCTTGAGGCGCCGGAACGCGGTCGAATGAATGATGCGGTCGCAATCGCGCCGAAACGGACTGCGCCCCCGGCTCGGGGGTTCCGGATGGAGCCGCCCGCGGCTTTGTTCTGGCTGGCACGCAAATGGCGCGCGAAAAGTCGCAGCGTCGATTGCCATCGGTCCGTCCGGCCGCCGCAATTGACCTCGGCCTGTGCTGCACTTAACTATCTGAAGACGCCTTGGCAATCGGCGCTATTGCCCGGCTGGAGATGACAGATGACGACCAGCATCACCGTTACCGAGCGCGCGGCACGCAAGATCGGTGAAATCCTGCGCAGGGAGCCCAACGGCGCCATGCTGCGCGTCAGCGTGGCCGGCGGCGGCTGTTCCGGCTTTCAGTACAAATTCGACACCGACGCACGCGAGAGCCGAGGACGATATCGTCATCGAGCGCTCCGGCGCGACCGTGCTGATCGACCCGGTGTCGGTCAATTACATGGCCGGGTCGGAGATCGACTTCGTCGACGACCTGATCGGGTCGTCCTTCAAGGTCAACAATCCGCAGGCCACCGCATCCTGCGGCTGCGGCACCAGCTTCGCGCTTTGAGCGGCAGGCCCGGAAGCGGCTGCGCTTTCCGGGCAGGACCGCATAGCTGCTCCTCTCAACTCCCGCCCGGCCGTGCGCATCGCCACCTGGAACGTCAACTCGATCAAACAGCGCCTCGACGGGGCACTGGCGTGGCTTGCCGAGCGTCAGCCCGATATCGTCTGCATGCAGGAGACCAAGTGCGTGGACGACGCGTTTCCGCGCGAGCCGTTCGAGTCGCTGGGTTACAACGTCGCTGTCCACGGCCAGAAAACCTTCAACGGCGTGGCGCTGCTTTCAAAGTTTCCGTTCGATGAGGTGACTGCTGGCTTGCCCGGCGATCACACCGACGATCACGCCCGCTTCATGGAGGCGGTGATTTCGACGGCGAACGGCGCGATGCGGGTTGCGACCATCTATCTGCCGAACGGCAATCCGCCCGATACCGACAAATATCCATACAAGCTCGGCTGGATGAAGCGTCTGCTGGCGTACGCGCGCGAACGCCTCACGCTGGGCGAGCCGCTGATCCTCGCCGGCGACTACAACGTCATCCCGGCGGCGGCGGATGCGAGCAATCCGGAGGCCTGGGCCGGTGACGCGCTGTTCCTGCCGCAGACGCGGCTGGCGTTTCAGTCGCTGATCAATCTCGGCCTGACGGACGCCGTGCGCGCCACCACCGACGAAGCCGGCGTTTATACGTTCTGGGACTATCAGGCGGGCGCCTGGCAGAAGAACCGGGGCATCCGGATCGATCACCTGCTGCTGTCGCCGGAAGCCGCCGACTGTCTCGCGGAAGCCGGCATCGACCGCCATGTGCGAAGCTGGGAGAAGCCGTCCGACCATGTGCCGGTATGGGTGGACCTCGCCATCGACCGTCGGAATTAAAGCGACGCTCAGCCGTCGCGCCGTTTTGCCCCCACTTCCAGCCCCGGTCGCGCTGCCCTTAATGGCAAATTTACCATCAACGGGCGAATACTAAATTACCTGCAACTGATCGGCCCTGAAATGAAGTGGCCCCGCTCCCGCCAGCCCCAGCCCAATGTCGACGCACAGCCTCGCGGGCCGGAGCCGGTCGCCGCGCCTTTGCCCGCCGTAGCGGCACAGCCGGAACGGACAAACGGCATTCGCGAAAGCATCGGGCTCCTTGAGTCCGACCTTGGCGCCACGATCCGCGAGGTGCAGCGCGCCTGCGACCTGGCCTGCGCCGAGGCCGAACAGTCCGCCACCGCCGCCGATCGGATCACGCACCAGACCAACAGCCTGATCGAGCAGGCGGGCGCGGTCAGCCGCGACCTGTCGCAGCTCACGCAGGCGATGGAGCAGCTTGCGGTTTCCTCGACCGACATCGGACGGCAGGTGCGCGCCGCCGACGAACTGACGGACAAGGCGAGCGAGTCGGCAATGACGGCGGGGCTCAGCGTCGAGGGTCTGAAGAAGTCGTCGGCCGAAATCGGTCACGTCGTGAACCTCATTTCGGCGGTGGCGCGGCAAACCAATCTGCTCGCGCTCAACGCCACGATCGAGGCGGCACGCGCGGGCGAGGCAGGCCGCGGTTTCGCGGTGGTCGCGGGCGAGGTCAAGGCGCTTTCGCAGCAGACACAAAAGGCGACCGAAGACATATCCGAAAAAATCGATGCGCTCCGGCACGACGCCGTCGCCTGCTTCGACGCGGTGCGGAACATTACCGACGTGATCAATGTCATCCGGCCGCTGTTCGGCGCGATTGCCACCGCGGTCGAACAGCAGAACAACGCGACGACCTCGGTCGCGCGCAGCGCCCACGAGACGCTGCGGTTTGCCGACGACGTATCGGCAGGCGCTTCCGAGATCGTCGATGCGGCCGCGCTCGCCAACGCGCACGGCAAAACCGTGGAGCGCACCGGACGCCGCGTCAGCGCGCTCGCCGAAAAACTCAGGATGCGGATGACCATCTTCCTGCGCCAGAGCGAGGCCGCGGATCGCCGGCAGCACGACCGGCTGCCGTGCGAAATCGACGTCGCGCTTGTGTCGGGCGCAAGGACCATTCGCGGCCGGACCGGCGATCTTTCGGAAGGCGGCACGCTGGTGCGCGCCGGGGATCTGGACCTTATCGCGCCGGAGACCGTCCTCGAGGCGAGGATCGACGGCATCGGGTCAACGCGCGTTCGCGTTGCCAACCGCTCGCCGCTGGGGCTGCACCTGCAATTCCTCGACATGAGCCCGGAGACACGCGCGAATCTGGAACTGAAACTCGCATCCATTCGCGAGGAGAACCGCGAAATCATTTCGCGCGCCATGAACGTTGCAAACGAGATTTCGCGGGTGCTGGAAAAGCTGGTCGAAGACAGGAGGCTCACAAAGGAGGATCTGTTCGACAACGATTACATCGAGATCGAGGGAACCGACCCGGTGCAGCATCGCACGCGGTTTCTGGCGGCGCTTGAGGAAGCGCTGCCGCCCGTTCAGGAACCGCTGCTCGCGAGCGATCCGCGCATGATTTTCTGCGCCGCGGTCGACCGCAACGGTTACCTGCCGGTCCATAACCGCAAATATTCCCTGCCGCAGCGGCCGGGCGAAACGGCGTGGAACACGGCCCATTCGCGCAACCGCCGGATTTTCGACGACCGCGCAGGCCTTGCCGCCGCGCGCAACGTACGCCCCTACATCATCCAGGTTTACCCGCGCGACATGGGCGACGGCGTTACGGTCGTGATGCGGGAAGTCGATGCGCCGATCCGCGTGTTCGGCCGGCACTGGGGCGGTTTTCGCTCGGCCTATACACTTTAGCGCGATCGCGCCCGCGCAGGCGAAGCGGGAATCCCCTTAAGTCCTGTTAAGTCCCGGCTTAGTCCCGGCGGTTCTTCAGCAGGCCTTCGAGATAGACCAGCGCCATCGCCCGCTCGTCGTCGCTCGCGCGATGGAAGGCGTTGTCGTAGAGCGGCTTGATCCAGCTTTCCTCGGCGCCCGCGCAATCGCGGCCAAGCGTCAGCCACATCAGGCCGCGCGCGGCCTGGCGCGGCACCCGCTGGCCCTGGAACAGCATGTCGCCCAGCACCGCTTCGGCGCGGCAGTCCCCCTTGGCCGCCGCGAGCTGGAGCCAGCGCGCCGCCTGATGCGGATCGCTCGGCGTGCCGTCGAGATAAAGACGGCCGAGCTGATACTGCGCATCGGCATCGCCAAAATAGGACGCGGCGTAAGCGAACATCTCGCGCGCGCGGGTCGTGTCTTTCACCACATTCGAATTGGGAATGCCGGTCAGATAGTAGCGGCCAAGCGCCACGAAAGCGTTGGCGACGATGCGCGCCTGCATTGTGCCCGGCGGCTCGTCGGGGTGCGTGTTGGCGATCTGGCTGAAATAGACATAGGCGCGCTGGTCGTCGCGCGGTACGCCGTCGCCGGCGGCATACATGCGGCCGACTTTCCACTGCGCGGCGATGTGGCCCTGATCGGCGGCATATTCCAGCGCGGTCAGCGCCTTCGATTTGTCGGCGCCGTCCGGCGTGGCGCCCGGGCTCTGGAGGCCGTCGCCCGGCGTGAGCAGAGCCGTATTCGGCGCGGTGCCGTCGAACGACACCGCCGGCCGCGGCAACAGCCCCAATCCGCAAACCACGGCAACCAGCAGGCCGCCGGCGGCGGCTACTCGCCTAGATGTCCGCATAGCACTCTTTCTCGACCGACCCGCCCGGGTGGGTGACGGCGCCATCGCGCGCCGGGCCTACCTGCTGGGCGTATTTCCACAAATAACCGGAAGTGAATTCGCCTGGCCGCGGCTTCCATTCCCTGGCCCGCTGCGCCAGCTCGCTGTCGGACAGCTTGACCTCGAGGGTGCCTTTTTCGGCATCGAGTTCGATGATGTCGCCGTCACGAACCAGCCCGATCGGACCGCCGATCGCGGCTTCCGGACCGACATGACCGACGCAGAAGCCGCGCGTCGCGCCGGAGAACCGCCCGTCGGTGATGAGGGCGACTTTGCCGCCCATGCCCTGGCCGTAGAGCGCCGCCGTCGTCGACAGCATTTCGCGCATCCCCGGGCCGCCTCTGGGTCCCTCGTAGCGGATCACGAGCACGTCGCCTTCCTTGTACTTTTTGTTCGCCACCGCATCGAAACAGGCTTCCTCGCCATCGAAGCAGCGCGCGGGCCCGGAGAAACGCACGCGCTCCATCCCGGCGACTTTCACGATCGCGCCTTCCGGCGCGAGATTGCCTTTGAGGCCGACAACGCCGCCTGTCGCCGAAAGCGGCCTGTCGGCAGGACGGACCACGTCCTGATCGGGGTTCCACTTCACCGAGCGCAGGTTCTCGGCCAGCGTCCGGCCGGTGACCGTCAGACAGTCGCCGTGCAGGAAGCCGTGATCGAGCAGCGTCCGGAGCAGAAGCGGAACGCCACCAGCTTCGAACATGTCTTTGGCGACATAGCGGCCGGAAGGCTTCAAATCCGCGATATAAGGCGTCTTTTTGAAGATTTCGGCGACGTCGAACAGATCGAACTTCACGCCGCATTCGTTTGCGATTGCGGGCAGGTGCAGCGCGGCGTTGGTCGAGCCGCCGGTGGCGGCAACGACGGCCGCCGCATTCTCCAGCGCCTCACGGGTCACGATATCGCGCGGCCGGATGTTCTTGACGATCAGGTCCATGATCATCTCGCCGGCCAGCATGCAGAACCGGTCGCGGATCTCGTACGGCGCGGGCGCGCCCGCCGAATAGGGCAGCGCAAGCCCGATCGCCTCGGACACCGTGGCCATCGTATTGGCGGTGAACTGGGCGCCGCAGGCGCCGGCCGACGGACAGGCGTTCTGTTCGAGCAGTTCGAGATCGTCGTCGGACATCGCGCCGATCGAGTGCTTGCCGACCGCCTCGTAGACGTCCTGAATGGTGACCGGCTTGCCCTTGAACGTGCCGGGAAGGATGGAGCCGCCGTAAATGAAGATCGACGGCACGTTGAGCCGGCACATGGCCATCATCATGCCGGGCTGCGACTTGTCGCAGCCGGCGACGCCGACCAGCGCGTCGTAGGAATGGCCGCGCATCGTCAGTTCGATGGAATCGGCGATCACTTCGCGCGACGGCAGCGAGGCCTTCATGCCGCCGTGGCCCATGGCGATGCCGTCGGTCACGGTGATGGTGCAAAACTCGCGCGGCGTGCCGCCAACGGACGCGACGCCCTGCTTTACCGCCTGGGTCTGCCGCATCAGCGAGATGTTGCACGGCGCTGCCTCGTTCCAGCAGCTCGCCACGCCGACGAACGGCTGATGGATCTGCTCCGTGGTCAGACCCATGGCATAGTAGAACGCACGATGCGGCGCCCGCTCGGGTCCTTCCGTGGCATGGCGGCTCGGCAGACGCGATTTCAGACTGGTCTTGGCATCCATTGAACTCTTACTGGCCTTTCGGCCCCCTCGCCCCGTTCGATGTCACGGCACTGCGCCCTGACAGTCGAAGCCGCGACGGTCTGTTTTGATCGACAACCGCCGCGCCGCTTATCGATTTCAAAAAATCCTATGGCTAAAAAGCGGCGCTTTGGACGTGTGCAGTGCGGCAAGACCAAATGTTCCGCGCGTGTTGCTCAGGAGCCACAAAATCCGCTGCGGGCAGCGTCAAAAGCTTTACCCTCGATTTACCATGGTGTGTCCGATCTGCCACGATGGCAACATGACCAGGCGCCTGAGCAGAAGATTTTTCAGCCGCAGTGTAAACGACGTAGCGCGCGATCTGATCGGAGCGACGCTGCTGTTCGACGGAGTCGGCGGGCTGATCGTCGAGGTCGAGGCCTATCACCAGACCGACCCGGCGGCGCACAGTTTTCGCGGGCCGACACCGCGCAACGCCGTCATGTTCGGGCCGCCCGGCTACGTCTATGTCTATCGCTCCTACGGGCTGCACTGGTGTCTTAATTTCGTTTGTGAGCCGAAAGGTACGGCCAGCGCCGTGCTGATCCGCGCGCTCGAACCGACCACCGGCCTGCCGGCGATGCGCCGGCGGCGCGGCCTCGCCGACGAACGGCTGCTCTGTGCCGGACCGGGCCGGCTCTGCGAGGCGCTGGGCATTACGCATGCCCAAAACGGTTTCGCGCTGGATGCGCCGCCGTTTGCACTGTTCGCCGCCACGGGCATGGCGGAGATCGTAACCGGGCCGCGGATCGGCCTCACCAAGGCGGTCGACAAGCCCTGGCGCTACGGTCTCAAAGGCTCGCGCTTTCTCAGCAAGCCGTTTCGCGATCCAGCCTGAAGGCCGGATCGAACCCCAGTTCGCGCCGCGCCTTTTCGATCCGGACGGCGCCATCGTCCTCGGCGATGTTGTAGGCGCCGGGTGCTCCACGAACGAGCGCGAGCACGGCCGCCTGCGCCGCGGCGTCCACGTGCAACGGCGCGCGCGCGTTCGGCGTGTTCCACGTGCCCGGCCCGTAAAGCCGGCCATAGCGCAGCACGATGCCCTCGATGCCACGGGCATCGAGCACCGCGGCTTCGAGCGCCCGCACCCCGCGCGCGCTGACCGAGCCGGGGCCCTCTCCGCGACGCCAGCGGATCGGTTTCGTCGTGCGGCTCCGGACCTTCGGCGTAGGAGAACGCGATGCTCTGGGCGATGAACCGGCGCGCGCCCGCGGCAAGCGCCGCGGCGACCAGATGAGGCGTGCCTTCGATCCGCAGGCGTGCGTTGGCCGCAAGCGCGTCTGCGAGACGCGCGGGATCGATCGCGCCCGGCAGATCGGTCAACTGATGAATGACGGCCTCCGGACGGGCGCGAACCGCCGCGTCCCGCAGGGCGGCCGCATCGAAGACATCCACGACCACGGCGTCCACGCCGGCCGCTTTCAGCGCGGCGGCTTTTTCGGGCGACCGGGTCGTTCCCGTGACGCTGTGCCCGGCAGCGAGCAGCAGCGGCACAAGCCGCCGGCCGATGACGCCGGTCGCGCCGGCAAGAAAAATCCGCATGACCGGCCCTAGTGGTAAGCGACGATGAATTCGCAGCCGGCGGCGGTCTCGAAGCTGCGCGTCACCTGTCCGCTGTCGAGCGCGAATTCAAACACCACCGCATCGTCGTGGCAGCACAGATACGCATGCTCGCCGTCGGGTGCGAAGCCAAACCCCATCGGGCTCTTTTTGGTCGGGAACGACGCCACCCGCCTGAGGCCGTCCGCCAGATAGATGGCGGCGTGGTTGCCCTTGTTGACCGAAACGAGCACGTAACGATTGTCCGGCGACACGCGGACGCGGCGCATTTGCGGGTTGATCGGGTCCGCTTCGTCGATCGGGACGGTTTGCAGCACCGCATGCGTGCGGGCGTCGATGGCGTAGAATTCTGCGGCGGTCTGCGCGCAGACATAGAGCCGGCCGCCATCCGGCGAGATCGCGAGACCTTCCGTCACCTGCGGCACCCCGATCCGGTCGATCACGACGCGGCGCTCCACATCGATGACGGCGACGGCATCGCTTTTAACCGACACGAACGCTTTGCCGGTCGCGTGGCTGATCGCGATCCAGTGCGCGGTGCCGCCGACATCGATCCGCTGCACTTTGTCGGTCGCCGGATCGACCACCAGCACCGCATTGCCGAGTTCGCCCGAGCACCACAGCGCGCCGGACATATCCATCATGACGCCATGCGGCGCATACGTTTCGCCAAGATCGATGACGCGGCCGAGCGACTGCGACGGCAGGTCGATGGCGACGATGCGCCGGTCCGGATTGATGCGCCTGGTGAAAATGCCGTCGCCGTAAATCGAGCCGTAGGCGGTGCGGCCGTCGGGCGACAAGGCAAGCTCGTGGGTCGAGCCGGGCATATCGATGGTTTTTGAAAGCTTGAACGTTTCGGCGTCGAGAAAGTGCACCTTGTGCTCGGTCTTCGCGGTGACGATCAGATTCGGCCCGCCCGGCCGGTTATTGAGGTCGAGCATGGTTGCACTCCCGCAGCGGTCCCGGCACCCGGCGGAAGAAGACCGCACAGCAGCGCCCGCGACGCATTTTAGGACGAAGGTTCAGGCAGCTCCAGTGGCGCCGCCGAGCTTGCGGTCGAAGCTGATGGTCGGAGCGAGCAGGATCAGCGGCAGCGCCGAGAGCGCGATCGGCAGGAACGCAAAGCGCTCCACGCCGGTGACGTCCCAGGCGGCGCCGCCGAGGACCGCGACCAGCATCGAGGTGCTGTAGCTGATGGTGAACATCGCGGCCGACACGCGGGCTATTTCCTGCGACGTACTCAGCAGCGGCGGCAATGTGAGGCAAAGCGCGAACGAAGCACCGATGGCGACGCCCAGCAGACTGATGCTCGTCATGATGATCCAGGCATTCGCGGTCGCCAGCATCGAGGCGATGCAGATGATGGAGACCACGCCGGACACCACCAGCGGCCACGCTTTGCGTTCGAGCTGCCGCGAAAACCCGATCAGCAACAGGGACGCCGGAAGCTGACCGAAATTCAGCGCCGTGAGCGCGGGATTGACGAGGTCCGCGCGTTCGACTTCGACCAGATAGCCCGGCAGGAACGCGTTGCTGGCGTAAAACAGCGCGCTCGCGCCGCCGAAGATCAGCGACAGCCGCAGGATTTCACGCACCGGCCAGTTCGGCCACCACCGGTCAGACCCGGCGCTCTGCCGCCAGGCGCGCGGGGCGCGATCGCAAGCACGAGGAGCGCGATCAGCGCGATCGGCACCGCCCAGACCACGAAGGTCGCGCGCCAGCTTTCCCCGACCAGCGGAAACAGCAACGGAAAAAGCAGGATCGGCAGGATTTCGCCGCACACCAGTCCGTTGGTGTAAATGCCGGTGCCAAGCGCGATGCGATCCGGCAGCCAGCGGCCGACCAGCGCCGGCATCGCGGGCTGCGTCACCGCCACGCCCGCGCCCATCACGATCGTTGCCGCGAACAGTGTCCACACGTCGGGCGTCACAGCACGCAGCGCCGAGCCGGCGGCTGTCAGAAAGAGACCGGCCACAACCGCGGTCACCGCGCCCAGCCGCGACACGAGGCGCGAGCCGACCAGCGCCGCCGCCGCGAACAGCACAACCGGCAGGCCGGTAAGAATGCCGATCTCGGTGCCCGAGAGATCGAACTCGCTGCGCAGCGCCGGGATGACCGGCGGGACCGCGAGCACGGACAGCCGCATGGCCGCGCCGATCAGCCAGAGCAGGACCAGATCGGCCGCCACCGAACGGGATTTCAACACCGGATTTCCCTGTCTGAGCGTCGCAGGGACGACAGGTCAGGCCGCGCCCTGGAGCCGTTCCAGCGCCTCGGCGATCCTCGTCCTGCGGGCCCGCGCTTCCTCACGTTTCTCTTTTTCTTCTTCAACCACGTCTTCCGGCGCGCGTGCAACGAAATTGGGGTTGCCGAGTTTGGCGTCGACGCGGGCGATGTCCGCGTCGCACTTCGCCATTTCCCTCGCGAGGCGTGCGCGCTCGGCGGCGAGATCGATCACGCCCTTGAGCGGCAGCGCCGCGACCTCGCCGCGCACGACAAGCTGCACGCTGCCCTCCGGCGCCGCGTCGGCAAACGAAATGTCGCGAGAGGCGCGCGATGCGCTTGACGAACTCCGCCCAGCGGCCGGCGCGCTCGCGGGTTTCGTCCGATGCCGCGGCGAGCACCAGCGGCAGCAGAGTCGCCGGCACGATGTTCATTTCAGAGCGCACCGACCGGATCGAAGCGACCAGATCGATCACCCAGCCGATCTCGGCTTCGGCGGCGGCATCCTCGAGTCCGTCGTGCTGCGGCCACGCGTCGAGCGCGAGCATGTGGGGACGCGCCGAACCCTGATCGGCGGTGACCGCCCAAAGCTCCTCGGTGATGAACGGCATGAACGGATGCAGCAGCCGGATGATTTCGTCGAGCGCCCAGGCCGCCGCCGCGCGCGTCTCGGTCCGCGCCTCGCCTTCAGGTCCGGCGAGGACCGGCTTGATCAGTTCCAGATACCAGTCGCAGTAGATGTTCCACACGAAGCGATAGATGGCGGCGGCCGCTTCATTGAAGTGATACGCTTCCAGCGCCGCCGTGACTTCCTTTTCCGCTTTCGCGGTCTCGTGCGCGATCCAGCGATTGAGTGTCTCGCGGGCGTTTCGCGGATCGAAATCGGGATTGCGCGCGCAGCCATTGATCTCGGCGAAGCGCGCCGCGTTCCACAGCTTGGTCGCGAAATTGCGATAGCCCGCGATGCGCTCGGTCGAAAGCTTGATGTCGCGGCCCTGCGCCGCCATCGCCGTGAGCGTGAAGCGGAGCGCATCGGCGCCGTACTCGTCGATCAGCGCCAGCGGATCGATGACGTTGCCTTTCGACTTCGACATTTTCTGGCCGCGCTCGTCGCGGACCAGCGCATGGATATAGACGGTGGAGAACGGCACTTCTTTCATGAAATGCAGCCCCATCATCATCATCCGCGCCACCCAGAAGAAGATGATGTCGAACCCGGTCACCAGCGCGCTGGTCGGGTAGAAGCGTTTCAGGTCCGGCGTCTCTTCCGGCCAGCCGAGCGTCGAGAACGGCCACAGCGCCGACGAAAACCAGGTATCGAGCACGTCCTCGTCGCGATGCAGAAATTCGTTGGCGAAGCGGGCGCGGCGCTCCGGATCGGCGGCGATGTCATGCCCCTCTTCGGGTGTGATTTCCTCGATGTCGGTGTAATGCGCGAGCGCGTCGGCGACCGCATCGTCTTCGTTCTCCGCCACGAAGATTTTGCCGTCCGGGCCGTACCACGCCGGAATCTGATGCCCCCACCAGATCTGCCGGGAAATGCACCACGGCTGAATGTTTTCCATCCAGTTGAAGAACGTCGCATCCCATTGCGCCGGCACGAACGCGGTGCGGCCCGCACGCGCCGCTTCGATCGCCGGCTGCGCCAGCGTTTTGGCATCCACGTACCACTGGTCGGTCAGGAACGGCTCGATCACCGCAGAGGACCGGTCGCCGTGCGGAACGGTGTGGGTGGTCGGCTCGATCTTTTCGAGAAAGCCGCGGGTCTCGATGTGCTCGACGATCCGTTTGCGGGCGGCAAAACGGTCCATGCCATGCAGAGAGAGCGTTTCGTCGAGTTCCGCGGACGGCGGCACGTCGTGCAGGAACGCGGCGTTGTCGCGCAGATCGAGCTTGCCCGATGCATCGAGCACATTGATCAGCGGCAGGCTGTGACGCCGGCCGACCTCGAAATCGTTGAAATCGTGCGCCGGCGTAATCTTCACCGCGCCGCTGCCCTTTTCCGGATCGGCGTAGTCGTCGCCGACGACCGGAATGCGCCGGCCGACCAGCGGAACGATTGCGGTTTTGCCGATCAGATGGCTCAGCCGTTCGTTCTGCGGATGGATCGCGACCGCGGCGTCGCCGAGCATCGTTTCCGGACGCGTGGTCGCCACCACGACGAACTCGTCGCTGCCTTCGATCGGGTATTTGATGTACCAGAGACTGCCTTTGACCTCGACCTGCTGTACTTCAAGATCGGAAATGGCGGTCTTGAGTTTCGGGTCCCAGTTGACCAGCCGCTTGTCGCGGTAGATCAGGCCTGAGCGGTAAAGCTCGACGAACACCTTCGCCACCGCGCGCGAGAGACCTTCATCCATCGTGAAGCGTTCGCGCGACCAGTCGCAGGACGCGCCGAGCCGCTTGAGCTGGCCGATGATGGCGCCGCCGGACTCGGCCTTCCATTTCCACACGCGCTCGATGAACGCGTCGCGGCCAATCTCGCGGCTGCCGGGTTCCTGCCGTTCCGCGAGCTGGCGCTCGACCACCGCCTGGGTCGCAATGCCGGCGTGATCGGTGCCGGGCTGCCACAGCACGTCCTTGCCGCGCATGCGCTCGAAGCGGCAGAGAATGTCCTGGAGCGTGTTGTTGAGCGCATGCCCCATGTGCAGCGCGCCGGTCACATTGGGCGGCGGAATGACGATGCAGAACGGCGGCGCCTTGGCGCGCTCGGGCCGCCCGGCGCGGAACGCGCCTGACGCCTCCCACGCCTGATAAATGCGGCCTTCGACCGCCGCCGGCTGATAGGTCTTGTCAATCGTCATTGCATTGCTTCCGGCGCATGACAGCAATCGTGGGAGCGCGGTGTTCGCAGAAAACGGGTTTTCGTTTGTGCGACGGTGCCCTAAGAAACCCGCGCCGCGCGCAGTGTCAACGATTCCGTTCCGTCGGCCGATGCGCTTCATCGGCCCGCTTTCGAGTTCCCCGCAACGTGCCCTCCCCGGTCAAAATCCCCCCCGCTGCCGCGCAGGCGCCGCAGACCGGCTCGATTCTGCTGCTGGCGGCCGCGGGCTTCGCGAGCCAGGCGCAGGCCCGCGTAACCGATTCGCTGCTGCCGCAGATCGCGACGGATTTTCAGACAACTGTCGGCGTCGCGGCGATCGTGGTCACCGCGTACGCAGTCACCCACGGTACGATCCAGTTTGTTGCCGGGCCGATCGCGGACCGGTTCGGGAAATATCCCACCGTCGCGGTCGCGAGCGCGCTCGCCTCGGTGCTGGTCGCCTGCTGCGGCCTCGCCACCTCGCTGCCGCAGCTTGGGCTGGCGAGACTTGCAACCGGCGCGGTGGCCGGCTGGGTCATTCCGATCTCGATGGCCTATGTCGGCGACGTCACGCCGTACGACCGCCGGCAGCCGGTGCTGGCGCGCTATGCGTCGGGATACATCCTCGGCCAGCTTTTCGGTCAGGCGATCGGCGGCGTGCTCGGCGACCTGCTGGGCTGGCGCAGCGTGTTTTTTGTTCTTGCCGGAATGTTCGCCCTCGCGGCAGCCGGCCTCGTGTTCGAACTCGTCACCAATCCGCAGACGCGCACCCCGGCCGGGTCCGGAAAGGCTCCGGGCGGTTTCGTCGCGGACTACAGGGCCGTTCTGTCGAACCCGTTTGCCCGCATCATTCTTGCGGTCGGGTTTCTGGAGGCGGCGCTGGCGTGGGGCGCGTTCGCGTATATCGGCGCCGACCTGCACGTGCGCTTCGGCGTGAGCTTCACGCTGGTCGGACTGACGGTCGCGTTCTTCGGGATTGGCGGACTGATCTATGCCGGGCTGGTGAAGTCCCTGATCTACCGTCTGGGGCAGACCGGCCTCGACCATCGTCGGCGGGTTCGTGCTCGCCGCGGCTTACGTTCTGCTGGCAACCGAAATCGCGTGGTGGCTCGCGCCGGTCGCAACAATGACGATCGGGCTCGGCTTCTACATGTTCCACAACACGCTGCAGACCAACGCCACGCAGATGACGCCGGAAGCGCGCGGCACCGCCGTCGTCGATCTTCTCGGCGGCGCTCTATTTCGGACAGACCGCAGGAGTGGGCGCCGGCGCGCTGCTGATCGACCTCGCGGGCGCGGTGCCGCTCTTCCTCGGCACCGCTGTCGCGTTTCCCGTGCTCGCATTCTGGTTCGCGCACGTATTACGGCGCCAGCAGCGGATGGCCGCAGGCCGTTGACGCCAGGGGCCTGAGACGCCGGCGCGGCTCGCGCGCAGCCGTCAGGCCTTGACCAGCGGCACCTTCGGCACCGATCCGCGGCGCGGCGGCGGATTACCGCCGGGACCGCCGCCCGGCGGTTTCTTGCGGGGGGATGCGCGGCGCTTTTTGGCGCGGCGCGGCTCCGGCAGTTTTTCCGGCCGCGGCATGATCGGGCCGTCCGGGTATTCGAAGCCGAGGCTCGTCTTGCCGGCTTCGTCCCTGACCACCACCACCCGCACGTGACCACCCGACTTCAGGCGGCCGAACAGCACCTCGTCGGCGAGCGGCTTCTTGATGTGCTCCTGGATCACCCGCGCCATCGGCCGGGCGCCCATGAGTTCGTCGTAGCCGTTCGAGATCAGCCACTGCGACGACTCGTCGGTCAGTTCGATGGTGACATCGCGGTCGGCAAGCTGCGCTTCGAGCTGAAGCACGAACTTCTCGACCACCATCGCGATCACCTGCTCGCGACAGATGCGCGAAGGTGATGATCGCATCGAGCCGGTTGCGGAACTCCGGCGCGAACAGCCGGTTGATCGCCTCCATGTCGTCGCCCTCACGCTTCGAGCGCGTGAAGCCGAAGGCGGCTTTGGCCATGTCGGCGGCGCCGGCATTGGTCGTCATGATCAGGATGACGTTCCGGAAATCGACCTGCTTGCCGTTGTGGTCGGTGAGCTTGCCGTGATCCATGATCTGCAGCAGCACGTTGAACAGGTCGGGATGCGCCTTCTCGATTTCGTCGAGCAGCAGCACGCAATGCGGATGCTGGTCGACGCCATCGGTCAGCAAGCCGCCCTGGTCGAAGCCGACATAGCCGGGAGGCGCGCCGATCAGCCGCGAAATGGTGTGGCGCTCCATGTATTCCGACATGTCGAAGCGGATGATCTCGACGCCGAGCGTCGCGGCAAGCTGCCGCGCCACTTCGGTCTTGCCGACGCCGGTCGGGCCCGAGAACAGATAGCAGCCGATCGGCTTTTCCGGCTCGCGCAGGCCGGCGCGGGCGAGCTTGATCGAAGCGGACAGCGCCTCGATCGCCTTGTCCTGGCCGTAGACGACGCGCTTGAGCGTGTCCTGAAGGTGGCGCAGCACCTCGGCGTCGTCCTTCGACACCGCCTTCGGCGGAATGCGCGCCATCGTGGCGATCGTGGTCTCGATCTCCTTGATGCCGATGGTGCGCTTGCGCCGGCTTTCGGGCAGCAGCATCTGGGCCGCGCCCGACTCGTCGATCACGTCGATCGCCTTGTCGGGCAGCTTGCGGTCGTGGATGTAGCGCGACGACAGTTCGACCGCCGCCTTGATGGCCTCGTTGGTGTAGCGGAGCTTGTGATAGTCCTCGAAATAGGGCTTGAGGCCCTTGAGGATCTCGATCGCGTCCGGCATCGTCGGCTCGTTGACGTCGATCTTCTGGAAGCGGCGCACCAGCGCGCGGTCCTTCTCGAAGTACTGCCGGTATTCCTTGTAGGTGGTCGAGCCGATGCAGCGCACCGTGCCCGACGCGAGCGCCGGCTTGAGCAGGTTCGACGCATCCATGGCGCCGCCCGAGGTGGCGCCGGCGCCGATCACGGTGTGGATCTCGTCGATGAACAGGATCGCGCCCGGATAGGCCTCGAGCTCCTTGATGACCTGCTTGAGCCGCTCCTCGAAGTCGCCGCGATAGCGCGTGCCGGCGAGCAGCGTGCCCATGTCGAGCGCGAACACGGTGGCGTTGCGCAGCACGTCCGGCACTTCGCCATGGACGATGCGGCGCGCCAGACCCTCGGCGATCGCGGTCTTGCCGACGCCGGCCTCGCCGACGAACAGCGGATTGTTCTTCTGCCGGCGGCACAGCACCTGGATGGTGCGGTTGATCTCGGAATCGCGGCCGATCAGCGGATCGATCTTGCCCTCGCGCGCCTTCTTGTTGAGGTTGACGCAATAGGCGTCGAGCGCGTCGCCCTTCTTCTTCGGCTCGTCGCCGTTCTTGGTGTCGGCGTCCTCGTCGGCGCCGCGCACCGGGCGCGCTTCCGACATGCCCGGCCGCTTGGCGATGCCGTGGCTGATGTAGTTGACCGCGTCGTAGCGCGTCATGTCCTGCTCTTGCAGGAAATAGGCGGCGTGGCTCTCGCGCTCGGCGAAGATCGCGACCAGCACATTGGCGCCGGTCACTTCCTCGCGGCCCGACGACTGGACATGGATGACCGCGCGCTGGATGACGCGCTGGAAGCCGGCGGTCGGCTTGGAATCCTCGGCCCCGTCGGTGACGAGATTGTCGAGCTCGGATTCGAGGTAGGCGACGAGGCTGCGGCGCAGCTTGTCGAGATCGACGTTGCAGGCCCGCATGACGGCCGCGGCGTCCTGATCCTCGATCAGCGCCAGCAGCAGATGCTCGAGCGTGGCGTATTCGTGGTGCCGCTCGTTGGCGAGCGCCAGCGCCCGATGGAGCGACTGTTCGAGACTGCGCGAGAACGTGGGCATTTCAACTGTCTCATCATTTGTATTGGATGCTTCCCCCCGGAATCACTTCTTCTCCATGATGCACTGCAAAGGATGCTGATGTTTGCGGGCAAAGTCCATAACCTGCGTCACTTTGGTTTCGGCGACCTCGTAGGTGAAGACCCCGCATTCGCCGATCCCATGCTGATGCACATGCATCATGATGCGATGCGCCGCTTCCTGGTCCTTGTTGAAGAAGCGCTCGAGCACGTGGACCACGAACTCCATCGGCGTGTAGTCGTCGTTGAGCAGCAGCACGCGATAGAGGTTCGGCCGCTTGGTCTGCGGCTTGGTCTTGGT
>CAVYCI010000018.1:0-127300 GCA_963766925.1 uncultured Alphaproteobacteria bacterium
TCTCGCCTGGCTATTCACGCTGGCTCTGAGCTATGGTGACGAGAACCTAAACTTGAACTGGCTTACCGTATCTGAGCATGGGGTCGGCGACGGCGCCGATTAACTGTATCGCTGTGCTGACCCTGACAGCTATCCAATTGAAGATGGAATCCGGTGGTCATCGGTTTCCGCTTATGTTCGATTTCGCGCTGGCTACGCCGGTCAGCACTGTAGCGCGGCGCCGAGCAAGCACGTGCCTGCAGCCGATCATGATGCTGCAGCAGGCCGATCACGACGCGCAGCGACCGCTGTTGACCTCGGGGTCTAAGCATGCAACCTGAGCGCGGAGGCTTGCTGGGCAAAACCGGATCTCGGGCCTCCGCATGCTGTACTCTGAGTTCGCAGGCAGCGCCGCTGGGAACCAGCCTGTCCGTGGTCTCCGGTCGGCGCGCGGGCTCGGCGAAATGCCGCGCTTCTGCTCGCCTTCGCCATCAACTACATGGTCGCGGCCTGTCGCGGTTCGATGCAATCTCGCGCGCTGTGGCTCACTGTGTTTCCCGCAGACGCTCAACATCCGCAACATATCGACTGTTCGGCCTGGTGCTGATGTGGCTCGCGTTGGTTTGTCCATCATGCTGAATCAAGGCGGTCTTTCAGTTCATTGTGCTCACTCTTGGTTGTCCTATGGCATCACCTTGTGCTTGGCAGCGATGGTTGGGGGAGTGCGACTTCCGTGCTTCATCAGTCTACGTTATCGCGGCGTTGATTGGGATTGTCGGATTTGTGCTGGCAGATTCCTGATTCACCTTGGAATACCCGGCCGACTGCGGTTTTTCTTGACGATCCGACAATTTCGCGTGTTTTTGATTTCTGCATGTTCGGCTCGCTTTACATGATCGCGCAGGCCCGCCGCCGGCTGCTTTACGGCACGGCGCTGCTGCTGCTGACGGTCGCTCTCTTCGCCTGTCATTTTCGCGCGCGGCGATCGTGGCCGCGCTGCTCGGGGGCGGCGCGTCGTTTTTCGCCTTCAACGGCAACTGAAAGCGCGCCATGCTGTTGGCGCTTTTGAATTCCCGGGCACCGGTCGCGCTCGCCTGCGTGGCCGAGCCGCATTCACTAACGAACGATTCGCGCACACGCCGAGCCAGCGCAGCACGATCGCAGAAACCTACCATCTTGGGCATTGGCTGCTACAATGTTATGCCGCTCGCATTTCCGACTACTCTTTGATCATCCGCTCGGACTCGGCCTGTTCGGCAGCCGGACTAAAACATTCTCCGGAGCCGACTCCTCAGATATCTGCATCAGTTCGTCCTGAACTACGGCTGGCTGCGGCTTCGCGTGGACTTTGCTGATGGCTCTGTCGGCGCACAGGCATGGTACAACTGGCTGGGCCTGCCGGAATGACCTGAGCCTCTACCTGCGTCCAGCTGGCTCGCGATCATGTCCTGCGCAACGCTTCATCAGGGCGAGCGGTGGCGCTTCCTGTGGATGTTCACCGGCCTGTTGGCCGGGCTTCAACTATCGCAACTTTATCACCGTGCGTCGGATGAATTGGCCGAGGTGGACGACTGAAGCTCTCTGGGCGGGAAGCGGCGTGACGCGACGCGCGCTTAGCGCCCGCCTGCGGCGCCGCCTTACGGTGAAAATGTGTGAGGTGGCGAGTCGCGATCGTCGGAGCAGTGAGCCATTTTCATCACGGCAAAATTGTGGTGTTGCGATGTGCTCTGCATTGAATGCGTAACTTGAGCGTTGACATCTGGTCGTGGTGTGTGATACTTATCGCGACGAGCCGATGTGCCGTCAGCATGATCGAACTGCCTAGCTGCCGGCGGCTTTTGTGCTTTTGCCGCGAACGCGACCATGTTCGTGATTGACGGAGCCTTGCGGCTTGCGCTCGGCGGAAAGGCGCAGGCGGTGCTCGAGCCGGCCCGCGCGGCAGACCTTCGGAGCGCGGTCGTGGTGATGATGGTTCTTCCGGCAAGTCCCACTGTCCATGGCCTTTATCCACAACGAGTGGTTGCTCCACGAGCCTGGGGGGGAGGGGGAGTCTTCAAGGGCATTGGGCGCTCCGAAGACGCAAAAGTCTGACGTGGAACGTGCTCCGCCGACATCATCACCTGCTTATTAGGTCTCATTCTGGGGGGTAGGCGGAGGCGCGAGGCCGACTGCACCAGTGCCCATGGTCACGATGGTGACTGGTACGTGTTTTGTCTTGTGTGCGCGATGGAAGAAGCATGGTTGTGTGCTGGTGGGTGATCTGTGCGTGGGAAAAGGGAACAAATGGAGCGGCAACGGCTGACGCGTACCTGGCCTTGCCGGCAACGGGCGCCGCGCTGACGAACCGGTCGGCATGGGTTCCCGCGTACTGCAAATTAACTGCTGCTCGTGCTGCTGCTCGGTGTCGGCGTCCGCATGCAACTTGTCGCTGTCGCAGGACAAACTTCATCGGCAACGCTGGCCGCGCCGGCTACTTTTACGACGCCAACCAGCTGGAAGCCGGCTGTGCCGACCTATTTTCTTATGCCTACCCGACACCTGGTGGTGCAGCACGGTGTTCAACAACATCGGCGACCTGCTTCTATTGACCTACACCTACATCCTGCCAGGCGAGGGTCGACGCAGCGGCACCTGGTGGTGCAGGAGGTGCAGATCGCGGTCGACGCGACGCGCACATCTGCAGCGCGCGGTTGCCTTGTCGCGATGGAGCAGCGCGGGCACCGGGCGCGATGGGTCACGACTGGCCCCGACTGGCACTGCTGCGTGCCTACGGTTCGAGGCGCAGCTTGGTTATCTGATGACGCGCGGCCTGCAGAGGTGGCGTGGAGCGCTGGAATGGGTCGCTCCGGAGCGCTGGGATTGGGGCGGATCTCGCGCCGGCCGGCGACTGTTCAATGAGAAGGCAGTGGCTGGTGTCGCGCTGTAGGGTTATCGCAGCGGCAGTGGGTACTCTGTGCCGATCTACACCTCTCGCCCGACTACACGCGCTTCACGTCCGTTCGCGCCGACCTCACAGCGCCTGGACCATCGTGTGCTGGGCTACGCGCTTGTGATAGCGAGGTGGTGCGAGGCTGTGCAGCTAGCTCTCGTGACCTTCCTCGAGCTTGGCGATGTGGTGCTGCGCGTAAAGCTTGACGCGATTGTTGCGATGAGGCTGAGCTGGGTTTTGAGGAAGTCGATGTGTCTTGTGATTGCTACTGCGTTTTCGAACAGGCCACGTGACATGTAATCCTTCACTGAGTGGGCAATGGGGTTGTGGTTCTCGTACAGCGCGCGCGCATGGAGCTCTGCGACCTGGTCGCAGAGCTGCATGCGCGCGCGCTGTACGAGGAAGCCGCGACCCATTGCCACTCGGTGAAGGATTACGTGTCACGTGACCTGTTCGAAAAGCTGATGCACGACGAGGAAGAACACATCGACTTCCTCGAAACCCAGCTCAGCCTCGTCGCAACGATCGGCGTCGAGCTTTACGCGCAGCACCACATCGGCAAGCTCGAGGAAGGTCACGACTAGCTGCGGCGGCCTCGCACGGCCTCGCTATCGCAGCGCGTAGCCCAGCACACGATCGCGGCTGCCGGCGCTGTCGCAGTCGGCGCGAACGGACGTGAAGCGCGTGTAGTCGGGCGAGAGGCAGCTGTAAATCGGCACGGTACCCGGCTGCCCGCTGCGATAAGCGTAGCCGGCGGCGCGACGCCGGCCGCTGCCTTCAGTTGAACAGTCGCCGGCCGGCGCGAGATAGCCGATGCCCGAGCGCTGCGAGAAACATTCATCCAGCGCTACCGCGGCCACCTCTGCAGGCGGCGCGGTCATCAGATAACCGAGCTGCGCCTCGAAACCGTAGGCGCGCGGCGGCGCGGTCGGGGGGCCGGTGGTGACCCACTTCGCGCCGTCCGCGCTGCTCCATCGCGATAAAGCGACCCGGGCTTGGGGACGCTGAGGCGTCGCCTCGAGCGCGATCTGCGCCTCCTGAACCACCAGATAGCGCTGGGTGAAACCCTCGCCCGGCGGAATGTAGGTGTAGGTCAAATAGAAGCGGCCGCCGATGTCGTTGAAGCCGTGCTGCGCCACCATGCTCGGGTAGGCATAAAAATCGGTCGGCGCCGGCCGCTTCCACTCGTTGGCGTCGTAAAGGATCACCGGCGCGGCGAGCATCGCGAAGTGAAGTTTGTCCTGCGACAGCGACAGTTGCATGCCGGACGCCGACATCCCGAGCAGCAGCACCGAGCGGGCATCGGTCCAGTACGCGGAACTCATGCCGACCGGTTCGTCGAGCGCTGCACCTGTTGCCGCCAAGGCCGGGTGCGTTCCAGCCGTTGCCGCTCCATTTGTTCCATTTTCCCGGCACGGGATCGCCCGCCGGCGCACGCGCGACCGTGTTCTTCCAGTCGCGCACGCGGAGACAAAACGCGTACCAGTAGCCATCGTGACCGTCGGCCATGGTGCAGTCGCCCTCACCTCCGGCCTGCCCCGGAATGGACTGTTGATCGGCGGTGATGATCTGGCCGAGCACGTTCCACGTCAGACCTTCGTCTTCGGAGCGCCCGATCGCCATCGATTTGAAGGACTCCCCTCCGGGCTCGTGACAGTTCCGCTCGTTGTGGATGAGGCCGAACAGCGATCGTTTGCCGGGAAGAACCGTCGTCAGCCAGCGACCACACTCCGAAGGGCTGCCGCGCGGGCCCGGCTCGAGCACCGCCTGCGCCTTTCCGCCGAGCGCAAGCGGCGAGGCTCCGTCAATCGCGAACGTGGTCGCATTGGCGGCAAAGGCGCGAAAGCCGCCGCCTGGCAGTTCGATCATGCTGACGGGCGCATCGGGCTCGTGCGCCGATGGTCCGCGCACCACGACCGGATGTTCAAGCTTCAGAGTTACGCATTCGATGCAGAGCGCATCGGCAACGCCGCAAGTTTCCCCCATGATGATGACGGCTGCGACGATCGCAACGCCCGGCCTGCGCACGGTTCCGGCAACGGCGCGCCGCACGCCGGCGGCTGATCGCACGCGTCGCGTCACGCCGCTTCCCGCCAGAGAGCTTCGTCGTCCACCTCGGCCGATTCATCCGACGCGGCGATAAAGTTGCGATAGTTGAAGCCCCACAACAGGCCGGTGAACATCCACAGGAAGCGCCACCGCTCGCCCTGATGAAGCATTGCGCAGGACATGATCGCGAGCCAGCTGAACAGCAGGTAGAGGCTCAGGTCATTCCGGCAGGCCCGCCAGTTGTACCATGCCTGCTGCACCGACAGGACCATCAGCAAAGTCCACGCGAAGCCCGCCAGCCAGCCGTAGTTCAGGAACGAACTGATCCAGATATTGTGAATCGGCTCCGGAAATATTTTATCCAGCTCGAACAGGCCGAGTCCGAGCGGATGATCGAGGATCATCGGAAACGCGAGCAGATAACGATTGTAGCGGCCGAAATGCCCAAGATCGTAGGTTTCTGCAATCGTGCTGCGCTGGCTCAGCATGTGCGCGAATCGTTCGTTGGTGAAATACAGCACCACGCAGGCGAGCACGACCGGTACCAGAATCAAAAGCGCCGACAGCGTCGCGCGCTTCAGATTGCCCCGGTTGAAGGCGAAAAACGACGCGCCGCCCCAGAGCAGCGCAGCCACGATCGCCGCGCGCGAAAATGACAGGGCGACAGCGACCGTCAGCAGCAGCAGCGCCGTGCCGTAAAGCAGCCGGCCGCGGCCCTTGCGCGATCATGTAAAGCGAGCCGAACATGCCGGGAATCAGAAACACGCCGAACATGTCCGGATCGTCGAGAAAGCCGGTGGGCCGGGTATCCCAGGTGATCGCGGGAATTTGCAGCACGAATCCGACAATCCCGATCAACGCCGCGATCACAACGGCGAAAACGTAGACCTTGATGAAGCGCCGGAAGTCGCGCTCCCCCCAACCGGTCGCTACCAGGCACGAGGTGATGCCGATCAGGACGACCGAGGTGAGCGCGATGAACTGAAAGACCACCTTGGGATTGTCGCTCAGCGAGATCGACGAGATGAAAACCGACGCGAGCCACGTCAGCACCAGGCCGAACATCAACATGTTGCGGATGTTGAGCGTCTGCCGGGAAAACGCGGTGAGCAGCAGCGCGCAGAAGAAGATGCCGTCAACCGGCGACGGCCGCGACCATGTGTAGTTGATGGCGACAACGGCGAGCAGAAACACCAGCGTTCGCAACCGCGCGCCGACCAGAAAACCGCCGGACAGGTCCAGCGGTTCCGGCGGCGCATTACGTTGCGAACTCAGAGATTGCAGCATGCGGAGGCCCGTCCGGTTTTGCCCAGCAGAGCCTCCGCACTACAGGTTGCGGAATGCTTAACCCCGGGTCGACAGCGGCGGCTGCGGCATCATCATCGGCTGCTGCGGCATCATCATCGGCTGCGCGGGCACGTATTGCTGCGGCACCGGCGCGACATACTGGCCCGCATAGGCCGGCGCGAAATCGAACATCCAGCGGAAACCGATCATCAGATCCTGGGATTCCAGATTGTGGATTCGATAGCTGTCCGGATTGCAGCCGCCGATACAGTTAATCGGCGCCGTCACCGACCCCATGCTCAGGAACCGGTAAGCCAGTTCAAGTTTCAGGTTCTGCGTCACCGAGTAGCTCAGGCCGGCGTGGATGGCCCACGCGAGGTTCCAGTCGGTGACCGTCTGGCCGAGGCCGGCACCGCCGGTCGGGATGCCTACATCGGAGAATCCGGAAAGCGTGTTGGCCGCGGTGCCGATGCCCGCGCCGACGAACGGCGTGAACCCGCCCCAAGTGCCGAGATCGACATAGGCGTTGGCGAGGAACACCCAGGAACTGACCGAGCCGTTATAGACGTCGAGACACTGCGCGAACGGATTCGGACAGGCGGTGGTGTATCCGCCCCAGAAATTGAACGAGTTTTTGGTGCGGTATTCGCCGGTGGCATCGAACCGCAGCCAGTTGTTGAATTCGTAGCCGACGCCGACGTTGAAGAACGCCTGATCCTGAAACGAGGTAGACTGGATGGTGAAGTTGTTCGGATTGTTGAGCGGATTCGGCAGGTAGTCGACGCTCTGGACCGAGACTACGCCGACGCCGATATCGCCGCGCAGATACCACCGCGACGGCACCTCGACCGGCGCGGGCATCACGAAGACCTGCTGCGGCGGCGGCATCGGCATGTCTGCCGCATACGCGCTCGCCAATGGAATACCTGCGGCGACCAGAACTGTAGTGATTACCCGATGCATGACCCGCTTCCTCGTTAATCCGAAAGGGCGCAACGGCCCGTTAAGGATAACGAAGCATTTCAAACAATGCTTAAGGGAGGATTAAGCGCGAAAGCACGGTCGGCATAGGCCGGGAACTTCTTTGTTTGCTCGGTCCGCGCCCCGCCGAAACTAACGCTCCATTAAGGTTAATGACTGATGATCGCGCCCGGCCTGATGCCGGTAAGGAAATGAAGGGGCGGCCGATGCGTTCACTGGTCTGTGCGATGTTTGCGCTGCTGCTGCCGGCGTTGCCCGCGGCGGCGGCGGACATGGACATCCTGCGCGGCCCCGCACCGCCACCGCCTGCGCCGCTCCCGGTCGGACCCGCCACCTTCACGCGCTGGAGCGGCTTCTATGCCGGCGGCCAGTTCGGCCTCAGCAACGCCAACGCGGATTTCAGCGGCTCGACCGCAGCGCTGGTCGCCTATTCGCTTCGCGACACGACGCTTGAAAACGAGGTCGTGCCCTCGAGCTGGCCGGTGCTGGGCACCGCCAACCAGAGCCAGGCGAGCTATGGCGGCTTCATCGGCTACAACACGCAATGGCAGGATCTCGTGCTCGGCCTCGAGATCAACTACAACCGCGCCTCGTTCAATCTCAAACGCGCCGACTTCGCCGATCTCACGCACGACGTCGGATAGCACGGGCAGCGCCTACGTCGTCAACATCAGCGGCAACGGTTCGCTCGCGACCGCGGACTTCGGGACCTTCCGCCTTCGCGCCGGCTGGGTTGCCGGCGATTTCCTGCCCTACGGCTTTGTCGGGGCGGCGCTCGGCGTCGCGAATTCCGCAATATCCGCCACCGTTTCCGGCGTGCAATACACCTCGGGCACGGTCGGCACCTGCACGTGCGTCCGCGCCGTGCGCCCAGTTCTCGTACACCAACAGCTTCGGCGCAAACAACGAAGTGCTGTATGGCTTCACAGTCGGCGGCGGCGTCGACTATGCGGTCATGTCGAACGTTTTCCTGCGCGCGGAGTTCGAGTGGGATCAGTTCAGGCCGCCACCGGGATTCCTCGCGACCATCGCAACCGGCCGCATCGGCGGCGGCTTCAAATTCTAGTCTCTGCGAATTAACAACGGCGAATGTCTGACGCCCGGAGCGCGTGACGCGCACCGGGCTGGCCGATTTTCACAATCCGCATGGCGGTCGCGCAACGCACGGCTTGACGCCACGCGATCATTTCCCTATCTCCGTCACCGGGCCACCCCTCCCCAACGAGGGGCGACTATCTGGAAGGATAGATCATGACGACTGACACGCCCTCCGTGCGGCCTAACGTGCCGCATTTTTCGTCCGGACCCTGCGCCAAGCGCCCCGGCTGGACCCCGCAAAGCCTCAACGACGCATTTGTCGGCCGCTCGCATCGCTCGAAACCGGGCAAGGCGAAGCTTAAGCGCGCGATCGATCTGACCCGCGAAGTTCTTGAAGTCCCGGCCGATTACCGCATCGGCATCGTGCCGGCTTCGGATACCGGCGCGGTCGAGATGGCGCTGTGGTCGCTGCTCGGCCCGCGGCCAGTGACGATGATCGCCTGGGAATCTTTCGGCGAAGGCTGGGTTTCCGACGTCGTCAAGGAACTGAAGCTCAAGGATGCGACCGTTCTCAAGGCCGCTTACGGCGAACTGCCTGACCTGGGCAAGGTCGATCCGCAGAGCGATATCGTCTTCACCTGGAACGGCACCACGTCGGGCGTGCGCGTGCCCAATGCGGACTGGATCGCGGCCGATCGCGGCGGGTTGACCATCTGTGACGCCACGTCGGCTGCATTCGCGCAGGCGCTCGACTGGCAAAAGCTCGATGTCGTCACCTTTTCCTGGCAGAAGGCAGTCGGCGGCGAGGCCGCGCACGGCATGCTCATTCTGTCGCCGCGCGCGGTGGCGCGGCTTGAAAGCTACACACCCCCCTGGCCGCTGCCAAAAATCTTCCGCATGACCAAAGGCGGCAAACTGAACGAAGGAATCTTTCAGGGCGAGACCGTCAACACGCCGTCGATGCTGTGCGTGGAAGACTATCTCGATGCGCTCGCCTGGGCGAAATCGCTGGGCGGAGCGCCGGCATTGCAAAAACGCGCGGACAGCAATGCAGGCGCAATCGCCGCGTGGGTTGCACGCACGCCGTGGATTGATTTTCTCGCCCGCGATCCGGCCTCGCGCTCAAACACCTCGGTCTGTCTGAAAGTGGTCGATCCGGCGGTGAGCAAACTTGCTCCCGACGCGCAGGCCGCGTTCGTCAAATCGATCGCGGCTGCACTCGACCGGGAAGGCGTCGCCTACGACATCGACGCCTATCGCGATGCGCCCCCCGGCCTGCGCATCTGGTGCGGTTCGACCATCGAGCGCGCCGACGTCGAAGCGCTGACGCTGTGGCTCGACTGGGCCTACGCGAAGAGCAGGGAAGCGCTGGCGAAAGCGGCGTAAGCGGGGGCGCGCGTTGGTCGCGCCCTTCGAGGCCCGGCGCTTCGCGCCGGCACCACGGCGATACGTTCAAACCAGGACATGACGATGAATCCGAAAGTTTTGATTTCCGACGCGCTGTCGCCTGCCGCGGTTGCGATCTTCAAGGAACGCGGCATCGAGGTCGAGTTTCAGCCCGCTCTAGGCAAGGACAAGGACAGGCTTGCCGAAGCGATCAACGGCTATGACGGGCTTGCGATCCGGTCGGCGACCAAGGTCACGGCAAAGATCCTCGAGCAGGCGCACAATCTGAAAGTGATCGGCCGCGCCGGCATCGGCGTCGACAACGTCGACATCCCGGCGGCGACCGCGCGCGGCATCATCGTGATGAACACGCCGTTCGGCAATTCGATCACGACGGCCGAGCACGCCATCACGCTGATGCTGTCGCTGGCCCGGCAGATCCCCGAGGCCGATGCATCGACGCGGGCCGGCAAATGGGAAAAGAACAAATTTCTCGGCGTCGAGATTACCGGCAAGACGCTCGGCATTATCGGCTGCGGCAATATCGGCTCGATCGTCGCCGACCGCGCGCTTGGCCTCAAGATGAAGGTGGCCGCATACGATCCATTCCTGTCGGCCGAACGCGCGCTCGCTCTCGGGGTCGAAAAAGTCGAGCTGGAGGACCTGCTGCGGCGCGCGGATTTCATCACGCTGCACACGCCGCTGACCGACAAAACCCGCAACGTCATCAGCGCGGAAGCGCTCAAGCTGACCAAAAAAGGCGTCCGGCTGATCAACTGCGCGCGCGGCGGGCTGGTGGACGAGGCAGCGCTTTACGACGCGCTGTCGTCGGGCCACGTCGCGGGCGCTGCCCTCGACGTTTTTGCGACCGAACCTGCGACCGAATCGCCGCTGTTCGCGCTGCCGAACGTGGTCTGCACCCCGCATCTCGGCGCATCGACCACGGAGGCGCAGGAGAATGTCGCGCTCCAGGTCGCCGAGCAGATGTCGGATTATCTGACGCGCGGCGCGATTTCGAACGCCGTGAACTTCCCCTCGATCAGCGCCGAGGAGGCGCCCCGCCTCAAGCCGTTCATTGCGCTTGCGGAAAAGCTCGGCTCGTTCGCGGGGCAGCTCACCGACACGGACATCAAAAGCGTGAAGGTGTCGTACGACGGAGTTGTCGCCGGCATGAACACCCGCGCTCTGTCGTCGGCGGCGATCGCCGGACTGCTTCGGCCGATGCTCCAGGACATCAACGTGGTCTCGGCGCTGCTGGTCGCCAAGGATCGCGGCATTGTGGTCGAAGAGACGCGGCGCGACGGCGCGGGCGACTACGAAAGCCTGATCACCGTCACGGTGGTCACCGACCGGCACACGCGCTGGGTCTCGGGCACGGTCTATGCCGACGGCCGCCCGCGCATCGTCAACATCAAGGGCATCCGAATCGACGCCGAGTTTGGCCCGTCGATGCTGTACGTGACGAACCAGGACCGGCCGGGCTTCGTGGGGCGCTTCGCCACCGTTCTCGCCAATGCCGGCATCAATATTGCGACCTTTCACCTCGGCCGGGTATCCGCCGGCGGCGACGCCATCGCGCTGGTCGAAGTGGACGGCACGGTCCCGCCGGACGCACTCGCGCTGGTGCAGCAAATTCCCAACGTGCAGCAGGTCAAGACGCTGCGGTTCTGAGATCAGCGGGGCTTTCGCGTCGCCACGGTGATGCCGGTGAAAACCAGCGCGTAGCCGACGGCGTGAAACAGTTCGAAGCGTTCGCCGAGCAGGGCCACGGCCATGATCGATCCGAACACCGGCACCAGATGCAGGAACGGCGCCGCGCGATTGGCGCCGACCAGCTCGATGCCGCGGTTGAGGAACAGATAGCCGAGCGCCGACGGAAATATGCAGACGTAAACGAAGCTTGCGAAGGTGACTGTGTCCAGCACCATGACCGGCCCGCCGGCAAGCTCGAACGCAACCGCGGGCAGCATCAACGCCGCACCCCAGCCCATCGCAACGCTGAGGAACGACAGCGTGTGCATTTTCGGCCGCTGGCGCAGCGCCACGGTGTAATAGGAATAGAACAGCAGCGCGATCAGAAACCAGACATCGCCGCGATTGAGGCCGAGCCCGATCAGCACGTCGAGACTGCCGTGGCTGACGATCACGATAACGCCGGCGAGCGAGATGCAGACGCCGCCGGCCTGGCGCGGCGTCAGCCGCTCGCGGTAAAGCGCAAAGCTCCACAGCGCCACCAGCAGCGGTCCGAACGACTGCAGCAACAGGCCGTTGATCGCCGAGGTGTATTGCAGGCCGTAATAGGCCATCGTGTTGTAGGTCGAGAACCCGCACAGCGCGAGCACGGTCATCAGCACCGCGTGCTTGCGGATTGCCGGCCAGTCACGCGCGAGGTGCTGGACTGCGAACGGCAGCAGAACGAGGGCGGCGCCGGCCCAGCGGACGAAGGCAAGCGTAACCGGCGGGATGTGACCGACGAGATAGCGGCCGAGCACGGTGTTGCCGGCCCAGAACAGCGAAGTCAGCGCCAGCAGCAGGTAAGGCTGGTCGAACAGCCAGCCACCCGCGCTGCTGCGCGTGGCAGTCCCCGCTACAGGCATAAGTGTGGTCTCCTCCGCGTAACACGAAGTATCGCGGAGCACCACGAGCCACCACTGCCGGCATCGCATGACTGCCGCCCTTAACCACGGTGCGACAATCGGCCAGCCGCAATCCATCGATTAAAAACCCGCAGCGGATCGTTATTGGCGGCCTAAAGTACTGAAATTGCTGATATTTCCGCAGAAAACCCCGGCCTGCCATGGTTGGCCTCGCCTTGCTTCGGGAGGCGTCATCCTTTATCGGGGACGGCGGCTGCGGCCGGACTCCGATTCACCCAAGCGCGCAAATGCTGTCGCTTCTTCAGTCTTCTGGGGACCCTTGCTCATGGCAAACGTTGTGGTCGTCGGCTCGCAGTGGGGCGACGAGGGCAAGGGCAAGATCGTCGACTGGCTGTCCGAGCAGGCCGACATCGTCGTCCGCTTCCAGGGCGGCCATAATGCCGGGCATACGCTCGTGATCGACGGCGTCACCTACAAGCTGTCGCTGCTGCCTTCGGGCGTGGTGCGGCCCGGCAAACTCTCGGTCATCGGCAACGGCGTCGTGCTCGATCCGCATGCGCTGATCGACGAGATCGCCAAGCTCGCCAGGCAGAATGTCCATGTCACACCCGAGAATCTGCGCATCGCCGAGAACACCGCGCTGATCCTGCCGCTGCACCGCGAACTGGACGCGATCCGGGAGACGGCGAATGCGGCATTGAGCATCGGCACCACGCGGCGCGGCATCGGCCCGGCCTATGAGGACAAGGTCGGCCGGCGCGCGATCCGCCTGATGGATCTGGCCGACGGCGCCACGCTCGACCGCAAGATCGAGCGGCTGCTGACCCATCATAATGCGCTGCGCCGGGGTCTCGGCCTTACTCTGATCGACGCGCAGGAAGTTCACGATTATCTGGTCGGCGTGGCGCCCGCGGTGCTGCCTTACATGGATTCGGTGTGGTCGCTGCTCGACCAGAAGCGGCGGGAGGGCAGGCGCATCCTGTTCGAAGGCGCGCAGGGCGCGCTGCTCGACGTCGACCACGGCACCTACCCGTACGTGACCTCCTCCAACACGGTGGCGGCGCAGGCCGCGACCGGCTCGGGAGTGGGGCCGGGGGCGATCGGCTACGTGCTCGGCATCTGCAAGGCCTACACCACCCGCGTCGGCGAGGGCCCGTTCCCGACCGAACAGAAAAACGAGATCGGCCGGACGCTCGGCGAGCGCGGCAAGGAGTTCGGCGTCGTCACCGGCCGGCCGCGCCGCTGCGGCTGGTTCGACGCCGTGCTGGTCCGCCAGACCGTCCGCACCAGTGGCATCAACGGCCTCGCGCTCACCAAGCTCGACATCCTCGACGGCTTTGACGAGATCAAGGTCTGCACCGCGCTATCGCCTGAACGGGCGCGAGATCGATTACCTGCCGGCCGGCGAGCACGCGCAGGCCCAGGTCGAACCGATTTACGAGACCATTGCCGGCTGGCGGGAGCAAACGGCCCGGGCGCGCTCGTGGGGCGATTTGCCCGCCCAGGCGATCAAATACGTCCGCCGGCTGGAGGAACTGACCGGCTGTCCCGCCGCCATGCTTTCGACCAGCCCGGAGCGCGAAGATACGATTTTGATGCAGAACCCGTTTGAGATGTGAATCGAGATGAAAAATCCTCCGAGCGGGCGTAAGCTCTGGTGATGACCGACTATCTTCCACTCATCGTTCGCGCCGTTGAGGGACTCGAGAAAAACACCGGTGAAGCGCGCCGGTCGCTCTATGAGCGCGCGCGCAACGCGCTGGTGACGCAGCTTCGATCCGTCGAACCCGCGCTGTCGGAGACCGAGATCACCAAGCAGCGGCTCGCGCTGGAAGACGCCATCCGCAAGGTGGAAGCCGAAGCAGCGCGGCGATCGCGCGCTGAACTTCGCGAACAGCGCAGACGCCTCCCTGCCACCGCGCCCCGAGCGCTTCACACCGCCACCGCCGCCACCCGATCAGGGCCGCGCCGAGCCCCGGCGCAACGAACCGCCGCGGCCGGCAGGCGGCGAAGGCGACACGCAAAACCGTCCGCCGTCCGCGGCGCGCGAACGGCTCCTGAGCGCGCGGCCGCCCACGTCGTCCCAGGAGGGAATGAAGGGCCTGCGCGACGTCGTGAGCGAAGTCCACGGCCTCGGCGGCGCATCGGCGAGGGCCGCGCAGTCGGCCCGCGACACCCGCGATTCATACGGACCGATAACGCCTCCCGCCGCCGCCCGAGACCGACCCGGAGTTTTCCGAGCACGGCTATGGCACCAGTTTCGGCCACGAAGAGCCACCGCCCGATCACACCGAGTATTCTCCCGGTCCCGGATACCCGCCGCGGTACGAAGAGGACCAGGCGCCGCTCCATGCGCGCTACGCGCAGCAGGTGCATGCCGAGGACGACGAACACTATCAGCCGCGCCCGCCGCGCTCGTACCGCGGCCTCGTCCAGATTCTGGTGGCGCTGCTGGTGCTCGTTGCAGTGGCCGGAGTCGTGACCTGGCAATGGTCGCACATCACCGGGCTCTACCGTTCCTTCACCCTGCCCGGCACCAAGCCGCCGGTTCAGACCGCGGCGCCGGCCCCCGGGCAAAGCAAATTCCCGGGGCGGGTTCCCCAGGATCAGGGCAGCGGCACGCAACCGTCGGGCGGCACCAGCACGGCGCAGAGCCAGGTGCCGGCGGTGGCGCAGCGCGTGGTGCTTTACGAAGAGGATCCGAACGATCCGCAGGGCAAACGCTTTGTCGGCTCCGCGATCTGGCGGACGGAAACCGTGTCGCCCGGTCCGGGGCTTGCGCCGGAACTCGCGGTGCGCGCGGACATCGAAATTCCCGAACGGCGTATGACCGTCACCTGGTCGATCCGCAGGAACACCGACCAGGCGCTGCCGGCGAGTCACACGATCGAGATCATGTTCAATCTGCCCGCGGATTTTCCGGGTGGCGGTATCGCCAACGTGCCGGGTATCCTGATGAAACAGTCCGAGCAGGCACGCGGCACACCGCTCGCGGGTCTCGCCGTCAAGGTGACCAACGGCTTTTTCCTGATCGGGCTTTCCGCGGTCGAAGCAGACGTCACACGCAACGTGGCGCTGCTCAAGGAACGGCCGTGGTTCGACATTCCCGTCGTCTATACCAACAACGGGCGCGCGATCCTGGCGATGGAAAAAGGCCCGCCCGGCGACCGCGCTTTCGCCGAAGCCTTCGCGGCGTGGGAAAAGAAATAACGCCTGCCGGCGTTGCGGCCCTGCCGCCGCATTCGTAAGCTCGATCCGGGACGATACAGAAATGAGTGCAGTCGAGGCCAGAGTGCCAAAGCCGGACCCGCACGCGTACATCGCTTCGGCGCTGCGCACGCTGGAGACCGAACACGACGGGCTGCGCGCGCTGTCGGCTGCGATGTGCGACGGACTGGCGGAGTCTTTCGTCGCCGCCGTCGACACCATTCGCCGCGCACACGGCCGGCTGATCGTCTCCGGCATGGGCAAATCCGGCCACATCGCGCGGAAGATCGCGGCAACGCTCGCCTCCACCGGAACGCCGGCATTTTTCGTCCACGCCGCCGACGCCAGCCACGGCGATCTCGGCATGATCACGACCGACGATGTGATGCTCGTGCTGTCGTGGTCAGGCGAGACCGAAGAGCTTAAAAGCCTGATCGACTATTCGCGCCGCTTCGGCATAGCGCTGATCGCCGTCACCGGAAACATCGACAGCGCGCTCGGCAAAGCCGCCGACATCGCGTTGACGCTGCCGCCCGCGCGCGAGGCGTGCCCGCACAATCTCGCGCCGACAACGTCGACGCTGATGCAGCTCGCGCTCGGCGACGCGCTCGCGATCGCCCTGCTGGAAAGCCGCGGCTTCACCGCCATCGATTTCGGCATCTTTCATCCTCGCGGCAGGCTCGGCGCGGTTCTCAAATTCATCCGCGACGTCATGCATCCGGGCGAGTCCGTCCCGCTGATCGCCCGCGGCGCGCTGATGTCCGAAGCGATCGTTGAAATGTCAGCCAAGGGATTCGGCTGCGTCGCCGTCACCGAGCCCGACGGCCGGCTTGCCGGCGTCATCACCGACGGGGATCTGCGCCGCCACATGGGCGCGGGCCTGCTGTCCGCGCCGGTGGACAAAATCATGACCGCGGCCCCGAAGACCGTCCGGCCGGATCAACTGGTGAGCGAGGCGCTGCAACTGCTCAACAACTCGAAGATCACCGCTCTGATCGTGGTCGATGCCGGGCGACCGGTCGGCATCGTGCACTTCCACGATCTGCTGCGCGCCGGCGCCGCATAGCCGGAAGCCGGGTGGACACGGCGCGGACCACAGCCGCTGCCCGTCCCGACATCGTCGGCGGCTTTGACCTTCGCCGTCTCGATCCCGGGTTTCTGAACGATCCCTATCCCGTCTACACGGCGCTGCGCGAGACCGCTCCGGTCCATCGTCTGCCCGACGGATCGCTGTTCCTGACCCGCTATGACGACCTGGTACGGGTCTATCGCGACACCGCGACATGGAGCTCGGACAAGAAAATCGATTTCAGGCCGAACTTCGGCGACAGCCTGCTGTATGAACACCACACCACCAGTCTGGTGTTCAACGACCCGCCGATTCATACCCGCGTGCGCAAACTGCTGGCTCCGGCATTCACGCCGCGCGCGCTCAGGGCGATCGAGCCCAGGATCGAAGACCTCGTCGGGCGGCTGCTCGATAACGCGGCGCATCGCGGCAGCATCGATCTGATCGACGATTTCGCTGCGGCAATTCCGATGCAGCTCATCGGCGACCTGCTCGGCATTCCGCAGGAGGAGCGCGGCCCGTTGCGCAAATGGTCACTCGCCATCCTCGGCGCGCTCGAGCCGACACTCAGCCCGGAGCAGTTCGCGGCCGGCGTCACCGCGGTTGCCGAATTCAAGGACTATCTGTCCGGACTGATTGCGTTACGCAAGCGCAACACCGGCACCGACGGCAGGGAGATTTTGTCAATCCTCATCGACGGCAGCGAGTTTGCTTCGGGCGCGGCGACCGGCGAGCGGCTGTCCGCGCTCGAGCTCGTTCACAACTGCATTTTTCTGCTCAACGCCGGACACGAGACGACCACCAACCTGATCGGCAACAGCGTGGCGTTGCTGCTGCGCCATCCCGACGCCAGAGAACAGCTTGCCGCGCATCCGGAACTGATCGACACCGCGATCGAGGAATTCCTGCGCATGGAAAGTCCTAACCAGCTCGGCAACCGCCGCGCTACAGGTGACACCGCGCTGCACGATCTGAAAGTCCCTGCCGGAGCCTACGTCCACCTGTGCATCGGCGCGGCCAATCGCGATCCCGCGCAGTTTCCCGATCCCGACCGTCTGGACATCCGGCGCAGCCCGAACCGTCATCTGGCGTTCGGCCTCGGCATCCATGCCTGCGCCGGAATGTCTCTGGCGCGCATGGAGGCGCGGATCGCGATCGGCAGGCTGGTGAAACGCTTCCAAACCATCGAGCCGGTCGGCGAAGCCGTCCGCGGCGGTCGCGCGCGGTTTCGGGGCTTTCTGCATTTCCCGGTCGTACTGCGATAACGACACCGCACGTCACGCCGTTATGCATCGGGAAGTCCGGGCGCAATTCAGCCGAACGTTACGACGGGGGCCAAGCGGACCGCTGTCCGGATTTAATACAGTCCGCCCTTCACCACCGGCTGATCGGACGGACCATAGGCGGACGGCGTCGATGGCGCAGCGGTTTGCTGCGCGGCGGGTTGTGGCGCGCCGGCTTGAGCCGCACCGGCCTGGCCAGCGGTTGCGGCCGGCACCGAAGATGTCGTCTGGTCTTTGCCCTGCTGCTGGAGCATGAATGCATCGTAGCCCGGAGAGCCGGGCCGCGGCGGCACATCCTTTGGCATGCCGCCCGCCCAGGTCGGCCAGACGTCGCTGACGGTGCCGGCAAATTGCGTGCATGACCCGAGAGCGAACCCGAGCAACAACACGCACGCTGGCGCCACTAACCGTTTGATCATGCCTGCCGGATGTCCTGCTGCCGGAAGTCCTGCCGCCGGATTTGCGCCTCGGCGCCCCAGCGTCGAAGCCGTCCCCCGTCCGTGCGTTCCCGCGCGGTCGTAGTCGGGCGGTCTTTCGGGGCCGGATGAGGGCGGGTGTTCATGGCCGTACTGTGTCCGCGTCGCGCCCTTCTGCAAAGACCGGATGCGCCCGGCAGGGATTGCGGGTCGCGCTTGCGAATCATGTCCGATTCTATCGGGCCGCCATCAAGGATTTGCTAATGCCATTTAATTGCTTCGGTTTTCGGCATAATCCTTGGCCGGCGATTGATCAGGGATGGCAGGGATTGGCTCCAGGGCGACGGCAACGCGGTTCGCGCACCGGGCAGAGCGCCGCACGCGCGGCGCTGCTGCTGCTGCCGCTTGCGCTTTACGGCTGCTCCGGCATCGCGATGCCGAATGAGGAGATGCCGGCCGGCGGGCCGGGAGCCGGCTTCAACACTGCCGTGGCCGAGCGTATCAAGACCTTTCCCGATTACGAAACTTACGATTCTTTCGAGATCTCCGATTTGCGGTGGGTGCATACAACCAAGGGCTGGAACTGGCTCGCCTGTGTCCGATTTCAGGACAAAGGCCGCGCCCGCACCTATGCGGTGTTCATCAAAGACGACAAGGTGGTCGATGGCCGCTTCGCCGTTGAAATCGATGCATGTGGCCTGCGGAATTACTCGCCGTTCCCGCTGCTCGGGAGTGCGCAAAAGCCTGCTGCCGGTACTCTTGAGCCGGTTCATTAGGTGCCTGCGATGGCTGCGTCCGCGATGCCCAGGTGCCGATCGTGACCAGCGTGCTGGTCACCGGCGCATCGGGATTCATCGGCCGCGCCACAGCCGCCGCGCTCGCCCGTCAAGGCCATGCGGTTCGCGCGGCATCGCGGCGGCTGCCCGACGGGCCGTCGCTGCCCGGCGTCGAACCGGTCCGGCACCCCGATCTGTCGCGGCCTGTAGACTGGGGGCCGCTGCTCGACGGCATCGAACAGGTCATCCATCTCGCCGGCATCGCCCATACCGGGAATGCCGGTGCGGACGTTTACGACCAGGTCAACCGGCGGGCGACGGCGGAGCTTGCGGCAGCCGCTGCCGCGGCGGGCGTCCGGCATTTCGTGTTCGTGTCGTCGATCCGGGCCCAAACCGGTCCCGCCGCCGATCATCCGCTGACCGAACGCGACGTGGCCGCGCCGACCGACGACTACGGCCGTTCCAAGCTTGCAGCGGAGGCAGAGGTGCGCACTGCCGGCGTGCCGTTCACGATCCTGCGTCCGGTCCTGCTGTACGGACCAGGCGTAAAGGGAAATTTCGCGCTGCTGCTGCGCCTCGCCGACACGTCCTGGCCGCTGCCAATTAAAAATTTCGCCGGCCGCCGCTCGTTGCTCGGTATCGGCAATTTTCTGTCGGCGCTCGACTTCGTGCTCGCGACGCCCGCGACAATCGGCGAGACTTACATCGTCGCCGATCCGGGAATTCCGCCGCGGTTGCCCGATCTGATCGCCACGTTGCGTGCGGCGCAGGGCCGGCGGCCGCGGATCCTGCCGATGCCGCAGTCGTTTGCGGAAATTCCGCTGCGGCTGATCGGTCGGGCCGGGCTGTGGGAACGGATCGGCGGCGATCTGCGCGCCGATCCGGCCAGGCTGATCGCGGCCGGCTGGCGGCCCGCGGACGATACGCGCAGCGCGCTTGCGGCACTGGCTCAGGCGGAATCGCGCTCGCGCAAAATCATTCCGCCCGCAACGCCAACGCCAAACACGTAAAGCCACCCGGCGGTGAAGTCGAACAGATGGGAGTTGAAAAGCGACGACACGATATTATCAACCACGATGACGAGACCGATCCAGCCGGTCAGTCCGCCGCCGCGAAACAGCATCAGATGCGCCAGCCACATCGCCAGGAGAACGATGGTGCCTGGAAATCCAAGCTGGATCGCAACCGCGAAAATCTGGTTGTGCGGATTTTGCGTGAGCGTCCCTGCCGCTCCCTCCTGGTCGGCGGCGGCTTTGCGAAACAGCGCGTCGATCGAACCGGTGCCGTGCCCGATGACCGGCGCCAACTCGACGAACGACAGCGACTTTCTCAAAAACTCGAGGTGCAGGCCGGTCGAGTTCGGCGCGTCGGTGTCCCTATAGGCCCGGTACTCGTCGATCGAACCGAGCAGCTTGCCGCGCAGGTAGGGCGACCCCGACCACACGGTCAGCGCCAGAATGCAGCCAATCAGCGCCGTGCCCAGCAGACCTTTCCAGCGAAGCTCCCGAAAGCCGAGCAGGAGCAGGAGCAGCGGCGCCACCAGCAGCGCGGTACGGCTGGTGACGATGAGAAAGATATCGCCGAGAAACAGGCCCGCGAGCGCCACCGCGCCTGCGGCCCACCGCCAGCGCCGCTCGCGCGCCGCAACACAGGCATAGCCAAGCACCGCAAAAGCGCAGACGAGAAAGTCCGTGCTCTGAAAAATGCGATCCTTGACCGGTACGCCGACGTCATGCGTGCCGCGCCAGGACAGCCCCGGAAGGGTCGCGAGCCCCCAAGACACCGCCAGCAGCACGACCACGGAAGCGAGGAACGCCCAGAGTACCCACACGCCGCGGCCGGAGCGGCGGAAGTGCGTCAGCAGCAACGGAATGAACAGCAGGCGATGAAATTTGCCGAGACCGCCGAGCCGCTCGACGAAGCTGACATCGGCCCACAGCATGCCAGCCGCCGCAAGCAGCCAGAGCAGCACCGGCAGCCAGCCGGCAGCGTTCGAAAGCGTCCGGCGGAGCAGGCTGACGTCCAGACTGATGAGCGCCGCGATCAGCCAGACGACAATCAGGATTGCGGTGGCGCTGGTTGACCAGGGCAGCGCGAGCGCCACGCCGACGGCTGCCCAGTCCGCCGCCGGAACGAGGCGCTGCCGGTCAAAGCGCGCAAGCGGGGCCAGCAGCGGGACGACGGCCATCGGCTACTTCGCTTTTGCCGGCTGGACCGGCCGCGCCGGCATCTCGGCAAACTCGGCGGAACGCCGCACGAGCTTCGTCGTCGAATGTCCGGCGACGAGATCGACCAGAACGACGACCCCGCCGGCTGCCTCGACCTCCTCACGTCCGACGACCTGGTCGATGCGATAGTCGGCGCCCTTGACCAGAACCGCGGGGCGCACGCGCCTTATCAGCTCGAGCGGCGTGTCCTCATCGAACACTACGACGAGATCGACCGCCTCGAGCGCGGCAAGCACCTCGGCGCGGCCTTCCTCCGGATTGATCGGCCGGCCCGGGCCTTTGAGCCGCGCGGTCGAAGCATCGCTGTTGAGGCCGACCACCAGCCGGTCGCACGCACCGCGCGCCTCGGCCAGCAGCTTGATATGGCCGCGATGCAGCAGATCGAAGCAGCCGTTGGTGAAACCGATGCGCTGTCCGAGACGGCGCCACTGCGCCAGCCGCTCGTCCAGCACCGACCGGTCGAACACGATCTTCTCTTCCGGCGCGAGGGTAGCGTGCGGCAGGATGCGGCTGCGCAATTCTGCGAGCGCGACGGTGGCGGTACCGCGCTTGCCAACCACGACCGCTGCGGCGGCGTTGGCGGCGCGCATTGCGGATTCATACGGCGCTTTCATCGCCAGCAGCACCGCCATCACGGCGGCGACAGTGTCGCCCGCGCCGGAGACATCGCGCACTTTCACCGGATAGGCCGGAATATGGATCGGCGCGTCGCCTTCGACATGCAGCGTCATGCCGGCTTCGCTGCGCGTAGTCAGCACCGCCTCGCTGCCGACGATGTGCGCAAGTTCGGCCGCGGCGGCCGCGATCTCCGCGTCGGTCGTAACCGGGCGGTGAACGGCAGCGGCAAGCTCCCTTGCGTTCGGCGTGATCAGGGTGGCGCCGTGATAGATGCGATAGTCGTGGCCCTTCGGATCGACGATCACCGGCTTGCCCAGCCGCCGCGCCTCGTCGATGACGGCGCGGATGACCCGCGGGGTGAGCGTGCCCTTGGCGTAATCCGACAGCACCACAGCGCCGGCATTGACCATCGCCGCTTTTGCCGAGGCGATGATCGCCGACTGGCTCGTCTCGCTCGCCTGAGCCGCAGTTTCCCAGTCGGCGCGCATCAGATGGGCAGAGTGGTGTTCGGACACGTAGCGCACCTTGCGGGTGGTCTGCCGCGCCCCGTCGACCACCAGTTCGGGGACGATCGAGCCGAGCGTCCTGAGCGTGTCGTGCAGGGTCGCGCCGGCCTCGTCGTCGCCGACCAGGCCTACGAAAATGCAGCGCGCGCCAAGCGCCGCGATGTTGCGCGCGACGTTGCCGGCGCCGCCGACCTCGACAACGTTGTGGGTGACTTTGAGAACCGGCGTCGGCGCTTCCGGCGAGATGCGCGTGACCTCGCCGTAAACGAAATCATCGAGCATGACGTCGCCGATGCAAAGCACCGTCTGCTTTTCGACCTGCCGCAGCGCCTCTTCGAAATCGAACATGATGCGCCCTGCCCCGCGCCGTTACCGATACCGGTCCGCGCGATCGAGATAGCACGTCACGTAGCGCCTGACGCCTTCTTCCAGCGTGGCGAAATCCGCCGTGTATCCGGCGCGGCGCAGATTGTCGGTCCCGGCTTCGGTGAAATACTGGTAGGCATCGCGAATCTGCTCCGGCATGTCGACATATTCGATCGCAGGCTCACGGCCGAGACCGGCGAACAGCGCCAGCATCAGATCGCGGAAGCTCCGCGCCCTGCCGGTGCCGACATTGTAGATGCCCGACACCGACGGCGTTTCCAGCAACCAGCGCACCACCGCGACCGCATCGTCGACGTAAATGAAATCGCGCTTCTGTTCGCCGTCAGCGGTGCCGGACCGATGGGATTTGAACAGCCGGATGGTTTCGCCGGCCTTTGCGGCGTCAAACCGCTTGGCAACGAGACTCATCATCTCGCCTTTATGATATTCGTTGGGGCCGAACACGTTGAAGAATTTAAGGCCGGCCCATTGTGGCGGCAGCCGGTCCCCGCGCGCGACCCGTTCGACCACGGCGAGGTCGAACATGTGTTTGCTCCAGCCGTAGAGGTTGAGCGGCCTGAGCCGGTTGAGCGCACCCGGCGACCAGTCGTCGGAGAAGCCCGCGCTGCCGTCGCCGTACGTCGCGGCCGAAGACGCATAAATGAACGGCGTGCGGGCTGCTGCGCACCAGTCGAACAGGCGAAGCGACAGCCGGTAATTGTTCTCGATCAGGAGATCGGCGTCGGTGGCGGTAGTCGAGGAAATGGCGCCGAGATGCACCACGGCATCGAGCCTGCGGCCGTCGAGCCAGTGCATCAGTTCCGCGGCGGGCACGAATTCGGCCACCCGGCGGCCGTTGAGGTTACGCCATTTGCCGTCGCTGCCGAGGATGTCATTGACGGCAATGTCGGTGCGGCCGGCCTCGTTGAGGCTCGCGACCACGTTCGATCCGATGAAGCCGGCCCCGCCGGTGACCAACAACATCGACGCCGTGACACCGCTTTGGTTGCCGCCCGACCCCGTTTGCCCCAGTCTGGCCGGCAGCGCAACACTGGACAGCACGACCGACAGAGGTTAATCCCGACGCGACCGGCCTATAAAATGAATATCAATTCATCAATACAAATGAATGATGATTTGGAGTTACCGCTGGCCGACGCCGCGGCGGCCGGTAAAGGCCGTCCGATTCTGCTCGTGCCTTACATGTGGATCGGCGATTTTGTCCGCTGCCATTCTGTCGTGAGCCTGCTGCGCCAGCGCTTTCCCGATCGTCCGGTGGACGTGCTCTCGACCACGCTGTGCGCGCCGCTCGCCGACTACATGCCTGGCCTGAGACAGTCCGTGATCGTCGATCTGCCCCGCAACCGGCTCGGTCTGGCGCAGCACGTGGCGCTGGCGCGGCGGCTCAAGCGGCAGAACTACGCCATGGCGCTGATGATGCCGCGCACCTGGAAATCGGCGCTGGCGCCGTTCCTTGCCGGCATTCCGCAGCGAACCGGCTTTTTTGGCGAGGCGCGGTTCGTGGTGATCAACGACATGCGCTTCGGCGAGCGCAAACTGCCGCGCATGGTCGATCGCTGCGCCATGCTGGCGCTGCCGCGCGGCGCCGAACAGCCTTCGGCGTGGCCGCTGCCGAAACTCAAGGTCGCCGCAGCCCAGGTGAATGCCTGGCGCAGCCGTCGCGGCCTTGCTGAAGACGGCAGGCCGGTCGTTGCGCTCGCGCCCGGCGCTGTCGGATCCTCGAAACGCTGGCCAAGCGCCGCCTATGCCGCGCTGGCGCGCAGCCTCGCGGCCGACGGCTTTGCCGTCTGGGTGCTGGGCGGGCCGGGCGAGAAGACGCAGGCGGCCGAGATTGCCGGCGAAGGCGCCGCGCGCGATCTCACCGGCACTGATCTGCGCGACGCCATTCTGGCGCTCGCCGCGGCGAAGGTCGCGGTCTCCAACGATTCCGGGCTGCTGCACGTCGCGGCCGCGCTCGGCACGCCGTCGATCGGCATTTTCGGCCCGACCAGCCCGTGGCATTGGGCGCCGCTCAATCCGCTTGCCGGCGATCGTGCAGGCGAACGATCGAACTCGCCTGCCGGCCGTGCCACAAGCCGGTGTGCCGGCTCGGCCATCACCGCTGCATGCGCGAGATCGCGCCGGAAACGGTGCTCGAGGTTACCCGCCGGGCGCTCGCGGCAGTAACGGCGCAATTGACGCCACAAGCGGGGATAACGGGCCCTTCACCAACCCGGAGTAAGTGCTGATGCCGCGGGAAAACAGGTCTGATCCATGACGGTACTGGTCACCGGCGGAGCCGGCTATATCGGCAGCCACATGGTGCTGGAACTGCTCGACGCCGGCGAGCGCGTGGTTGTGCTCGACAATCTCTCGACCGGCCACGCCTGGGCGGTGCCGGCCAATGCCGAACTCGTGGTCGGCGATACCGGCGATCAGGCGCTGGCGACCAGGCTGATCCGCGACAACGCCGTCGATGCCATCATTCATTTCGCTGCATCGATCGTCGTGCCGGATTCGGTTCGCGATCCGCTCGGCTATTACCGCAACAACACCGTGAACTCCCGCGCGATGATCGAGTGCGCGGTGAAGAACGGCGTCCGCAATTTCATCTTTTCCTCGACCGCAGCGGTATACGGCAATCCGCCGGTGACGCCGGTGACGGAGGATACGCCGCTCGCGCCGATCTCGCCTTACGGCTGGTCGAAGCTGATGACCGAAATCATGCTGCGCGACACCAGCCGCGCGCACGATCTGCGTCATGTCATCCTGCGCTACTTCAACGTTGCCGGCGCCGATCCGCAGGGCCGCAGCGGACAGACGAGGCAAAAACGCCACCCATCTGATCAAGATCGCGGTCGAAACCGCGCTCGGGCTGCGGGCCAAAATCGAGGTGTTCGGCGAAGACTATCCGACGCCGGACGGCACCTGCATCCGCGATTACATCCATGTCAGCGATCTGGCGCGCGCGCATTCCGACGCGCTGCGTCATCTCCGCGCGGGCGGCGAATCGCTGACGCTCAATTGCGGCTACGGCCACGGTTTCTCGGTGCTGGAAGTGATCGACGCGGTCAAACGTGTGGCCGGCGCCGACTTCAAGGTCGCGAGCGGAGCGCGCCGGGACGGCGATCCGGCGCAAATCGTCGCCGCGAGCGATCAGGCCCGTTCCAGGCTCGGCTGGAGGCCGAGATTCGACGATCTCCCCACGATCGTCGGCCATGCGCTCGCGTGGGAGCGCACGCTTGCGGAGCGCGCCGGCGACATTGAAATGGCTTGAAAAACCCGCATCCAACGGGCATGGAACGCGCGGGGGCGCGGGCTCTGCGTGGCGGGCCGATGTGACGAAAGACGGAACGCGCATGAAGGATTCCAGGCCTCGCCGCCGGACGCCTACCCCACCTCCGCAGTGGTGCGGCGGGTGCTGGTCGATGAGGCGCTGCCGCACTGGCCGCGCTACGCGATCGCGCTGGTGTTGATGGCCGTCTCCGCCGCCGGCATGGCGGCGAGCGCCTATCTGATCGGCACCATGACCAACGAAGCCTATGTCGCGCGCAATTTCCGCGGCATCGTCGTCGTCGGCATCATCACCATGGTGATCTTCACCATCAAGGGATTCGCGACCTACGGCTCGGCGGTGATGGTCGCCTCGATCGGCAACCGAATCATTGCCGACAATCAGCGGCGCATGTTCGACAAGCTGCTGCGCGAGAATATGGGCTTCTTCGCCGACCGCCATTCCTCCGAATTCGTCGCGCGTCTCACCACCGGCACCACCGCAGTCAGCAGCGTGATAAATCATCTGATCACCGCCCTCGGCCGCGATCTGCTCACGCTGATCGGGCTGTGCGCGGTGATGGTGATCCGCGATCCGGTCATGTCGCTCGCAGGCCTCGTCGTGGCGCCGCCGGCAATATTCTTTCTGCGCAAGCTGGTGCGCCGGGTGCGCAGCATCGCGCACGCGCAGTTCACCGGCGGCACGCGGATCGTCGAGACCGTTCAGGAAACCCTGCAGGGCATGCGGATGGTGAAAGCGTTCTCGCTCGAGAGCGCTATGCGCGACCGCCTCGACGGCAGCGTCACGGCGGTCGAGCAGGGTTCGAACAAGATGGCCCGCGTCGCCAACCGCTCCAGCCCGCTGATGGAAACGCTCGGCGGTTTCGCGGTTGCGCTGGCGATCATCTACGGCGGCTGGCGCGGCATCGAGGCCGGCGCCACGCCGGGCGAGTTTGTCTCGTTCCTCGCCGCATTTCTGCTCGCTTACGAGCCGGCGAAACGGCTCGCGCGGCTCAACATGGATCTCAACAACAACCTCGTCGGCGTGCGCATGCTCTACGAGGTGATCGACAGTCCGGCCGGCGAATCGCCGGACCTGGACCGTCCCGCCCTCAAGCTCGGCACCGCGCGTCTGGAATTCGCCGACGTCCGCTTCTCCTACCGCCCCGACGCCCCCGTGCTGCGCGGGATGAGTTTCGTGGCACAGCCCGGCAAACTGACCGCGCTGGTCGGCCCGTCCGGCGGCGGCAAAACCACGGTGCTGGACCTCATTCTGCGCTTCTACGAGGTCCAGTCCGGCGGCATCCTGATCGACGGCCAGGACATCGCGACAGTGTCGCGCGAGTCGCTGCGCCGGCAGATCGCGTATGTCGGGCAGATCGTGCAGATGTTCCGGGGGTCCATCCGCGAGAACATCGCGCTCGGCAGGCTCAATGCCACCGAGGCGGAAATCGTCGCCGCCGCCAAAGCCGCCCATGCGCACGATTTCATCATGAGCTTTCCGAAGGGCTACGAAACGCCGGTCGGCGAGCACGGCATGCAACTGTCAGGCGGCCAGCGGCAGCGCATCGCCGTGGCGCGCGCGCTGATCCGCAACGCTCCGATCATTCTGCTCGACGAGGCAACCGCCGCGCTCGATTCGGAATCCGAGCGTTACGTACAGGAGGCGATCGCCGAACTGCGCAAGGGCCGCACCACGCTGGTGATCGCGCACCGGCTTTCCACCATCAAGCACGCCGACAGCATCCTCGTGGTCGAGGCCGGACAGGTGGTGGAGTCGGGCCGCCACGACGAACTGCTGCGCAAGGGGGGCCGCTACGCTTCGTTCTACCGGCTCCAGCTTCGCGAGCAGGGAGAGGAACTCGAGACCCTCGCGGCCGGCTAGGACCGCGGGGTCCGACTTTCGTTCATTGCCTGCAAAAGTTCACGGCTGCAAAGCCTGGCGGCAGCAACACCTGCAATGCAGCGGACTTACGCCAGGCCCTCTGCCTTGAGCGCTTCCTGCACTTTCGGACGCGCGGCCATGCGTTCCACATAAGCCGTGATGTTGGGAAACCCGGAAAGATCGACACCGACCCGTGGCGCCCAGCGCAGCACCGTGTACAGATAAGAGTCGGGCACGGTGAAGTTGTCTCCCATCAGGTATTTCTTCCCGGCAAGCTGCTTCTCGACATAGTCCAGCCGTTTGGCGATCACCTCCCGCGACAGCGTCTTGTATTCCTCGGGGGTGGTCGGCCGGAACAGCGGCCCGAAGGTCTTGTGCAATTCGGCGCCGACGAAGTTGAGCCACTCCTGCGCCCGATAGCGCTCGGGCGAACCGGCCGGCGCGACAAGGCCCGCGCCCGGCTTCTGATCGGCGAGATACTGGGAAATGATCGACGCCTCGGTCATGCGGTGGCCGGGATCAAGCTCCAGCACCGGGACGTAGCCCTTGGCATTGATGGCCCAGAAGTCCGCGCCGCTTTTGGTCTTTTTCTCGCGGATATCGACCTGTTCGGACTCGAGTTCGATTCCGGCTTCGTGCGCAACAATCCGCGGCGCTAACGAACAGGTGCCGGGGCTGAAATAAAGTTTCATGTGGAAATCTCCTGACTTCAGAACGCTGTCATTGCGACGGAATATGACAGGGCCGCGCGAAAATAGGCGTCGCAACCCAAAGCGGCAATCCGTTTCGGGAACTTTCGTAAAATTCGCGGGTTGAAGCCGCAATCTCATCGCAAGGAGCAGCCAATGAGCGCCCGACGTGTCACCCTGCGCGTACAGCCGCCGGTCCCGTTGGGCGAAGTCACCATGCTGCCCGCGTGCATGACCGGCCGCCCCGAGGCCGACATGGCGCGTGCGATGGCGGCGGCGCTTGCGGACATCGATGCGCCGAGCGCGGCCGACGTCTACAACCGCCTGCGCCAGTCATTTCCTCTGGCGCCGCTCGGCGCGCGGGTAGCCGCGCTTGGCGTCATCATGGACCGGCTTCGCAGTTCGTTCTGAGCCTGGACCTCACTCCTCAAAGTCCGAGATAGGCGCTGCGCACCCGATCGTCCGCCAGAAGTTCGCTGCCGCTGCCGGACAGCGTCACCCGTCCGTTTTCCAGAACGTAAGCCCGGCTCGCGAGCTTGAGCGAAAGGGCGACGTTCTGCTCCACCAGCAGGCACGTCATGCCCTCGGCATTGAGGTCGCGAATGGTGTCGAGCACGCCGCGCACGATATTGGGGCGCAAGCCCGAGCGAGGGCTCGTCGAACATGATCAGAAGCGGCGCCCCCATCAGGCAGCGCCCGATGGCGAGCATCTGCTGTTCGCCGCCGGACAACGTGCCTGCCGCCTGCCCGGCGCGCTCCGCGAGCACCGGAAACATCGCCAGCACGCGGTCGCGGTTGCGCGCGCGCATCGCCCTCGCCCGCGGCAGCATGGCTCCGATATCGAGATTTTCCGCGACCGACATCGTCGGGAACACCTGCCGGCCTTCGGCCACCTGCCCCAGTCCGAGATTGCAGACACGATGGCTGGGCCATCCTGGAAATGTCCTCGCCGCGAAACACAACACGGCCCCCGGCCGGCGGCTGCATGCCGGCGAGCGCGCGGATCAGCGTGGTCTTGCCCGCGCCGTTGGCGCCGACAATCGCGACGATCGCGCCTTCGCCGATTTCAAGCGACACCAGTCCAGCGCCTGGACGTCGCCGTAGAACACGTCGAGATTTTCGACCTGCAGCATCACACCGCCTCGGCGCCGAGATAGGACAGCACCACCGCCGGATCGCGCACCACATCTTCAGGCGCGCCCGAGGCGATCGCGACGCCGTGGTCCAGCACCAGCACGCGCGAGGCGAGCGCCATCACCGCGCGCATCACGTGCTCGATCAGCAGAATCGTGAGGCCGGTGTCGCGATTGAGCGTTCGCAGGATCGCGACCATGCGGTCGGTCTCGGTCGGGCGCAGCCCCGCCATCACCTCGTCGAGCAGCAGAAGCTGCGGCCCGGTGGCTAGCGCGCGGGCAACTTCGAGCCGCTTGCGGTCGGGCAGCGTCAGTGTCGAGGCGATCCTGCGGCGCTTGTCGAACAGATCGAGCTGGCGCAGCACGTCGCGTGCCCGTTCCCGCGCGCCGGCGACATCGCGCCGGTGCAGCAGCGCGCCGACGACGACATTGTCCTCGACGCTGAGCGCCGGAAACGGCCGCACGATCTGGAATGTCCGCCCGATGCCGCGCCGGCAGACCGCGTCGGCCGTCAGTCCCTGGATCGGCTCTCCGGCAAAAGTGATTTCGCCGTCGTCGGCGCCGGATCGCGCCGGCGATCATGTTGAACAGCGTGGTCTTGCCGGCGCCGTTCGGGCCGATCACGGCGAAGATCTCGCCTTTGCGGACGTCGAAGCTGACACGATCGACCGCGACCAGACCCGCGGAAACGCTTGCCGATGCCGGCGACGGAGAGCGAGCACGGTCATGGCCGCGTCCGTCCTGATGCCGAGACGGCGCGCGAGCGGCGGCCACACGCCCTCTGGCAATGCCAGCCACGACCACGAGCAGGCACAGGCCGTAGAACACCTGCGTGGCACCCGGCAGATCGATGCCGAGTGCCGCCATCGCCGCGTTGAGCGCCTCGGCGAGGCCGGTCAGCACGAACGCGCCGAGGATCGGGCCGAACAGCGTGCCAACGCCGCCGATGATCGGGCCGAGAATGATCTCGATCGAACGGCGAAATGCCGAACACCTGCTCGGGGAACAGGTTGTTGTAGAAGAAGGCGTAGAACACGCCCGCAAACGAGGTTATGCCGGCGGACACCATCACCGCGTACATCTTGTAGCGGAAGGTGTCGATGCCGGCGGCGCGCGCCGCGATTTCATCCTCGCGGATGGCGCGCCAGAAATAGCCGACGCGGCTGCGCAGCAGAAAGTGGCACAGCCCGAACACCAGCACGGTGGCGGCGAGGATCACGTAATAGAACATCGCCGGATCGCCGCGCAGAGCTGCCACAGATCGTCGTGCGCGTATTGCTTGACCGGCAGGAACAGGCCGCCGGTGGCGTTGACGAAATCCAGATGATCGAAGCCGATCCGCGCGAACTCGGCAAACGCGATGGTCAGAATCGCGAAATAGACGCCGGCGACGCCGAAGCGGAAGGCGAGAAAGCCGATCGATCGCGCCGCATGCCGCCGCAAACGGAATGGCCGCCAGCAGCCCGATCCAGGGCCGATGCCGAACCGCATGAACAGGGTCGCCGCGACATAGGCGCCGAGTCCGACATAGATGCGCGTGGCCGAGCGAAAGCTGCCCGGCGAAGCCCATCATGATGTTCCAGGCCTGACCGGCATAGGCGAAATAAAGAATGAGGATGAGAACGGTCAGCAGATAGTCGCTGGCGAACCAGCGGCGCGAACGAGCAGCACCGACGAGCAGCGCGCCGAGCAGAATGGCGCCCCGGCCGCGACAGATCGGCGGTCCAGCGTCCGATCACGCGAGCCTCCTGCCCAGCAGGCCCTGCGGCCGCAACAGCAGCACCAGCACCAGAATGCCGAACGCGAACATGCTTTTGGCCGACGGCGTGAACAGCAGCCCGGCCATCGCTTCGGTCACTCCGATCAGCACGCCGCCGACCAGCGCGCCGGGCATCGAGCCGAGACCGCCGGTGATGACGATGACGAAGGCGAGCAGCGTGTAGCCCGGTCCCAGCATCGGGGTTACGTCGATGACCAGCGTCAGCATCGTGCCGGCGGCGCCGACGCAGGCGGCGCCGAGCCCGAAGGTGAGCGCGTAGAGCTGCTTGACGTCGAGCCCGACCACCAGCGCGCCGGTGTAATTGTCGGCGCAGGCGCGGATCGCTTTGCCGAGCGGCGCGAAGCGGAAGAACGCGAACAGCGCCGCCGTGACCACGATCGCGGCGAGGCCCGCATAGACCTTGGCGGCGTCGACAATGAGCGGGCCGAACTGCGAAGCTGTCGAACGCGTAGGAGGTCTGCACCGTGCGCGCGTCAGGCCCGAAATGATCAGCAGCCCGTTGGTGATGATGATCGCCAGCGCCACCAGCAGCAGGAACTGGCTGTGTTCGGGCCGGGTGATGAACGGATTGATCAGCCCGAGCCTGCAGCACATAGCCGAAGACGAAAAGCACCGCCGCGACGGGCACCAGCAGGATCAGCGGATCGAGCTTGAGGGCGGAGAACAGCACGACCGCGAGAAACATGCGCGATCGTCGTCATCTCGCCATGGGCGAAATTGACCACGCGCACCACGCCGAAAATGACCGAGAGCCCGAGCGCCATCAGCCCGTAGACAAGGCCGGTCAAAACTCCGCCGAGGGCGACGTTAAGATAGACGTCTGGCGACACGGTTTCGTCCCGGGTTCAGGTCAGGCTTGCGACCTGTACCACGGGATCATCGATCCGCCGCGCCGGGAAGTGCAAAACATCATCCGCGACTTTGGTAGGGCGGCATCGGCCATACGGGCTTGCGCGGTTGCGGCTTCCTTCGGCGCCACCGTCACCAGCTTGCCGCCGCTGATTCTGGAAGCCGCCTTGCCGCACCTTGTCGTTCTGGCCCTTGGCGTCGAACTGGATGCCGGGTCCGATGCTGACATTGTCGATGATGTGGGTGGTGCGGATGGCATCGGCCAGCGCCTTCGGGTCGCTGGTGCCGGCGCGCTTGTAGGCATCGGCCGCGACCAGCAGCGCCTCGAAGGTGAACACGTGGTTGGTGTTCAGATTGACGCCGGGATGCTTCTTGGCCAGTTCGGTTTCCAGCACCGCCGTCAGCTTCTTGTGCGGGTCGTACCAGGGCGACGAAATTGATCGGGCCGTCGGCATATTTGCCGAGCGTCTTGATGTATTGGTCCTCGTAGAAGCCCGGCCCCATGCTCAGGATGGCCTGCGGCGTCCAGCGCTGCTTGACCAGTTCGCGCGTCATCAGCATGGCGTCGTTGAGGCGGCTGACGACCAGCAGGGCATCGGCATTGGTCGCCTTGGCCTTCGCCACCTCGACGGACATGTCCCGGGTCGCCGGATCGTAGGCGATCTCGTCGGCGATCGTGTACGGCATGTCGAATTTCGGCATCACTGCGCCGATGCCCTTGGACATGGCGGTGCCGAACGTATCGTTGACATGCATGAAGACGACCGTCTTCGGCGCGGAACCGGTGAGTGCGAACACTTCCTTCTGATCGGTGAAGGCGTCGCGCAGGATCATCGGAGCGGTCGGGAAATTCCGGAAGACGAATTTGTAGCCCTGCTCGGTGATGGCGGGAGCCGCCGCAATATTGATGACGTGCGGAATGCCTTTCTGTTCGGCGACCTGGGCGATGGCCGCCGACTGTCCGGAATCGAACGAACCGACCAGCGCCTGGGCGCCGTCGCCGATCAGCTTCTCGGCGCGGGCACGCGCGGTATCGACGCTCGATTCGGTGTCGCCGTTCATGATCGAGAGTTCCGGCAGGCCGAGCGACTTTAAGATCGCGGGCGCGATATCGACACCGCGCTGGCAGTCCTGGCCGATGCCAGCCTCGTATCCCGAGCGCGGCAGGATCACGCCGACCTTCAATGGGCCGCCCTGGGCGCGCAAAATGGCGGGAGCGGCCAGCGTCGCCGCGGCGGCGCCTGCGCCCGCAAGTACACGCCGGCGGCTGGCCAGCAGGCGAGTGCGAGTCATCTTGGATCCTCCCCTGAACGTTAGCTGATGCTACGCGGCGGGGAGGTGTACGGCAACACCGGTCAGGCCGCGAACAGCGCCTCCACCGCCGCGGCGATCTGCAGCAGCCGGCGGTCGTGGCCGTTGCGCCCCATCAGCATAAGGCCGACCGGAAGCGCCGCCGGCAGCGGCAGCGACACCCCGCAGAGATCAAAGAAATTCCCCGCCGAAGTGTTGCGGAGTACCAGAAAGTTGCGCGCGGCATAGTCCTTCGGCTCCGCAATCTCCGCAAGCCTCGGCGCGACGATCGGGGTGGTCGGCATCAGCAGCGCATCGAGCCCGGCAAGCCGCGCGTCCATCGCGCGAATAAGCCGCACCCGCTCCTCCAGCATCCAGACATAGTCGGCGGCCGAAACCGCGCCGCCGCGATCAAGACGCACCCGCACGTTCGGATCGATGTCGCCGGCGCGCCGTTTGAGCCGGTCGCGGTGCACCGAGCAGGCTTCCGGCTGCACGATGCCGCCGTAGTCGTTGACCGCACGCATTTCGTCGAATTGCGTGAAGGTTTCGTCGGAAAGCCGCACGCCGGCGCTTTTCAGCCGGGTAAGCGCCGCGGCGAAAGCGGTGCTGACCGTGTCGTCAAGCGTCTCCAGCGGAAAGCCCTGCGCGATGCCGAAGCGAAGGCCGGCAAGCGACACCGGTTCGAGCGGCGCGAATGCTTCCCCGGCCAGCACCGCGTCGGCCCTCGCGCAATCGGCGACGCTGCGGGCGAGCGGCCCGATCGAATCGAGCGTGGTGCTCAGCGGAAACGCACCCGTGGTCGGCACCCGCTGCCGGCTCGGCTTGAAGCCGACGATGCCGCACAGCCCGGCCGGAATCCGCACCGAACCGCCGGTGTCGGTGCCGATCGCGATCTCGCACATGCCGTCGGCGGCGGTGACCGCGGCGCCCGACGAGGAGCCGCCAGGCACGCGCGCGCGATCGGCCGGATTGCCGGGCGTGCCGAAGTGCGGATTGGCACCGATGCCGCCGAGCGCGAACTCGGTCATGTTGGTCTTGCCGACGATCACCGCGCCGGCCGCGCGCAACCGCCGCACCACCGGCGCATCGGCGCGCGGCGGGCTTTGCCTCTTCCGCCAGGATTTTCGAGCCGGCGCGGGTCGGCTCGCCGGCAACATCGAACAGATCCTTGATGCTGACGATGGTGCCGTCGAGCGGCCCGAGCGATATGCCGAACGCGGCGCGGGCATCGGCCGCATCGGCGGCAGCGCGGGCGGCGTTGGCATAAACCGTGAGGCAGGCGCGCGCGCCTTCCCCCTTCGGGTCCGCGATACGAGAGAGCGCAAGTTCGAGCCGGTCGCGGCTGGAGCGGGATTTCATCGGATCATCCGGTCAGCAGTAAAGGACGTTCCGGACCATACACGGGCGACGGCGCGGTTGAAAACCGCGTGCTGGCATTGCATGTAAAGTGTCGTCCGGGCGCGCGCAGCGCGTGCACTACTTTCGGCAACGGCAATGTCAGAGACGAAACCGGCGCTTTGTTTCATCGGCTTCGGCGAGGCCGGCCAGGCGATCGCAGCCGGCCTGCACGAGGCGGGTGTGGAGCGGATCGCGGCGTGGGACGTTCTGTTTCCGACGCCCGCGGGCGAACGCCTCAAAGCGGCCGCCGCCGCAGCAGGCGTGCGCTGCGCCGTCTCAGCCGCCGACGCGGTGCGCGGCGCCGAAATCGTGATCTCCGCCGTCACCGCGGCGTCGAGCGTGGAGGCGGCCGAATCCGTCAAGCCGCATCTCGCCGGCCGGCCGGTTTATCTGGACATCAATTCCGTGTCCGCCGGGCGCAAACGGCAGACCGCAGCTCTGCTCGGCGACGCCGCGCGTTATGTCGATGCCGGCGTGATCGCGCCGATTCACCCGGCGCGGCATCAAACGCCAATGCTGCTCGCCGGGCCGGACGCCGAAGCGCTGGCGCAGACGCTGGGCGCATTCGGCATGCGGCTCTCGGTGGCCGGCGCGGAAGTCGGCGCGGCGGCGGCGATCAAGATGGTGCGCGGCGTCATCATCAAAGGCATCGAGGCGCTGACGCTGGAATGTTTCCTCGCAGCCGCCCGCGCCGGCGTGGTCGATGAAGTCGCGGCCTCGATCAGAAACAACTATCCCGGCATCGACTGGGCGAAGATGGTCCCCTACAACCTCGAACGCATGGCGAGCCACGGCGAGCGCCGCGCCGCCGAGATGGAGCAGGTCGCCGAAACGCTGCGGGAACTCGGCGTCGAACCGCTGATGACATCGGCGACTGTCCGGCGGCAGCGCGAAATGGGCCAGATCGGCGCGCAGCCTTCGGTGCGCAAGGTGCTGGGCGAAGACCGCGCGGCGATGCTCAACGCGATCAGCGCCGCCGCCCGCGACCGCCACTAACGGCAACGCGTCACCGTCAACAGCGTGCGGAATAGTCCGGAATAACAGTCAGCGCGCCCGCCCTGCGTTCTGCCTGCCGATAAAATCCGCCAGCCACTGATACGACGCCTTCGGCGTGCGCTTCTGCGTCTTGAAATCGACGCTGATAATGCCGAACCGCCGGCTGAAGCCCTCGCTCCATTCGAAATTGTCGAGCAGCGACCAGACGAAATAACCGTTGAGCCTCACACCTCCGGCGATCGCGGCGCGCGCCGCGGACAGATGGTCGCGCAGATACGCGACGCGATCTTCGTCGTGCACGATGCCATCGGCGGCAACCGCGTCGTCGTAGCATGCGCCGTTTTCGGTCACGTAGATTTCCGGATTGCCATACTGATCGCGGATACGGCCAAGCACTTCGGTCAGCCCACCGGCGTCGACCGGCCAGCCGATCGACGTGAACGGCGTGCCGGCCGGCACCGCCCCGAACCAGGCGCCGAACAGGCTCCCCGGCGCATCCGCGACCCAGGCCGGCGCATAGTAGTTGAGCCCGAAGAAATCGACTGGCTGCCGGATGATCTTGAGGTCGTCCGGCGCGATCAGCGGCGCAAAATCGGCCTCGGCCGCCGCGGGGTAAACGCCCTTGAACAGCGGATCGAGATACGCGCCGCTCCACATCGCGTCGAACCGTTCGACCGCGCGGCGATCGGCCTCGCTTCCCGACGACGGCCGTACCGGAGCCGTGGTGATTACGGTGCCAAGACGAAGGTCGCTCCGCTCCGCGCGCAGTGCCTGTATCGCGCGGCCCTGCGCGAGATTCTGGTAGTGCGCAGCCGCCACCATGCTTTGCAGGCCCTTGCGGCCCGGCGCATGGCCGCCCATGCCGTAACCGAACAGCGCGTGAATGTTGGGCTCGTTGAACATCGCGAAATGCCTGACGCGATCCCCAAGCCGCCGCGCGACCACCTGCGCGTAGGCGGCGAATTTGTCGGCGATGTCGCGGTTGGTCCAGCCGCCCTGATCCTCCAGCGCCTGCGGCAGATCCCAGTGATAGAGACAGAGCCACGGCGTAATGCCGCGCGAGATCAGGCCGTCCACCAGTCTGTCGTAGAAATCCAGCCCGCGCTGCTCGACGACGCCGGTGCCGGCCGGCAGGATCCGCGGCCACGCGGTCGAGAACCGGTAGGCGTTGAAATTACCCCGTGCGAGCCATTCAACGTCCTCGATCCAGCGATGATAGTCGTCGCAGGCGATGTCGCCGGTGTCGTCGCCCTTAACCCGTCCGGGCGTGTGCGAAAACGTGTCCCAGATGCTTGCGCCGCGCCCGTCTTCGTTGACCGCGCCTTCGATCTGATAGCTCGACGTCGAGGCGCCCCACACAAAATTCGCGGGAAAGGCCTCGTCTGCCGCCGTGGCCGACGCCGGCCGCAGCCCGCGCGTCAGGCCGGCAAAGGCGGCGGCGAGCGGCAGAAGCCCGCGACGCGTTATGTCCCGCATTTTGTCCTCAAACTCGCTGAAACCTCGTGAGGAGTTAATTATCCTCGTGATGGGTTAAGCGACGCAATCCGGACCGGAACGAAGGCCCGGATTGCGCCGCCTGCAATGACGATCTGGCCGGCGGGTCTTCGCGGCCCTTATCGCTTCCGCTTCGCCTTGACCCGCGGCTTCGCTTTTGCGCGGGCGGGCTTCGCCGGCGCCGCCCGCTTTGACTTTGATTTTGCCTTGACGGTGCGATGCGGCGGAAACAGACCGGCGTGCCGCAGACGCGAGCTCCAGTATTCCCACGTCCGTTCCGTGGCGGTGGTTTTCACGTTGATCGCGCCGGCCTGCGGGATTTCGCCTGGATGGAGCGGCTGCGGGGTGCCGAGCATCTTCGCGCGGAGCAGATAATCGGCGTTCTGGCAAAGATAGATCGAGCGCGACACCAGTTCGCGAAGACCGCTGCCGACCACCGTGGCGCCGTGGCGTTTCATCAGCACCACGGAGTGCGGGCCGAGCGCGCGGGCGAGCGACTGCCCCTCCTCCGGCTTCACCACCAGCAGATTGGTGTCGCCAAACTCTTCGTACTGATCCCAGAACGGCGTCGTTCCGCCGATGGCGCCGCCCAGATGAAACACCGGCACGATCGGCGTGCCGGTAATGCAGAACGGCATCACCGCCGGCGCATGATGATGGCACACCGCCATCACATCGCTGCGCGCCTGATAGATGCAGCCGTGAATCACGCGCTCGGAATAAAGCGATGACGTTGGCGGCGTAACCGGCTCGGAGTCGAGCGTGAACTCGATAATGTCGTCCGGCTCGACCAGAAGCGGCGAGCGCGAGCGCGACAGCAGATAGCGCCCCGGATCATACGGATGGCGAACGCTGACGTGGCCGAACGCGTCGATCACGCCTTCATGGCCGAGGATACGGTTCGCGACCGCAAGCTGTTCGATGACTTCGGTAAGATTGTCCGACACGGTTTTTTCCTTCCCTGGCAGGCCGCTTCGGCTGCCGCCCGGGGGTTCTAGCAAATCCGCGGGCGCTGGAGCAGGGCTTTGAGGGCCCGCGGCCCGGCAGCGCGGAATGACAGGCGCTGGCGGCGATGTTACGCTCCCGGCAGCAGCAGGCGGCCGCCGGGGTTCGCATGAGCGCGCATCAGCTCGATATCGTTCTGCACGTGAACGGCGAGGACGTTTCCGCGCGCGTCGAGGCGCGAAAGACGCTGGTCGATTTCCTGCGCGACGATCTTTCCCTCACCGGCACCCATATCGGCTGCGAACAGGGCGTATGCGGCGCCTGCACGGTGCGGCTCGACGGCGACGTGGTGCGCGGTTGCCTTGTGCTCGCCGTGCAATGCGACGGGGCCACGGTCGAGACCATCGAAGGCATTTCCGATTCCGGCGCCCTCGCCGATCTGCAAACCGCGTTCCAGAAACGCAACGCGCTGCAATGCGGCTACTGCACGCCCGGCATGCTGATTGGCGCGCAGGAACTGCTGGGGCGCGACGGCGTGCCCGGCCGCGAGGCGATCCGCGAACATATTTCCGGCAATTATTGCCGCTGCACCGGCTATCAGGCGATCGTGGACGCGATTGAATCGGTGGCTTTGGCGCGGGCGGCAGCCGGCACCGGATCAACATGAAAATCGCGGACGACCAGCCCTCCGGCCTCTCGGCTCTCGACCGGCCGAATTCCTACATCGGCCGCTCGGTGCCAAGGCCCAATCTCGCGCGTCTCACCCAGGGGCGCGGGCAGTATGTGAGCGACGTGGTGCTGCCGCGCATGGCGCATGTCGCCTATCTGCGATCGCCGCACGCGCATGCCCGGATCACCTCGATCGAAACGGCGGACGCCAGGAAATCGCCTGGCGTGATCGCCGTGGTGACCGGCGCCGAACTTGCGAAGGTTATCACGCCCTGGGTGGGCGTGCTTACGCACCTCAAGGGCATCAAGTCCGCCCCGCAATACGCCATCGCGGTCGACCGCGCCTGCTGGCAGGGCGAGGCGGTCTGCGCGGTGGTCGCGCGCACGCGCGCCGAAGCCGAAGACGGCTGTGCGCTTGTGCGGATCGACTACGAGCCGCTCGCCGCCGTGACGGATGCCGAGACCGCGCTCGATGGCGCGACGCCGGTAATCCATCCCGATCTTGGCGACAATCTCACCTTCGAGCGTACGCTGCTTGCCGGCGATCCCGACCGGGGCTTCGCCGAAGCCGACGCCATCGCCGAGACCACGTTCGTGTTCGGCCGCCATACCGGCGTCACCAACGAGCCCCGCGCGCTGGTCGCGGACTGGAATCCGGGCGAGCAGCGGCTGACGGTGTATCAGGGCACCCAAGCGCCGCACATGATGCAGAACCTGTTCGCCAAACACCTCGGCCTCGAAGAACACCAGGTCCGCGTTCTCACAAAGGATGTCGGCGGCTCGTTCGGGATCAAGGTCCACACCTACGCCGACGAGATGGCGACGGTGGCGCTGGCGAAGCTGCTGCGGCGGCCGGTCAAGTTCGTCGCCGACCGGCTGGAGAGTTTCTCGACCGACATTCACGCGCGCGATCACCGCGTCAGGGCGAAGATCGGAGTCAAACGCGACGGCACCATCACCGCGTTCGAAATCGACGACCTGACCGGCATCGGCCCGTATTCGGTCTATCCGCGCACCAGCGGCATCGAGGCCAATCAGGTGGTGAACCTGGTGGGCGGCCCTTACACCTGTCCGAACTACCGCGCGCGCGCCCGCGTGGTTTTTCAGAACAAGAACGTGATGTGCCAGTACCGGGCGGTCGGCCACCCGATCGCGACGGCAGTCACCGAAGGTCTGGTGGAACTTGCGGCGGCGAAAATCGGGATGGACCCCGCCGAACTGCGGCGGGTCAATCTGTTCGCCGACGACGCTTATCCCGCAACAGGGGCTTCGGGCATCAAGTTCGAAAAGCTCTCGCACCACGCATCGCTCGACAAAATTCTGGCGATGATGGATTACGCCGGCCTGCGGGCGGAGCAGGCGCAGATGCGGGCGAGCGGCATCCAGCGCGGTATCGGCTTTGCGTCCTTCATCGAGGTCACGAATCCGTCGGCGGCTTTTTACGGCGTCGGCGGCGCGCGCATCTCGTCACAGGACGGCGCGACGCTCCGCCTCGACGCCACGGGCTCCGTGTTTGTGCACTCCGGCGTCACCGAGCAGGGCCAGGGCGCGGAATCGGTGCTTGCACAATGCGTCGCGAGTTCGTTCGGCGTGCCGCTCGATCGGGTGCGCGTCGTTACCGGCGACACCGACAACGTGCCATACGGCGGAGGCACCTGGGCATCGCGCGCCGCCGGCATCGGCGGCGAAGCAGCGTGGCAGGCCGGCAAGGCGCTGCGCGCCAACGTGCTCACCGCCGCGGGCTCGCTGCTGCAGGCCGACCCGAAAACGCTCGACATCCGCGCCGGCATCGTGGTCGACGCGGATACCGGACGCGAACGCGTGCCGCTCGATGAACTGGCGCGCGTCGTCTATTTCCGGCCCGACACGCTGCCGCCCGGCTTCCAGGCCGAGTTCATGGTGACGCGCCACTATGTGCCGCGCGCCTGGCCGTTTGCCTTCACCAACGGCGTCCAGGCGTCCTATCTGGAAGTCGATGTCAGGACCGGCGAAGTGAAACTGCTGCGGCACTGGTGTGTCGAGGATTGCGGCACCGTGATCAATCCGCAACTGGTCGACGAGCAGATCCGCGGCGGCATCGTGCAGGGGATCGGCGGGGCGCTCTACGAGCACTGCCTTTATGACGAGACGGGCCAACTCCTCAACGGCAATCTGATGGACTATCTGGTGCCGATGGCGGGCGAGATGCCGGACATCGACATCGGCCACGTGGTGACGCCGACGGCCGACTCCGAACTGGGCGCCAAGGGGGCCGGCGAGGCCGGCACCGCGGGCGCGCCGGCCTGCATCATGAATGCGGTCAACGATGCCCTGCGCCCGCTCGGCGCCGCGCCGATCGTGACCATGCCGATCACGCCGGAGCGCGTGCTGCGGGCGCTCGGGCGGGTATAGGCGCTGCGTTCGCCGACCGGCCCCCCTCCCCCCGCCGATGCGGCTTGACCGGCTGCGTTCGCTCTTCCAGAGCCGCTGCGGGCGATCCGGGTGACGGCGCGCATTTCGCGCTCTACATTCAGGTGTTTTGCAAAAGGAGAAAATGCAAATGGCGGGGAATAAGCGGGCCGGATACAGGCTCGCGACTTATCAGACCAGCGAGGGCCCGCGCGCGGGCATCGTCGTCGGCGAAGACGTCTTCGATGCCGCAAAGGTCACCGGCAAGGCCGCATACGCGACCATGGCCGGCATTCTCGCCGACTGGAAGGCGGCCGACGCCGCCCTGAAAAAGGCTGCCGCCGCCGCCGGCAAGAGCCGGGCGAAGCGCCAGCCGGTCGCCAAAACCAAATTTCTGGCGCCGGTGCCGTTCCCGCCGACGATCTTCTGCGCCGGCGCGAACTATGCCGACCACGCCGCCGCGATGGCGCGCAGGCAGGGCATGCCCGAGCCGGCCGATCCGCACGAGCTCGGTCTCAAGCCGTAGCACTTCATCAAGGCGGCGCGCACCATCACCGATCCCGGCGCAACGGTGAAAGCAGCGCACTACGCCAAGGAACTCGACTGGGAGATCGAACTGGCCGCGGTCATCGGCCGCCCGGCGAAGGACGTGACGAAAGAGAAGGCGCTGTCTTACGTTGCGGGCTACACGATCGCCAACGATCTGTCCGCGCGCGACCGCGGCCGGCGCCCGGGGATCGAGGAGACCTCGTTCTTCAAGATGGACTGGAGCAAGCACAAGAGCTTCGACGGCTCGTGCCCGCTCGGGCCGTGGATCATGCCGGCGGCCGACATCCCCGATCCGCAGAATCTGGCGCTGAAGCTGTGGGTCAACAACGCGCTCAGGCAGGATTCCAATACCGGCAAAATGCTGTTCACGCTCGCCGAGCAGATCGAGCAACTGTCAATCAACATGACGCTGCACCCCGGCGATCTTATCCTGACCGGCACGCCGGCGGGCACCGGCGCCGAAAGCGGTGAGTTCCTCAAATCCGGCGACGTGGTGAAAGTCTGGATCGAGGGAATCGGCGAGTTCAGCAACAGGATCGTATGAGGTGGCGGACAACCCGGTTCGCCGTTCCCGCGCGCGGCGGCGGATCCGGTGATGGCGTGAACGCTTTCAGCGAAAATCGGCCCGCACGGAGAACGCGTGACGTTTGCGCCCGTGCGGGGTACGCTCAAGAAAATGGATCAGGGAAAATGCCGGAAAAGTTCGTTGCCAAAATCGACGAGTTCAAGGACGGAGAGCGCCGCATCGTGTTCGTCCGGCGACAACGAGATCGGCGTGTTCCGCCACGGCGGGGCGTTTTACGCCTATTCGAATTTCTGCCTGCATCAGGGCGGCCCGGCCTGCGAGGGCCTAACCATCGCGAGGGTCGAGGAGCGGCTGCGTCCTGACAAGACTTCGATGGGCCTGTACTTCTCCGAGACCGAGATGCACTTCGTCTGCCCGTGGCACGGCATGGAATACGATATCACGACCGGCGAATGCGTCAGCGACCGCCGCATGAAACTGAAGACATATCAGGTCGTGCAAAAGGGAGACGAGGTCTATGTCGTCGCCTGACCGGATCGCAAAGCACGCCATCAACCGCGCGGCCAATGCCGCGAGCCGCGCGCGGCCGGCGGCGGCGCCGGCAAAAACTCCCGCCAAAGCGGGCGTGAGCGCAACGGGCGACGCCAAACGCCTTACCGCGACGCTGTTGCGCGGCATCGCCGCCAGCCGGCTCGACGTGATTACCGCAGACGCGCTTCAGTCGCTGATCGCCGCCGCCTGCCGGCTCTACGCCGCGCGCCGCGAGGCCGGCGAGGCGCTGCTGCCGGTGGCAAAAAATTCGCTGCCCGCGACCGACATCATGATGACTGCAAGCGGGCTGCTGCAGGCCGGCGACCTCGCGGCGTTCGAGCTTGGCATGTGGCAGGGCTGGACCGGCCGGTGACGCACAGGCGCTGCCTTCACTCCTCTTTCGCTACGAGAGACGGAATGCGGAACTACCGTCCGGCGGAAATGCAAATGAACAGAGAAATACGCGGAGAACATTCATGGATCTGATATCCGATCGCGGCCGCCGCGTATCCATCGAGGAACTCAACACGTCGCGGCTGCTCGCGCACGCCCGCAAGCAGGCGCACAAGCGCAATTTTGACGACATCCTGATCGTCGACGTTGACGCGCATCATTACGAGAACGAGCATTACGACGAATTCCTGCCCTATATGGAAAACGACGTGCTGCGGCAGCTCACGCTCTCGACCCGCGCCAAGAAGCACCAGGCGGGCATCGTGCCGGTCCCGACCGGCTATCAGGACATGGGCGGCCGGGTGACGCGCTATCCGATGCGCAGCACGGAAAAGACCGACAGCGGGCAGTTCCGCGACATCCAGCTTGGCTATCGCTGGATGGACGCCATGGGCGTCGATTATTCCTGCCTGTTCCCGACTGGCATGCTCAATATCGGCCTGCATCCGCAGAAGGAAATGGAGGTCGAACTGTGCTGGGCTTACAATCGCTGGCTCACCGAGAAGGTGATGCCGGAGGCGGGCGGGCGCTTCTTCTCGATGCTGTGTCTGCCATTCACCGATCCCGACGCGGCGCTTCGCCATGTCGAGACATTCGGCGACCGCAAACACGTCGGCGGTTTCATGGTCACGACCGTGCGCTCCGGCATGGGCGTGCACGACAATGCCTACATGAAGGTCTATCGCGCGATGGAAGAGCGCGGTCTCGTGCTGTCGTTCCACTCGGGTGTGAACTGGGACGAGCCGAGTCTCAAGAGCTGCAACCGGTTCATCTCCGTCCACGCGCTCGGCTTCACCTGGTACAACGTCGTCAACTGCACCAACTGGGTGGTCAACGGCATCGGCGAGCGTTTCCCGAAGCTGCCGGTGGTCTGGATCGAATCCGGGCTCGCCTGGGTGCCGTTCCTGATGCAGCGGCTCGATCACGAATACATGCTGCGGCCGTCCGAGTGCCCGCTCCTTAAAAAGAAACCGTCGGAATACATGCGCGACATGTATTATTCTTCGCAGCCGATGGAGATCCAGGATTACGGCGCGATGGAAACCACGTTCCGCATGATGAACGCGGAGACGCAGCTGCTCTATTCGTCCGACTATCCGCACTGGGATTTCGATCTGCCCTCGACCATCTGGGACCTGCCGTTCCTGTCGGAAAAGGCGAAGCACAACATCCTCGGCGGAACCGCGGCCCGGCTCTTCAAGCTGCCGCCGCGCAATGAAAAGCAGAAAGAGAATCTGAAACGGTTCGGCAACCTGACCGCCGAAGTCTGACGCAATCGCACATGAACGCTTTCGGGACGATCCGCCGGACGCCCTCTCCCGCCAGGGGGTGCGAATGCCCCGCGACCGCGATCGCCGCGACGTTCTGAAGACGACGGCGAGGCTCGCCGCCGTTGGCGCTCTCGCCGCGACGCCCGGCCGGATCGCGGTCGCGCGGGAGCAGCCGGCGCCCGCTGCACGCATACAGTCCGTACTCGACCCGATCCTGCACACCGCATCGCAGGACGGCGACCTGCCCGGCGTCGTCGCCATGATCGCGAACGACAGCGGCGTCGTGTACGAGGGCACGTTCGGCACCCGCCGCCTGCCGGCCGGACCCGCGATGACCCGGGATACCGTGTTCCGGGTCGCCTCGATGGTGAAGCTGATTACTTCGGTGGCGGCGATGCGGCTGGTCGAGCAGGACAGGCTTTCGCTCGATGAGCCGGTGCCCGACATCGACCCCGCGCTGAACGCGCCGCAGGTGCTCGAAGGCTTCGACGCCGCGGGCAAACCGCGGCTGCGGCCCGCGCGTCGGCCGATCACGCTGCGCCACCTGCTGACGCACACGTCAGGCTTTGTGTACCGGCTGTGGGACGCGAATGCGCTGCGCTATTCCGAAGCCGTCGCGAAGCTGCCGGTCGCGGAACGCAGCAAGGCGCCGCACACGCCTTTGATGTTCGATCCCGGCGAGCGCTGGGAATACGGCACCAGCATCAACTGGGTGGGACGGCTGGTGGAGGAGATCGGCGGCGAACCGCTGATGCAGCAGTTTCGCCGCCACATTCTCGATCCGCTCGGCATGAAGGACACCACCGACGTCATCGACAGCGGGCAGCGGGCGCGCGAGGCGAGCGGGCATCGGAGGAAACCCGACGGTTCAATGGTCGCGCAGCCGGTGGAGAAACCGCCGACCGGGCCGCAGCCGTTTTCCGGAGGCGGCGGAATTTATTCCAGCGCGCCGGATTATCTCACGCTCATCCGCATGCTCATGCACGGCGGATCGCTGCGCGGCGTGCGCATCCTGCGGCCGGAGACGGTCGCGATGATGGGCCAGAACCAGATCGGCGACATCAACGTCCGGGTGCTGCGCACCACCAGTCCGGGCGTATCCGCCGATGTCGATTTCTTTCCCGGCATCAGCCTCAAATGGGGGTTCGGCTCCATGATCAACATGCAGCCGCTGCCGGAGCGGCGCAGCGCGGGGAGCTTGACCTGGGCCGGTCTTTTCAACACTTATTACTGGATCGATCCGCGCAGGCGGATTGCCGGGGTTTTTATGACGCAACTGCTGCCGTTTGCCGACGAGCGGGTGCTGCGGGTCTGCCGGGCTTTCGAGCGCGGAGTCTACGCAACCGTCAAGGCAGACTAACCCCAGGAACAAACAGTCATGAGCACTCCCCCGCACGCCGTTCGCATTGACCGGAGCAAGCCGCTCGCCGCCGAACCGAATTCCGGCCATAACCGCTATCACCCCGACATCGCGCCGCTGCTCGAAGTGGCCGAAGGCCAGGAGGTCGTGCTGGAAACGCGCGACGGCGTTGACGGGCAGATCGGACCCGGGACGACCGCAGCAGATCTGGCGAACCTCGATGCCGGCCGCATCCATCCGTTGACCGGCCCGGTTTTCGTCAAGGGTGCCGAACCCGGCGACATGATCGAGGTGGAATTCCTCGACATCCTTCCGCAGCCGACGGCGTTCAGCGCCATCGTTCCGGGCCTCGGCTTTCTGCGCGACGTGATGACGACGCCGTTCGTGGTGCACTGGAAAATCAGCGACGGCTGGGCGACCGCGCCCGAGATCCCGGGCGTGCGCATTCCCGGCGCGCCGTTCATGGGCATTTCCGGCACCGCGCCGTCGGCGCAGAAGCTTAAGGAGTGGACCGAGCGCGAACAGCGCGCGCTCGACGCCGGCGGGTTCGTGATGATGCCCGGCGAGGCCGGCGCCGTCCCCGGCGGCCGCTGCGGCCTCGAAGGATTGCGCACGCTGCCGCCGCGCGAGAACGGCGGCAATTTCGACGTCAAGCAGCTTACCAAAGGCTCGAAGCTGCTGCTGCCGGTGTTCACCAAAGGCGCACTGTTCTCCACCGGCGACGGGCATTTCGCGCAGGGCGACGGCGAGGTCTGCGTCACCGCGGTGGAGATGGGCGCGACGGTCGCAGTTCGCTTCAAGATCCATAAGGGTCTTGCAACGAAGCGCACGTTCGCGGGGCCGGTGTTTTCGCACCAGGGCTATTTCGCCGATCCGAAGTACGCGGTGCCGGAAAACTTCCTCGGCGTGATGGGCATGCCGATCAATGCCAAAGGCGAGATCGAAAGCGAAAACCTGACGCTCGCCGCCCGCAACGCCGTCCTCAACATGATCGAGCTCTTGCAGGAGCGCGGCTTTTCCCGCGAGCAGGCCTATGTGATTTGCAGCGTGGCGGTCGACCTGCGGATATCCAACGTGGTCGACGTGCCGAACTACGTGGTCTCTGCGCTGGTGGCGGAGAGCATTTTCAGCGGCTGACGGCCTGATAATTCGCGCGGTGGCGACGGCACCCGTCAGCGCCGCGCCATCCACGCCAGCGCGCGTGGCACCCACGGCCCTTCCGCTTCACCGCCGGCGTAGCTTGCGGTGAAGTGATTGCGGCCGTTCAAGACGAGGCGTTCGGCTTCGCCGCCGGCCGCCCGCAACGCCGCCTCCATGCTTTCCGCCTGCTTTATCAGATGCGGAAAATCCTGATCGCCGTGCGCCAGCAGAAACGGCGGCGGCACGCCCGCGATATTCTCGACCGGGCTCGCCCGCGTTTCGTTGCCAGCCGCACCGAGAAAGCGCGGGCGCGACGACAGGCCCGATTGCGGCCCGAAATCGTACACGCCGGAGACCGGCAGACAGCCCCGGATGACAGTCTCGGGCAGGTCGGCGGCGCGCTGCCAATCGCGGCGCACCGCAAGCAGCGCCGCGTAGTGTCCACCCGCGGAATGGCCGCCGAGAAAAATCCGCGCGGGATCGAAAGCGAACTCCGCCGCACTCCGGTGCAGCAGGGCGATGGCCGCCGCCGCATCCTCCACGCCGGCCGGAAACACATGCGCCGGCGCGAGTCGATAGCCGATCGAAGCGAACGTGACGCCGGCGGCAATGAAAGCCGGCGCCATGAAGGCCATCCATTCCTTGTAGCCGTTGGTCCAGCCGCCGCCATGCATGAAGGCGAGCACCGTGCCGTTCGGCGCGGCGGAGCGGAAAACCATGACGCGCTGATATGGGTCGGGGCCAAATGCCCGCTCGACGCCATCGACCCCGGCTCCGAGCCGCATGACGGTCTCGCCATAGCTTCTGGCGTTGTCGGACGCCGGTTCCTGCGGCGGGTAGTCTTCAAGTTTCATGATGTGGAAAATCCGCGGATCGTTGTCGGACGCACCAGGCGCGCCCCAACGTCTCATTGCGGGCGCAACGAAGCAATCCTGTCTGCGGACGGCTGCCCGCGAAGATGGGGCCTTGAACTTTTCAGTTCAGCCTTGCGCTGGCTGAAATAACGGGTGCGTCCGCCTCGACGGCCTGGTCGGCGCCCTGAAGCAGGGTCCGGCCGAGTGACTGGCACGCTGCGAAGGGAATGCCGAAGCACACCTCGAAGCCGTCCCCGGTTTTCAGGGTGGCAAGCAGGCAGTCCTGGCCAATCGCGCTCTCGACCGCCCATTCGTCGAGACTGAACACGTAACGCGCCTCATCGCTTCCGGTGCGCTGCACCAGCGCGCGCGCGAGCAGATGCGGCAGCGTCATGACCACCGCTTCCGCCTGGTCGAGCGGCAGTTCCACGGTCACGACGGCGCCTGACTGGTCGAGAAATTCAAGTCCGACATTGGTGCCATCGGGCGCGACCCTGCACGTCGTCAACCGGCTGCTGCGGATTTTCACGCAGGACTCCGCAAATTGCGGCGCGATTGCCGGCGCCGTGTCCCCCGAGGCACGATCGTCATGTGTCCGCCTTCCCCCGTCGCGCTGCAGTTTCGCGCCACTCGTTATATCTGAATGAATATAACGTACGGGACGGCTCAGGCCAAGGGGCTCGTGATCGTCATTGCGCGGGGGGCGAAGCGATCCGGTGCGGCGGCGAAGAGCGGAATTAATTGCCGCTTCGCTCCCCCGCACGACGGAACGGATGAAGACAACGCCGGATTATGCTTCGCGATGCGCCCTGCCGCCGGTCCTGCGCATCTGCTCGAAAACATCGGCAATGACCGCACGTCCGCGGTCAGTCAAAAAGACCTGGCGGCGGCGGGGATCGGTCGGATGAACCTCTATCGTCACGAGGCCGAGACCGGGGCCCCCGTTGCGCGCATGATCGCCAATGGCGCGGAGATACCGGGACATTGCGAAGCGATGTACGCCAATCGCGCGCGCGTAGGTCCCAACGCTCTTGCCCTCGTCAAGGGCGACCATCAGAAAAGTCGTAACGAACGGAAGCGGAATCGAGCCGCGCAGATTAATCAGCGGCTTGAGCGTCCAGACCAGAGACTGGAGCAGCCGCTTCTCGTTGGGCGTGACCGGATGTTCGGATGCTGCGGAGACGGCGATCGCCGAAGCAACCGCGCCGTCGGGCGGCTTCGTCAGCAACGCTTCACCCGCGACCTGCGGCGCGGGAACCGTTACGGACACAGACATTGTTGTCCAGCCAGTTCCAGGAGGGCCGACCGGCCCTCCTAAATCGTCCCGGTCTGAATGATCACCAGCCGCCGAACTTGTAGTTCACCGCAACGGTGACCATGTTGATTTCGCGATTGTTGGACGAAATCACATCGCCTTAAAGGGTGCGGGTGCAGTGCAGGTGCCGTATAGGTCGCGCTTTGGAACCTTACGAAGTCGTACTCCGCGCGCACCGACCAGTTGCCCCAGAACGCATATTCGACGCCGGCGCCTGCGGTCCAGCCGGTGTTGCTGCTCGGGCCCGACAGACCGAATGAAGCGCCGCCGATCGTAGCCGACGAGTTGCTGACTCCGCCGAAGGCGCCACCGCCCTTGCCGTAAACAAGCAGACGGTCCCACGCATAGCCGAGGCGGGCGTCCGCAAGCGTCAGCCACCGGTTATTGATCGTCGCGGAGGCAGTAGTCCCGGCGTTGGTGGCCGTGATCGTGTTTTGCGCGTTCGGAAGCCAGTCGAAGTCGGCCTCCGCGCCAATCACGACGCCGCCCCAAAACTGATAGTTGACGCCCACCTGGCCGCCGCCAAGGAACGATTGGCTGGTCGTGCTGGCGAAAGAGCTCCCGGCCGAATCCGATACGCTGATGCCGCCAAAACCCCCGCCGACATTGCCGCCGATATAGAACCCCGTCCAGTTGTAGAGCGGAACGGCGATTGGCACGTAAGCCGCCGGCGCCCTTGGGGGCGGTGCGGGCGGCGGCGGAAGATCGGCGGCAAGCGCCTGTCCGAAAGCTGCCGTGCATAACGCTGCGGCTACAAAGATGCGCTTCATTTCAAAAGCTCCCCATCCCAGGTGGATGCTGTCCCAAGTCCAAGGCCGACCTTACACCCGTGCGGCGGCCGTGCATGTGCCCTTTCGGCAACATCGGAAACAATAGCGACCGGAATCGCCGTTTCCAGTTGGGCATGGTTAGCGAAAAGATACTGTATTTGGGTGCGCGGCCGGGAAGACCGGTAACTATAACGTGATGAGCGCGTCCCGTTTCGGAACGGTAACTGAATTACCGCTTCCCCGATCCGTGCTCCCCTCAGAGCAGCCCTCCGTCGGAAATCCGGGCGACATTACCGGCACGGCCCGTCACGATCGAGTCGAAAGCCGCGGGGGTCCGCAGCATCCCGAAGCGGCAACGCGACCGCGCGGCGTGTTTTTTGACGAGGGTTGCGCTGTTTGTTCGCCGTCCGGGCGTCCGCTACCTGAACGATATCGTCATACCGCCCAGATTGAGCGACGCCTCGAGGCCGAGCTGCACGCCGTGCACTTCAAGAACGACGCCCTTTTCGTTTTGCAGTCGCGCCACCTTCGGGCCGCCCACCACCGCGACGCTCGCGGAGGCCGCGCCATAGGTGCCCGCGATATCGGCCGGACTCCGCAAATTGTATGCGGTGCCAACCAGCGTCGCCCCGGCGATGCCGATCGTTCCGACGCTGACGCCGCCGACGTTGAGCCGATAAACATGGCCGTGGTAGGTCAGCGTGCCATGCCCGCCTCCGATACCGACAATGAAACCGACCTTGACGATCTTGAAGTGCACCGTACCGGTCTGCGCGCTGGCCTGAACGGACGCGCCCGCCAGCATCACCACCGCCGCAACGACGGCTGCGCCAAACCTGAAAGCGTGAATGAATTTGAACACGACCTCTCCTCCCGTTTCTCTTCTGATTGAAATCGTACATCAGGACGGAGCCGGGAGATACAGCGGATGCCTGCAAAGGGCAGATCTGGAAGATCAAGTCCACCTTCCGGTCACGGGCGTCAGTTTATCGTCGTCGCCGATGGCCCGAACAGGATTGCATGCGTCGCGTGAAAGGTCTGGAATGAAGTGGTATCGCCTTTGCCTTTGATGACGTTTGCATGACCGGGCCGGAGGAAATCGTGAGACGCGTGATGTTGCTGCTGGTGATGATTACACCTTCGGCCCGCCGGAATCGCGCCCGCGCATGACGCCCCGCAAATCGCCGGAACAGCTTCGCAGCCATCGGTGGCTGGGGCGGGACGACCTGCGCTCGTTCGGCCACCGTTCGCGGCTGCGGCAGATGGGCTACGACCGTGCCGACTGGGCCGGCAAGCCGGTGATCGGCATCGTCAATACCTGGAGCGACATCAACGCCTGCCACGGCCATTTGCGCGAGCGCGCCGAAGACATCAAGCGCGGCGTCTGGCAGGCGGGCGGGTTTCCCGTCGAGCTCCCCGCGATGTCGCTCGCCGAGCCGTTCGTGAAACCGTCGACCATGCTGTACCGCAATTTCCTCGCGATGGAATGCGAGGAGTTGCTGCGCAGCCATCCGATCGACGGCGCGGTGCTGATGGGCGGCTGCGACAAGACCACGCCGGGCCTGATCATGGGCGCGATCTCCATGGGATTGCCGGCGATCTATGTGCCGGCCGGGCCGATGCTGCGCGGCAACTGGCGCGGCGGCACGCTCGGCTCCGGCTCCGATGTCTGGAAATACTGGGACGAAAAGCGCGCCGGCCGCATCGGCGAGGCGGAGTGGAACGAGATCGAAGGCGGCATCGCGCGCTCGTTCGGCACCTGCATGGTGATGGGCACCGCCGCGACCATGATGGCGATCGCCGAAGCGCTCGGGCTTACTCTGCCCGGCGCGTCCTCGATCCCCGCGCCCGACGCCAACCATCCGCGCATGTGCTCCGCCGCCGGCCGCCGCATCGTCGACATGGTGTGGGACGACCTGACGCCGGACAAAATCCTGACGCCGGCTGCGTTCGACAACGCCATCCGCGTCCACATGGCGCTGGGCGGCTCGACCAACGCCATCATCCACGTCATCGCCATGGCGCGGCGCGCGGGCGTGCCTCTCGACATGGCGCGGTTCGACCAGATTTCGCGGCAGATCCCGGTGATCGCCAACGTCACGCCGTCGGGCAAATATCTGATGGAGGATTTCTTTTACGCCGGCGGCCTGCGCGCGCTGATGGAAGGCATGCGCGATCTGCTGGATCTGTCGTGCCTCACGGTGACCGGCGGCACGCTCGGCGAGAACATCGCAGGCGCCGCGGTGCATCTCCCCGACGTCATCCATCCGCTGTCGGCGCCGCTTTATCCCGAAGGCGCGACCGCGGTGCTGACGGGAAACGTCGCACCGCGCGGCTGCGTCATGAAGCCGGCCGCCGCGGACCGGCGCCTGCTGCAGCATCGCGGCAGGGTGATCGCGTTCGAGAATTACGACCACATGGCGCGCGAGATCGAGCGCGACGATCTCGACGTGACGCCCGACCACGTGCTGGTTCTGAAAAACGCAGGCCCCAAGGGCGGGCCCGGCATGCCGGAATGGGGCCAGTTGCCAATTCCGAAAAAGCTGCTCAAGAGCGGCGTGCGCGACATGGTGCGCGTCTCCGACGCGCGCATGAGCGGCACCAGCTACGGCGCCTGCATCCTGCACGTAGCGCCGGAGAGTTTCGTCGGCGGCCCGCTGGCGCTGGTGCAGACCGGCGACGAAATCGAGATCGACGTCGCCGCGCGCCGGATTCATCTCGATGTCGGCGACGAAGAGCTCTCGCGCCGCCGCGCCGCCTGGCAGCCGCCGCCTCCGCGTTACGCGCGCGGCTACGGCGCGATGTATTCGCAGCATATCGGACAGGCCGACGAAGGCTGCGACTTCGATTTTCTCGAAGGCCAGGCGCCGACCGCCGAGCCGGAAATTCACTAGCCGTCGAGGCGGAATTCAGCCCGCCGGGAGCATCACCGCGCGGCACTCGCCGAAACCGATGCGCGCACAGCCGGGTTTGGCGCAAAAGCCGCGGAAGATGATTTCATCGCCGTCTTCGATGAAGCCGCGCTGCTCGCCGCTCGGCAGTTCGATCGGCTCGCGGCCGCGTGCGGTGAGTTCGAGCAGACTGCCCCAGCTCGATTTTTCCGGGCCGGAAACCGTGCCCGAACCGATGAGGTCGCCGGTCACCAGATTGCAGCCGTTGCTGGCGTGATGCGCGACCATCTGCGCGACCGTCCAGTAAGTCGTGGCGAACGACGTGCTGGTAATGCGCTGCGGCGCAATTCCGGCCTGCCGCATCTTCGCGGTGTAAAAATACGCTTCGAGCGTGATGCCGAAGCCGCCACCCGCCTGGTCGTCGGCGTCGTTGAGATGCGGCAGCGGCGCCGGATCGCCTTCCGGCCGCGTGAAGGCTGCGATGCGAAACGGCGCCAGCGCTTCCTGCGTCACTACCCAGGGGGAAACCGTGGTGGCGAAGTTCTTGCCGAGGAACGGCCCGAGCGGCTGGTACTCCCACGCCTGCACGTCGCGCGCCGACCAGTCGTTAAGGAGACAAAAGCCGAAAATGTGCTCCGCCGCCCTGCCAACCGGAACCGTTTCGCCCAATTCGGTCGGCGTGCCGACGTACATGCCAAGCTCGAGTTCGAAATCCATGTTGCGCGCCGGGCCATACGTCGGCGCGGCCTGATCCGCGGGCTTTCGCTGGCCCTGCGGCCGCCGGAACGGCGTGCCGCTGACGCGGACGGACGAGGCGCGGCCGTGATACGCCACCGGCACATATTTGTAGTTCGGCAGCAGCGGATTGTCCGGCCGGAACGCGCGGCCGGCGTTGGTGGCATGAAACACCGACGCGTAGAAATCGGTGAAGTCGCCGATCGACACCGGCAAAAGCAGCTCCGCCTGCACCATCGGTACGAGATGCGCCGCGAGCTTCCCGGGCTCGCCGTGCTCGACACTGAGCGCACGCGACACCGCAAGGCGCAGCGCCGAAGACGCCTGCGGCCCGAGCGCCATCAGGCGGTTGAGATGCGGCGTGGCACACGCCTTTGCGGCGTCGGCGGCGGCGCCATCGAACGATGCGGCCGCCGCGGCCACGTCCAAAATTTGGTCGCCGATCGCGATACCGCCGCGCGGCTGCTCTCCGGGCCGTGGACGGAATATGCCAAACGGCAAATTCTGAATCGGGAAATCGCAGTCGGCTGTGCTGGCGCTTTCGACGAAGCTTCGCCGCGCCGGGTCATGCGTCTCGTTGAGGGTAACTGTCATTGCGATGTTCCTTGAGAAAATCAGCCGCAGCAGCAAATCGGGGCACCGGACGTCACGACAGGGCCTGGTGCGATCCGCGGCGGCGTTGAAGGTTGTCACCAAGCCTTCGCTTGCCCTCGGCATCGATGGCGCGGGCAAGCTCCGCGTGGTGCGCCATCAGGGTGCGGAAATCGGCGAGGTCGAGGACCAGCAGCGTCGAGGCCTTGACCGTAGATACATTGGCGGTGCGGATCGAATTGCCGAGCAGCGCAAGTTCGCCAAAGAACGCGCCGGCGGCGAGCCGCACCGGCTCGGGCTCGATCTCGACCTGAACTTCGCCCGAGGCGATGAAATACATGCAGTCGCCCACCTTGCCGCGGCGGATGACGGCGGTGCGCTCGGGCACCTCGACGCGGCGGAGCATGTGGGTGATTTCCGTGATCGAGGACGGATCGAGCGTCTGGAAGAACGGCACCTTGCTCACCAGGTCCCAGGTTTCGATGAAGCTGCTGCGCCGCCGCTCGGCGGCAAAGCCGGAAGCCAGAATACCGGTCCACAATCCGAACGTGGCGATGCCGCAGATCATCACCACCGCGCCCAGCAAATGACCTAGCGGGGTGCGAGGTACCTCGTCGCCGTAGCCGGTGGTCGTGAGCGTCACCACCGCCCACCACAAAGCAGCCGGCAGCGTACCGAACGAGGCAGGCTGGCCCTGGCGCTCGACGACATGCATGACGGCCGAGGAGATGACCAGCACGATCAGAAACAGCATCAGCACGCTCGCGAGCGGCTTTGCTTCGAGCACAAAGACCCGCCCGAGCTGGGCAAATCCCGGCGATGCCTGGGTGAGCTTGAGGATCCACAGCGAAGCGAACAGCCATGCGGTCGGCGGATCGAGCTGACAGGCGAGCGCAACCGGCACCGGCACCACGCCGAGAATGTCGATGATTCCCGACGGCGAACCGAGCCACGCCGTCACGGTTGTGCCGCGCCCGTATGCGCGCAGGCCGCTGTCGATCGCGAAATAGACGAGACAGCACCACAGGCAAAGCGCGAGCCACAAGCCGTCGGCCTCGCGCAGGCCCGGCACGGTGTACAGCGTCATGGCCACCATGCCGATGGTCAGGATCAGATAGCGCGCCAGCACCGAGCCTCCGTAACGGCGAAACGGCGCGGTATAGCGCGCGCGCTTGCTCAGTGCGTCCTGCGGCATCGCGCGTACCCAGACGACAGCTTCATTTTCGTCCTTCACCCGGTCCGCCCTGGAAATTACGCTCCCGGACTCCGCATCACCAGTTCAATTTTTGCCGCGGCCGGCGGCCAGCCGGCACCGATAGGAACTTCAGCTCCATCCCACTAGGATGAGATTTGGCAGCGACTCAAGCAGCAGGCTGTCGCCCTTCCGGAACCTCATGACGCAGAAACCGATCTCCCGCACAGAACTGGCCGGCTATCTGATCTCGCCCTCGCTGTTCGTCATGGTGGGACTGATGGTGCTGGAAGCGATGCTGGCGGCGGGTACCACCTGGCTCGTCATCAATGCCGGCCGCAGGGTCGCGGTCGGCGAGTTCCTGCTCGGCGATCTGATCTGGATCCTTCTGGCGCAGTCCGCCTCGTACGTCGCCGGAGTCATAAGCTGGGTATTCGCCGAGCGCGCCGGTTACCGCGGCTTCGGCAAGTTCATGCTGCGGTTCGCCCGCGGGAACCGCGGAAAGGTCAAGCTGCTCGGCGACAAGACCGCGCGCGAGCAGGTCGAGCCGTTTCTCACCGGCGAGACGTTCCAGTGCTTCTTCAGCGTGATGTACGAGCTGGAGTTTGCATTGAAGCTGTTTCTCGGACTGGTGTTCAACGCCATCGTGCTCGGCGAGGAAATCGACATCAGCCTGCCGTTTGCCTATGTCGGCGCGTTCGCCGCGCTGCTGCTGATGCAATGGGCGCTCCAGAAGCCGATCGCGCGGACCTATCTGGAAAACCAGCGGATGAACAACCGCCTCACCGCGCAGGGTTACACCGCGTGGGACAACGTTTTCAGCGGCAACCGCTACAACCTCCGGCTCTGGCTGGCCGGCCTTCAAGACCAGGCTGCGCGAAGCCCTCACCGCCCAGGTCCGCGCCATCACCGCGCGCGAGGGCATGAGCGCGATGAGCGGCATTGTGAGTCTTGCGATCGTCATTTCCAGACGTTCGTCGTCGCCCTGCACAATGCCGGCAACACCGTGCTGCTGATCGCGCTCGCGACCACGCTGCCGCGTCAAATCGAAATGACCTACGAGCTGCATCTGCTGGCGAGCGGCTGGAACGATTTCGTCGCCATCTGGACGCGCTTCGCCGGCGTCGCCGCCAACATGCTGCCGGAACCCGACGCGGCGTTCGACGCGCGCATCAAGTTCGACCGGCTGGTGCTGCGCGAAGGCGCCGACGCCAACGTAGTGTCATCGCTTAACGATGCGATCCGCATCGTCAAGGCCCGGCCCACCGGCCGCATCAACGTGCGCGGCGCCAATGGCGCCGGCAAATCGTCGCTGCTGGCGAGCCTCAAGACCGAGCTGCGCCAGCACGCATTCTACTGGCCGACCTCGGACCGGCTGGCGTTCCAGTTCACCGGCGGCGTGGTGCCGGTGGAGGTCGAAGGCGATGAGGACGACGAGGTCGTGCTGACGCAGTCGATCGACACCAGGCTCGGCTTCTCGTCCGGCGAACGTCAGCTCAAGTCGCTGGAGGAAATCGTCAACGCCACCGATTCACAGGTCTATCTGCTCGACGAATGGGACGCCAACCTCGACGCCGCCAACAAGGCCAAAGCCGAGGCGCTGGTCGACATGCTGGCGGCGCGCGCCCGCGTGGTCGAAATCTCGCACCGCGACCGCGCGGCGTAAGGAAATTACATCGCCACGATCGGCTGCGCTTCAAGCACCGGCTCGCGCGGCACGACGCAGGAGAACACCGAGCCTTCCCTGAACCACGACGCCGGCGCGGGATGACCCCACAGTGTCTGCCGGCGCGGATCGGTCAGCGACCAGCGGATCGGCGCATGGTCGGGATCGACGGTGAGATAGTCGGAGGTGAACAGCTCGACGCGATGGCCGTCCGGATCGCGCACGTACAGGAAAAAGGCGTTGGAAATGCCGTGGCGGCCGGGACCGCGTTCCATGTTCTCGAGATAGCCGGACGTCGCCATCACGTCGCAGATATGGATGATGTCGAGCACGCCCGGCGTCCACAGCCCGATATGGTGCAGCCGCGGGCCAAAGCCGTTGGTGAACGCGAGGTCGTGGACGTTGCCCTTGCGGTGCATCCAGACCGCCCAGAGCCTGCCGTTCTCGCCGTCGGTTTCGGTGTATTCGGTGAGGCGGAAGCCGAGTCTCGGAATAGAAATCGTAGCTCGCCTGCACATCCGGCGTGAAGCAGTTGATATGATCGATGCGCTGGATGCGCGCGCCTTTGTGCGTCACGTATTTTTGCAGCATCGACTCGCCGCGATCCATCGACGCATAGAGGTCGAGCGGCATGCCCAGCGGATCGGCCGTGCGCAGCGTCCGGCCCTGATGGGGCAGATCGGGAAACGCCGTCGGCAGGTTCCGGCGTGCGAACCAGCGGCGGCGCGGTCGAGGTCTTCCTCGCCCGCGACCTTGAAGCCGAGCGCCAGAACCTCCGGTTCGCGCGTGCGCCGCAACACAATCGAATGGTGGTTTCGTTCCTCGACGCCGCGGAGGTAGAGCGCGTCTGCCGTCTCGTCGCTGACCAGCAGACCGAGGCAGTCAACATAGAAGGCGCGCGAGCGGCCGAGATCGCGGACCCCAAACTCGACATGGCTGGCGCGAACGACGTTGAAGGGCGGGGTGAAGACCGGATCGTGGATTGGCATTGCAGCCCCGGCGTTGACGGCTTCTGCGCCGACTTCTAACACATCGGCACCGGGAGATGCGATATGCGGCTTGCAAGCTATACGTGGCGCGGCCGGCCGAGCTTCGGCGCTGTCGTCAGGCGACGGCATTGTCGATCTGCGCTCGCGGCTGAGCCGTTTCGGCAGCCTGCTCGACGTGTTCCGCGCCCAGGCGCTCGACCAGGCTCAGAGCAGTTTCCGACGGCGTGCGCCCGGACATCCCGCTCGCCGAGGCCGAATTGCTGCCGCCGCTTGCGGCGCCGGAAAAAATCCTCTGCATCGGCATCAACTACGCCGACCGGCAGCGCGACTACGATTTTGCCGACAAGCCGAAATATCCGAGCATGTTCTACCGCGCGCCGAACTCCGTGGTTGGGCACGGCCAGAATCTGATCCGGCCGAAGATTTCCGAACAGCTCGACTACGAAGGCGAGATCGCGATGGTGATCGGCCGCGAGTGCAGGCATGTCGCGAAAGAGGACGCGCACGCCGTGATCGCCGGGACTGACGCTGTGCAATGAGGGCACGATCCGCGACTGGATCCGCCACGGCAAATTCAACGTCACCCAGGGCAAGAACTTCGATGCGACCGGCAGCATCGGGCCGTGGATCGTGACCGACATCGATTTGACGAAACCGCTGCACCTGACCGTGCGCAAGAACGGCGAAGTGACCCAGGACGACACCACGGCGAGCATGATCTTTTCGTTCGCCGACCTGATCGTCTATGTCACGACGTTCATGACGCTCAAGCCGGGCGACATCATCTCGACCGGAACGCCGGTCAAAAAAGGCGCCGAAAGACGAACGCCGGTCTGGCTCAAGCCCGGCGACGTGGTCGAAATCGAATGTCCGGAGATCGGCGTGCTGCGCAATACGGTGGCGGACGAGGCGTGACGACGACCGGCCGCGCGGCTTGCGTCATCGGCTGGCCGGTCGAACATTCGCGCTCGCCGCTCATTCATAATTACTGGCTCAGGCACTACGGCATCGCCGGCGAATACCGGCGCGAGCTGGTGCCGGCGGAAGAGTTCGCCGCATTCGTCGGATCGCTCGATGCGCGCGGCTATGTCGGCGCCAATGTCACGCTGCCCCACAAGGAAGCGGCATTCGCGTTGTCGCGAGCCCGACGAGCGCGCCCGCGCGGTCGGCGCTGCCAACACGCTGTGGTTCGACGGCGGGTGCTGCGCTCGACCAACACCGACGTCGAGGGTTTTCTGGACAACCTCGACGCCTGCGCGCCGGGCTGGGATCGCGGACCTGCAGCAAGCGGTGGTGCTCGGTGCCGGCGGCGCGGCGCGCGCGGTGATCTACGGTCTTCTTGCCCGCGGCGCGGACGCGTCTCGTCGTCGTCAATCGTACGCCGGCCGCGCCGAAGCGTTGCAGCAGAAATTCGGCCCGCGCGTGCGGAACGCGGCCTGGGACGAGATGGGCGCCGTTCTCGGCGGATGCTTCGCTGCTGGTCAATACCACGACGCTCGGCATGCAGGGCCAGCCTGCTCTCGCGGTCGACGTCGCGCGGCTGCCGGCCGATGCGGTGGTGACCGATCTGGTCTATGTGCCCGTGCGCACCCCGCTGATCGCGGCGGCAGACGCGCGCGGTCTGCGGACGGCTGACGGCCTCGGCATGCTGCTGCACCAGGCGGTGCGCGGGTTTGCGCTCTGGTTCGGGACGACGCCCGCCGTCACGCCGGAACTGCGCGCACTGGTCGAAACCGACCTTCGCGCCGGGGCATCCGGACCGCGGCGATAACACGGTTGTGTTTCCCGCGAATGCTCTTGTGTGCGCCGCCCACACCGCTCACCCGCTATCGTCCGCGCTGCAGCACCTCCTCAATCAGGGACGAAAAACATGAGATCGCGAAACTCTCGGCGCGAGCGCTGTTGCACTACTTCTTATGGCATCGGTGGCGTCGGCGCAGCAGCCCCAGATGGCGCGCGTCCGCGGTACCATCGCGAGCGTGAACGGCGAGGTTCTGACCGTGACCGGGCGCGACGGTACCCCGATGACGGTCAAGCTTGCCGACAACGCACCGGTGCGCACCGTCGTGAAAATGTCGCTTGCCGACGTCAAGCAGGGCAGCTTCGTCGGCATCACCGCCATGCCGCAGCCGGACGGCACCCAGAAGGCGGTGGAGATCCACATCTTCCCCGAAGTCGATGCGCGGCACCGGCGAAGGTCACCGGCCCTGGGATCTGATGCCGAACAGCACCATGACCAACGCCAACATCGACAGTGCCGTCGTCGTCAATGATGGCCAGGAGCTGGTACTGAAATACAAGGACGGCGAAAAGAAATTCACGGTTCCGGCCAACGTCGTCGTCGTGATGTTCGCGCCGGCAGGCGCCGCCGACCTGAAGCCCGGCGCGAAGGTGTTCGTCGCCGCCGCAAAGAAGCTGCCCGACGGCACCGTCGAGGCGCCGAACATCACCGTCGAGCCGCGACGGCGTCGATCCGCCGATGTGAGCGGTCGCGTGACCGATCAGCCCGTCTGATTGATCCGGTCGGGTGAAACCGGTCGAATTCTGCTGAATCCCCCTCCGGTGGCACGGCAATTGCTCCGGCAATGGCTCTGGTTTTTGCTGCCAAAGGAGGACCTTCATGACGCGAGCGGAACTCACCGGGAAACTGCTTGCCATCAAGCGGGAAAACGAATGGAGCTGGAAACATATCTGCGGCGCGATCGGCGGCATGTCGCCGCTGCTGATCGTCGGTGCGATCCTCGGTCAGATGAAACTGACAAAGCCGCAGGTCGCGAAGGCTGCCGAGCTGTTCGGGCTCAGCAAAAGCGAGCAGGCGCTGCTCAACGAAGTGCCGTACCGCGGCACGCCGATGCCGCCGACCGATCCGCTGATCTACCGCTTCTACGAACTGGTGATGGTCAACGGACCGGCTCTGAAGGCTCTGATCGAGGAAGAGTTTGGCGACGGCATCATGTCGGCGATCGACTTCGACCTCCTGATGGAACGTCAGGCCGATCCCAAGGGCGACCGCGTCAAGCTGACGATGACCGGCAAATTCCTGCCGTACAAATATTACGGCGCGGACGGCAATGTTCCCGGCTACGGCTACAAGGAAGAATGAAACGCCGGCGCGGCGTCATCGCGAACCGCGCGGCGGTGCCGCCAGCACCCGGTGATCGATTTCGGCAACGCTGCGTACGCCGGTCAGCGCCATGCTGACGCTCAGTTCGTTGCGCATGATCTCGATGGCGCGCGCTACGCCCGCCTGTCCGCCGGCGCCGAGCCCGTAAACATAAGCGCGGCCGCTCAGGCAGGCGCGGGCGCCGAGCGCGACAGCGCGCATAATGTCCTGGCCGGACCGGACGCCGCCGTCGAACAGAACCTCCATGGTCGAGCCGACCGCGTCGGCGATCGCGGGCAGCGCCGAGATTGAGGACGGCGCGCCGTCAAGCTGGCGTCCGCCGTGGTTCGACACCACGAGCGCGGCCGCGCCGCTCTTCGCCGCCATGCGCGCATCTTCGACATCGAGGATACCCTTGAGGACGAGCTTGCCGGGCCACTGGCTCGCGATCCACTCGACGTCTTTCCAGTTCATGGTCGCGTCGAACTGCTCGGCGGTCCAGCGCGCCAGCGACGTGACGTTCTCCATACCGCGGACATGGCCGGAAATGTTGCCGAACGTCCGGTTCTTGCTGCGCGCGACGCTCATCAGCCAGGCGGGTTTGGTCGCGATATCGAGAATGTTTCTGATCCGCAGTTCGGGCGGAACGGAGAGCCCGTTCTTGATGTCGCGATGGCGCTGGCCGAGGATTTGCAGATCGACCGTGAGCACGAGTGCGCTGCACTTCGCCGCAGCCGCGCGCTCGATCAGCGCGCGAACGAAGCCCCGGTCCTTCATGACGTAAAGCTGAAACCAGAACGGCTTTTCCACCGCGGCCGCGACCGCCTCGATCGAGCAGATCGACATCGTCGACAGCGTGAAGGGAATCCCCGCTGCCTGCGCGGCGCGGCACGCCAGAATCTCGCCGTCGCCGTGCTGCATCCCGCACATCCCGATCGGAGCCAGCACGAGCGGCAGCGAGGCCTTTTCGCCGAGGATGGTGGTCCCGGCACTGCGATCGGCCACGTCGACCAGAATGCGCTGGCGCAGCTTGACCGCTCTCGAGATCGGCGCGGTTGGCGCGCAGCGTTTCCTCCGAATATGACCCCGATTCGGCGTACTCGAAGAATGCCTTCGGTACCCGGCGGCGCGCGGCCTGCCGCAGGTCTTCGATGCAGGTCATTGTTTTCATGGCTGTAGTCCCGGCCGTCACGCGCGTTGCTCTGAATACCATAAAGCCGCCCCCGGCTCCCGCCCGAACGGCAGGACCGGGACCCTGCGTTTACGCGGGCCGCTAGCCGTACCTATGTTTCTCTTCGGCAAGGATCAGCACCATGACGGACGATCTGAACAAGGCCCGGTCGCGTGACGCACAGACTGGCAGGGAGCGGGTCAAGGAACGCCGCAGGCGGGAAGAAAAGCTCAGGCAAAAGCTGGACGACTCGCTCGAGCAGGGACTTGAGGAAACGTTTCCCGGTTCCGACCCGGTGTCGGCAACCCAGCCGCCGCACAGCCCGTACGACAAGGGCAAGCCTTAGGACGGCGCGGTTCTCGCGGCCGCCCGGTCACGGCGGCCCGCAGTATATCTATGATATTACGCCGGAATTTCCGATTTTATGATGTACAAAGTCTTGCCGGCCCCGGTAAGGTTATTGAATATTTTTTGAGGCCATTGGGAGGCCGAACGGAGTAATGTCGGCGCCGTTACAGGCAGCCGGTGGGGAGACATGGCCCGCAAGTACTTTGGAACCGACGGGATTCGCGGTCGCGCCAACGGCGTCATTACGGCTGAATTGGCGCTCAAGGTGGGCCAGGCCACCGGGCTGGTATTCCGCCGCGGGGCGAGCATCGCCATCGGGTCGTAATCGGCAAGGATACCCGCCTGTCCGGCTACATGATCGAAACGGCGCTCGTTTCCGGCTTTACCTCGGTCGGCATGGATGTGCTGCTGCTCGGCCCGATGCCGACGCCGGCGGTTGCCATGCTCACGCGCTCGATGCGCGCCGATCTCGGCGTGATGATTTCTGCCTCGCACAATCCTTTCGACGACAACGGCATCAAGCTGTTCGGTCCGGACGGCTACAAGCTTTCGGACGAGGTCGAGCTCGAGATCGAAGCGGCTGATCGATTCCGACATCACCAAAAGTCTCGCGGAGGCCGCGAACTCGGGCGCGCCAAGCGCATCGACGGCGTCCACGACCGCTACATCGAAATCGCCAAGCGCACGCTGCCGCGCAACCTGTCGCTCGAAGGTCTGCGCGTGGTGATCGACTGCGCCAATGGCGCCGGCTACCGCGTTGCGCCGGACGCGCTCTGGGAACTCGGCGCCGAAGTCGATCTCGATCGGCGTCGAGCCCGACGGTTTCAACATCAATCGCGAATGCGGCTCGACCGCGCCCGACGCGCTTGCCGCAAAGTACGCGAGATGCGCGCCGACATCGGCATTGCGCTCGACGGCGATGCCGACCGCGTCGTGATCGTCGACGAGCAGGGTCACGGCGTCGATGGCGACCAGTTGCTGGCGGTGATTGCCGAAAGCTGGCGCGATGACGGACTGCTGACCAAACCGGGCGTGGTCGCCACGGTGATGTCGAACCTTGCGCTCGAACGGCATCTGCAATCGCTGGAGCTTTCGTTGAAGCGCACGCCGGTCGGTGACCGCTACGTGCTCGAATACATGCGTCAGCACGGCTACAATCTCGGTGGCGAACCATCCGGCCACATCATCCTGTCCGACTTCACGACGACCGGCGACGGCTTCATTGCCGCGCTGCAAGTGATGGCGGTCGTTAAAAAGCGCGACAGAGCCGGTGTCGCAGGTGTGCCACCGCTTCGAGGCCCTTCCCCAGGTGCTCAAGAACGTCCGCTACCGCAGCGGCAAGCCGCTTGAAAATTCCCGGGTGCGCTCGGTGATCGAGGATGCGGAGCAGCGGCTCAACGGTCACGGCCGGCTGGTGATCCGTCCGTCCGGCACCGAACCGGTGATCCGCGTCATGGGCGAAGGCGACGACAAGGCGCTGGTCGAGGAAGTCGTGGACGGCATTGTCGATGCGCTGACGGACAACGCCGCGTAACGACGCCGCCTGCCGGTCAGACGCGCAATTTCAGAAACTGCGCGAACGCTTTCAGGGTGGTCTCGGAGACGTGGTGCTCGATGCCCTCGGCATCCGACTCCGCCGATTCGGTCGGAACGCCCAGCGCGCACAGCACGTCGACCACCAGCCGGTGACGCACCCGCACGCGGTCGGCAAGCGCCTCACCTTTCTCCGTGAGGAACACGCCGCGATAGGGCCGCGCGGTCGCCAGTCCGGCACGTTTGAGGCGCGAAATTGTTTTGACCGCCGTGGCGTGCGAAACGCCAAGACGCCGGGCGATGTCGGTCGGCCGCGCTTCCCCGACGCTGACCAGCAGGTCGGCAATCAGTTCCACATAGTCTTCCAGCAGCGCGGTCGCCTGCGCCGAACGGGTCTTGCCGAAACGGCGCGCCTGCGTGCCTTCCGCCGGAAGCTTTTCAGTATCGCGGACCTGCTTTCGCTTCGCCGCGGCCGGCGCCGTCGCGTTCATGGCGGCAACAACTCCCCACGGTCCCGCATTCCGCCAGAGCCAAAACCTGACGGCCCGGCAAGGCCGCAGTCGAGAACACACATTGACGGTCGTGTCAAAATGTAGCCAAGGCTACATAATGTAACCATTGACGCAACGACCGCCGGCACGTAAATGTAGCTCATGCTACACTTTCCTGTCAGCGCTTTACGGTCTGGATGAGTTTCCCCGGCGGCTTCAAACCCTCGCTGTCCGAGCGAACCGTCGCGGCGGCGCGCCTGGTGCTGGCCGGAGAAAGCAGCGGCGGCTGGCGGGCCTTTGCGGTGTTCGCGGGCCCCGCGGGCATCGCCTCGATCGCCTACATCGACCCCGGAAACTTCGCCACCAACATCCAGGCAGGCGCCAGATATGGCTACAGCCTGCTCTGGGTCGTGCTGCTCGCCAACCTGATCGCGATGCTGTTTCAGGCGCTTTCGGCCAAGGTCGGGATCATCACCGGCCGCAATCTCGCGGAGTTGTGCCGCGATCATTTTCCGCCGCCGGTGGTCTGGGGCATGTGGGGGGTCAGCGAGATCGCCGCCATGGCGACCGACCTTGCCGAATTTCTGGGCGGCGCCATCGGCCTGTCCCTGTTGCTTCATGTGCCGCTCGTGGCCGGCATGGCCGTGACCGCAATCGTGACCTACGGTCTCCTGACGTTTCAGAATTTCGGGTTCCGCCCGATCGAACTGATTATCGGCGGCCTCGTGAGCGTCATTACGCTTTGTTATCTGATCGAGATGTTCATCGTGCCGGTCGACTGGGCTTCGGCGGCTTTTCATACCGCCGTGCCGGAGATCCCCGACGCCCAGGCGCTGCTGCTCGCGGTCGGCATCGTCGGCGCGACCGTGATGCCGCATGCCCTTTATCTGCATTCCGGCCTGACGCAGGCGCGCATGCCGGTGAGCGACGACCGCGAGCGGCGCCGCGTCCTGCGCTTTTCCAATCAGGAGGTCGTCGTCGCGCTGACGCGTCGCAGGTCTGGTCAACATGGCGATGGTGATGATGGCGTCGAGCGCGTTCCACGCCGGCCATCCGGAAGTCGCTGAAATCGAAACCGCTTATCACACGCTGACGCCGCTGCTCGGCGTCGGGCGCGGCAGGCGGTATTCCTGGTTTCGCTGATTGCATCCGGCATTTCAGCCTCGGCGGTCGGCACGATGGCCGGCCAGATGATCATGCAGGGCTTCGTCAGCTTCAGCATCCCGCTCTGGCTGCGCAGGCTGGTCACGATGCTGCCGGCGTTCGTGGTGGTCGCCCTCGGCGTCAATGCCACCAGCGCGCTTGTGCTCAGTCAGGTCGTCCTGAGCATCGCTTTGCCGCTGCCGATGATCGCGCTGGTGATCTTCACCGGGCGGAGCGACATCATGGGCGCGTTCGCCAACGGCCGCATCACCCGCATCGCCGCGGTGACCGGCGCGGCGATCGTATGCTGCTGAACATGTTTCTGATTGCGCAGACCGCCGGCGTGCAAATACCCGGACTGTCCGGCTGATGGCTGCGGCCTGTCCGGCCTGGTGACTGCTTGATTGTTGCCCGGCTTAAATTATTGTTGGCTGGTTTAAAGTTTGCCCGGCCTGCAGCCGTTTCACAAACGTTGATCGGCAACGAGGATGGCGCGTCGGCTGCACGAAAGCAGCCGAAGTCCTGGCCGGCGCCTAATCGAAAGGCAAGGCCGCTGTTCGCGGCCTCGCCACAATCGCTTAAACGGTCTTCAGATTCTCGGCGGCAGACTTGCCGGTCTTGCGGTCGACCACGACTTCGAACGCGACGCGCTGACCTTCACGCAGCTCGCGCAGACCCGCGCGCTCGACGGCGCTGATATGGACGAACACATCCTTGCCGCCATCCTCCGGCTGGATAAATCCATAACCCTTCTGCGCGTTGAACCACTTCACTGTTCCGTTGCTCACGGGACACTCCTCTGTAGAATAGCCATTTGAGCCGCGCGAGAAAGCACGGCCCGGTTCGCTCGAATTTTGGTGAAGATCGTCAGTCAGGCGCGTTATCGTCGCTGCGTGGCCAAGTCGTTCGGCCGAAAAACTCGATGTCGACTATTTAGCGAAAAGTCGGCGATTTCCGCAAGAGAGGGTGGCCCGCGCCGCGCGCACGAGGGCTGATCAAATTCCGTTTCATGCGAGGCATTATCACCCTCCGCATCACGAGGGGATGATTTCGCCGATAAGTCCGGCGTCGTATTGCGTGAAAAACAGGCGGCCGTCCGCCATCGCGGCTAATGCACCGCGCGCCGCTTGCTGGTCGCCGGAATAGTCGTATTCCGCGATCATGGACGCCGTCCGCGGCCATCGAGGCCCGATTTTGTTCGCGAAATTTTCAGTGAACCAAAGCGTCGCCATCGGCGGTCGCGGCAACGCTGCGCGCGGAAGCGTGGGGCGTCGGGACGTCAAATTCGACGATCGTGCCGTCGCGGCGCCATGCGACCGAGCGCGTTGGCGCCGGTTTCGACGAACCAGATGCTGCCGTCGGGATGCAGCGCCATGGCGCGCGGACCGGCTGTCCGGACGTGGCACCGGATATTCGGTGACGTCGCCCGACAAGTGATCTGCGGCCGATGCGGCCGCCACCTGCCTCGCTGAACCAGAGCGCACCTCAGCGCGCGACGATCGAGAGCGGCTTGCTGCCGGGGGTGATGCTCTGCCGAACTCGGCGATGCCGCCCGTCCGGTGTGATCCGCCCGATACTGTCGGCGTCGCCTCGGAGAACCAGACATTGCCGTCTGGGCCCAGTGCGATGCCGTCCGGACCGGCGTCCGCGTTCGCGGCACCGCGAACTCCGCGATCTGCGCCCGCCAGGCTGATGCGGCCGATACGGTTGCCTACTTTTTCGGTGAACCAGAGATTGCCGTCGGCGCCGAGCGCAATGCCGACCGGCGCGCTGGCGGCATCGGGAAGCGGAAATTCGCGCAAAGAGTACCGGCATCGACGGATCGAAGCACCCGATTTTCGCCGCGCCGTTTTCGCAAAACCATAGAATTCCGGTCGGGCCCTTCTACCGCGATGTAGGGTTTGCTGTCCGGCGTCGGGAACCCCGTGTTCGCGGATTATCGGCTTCGCGATTTTCGGCGCGATGTGAGGTTTGCTGATGCTACCGTCCTTCGTCACCTGCGGTCCTGGGCCTGCTGCTTTGCGTTCGCTTTGCCCTCGCGGGCAGCCTGCCAGATACGCGACGGTGTCAGCGGCATGTCGATATGCTCGACGCCGAGACTGGAGAGCGCATCGAGCACAGCGTTGACCACCGTCGGCGGCGCCGCGATGGTGCCGGCCTCGCCGATGCCCTTGATCCCGAGCGGATTGGTCTTCGCCGGAATCTCCACCAGTTCGGAAACGAATGCCGGGAAATCCGTGGCGCGCGGCATGCCGTAGTCGAGAAAGCTTCCGGTCACGAGCTGGCCGGACGATTCGTAGACGATGTTCTCGAACAGCGCCTGCCCGACGCCCTGCGCGATGCCGCCGTGGATCTGGCCCTCGCAGATCATCGGGTTGATGGCCATGCCGAGATCATCAACGGCGGTGAAGCGGTCGATGCGGACCGCGCCGGTTTCCGGATCGACCTCCACCTCGCAGACCTGGCAGCCGTTCGGATAGTTGGGCGCGCCGCCCGGCACACCGGACCAGGTTCCGACGCCGTCAAGGCCGAGCCCCAGTTTCAAAACCGGCCCCGCGGGAGCAAAGAACGCATGCGCCACGTCGCCGATCGAAATCTTTTTGTCGGTGCCGATCACGGTGAAGGTGCCGGCCTTGAACTCGATGTCGCCGGGGGCCGCCTCCAGAATGGCGCCCGCCATTTCCTTGCCGCGGGAGATGACCACGTCGGCTGCGTTACGCAGCGCGTTGCCGCCGACCAGCGAGCTGCGCGCCGCGAACGTACCGCGGCCGAACATCACTTTCTCGGTGTCGCCCTGGATGTAACTGATCGCCTCGAACGGCACCCCGAGCCATTCGGATACGAGCTGGGCGAAGGCCGTAGCATGTCCCTGCCCGTGCGAATGCGTGCCGGCGACGATCGACAGCATACCGCCCGGATCGAACCTTATCTCCATGCGCTCGTTGAACACGCCGCCGAGCTCGATGTACGGCGTCACCGAGCGGCCGCGCAGCCTGCCCTGCCGCTCGCTGTCGCGGCGCCGCGCCGCATAGCCCTTCCAGTCGGCGAGCGTCAGGCATTTGTCCATGACATGCTCGAAATCGCCGCTGTCGTAAGTGTGGTGCGTCGGCGTGTGATAGGGCAGCGCCTCCGGTTTGATCAGATTGCGCCGCCGCAATTCGACACGGTCGATTCCGGTGATTTGAGCCGCCCGCTCGACCAGCCGTTCGATCAGATAGATCGCCTCCGGCCGGCCGGCGCCGCGATAGACCGAGGTCGGCGAGGTGTTGGTGAAGACCGCGTTGGTCGTAACATCTATGGTCTGCACGTCGTAGAGGCTCGGGATGAACATCAACGACCAGAACAGCGGGGCGGTCGCCGCAGCCCACCAGTAGCCACCCAGCGCCTGATAGGCGGTCGAGCGGATCGCAAGAAACCTGCCGTTGGCGTCGAGCGCAAGCTCGGCATGGACAAGCTGATCGCGCGCGTGATTGTCGCACAGCAGGCTTTCGCTCCGCGTCGCTGTCCATTTCACCGGCCGGCCGCAGCGTTTCGCGGCCCACAGCACCAGAATGTCGTCGGGATAGAGGTTGGCCTTCATGCCGAAGCCGCCCCCGACATCGGGCGAGGACACTCTGACCTTCAATTCCGGCACGTGCAGGGAAGCCGATACCGCGGCGCGGACGCTGTGCGGATCCTGCGATGTCGTGTGCAGCGTAAAGGCGCCGTCGGCGGCGTCGTGGACTCCGAGCGCACAGCGCGGCTCGATCGGGTTTGCGGTGATGCGGTTGTTGACCAGGCGAACTTTGGCGACGTGGGCTGCGGTCGCGAACGCCCGGTCGGTCGCGGCTTTGTCGCCGAAACCGATGGTCACGCCGACGTTGCCGTTCGGGCAGTCGTTCCAGATTTTCGGCGCGCCCGGCTTGATCGCCTCTTCCAGATCGACCACGGCGGGCAACGGCGCATAGTCCACAACGACAAGCTCGGCCGCATCGCGCGCCTGCGCCTCGGTTTCGGCGACCACGAACGCGACATGATCGCCGACGCAGCGCACGCGGTCGGCCAGCAGCACCGGACGCGTGGTGGGAAACCCCTTCGGCCCGCCCCAGGCGTCGGGCATGAAGAACGGCGGAATGCCGCTGACATTGTCGGTGACGGCATCGGCGCCCGTAAGCACACAGACCACGCCGGGCGCAGCCTTCGCGGCAGCGACATCGATGCGCCCGATGACGGCGTGCGCATGCGGCGACAGCACGGCCACGCCATAGCATTGCCGCGGCAATACGAGATCGCCGACATACCGGCCCGTGCCGGTGGTGAACCGCTGATCTTCGACGCGGCGGACGGGCTGTCCGATCCCGAATTTGGTCATCTGCGCAATCTCAGGCACAGAACGCACCGTCGACCATCAGCGCGGTGCCGCTCGTATACGAGCTGCGGTCGGAAGCGAGGAAGCAGACGGCCTGCGCGATTTCGTCCGGCACCGCGTGGCGGCCGAGCGGGATCTGCTCGTCGAACCACTCGCCGGCATCGCGGCCGAGCATCGTGCTCATGGTCTTCTCGGCGGTGCGCATGAACGGATTGTCGACCGGGCCCGGATTGACGGTGTTGACGCGAATGCGGCGCGACGCGACTTCTTTCGAGAGGCCACGCATCAGACCCATGATGGCGTGTTTGGCCGCGACATAGGAGCAGTTGAACGGAACGCCTTTCACGCCCACCGTGCTCGATGTGAGGATGATGCTGCCGCCGTCGTTCATGTGCGGAATGGTGTATTTGCAGGCGAGAAAGCAGCCGCGCACGTGCACCGCGATGATCCGGTCGAACAGGTCTTCGGGATATTCGGTGATCGGCATCAGCGGCCCGTCGTTGCCCGCGTTGCTGAACAGCACGTCGATCTTGCCCCAGCGGGCGACGGTTTCGTCGACATACCTGCGGGTCTGGGCGGCATCGGTGACGTCGGCGGCGGTGAAGGCCACACGGTTGCTGCCGAACTCGCGGGCGACGCTGGCGAGCCGGTCGCCGTCGCGGTCGACCAGCATGACGCTGGCGCCCTCGGCAAGCAGCACCCGCGCGCTATTGGACCCGAGACTGCCCGCGCCGCCGGTGACGATGCAGGTTTTTCCTTCCACCACTCCCAAGACTTCCTCCATCTGCCACCGGCCGACGGGTTCTTCCCGTCGTTGCCGAACGCCCGATCCGGACGTCCCCCGTTATGTCGGGGACTTCACCATAGTCGAGCATACCCCGCGGTGAAAGCCGCCGCGGGCCGCCAGAGCGACGGCGCCCGGTTGAGCGCGGACGGCAAAGTGCCGTACGGTGAAGACAGGCGGGGGACGCGATGCACAACGGTCCGCCCGCCCAGGACCCCAGGGAGCGAACATGCGGCTTGTCGATCTGTCTGTTGCGTTAAAGGCCGGGATTGCCTCGGACCCGCCGTCGATGCTGCCGAGCATCACTTATCTCGGTCACGTCGAAGGCGCCAAAGAGTTCGCCGGACAGTTTCCGGGCCTCAAGCCGGAACAGCTCCCTGACGGCGAAGGCGCCGCGATCGAGACGGTTACGATCACCACGCACAACGGCACGCATCTCGATGCGCCGTGGCATTTCGCCAGCACCATGGACGGCGGCAAGCCCGCGCTGAAGATCGACGAGGTTCCGCTGGAATGGTTTTACTCGGACGGCGTCAAACTCGATTTCCGCGACAAGCCGGACGGCTACGTGTGCAGGGCCGACGACGTCAAACGCGAGCTTGACCGCATCGGATACACGCTCAAACCGCTTGATATCGTGCTGGTGAATACCGCAGCCGGCACCGCCTACGGCCAGCCGAATTTCATCGACAAGGGCTGCGGCATGGGCCGCGAAGCGACGCTGTTTCTGACCAGGCAGGGCGTCCGCGTCACCGGCATCGACGGATGGAGCTGGGACGCGCCGTTCTCGTTCACCCGCAGGCGGTTCGCAGAAACCGGCGACCCCTCCATCATCTGGGAAGGCCACAAGGCCGGCCGCGAGATCGGCTATTGCCACATGGAGAAGCTCACCAATCTCGAGCAGCTTCCGGCCTTCGGCTTCAAGGTGTCCTGCTTCCCGGTGAAGATCCATGCCGCATCGGCGGGCTGGACCCGCTGCGTGGCGTTTCTCGAAAGCTGAAGCGGCGGCTCCCGCCGCTGCCGCGCTGAAAAATCCGCCTCAACAAATCTGCCCAAAGGGAGGATACGAATGGACCGGTTCAGTTTCGGACCGCGCGACAACGGCATCATTCAGATCGCCTACACCGTGCCCGACATCCACGAGGCCATGGACCGCTACGCAAAGCTGTTGCATGTCGGTCCGTGGTTTCTGGTCGGCCCGTTCGTGCCCCCCAAAGGCTTTTATCGCGGCACGCCGACGTCGATGCAGGTCAGTCTCGCGATTGCCTTCAACGGCGAGTCCATGATCGAACTGATCCAGCAGCACGACAACAAGCCTTCCGTGTTTCAGGAAACGCTTAAAGCGCGGGGGGCACACGGCTTTCATCACTGGGGGGTCGGCGCGTACGACTTCGAGGGGTCGATCGCGCACTATCGGTCGCTGGGCTACCAGGAAGCATTTTCGGATACCGCGCCGCTGGGGTTCCGCATCGTCTATTTCGACACCTCGCGCGACCTGCCCGGCATGCTCGAGGTCATCGAGATGAACGCCGCCGCGGAACAGGGATTTCAGCGCATGTACCAGGCGGCGCGGGACTGGGACGGTAAAACCGTCGTGCACCGGATCGAATAGAAGGCGCCCCGCCCCGGCGTGTGACCCCGGTGGAGCCGCCATCGGTGTCGCGGGCGCTCATCGAGATCGAGCGCCGGTCCCGTCTGTCGGCCGGCCTCGGCCCCGCGCCCAGCTCAGGCCATTGAAGCTGAAGCATTAGTGTCCCCCGGCGGGCCGCAAACTGTAAGGTCCCGCCAGACGTTAAAATGATTGCGGCGGTCCCTCGCGCTTGCCCCGGCAAGATCATACGTTAGGGAATTCGCGACCTGATCGGGAATTGAGGCGCCGTGCCGGAAGAACGTGTCAACCGCAAGCTGGCCGCGATCCTTGCGTCCGACGTCGTCGGATATTCCCGGCTGATGGGGGCCGACGAAGCCGGCACGCTGAACGCGCTGAAGCGGCACCGGGAGACCGTGTTCGACCCGGCGGTCGCCGCGCATAACGGGCGCATCGTCAAGCTGATCGGCGACGGCACCATTGTCGAGTTCGCGAGCGTGGTCGATGCAGTGAGCTGTGCGCTGGCGGTGCAGCGCTCGGCTGCGCTGCCGCCCGACCAGAATGGTGCCCCCTCGATCATCGCGCTCCGCATCGGCATCAATCTCGGCGACGTCATCATCGAGGGCGACGACATCTACGGCGACGGCGTCAATATCGCCGCGCGGCTGGAGCCGCTGGCCGAACCGGGCGGTATCTGCATCTCGTCGATCGTCAACGAGAGCATCGGCAACCGGATCGACGTCCGCTTTCAGGACGGCGGGGACACGCTCGTCAAGAACATCGACCGCCCGATCAGGATCTGGAAGTGGCATCCGGGCTTGACGACCGCTGCCGCGGCCGGCCAGCAGACCAACGGCGCCCATGCCGCGCCAAAACCCGCCACCGCCTCGATCGCCATCCTGCCGTTCACCAACATGTCGGGCGATCCGGAGCAGGAATATTTCACGGACGGCATCAGCGAAGACATCATCACCGATCTTTCGAAGATCGCCGGTCTCACGGTGATCGCGCGCAATTCCAGCTTCACCTACAAGGGCCGCGCAGTCGACATTCGCACCGTCGGCCGCGAGCTTGGCGTGAATTCGGTGCTGGAAGGCTCGATCCGCCGCGCCGGACAGCGGGTGCGGATCACGGCCCAGCTCATCGACGCCACCAGCGGCGCGCACCTCTGGGCGGACCGTTACGACCGCGACCTGACCGATATCTTCGAGGTCCAGGACGACGTCACCCGCCGCATTGTCGAGGCGCTCAAAGTGACGCTCGGCCCGGCCGAAAAGCAGGAGCCGGCGGACACTGGCACGTCGAACCTCGAGGCCTACGACTGTTCGCTTCGCGGCCGGGAACTTTTGCTGGGCAATCCCAAGACCCGCAAAACATTCGAACAGGCGATTGAGTGCTTCCGGAAGGCCATCGCACTCGATCCGAATTATGTTCAGGCGATTGCCGGGCTCGCCTTTGCGTACATGTTCGACTATCAGAATCGCTGGAGCGACGATCCGGACGCGTCGCTGGCACTGGCAAAGCGTTACGCCGACCAGGCGATCGAAAAAAATCCGAAAGAGGCGCTGGCGCATGCGGTGGCCGCGGTAGCGGCGACCTTCGACGGCAATATCGCGCGGGCAACAACAGAGATCGGCATCGCGCTCTCGCTCAATCCGAATATGGCGATGGCCTACAACATTTCCGGCAGCATTCGCATGTACGCGGGACGGCCGCTGGAAGCGATTGCCCTGATCGAGCGCGCGGCGCGGCTCGACCCCGCGACGAATTCGCAGTATCTGCACTTCCTCGGCATGGCGAACCTGCTGGCCGGGAAATTCGAGACCGCCGTGGCGCTGTTCAGAGAGCGTATCGCGCTCGTGCCGGGAACCGATTTCTCGCGGTCGGCGCTTGCTTCCGCGCTCGGTCATCTCGGCGAGATCGACGAGGCGCGCCGCGTCTGGGCGGAGCTCAAGACGGTCAATCCAATGTACTCGTTCAGTGAACATTTGGGCCGGCTGCCGTTCCAGCGCCCGGAGGATTCACGGACGCTCGTCGACGGCCTCGCGAAAGCGGGCCTTCCGGACTGACCCCGGTTTGCCGAACGTTACAGGCTCCGGCATCCGCAAACGCGTGTGCATGCGGCTTGGCTGTCGCCGCCGCCGGCCGGCGCACACGGCCGCGCGCGATATGTCGGGCTTACGTCGCTGATCGACGAATACACCGGCGACGATCTGATCCGCGGCTCGATAGCATTTGTACCGCCGCGATCGTTCGGGTTCAGCGATCCGGCCCTCGCCGATCCGGAGCGGGCAACTGTCGTGTGCGCGAGAGTGGGACTGGGCGATCTTCCGATCGATATCGGCTGGCTGGCCCACTACGTGCGCCGTACCGCGACCGGCGGCGAGATGCGGTCGCGTTTTTGGATCGGTGGCCCGTATGTGGCGGGACAGCACAGCGCGATTGGCGCCGTCGCGGCGCGCGTTGCGCGTTTGGTGATGCGCCCGACACAGTCCGACGCACGCGCCCTGTTCGTGCATTGCGCCGAGGAGAGGCAGCACCTCGCCGGACTTCTGCCGGCCTCCATGCGGAGTTCGGCGCGACCGATTAGAGCGTCAACAGGCCGCGATCACGGCCGCTTTGCCGCGAGCGTGCGGCGGATCGCGGCTTCGATCGCGTCCGCGTCCGGCGTGATGAATTTTTCCAGCGGCGGACTGAAGGGAACCGGCGTGTCGGCACGCGCGACCCGCCCGACCGGCGCCTTGAGCGACCAGAAGCCGCGCTCGGCCACCATGCCGGCGATGGCGGACGCAAGGCCGCCGGTGAGCGGCGCCTCGTCGGCCACCACCAGCCGCCCGGTTTTGGCGACGGACTGCAACAGCGTTGCCTCGTCGAACGGGGCGAGCGAACGGGGATCGACCACCTCGACCTCGATGCCCTCGCCTGCGAGACGCTCCGCGGCGGCCAGCGCATAATGCACCATCAACGAGACGGCGAGCACAGTGACGTCGCGGCCCGGCCGTTTGATGTCGGCGCGTCCCAGCGGCAGTGGCGCGCGCCGGCCGTCGAGCGGCCCTTCGATGCCGAGAAGCCGCGCGTGATTGACCACGAGCGTCGGGTTGGGGCTCGCCATCGCCGCGCGCACCAGCCCGTATGCATCCGCCGGCACCGATGGCGCAACGATCTCAAGTCCCGGCACGTTGAACAGCATGGCGTGCGGGCTGTGGCTGTGCTGTGCGGCCCCCGCGCCGCGCACGCCGTGCAGGAAATGGAAGGTGACCGGGACGTTCAGGCGGCCGCCGGTCATGTAATGCGCCACCGCCGCTTCGTTCGCGATCTGCGACCAGGCGAGATACGAAAAGCTCGCCGTTCCGAGATCGACGAACGGATGCGCGCCGGCCATCGCCGCGCCGGTAGCGAGCGCGGCGACGCCTGCTTCGGCGGTCGGCGGGTCGATCACGCGGTCCGGGAAATCCTTGCGGATCCGGTCCATCAATGCGCGTTCAGGACCAAGTCCAAGCACATAGCCGCCGATGATGCTGGCGCGCGGATCGGCGCTCAATCCATCGTGCAGGGCCTCGACGAAGGCTGCGGCAAAGGTCGTCTTGCCGTTCATGACGCGTGACCGGCGAACACGTGGCGGAGCGCCGTTTCAGGCTCGGGAAACGGACTCTCGAGCGCCTGCGCGACGGCAAGTTTCATTTCCTCGCGAATCTCGGCGTCGTAGAAATGAATGCGCCCGACCGCTTCGGCGCCCTGCGCCGCGAGCGTGCGGGCAAACCGCAGTACCGGATCGTGATGGCGGTACCAGTCGGCATGTTCGCCTTCGGCAGCCACTTCGCCGGTTGCCATTCGGATGTCGGTCTCGCCGGTGACCAGAATCGGCCATAGCGGATTGCTGCCGGCCCATCGTCTGGTGACGCATTCCATGAAAACAGGCCCGTGGCCGTCCCGGCATCTCGCGATCGCCGCGGTGGCGGCGGATTCGACCGCGTCGACGTCGGCCCCGTCGACGCGCACCGACTCGATGCCGAGCGCCTTTGGAATCTGCAGCAGATCGGCGCCGCCGGCGTGAACCAGACCGGGAAAACCGCCGCGCGCCGCGCCCCACGCCTCGATGCTGTTGTTCTCGCAGACGAACAGAACCGGCAGGTGCATCAGGGCTGCGATATTCAAAGCCTCGTAACTCACGCCCTCTTCGAGAGCCCCATCGCCGAAGAAGGCCGCGGAAACCGCGCCTGCGCCGGCCTGCCTGCAGGCATAACCAGCACCGACCGCGAGCGAGATGCATCCGCCGACCACCGCCGATGTCGCGATGAAGCCAAGCGACGGGTCGCAGAGATGAAGCGTGCCACCGCGACCGGCGTTGAGACCGCCCGAACGCCCGAGAATCTCCGCGAACGCCGCCGCGGGATCGGCGCCGCGCGCAATGATGTGACCGTGATTGCGATGCGTGCTGGCAAGCCGGTCTCGCGGCTCAAGCGCGGAGATGATCGCGGCCCCGGTCGCCTCCTGGCCGATATAGATATGGAAATGGCCGGCGAACCTTCGCGCGGCCGAGAGCCCGAAGACCCCTTCCTCGAATCGGCGCATCCGCAGCATCGTACGCAAAAGCTGCCAGCGGCGGGCGACGATGAAATCATGGCTGTCGGCCCCGGCCGCCATCGTTTCCCCCGGTCTCTGCTTCGTCCCGGCGCCGGCTAAAACCTCAGCGCCCGCTGTCCCTGATCCCATCCTGTCATGCCGCGCACCAAGGTCGTAATCCATATTAAAATAAGGGACAAATAACATGAAACACCGCCGCGACATTCAACTTTTTGTTGAAATGTATAATTCATTCAACTATCGTGTTTTACAGTGCAGACTCATTTGAAGCGCGAGGTCGTTGTCGCTACTCGAAAGCCCATCGCGCGATCCCCGCCGCGGATTTCGTCGACCATTAGTCTAGCGCTCCTGTTGACCCCAATGTTCGGATCCGAACACACCAATCAACGCCAAATACCAAACCCTGGACAGGCTGCCCATATTGCTAGATGCCTATCGCCGGCGGCACCGTCGGTCGAAGACTTTTTCGAGCGCGGCGGCGATCACGGGGCAGAAAACCAGGCAGCCCGACGCGATCGCGATGAAACGCGAGGTGGCGGAGCACACACCCAGCATACAAAATGGTGTTGTGCCGATCGAAATCCCCACCCTTTGCCGACGTACCCAATGTAGCCATCAGTGCAAGGGTAACGGCGGTTTAGTGGAAGACGGCGGGGAAGGCATTATGATGGCCACACGGCAGATGACTGCGCGGCAGACTTCTGGGACCGCCTGCCAACGCAGAAGACTGCCGAAGCGGCATTTGCAATCAGTAGACGAATTTCTCGCGTACCACTTTGCCGTTCGCCCACTCCTGAATGGCAACCTCGCTCATTTTGAGCGTGCCCCAGTCAGCGTGATCGGCATCGATGCGCCAAACAATGAACGCTTTGTTGTCGGAAATCACGTAGCCGTCGCAAACATAAGTCCGGACTGCCTTGATCTTGGAAAGAAAGTCCACTTCGAAAGCGCGGCAAGCCGCTCTACCAACGCGGGGCGGTTGCTCGTTTTCCTGCATGGTTACGTCGTCGCCGTAGTAGCGGTCGAAAGCTTCCAGCGCTTTTCCGCCGAGGACCTTGGAAATCAAGTCCTCAACTGCGGCTTTGAAGGTTTCAGCGTTCATCAGATTCTCCCAAATGATCGTCCAGCAAGCGATGATGGTCGCGTTTATTCCAGCGGACAAGTACGCACCTTTTTGTGCCTGTCTGTGACCACAGGGAATCCGGCCCTCGATTGGGCGCTTTGAACAAACAATCAAAAAAATCAAAACCCGCCATATGGCGGGAATGATCGGCCCTGAGTGGGAACCAACACTATCCATCCATCACTTTAACACCCGGGATCAAAGCGCTACATTGAAATCCGGTCGCGCAGTGACGGGCAAAGCGTGTCTGGCGCAAAAGGGGATGCTGTCATGGAACATTGGCGGGATTATGTGAACAAGCCGATCACAGTGAACTGGCCGGCTGTTGGGGCGTTGCCCTCCCGGGGAACACTCGTTTATTTGGGGGACAGCTATCTCGTTCTCCGCGATGCCGACAACCGGAATATTTTCGACGTAATCCCAATTCCTGCCATAGCGCATGTTGAACCGAACTAGTTGGTGCTACGAGGCCAGCCCATTTCGGGGCCTTACGCCCGTGCTGATTCTCGCTTTTCGAGTAGGACAGCGCGGGGCTGGGCTTGTATCAGGCAAGCCACCTGCGGTTCGCCCGCTTTCGGTCAGCTCGTCAGTCGTTCAAGGTCGCTGGCCCCCGCACTTCGTAACGATTGCTCTGAGGCCGCAAAACTGGATTGAGCGCAAGCTGGTCAACGAGATGCGTGGCGAGTGGGATGTTTCGGAAATTCGCACAAGGCCGCCTCAGTTACCGGCGGCCCAAGCTGATGGTGCTATAGTGCAAGATCGATTGGTCTTGTCGCAGCTAAATTGAGGGGAGGCAGTCATGAAGTATCTCGCTTTGGGTTTGGTTGGATTGTTCTGGTTCGTTTGCTCCCCGGTCCCGGAGGCGCATGCCGTCGTCGCGTGCAGGGCGGGCTATTACTGGCATGGCGGCGCCTGTGTCGTGGTCAGGCCCGCGGCACGGTGCTACTGGCGTGCCGGCATACGAATCTGTCGCTAGAGATCGAGCGGCTCGGCAAGATGTCTTGCGCAAGCGTGCGCATCGGTCCCGGCCCTTTTCGCGACCGGCCCTGGTTCCCGATGCCATGATCCTGAGAAGCTCATACCGCGCTTAATTTGTAGAGGTGGCAGAACCGCTTATCGCCAGCGGCCCCGGAGGGGTGGGTTTTCATGGGTTAACACCGCCTTAACGCGGTGCAGTGGATGGTCCCGAGGAGCGTAACCGCATTGGAGACCGAGCGTGACACCCCAACACCTGGTCCTTGAGGACGACCCATGCCCTGTAACCGATCAGATGCTGGGCGAGATTTATCGCTCCAGCCTGCATGGCTTGAACGAGCTCGTTACGACAGTCTCGCCAACGGCAAGGGTCCTGCTCGCCGTGTATTGCTATCGCCGGGCTCACCTTGCTTCGATCGGACTCGCGATCGCCGCGACCTGTGAGAAAGACGAACTGGCCTCCGTCGGGGGCAATGCTGGTGTCGTGTTGTTCGAGCGATCACGGGAAGCGCCGATCGCATTGTCCATTGATGTCCACACCACTGGCCGCCGAAAAATTACTCTGGCGACAGAGCCGCTTCGCCAGCTAAATCCAATCGACTGTGATGACGAGTAGGCGTTCAACAGTGGTTGCAGCGGGAAGAACGACCAAGAAGACTTATTGATTGACCGTTACTGACGTTCGATTCGGGCCAGAGTAAGATCTGCGCGCCGTCCACATCCGCTTCCCGCCGCCGGATGGGGGAACCCCGCCGTCGCCATGGCCGTTAAGAGTGGAAGCTGAAAACCGTAGCCGGGTTGTAAAAGCCTTTCAAGACTGGTCGGCCGCGCCGACTCGCCCTAATGTAATCTGCAATCCCCCAAACGGGGGGTAGAACATTTCCCGTATCTTGTAACTGCGACTTATGACACGGACAGCGCGGCGTGGCTGGCACCTTGAATTTTATCAAGTCAGCCCGGACGGAACCCGTATCGGCGGCCAAAAGGTAGTAGATACGTCGGATACTGTCGCCGCTGCCATTGCACAGGCTCAATCCACGATGCGCGACGTCACCTTTGATTTCGGAAAGGCAAACGTGTGCGAAATCAAAACGTGGAATGGCAGCGTGATCTGCGAAGTACGTACCGACGACCACAGCAATCGTGCAAGCAATGCTGCTGATCCGTAGTGAGGAGACGACGTTGTTTGCCCACCACGTCGTGCGGGACGCAAAGCAGTGACGTGCACCTACGGGACGAGCAGAACTTTTCCGATATTATGGCGATCCTGAATAAAGTGATGCGCTTTGGCGACTTCGTCGAATCGAAAGCTTTGCGCAATTCGCGGCTTGATGGCCTCCTGACGCCATAATTCCAGCAATCCCTCGGCCCATCCGCGCATCCGGTCGATCTCGCCCCACATGTGCCCCAGGTTGACTCCGAAGACACCCTTATTCGCGTTCATCAGTGAAAGCGGGTTGAACTGAAACCACGGAGTATTCGCAAGAACGCTCAGCAGTCCGAGCACGCTGCGTTCCTTTTGATTCGCCGCCGCGGAAATGCCGAACATGCCGAGACGTCCGGCAGGTGCCAGGATTCGATAGCCCTTCTTCCACGATTCCCCGCCGACGGCATCAATAATCAGATCGACCCCGCGACCATCGGTAATCTCGCGGACCCGCTTCTCGAAGTTCTCTGTACGGTAGTCAATCAGATGCTCGATCCCCAGTTTGCGCATTTCCTCATGCTTCGCCGTGGAAGCCGTTCCAATGACCCGCGCGCCAATATGCGCGGCGATCTGCGTTGCTGCGATGCCGACGCCTCCGCCAACAGAATGGATGAGAACCGTCTCTTCACGCTTTAAGGCGCCCATTACGACGAGAAGCTGCCAGGCGGTTAGATAATTCACGGGAATGGCTGCCGCTTCCAGCGCGGACATGCCTGTAGGGCGGTCGAACACCTGTTCGACGGGAACGCACACCACGTCAGCGTAGCCGCCAAAACGGGTCAGAGCGAAAACGTCGCGGCCTGTCCAGCCCGCGTCCAGCCCTGCTCCGGCAACGTCTACACGTCCGCTGACCTCGTAACCCGGAACCACCGGCAGCGGCGGCAGGTCCGGATAAATACCAAGACGGCCAAGAACATCGGCGAAATTCACGCCGCTTGCCTCGACGCGGATACGGACCTCCCCCGACTTGGGAAGGGGGTCGGGCGCCTCCCTGACTTCGAGGACTTCGGGTGGGCCCGAACGCGTAATCCAGATCTGCCGCATGATCCAATCTCCAGTTTCTGGCGCACGACCGTAGTTTGTCCGAAGCATTAACCGTCTCAAAGAGTATCGTTGGCCTAGACACGACGTGTCTGACTTCAGCGGCGTAACCTAATAGCGCGTCCCGCAGTTGTTTCGGATTGTGCGCAAATCAGTTACGCACTTTTGAAATTCGCAACGCTACCCTGACGCGTCATGTCAGCGACGCGCGATCAAACAGGCATCTCAAGCATCGGCATTCAAAGCATTATGCCGACAACCGGAACGGCACGGCGGGTTACGCGGCGCAAGCCCGAGGACGAAAGCCATTCCGGCAAGACGAGCACCAAGCCCGATTTTCCGTCCTCGCCACCACTCCCGCCGGGCATCGGAAGGTTAGTGGACAAAGTAGTTTAGCGAACGGGCGCATGCATGCCCTGTCGTTGGCGCTTCCCCACGCAGTACGAACTACGCAAAACCGTTAATTTTTTTCCGCTTTTGGCGGCCGTCTGGTGCAGGCCAAATCTCATGCCAGAGATCGACACCCTCTGCAGTCTTCACCTTGCGACAACGCGTGTTTCAGCACTGTGACTGCATGCAACCCTTTACTTTGCTGAACTCAGCGGATACGAGACTTTGGTTATTCACAGCAGGAATTGTTCAATGGCAAAGAAAACATCTAAACGTCGTGCCTGGAGCACGGATGATATACGTACTCTCAAGTCCCTTGCAAAGAGCAAGAAGCCTGCGGAAAAAATTGCCAAGGCTTTAAAGCGAACAGAAGGCGCAACGCGGCAAAAGGCATTCAGCATTGGTTTGTCGCTCGACACGCGCACCCGAATTCCAAATCGGCAAAAGAAATTGAGTATTAAAGCCCCGCCATGCGCGGGGCTTTTTTGGCGAGCCGCGTGGAAGAATATCGTTCACCTTCAATCAGCTAATAATAAATATCTTTTTGTGCCGACCGGTCGTCCGAAATCCACGCCGATCAGATGGTTTGTTGCATTGCTCGCCAAGGCTCCAGTGGGGGAAACGTTCATCGCGCAGGAAATGGGCCAGATGCAACTCGCCAGACTTCTCTTCGGAATCGGCGCCAAGGCCCTTCCATCATTGAACTCAAAGATAAGGTGGAACAATCTTCATCGCGGCGCTGCCTTAAGACGAACGGCAGGTCCAGGCAGCGTATTGCCGGAGCAACAGCGCGATACCCGGCATCATTGCCGTTGCCCCATCAGGTCGCGCTCGCGCGCTCGACTGATGCTTCAATGGCGGGCGGCTCGAGTGCGGCCCTGAGTTTCTCGATGTGGGCGATCACCTCGCGCGAAAACGGCCCGACATGCAGGTAAAGAGCCATCAGTGCAGCGCCCAATCGAAACAAATCCGGATTGCTCGCAAAGCACTCGGTCAACGTGCGACGGAATATTCCGCGCGGTTCAGGCAAGTTTGTAATAAGCTGGTGCATTATTTCGAAACTGCTGAATTTGCGGCGCGAAACGTCCACGCGCGTCTGCTGCTTACGGCCGGAATAGTCGAGCATACGTCAGCAATAGTCTGGCCCTGTGAGACCAGAAAGTCGACCTGCCGCAACTTCGCGACAATCTCTTCAGGCGTGTACCGCTTCTTCGCCATAGCAGTCCTCCTTGAGGCCAAAGACATACTTCAAGTCGGACCACTTCAATGGGAATGGATCACTTCTGGTTAGGGCCGAAGCAGCAGCTCATTGGATGCGGCCTTGAACGGGATTGGGTCGCGCGTGCTCTGTCGCCGAATGACTGGCCGGCCGCGTCGTTCAAACAAACCGCAAGGGTACACCGGCACGCGGGCGATGTTTTGATGCGGAAGCTTCCTTTGTGTGCCGACGAGCGCGAGGTGGCCCGCCCGTGTTTTCAGCGAGCGTCACGTCTATCCAGCGGGATTGCTACCGAAATCATGGCGATGCGATACCAGGCGCTCGTTTTGAACTCCGTGCGCCGCTTAGGCGCTTTTTGCGACTTTTTGGACGAAGCCTTACGCTCCACATGGCGAACGCTCTGCTTGCGAGCACGCACTATAATGCTCCCTGGACCCACATACCTTGCGCCCTGACCGGCGCATTTCAGCAATCAAAGCAGGCGCGGGCTGGGCGGTCAATGGCGCGAAGCCGGACAAGTACGCGAGTTTATTGAAAATCAGTTTTCTGCGCGTGTCATTTCCAACTGGCAGCTGGACACCTAACGGTCGACTTTTAGGTTTTCGGCTGACGTTTTGCCCTTATTGGCAACTTCTTCGTACTGAATCTGCTGACCCTCGTTGAGGGTACTCAGGCCTGCTCTCTCGACCGCCGAGATATGGACGAAAACGTCCTTGCCGCCGTTCTGTGGCTGAATAAATCCGTAACCTTTGGTCGCGTTGAACCACTTCACAGTACCGCTCGCCATTTCGGTGCCACTCCTTAAATTGGACAACAAATCATACCGGAGCGTAACGTTGTGGCCAAGATTATATTTGGCCAAATTTCGTCGCGCGGCATTTTCTCACGGCCGTAAGTCCGGCGGCACCGGTGACGCTTCGCGTATCAGGGTAATGGTTATGCGACGATTGGGCGCCGCCGACGGATCGTCTGCGAAAAGCGGATCGGTAGCAGCTTTGCCGGCCACCCCGTAGATGTTGGCGGACGGATAGCCCTCCTCCTCCAGGATTTGGCGCACGATATTGGCGCGGTCAGCCGACAGGCTCCAGGGGCCATAGTTCGGCTGTGAGGATTCGTGCAAAGCAGATGTGTGCCCGGTGATGGAAATGCGATACGGGAGCGCCTTGAGTAGCCCGGCAAGCTTTTGAATGAGTTGCCGCGTGCGCTCGTAGGGTTCCGTCGAGCCTTTTGCAAACATCGAGCGGCCATCCTGGTCAACGATGTCGATGTTCAGGCCCTCCTCGGTATCCGAGATCATTGTGTGTCTGGAGGCCTCGGTCAGCTCCGGCATATTCTCCAGAGTCTGGCGCAGTGATGCCGCGGCAAGAGCGAAGGTCTGATCGTGCGTTGCCTCGGAGCCGCGCTGCTCCGGCGTCGGCGTGATTGATGCGTCCTCAGGTTTGATATGGGCTGCGTTCTTGAGCTTGGGACGAATCAGCGATCCATCGAATTCGTGGATGCCGGAAAAACGCGCTTCCTTCTGCACGCCAAACGCGTCGCGCATCGAGCCGGCGACAGCCTGCATCTTCTGCGAGTTCTGATTCGAGAAGGCAACCAGCATGACGAAGAAGCTTACGAGCAGACCCATCAGATCGGCGAAAGTAACAAACCAGCCATGACCGCCGCCGTGTGCTTCCTTGCGCCGAGCCATAGTTTTCTTCGCTCTACCGGTTCATCAAAACCGGAACGGCTCTAGGTACCATCCATGCATTAAAGAGTCGGTTAACTGTCCTGGAACGGTTTCGATGCAGGCAGAAAGGTCCGCCGGAAAGGATATAACAAGACTGGTTCTCTCCCTGGTTCGTTGCAGTGGCTATGCGCTGTCTGGGTCATCGGGCATGGACACCCTGACCATTCTTTTTGACGAGCCAATCTGCGAGTGGGACGAACTAAGTCTCCCAGCCTCTGTTTGACGAGAGCGTTTCGCTTTCGGCCAAACGCCTCTTTCACTTATTAACGGAGAAGCGACATCAGGCACGCTCCGCTGTGATTGCCGGCCCGCACCCCTACCGCACGCGATGGCGGCGATTGCCATCGAGCCCTCCGACCCGACCGTTTGACCCACCTTCCGATGCGAGCTCGCCCTTTTGGCGCAGGCCAATTCTCTTGTGTATGCCGCGGCCGTCGAGGGTACCTTGCCCCCTCCCCGTGTTACAATTTCCGCGCGAATCGGTTGCCGTTGAGTGTTTGATCTCTCAACAAAGGAGCTACACCGTGGCAAAGAAGACAAAGAAGGTAAAAAAGAAGGTCAAGAAAGCGAAGAAGAAGTAATCTTTAGCTTCGGCTTCGGAGACGCCGGGCCTGCAAGTTGCGACGTCTAAGTCTGGCGGCTGGACCGATCCAGCCGCCTTCTTGATTGTGCGAGTCTCCGGGTCATGCGTTGGCGGACAAATCCTGGCCATTCGAACAGCCATTCTACACTCGCCTGGCTGATAGCCAACTCGTCGGACGCCTGGGACGGACTATGCAGAAAACATATCAGCGCATTCCTCGATCATGCTGGTGGAGGGCGGGTGACGGGGCTGCTAAGGCCGGCGACACACCTTGGCATTGACGGCGGATTACGGATTGCCGCGACCCTTCTGGCGTGATCGGAGAGTTAGTTCCGGTTTTAAAATCGCACCGCGTGTGCCGCCAAGTGCGTCGGATTGATACGTGAGTTATATTGCGATGGCGATGCCGATTCTCTCTGTCAAGCACGTCACAAGCTATCATTATCATCGGCCGGTTACCTTCGGCGAGCATCGGATGATGCTGCGGCCGCGCGACGACGACGACCAAAGACTGCTTCAATCCGAGCTTGAGATCACTCCAAAGCCGCGGGAGCTCGTTTGGGGCCGGGACAGGTTCGGCAATCACGTTGCGATTGCGCATTTCACCCGCCGTTCCGACCAAGTGTGCTTCATCAGCACGCTTCGTGTCGAGCACGCACCGAACGGATTTCATGAGGACGACATCGAGGACTATGCCCGCGTCTACCCGTTCAGCTACACTGCGGGAGACAGGTTTCGTCTAAGACCATTCATTTTGACCGTGTCGCCGCAGCCAGCACTGAAACGCTGGAGCGACCAATTCTTTGGCAGCGATGGTTCGGCGGACACGTACGCTTTGCTTGTCGACATGACGCTGACGATCCGGCGGACTTTCCGGCACCTGGCCCGCCACGAGAAAGGAGTCCAGGATCCCGTCCGAACCATCGCTCTGGGCAGCGGCAGTTGTCGCGACCTCGCAATATTGATGATCGCTGCACTGCGCTTACGCGGAATCGCCGCGCGATTTGTGTCAGGCTACATGCATTTGGCCGAGGATGGGTATCAGGAAGACGGGCGCCCAATTGCAGGAGGCAACACCCACGCTTGGGTCCAGGTTTACGTTCCAGGTCCAGGCTGGGTCGATTTCGATCCGTCGGCCGGCGGTGTGGGAAACCGAAACCTCATCCGCGTTGCCGTGGTACATGACGCGCGCGACGCAATTCCAGTGCAAGGCACGTGGTATGGGAGTGCGTCGGATCATTTGGGCATGAAGGTTGCGGTGAAGGTTAGGAACGAGTTGAACCAAGAAACTTATGCGCGATCCTTTTCCTGTTAGCGGGTTGAGCGGGATCGCGTGCTCTCGCCGCTTGACCGGAAGGCGCGTCAGTTAGAAAGCATCCTGGATGTCGAAGCGAGCGACCTTGCCGTTTCTCGAAAATGGAGGACGTGTCCGACCGTCTTGTCTTTAAGCCCCTGCGTCTGCCCTTGGAGCGGTTTGCCTTCGAGATCGCGGACGGACTGCCGGATCTCTGCGATGATCGCGTCATCCGCAGTTCGATGAAAGCCCAGAGGCTCGACGTGCGGACTGACAATGTCCCCTGGCGCGTCCAGTACTCGCGTACGCACTCGCGGCCCTCAGCGAAGCGCGGCCTCAAGCTGCTTGGCTTCGGCGCTGGACATCTGCCAGTGCTGGTCGCGCCTTCGGGATGGCCGGGCAAGCACGCAACGTGATCTCGCCCGTATCGAGCGGCCGCCAATGGCACAGATGCTTGCACGCATGGAGCGAAACGGGCTAATTCAGCGCGCGCCTGATCCGGCCGATGGGCGCAGCAGCCGTATCACATTGACGGAGGTCGCAGAAGCGCGCCTGCCGGACGCGGTTGCTGCCTTACTTCGGGGTAATCATGAGGTACTGCGCGACTTCACGGACGAGGAGACCAGGCTGCTCGTTGACCTGCTAACGCGCCTGATCGCAAACCTCGATCGGGTCACGGACGTCGAAGTGTCGCCTGGCACGCCAATTCATGAGAAGGGGGACTGACCGGACCGTCCGTCGGCAGGCTCATTAAGTCCGAACTCTGGTACGCCCCCCTTGCGGGGCACTGAACCTGTCGGACGATCTCAAAGTCTTGAGCGCGCTTCTTGCGGCGGGCGGTATAACGTGAGTTCGTAATCGCGCGATCCGGGATCCCGTCAACATGGCGGCCCTTCGATTTCAGGAACAGAGATATCATGCGAAATCCGCGTTGGTTGCGAGCTCAGTTTTGACGTTCCACAGACGACCCCTATGATTGCGGTGTTGAACGTCCACTTCTCCCGCGCCTCCGAACTGGAGCGTCCGGATTATCTGATAATAAATCCTTCGGTTCCGATTGAAGGTTACCGCGACACCTTCGGAAATTGGTGCAATCGTTTTGTTGCACCCAGCGGGCGTTTCAGCATCGGCACGGATGCGATTGTTCGTGATCCGGGCATGTCGGATCCGATCGATCTGCATGCTGTGCAGCATCAGGTTCAGGACTTGCCTTCGGAAGTCATATTATTTTTGCTCGGCAGTCGTTACTGCGAGACCGATCGTCTGTCCGACGAGGCGTGGCAGCTTTTCGGAAACACTCCGCTGGGCTGGCAGCGGGTGCAGGCCGTCTGCGACTTCGTGCACAATCACATAATTTTCGGCTATGCGCACTCCAGCGCCACCAGAACGGCTTTTGAAGCCTATCATGAACACCGCGGCGTTTGCCGTGACTACGCGCACCTCGCGGTCACCTTCTGCCGTTGCCTAAACATTCCAGCGCGCTATTGCACGGGTTACATCACTGACATCGGCCTTCCCCCGCCCTACGCGCCAATGGATTTTTCCGCCTGGATTGAAGTTTATCTGGGCCATCGTTGGTATGCTTTCGATCCGCGCAACAATGCCCCTCGAATAGGTCGTATCCTCATTGCGCAGGGTCGCGACGCCGCAGACGTACCTCTGACCCATACATTTGGCCCCGCAATTTTGTCGGAGTTCCGCGTCTGGGCGGATGAAATGGCGTCAGAATAATACTCAGCCTTCTAGGTAAGGTCTGCAAATTCGCGGGCGGCACCCGCGAAACCGCCCGCAGCCTCACATCCGGGTTGGCCAGGTGCGCAACGGCCCCGCTGAAGCCATGTTCGGACGCAGACAAAAAGCCGGGGAACGTCCCCGGCAGAGGCCTGCCAGAGAGGCGTTCCCTCGTTTGTCTCGTATCGCCGCGGGCGTGGGTTCCTTTGCCGCCTTGAGCAACTCGAGCCACACTCTCAGCCAATCACTACGCGTTCCAGTCTGGCAGGTCATCATTTCTCCCCGTTGGGAGGTACCGTTTTATTCCCAGCTGTCGAGCTTGATTTCGTTCGGCCAGGGAGCAACTTTTCCGGATTCGAGAAACGACTTCAGGCTCAGCAGAAAAGGCACCCCACTTCGTGCTGCAATAGTGCATGAACTCTACCGGCTCGTTCCAGCCCTGGTGTTTGAAGAGGACGATAGTCCAGTCACCTTCCTGTTTAGGATCGAAACTGACCATTGTGCCGACCCATTCTTCGGGTCCGTCGACCACCTGCCACAGCACGCGCCTGACGGGATGAAGCTCAAGAACCTTCATGTCGAAACCGCCGGTGCCAAAGGGAAATTGCAGTACGCCGCCGACTTTGCTTTCCCCGTGCGTGTCCCTCGTCCACCAGGCGGAAAGACCTTCGCGCGTGGTCAGTGCTTTATAGGTATCGGCCAGCGACGACGATTTGATTCCGGCTTTGTGCAGAATATCGGGCATCCGGTTTATCCTTGCTGGTATTGTTTGTTGTTGGTCGCGGGACAGACTTAGGACCGGATACCGCACGGAGGGAGTTACAAGTGTGGCGGATTTCGGTGGACTCCTGATCACCGCGTCAGTGCACTTAATCGTAGCGGCTGGCCCCCTTGGTGTTGCCTTGCGCAACGACGCGCCTGCGCTCGCGCTTCGAGGCATCGCCATGGCGCGGTTCGGCGATCTCGTTTGAGCTCCCCTGCGAAGTTTTGCGGGCGTTTTTGACCCGAAAGCGGCAGGCGGCAAGATTCGGGTTGTGTTCGCGAGCCCAACAGGCGTTGGCATTGGGTGAGCAGGAACGATGACCTACGGTGCACTGTCGGCGACGAGCCGCTCACGCATCCGGCAAGGTGAAGACGCTGCAAGGTTTTGCGATGCCGCGCAGCGCATGCTCGCCCAGCGGCACCAACGGCGTTGTGGTCTCGGCGGCCACCGCGCCCGAGATCAACACCGACCGGCCAAGCGGCCGGCAAAGCCCCTCCAGCCGGCTGACCAGGTTGACCGCGGGGCCGATGGCGGTGAAATCCAGCCGGTCGACCGCGCCGATATTGCCCCACAGCATTTCGCCAAGATGCAGCGCCGCGCCAAAGGGCAGCGACGACAGGCCCCGCGCCTGTCTCACCGCATCAAGATGGGCCATGCCGGCGCGGGCGGCTACGACGGCGCGCAGCGCCGCGTCGCACGCGGCGGCCGGCGCGCCGGTGACCGGGAAAATCGCCAGCACGCCATCGCCGATGAACTTCAGCACCTCGCCCCCGAAGGCATGCACCGCCCCGGCGACGCGGTCGAACCAGGCGTCGAGGGCGGCAATCATCGCCGCGGGCTCGCGTCGCCTCGGAAAGGGCGGTGAAGTCGCGCAGATCGGCATAGAGCAGCGCGGCGCGGATGGTTTCTCCGGTGCCGCGGCGCAGCGCGCCGGCCTGCACCCGGGCAGCACTGCGCCGGCCGAGATAGGCCTCGAGCAGCGCTTCCAGCGCCGCCCGCGCGGCCAGGGCGGCGAGGGGCGCCGCAACGAAGCGCGCGGCTTGGCGCAGCCGGCCGGTTTCGGCGCAATCGAACGGGCGGGTCCCTGCCCAGCCAAGCACCGCACTGTCCGGCGCCGGGCCAACCGTTTCCTCCTGCACCGGTCCAAGCTCGGCCAGCCAGTCATGCCCGGCCTCGCTGAGCACGGCCACCGCGCGAAGCCCAGCGCCTCGATCACCGCTCCGGTCTCGGCCCGCCAGAGCCACGTGCGTCGGACGATGATCGGATGCGGCACCGCGAGTGTGAGTGCGCCGCCGACCAGCGGCAGGCCGTCGGCCAGCAGCCGGCCGCCGAGGCCGGCCAGGAACCGGTCAGGGCCGGGCGCGGTGGCGGCATCGTCCACCAACCAGTTGAGGGGCGCGGGCAGATCCATGCCGCGATCATGCGGCCATAACCCCTGCCCTGTCATCCGCGCCGGCAATGCGCAGCCGGTCCGTCCTGGCCCCGTGGGCTCCGCCAAGGCGGCGTTCGATGCGGTCCGAAGCGGCGTTGGGCAAGAATTGCAGGCGATCGAGGTGCAGCGATATCGAGCGCGAAGGCAGTCACTCGCTGCCGGTGCGGCCGCGCCAGGGATCCGGGCCCGGGTCGCGCCCGGCCGCGACCTCGGCCAGCCGGTCGAGATAATGCGCCCAGCCTTCCGCATGGCCGGCGCATTGCTCGGCATCTGGGCAGGCCGCTGTGGGTCAGGCGCAGCAGCGTTCCGTCCGGCTGCTCGATCAGGTCGATCTCGATCAGGCTCGACCCCGGCGGGACCGCCTCGCTGCCGTCCCAGCCGAAGCTGTAGGCGAGGCGGTGCACCGGCACGACCTCGCGAAAGGAGCCGCGGGCGAAGCGGGCCCCGGTGACATTGACGAGATAGAGCCCGCCGGGCTGCGGCTCGACCTGCGCCTCCGTTCCCATCCAGCGCAGGATCTTCTCCGGATCGGTCAGGAGGGCGAACACCGCGGCGGGCGGCGCCGGGATGTGCGTCTCGCGGCGGACGACGAGAGCCTCTTGCATCGGTAGCCTCCATCGTAGCTACAATCGGAGCAGCTGGGAACTATCCGCCTTCCGCCTCGCCTTCGTCGTTCGCTCCGTTCCCGATACGATGTGCTGGCGGCGTCGTGAGCCAGCCAGATTTAGCACCGCAAATCAAACCATGGGAGTTACAAGTGTGACGGGATTTCGAAACACGCTGATCACTGCCGCGGGTCTTCCACATCGAGCGCTCCCAAAAAGAATCAAGCGCCCAATAAGGAATCACATCCGATTCATCCGATTCAAGAAGTTTCCGAATCGGCACTCAGCGACAAGGCATTGTACTCAGGCTGTAGCGGTTTTGATTTCTGAGACCAACACAGAAAATCGATGGCCGGTGCGGCGAAATGCAACCAGCCCGAGGCCCGCAAGGCCAATCAGCATCATCGACCAGGTCCCCGGCAGCGGTGTCGTCGAAATGGCGGCGACCTCGAAGCCTCCCTGGTCATTTGTCAAAACGGCGCTCACGAAAGGCGTCGACGAGGAGATGGCGATAATGTCGCCCGGATCAGTCGTATTCGGGCCGTAACCCACATTGTAGTGCACACCATCGACGGCGTAGCCCGATCCGTCGACGAACGAGACCGTGCCGAGGACGACATTACCGGCGCCATAGAGCGTGATGGTGTTGTCAGAGTTCGGCGAGCCCCACAAAAGTTTGAATGTCGTAGTCGGAACCGCGAACTCCAGCGCCGCGAATGAACCTGTGCCGCCGCAGCACCCGCCGACACTGAGCCATCTGGAATTTACGTCTGTGGATCCCCAGGGATCCCAGCCAGATGGATCAGAGGGATTGGCACCAACAGATTGCGGGGCATTCGACGACGAGGTTTCAATGACGCCGGGCCCGAAGAGGACTCCGCCGGCACTGGGCGTCACCTGGCCCAGATTTGTCAGGGTTATGGTGGTTGCCCGCACCGGCGCCACAGCGAGCAATGTTGCGAAGGTTAAAGCAGAAGCTCCAGCCACAAATGCTTTTAACATTTTTGCCTCACGCCCGGGAACACTACCCACAAACGAAACGCGCGCTAAAGTAGTATTTCAGTATCCCGCGCGCGGAAATAGCATGGCAAGGCGAAAGCCTGAATCACAATGCGTTTTGATAGATTTCGTTAGAGTAGCCGCGCCCCCTGGCCTCCGCGCCGCACAAGAAAAGTTCAGCGACGCCGGCGACATCAGGCCCGGGATTGGCCTTTATTGAAGCAAAAGAACCCTAAGCAGCAGGTACAACAGCGCCATCGCTCCGCAGAACAGAAAGAGGTTGCCGTCAGGAGATGTCTTTTTAAACGGGCAGACCAGCGGTCATTCCGGTAATCGGAACTGGTTCCGTGTGCCGCTTCCTGATTGGCCCTGATAACCTCGTCAATCCATTCCAGCATTTGTTACCCCGGTCGCCCCCGGGCTTTCGTTAAACACTTCGGTTCGCCTGCCTGCCCGTCGAGATCGAGCCCGACACCTCGTCAGCAAGATTTTTTGGCGCAAAACCAAATGGCCCAACTGGCAACCGGCGCCGCGGCTTCAAACAAACAAACTTCCGCACTCGCGTTCCTTCGTCGCCCTGACGTCATGCCATCGATGGTTTACGATGGTCACAACAACCGAAACATGGCAGGCACGCGGCGTCAACCATTGATGATCGGCACTTGCTACGCTTGTTAGTTTTTGTTCCGGCGCACCGACGCGCCAGACCAGCGAGCTCGGTGGACGCTAAGGGCCGTCAGGCTTGTCCCTTTGCGCCGCGGCTTTGCGTTCCAGATAAAAGCGTCTTTGTCCCTAGCACGTCCCTAGCAACACGAAGATATGGCCGCTCCGGCGCCCTATTTATCACGCCTTTGCGAAGCGGTGGCGGCGCCGCACGGACAATTCTGGCAGTTGGACTGCTAGCGAATTTCTAGGGAAACAACCTGTCGCGCTACGGTTGTAGCCTTGACAAACTCATTTTTAACGATGCAACGTCGGGAGTTACAAAAAGGACATAAATCTGATGGGCTTCTCACAGAAAGTGTGCGGTGAGCATAAGACTGCGAAGCCGGACCGATGGCTCGGCGGATTGGCCTTGGCTTTAGCCGTCATGGCGGCCCCAGGCGGCGCGTCTGCAGCCACATTCACATACGGCAGCTATTCCGTAGTCAACGACGTTAACGTGACCATCAGCGCCGGGAGCGGCAGCCCCGCTCTTCCAAACGGCTTTGAATACGGCAATTTCGGCTCCGGTCAGATTATCCTTTACGGTTCCGGGCCAAATGCCAATCAGACGCTTGACGTCTGGTGCGTAGACGCGACCCACATCCTTCAGGGAAGCGACACCTACACCGTCGTCTTCCCGACAACGAACAATGGTGGTGTTGGCGGCCCAACTCGGCGATCAGCAACCTTGGGGAGATCGGCGCTCTGGTCAACTGGGGCGATGCGAATATCAACAATGACCCCGCGAATTCGGCTGCCACCCAATTGGCGATCTGGACGATCGAATATCCGGGCGCGACGTTTACTTCGGCCAGCGCCGCAGTGAATGCGCTTGTGCCGATACTCGTCGTAGATGCACAGACCGGGGCTCCGGGGTTCGCTCCTACAACCAATCTGGGGGAAGTAGTCGATCCGCTTAACCCCAACGGTAACCAGGGCCTCATATTTGGGGGACCCGTGACGATCGGCACCACAGTTACGCCTGCGCCCGCAGCGCTCCCGCTGCTTGCAAGCGGCCTTGGCGCGCTGGGTCTGTTGGGCTGGCGCAGGAAGCGGAAGAGTTCCGCGTTAGCGGCGTGATCGCCAGCAAATCCGCCGGTTAATTCCACAGTCGGTGTAACTGTCGGCCGGCCGCATGTGCGGCGCCGCCTCGACCCGTCTCGCCGTCGGCCGAAGAGGAACCGTCCTCGCGGACCTCACGTCGCCCGAAGTGTGCGCGATCACCACGGGTACTTTGTCGTCACCAAAGACGCCAGCGCAGCATCGGCGCGCCGTTCATTTCGCGCTGGACGAAAAGAACGACGGGATCGCGGGTCTTGTTGTTGCGTTCCTCGCCCGGCATTCCGCCTGACCGGCTGGTTTCCTGAAAGCGTTTGCTCCAGATTCGTCGACTCAAACGGGCCAGCACCCGGGCGTCGGACATATGCGGGGCTTCGACGGAAAACCGCACATCGGGATCACTTGCCGCTTCGCGATATTGGCGGAAGAGAGTGGGAGTCGAACCCACCAAAGACCGGCTCGCGGCCTCTCCCGGATTTGAAGTCCGGACGCCCCACCGGGGACGAATCCCTTCCACTGTTCGACGATGCCTGCTGTACCTCCGGCGCCGGGCGGAACAGGTCAAGCCGGTGTTTGTTGATCCGGCGCAGGTCGCCACGCCGCAACGTCACGCCATGGCGATCGAAGAATTCGAGAATCTGGATGGCGACCTTGCGGCCGTTGTCGAGCCGATCGCGGAATTCGGCGGCGGTGAACTGCCTGTTCGGGGCCTGCGCCGCGAGATCGGCGGCGATGTCCACCATTTCCGCGACGGTGTCGCGCAGAAAGAAATGATCATGCGCGATTTCGTCGACCTTGCCGATACGGCTGAGCAGCTTGAAAAGCCGGCGCACGTGCGCCTCGCCGACGCCGGTGATGGCAGCAATGTCGCGCACGCGCGGCGGGCGAAAGCGCTCCGCGCCGGCAATCAGCGGTTCCACGACGCGCCACAGCGTTTCATCGGCGGCGGTCAGGCGTACTTCGTGGCCGGGCAGCCGCACCCACGCGCCGTCCAGCGCCAGTCTGCCTGAGCCCGCGCCAAAGCCTGCAACGCCGCGGCGAAGGCTGGTGCCGGCAACCGCGGCCTGAGCTGCAACCGCAGCCGTTCGAGGCCAATGCCAGGCAAATCGGGGTTGTCGGCATGAAAAGCCGCGAGCTTGTCTGAGGACTCCGCGCTTCGAGCTCGCTCCAGCGTGCAGGCGACAGCGCGATAACAGTGCGTTGGCAGCGGGAATTTGGACCAGCCCAAGTCGCTCCGCGATGCGCCGGACTTCGTCGCCGCCGAGCGCGCGGTCGCGGGCGAAGCCGGTCAGATCGACATAGTCCGGGGCGCATTCGCAGCAGCGCAGCAAGCGCTGCATCAGGATCGGTCGATCGCATGGGCATCGAGCTGCGCCAGCCGCTCGGGCGTCCGCCGCTTGCGCGCCGGCGCGCGCAGATCGAGAAATCGGCCGCCGCCGATGGTGCGCTGCGCCGAGGTGTCGCGCAGCGACGAAGCGGTCGCCCGCGGCCGCGGCGATCGGGCGTTCGAGCACGAGTTGGACCAGCGCCTCGTCGCCGGGCGCGATCGGCCCGTCGCCAAGAAGGACGACGCGCGCGCCGACTTCGGCCGCGGCATGATGCAGGCGCACCGGCATCCACTGCGTGACTGGGCTTGCGCTCGGCAGCAAGCACGCGCAAGCGCGCGTCGATCCGGTCGGTCGGCGCGTGCAGATCGGGATCGAGCACCACGTCGCCGCGGTGGATAGCGTCTTTGGCGATGCCGTCGCCGGCGAGATTGAGCGCGCAACGCTCGCCCGCGTGCCGCGCTCGGTCGGCCGGTTCTGCGCATGGATCGAGCGCACGCGCGCCGAGATGCCGGACGGGCTGACGATCACGTGATCGCCGACCGCCACCGCTCCCGACAGCACGGTGCCGGTGACGACGGTGCCGACGCCGGTCAGCGTGAACGAGCGATCGACCGCGAGCCGGAAGCGCTCGGATCCGCGGGCGCGGCGTCGCTCACCAGGCTGCGCTCGCGTCAAACAGGCGGGCGCGCAGCGCATCGACGCCTTCCCCGGTGACGGTCGAGACCGGCAACGATGTCGACGCCCGGCAAGCCCGGTGCCGTCGAGCGCGTCGCGCGATCTCGGCCCTCGACCGCTTCGCGCCGCTCCGGCGCTGCGAGATCGGCCTTGGTCAGCGCGACGACGCCGCGCTCGACGCCGAGCAGATCGACGATGGCAAGATGCTCGCGCGTCTGCGGCATGATGCCGTCGTCGGCCGCGACGACCAGCAGGACGAAATCGATGCCGCGCCGCGCCGGCCAGCATGTTGTGGACGAACTTCTCGTGGCCGGGCACATCGACGAAGCCGAGCACCGCCGCCGTCCGGCGCCGGCAGATAGGCGAAGCCGAGATCGATGGTGATGCCGCGCGCCTTCTCTTCCTTGAGCCGGTCGGTATCGACGCCGGTCAGCGCCCGCACCAGCGCGGTCTTGCCGTGATCGATATGGCCGGCGGTGCCGACGATCATGGCGCCTACTCCGGCAAGTGGCAGCGCGGCCGCGCGCGTTCGGCATCGGCGCTTTCATCCGGCGACAGCGCCGCGCGCGCGGCCTTGAGAAATCGCGCCGCCAGCGCGCTGCCGCCGGCGCGGGCGCGCAGCAGCCACGCCAGCCGCGAGCACGCGGTCGCGCGGCAACGCCAGCGCCCGAGGAGATACGCGGCGCCGAGCATCGCCTGACCGTCGGCGTCGCCACGTGCGGCGCCGCTTCGCGCCACCACGCCGCCGCTGTCGCGGCATCGCGTTCGACGCCAAGCGCGTTGTGATAGATCATGCCGAGCCGCGTCATCGCCGCCGCGACGCCTTGCTCGGCGGCGGCTAGCGCCCAGCGCCGCGCCTCGACCGGGTCGAATGGAAGGCCATCGCCTTCGAGCAGCATCCAGCTCAGCATGTCCTGCGCCGGCGCCGTCGCCGGCTTCGGCCGCCGCGCGATAGAGTTCAGCGGCGCGCGCGTTGATCCTGTTCGACGCCTTCGCCTTTGAAATACAGCGCGGCGAGATTGCGGCGTGCCGACGGGATCGCCCGCTTCGGCCGCGAGCGTCAGCCAACGCAGCGCCAGCGCGTGATCGCGCTCGACGCCGAGCCCTTCGGCGAAGCAGGCGCCGATGTTGTTTTGCGCGCGCGCCGACGCCGGCATGCGCGAGCGGTCCCCAGATGGCGAGCGCCGCCGGGTAATCGCCGCGGCCGGCCGCAGCATAAGCTTCGGCCATGCGTGCGGCGACGTCCTGCTCGCCGTCCGGAGATCGTGCGTTCGCCGGAGCGCGTCAGCCCTGTCGCATCCCGCGCTCCGAGGATCGAGCGCGGCGAGATTCGCCGTAAACCCGCCTCGTCCTCGAGGCAGCGCAAATCGAGGATCTGTGCGCCGTCCTCGAGCGTGCCGATGACCGGAACGGGAAGGCGCGCAACGCGGCGACAAGACGTTCGAGGGCGCGGCCGGCCGCGCTTGCCGCCGCGCGGCCGGATCGCAAGGCCGGCGCTCGGCACGGTCTCGAGCGGCAGCGCGCCGGAGCCGATCTGGCTCGCGCAGGCGACGACCTCGACGGTGAAAGCGTCGCCGAGCGCGCCGCGACGACCGGCGCGAGCACGCCGCGCGGCGGCCTCGATCGCGGCTTCGGCCGCGCCAGCAGCCGCAGCGTCGGCAGCCGCTCGGCCAGCCGGTCGGGATCGCGGTAGAGCTGCAACGTCGCCTCCATCGCGGCCAGCCGGATCTTGTCGACCCGCAAGGCCCGCTTCATCGGATTGCGGTTGATCCGCGCGATCAGCGTCTCTGCGGCCGACGATGAAGCCCGCCTGCGGCCCGCCGAGCAGCTTGTCGCCGGAGAAGGTGACGAGATCGGCGCCCTCGGCGACCGCCTCGCCACCGTCGGCTCGTGCGCCAGGCCGCAGCGCGACAGATCGACCAGCGTGCCGGAGCCGAGATCATGGACCAGCGGCACGTTGCGCTCGCGCGTCGATCGCGGCAAGTTCGCGCAGCGTCGACCTCCGCGGTGAAACCCTCGATGCGGTAGTTCGAGGTGTGGACCTTCAGCATAAGCCCGGTCTTCGGCGCCGATCGCGTCGACATAGTCCTTGCAGATGCGTGCGGTTGGTGGTGCCGACCTCGACCAGCCGCGCCCCGGCGCGCGCCATGATGTCGGGCATGCGGAACGCGCCGCCGATCTCGATCAGTTCGCCGCGCGAGACGATCGCCTCGCGGCCCTTGCGCCAGCGTGTTGAGCACGAGCAGCACCGCGGCGGCGTTGTTGTTGACGACCGTCGCGTCCTCGGCGCCGGTGAGCTCGCACAGCAGCGCGCGCACATGATCGTCGCGCTCGCCGCGCTTGCCGGCGTCGAGGTCGAATTCCAGCGCAACGGCCGAGCGCATGGCCGCGACCGCCGCCTCGATCGCCGCCTCGGCGAGCAGCGCGCGGCCGAGATTGGTGTGCAGCACCGTGCCGGTGAGATTGAACACCGGACGCAGGCTCGAGCGCGCGTCCAGCTGTCAGCTGTCGCGAGCGCCGCGCTCGCAATCGCGTCGCGACTCGCGGCGCGCTTCGCCGGCGCGCAAGGCGGCGCGCGCCGCGTCGAGCACCTCGCGCACCGCCGCGACCACGGCGGGCCGGCCGAAGCTGTTCGATCGCAAGCGACGCCGGCGTCGGCCTTCAGGACCTCGTCGACCGAGGGCAGGGCGCGCAAGGCGAAGATCGGGCGCGGACGTTCATCGCGCTGCCTCAATAGCCGAGGAGGAACGGATTGGCGCCGCCGCGCCGGTAGGCCGCTCCCGCAGCAGAAGATCGAGAGCCAGCGTCGCAACGTCGTCGGCGACCGGATCGAGCGCGGAGCATTGTGCTGCTGAAGGATCTTGACGATAGCCGTGGCAGGAGTCGCAGGTCTCGGCCTTGACCGCTCCCGATCCGCCGGCGATTTCCTGGTAGCCGATGCCCTCGGTCGAGCCGCAAAGCACGCATTTGATGCGCGGATCGTTCCACAGCGTCGCGCACAACGAACAGGCACAAAAGCGCGTGTTCAGCGCGCCGCTCCAGCCGACCACCATGCTGCGCCACCGGCGGTGCCGCCGCAGGCCGGGCAAGCGCCCTCGCCGACCGGCACCAGGGCCGCAGCGTCGAGTTGCGCGGCGAGCCGCGCGAAATGGACCTGCAGCGCCGCGGCGACGAAAACATGCTCGGCCAGGGCCGCGACCGGGATGGCGTCGGCAAGCACCGCGCCGATCATTGCTGCTGCGCCCGCCGCGTCGGCCGCCCGCACGCGTTTGAGCGCGGCGCGGGCTTCATCGGCATGGCGATATCGTCGGCCAGTGCGAGAAGCCGTGCCCGGAAGGCGTGCGAGCGCCGCGTCTGACGCGAGGCGCGTGCGATCGAGCGGCGGCATGTGGAATTGGCGTGCGCGGGCAATCGCATCGGCAGGCGGAATTTCGGCGGCAGGAAGGCCAGGCTGGAGGCGGTGCTGCGCGTCGCAGACATCGGCGAGGAACAACAGATAGGCGCGAAGCTCATGCGCGTCGGCGAGCGACCCGCAGCCGCGCCGCGCGGCGGGCGAACAGTGTCGACGGATCCGGCAGGCGTGCGAATGGCGGCTTTGCGACGTCCCCGATCGCTATCGGATCGAACTGGGTCGGGCCGACCTGTGACATACCCAAACCTCACGAACCCCCCGGGCCACGTGAAACCCCGGTGACGCTCGTCAGTCAGCTCCCGGTGCGCGGTGCGATCGCTGACTTTGCCAGTGACCAGTTCCTTAAACCATTTGCGATGATGCTTCCAGGCCCAGCCGCCGGTGACCTGCCCGCGCGTCATGGCGCGAATCGTGCCGCGCAGCCAGATCGCCGCATAGACGTGTACGATCCAGACGCAAATGATCGTAACCGCGGCGAGCGAGTGGACGAGCATCGCCCATGCGCTTCTGCTCGATGCTGGTCAGCGGATAGAAATATTGATCCCAGATGACGATGCCGGTGGAGATCAGGATGAGGATCAGAACCGACATCGCCCAGAACACGACTTTCTGGCCGGCGTTGTATTTGCCGACTTCGGGAAGCTTGTCTTCGTCGTCGGTCAGCACGTCGCGCAGGCGCGCCAGCCACGTTCCGTCTTCGGCTCGCCACAAATTCGCTTTCCAGAACCGCAGGAAAAGGCCGGAGAAGCTGAAGAACAGCACGACGCCGATCCAGGGATGAATCGTGCGTGTCCACTCCCCGCCGCCGAACAGTGCGGTCAGGAAGAAGAAGCTCGGATAGAACAGCGCCAGCCCGGAGAGCGCGAGCAGAACGAGGCAGGTCGCCGTGATCCAGTGGTTGACCCGCGCGCCCTCGGTATAGCGGTCGACGATGACCGGATCGCCCGGATGGACGGCGTCGCCCTGCTCGACGTCGTACGCAGCCATGGTCAGCGACTCTCCCGCGAGCCGCTTCGGCGTCTTCTTCGTCCTTGCGCCGGACACGCGTTCGGGCCCGGAGACCAGATAGTGCAGGACGCCGACCGCCGCAAAGGCCCATCGCCGCCATGCCGGCATATTTGCGTCAGCCCTTCCAGAATGTCGATGATCGGGCTGATCTTCGGATTGTTCGGCAGTCCGGCGTAGATCTCCGGCTTGTCGGCATGGTGCAGCACATACATGACGTGGGTGCCGCCGACGCCGGGCGGATCATAGAGGCCGGCATTCGTCGTAGCCGCGCGATTTCAGATCGTCGATCCGCTCGGCGGCGTGCTTCTTCATCTCTTCCTTGGTGCCGAACACGATGGCGTGCGTCGGACAGGCCTTGGCGCAGGCCGGTCCCTGGCCGACGGCGACGCGGTCGGAGCAGAGGGTGCATTTGTAGGCCTTGTGGTCGACCTGGAGATGCGCGGGATGTCGAACGGGCAGCCTTTGACGCAGTAGCCGCAGCCGATGCATTTGTCGTGGTCGAAATCGACGATGCCGTTGGAATACTGCACGATCGCGCCAGGCGACGGGCAAGCCTTCAGGCAGCCCGGGTCCTCGCAGTGCATGCAGCCGTCCTTGCGGATCAGCCATTCCAGGTTCTGCGTCTCCGGGTTGACCCATTCGGTGAAGCGCATCACCGTGAACATGTCCGGCAGTCAGATCGTGCGGATTGTCGTAGACGCCGTCGTTGACGCCGATCGCGTTCGGTCCGGTCGTTCCATTCGAGGCAGGCCGACTGGCAGGCCTTGCAGCCGATGCATTTCGAGACGTCGATGAGCTTGGCCACCTCTGTGAGCTGCCGCGCCGGCGGCGGCACCGATGAAGCCGAGCGGCGAACCAGATCTTCGCCGAACTCAGGCTTGACCTCCTGGTCGGTGCGGGCGGCAACTCAAATTCGAAGGCCATGGTTGTCGTGCCCTAGAAATCGGTTCGTGAGCGATCGCCGAGCGTGTCGGAGATCAGGACGCGAAATCGCCCTCCTCGCACTGGCGCCCTCGGAGCGGTCACAACGTCGGCCCGGAGATCGGCTCGATATTGACCAGGAACGCCTTGAATTCCGGGCGTCTGCGTGTTGGCGTCGCCGACAAAGGGCGTCAGCGAATTGGGCCCGAAGCCCTTCCTTGGCCTCGCCGATGAAGCCCCAGTGCAGCGGAATGCCGACGACGTGGACGGTCTTGCCGTCGCAGATCAGCGGCCTGATGCGCTTGGTCACCACGGCCTTGGCCTTCACCGAGCCGCGTTTCGACCAGACCCGCACCCAGTCGCCGCGCTTGATGCCCTTTTCGCGCGGCGAGCTCCTCGGAAATCTCGACGAAGAATTCCGGCTGCAGCACCGCATTGACGCGGACGTGCTTGGTCCAATAGTGGAAATGCTCGGTCAGCCGATAGGACGTCGCCGCATAAGGGAACTCGTCCGACAGTGCCGAACTGCATCCAGTCGTACTTGAACACCCGCGCCGCCGGATTGCCGCGGATCTTCGGGTGATCACGAATTGGCGATCGGCGATTCGAACGGCTCGTAGTGGGCCGGGAAAGGTCCGTCGCGCATGAGCCCGCGCGCGAACAGGCGCGCCGATGCCCTCCGGCATTCATGATGAAGGGCCCGACCTCGTCCGGCTTTGGCGTTCGGCGCGATGTCGGGCACGTCGTAGCCGGTCCATTTGCTGCCGTCCCACTACGATCAGCTTGCGGCTCGGATCCCAGGGCTTGCCCTCGATGTCGGCCGAGGCCCGATTGTAGATGATGCGCCGGTTGAGCGGCCAGGCCCATGCCCAGTTCGGATAAGACGCCGGTATTGTCGGGGTCGGTGTTGTCGCGGCGGGCCATGTTGTTGCCGGCCTCGTTGAAGCAGCCGGAATAGATCCAGCAGCCGCACGACGTCGTGCCGTCGTCGCGCAGCGCGGAGAAGTTCGACGAGCTGCTTGCCCTTCGGCGATCACGACCTTGGTCGGGTCGTTCGGATCGGTGACGTCGCTCAGCGCGCGTAGCCGTTGATCTCCTTGCGCAAGTTCTTCCGGCGTCGGCTCGCCCGGGTCCTTGTAGTCGCCAGGTCGAGATTGAGGATCGGATCGGGAACGGCGCCGCCTTCCTTCTGGTAGAGCTCCCGCAGGCGCAGAAAGATCTGCGCCATGATCCAGTTGTCGTGCTGGGCCTCGCCGGGCGGCGTTGCGCCCGGCCAATGCCATTGCAGCCAGCGGCCGGAATTCGTCAGCGAGCCCTTCTCTTCGGCAAAGCAGGTCGCCGGCAGCTGGATGACTTCGGTCTGGATCTTCGCGGGATCGACGTCGTTGATGTCGCCGTGATTCTCCCAGAACCGCGCGGTCTCGGTCTCCAGCGGATCCATGATCACGAGCAATTTCAGCTTCGGACAGCGACGTCGGTGATCTTGCCCCGGTTGGGGAATGCCAGCAGCGGATTGAAGCCCTGGCAGAAATAGCCGTTCACCTTGCCTTCGTGCATCAGCTCGAAGGTCCGCAGAACGTCGTAGGTCGGCACATCGAGCTTGGGCAGCTAGTCGTAGGCCAAGTCGTTGTCCGGCGTCGCGGCGTCGCCGCACATCGCCTTCTGGAAGCTGACGAAGAACTTCTTGGTAGTTCTGCCAATAGCTCGTCTGGTTGGGCCGCAGCGGCTTGAAGCCGCGCGTCGACATGTAGGTGTCGAGCGTCGGTCTCCTTGTCCACCGGCATGGTCAGATAGCCGGGCATCAGATCCGACATCAGCCCGAGATCGGTCAGGCCCTGGATGTTGGAATGGCCGCGCAAGCGCATTCATGCCGCCGCCGCGCACGCCGATATTGCCGAGGATCAGCTGCAGCATCGCCATGGTGCGGATGTTCTGCGAGCCCTTGCGAGTGCTGGGTCCAGCCGAGCGCGTACATCGACGTCATCGTCTTGGTCTTGGCGACGAGCATCTCGGCGATCATCTCGCCGACCTTCAGGAACTTGTCCTTCGGCGTGCCGCAGATGCGCTCGACCAGTTCCGGCGTGTAGATCGAGACGTGCTGCTTGAGCAGATTCCAGACGCAGCGCGGATTGCTGCAGCGTCATCGTCGACGACGACGTAGCCGTCAGGCCCGATCTCGTAGTCCCAGGTCGACCTGTCGTAGTCGCGCTTGCTCTCGTCGTAGCCGGTGAACAGGCCGTCGTGGTAGCCGAAGCCTTCCTTCACGAGATAGGCGGCGTTGGTGAAAGCCTTGACGTATTCCCACTGCACCTTGTCGTTCTGGATGCAGTAGTTGATCACGCCGAGCAGGAAGGCGATGTCGGTGCCCTGGCGGATCGGCGCATAGAAATCGGCAACCGACGCCGAGCGCGTAAAGCGCGGGTCGACGACGATCAGCTTGGCGCCGCGGTTGGCCTTCGCCTCCGTGACCCATTTGAACCCGCACGGATGCGCCTCGGCGGCATTGCCGCCCATGATGATGACGAGATCCGTGTTCTGGATGTCGGTCCAGGAATTCGTCATCGCGCCGCGACCGAACGTTGGGCCCAAACTGGACACCGTAGGTCCGTGTCAGACGCGCGCTTGATTATCGAATGCCAGCATCCCGGCGCTGCGGACGACCTTGTAGGTCGCCCACGCCGTTTCGTTGGTGGTCGCCGAAGCGGCGAGGAAGCCCGTGCGAGATCCAGCGGTTGACCGTCACCCCGTCGGCGTTCTTGGCGATGAAGTTCTTGTCGCGATCGTCCTTCATCAGCCGCGCGATGCGGTCGAGCGCGTACATCCCAGGACACGCGCTCGAACTTGTCGGAGCCGGGCTTGCGGATCATCGGATATATGCAGGCGCGTCTTCGACGTGGACGAATGTCGAGCAGCGCCGCGCCCTTCGGGCAGAGCGTGCCGCGATTGGTCGGATGATCGGCGATCGCCCTCGATATGGATGATGTCGGCCTTCTCGCCCTTCGCGAGGTTGCCCTTGGAATACATGATGATGCCGCAGGCGACGGCGCAATAGGTGCAGGTGTTGCGGGTTTCGGTCGTGCCCGACGAGCTTCCAGGCGCGTATCGAACTCGCATAGGCAGTTTCGACATCGCCGAAGCCAAGCGCGCCGAGTGTCGTGCCGGCAAGACCCGCGCCGGCGCCCCTGCATGAAATCGGCGCCGCGAGAGTTCGATGTTCATCGGAGGGTCCTCCTGTGGCTGTTCGCCCCGCCGGGAGACGCTCTTCCGGACGGCGCCCCTCAGTCCGCCCGATCAAGGAAATTCCGTAATGCTCGAAGCTATTTGGCCCACTCCACCAAAGTCAATTCCGGCATGCGGAAACGAGCTTTCCGCGAGCAGAAACATTTGACCGATAACGCCGGGAACGTTTCGCAGTGTTGCGGACCAGCGCATCAGCATCTTCCGGCTGGTACTCGATATTGACAAGGCTACCGTTCAGCGGCAGATTCGAACATGTGCGCGCGAACTGCTCCCGAGGCTCGGGGCACATCGCTCATGTCAATGGCGTCAGCGCTGGTGTTTGCGCCGGGTTTCGTTGGCAATGCCATATCACAGCCCTTCGAAGTCCCGGCTGTCGCCAAATTGCAGCCTTGGTCCGGGGACCCCCAACCGCCATTTATTTTGCCAAGTACAAGTGGCGCGAATGTCGCGCTTAATTCCGTGCATGGCCAGATCGCGCTGATCCATTTCTTCGCGACATGGTGCGAGCCATGCCGTGAGGAACTGCCGGGCCTTAATCGTCTTGCGGCACGTGCGGATAGCACTGTGAAGGTGCTTGCAGTTTCAGTCGCGGAAGTCGACCTCGGCGTTCGCCGCTTCGTTGAAGCGATGCCGGTCAATTATCCCGTGCTGCTCGACCGCGACCGCGCGGTGGCAAGGGCGTGGAAGGTCGCCACGCTGCCTACTACTTTTGTGCTCGACGCCGATCTGCGACCACGCCTCTTCGTGGAAGGCGAATTTGCGTGGGACAGGATTGATCCGGGCAAGCTCCTGGAAATGCTCACGCGGGAGCCATCGGAGCGCGCCATAACCGAAATCCAGGCAACCGCCAACACTGCGGAGGATGATATGCATTTCGACAGACGCGACTTCCTGAAGGCCGGCGCAGCGCTTTCGTTGGCGGCGGGCGTTGCCGCGGCTGGCGTCGGCGGAAAGCACATTCGCGCCGCGCCCGGGCCACTGGCGGAATTTCGAGATCACGACGAGGCTTGAGATCACCCAAGCGGAAGGCAAGACCCAGGCGTGGATACCGCTCCCGTCGGTGAGTGAGCAGGACTGGTTCAAATCGGAGGGCAGCCGGTGGACCACCAATGGTCGCGCCGCGCGGGCACGCGATCCCCATTACGGCGCCGAAATGCTTCATGTCGAATGGGACGCAGGCGAACGGACGCCGGTGATTGAAGTGATCAGCAGGATTTCCACCCAGGACCGGGCAGTCGATCTTGCGATACCAGGCAACGCGTCGATCGAGCTCAGTATCGCCGAGCACAAGTTCAATACCGAGGGCACCGACCTCATTCCGGTCAACGGTATCGTCCAGCCAGACGTCCGACCGTATCATCGCCGCCGCGGCCGCCGGGACCGACGTCGAGAAGGTCCACGCCATCTATGAGTGGATCGTCGAGAACACCTTCCGCGACTCCAAAGTGCGCGGTTGCGGCACAGGCGACATTGCATCGATGCTCACGACCGGCAACCTCGGCGGCAAGTGCGCCGATCTCAACGCGCTCTTTGTCGGCCTGGTGCGTGCCGCGGGCATTCCGGCGCGCGACGTTTACGGCATACGCGTGGCGCCGTCGATTTTCGGCTACAAGGCGCTCGGCGCCAACTCAGAAACGATCACCAAGGCTCAGCATTGCCGGGCCGAGGTTTTTCTCTCCGGCTATGGCTGGGTGGCGACCGACCCCGCCGACGTTCGCAAGGTCGTGCTTGAGGAACCGCCGGGAAACCTGGCAATCGACGATCCGAAGGTCGAGGCCGCACGCAAGACGCTGTTTGGCGCGTGGGAGGGTAACTGGCTGGCCTACAACACGGCGCACGATGTGGAGCTGCCTGGTTCGAACGGCCCGAAAATCGGCTTCCTGATGTATCCGCAGGCAGAGACCGGAAACCTGCGGTTCGACTGTCTCGATGCTGACGCGTTCAGGTACACCATCAAGTCGAAGCCGCTGACTTCGGCGTGAAGCGATGACCCCCCGTTTGTCCCGACGAGGAGAGTTGTCATGAATATTCCAATAGTGCGATTGACGAGCCTCGCGCATGGCGGCGGCTGCGGATGCAAGCTTGCGCCCTCCGTGCTGCAACGGCTTCTGGCCGATCAACCGCTTGCTGCGCCTTATCGGCAACTGCTGGTCGGCACCGAGACCCCCGACGATGCCGCCGTCTGGCAGCTCGACGACGGGACCTGCGTGATCGCGACCACTGATTTCTTCATGCCTGTCGTGGACGATCCTTACGACTTCGGCCGCATTGCCGCGACCAACGCGATCTCGGATGTTTATGCGATGGGCGGCAAGCCAATCATGGCCCTGGCGATCCTGGCCATCCCGGTCGACAAGATCGCGCCCGAAACGGTTCGCGAAATCCTCAAAGGCGGACAGGCGGTTTGCGCTTCGGCGGGCATTCCCGTCGCCGGCGGACACTCTATCGACTCGCCTGAGCCGATTTATGGCCTTGCCGTCATCGGCATTTGCAAGACCGAAGAGGTGCGCCGTAAGTCCGATGCGAAGCCCGGAGATGCAATTATTTTGACGAAACCGCTCGGCGTCGGAGTCTACTCGGCTGCGATCAAGAAAGGCGTGCTGCCGCCCGCGGGCTACACGGAGATGCTCAAGACAACAACGCTGCTCAACCGGATTGGCGCTGAGCTTGCGAAAGATCCCGCCGTTCACGGCATGACGGATGTCACCGGCTTCGGACTTCTGGGACACGGTTTGGAGATGGCACGCAGCTCCGGCCTGACGGTTGTCTTTCGAGCGGTCGATCTTCCGTTGATGTCCGAGGCCGCGGCACTGGCACAGCAGGGCTTTGTCACCGGTGCCTCCGCACGAAATTGGGAAAGCTATGCCGAACACATAAAACTGCCCGGAGGCTTTCCCGACTGGCAGCGAAACCTGTTGAGCGATCCGCAAACGTCCGGCGGACTGCTGGTATCCTGCGCGCCCGATCGCGCCGAGGCCGTTCTTCACGCCATTGTCGCCGGCGGCTATCGCGCTGCGCGCGTGATCGGCCACGCGGAAACCGGCGTACCGGGCATCCGCGTAGAGAACTTCTGATAAACGCTGTAATTAAAAGGGCCGGGGCATCATAAGAGTCGGCTCCGCTCCGAAATCAGCCAACAACGGTGTAAGACCGCATATCGCGACGAACAGTGAGGCGACATGAAACGACGGGCCATGATGTACGCGACGTCCGCTTGACCCTTCGGTGTCATCTCTCCGATGCAGAGCTGCGGATCAGGCACGATGGCTCCATCAACTATAGAGCAGTATCCCGACGACGGTAATGGCCAACACCGTGCCGATGCCGATGTAGACGGCTTCAATTGCGTAGCCATACCACATTGAAATTCCACCGGCGTAACTACGACCACTCAAGCCGCGGACATTCACTGCTTCGCTGGTTCTGGCCATTCGCCGTAATATCCGTTGCTGCCATCACCGCTGCCGAAAAAAAATTCGGATGGCTCTCCAGCGCAGGTGAAGTCACAAAGGATACCTCTTCGATTTCCGGCCTTTGTTTTGCAGCGGGCCGGTTTACATCGGCACTGCCCGCTGCCTTTGGATCGTTCGTCGCGGAGTAAAATAGCCTCGAGAACAGCAGCGCCATCATCACGACAGCGGTGCCTCCTCCAATTTCGATTACCCGACGAACACCTGATTCACCCAGGCCCATCGCAATCATTGCCCGCTCCGTGTCTTGAGAGCGCTCCAAACCTGTGGCACAGGCACAGTCTGTACGTGTCTTGTGGGCGGAATGTGTCCAACAACACAATCTCGGCTTCCAGGATTGTTAATGCACAAAAGTTCCCTGGCAGGGTGCCTAAAAGGGAAGCAACCTGTCCACAAGCCGTATTACAGCATCGATCCACTTAGCCGATTGTTGCCGCGCGTGACCGGATCAGCCGCCCAGCCTCAGCACCGATGCGCTCTACAATCTCGCGCGCCGGAGGAATGTCGTGGATCAGCGCGCAACCCTCGCCAGCAATTACACCCGGCAACGTCAAAATCGTTTCGTTCCTTCGCCGCCGCGTACTCCTGGCCAACCTCATTCATTCTGGCTTCCAATTCGCTCTCGCGACCCAGCCAGGTTTCGGCGTGACGGTTACGGAGCAGACGACCGGTGTAAGGAGCAGGCCAGCGCATGCGACGCGAGAGGTCAAAGATGATCGATCGCACGGTCTGACCGCCTCCGGCTTCAACGATACGTCGCTTAGCCTCCGGGTGCCCGTTGGCTTCCTGCGAAGCGTAAAAGCGGGTGCCGAGCAAAACTCCTTGTGCACCCAGCATCAATGCCGCCGCCATGCCGCGTCCATCAGCGATTCCGCCTGCGGCGACCACCAATGCGCCGGGGCAAGCGTCGATCACCTGCGGCAGCAGAGTAAAGAGCGGCTCCCACATGCCATGCCCCCCGGCCTCCGTGTCCTGGACGACAATAACGTCCGCACCGGCATCTACTGCCTGGCGCGCCTGGGACACGGTTTATACCTGGCAGATTAACCGCGCGCCCGCATTCCGTATTGTCAGGGCGAAGGGACGGGGATCACCGAACGAAAGCATAACGGCAGCAGGTCGGCGTGCAAGGGCGCGCTCGAGGACGTGAGGTCGATTAGCCAGACTCCAGGTGATGAAACCGCAGCCGATGCGGGCATTGCCGCACGATCCCACTCGTGGTCAATCCAGTCGCTGTCGCCATAGCCTCCGCCGAGCAGACCGGGGCCGCCCGCGTGGCTGACAGCCGCCGCCAGCCTGCCGCCGGAGACGATATCCATCGGAGCGAGCAAAATCGGATGCTCAATCTCGAGCATCTGCGTCAAACGATTTTCAATGGCCATGTTCTTCAGGTCGGCGACCATGCCGGCAGTCGAATGAACCATCGAATTTAACGCGTCTCCTGAAAAAATCGCAATTACTGCCGTCGGCTCGCCATTGGTCGGTGCGAATTTCGCCGGCAGCGCTGAGGGCGCAAACTGGATCGTTATTGGCAGGAGTTTTCTGCTGTGATTCCCCGTCCGGGAGGAGCGGCGGGCGATGAAGGCTTCGAGATTTTCGTAAGCACAGGGCGTTATTCTGAAGCACTGACCGCTACCGGTCGCCGATGCCTGGGGAAGGCCGGCATCAGTCTGGCGAAGCGCGTGCGCGATGACTTCGGCGGATTCCTGTCTTGCTCCAACCGAAGGGCGTCACCACGGTCAGGCCGACGATCCAGCGGCCGCTGGATGATATTTCAGCGGCAGAGCCAGACGGCCGTCTTTCTGACAAGGGCCGTCTGACAAAGGCAGTCCTCCCGATTTGGCAGTTGCGGGAGGTATGCTCAGGAGTACGAAAGCGACCTAACTCCAGTCAGCTTCCTGGCTGCAGTCAGCTTTCTTGAAACTCCCCCAACAGTCTGCACGAGGCCAAGGCCACCGCCGCGACGGTGTTTCCCGGTCGCATCAGCGGGTGTTTCGTCAGGCTTCAATAAGAGCTTCAGCCTTTCGCTTCCGACGCCAACCGAAAAAACCCAGAGCGCCGAGGCCGCCAGCAAGAAGGGGGAGCGAAGCAGGCAACGGTGTCTCACCGGTTCCGCCCGTTATAGACGATACTGTTCCAGTGAAGTCGTAATCAGCCGTTATGGTGGGATGCTTAGACGAGCCATAAACCGCGTCATAGGTGAAAACGCCGGTTGTAACGTCGAAAGTTCCCGTGACGCTCTCGGCGGCCCTATGGTTGGGACCGGCTCCAGTCCAATCCGTCGCCGAAAATGTAAACAACTCCACATTGCCGCCAACGGCGACGGCACTTGTGACTGTCACCGCAGGCTCGTGCGTGTAGTCCTGAGTTACCAGCGTCCCGTTGTACGTATAGGATGTCGACGTTAAATTCGCCGTGCCGGATTGCAGCGAATCTCCGTTCAATACGATGCTGTAGTCCAACGTGAGCGATGCTGGCCCGTCAAATTGGGCAATTTTGCTGGAGGAGGAATCAGAAGAGCCTGTGCCGGTGCCGTCAATAAGATAAAGCGAACTGGCATACGATTGCGGGCTAAAACACGTACTTCCCGCTAAGGATGCCAGTAACAGCCCCGTAATCCTCGTCTTGGTCATGGTCGACTCCTCATCAACTATGGGCGACAACAACGGTCAGACGGGCCGCCCCAATCCCGCACTAACATTAAGATTTTATAGTCTTACCGCTTTCCGCCCTGATCGGAAAAATATTCGCAAGGGTTACTCGACCTTCGCTAGTTTTTACTAGACGGCGCTCCGGGCGGAAAAGGTTCGCTTCCCCGAATAGAACTTGGTGGCGTACCGTTAGTTCCCTCATGTTGATTGGGATAGCAGCGACGCGACGAGACACCTTGACAAGAGTTAGGACGGGCTTGCGGAGGGCCATTCACGCGAGCCACTTATGCGAGAAAGAAACGCAAGCCGAGGCTGCGGCGAAATTCCGACCCGCACGATCGTCAGCCCCCTCGCTATCGTCATCGGTGGACGGCTTAAAGGCAGGCCGCCCAAGTCAAAGAAGCCGCGACAGCGGTGCCAAGCAGTACCAACGTGCCCACGACTGGACCGATTGAATTTGGCTGTAGCAACTGGTCAGCGTTCTTTTCCATCGCGAAACGCATCCCGGGGATAGCGATCGGCTTGGCAACGTCGCGCGTCTTCGCCGTTTCTAACCTGCAGCCCCAGTCATCGCCTGGTCGAGGGTCTTCCGGACCACTTCGATGGGTTCAGTCACGACCAGTATGTGCTCGGTATCAAATACAATGCGGGTACGTCTTTCCGCTCCAGGTCTCAAGACTCTAACATTTTGGGGATTGATGTAGACGGAGGTGACACCGTCCCCTTTGGGGTTCTGGACATTGAACGCGACCATCTTGGCCATCGTACGGCTCGCTCCCGTTTTAGCTGGATAAAGGTAACCTAGATAAAAGTAACATAGTATTTTATGCACGTCCTTATGGTTGAGAGAAAGTTGAAAGAAGCGGTTAATTATGACGTTTGGGAACTTCCAATCCTCGAGGGTTCCAACGAATTATGGTACTGAGCTTGCACCCCCGACGGAGTACTGTCTGTCCGAGTGGCGCACATTCAAGTCAGGCATGCTCGCAACATTATCGGCGAGCACCAGGCTGATCACTCCTCGCGCAACTGCCCGCGCCTGGCCGAACGGTCACCACAAACTCCTCGCTTCGCTATGCAGGATTGATCACAGCGGTCTATCGTTTCAAAAACGTACATCCGCGCTCAAAGCGAGCCGTTATCGACCCGGTCAGCCTCGCCGGCAAGTTATGGAAGATACCGGCCCGCGGCGATGGCGCTCCGAAGCCATCGGTTAAAACCGCCCCCACCACTGATGCGATGTCATCCCCGATTGGCTGCGGCCGGGATTGTTGGGGAGAACGGGTTTCGCTACAGACGAAAATCCGGAATCAAGATGCAAGACCTGAGACCTGCGAGCGTTCTCATCGTCCTACAACCGAGTCTTGTTCAGGCAATCAGCGTATTCGCGTAAATTCTCAGATGCTTCCGTCCATAAGAAATATGCTGAAAATGATCCGGTTCATCGGATGGTTGCTCTTGAGCATAATCGCAGTCTTGGCCCTTGTTCCGCCGACGCTCCGGCCTGATACGGGAACGCCCCATAATTTCGAGCACTTCGCCTCGATACGGATATTCAGCGACGAGTTTGGCACCAATTTCTTTCTTGGATGCCGGCGAGCCTGAATGGGGTGATCGGGCGGCGCAGTTGAAGCCAAATTATTTCATACTGCCGTGTCGTTCTCGGAAGCTGCGGCAGCCAAGCATTATCAGGGTCAGATGCGAATTTGCTAGATATCGTTAGTTGTCCAAAAAAAATGGGCTGAGATAATCCAACAAATACAAGTGCTTAAGCAGAACTCGGCCTAAACGGCCGAACACAGGCAAGACTTTACTCGGCTCGTCAAATTAACTAACCTTTAACTTAACAATTTTGCTGTCTGCAACGTGGGAGTGGGCGATGTCTATCAGGCTAAGGCTGCTATCGACGGCAAGTGCAACGGCTCTCGCGGCATCACTGCTTACCGGCGCGCCTGCGCTGGCGGGTGTAATGGATCTGAATTTCGACGGCATCAACCCGACGTATCCATTTACCAGCGGCAGCGTTGCCGTGGAAAATTACTATAACGGCGGCACTGCGAGCAATGGTGCGACCGGCCCTAATTATGGAGTTACCTTTACAGACAATGCTCTTACGATCTGCCTTAATGGTTCGGGGGGCGTAGATTGCTCTAACACCTCAAAAGGAGGAGGTCCCGGTTCCCAGACCGCTGCGTTGTTTTGGCTAAGTGGATCGCAAACTTTTATGGACGTGGCGGCAGGTTTCACTACCGGATTTTCTTTTAATTACACAGACCCGTTCGTATCGGGTTCCTCAGTAAGTGTGTATTCCGGACTGGACGGAACTGGGACCTTGCTTGCGACAATCCCGCTCGCGACGACGCCGTCTGGCTGTCCAGGGTATGATGGCCAATATTGCCCGTTTGTACCAATAGGCGTCACTTTCGCCGGAACCGCAGAATCGGTTTCGTTCGCCGGTACTGCCAATTTCGTCGTTTATGATGATATTACGTTGGGAAGCTCAGTTCCTGGGACACCGCTTCCGGCGGCTGCACCGCTGTTCGCTGCCGGTCTCGGCGTGATCGGATTGCTTGCACGACGCAGAAGGCAAAACCGCGCTGCTGTCGCGGCCGTTTGAACAAAATCGCCCCAATGCTCTTCGCGAGAGACCGCCGCAAGGGCGGTCTCTCTGCTTTAGGGGCGCTCGACATACCGTTTGCTCTTGCCGTGTTACTCTGACATCGTTCCGCCCATACGACAGCCAATATACGTACCCGCCTTTAACTTCGGATACGGACGAATCGGGCGATGATTCCACCAGGCTGCGGCTAACCGACGTTTCCGGGCTACACCGGCGCTGGCATCTAGCTCCTGACGGATGGATTGGGCGAGGTGGCCGCCGGATAGCGGAAATATCGCACCCAAGGCTCAACTATTTCCAAAGCTGACCCCAACTGTTGCTGATATCGACGCCATTGCCCCACTCCATCGGCGTTCAGACCGCGAGTAATTTGAATGTCGCTGGGGGTCCTGGGGGTACCACGAGTGCGTTCGGCAAAACGTGTTACCGAAGGGTCCCAGTCCAAGCCCAAAAAGCACAGAACCTTGCGCACCTCGCTCTCGAAGTCGGCCACCACTGCTTCGTGGCGCACCTCTTGAATGTCGAGTGGCAGTAGTGCGCGGCAAATCGTAGCAAATGTCATGACTTGATCGTAATACCGCGCGGTACCGTCGAGAGTAAGGAACTCGTACATCGCGGAATTTATTTGAAAGCGGCGTCTGAAGCAGCTTAGCACCACGTCGCGCGGATCACGCAAGGCGAAAAGGATCCTTGCGCGCGGGAACAACTTGACGATGGCCGGAAGCGCCATGGTGTGAAGCGGCAATTTGTCGACCACAATGCTGTCGGAGCAGCCCCTGCCCAATGTCTGGCGTACACCCCCCCAATAAACCCGGCGGCACTCGTCTGCCGCAGCGCTTTCCAAAGTCGCCAGACCGTCCAACGCGACGTTGGTGCTGAAAAACCGGCCGGCTGCGGCCGTCAAGTGATCGATCTCTTCGAGGGTTACAACTCCCGGATGGCTGCTCAATACTTTTTCGAGAAGAGTTCGTACCCGATCTGGGAAATCCGAGAAGGAAGACATGACCTCGAGCCGTTCGAGCACCTTCGATGTCCTCACCAGCCCCTGCGCGCCACTGCTCCGAATTGGCGGCTGCAAAATATCCGGCAAGACGGCTCGCCTGATCCACACGACGCTCCCTTAGCTCCCGACTTACCGTCGGTGAGTTTAGGCGCTCGAGGATCTTGTTCCTGCCCTCGTAATCGGTGAAGGCTTCGGCGGGACGATCCAGCGCATCGCGCGCCTCGGCGCGGAGATCGAGAATGCTGATCCGATTCCGGTCGTCAAGATCCGGCCGCCCGAAGAGTTGCGTCAGGCGCTCTTCGGCGAGGTAAGCAAAACCCTCCAGCAGATCAGCCCGTGCAAGTGCCAAATGGGCTGTTATGGAGGCTCCGTGCAGCAGCAGGGCGCGTTCCGCCAGGCTGCGCGCCTCCTGAAAGACCTTTCGGTGCGCGGCGATTAGCGACAGAGTTGAAAGAAGTTCGGCTTCGTCCGGCTTAAGGTCGGCCGCCCGTCGGTAATAATCGTGTGCAGCCTGCATGTTGCCCATTTGGTAGCTCGCTGCACCGGCGGCGATCAGGGCAAGGTAGATGTGCGGGTCTATATCCAGTGCAACATCAAAGGCCTCCACGGCATCGGCCAGCATTCCCTGCCTGGCCAGCATATCTCCACATCGCCTCCAGAGTTCAGCCTCATCCCGTACTTCCAGTGTGGCTTTCTCCAGCGAGCCAACTGCTCGCTCGACCATTTCAAGAGCCCTGTGCGCGAAGCCCTCGCTTTCAAGTCGCTCTGCCACAAGCAATAGAATGAGAGGGTGTTCGAGGCCGCGCTTCCATGCAGCTATTGCAAAGTCGGCGGCACGGTTTTGGTCGCCGCTGTGAATGGCCCCTAAAACTTCGGCGAGTTCACGGTCTGTGATTTGAATTGTCATTGGTGTGATGACAGATCGAGAATCCTGCGACTGCTCGGTGCGAACCAGCAGCGACACAGTATGATAAAAGAGAGGTCTTGTGACCTCCTGCTCAGTTTTCTTCCACGCAGCCAGAGGCCCCATCAAAAGGAGATCGACTACGGCGTTTCCGCCGAAATAACTATCCAGCGGACGCCACGCCATTCTGGCCCTCAACCGCTGCGCCGGTGGACGACTGCAAGTTGCGCCGCGAGCCGCGCTCACAACAGCCGTCGCCAAAGCGATGCCGCCGACTTGCGCGCTCGAACGGCTCCCAAGAATTTCCCCCCTCCGTTTCCCCGGTCGCGAGAAGGGCAAGAATGGACTGGGTTCTTTTGTCGAACAACAGCTATGTCGTGTATTTAAGATGTCTACAAACTCGCATACCGCGGTCGGTTACCGTACCCAGTCCTGACCAAAACGCCGGACCTGTGCGACCGGGTCGCGGGTCATCGCTTCCCAACAAGTTGCGGTCGTTACGGGAGCGCGCGGGATAGGATGCGCGATCGCGATGAATTTGCGGCTAATGGCGCCGAGGTGGTTGCAATCGACATACCCGGCCCCGTTTGCCATGCCGGCAAGTCCGGGCGGCTAGGCAGAAACACTTCGTCAAATAACCGCTTTCGGACCTCGCGCGCAGGCGATCAAGGCCGACATCCGCAACATCGCCACCCTCCGTAGTGCCGTGGATCATGTCGAGCAACAATTCGGCTAAATTGACTTCGTCGCTTCCGACGCCGCCATCCAGCGATGAAGGTCGATCTTGAGATGGGACACGGACTGCGCACTGCAGGCAGGTGAAACTATGCTGCGGACCTTCCGATCAATTGCGCTAGGTGAACGAGCCGTTGAAATATTCCGGTACATGGCTTCGCGCTGCATCTTTCTCGATCCTGCGCCACTGCGACATTCCGAGCTTTCGGGCGGCTCTATGCCCCTCGAAGGTCGCTTCGTAAACTGTCCGCGGAGCATTCGCACAACCGATTGTTTCAACGCTGACACCGCGCGTACGCAACAGGTGATAAAGCGCATTATCGGAAGTACGTGCCGTGGCCATTACAATCGCGTCCGCATTAATACGGCTAACGCCGGATGGTTTGTAAACGTTGGCTATGTCTACTTTGGCTCCATTAATATTTTTGACGACGTGATGAGTAATCACCTCGACTTCAGCCTCGTACAGGTATGTCATTATCCAATGCAGATAAACTTCGGGTGCGGTGTCCATCGCAATCATCGGCCACTTTGTAATGATCCTGACTTTGGCGCCTTGTTTAGCCAGCTTGACGGCGGTGAGCGGCCCGGCCACGTCGCACATTTCGTCGATCACCAAAATTTCGCCTGACAGCGCGACTTTATCGAGCGCCACTTGATCCCACGCGACACATTTGCCCGTCTCCCACCCTGGAACCGGCTTTCCACTCTGACCCTGAAATCCGTCACGGCGGTAATGGGCGCCCGAAGCTACCACTATGTGGTCCGGCTTTTCGGCAGCGAGCACGGACTCGAGGTTTTCCTTGGTCACGCCGGTTCTCAACTTAATTGATGCCCCGTTGCCTTTGGCCTGATCTGCCAGCCAAGTGGCGATCAGGCCGTACTGTTGACGGTAGGGTAATGCACCGTACGCGCGAACATGCCCCCCAACGGCTTCTTCGCGTTCGTAGACCGCGACCGCGTGGCCGGTAGCTGAGGCCACTCGCGCGAACTCGAGGCCCGCTGGTCCCGCGCCAATGACCAAGATACGTTTTGGCGCGTACGATTTCACAACAGTGTTGACGCCCCAAATCGCTTCTCGCCCGACCACAGGATTGTAAGCGCACTGAACCCTGCTTCCGCGAATGACCGACCGCCAGCAATAATTGGCAGCGACACACCGCCTGATATCTTTCTCGCGCCCCTCTTTTACTTTCGTCATCCATTGTTCGTCGGCGATCATCTGCCTCGAAAGCAGCACCGCATCGGCGTCGCCCGAGGCGATAAGTTCGTTCGGCTACATCCGGATAACTGATCCGACCTACAACAAGAACCGGCTTCGTCGAAACGGATTTGAAGGAACGCGAGTATTCCCGCTCCCATCCCTGCTCGAAGGTCATTGGCGTGTGAATCCAAGAGTGATGCACGCCAGCGGAAACGCTCACGTAATCAATGTCGACCATTCGTTCGAGGTCAATGTGAACACGCTTTACGTCGTCTATTTCCAGATCGCCTTCCCAAAATGATGTCGAATTAATACGGTAGCCGAGAATGGCCCGTTCGCCGATGCCTTTGCGGATACGGCGAAAACACTCCACCGAAAAGCGCAGTCTGTTTTCGTATGATCCGCCCCAACGATCATTGCGATGGTTATAGAGCGGTGACAGGAACTGCCACGGCAAATATCCATGCCCAAGATGCAACTCGACGCCGTCTACTCCTGCAGAAATCGCGCGTTTCGCGGCATCACCAAAGCATTTTAAAATGTATTCAATTTCGTGCTCTTCAAGCTCCTTTGGAGTAGGCCCGCCTGGAATCTCGCCGACCGGCATTTGGCTCGGACCCAGCATGTAAGGATCGTATTCGTACGGGTCACGCGCGGGATCAGTTTTCAAAAACGGCGTCGGGGACCGCAAACCGATGTGCAGTAATTGTACGATAATCGCGCAGTTGTGTTTTTTAACGGCCCTAGCAACTCTGGCCAGTCCTTCGACTTGATCTTCGTTCCAAAGACCAGGAAAGCCGGCCGGAGTGTAAAGCGTATCCCGGTCGATCAGATGACCGCCGAGGATTATCATTCCAATTCCGGTGCGGGCCCGTTCCTCATAATACGCGACTGCCTGTTCAGTAAATACTCCCTCATGCGGGCTCCTCACCCACGTGGGACAAACCGGTCCAAAGATGACCCGGTTTTCGATTCTTGTATGGCGAATTTGCCAAGGCGACATTAAACGGGGATAAGCCGAACTGCTCGACACTAATTCATCCTCCACTGGACGCTATTGGTTTTATCCCGGGCGCGTTTATGCTCGCCCGAAGCTTCACCGGCACCCCTCCACCTTTGCGCTTGGCCCCAAAACGATACAGGAACGAGGCGTTCTATGAAACTGGTAAATTTTTGGAGAGACGAAGAGATTCACCTGGGCTTCCTTGCCGGCAACGAAATATTCGAGCCTGCTTTGGCCGGCTCAGCTTTAAGGCCGGGCGAGGACAAACTGTTTCGCGACACGATTGCCTTCATTCGGGCCGGAGCGCCCGCCCTGGAATTGGCGTCGCGCTTGATGGCTGATCCTCCGCCGGGAACAGTTTATTCGTACGATCCGAGCATGCTCGCGGCGCCGATATTTCCATCAACTATTCTTTGCGCCGGCAGCAATTATCGCGAACACAACGACGAAAAGGTCGGCTCGCCCACCAGTGGAAAGGAACCGGAATTTTTCATCAAGACATCGGACAGCGTGGTCGGCCCGGGAGGGCTGATCTGTTACGATGAAAGATTGACCCGTAAGCTCGACTGCGAGACGGAATTGGCAATCGTGATCGGCACTTCCGGTCGTCACATACCCGTCGAGCGAGCGCTGGATCACGTGTTTGGCTATACCATCGTCAACGATGTGACCGCACGCGATCGTCAGGTCAGGAGCTCCGGTAATTTTACATGGTATGAGCTTGGCCGCGGTAAGGCATTTGACACAAGCGCACCGACTGGACCCTGGATCGTTACCGAGGACGAGATTGATGATCCGCAAGCTCTCGATATTCGAACCCGAATTAACGGAGAATTGCGCCAGTCGAGCAATACGAGAAATATGATTTGGACTTGCGCGGAACTGATCCATTTTTTCTCGGTGAATTTCACGCTTAAGCCAGGAATGATGATCATAACGGGTACGCCCGCTGGCACCGCCTGGTCGGTTGATCATGAACTCGGAGGTCGGTGGCAACCAAAGCAAGGCGTGATCGCGGCCACGCGCTACTGCCTGCCTGGTGACCAAATCGAATGTGAAATTCAGTCCATTGGTGTACTGAAAAACGCAGTTATTTAAAGGCCGCGCTGGCCAAACAGAATTCGCCAAGTGCTGAGCGAGTGATAAATGCTCTTCGGTCGATTGCTAACACGATATCCGGGCGCGTCGCAATAATTTCCGGTCCTTGGCTCGGCAAGATGGGCCTTGTCGGCCTGGTCCGGCACGGATACGATTTTGGCCGGTGGGTAGAGCAGGCCAAAATCCGAAACAAGAAAGGCTTGCCGTGTTCCTGCCAGCGCGATGGCCATAATGGCATGCGCCCATAAGGGAAGGAGACGAACGATGCGTTCCTTTGGAGTTGTGTTTGCCGCCGGCGTTGCTTTAGCCGGCATGGTCGGCTCTGCCAGTGCGGCCGACAAAATCAAGGTTGGATTTTTCTCGACACTCGAAGGCCCGTATACCGCGCTGGGCGAGGACGGCCAGCGGGGATTCGATCTCGCAGTCATGCAACACCACAATAAAGCGGGGGGCAAGGAACTTCAAATCGTCAGAGCATCATCTGACGCCAGTCCCGATTCCGCATTGCGTGCCGCAAAGAAATTAGTCGAACAGGAAAAGGTTGAGATCCTGATCGCGCCACTTTCGGGTTCCGAAGGGATTGCCTTGCGGGATTATGCGAAAACGCAACCGCAGGTCACAGTCATAAACGGCTGCTCGGGAGCTTTGGAAACAACCTACGTAACGCCGGCACCGAATTTCTTTCGCTTCAACATCGACGGAGCCCAGATGCACATGGGTCTCGGTGACTACATCTACAACGTCAAGCACTTCAAGAAGATCGCCACCGTGGGTGAGGATTACTCCTTCGTCTATACCCAGGTATTCGGCCTGGCGCTTGATTATTGCCCGCGCGGTGGCCAGATCACAAAGCGAATTTGGGTTCCGCTTGGAACCAAGGACTTCAGCTCCACCATCGCGGCGCTGCCAGATGACGTCGATGCCATCTACCTCGGGCTTGGCGGCGCCGACGCCATCAATTTTCTGAATCAGTATCAGCAGGCTGGTGGAAACGCCAAACTCATCGGCGGATCAATCATGGTCGATCAGACCATATTGTCGTCGAAAGGCAAGGCCAAGGAGGCGTTGGTCGGCGTCGACGCTGCGGGCCCCTTTGCCGACACGTGGGAAGATCCCAAGTGGCAGGCGTTCGTGAAGGCGTATCAGGATGCCTGGCCGCCCGAAAAGCGTTTTCCCGGACCCTCTCTGTGCGCCGTCAATTACTACGATGAGACGCAAGCCACGCTTCAGGCGCTCGACCTGGTAAACGGCGATCTCAGTGACGGCCAGGAAAAATTTCGCGCGGCACTAGCCTCGCTGAGCCTCGACGCTCCCAATGGCACGATGAAGCTCGACGAAAATCATCAGGCCGTCGGCGCGAGTTTCGTTACCGAAGTTGTTAAGGACAAAAACGGCGACCTTGTCAGCAAGGTGGTTAAGGTGGTGCCCAACGTGGACCAGAGGCTTGGATTTTCCAAGGAAGTCTTCGACCGAATTGGTCTGCCGGGCCGCGAAGTGCCGGTCTGCAAGAAAGAGTACAACTAAAGCCCGCGAAGATAAAAGCTCCCGGCTGCTTCGGCGCAGCCGGGGGACCGCCACCCTGATTTATCTGCCTCCACGACGCTTCATGCTTTGGCCTTCGATCATCGACTTGAGACTACCGCGAGATTGAAATGTTGCCTCGAATTCGGATTAAGGGTGCGACTGTCGTTTCGATGGATCCCGCAATCGGAATCATTGAATTGGGCGACCTCCTCATCGATGATGGCAAAATCATTGCAGTCGGCAGAAACGTAGGTAGTTGGGCGGCAATCGAGATCGACGGCCGAGGCATGATCGCCATGCCGGGCTTTATTAACGGCCATATCCATCTCTGGCAGACCGCGTTGCGCGGCGTCGCCGCGGACTGGACGCTGGACCATTATTTTGGCGTGCTGATTGGCAAAGTGGTTAAGCTCTACACACCGCAGGACGTTTTCATTGGCAATCTGATAGGTGCCCTCGATCAGATAAATTCCGGTGTTACGACGCTGTTCGACTGGTGCCACATAGTCAATACTCCCGCCCACGCCGACGCCGCAGTCGACGCGCTCCAGCAATCGGGCATTCGTGCCGTATTCGCATACGGCACACCCATGACCCTATTTGGCACCAAAGAGCCACATCCTGCTGATGCCCGCAGAATGCGCAAAGAACGGCTGGCGTCTGGCGGCACATTAGTGACCATGGCCCTTGCCATTCGCGGAACCGACTTCGCTCCGGGCACAGCGGAGGCCGACATCAGGTTCGCCCGGGAACTGGGGCTGCGGGCCTCGTTCCATGTTGCCTGCGCCAAGCATGGACCGCGACCGCAGTCGATGCAGAGCCTTGCGGAGCAAAAACTGCTCGGCGAGGACGTAAATTTGGTGCACGCCAATTTTTTGACCCCCGATGAGTTCAGGGTGATTGCTGCAACGGCGCCAGTGTATCCGTTACTCCGGAAGTTGAAATGCAGATGGGCCTGGGTCTGCCGCCAACCGGCGCTGTCCTTGCCGCACGGGCCAGACTGAATATCGGCACCGATGTTGTGACGGGCGTAAGCACGGACATGTTCACGCAAATGCGATTTTTGCTGCAGACGCAGCGAGCGCTGACAAACGAGACGTTTCACAAGCGCGAGAGCATGCCGGACAGACTAACGGTCACGGCCCGGCAGGTCCTCGAGTTTGCTACAATCAAATCGGCCGAATGCCTCGGGCTTGATCGAAGAATTGGCTCCCTCAGTCCCGGTAAGGAGGCCGACATAATTCTGCTGCGAAAGACCGACATCAATATGCGAGCTGCCGCCGATCCGGTCTCCGCAATCGTGCTTCATGCAGGCGTCGCCAACGTCGACACTGTTATTGTTGGCGGCAATGTCGTTAAACAGGGCGGGAAGCTTTCCTTTCGGGATCTTTCGCGCCGGTTTGCAGAGCTTGAACGGTCTTCAGAACGCCTTTACGCGGGCTTTCTGCCTAACGCATCCGCGGCATGACTCTGTGCGGCCATGGAATTGCGGTCGGCGCGTCTGAACGCAGGATCTAATGGTTATTACCCCCATCAGCGTCGCTCGCGGATAAAGTCCGAAAAACGCGGCATCTGCGAAGCGCCGGGGCGTGTGGCGTCAGTTGGTGCGGCAGGGGAGCGGGACGTTTGGCCCGCCGGCCTGGCGGCCGGGCTCTCCACTACCGGGCCGGGGCCGCTCCCGCTGCTGCCGCCTTCTTCAAAGACTGCCGGAACCAGGTCCTGCGTCAGCTGCGGGTCAGCGCAGGGGACGTAAGTTTCCGGAAGGCCATATTCACGGCGGACGATATTTGCACCCTGAGCAGCAGCGGCACTTTTGTAAAAGGCGACCATGCGATTGGCACCCTGCCGGCCGAACCCGCAGTCGGAGGTGACAACGAGGTTCTCCACGTTGACATATTGCAAGGCCTTGCGGATATCACCGGCTACTTCAGCGGGAGTCTCGGCGTTCAGCGTTCGGTGCGAAACGACGCCAATCGCAAATTTTTTCCTGGTCTTGCCCTTCCATCGGCCCAGTAATTCAAGTTCGGCCAGGCCGCGGTCCTTCATCTCAAGGGTCAAGACATCACATTTTACGCGGTCAAGATAGATTTCAAGCGCATTCGCGTAGGACGTTTTGTCAAATACCCGCTGCATCATCGGATTACCCCAGCAGGTATGTATCCATACCTCAGCGCCATCGAGACCCTCGATCTCGTGATTTAGCGCGTCTGTCAGGAATTTAAGAGTGTCAACGGCCTCCGGGTAATAGCAGGCAATGAAATGAATGGTCGGCTCCTCGATCTGGATGACGCGGCAACCCGACGCGACCAACTCCCTGAGTTCTCTGTTTATGGCGGTTGCCATGTCCCAGATCATCTGTTGTTTGTTGTCGTCAAGGCGATATTGGGAAGTGTGAAAGTCGAGGAACAATGCCATGACCTGGCCCGACACTGTCCCGAACTTGACCGGTTTGCGCGTGCGAGCCTGGGTCATTCGGTAAATCTTGGCATATTCAAGCGGATTTCTCGGGTTGTGCTCAATCTTGCCAGTCACGATAGGCCAGCGCCAGGAGGTGTAGATCTCGTTCAGCAGCGTGCCGGGGGGGTATTTCAGGAGGTCGGAGCGGGTATTTTCAGGCTGTAATTCGTCGTACGCGACGCCGCGCCAGCGCTGGAGCGGATAGTGATGCCACGATCGGCCGGCCAAATCCGAATCCAGAAAGAAATCTCCGCAGGTCACGATATCCAGACCCGCGCGTTCTTGATCAGAAACAACTACAGCAAGCGCATCGGAGAACTGTTCGCGGTAAATCGGGTCGAGCATGGCTGTGTCGAGCGGCCGCCCCCAAAGGCTTTGGTTATACCAGGCCGGTCGCGGCCATGAGCCGGTGGTAGTCGATGCCAACGGCACATCTTTGGTAGCGGTGAAGGCCATGATTTCTCTCCCAAAACCACGCGATTAAGGTTTGTTGTGCGGATCTGCGAACGGCGGCTCGTTCTCAGTATCGGTTCATGTATTCTAGCACTCGCGGGCGGGTACCTTTCCACACAAGTTGCGTACCTGCTAATGTATAGAGCCCACGTAGAGCAGTTCACCTACCCAAGGCTGTAAATCGGCGTTGGATCCGGACGCCGATCGGCACGCCAACGCATTGATCTTGCTTCTGTTGAAGGGGTCACATTCGGAGGCCGCGATTTTGCACCCATGCTCAGCGAGATCATCATATTGTTGCGGCCGCCAGTTCTCATCCTGATTGCCGCGCTGTTGTCATGCAGATTGTCGCGCTATACCATTATCGCCCCCGCTGACGGAACCATGGAGGGGACAGCGCCGCGGCTACCCCTCGCCATTTTCAGGCAAGGCCGCTTGAATTGGCGGTCTCGTTACTTTGCTCGGTCATCCGGGAGGGACGAGACTTGGCGCAGACCGGAAGTATGATGGTCTGCTCAGGCTGGGTTCGTTTTGCCAAACGACAATTTCAACGAGCATTTGACGGGTTTGGGTCCAGTTGGGCGAACACCTGCTTTCCTCGGTCCGACGGCCGACGTCGATGGATACGACTAATGTTGCGTCCGTTGGTGCAAGACTGAGGCAATTTCCTAAATGCCTCACGAACAATGAGTTTTTAATAGGTTACATCATTGCCTCGATAGACACGCTTAGCTCCCGACAATAAACTCGGACCGAAAGATTAAAGTTGGTCGGGGCAATCTTCATGGCCGAGACGCGCGTCGAACGGAGATTAGCGGCCGTTTTCGCCGCCGACGTTTCTGGTTACAGCAGACTAATGGGTGCTGATGAGGAAGACACTCTTGCGGCACTGAAAGCGTGTCGGCGCGAAGTCATCGATCCCAAAATCTCGGAGCATCGCGGGCGCATCGTCAAGACTACCGGGGACGGTGCCTTGGTCGAATTTGGAAGCGCCGTTGACGCTGTGCGCTGTGCCACCGAAATCCAGCGCACGATGGCCGAACATAATGCCGACATCCCGGAAGATCGTCGGATCGAGTTTCGCATCGGCATCAATGTCGGTGACATAATAATCGACGAGGGCGACATCTACGGAGACGGGGTCAATATAGCCGCCCGTGTAGAGACGCTCGCCGCCCGCGGTGCGATCTGCCTGTCCGAAAACGCCTACCAGCAGATCAAGGGAAAGCTCGCGCTCGAAGTCAGCGACATGGGCGAGCAGCAGCTAAAAATATCGAACAACCGGTTCGCGTTTACCGCGTCCATATGGGCGGAGAAGCGCCGGCACAGGCCTCCGGGCTCGCGCTCCCCGACAAGCCGTCAATCGCCATCCTGCCGTTTCTGAACATGAGCCGTGACCCGGATCAAGAATATTTTGCGGACGGTGTTGTCGAGGACATTATTACCGCGATGTCGCGCTTTTCATCACTCTTTGTCATCGCTCGGAATTCTAGCTTCACTTACAAGGGCAAACACGTCGATATCAAACAAGTCGGGCGGGAGCTCGGCATCCGCTACGTTCTAGAAGGTTCCATACGTAAGTCAGGAGATCGCCTGCGCGTCACCGCACAACTTATCGACGCAGAAACAAACGCTCACATGTGGGCAGACACCTACGATCGGATGGCAACCGATATATTCGATGTTCAGGATGACATCACACAGAATGTGGTTGGCGCGATCGAACCGTCGATCACAGCAGCCGAAATTGAACGGTCAGCGCGCAAACGGTCGGATAGCCTTAGTGCGTATGACCTGTACCTTCGCGCATTACCAATGGTGTACTCCGCGACCCGAGCAGAAAACGAAAAGGCCGTCGAATTATTAATCCGGGCGCTTGCGGCCGATCCTAGTTTCGCACCCGCCGCAACCACCGTTGGAATATGTTTCCTTTGGAAGGTCGGGATACGGATGGGGCGACAGGGCAGAGGTCGTTCAGCAGTGCGCAAAATATGCTCAACTAGCACTACAATTGGACAAGGAAAACTCCAGTGCCGCAGCGTTGTTGGCCCGGCTCACCGCAGCTGTCCGAAAATATGACGAAGCCATCATTTTCGGCCAACGTGCCGTTGCGTCCAACCCCAATTCCGCCTTTGCGTGGACCAACAGGGGGTGGGTCTATCTTTATACGGAACAGCCCGAGATTGCGAAGGAGTACCTCGAACGGGCGCTCCGCCTTAGTCCTCGTGACCCTTTCAATTATGACACTTGGGTCGGCATGGCGATCGCACACGTGCAACTTGAGCAAGACGATATGGCAGTCGCCGCAGCGCGTAATGCCGTCCATCAGAACGTGCGCCATGCGTGGGCCCATCGCCTACTTGCTCTCTCGCTCGCTTTAGCAGGCCGTGAGGACGAAGCCCACGCGGCGATGACTGAGGCGATGAAAATCGATCCTGCGTTTTCCATTGCGTGGTTCCAAAGCTGGAACCCGTTCATCCACGGCAACAAACGCTATGTGGAGGGATTTCAGTTGGCGGGATTCCCGGAGCAGTAATTGGACTAAGAGTTGCTTGGTGGCCCGTCTCAGCCACGACTATCGCGTGCCTGCGAGTCCGTTATCGAAAGTCTTTCGGCCGCGCGTGCTCGTTGTTGGCGAGGCAGAAGATGACCCAATACCCGACGCTGGACGTATTTCCGCCGCCGTTCGAGATGCCGGTTTTCACGATCTATGAGAGTTGGCACCAACGCCGGCAGCTCGATGCCTCCCATGTCTGGCTGCGCGAGCGCGTCCGCGCGGCGATCCCGGAAGGGAAATTCATTCCCCAGCCGGAGCTGGTGGCCGCGTCCGTCAAGTGACCCGTCCTGCCGTGTCGGGTGTAGTGATCGGCGGCGGGCCGGCAGGGTTGATCGCGGCCGAAACCCTCGCGGCCGAGGGCCTGGCCGTCACCGTCTATGACCAGATGCCATCGGTCGGGCGCAAGCTGCTGATGGCTGGGCGGGGCGGTCTGAACCTGACGCATTCCGAGGATTTCAGCCCGTACCTTGGCCGCTACAGCACGGCGCACCTGGCGCCGATGATCGAGGCCTTCCCTCCGGCGGCGCTGATTGCCTGGTGCCACGGGCTGGGTCAGCCCACCTTTACCGGCAGCAGCGGACTCGTGTTTCCCACGGCGATGAAAGCGTCCCCGTTGTTAGCCTCTGGCTAGCAATGGCCGGCGGCGCGGGGCGGGGCGGCGGGGGGGGGGGGGGGGGGGGGGGGGGGGGGGGGGGGGGGGGGGGGGGGGGGGGGGGGGGGGGGGGGGGGGGGGGGGGGGGGGGGGGGGG
>CAVYCI010000019.1:0-17739 GCA_963766925.1 uncultured Alphaproteobacteria bacterium
AAAAAGCGGCTGCAAACGAACTCCGGGAGGACGCGATGCGCTGGGCGCTTTTGCCGAGGGGCCGTTTCGCCGCCGTGCCTGCCCTGCTTCCGGCGCTGCTGCTGGCTCTCGGGTCCGGAAATACCGCGGCGAGCGCCGAAGAGCGGACCTTCGAGCTGAAACTTTCGCATTGGGTGCCGCCCTCGCATCCGCTACAGAAGGCGATCGAGGACTGGGGCGAGTCGATCGAAAAGGCCTCCGGGGGCACCATCAAATATAAAGTCTATCCGGCGCAGCAACTCGGCAAGGCGTTCGACCACTACGACATGGCACGCGACGGGATTGCCGACTTCGCCTTTGTGAATCCCGGTTATCAGCCCGGCCGGTTCCCGATCTTCGACGCCGCGAATCTGCCTTTCATGTTCTCCAACGCCTCGGGCGGCACCGAAGCGCTCGATCAGTGGTATCGCCGATATGCCGCGGCGGAGATGAAAGACGTGAAGTTTTGCTTCGCTTTCGCGCAGGATCCCGGCTCGTTCCATTCGCGCACCAAAAAAATCGTGATGCCGGACGACATCTAGGGCATGAAAATCCGGCCCGCGCACGCGACCATGGCGTCGCTGGTGACCTCGCTCGGCGGCACCAACGTCCAGGCCTCGGCATCGGAAGCCCGCGATGTTCTGGAAAAGGGCGTGGCCCAGGCGGGGACGTTTCCGTGGGGCTCCGTCGTCCTGTTCGGCATCGACAAAGTGACGAAGTATCATATGGAGGCGGCGCTCTACACCACGGGCTTCGCCTGGATCATGAACAAATCAACGTATGACCGGATGTCGCCGTCGCAGCAGAACGTCATCGACGAGCATTGCAACAGCCGATGGGCGAAACGCATCGCCTCGCCGTGGGCAGATTTCGAACATGCCGGCATTGCAAAGCTGAAAGCCGATCCGGGCCACGACGTCTATCCGCTCACCGCCGCGCAGCTCGATGCCTGGAAAGCAGCCGCCGGACCGGTGGTGCGGAGCTGGGCCGATGCGGTGAAGAAAGCCGGCGCCGATCCGGATGCGATCCTCGATGACCTGAAAGGGCAGCTCGCGAAATACGATGCCGGGTATTGACCGGACACGCCGGGCAGGAGCACCGCACGCAGGCGGCGAGGGGGAGGCCCCGTTCTAAAATCCGAGCGAGGACGGCGCGGGCGCGTCCGGCCCGGCCGCGGGCGCGCGGGCAACGCCCGTGGGCGCGAACTGCCTGACGCCGTCCTGATCCAGCACGAACAGCGGCACGAATTGCCGCAACCCGTCGTCTTCCAGCATCGCGAGCCGCCGGTTGTCGAGCACCAGCCATCTGTCCTCGACGCGGACCATGAGGACGGCGTGGTCTTCGCCCGATGCGGGATCGTGGACGATCACCAGCCGCAGGCGGTCCTCGTCGACGCCGGCTTCGCTCAGCGCCACGTATTTGGCGATCGCATAATCCTCGCAGTCGCCACGGCCGGTGGTGAGCGTCACGAGCGGCGCGCTCCAGCGGTCGACCACGCCCCACTGGGCGAGATCGCTCATCGGCTCGATCGCGAGATTGATGGCGCGGTTGACGACGCCGGCGCGGGCGCGGCCGTCGCGGGCGCGGCCTTCATCGATCACCGCCAGCAGTTTAAGCGCTGCGGGCGAACAGGTTTGCGCGTCGTCGCGGCATTGCCGCAGCGTTTGCCGTTCGGTGCGGATGTCGGCCACGATGCCGTTCCACTTGTCGAGGATTTCACCATGCGTCACCGGCATCGCGTTCAGTCCGAACGGCTCGGCGAGCGTGCGGGATGGCGGCGGCGCTGCCGGTTCGAGGGCCGCAAGGCTCACCGGCGTTTGGGCCCGCGCCGGCTGCGGGCCGCATAACGCCGCGGTCAATACGATCACGAGCGCCGCAAGGGCGCGAGCTTCAATCCGGGCAAACATGCGCCTTCCCCCGACAAGCCGACCGCGGCGCTTTGTTGCGCTCGCAGGGCTTCTGGTGGGGAAGCCGATAACGTGCCTGCTGCTGCGGCCGCGTTAATACTGCTGCGCCGCGCGGGAACTATCGAAAGACGGCGTGCATGGATCGTTATTTCTGCGTACGCAATTTTACCAAAGTGGTACGGGGCGGCTCTTGTGCCGCCGCAGTTCTTCGCGCTTAAATGAAATAGCTAAAGTTGTAACAGATCGATCAACCGGGAGGTCACGATGCGTCGAATCAAGCTCAGTGGTCTGGCGATACTGGGGCTTTCGCTGTTCGGCCTGTCCCTGCCCGGCCTGCCTGGTACCGGCCCCGCCTTTGCCGAGGACAAGACCTTCGATCTCAAGCTGTCGCACTGGGTGCCGCCGACGCATCCGTTGCAGAAATCGATCGACGAATGGGGCGCCGATATCGAGAAAGCCTCGGGCGGCACCATCAAGTACAAAATCTACCCGTCGCAGCAGCTCGGCAAGGCGTTCGACCATTACGACATGGCGCGCGACGGCATCGCCGATTTCACTTACGTCAATCCCGGCTATCAGCCCGGCCGCTTCCCGATCATCGCCGCCGGCGAACTGCCGTTTCTTGTCGGCGACGCCCATGGCGGCATCCGCGCCATCGACGCCTGGTATCGCAAATACGCCGCAACCGAGATGAAGGACGTGAAGTACTGCTTCTCGTTCATTCTCGACCCGCTGACGTGGCATTCCAAGACGAAAAAAATCGTGCTGCCGGGCGACATCAAGGGCATGAAGATCCGGCCGTCGCAGGCGACCGTGGCCGCCTGGGTGACGCTGCTCGGGGGCACCAACGTGCAGGCCAGCGCCACCGAAGTCCGCGACGTGCTCGACAAAGGCGTGGCGGACGCGGTGAACTTCCCGTGGGGGTCGGTAGCGCTGCTCGGCGTCGACAAGGTGACCAAATATCACCTCGACGCGCCGACCAACACGGTGACGTTCCAGTGGCTGATGAACCCCAGGACTTATGCCGCGATGTCGCCGGCGCAGCAGAAAGTGATCGACGACCACTGCACCACCGAATGGGCCGCCAGGTTTGCCGATCCGTGGGCGGATTTCGAGCACGCCGGCCTCGAGAAGATCAGGGCGATGCCGGGCCATGAGGTGTACACCATCAACGACGAACAGCTCGGCGAGTGGAAAAAATCGTCCGGGCCGCTGCAGCAGAAATGGGCCGATGCAGTCCGCAGCACCGGCGGCGATCCCGACACGATCCTGAAGGAACTCAAGGCGTCGCTTGCGCAATACAAGGCGGCTTACTGATGCGGTCCGCCGTCCGCGGGAATTAGGCGGCCGGCGGCCGGTTATCCGGCGGCGGCCGGCGGCAGCGGAATGTCCGCTGCACTGAGGAATTCTGGATCTGGAGCGTACATGGCCGCGCCGACCGCCGACGGACCTCACGAAACGGAACCCCCGCAGCACGGCCCGCGCGGACCGATGAACTGGTTCATCGACTCCATCGAGCTGGTCGCCGCGGCCTTCGTCGGCATCGTCGCCGCCGACATCTTCATCTCCGTCATGCTGCGTTATTTCTTCAGCGTGCAGATTCCGGACGCTTATGATTTCGGCCGGCTGCTGCTCGGCATCCTGATCTTCTGGGGCATCGCGGCGACGAGCTATCGCGGCACCCACATCACCGTCGATCTGCTCTACGCCAATGTCGGGCCGCACTTTCAGCGCTTCATCGACGTGTTCGCCACGCTGGTGCTGCTGTTCGTCGTCACGGTGCAGACCTACACGCTCTACGACAAGGTCTGGACCACCCGCGCCGACCATGTGCTGACCTTCGATCTGCGCCTGCCGACCTGGCCGTTTTTCCTGGTGGCATGGCTTGGCGACGTCTCGGCGGTGCTGCTGATCGCCATCCGTACCTGGCGGCTGATCTTCCAGCCCGAGCGAATTCGGCGACGCGCTATCAGATCAAGCCGGTCGAGTAGGCACGTCCGTGAGCACGAAGTCGTAGCCATCGTCGGGTTTGTTGTCGCTGTTCGCGCTGATGCTGATGCGCGTGCCGGTCGGCATGGCGATGGGGCTCGTCGGCGTCGGCGGCTTTGCCTATCTGGTCAACGGCGACGCGGCGCTGAAGATCATCGGTCACACCTCGATGCGCACGGTGACCGACTACACTTTCGGCGTCATTCCGATGTTTTTGCTGATGGGCGCCTTCGTCACCAATTCCGGCATGAGCCGGGAACTGTTCCGCGCCGCCAATACGTTTCTCGGTCACTCGGCGCGGCGGGCTCGGCATAGCCACCATCGCCGCGTGCGGCGGGTTCGCGGCCATATCGGGCTCCTCGGTCGCGACCGCAGCGACGTTCTCGACCGTCGCCTATCCGGAAATGCGGCGCTACGGCTATCCGCAATCGTTCGCCGCCGGCGTGATCGCGGCCGGCGGCACGCTCGGCGCCATGCTGCCGCCGTCCACCGTGCTTGCGGTCTACGGCATCATCACCGAGCAGGATATCGGCAAGCTGTTCATCGCCGGCATCCTTCCCGGCATTCCTCGCCGCCTCGATGTACATGATGACGGTCGTGATCATCGGCTGGGCTCGGCCGAGATTTCTGCCGGCCGGTCCGCGCAGCTCGTGGAAGCGAGCGACTCGCAGGGCGTGCGCGACGTCTGGGCGACGCTGCTGCTGTTCATCTTCGTCATCGGCGGCCTCTATGGCGGCCTGTTCACGCCGACCGAAGCCGGCGGCGTCGGCGCCGGCGGCGCGCTGATCATCGGCGTGCTGCGCGGGCCGGCTTGGCACGCAAGCGAAATCCGCCGCTCGCTGCTGCAGGCGACCCGCACCGCGGCCGCGGTCTTCACCGTGCTGATCGGCGCGCTGCTGTTCGGCTATTTCCTCACCGTGACGCAGACGCCGCAGAACGTCACCGACCTTCCTCACCGGCCTCGGCATCGGCCGCTACGGCGTGCTGGCGCTGATCATGGTGATGTACATCGTGCTCGGCTGCCTGATGGATGCGCTGGCGATGGTGATCCTGACCGTCCCGATCATATTTCCGGTAATCAGCGAGCTCGGGCTTCGATCCGATCTGGTTCGGCATCATCATTGTCATGACGGTCGAGCTTGGGCTGATTCATCCGCCGGTCGGCATGATCGTGTTCGTCATCAAGAGCGTGATCGGCGACATCGATTTTTCGACGATTTTCAGGGGCGTCATTCCGTTCATCATCACCGACCTGTGCCGGCTGGTGATCCTGATCGCGTTTCCCGCCATCGCGCTTTATCTGCCGTCTCACATGTGAGGTATCCGGGGACCGTTTCGCGGCGTGCGCATTCCCTCTACTGGAACAACGTTATGATTATGCCCGTATTCTTTCACGATGAATTTAGAGGCCCGCAATAGGGTGCCGGCATGGTTCAAAAGCTGAAAGCTTTCCTGAAAGACGAATCGGGCGCCACAGCCATCGAGTATGGCCTGATCGCCGCCGGCATCTCCATTGCGATTATTTCGGCGGTCAAGGGCGTCGGGACCAAACTCAATACGACGTTTTCGTCGATCTCGACGCAGCTGAAATAAGTCGCCCGACACGCGTTCGGAGGCCAGGCACGTATATTTACGTGTCGGTTCCGATGCAGCGTTCCATGCATCGGGTCGGCGGCACGCACGCGGAGCGATGTTAACAAATCGATAATTTGTGATTTGATCGAATTTCATTTGAGGCGGACATTTCGACCTGGCCCGAGGAAAACTTCCCGTGCAAAAGCGGATCGGAGGGCCGTCGGCGTCCAGGCGGCACGCGATGCGCCGACTAAAAAGGGGGCCTGAGCGTCAGCCGGGTCACGGAATATCCGCGAAAATTCGTGTCAGGGAGGTCATATCGTGAAATCCACGCGACTGATTTGTCTCGTTGTCATCGCCGCGGCGCTCGCGGCCGGCGCCGTCAGCGCGCTGGAGAATTCCCGGGAGGTTCCGGCACGCGCGTTGCCGGTGCCGGGTACTGCAAGTCCCGCGATGCAGGCCGTGATCGGCGCACCGCTGTCGCCGATCTGGAACACCCATCCGCGGACGGCGCAGGAGTGGAAAGATTTCGTCAGGACGCGGGCGGTCGGCACGCTGCAAACCCTTCCCGCGCTGCGGGACAAAATGGGCGTCACGGTCGAGCCTGCGGTCATCGGCGGAGTGAACGCGTTCGTCGTTACGCCCCGTGAAATCGCGGAGGCGAACCGCAACCGGGTTCTGGTCCACGTTCATGGCGGTGGGTACGTGTTCAGCCCCGGCGAAGCCGGCACGCCGGAAGCAATTCTGGTGGCGGGCACCGGCCACATCAAGGTGATCTCCATAGACTACCGCATGCCACCGGATTTCCCGTATCCGGCCGCGATGGACGATGCGATGGCGGTCTACCGGGAGGTGGTGAAGACCGTCGATCCAAAGAACATCGGGATTTTCGGCACATCGACCGGCGGGGGCATGACGCTGGCGATGGTGCTGCGCGCAAAGCAGGAGGGCCTGCCGCTTCCGGGTGCGATCGCGCCCGGCACGCCGTGGTCCGACATGACCAAAACCGGCGACACCTATTTCGCGAATGAAATGGTGGACAACGTTCTCGTCAGCAACGACGGCTGGCTGGGTGACGCTGCGGTTCTCTACGCCAACGGCCACGATCTCAGGGATCCGATGCTGTCGCCTGTTTACGGCGACCTGCACGGATTTCCGCCGACAATTCTCACATCGGGCACGCGCGATCTGTTTCTCAGCAACACCGTGCGGGTGCATCGCAAACTGCGCGACGCGGGCGTCGTTGCCGACCTGCTGGTGTTCGAGGGACTGTCGCACGCACAGTATCTGTTCGCGCCGGATGCGCCGGAAAGCCGGACGCACTTCGCCGAAGTCAGCGCGTTTTTCGACCGCCATCTCGGGAAATAGTGTGGCGGCCTTCTGAACGAAGGTGATCGCGCGGTCAGGCGCCGGCGCCGGCCGACAGGTTGGCGGCTTTTACCTCGCCGTCGGTGATGTAGTGATTGACCTTGCCGGCGCCGAGATGCTGGCCGGCGTGATAGGAAACGATCTCCCCGATGCCTGCGTGCTTCATCAGTTCGGCGATGATGAAGTCCCGCTCGGCGTTGGTATCCGCATCTGTGGCGTGGGTGATCTGGAATGTGAGCCAGGTGAGCGAGAACCCGGTGTCCTGCGTGCCCGCGCCGATCCAGTGAACGCGGTCGCCGTCGGGCGGACGGTCGGTGTTCAGCCAGAAGCTCGCTTTTCCGAGTTGGTACTCGGCGTGCGCGAGGCTGAGCGCCCAGAACCGGACATGATGGCGCTTCCGTGGGCTGTTATCGATCGCCTTCTGGAAACCGAGATCCTGGCCGCGTCCGAATAAAAACAGCGTGCTGAACGGGGCGGTCGGATAAGGCGAGTTCAATACGAACGCACGGGCCATGCGCCACGAGCTCGCGAGGCCGAGTGCATCCGCCTCCGACCAGCCGGCGCTGCGGAACGCGGCGCGAAGCTCCTCCAGCGTGCCGGTGAGGACCAGGTTGACCGGATCGCCGGGCAGGCCATCGCCGGTAATCGTGAAGCGGGGCACATGTCTGCGCTGCAGGATCTTCAGCCCCATGCGGACCGCCTGGGGGAGGATGAGATAGGCCGCGACACCGTAGGTCAGGGCCAGTGCCAGAACCGTTGGCACCCTCTGGTCCGTGATTCTGAAAACAAAGACGATCAGCCAGATGCTGAAGACGCCCAGTCCGAGGATCAGCGTGCGGCGCACCAGGCGCTTGAGCATTCTCACGGTTCAGCCGCCTTGAAACGGTCACCCCGAAATCGACGGAAGTTCATATGCCCCGGCAAATCCTGGGGATTCCCTGCCGCCGCACATACCTGACAAAGCGGGATGTGTCGAATGGCGTACTATCATTGGCCGCCTGACCCGGTACGATGGCCCGCCGGATCGCGCCACCGCCGAATGGCGCCGTGTGCAGGCCGGCGGAAGACCATAAAGCGGGATTGTCCAGTTCTGTGCCGTTACAGGAAGCCGAGAACACTGCTGCCGCCGGCGACCGCGCCGAGCGTGATCTGCTTGACGCCAAAGAGACGCTGGAGCGAAGAACCGAAGAACTCGCCCAGAGCGAGGCGAGATATCGCGCCGCCCTCAAGGCCGGCCGGCTGGTGCACTGGGAAACCGATCTGGAAGCCGGCGTCCGCATCTGGACCGACGAAGCCATGGCGCTGTTCGGGATAACGCTCAAGGACGGGCGCGGGCACTTCGGCGGCGAGCATGACGAATTCAGGCTCGCGCTTCATCCCGATGACCGTCACCTTACCAAAGGCTTTTACGAACTGGCGGACAGGCAGGACTGGTTTCCGGTCGAATACCGGATTCTGAAAGCCGATGGAACGGTCCGGTGGCTTTCCGGCGGCGGGCAGGTGGTTGCGCGCGGCAGGGATGGCAAGGCTTTGCGGCTGGTCAATGTCGTTGCGGACGTCACCGACCGCAAACGCGCCGAGGAACACATCCACCTGCTGATGCGCGAGTTGACCCACCGCGCGAAAAATCTGCTGGCGGTGGTCCAGTCCATTGCCGCGCGTACGGCACGCACCGCCGGCACGTTCGAGGAGTTTCTCGGCAAATTCTCGTCGCGCCTGCAGGGCCTCGCTGCGTCTCACGATCTGCTGGTGCTTCAGGACTGGCGCGGCGTGTCGCTGTCGGAGCTGGTGCGCGATCAGCTCGCGCCTTTTGTCGAAACCGGAAGCGCGCGCCTTGGCGTGTCAGGCCCGGAGGTTTTTGCGGGCCCGAAAGCGGCGGAGGCGCTCGGGCTCGCGCTCCACGAACTCGCGACCAACGCGGTCAAATACGGGGCACTGTCCAGACCGGCTGGCCGGGTCGCCGTTTCCTGGAGCTGGCAAAATTCCGATGCGGACCAGAGCCGTCTGCTCCTGACGTGGGTGGAACGCGGCGGTCCGCCGGTCACGCCGCCCGTCAATAAAGGCTACGGCCATGTTGTGATCGGGCGCATCGTCACCGACTCGCTGGGCGGCAAGGTCGACATGGATTTCGCGCCGGAGGGGCTGACATGGACACTGTCGGTACCGGCGGCCGGGCTTGCCGCCGAACAACCCCAGGTCTGAGCCAGCCCGGGGAATGCAGATGACCGGCTGTCGGCGGGGCCGTTTTATCGTTACGATTTGCCGGTGACGCAAGGAAAACGCGGTCGCTTGCCTGCCGCGCAATGTCGCGATCCGATGAGAGGGAGGTTGAAATGCTTCGCTGGTTTATTGCGGCTGTGATGATCGCGCTGGCGCCGGCCGCGTATGCCGCCGATCAAAAGGAAATGGAAGCAAACAAAAAGGCGGTGGTGGAGTTCTATGATCTCGCCATCAATCAGAAGAATTTCGACGCTTCGGCGAAGTTTCTCGGGCCGCGCTACACCCAGCACAATCCACGTGCCATGGACGGCCCGGAGGGACTGAAGGCGTTTCTCGCGTTCCTGCGCGACAAGTTTCCCGACTATCACAGCGACATCAAACGCGTGTTCGCGGACGGCGACTATGTGATTCTGCACGTGCACAACATTCCGACGCCCGGCAGCCGGGGCAACGCCATCATCGATATCTTTAAGCTGGAGAACGGCAGGATCGTCGAGCACTGGGATGTCCGGCAGGAAATTCCGGAGCAGTCCGCCAATACCAACACGATGTTCTGACGCTGGGTGCCTCGCGCCCCGGAGCGGCCGGCAGGATCAGGGCCGGCTGCTGCCGCCGAGCACAGCGCGTGTGGCACGGTCCGGGCCGAAGTCATCGATGCTGTCGATGGCCAGAAGATCGGCAAGGCGCGTGCGCGCACGGTTGACACGGCTCTTGATGGTGCCGACCGCGCAGCCGCAGATCGCGGCGGCTTCTTCGTATGAAAAGCCGGATGCGCCCACCAGGATCAGGGCTTCGCGCTGGTCCGACGGCAGCTTGGAGAGCGCGGCGCGGAATTCGCTGAACTCGACCCGTCCGGTCTGTTCGGGGTGCGACTTCAAAGTTTCGGCGTAACGGCCGTCGGCGTCTTCCACCTCGCGCCGCCGCTTGCGGTACTCGGAGCGAAACAGATTGCGGAGAATGGTGAACAGCCAGGCCGGCATGTTGGTGCCGGGCTGGAATGAATCGATGTGGGCAAGGGCGCGCAGCAGCGTCTCCTGCACCAGGTCGTCGGCCCGGTCGATATGGCCGCACAGCGAGATCGCGAACGCGCGCAGACTTGGCACGGTTGCGAGGACCTGATCGCGAATGGCGGGATCGAGCTTCATGGCGTCAGGCCGTTCCGTCATCTTGCTCACTCAGCCTGCGGACCAGATCCTGAATGTGATCCGGAACCCCTTCCTTGACGACGTCGTCGTACATGGCGCGCAGTTGCTGGCCGATGCGGGCCTGCACTTCGCGTCCGAGGCGGACCTCACTCTTTCGCGGGGGGCTGGGCTGCTGCTGGTTCATGGTGTCCCAGACTTCCGGCTTCGCTTCAGGGGCCGGTTGTTCGACATTAACTGGTTTACCCGTCTTCATTTTTTGTAATGCCCCCATTTCCGCCCGCGGACGCTGGTTCGCATGATTGTTCCCCTGACTTCGGAGCCAACGCGCTGAACTGCCGTTGGTTCCGGGCTTAGGAACACATTTATGGAACTTTAGTCGGCCGGGCGTGTTCTATTGGTCGTAGCATCGGGAAGTATAGGGGAGGGTCCTTTGTCGACCTCACAAGCGGTACTCCAGCACCTGCCATTTCTCCGCCGGTACGCCCGCGCGTTGAGCGGAAGCCAGGCGTCCGGCGACGCCTATGTCGCCGCCACGCTCGAATCGCTGATTGCCAGTCCGAAAATCCTCGAATCCGGCCCCAATCAGCGGGTGGCGCTGTACGCGCTGTTCACGAAAATCTGGAATTCGGTCAAAGTGAACGGAAAGGCCGATCCTCCCGAGCCGAATTCCCCGCCCCAGCAGCATCTTACCCAGATAACGCCACGGCCGCGCCAGGCGTTCCTTCTGGTCGCGCTGGAAGGCTTCTCGGAGGAGGATGCCGCGCAGATTCTCGACTGCGACCTGCCGACGCTCCGCAGCCTCGTGGAAGAATCCGGACGCGAACTCGCAGCCGAGATCGCGACCGACGTCCTTATCATCGAGGACGAGACCTTTATCGCCATGGATATCGAGGCTCTGGTTGAAAGCCTCGGTCATCGCGTCATCGGCGTCGCCCGCACGCACAGCGAGGCGATCGCGCTTGCCCGCAAGAAACAGCCGGGCCTGATCCTCGCGGACATCCAGCTTGCCGACGGCAGCTCGGGCCTCGATGCCGTCAACGAACTCCTCAAGGCTTTTGAAGTGCCCGTGATCTTCATCACCGCGTATCCGGAGCGATTCCTCACCGGCCAGCGGCCGGAGCCTGCCTTCCTCATCGCCAAGCCGTTTCAGCTGGCGGTGGTGTCGGCGGTGGCGAGCCAGGCGCTGTTCTTCGGCCGCAAGGCGCGCCAGCGCGAACGGCAGGCGACCGCCTGATCGTCATTTTCTGAAATCCGGCCTGTTTGCCTCGGGCGGCGCGCATCCGGCGCGCCGTTATTTTGTTGATGACGACAGACGTGTTTCTACGGCGTATTCTGACGGCCTCTTTTCTGTTTTCCGGAGGCGGCCGTGAAATTGAATGTCCCTCTCGTCATTGGGTTCGCACTCACGGCCGCCGTGGTGTCGCTCTTCGGGGCGCAGGCGTTCGCGCAGGCCGACGCGCTTGCGTCATGGAATGACGGTCCCGCGAGGCAGGCGATTGTCAGGTTCGTGCAGGAGACAACCGACGCGGCGAGCCCGAAATTTGTCCGCCCTGAAGAACGCATCGCCACGTTCGATCAGGACGGGACGCTTTGGGTCGAGCATCCGGTTTACAGCCAGCTTATGTACTGCCTCGACCGCGTGCCCGCGGTTGTCAAAGCAAAGCCCGGGCTTGCGAACATCGAACCGTTCAAGACCGTGTTGTCAGGCGACCGGGAAGCGATCGCGAAGCTGCCGCTTCGGGACCTGAAAGAAATTGCCGCCGCCACGCTGACCGGCATGACGGTGGACGAGTTTGGCGCCGAAGTGAAGAAGTGGCTCGCCGCCGCGCGGGATCCCCGCTGGAAACGGCCCTATACCGAGCTGACCTATCAACCGATGCAGGAGCTGCTGGGTTACCTGCGCGCCAATGGCTACAGGACCTACATCGTCACCGGCGGAGGGCAGGATTTCGTTCGTGTGTATTCCGAACAGGTCTACGGGATCCCGCCCGAACAGGTGGTCGGCAGCATGGGCGGCGTAAGCTACGGCTACGACAAAGCCGGCCGGCCGATGCTCACCAAGGATCCAAAGCTGCTGCTGAACGATGACAATGCTGGCAAACCGGCAGGCATTCATCTGATGATTGGCCGCCGGCCGCATGCGGCATTCGGCAATTCGAACGGCGACCGGCAGATGCTGGAATATACCGGAGCAGGCGGGGGAGCGCGGCTGATGATGCTGGTTCTCCATGACGACGCGCAGCGCGAATACGCCTACGGTCCGGCTGACGGGCTGCCAGCCACGAGGGTCGGCACCTTCAGCCAGGAGCTTTATGACGAGGCGAAAAAGAGCGGCTGGACCGTGATCAGCATGAAGAGCGACTGGAAGCAAATCTTCGCATTTCAGTAGCCGGCAGCCTGTGGTGGAAAAAATAAGGGCGCAGCCGCTTCGGTCGAGCAACTGCGCCCAAGAATGACCAGCCAAGCACGGGGGAAGGGGGGGAAAGGATGGCCGGTCCTCCCGACAATCCATAACCGAGCTGTTCGTTCCATCGGCGTAATCCTCCCGCTTGCGGTATTGTTTCCGATCACGCACCCGTGATCAGATGAATTGCGCAGCGCGCGGGTGCTGGATATTCGGAAAGCCGCCCATGAGAGAAGACCTCGTCGCCATTCCGTCCGCCGGTTTGAAACTGCATGGCGCGCTCGGCAGGCCCGCCGGTGTTGCCCGGGGAGAGCGGCGGGCGGCTTTTCTGGTGCTGCACGGGTTCGGCAGCAACAGCGAGTCAGCGAGCGTGACCCAGCCCGCACGCGTGCTTGGCGAATATGGCTACGTCACGCTGCGTTTCGACATGCGCGGCTGCGGCAAGAGCGAGGGCGAATTCGGCCGTGTCATCTGTCTCGAGCAGGTCGAGGACCTCGGCAACGCGCTCGACTTTCTCGCCCGCGATCCCGCTGTCGATCCGGACCGGATCGGCGTGATCGGCTCGAGCTTCGGCGGCGCCGTCGCGGTCTATGCCGGCGGCATCAATCCGCGCATCGCCGCGGTGATTTCGAACGGCGGCTGGGGTCACGGCGAGCGGAAATTCCGCGGCCAGCATCCGACCCCGGAGGCCTGGGCGAAGTTCACGGCCATGCTGGAAGAAGGCCGCGCGCATCGCGCCCGCACCGGCAAGTCGCTGATGGTGCCGCGGGACGAGATCGTGCCGATTCCCGCGCACGTGCGCGACAATCTCGACAGGCAGAATGTGCCGATGCTGTCGGCCAACTCGGTCGAGATGTTCCCGGCCGAAACCGCGCAGAGCATGTTCGACTTCCGTGCCGAGGAAGTTGTCGGCAAGATCGCGCCGCGGCCGCTGCTCCTGATCCATGCCGCCAGCGATTCGGTGACGCCGACCGAGCAGTCGATCGAGATGTTCAAGCGTGCCGGCCAGCCGGCGAGCTGCATCTGTTCAGCGGTCTCGACCATTTCCTGTTCGCCGAGAACTCGACGCGGGTGTGGAGCGTGATGCGCGACTGGCTCGATGCGTATTTCCCGGCGGTCGCATGAGCGGCAGCGGCATTGTCGTCAGCGACGGAGAGCTTCGGCGTTTCATCCTCGACGCGCTGGTGGCGGGCGGCGCGAGCGGCGCGGACGCGGCGGTCGTCGCCGACGGGCTCGGTCTGGGCCAATTTGCGCGGCGTCGACGGCCACGGCGTTTCACGGCTGCCGCGTATCTCGACGGCGATCGCCCGGGGCGAGATCGATCCGAAAGCGCAGCCGCGGTTTTTGCAGGAGCGCGCGGCGACCTTCGTGCTCGACGGCGGCCGCGGGTTCGGTCCGGTCGCGATGATGCAGGCGATCACCTATGCCGTCGAGGCGGCGCGAAACGCCGGGGTCTGCTTCGGCCTGGTGCGCGAGACCACGCACACCGGCGCGATCGGCCGCTACGCGCAATGGATCGCGGAGCGCGGCTGCGCCGCGATCATCATGGTCGCGGGTCCGGCCTTCGTCGCCTATCACGGCGCGCGTGTCGCCAGCCTGGGAACGAGCCCGATCGCCATCGCGCGTGCCCGAGCGGCGAGCGGGCCGATCGTGCTCGACATGGCGACGAGCAGCGATCTCCAACGGCAAGATCATGCAGGCCCGCGCCACCGGCGCGGCATTGCCGCCCGGCACCGTGCTGACCGCGAAGGGCGAGCCGACCACCGATCCGCAGCCACGCGGAGATCCTGCTGCCGCTCGGCGGGCCCAAGGGATCGGGGCTTGCCTTGATGTTCGAAATGCTGGCGAGCGTGCTTGCCGCCGCGCCGATCCAGGCCCGTGCGCTCGGTCCGGAGAAGCGGAGCGGCGCATGACGCAGAACATCGCGTCATCGCCATCGACATCGCGACCTTCCGGCCGCTCGGCGATTTCGTCAACGACGCCGACACGCTGGCGGCGCTTCTCAAGGCGCTGCCGCGTCAGGCCGGCTTCGACGAAATCTTGCTGCCGGGCGAGCGGTCGGGCCGCACCGAAGCGGTGCGGCGCAAATCCGGCATTCCGATTCCGGCGAAGCTGTGGGACGAGCTTGAAGAAATCGCAGGCGCGAACGCGATCAGGCTGCCCGCGGCTTCATCCGGTCCCGCGAGCTGAACCGGGCGGCAGAAAGCTCACGCGTCCGCGAGCCGCAGCCCGATCAGCCGATCGAGCGTGGCGTGATCGGCGAGCAAGTTGCGCCGAGGCGCCACTGTGCACGATGCGGCCGCGTTCGATGACGATCGCATGCTGCGTCAGCGACAGCGCGATCTCGGCATGCTGCTCGACCAGGATGAAGGCATTGGCGCCTTCGCTGGTCATGCGCCGGATCGCGGCGGCGAGTTCTTCGACGACGATCGGCGCCAGCCCTTCCAGCGGCTCGTCGAGCAGCAGCAGCGCCGGATTGGTCATCAGCGCGCGGGCGATCGCCAGCATCTGCTGCTCGCCGCCGGAGAGCTGATTGCCGAAATTGCGCCGGCGCTCGGCAAGGCGCGGAAACAGTTCGTAGACCGCCGGCAGGTCCCAGCGCCCGGGCCGCGCCGCGACGGTGAGGTTTTCCTCGACGGTGAGCGAGACGAAAATCTCGCGCTCCTGCGCCACCCAGCCGATGCCGGCCAGCGCGCGGCGATGCGGCGGCCGGCGCGTGATGTCCGTCGCCGCGCCAGAGGATGCGGCCGCGGCTGACCTGCGTGTAGCCCATGATGGTGAGCAGCAGCGTCGATTTGCCGACGCCGTTGCGGCCGAGCACGGCGAGGCTGCCGCGCTCGGGCAAGTGCGAACGAGATGTCGTCGAGCACCACGGCGGCGCCGTAGCCGGCGCGAACGTCGTCCAGCGCGAGCAGCGGCTCAGGCATGATGCGGCTCGTGCAGATTCGGCGCCGGCCCGGTCCGGCGCCTTGCCGAGATAGACCGCGCGCACCCGCGGATCGGTCGGCGATTTCGTGCGGCGTGCCTTCGACCAGAACGCCGCCCGCCGACCATCACGATGATGCGCGATGGCGAAGCGGAACACCAGATCCATGTCGTGCTCGATGAACAGCACGGTGATGTCGCTGCGACAGCCCGGCGATGGCGGCGAACAGTTCCTGGCTTTCCTCGCGCGGCACGCCGGCCGCCGGTTCGTCGAGCAGCAGCACCTTCGGCCTCGTCGCGAGCGCGAGCGCGATCTCGAGCAGGCGCTGCTGGCCGTAGGCCAGTTCGCGCGTCGGCCGGTGGCAGACCGGTCCGAGCTTCAGCGTGGCGAGAATGTCGTAGGCCTCGTCGATCTCGTGACCGATAGGCGGTAAGCGGCCGCCACCAGGTGCGCGCCGACGCGGCTTCGCTCGCAGACCGCAAGCGTCACCGATTCCAGCGCGGTCAGATGCGGAAACAGCGAATTGATCTGGTAGGTGCGCACCAGGCCGCGCCGCACCCGCTGCTCGGGCGCGAGCGCGGTGATGTCGGCGCCGCCGAGCAGGATCTGGCCCGCGTCCGGCCGCAGCATTCCGGTCATGAGATTGATCAGCGTGGTCTTGCCGGCGCCGTTCGGGCCGATCAGCGCGTAGCGCGACGCCCTTCGGCAGATCGATCTCGATATTGCCGGCGACGACCAGCGAGCCGAAGCTTTTGGCGAGACCGCGGGTCGCAAGCGCCGGCGCGTTCACGTCCGTCTCCAGCGCGATGTCAGCTTCGCCAGTCCGCCGAGGATGCCGTTCGGGCAGCAACATCACGACGCGCGACCAGCAGAAGGCCGATCCAGAAATACCAGTATTGCGGCTGGATGCCGGAGAACTGGTCGCGCGCGACCATGAAGATGACGGCGCCGACGAGGCCGCCGTAAAGCCGTCCGGCGCCGCCGAGCACGAGCATGACCACCACTTCGGCGGAACGCTCGAAGCCGAGCGAATCCAGCGAAACGGTTTCGGTGGTCTGCGCCAGCACCGCGCCGGCGATCCCGGCGATGGCGGCGGCGATGGTGTAGATCGTGCGGATATGCGCGCGGCTCGGCGCGCCGATCGCCGGCATGCGCACGGCGTTTTCCCGAATGCCGCGCAGCGACAGGCCGAACGGCGAGTGGATGAGGCGCCGCGCGACCAGGAACACCACGAACAGCACGGCGAGCGCGTAGCTGTAGGCGGTGTAGCCGTAAAGATCGAACCGGAAATAGCCGAGCAGCTTCCAGGTGTGGATGCCCTGAAGGCCGTCCATACCGCCCGTCAGCCAGCCCGCGCTGTTGGCGAGTTCCGCCAGCAGCAGGCCAAAGCCGAGCGTCAGCATGATCAGCGCCAGATGGCGGAACCGGCAGATGACGAAACTCGTGACGTAGCCGACGATGCCCGCCGCCAGCGCCGCAGCCGCGAGCCCGGTCAGTGGCTCGCCCCAGCCGTATTTGGACAGAAGGCCCGCGGTGTAGGCGCCGACGCCGAAAAACGCGGCGTGGCCGAGCGAGACGATGCCGGCATAGCCGAGGATCAAATCCAGCGACAGTGCGAACAGCGCCGCCACCGCGATCTGGCTCGCGAGCGACAGATAATTCGGGAACAGAAAATACGGCAGCAGGGTCGCCAGCCAGAACGCGACCTCGACCGGCTTCCACCGGGTCTGTGCGCGAAGGTAAAGCTGCGGACTGGCAATCGCGTCGGTCAGGGCCATCGCTCAGCGTCTCCCGAGCAGGCCGAGCGGGCGCCACATCAAGAGCGTGATCATGACCAGATAGATCAGAAACGCGCCGAGCTGCGGAATGTAATATTTGCCGGCGACGTCGCTGATGCCGAGTACGATCGCCGCGATGAGCGAGCCTGAAATCGAGCCGAGACCGCCGACCGATACCACGATCAGCACGTAGACCAGATAGGTCAGGGCGAACGACGGGTCGAGCCCGATGATGTCGATCGCGAGCGCTCCGCCAAGGCCCGCAAGTCCGCTTCCGAGCGCAAAGGTGATGGCGAAGGTACGATCGACGTCGATGCCGAGCCCGCGCGCCATCCGCTCGTTGTCCACGGCGGCCCGCACCCGCGCGCCGAAGCGCGTGTATTCGATCCCCACCACCAGCGCGATCGTG